>CAWKAP010000008.1:0-724472 GCA_963847675.1 uncultured beta proteobacterium
GAGAAGATCAGCGCGAACAGCGAAACACGGTTCAGCGTGAAGCCCCACGCCCACGACGCGAACAGCGTCGCGGCCAGCGTCAGCACCACCGCGATGCCGACGATGACCGCCTCGCGCCGGCCGAGCGCGGCCCAGATCAGCGCCACCACCGAGAGGGTCGCGAAGATCAGCTTCTGGATCAGCTTGTTGGCCTTGTCGCGCGCGGTGTCGCCGTAGTTGCGCGTCTGGATCACCCTGACGTCGTCGGGAATCAGCTCGCCCTTGAGCTGCTCGACCCGGGCGATCACGTTGTCCGCGACCGACGAGGCGTTCTCGCCGGCTTTCTTCGACACCGCGATCGTCACCGCCGCGTACTCGGCGCCGGCATTGCCGTCGGCACGCGTGCCGTGCCAGACGTACTGCGTCGGCAGGTCGGCGCCGTCGGTGACCCGCGCCACGTCGGCCAGAAAGACCGGGCGGCGCCCGCCGCGACCGTCGGGGTGCACGCCAACGATCAGTTCGGCGACATCGCGGCGGCTGGCGAGGAACTGGCCGGCGCGGACTTCGATGTCCTGGTTGCCCGTGGTGAGGTTGCCCGCCGGCAGCGAGACGTTTGCCGCAGCAAGCGCGCGCTCGATGTCGGCCACCGTGATGCCGTGCACGTTCATCCGCTCCGGCTCGATGGTCACTCGTACGACGCGGTCCGGCCCGCCGAGCGTGACCACCTCGCGCGTGCCGGGCACGCGCTTGATTTCGACCTCCACGGCGTGGGCGATCTTCGCCAGCGCCAGGCTGCTCGCGTCGGGCCGGTCGCTGTACAGCGTCAGCGCGACGATCGGCACGTCGTCGATGCCCTTGGGCTTGACGATCGGATCGCCGACGCCCACGTGCGGCTTGATCCAGTCGCGGTTGGCCATCAGCGTGTCGTGCAGGCGCACCAGCGCAGCGATGCGGTCCTCGCCGACCTTGAACTGCACGGTGAGGATGGCCAGGCCGGGCCGGGTCACCGAGAACACGTGCTCGATGCCGGTGATCTGCGAGATGACCTGCTCGGCCGGCACGGTGACGATGTTGTGCACGTCCTCGCTGCCCGCCCCCGGAAACGGGATCAGCACGTTGGCCATCGTCACGTTGATCTGCGGCTCTTCCTCCTTCGGCGTGACGAGCACGGCGAAGACGCCCATCAGCAGGCCGACCAGCGCGATCAGCGGCGTGATCTGCGTGGTGAGGAAGGCACGCGCGATGCGGCCCGAGATGCCGAGCCCGTCGCCGGCACCTTGTGTCGACTCGGTGCTCACCTCAGTGCCTGGCCTTCAGCTTGGTGATGCCGATCGCGTTCATGATGTACTTCTCGAACGCCGGCTCCGTCACGCCCTTCTTCAGCTTGCGGAGGAAGTACTTCTCGAAGCCGACTTTGGCCAGGTGCACCCACTTGCCCTCGGAAAACCAGTTGACGTTGCGCGGCGGAATCTGCGGCAGCGCGACGAAGGCGATGCCGGTGTCGCCCATGTCGGCCAGGCACACCGCGTTCCAGGTCGCCTTGTGCGATGGCGCCTTGCCGTCGATTTCGTCGCGGATGTTGTGCGCGGCGGCGGTGACCATCGACTCGATCATGAAGCCGGTCTTCGGCGCGCCGGTCGGCACGGGCGTGGCCTCCACCGGGGGAATCGCCACGCAGACGCCGACCGAGTAGATGTTCTTGAAGGTCGGGTTGCGCTGGTGCTCGTCGATCAGGATGAAGCCGCGCGGATTGGTCAGGCCCTCGATGCCGAACACCGCGTCGACGCCCTTGAACGCCGGCAGCATCATCGAGTACTTGAACGGCAGCTCGTGCTCCTTCTTCGGCTTGCCGTCCTCGTCGTGCTCGGTCACGAACATCTTGCCCGCCTCGACCTTGGTGACCTTGGCGTTGCAGATCCACTTGATGTGCTTGTCGCGCAGCGCCGATTCGAGCATCGACTTCGAGTCGCCCACGCCGCCGAGGCCGAGGTGCCCGATGTACGGCTCCGCGGTGACGAACGTCATCGGCACCTTGTCGCGGATCTTGCGCCGCCGCAGGTCGGTTTCCATGATGAAGCAGAACTCGTAGGCCGGGCCGAAGCACGAGGCGCCCTGCACCGCGCCGACGACGATCGGCCCCGGCGCCTTGACGAATTCGTCCCACGCGGCTGCGCCCTTCTCCGCGTGATCGATGTGGCAGACCGACTGCGTGTGGCCGTTGGGCCCGAGCCCTTCGATCTCGTCGAAGGCGAGCTTCGGCCCGGTGGCGATCACCAGATAGTCGTAGTCGAGCATCGCGCCGTCGCTCAGTTCGAGGCGGTTTTCCTTGGGATGCACGCGCTTCACGCCACGCCCGTCGAAGGCGATGCCCTTCTTCGCCAGGTACTCGGCCACCGGAAATTCGATGTCCTTGCGCTTGCGCCAGCTGACCGCCAGCCAGGGGTTCGACGGCACGAAGTGATACGTGTCGCCCAGCCCGACCAGCGTGAGGCGATCTTCCGGCCGCAGCAGTTCCTTCATCTCGTACGCCATCGGCATGCCGCCCAGCCCGGCGCCCATCACCACGACATGTGCCATTGCGCGTCTCCTTGCAAATTGGACGTTGTCACTGCGATCAGATCGCTCCGGTCCCGCGCAGCACATCGAGCGCGACGCGTTCGCCGGCGGTGAGCCCGGCCAGCACCTCGACGGCGTCGTCGCCGACGCGATTGCCGACCCGCACCTGGCGCAGTTGCCTGGCCCCGTCGGTCAGCACGTAAACGGCGGTCAGTTCGCTGCGGCGGATCACCGCCGCGGCCGGCACCACCAGCTTCCGGCTGCGGCCGATCGGCACCAGCACCTTGGCCGCCGTGCCTGGAACGATCCCTGCCGGCGCGTCTGCCGGCAGTTCGGCGCGCACCTGTGTCGAGAGCAGGCGCGGATCCGCGGCCGGAAGTACCGTGACGCGCGACGCCTTGAGGCGGCGCTGCAGCGACGGGAGTTCGATCTCGGCGCGCTCGACCCGCGCCGTGCGCGGCAGCACGAACTGCGGGATCGTGCCCACCGCGCGCAATGCGCCCGGATCGTGGATCTCGACCACCCCGCGGCCCGGTGTGGCCAGCTCGCCGGGCTCCATCAGCCGCCGCGTGACCACGCCGTCGATCGGCGCGCGCAGTTCGGCAAAGCTGCGCCCGGTCGCGGCCTGCGTCGTGCCGGCGCGCGCGGCTTCGAGCGCGGCGCGCGCGGTCTTGAGGTCCGCGTCGGCCTTGTCGAGCGCCGACTGGCTGAGGAAGTTCTGCGCGACCAGGCTCTTCGTGCGCTCGTAATTCAGTTGCGCCTGGGTCAGCGCCGCTTCGGCCTGCGCGACCTGGGCGCCGGCGCTGGCCAGCTGCGCATCGGCCTCGCGAGTGTCGATGCGCGCCAGCAGCTGGCCGCGTTGGACGCGGTCGCCGGCGTCGACCAGGAGCCGGGTCAGCTGACCGGCGATCTGCGCCGATACGGTGGCCTGGTGCAACGACTCGATGACCGCGTCGGCCGCGTAGAAGTCGTCGACCTCGCGCAGCTCGACCGCTGCCGACGCCGCCGGCGCCTGCGCACCGGCCGCGCCATGGGCGAGCAGCGCGGCCAGCGCAAGCACGAATGCGGCAGCGGACTGGGACATCGATGGCATGGCGACTCCACGGACTTAAACGGCGCTCATCATATACCCCCAGGGGTATGTAGGCAACCGCGCCGGAGCCGAGGGTTTCCTCCAGCCGCGCCGTTCAGATCGCCGCGAAGGCGCGCTGCAGGCGTGCGCGCACCTCGGCGGCGATGCCATGCACCTCGGGCCGGTCGACGAGCTGCACCATCACCTCCGGGTCCATGAACTCGACCTGCACCTTGCCCGCGTCGTCCTGGCGCACCACCACGTTGCACGGCAGGAGCAGGCCGATCGTCGGCTCGGCGCTGATCGCCCGATGCGCGAACGGCGGGTTGCAGGCGCCGAGGATCCGGTACGGCGGCATGTCGGCGTCGAGCTTCTTCTTCAGCGTCGCCTGCACGTCGATCTCGGTGAGGATGCCGAAGCCTTCCTTGGCCAGTTCTTCGCCGACCTTCTTCAGCGCCGACTCGAAGTCGAGGTCCACAGTCTTGCCGAATCCGTATCGGTTCTTCATCACGCGCTCCATTGGGGTTCGATGGGAAAGCCACGGGCCGCAGCCTTGCGACCGGCACCTGATGCACCATACCGCCGGCGGCATCGCGGGCGGCTGACCGGGATCAGCTGGAAGGCTTTCAGCGCCAGGGTTGCGGCAGCCGGGCCAGTCCGGCCAGTGCCGCTTCGGCGCGCAGCGCGTGCTGCTGGCGCTGTTCGCCGAGCCAGTCGTAGGCGGGCCCTGCATCGATGCGCGCCGCGCCGGCGAGCCGACGTGCCAGCGCCGCAGCCACCACCGCGTCGTTGAGCGCGCCGAGTTCGTCCTGCAGGCGGGCGAGATGCTCGACGAAGCGCGCCGTCGGCTTGGCCGGCAGCGCGCCGGCGAACAGGTCGAGCGCGTAGCGCAGCCGCTTGGCGCGGATGCGGACGCGGTGCTGTTCCTCGATCGTCAGCGCGACGAAGAATGCCGCCGAGCCAAGAAGCCGCCGATGCAACCGCGCCAGGAGCTTGCGCGCCGAGGAGCCGAGCGTCGGCCCGCGGTCGGCGGCGCTGCCGGACCAGCGCAGCAGCCGCAGCGCCAGCCGCGCGAAGCGCGCGCCGGTCAGCGCCGATTGAAGCGCGGCATCGTCGGACCGCCGAAGTTCCCGCACTTGTTCGGCCAGCGACCCGGCCAACGCGGGCAGCGCGGCGGTCAGGGCGGGCAGCGTCTGCGCCTGCAGCACGTCCCAGTCGCGCACCGCGCCCAGTCGGCGGCCGATCCAGCGCAGGTCGCGGTCGAGTGCCTTGGGCCAGCCGGCCGAGTCGCCCACCAGCCGCGCCGCCGACCGCAAGCGGCGGACGGCAACGCGCGCCTGATGCACGAACTCCGGATCGTCGGCCTCGCCGAGCGGCGCCGTATTGGCGAGCAGGAGCGTCGTGGCCCGCTCGACCACGCCGCGCAGCGCCGCGGCGAGCGTCGTGCCTCGGGGCAGCGCGCCGACCACCGCACGCGCGTTGGCCTTGGCCGGCGCGGGACCCTCGCCTGCCGCCAGGCGATAGCCGCGCGCGGCCTTGGAGTCGACGGCCGGACGCAGCGCCAGCGCGTCACGGCCCTTGCCCGCCAGTTCGAGCGCAAGCCGGTACAGCGCCTCGGGCGCGCCGGACTTCAGTTCCAGTTCGAGTTCGAGGATCGGCGCGCGCCGCTCGCCGGCGATGATCTCGCCGTCGTCGAGCGCAAGCTCGATGCCTCCATCGTCCGCATGCCAGACGGTGCGGCGGAAGCGGGTGCGAAACGCCGCCTGCAACCTTGCCTGCGGATGGGCCTGCATCAGCGTCGCCAGCGGCGTCAAGGGAAAACGATCGAGATCGAGTCGGCCACGCGGCGCCGGCACCTCCCATTCGCCGCGCGCCGACAGCGCGCGTACCGCGCTTTCGGTCTTCAGCGTCTGGACCCAGCGTCCACCGATCCGGCGCACGCGCAGCGCCATCCGGCTGCCGCGCAACAGCCGATCCGCGGTGTCGAAGTAGACGTTGTCGACTTCGAGCGTCGTTCCGCTTCCGAAGCGGACCAGGCGCTGCCGCAGCTGCGGCAGGTCGCGCGCCGCAACCGCGAGCTTCAGTTCGATCTCTCGCGGCGGACTGCCTTCTGCTTCCGTTGCTGACGCGCGTTGCATGGAACCAGCATAAGGCAGCGATCCGCGCGCTCCTTCGCCTGCTCTCTCCGTTCGGCTGATGACCCTGAACGAAAGGCGTAAGCCACTCGATCGCGGCAACCACACGACGTGCGCTGAGGTTCAAGTACGTGCGACCCTTTCGCGAAATGAGACGGTGACCGCAGCCGCACGGCCGGGCTCTGGCTGGCGATCGTGCAGCGGCCAGCGCCGCTGCCGCGGAACCGCGTCGGCGCAACCATCAGCGCCCTACGCACGCAGGCCGGGGGAACTTTCCCCGCGCACGGGTGCCGAACCGGGCAACTTCCTGCCCGTTCATTCGATTGCGCGACGGACAGGGTCCCGTACATGCGAGCCATGCGAACGACAGTTCCGCGCGCCCTCGATGCGGCCGGGTGCCGCCGACACCGCAGCCGACTTCGTGCGGCGAAGCTCTTCCTGTTGCCGGCAGGCCGTCCTTTGAAGGTTTCCTGCAAGGAATCACCATGAACCCTCGCCATAAACTCGCCGCCGTCGCGGCGGCCGTCGCGCTGATCGCCGCCACACCGATGCTGGTCGCCCAGGAAAAGAAAACGGAGCCGGCCAGACCTGCCGAGCAGGCCGAGCCCTACCGACCGGGCCGCGGACCGGGCCCGGGATACGGCATGGGCCCCGGGATGATGGGCCACGAGCAATGGCACCACCGGATGATGGGCGGGCCCGAACCTCACGGCGCGGGCCCTCGACCGGGCTGCGACGCCGGGCCGGGCATGTGGAGCGGACATCGCCCTGGGCACGGCGCCTGGCACGGCATGGATCCGCGAATGATGGGCGGATACGGGATGGGCATGATGGGACCCGGAATGATGGGCCCGGGGATGATGGGGCCCGGTGGCATGGGCCGGATGCATCAGATCTGGTCGCTCGATCTCAGTGACGAGCAGGCCGATCGTATCGACGGGATCCACGACGAACTGCATCGAAAGCATCGCGGCCTGATGTCGCAGATGTGGGAAGCGCGTGATCGGCTGCGCGAACTTTCCGGGGCAGACGATCGCGACCCCGCCGCCATCGGCAAGGCGTACGCGCAAGTGAGCGACCTGCAGCGCCAGATGATCGAATCGCGCGTGCAGGCCGAAAAGCAGATGGAAGACGTGCTGACCCAGGCGCAGCGCGAGCAGCTCAAGCGCGAGGTCCGGCGCGACCGGCGCCACTACCGGTATGGGCGCTGAGGACGATCGCGATGGATAGTCGCCGCCGGGCATTGCTCCAGGCCGCTGTCGCGGCGCCTGCGGCGGCCAGCCTGCCGTCGACAGCACAAGCCGCCGACGTCGACCTGACGCTTGTTGCAGCGCCCGGCGAGGCGCAGATCCTCGATGGGCCGGCGACCGGCGTCTGGCAGTTTCGCGCTCGAACCAACAATGGCCGTGCCGAGGCAGTGCAGACGATGGCGGGCAGCTATCTCGGCCCAACCCTGCGCCTGCACCGCAATCAGTCGGTGCGGGTGACCTTCGACAACGGCCTGCCGCAGCCGAGCATCGTGCACTGGCACGGAATGCTCGTGCCCGATTCGGCGGACGGCCATCCGCGGTTGGCGATCGCACCGGGCGCGCGATACGAGTACCGCTTCGACGTTCGCAATCGCGCCGGAACCTACTGGTATCACCCGCACCCGCATGGCCAGACCGGTCCGCAGGTCTATGGCGGGCTCGCCGGCCTGCTGATCGTGCATGACGAGGAAGAGCGCAGCCTCGGCCTGCCCGATGGTGCGCGCGACCTCGCGCTGGTGCTGCAGGATCGGGTTTTCGATTCGAACAACCGGCTCGTCTACGACGGCGGCGGCGGCATGGGCCGGATGATGTCGGGCATGCTCGGCTTCTTCGGCGATACCGTGCTGGTCAACGGCCAGGCCCGGTTCGAGCAGCAGGTCGAGCGCCGTGCTTATCGCCTGCGCCTGCTCAACGGCTCGAATGCGCGCATCTACCGCCTCGCTTTCAGTGACGGCCGTGCGCTGACGGTGATCGGCACCGACGGCGGCCTGCTGGCGCAGCCCGTGCAGCGGCGCGCGGTCACGCTCGCGCCGGGGGAACGGATCGAGCTCTGGGTCGACTTCAGCCGCGACGGCAGTGGCAGCAGGGTCGCCCTGGTCAGCGAGGCCTTCGCCGCCGGCAACGGCGCCGGCATGGGCGGCATGATGGGGCGCGGGATGATGAACCGCCGCGGCGCGGCGTCAGGCCAGGGTGCAGCGATGCATCTGGCGAGTTTCATCGTCCGCGGCGGCGCCGCCGGGGCCGATCGCCCGCCCGAGCGGCTGGCGGTGCTGCCGCCGCTCGATGCCGCCGCGGCGTTCAGCGGCCGGGAACGCGTGTTCCGGCTCGAAGGCGCGCACATGCGATGGACCATCAACGGCCGCACCTACCAGCACGACGAGGTCGCCGAAGACGAGATCGTTCGACTGGGCAACACCGAAGTCTGGGCCTTCGAGAACCTCGGCGGCATGGGCATGATGGGCGCGCAGCCGCATCCGATGCACGTGCATGGCGTGCAGTTCCGCGTTCTCGAGCGCCGGATGTCCACGCCGGCCGCCTCCTACTGGCAGCGACTGCGCGAGGGACTGGTCGACGAGGGCTTCAAGGACACCGTGCTGGTGCTGCCCGGCGAACGCGTCCGCGTGATGGTGCGCTTCGAAGCGCACGCTGGCCTGTTTCTTTACCACTGCCACAACCTCGAGCACGAGGACATGGGCATGATGCGCAGCTTCCGGATCGACGCCTGAGCCGGCGACGGCTATCAGCGACGGACATCGCCCTCGACGCGCACCGCGGCCTGGCCGCGGTTGGTCCACATCAGGCAGTAGTCCTCGCTCGACGGCGCCCTGAACTCCCCTTCGGCGCGCGCCACGGCGTCGCGCTTGACCGGATACAGCACCTCTTTGCCGCGGTGATGGTGGATGTTGAAGTCCACCGCCGCGCCCGCCGCGAACCGATAGCGGATCGTCTTGCCGGCCTCGATCTTCAGGCAGTGTTCGTCGAACTTTCCCGGCGCTATTTCAAGCGCCAGCCGGTCGGTCGCCGAAGAGGCAACGGGCGCCAGCAGCAGCATGCAGATCATCGTCTTCGTCATCGGCCGCCCATCCGTTAGTACGTCCAGCTTTTCCCCACCGAGTGTGCGGGAACTCGATGCCACGATCGGTGTCATGGCGACTGCCAAGTTAACATCGTGCTGATGCGCCGTCTGGTCTTTCTCCTGCTGGCAGTGCTGATCCCGCTCAAGACCTGGGCCGGGATCGCGCATCCGATTGCGCTGGCGACGGGCCATGGCGGCACACAGGTTGCCGTACCGCACGCCGGCGCGCCGGCGAGAACGATCGACCATCACCAAGGCGCAGCGCGGGATGGATGCTGTTCCGTCGACGAGGCGGCCAACGCATTTCATCTGCAGGAATGCCCGCACCTGACGATGCCTTTCTTCGCAGCACCGCCTTCGCTGATGGGGTTTGGCCAACTGCCAACGGTGCGTCCTGTCGCTGAGACCGCACGGATGCGCTCGATCGTCCTCGACGTTCTGCTCAAGCCGCCTCTCGCCTTGCACTGAGCCGTCCCGGCAGTGCGCCGCGGCGTGCTGCCTCCGGTAGCGTCGAAGCCAGGCTGCGGCGCTCGCTATGGATCAGTGCAGGAGTCATCGATGCAGACAGTGTTGCGTGCCGCCGCTGCGGCATGGCTCGCCATCAGCACCACGCCTGTCGCGCACGGCCACGGCAACCAGCCGCATGCCGACACGCAACACCGACCGGCCAACCTCGACCCGGTCGACAAGCGCTTTGGCCGCACCGGCGATCCGAAAAAGGTCACGCAGACGATCCGCATCGCCGGCGACGACGCGATGCGGTTCACGCCGTCGCTGATCACGGTCAGGCAAGGCGAGACGGTCCGGTTCGTCGTCCAGAACAACGGCAAGGTCATGCACGAGGCCGTGCTGGGCACGCTGGACGAACTTCAGAAGCATGCGGAGGCGATGCGCAAGTACCCGAAGATGGAGCACGACGAGCCGTTCATGGTCCACGTGGCGCCCGGCCAGAGCGGCGAGATGATCTGGCAGTTCACCGAGACCGGCGAGTTTCACTTCGGCTGCCTGATCCCGGGCCATTTCGAGGCAGGAATGCGCGGCGTCATTCAGGTGGTCGCGCGCTGAATCAAGGAGGAAGACGATGAGGAAGGTCAATTCGCAACGCCGCGCTCTGCTCGCGGCGGCAGCCCTGCTGCCGCTGGCCGCAGCGGCACAGCAGGAGAGCGCGATCGAGGTCTACAAGACGGCAACCTGCGGCTGCTGCAACGACTGGATCGCCTATCTGAAGGGCAACGGCTTTTCGGTCAGGAGCACCAACGTTCCCGACACGTCGCCCGTACGGGCGCGCCTCGGGCTTCCGGCGAAGTACGGCTCGTGCCACACGGCGGTCGTCGGCGGCTATGTCGTCGAAGGCCACGTGCCGGCACGCGAGATTCGCCGCCTGCTCGCGGAACGGCCGGCCGCGGTCGGTATCGCCGTGCCGGAGATGCCGATCGGTTCGCCCGGGATGGACGGACCCGCGTACAAGGGCCAGCGCGATCCTTTCGACGTGTTGCTGGTGCAGCCCGACGGTGCTGCGAAGGTTTACGCGTCCTACAACTGACGGAGCCGGTGAAAGTGCACAAACGAATGTTGCCCTCCTGCCTGTCGCTCGCCGTCCTGGCGCTGTCCTCGATCGCCCATGCGCAGCCGTCGAAGGGACACGCAACGCAACACGGCGCGGCCGCATCGGCCCCTGCGACATCGAGCGTTGAAATGGCCAGCGGCGAAGTCCGGCGCATCGATAAGGCGCAGAAAAGGATCACGCTTCGCCACGGCGAGATCAAGCATCTCGAGATGCCGCCGATGTCGATGGTCTTTCAGGTACGCGACGCGGCGTTGCTCGATGCAGTCAAGGTCGGCGACAAAGTGCTTTTTTCAGCCGACAAGGACACTGACGGAAGCCTGGTGGTTACTGCAATGAAGCCGGCGTCGTGACACCGAAGACGATAGGGGTCGCGGCGGTCGCGCTGGCTGCCGGGCTCGGCGCGCTGGTGTGGTGGGATGCGCGAGTGTTCGTCCCACCGGAATCGACCGTGCCCGACCTGTCCGCAGCCGAACGCGTCGATGCCGGCCGCGTCGTCTACGAAGCGCACTGCGCCTCCTGCCATGGCGAGAAACTCGAAGGCCAGCCGAACTGGCGCGACCGCCTCCCCAGCGGGCGACTTCCGGCCCCGCCGCACGACGACTCCGGTCATACGTGGCACCACCCGTTCGAGGTGCTGTTTGCGATCACCACGCATGGTCTCGTCCCACCACACGCCCCACAGGGTTATCAAAGTGACATGCCCGGATTCGCAGACCGGCTGAGCGAAAACGACATCTGGAACGTGCTCGCCTATATTCGCAGTCGCTGGTCGGATCGAATGCGCTCGGCCCACGACGAGGTGCAGCGCCGGCATGCGGCGCAGGGTCGCCGATAGCTTCGGCTTGACCGGCATCAACCGGCGAGTACTTACTGAACGTCTAGTATCCGCGCATGTTGCCTGCCGCCACCCTCTGGTCGATCGCTCGGAACGACGGCGCCACGCGCCGCGTGCTGCTGCTGTTGATGCTCGGCGCGCTGCTCTACGGCTTTGGCGTGCAGGCGGCGCGGGCCTGCCTGCCGACCGTGCTGGCGTCGCATGCCCATCATGCGGCACTGACCGGCCTCGCTGCCGAGCCATGCCATGACGACGCCGGCGTCGTGCAACTGGTCTGTGAATCGCACTGCCGGACCGACGCGCAGAGCGCCCGCCTGTCGTTCAGTTTCGACCTGCCCGTCGCGGCGCCCCTCGACGCCCCGCGGCCCGCCGCGCCGCTGCCTCTTGCCGCACCGGGCGACAGCGGCGCCGAACCACCGCTGCGCGACAGCGGCCCGCCCCTGCACGTCCTGTTCCACCGCTTCCTGCGCTAGCCCGACCGCGTGCCTGGCACGCCGTCGTGATCGTTGACGCGCCGCTGCGCGTCGCCCCCCAGCTTTGCAGGAGCCAAGATGTCCGTCCCGAACTGCGCCTGGCGCACCCTTCTTGCGGCCGCACTGTCGTGCTCTGCGGCGGCCGCCCAGCCACCGGGCGCGCACTGCCGAATCGCTGCTCACCTATGCGAGAAGCGCAAATCCCGAGTTCGCGGCCATGCTGCGCGAGGCCGACGCAGCCGGCGCGCGAGTAACGCCCGCCGGCAACCTTCCCGATCCGATGCTGGCGATCGAGTGGCGCGACATCACGCGCGACGGCGAGATCAACCCGACGTTGTCGCCGACGCGCGTCGGCAGCATGAAGTACACGATGCGCCAGATGTTTCCCTGGCCCGGCAAGCGCGATCTGGCGCGCTCCGCCGCCGAGGCTTCGGCCGAGCAGTCGAACCAGGCCGCGCGTGCGACGTGGAACGAACTGGCGATGAGACTGAAGGTCGCTCACGCCCGCCGCTACGAACTGGCGCAGCGCCGCGAGATCGTCGGCGAGATCGACGCCCTGCTGGCGCAACTCGAATCGATCACGCGCACCCGTTACGCCGGCGGTCTTGCCGCGCAGGCCGACGCGGTCCGCGCGCTGTCGGAGCGCACCATGCTGCGCGGTGAGCTGATCTCGCTCGAGACGCAGGCGCGCACGATCGATGCCCAGGTCAATGCCCTGCTGGCGCGCGCGCCCGACGCTCCGCTGGCGGTCGCCGTCCGCGGCCGCACGCCCGCCGAAGAGCTGCAGTTCGCGCCGCTCGCCGAGCGTCTGCGCAACCTCAATGCCGACCTGGCGGCAGACCGCGCGCGTGTCGACAGCGCGGAGCGCTCGCGCGAGCTCGCCTACCGCAACCGCTATCCGGACTTTTCGCTCGGCATCTCGCCGATCCAGAGGGGCAACCGGCTCGCTGACTGGGAAGTGATGTTCGAAGTCACGATCCCGCTGCAGCAGGGGACGCGGCGGGCGCAGGAACAGGAGGCCGAGGCAATGGTCGCTGCCGCCGCTGCGCGGCGCGAGGCGACGTTGCAACGTGCCCTCGGTGAGCTGGGCACGGCCCTGGCGCAGCTTGCCGGCGCGCGCGAGATGTCGCGCCTGACCGAATCGAGCCTGCTGCCGCAGGCCCGGGTGAACCTGCAGGCGTCCCTGGCCGCCTACGAGAGCGGCAAGGTCGACTTCGCCGCGCTTCTCGAGGCCGAGCGCCAGGTGCGGCAGGCGCGCCTGAGCCTGCTCGCCGCCGAGGTCGAAGGACAGATGCGGCTCGCCGAGATCGAACGACTGATTGGAGAAGACCTATGAGCGCGACGGACCGCTCCGAGCGCGACTCCCTCGCGCAACGCGACAAGAAGTCCTCGACCCGCGCTGCCGGCATCGGGCGCGGCATCGCGCTGCTGGCGGCGATTGCAGTCGCTGGCGCCGTCGGCTACTGGTACGGCGGCAAGCGCGCCGTCGGCACGCACGAAACGGCTTCGGCCGCTGCGACCCAGCCCGCCAAGGGCGAACGCAAGGTCCTCTATTACCGCAATCCGATGGGCCTGCCGGACATCTCGCAGACGCCGAAGAAGGACTCGATGGGCATGGACTACATCCCCGTCTACGAGGGTGACGAAGAAAACGCGGGCAGCGGCGTGAAGATCAGCACGGCCAAGGTGCAGCGGCTCGGCGTGCGCAGCGTCGCGGTGGAGAAGCGTTCGCTCGATGCGGTGGTGCGCGCGACCGGCAGGGTCGAAGTCGATGAGCGCCGGCTGGCCACGATCACGCCGAAGTTCGAGGGCTACGTGGAAAAGCTCTTCGTCAACACCACAGGCGAGTACGTTGCCCGCGGCGCGCCGCTGTTCGAGGCCTACAGCCCCGAACTGCTGGCCACCCAGCGCGAGTACGCCATTGCCGCGCAGGGGCTGGCGCAGGTCAGCGGTGCCGACCCGATCACGGTGGCTGGCATGAAGCGGCTGGCCGAATCTTCGCTGGAGCGGCTGCGCAACTGGGACGTGACCGAGGAGCAGATCGCACAACTCGCGGCGGGCGGCAAACCGGTGCGCGCGCTGACCTTCCGCGCACCGGCCTCCGGCCACGTGATCGAGCGCAAGGCCACCCAGGGCATGCGCTTCATGCCGGGCGAAATGCTCTACCAGATCGCCGATCTGTCGACCGTGTGGGTGATCGCCGACGTATTCGAGCAGGACATCGGCCGCGTCCGCGTCGGCCAGCGCGCATCGGTGCTGCTCGAGGCCTATCCGGGCGAGGCCTTCCAGGGCCGCGTCAGCTACATCTATCCGACGCTGCGTGCCGAAACGCGCAGCGCGCAAGTGCGCATCGAACTGGCCAACCCGGGCGGCCGCATCAAGCCGTCGATGTACGCGCACGTCGAACTGCCTGGCGCGGGCAGCGCCGTTCTGGCCGTGCCCAACTCGGCGCTGATCGACAGCGGCACGCGGCGCATCGTTCTCATCGACCAGGGCGAAGGCCGTTTCGAGCCGCGCGAGGTCAGGATCGGCGTCCGCGGCGACGAGTTCGTCGCCATCACCGAAGGACTGAAGGAAGGCGAGCGGGTGGTCGTTGCCGCCAACTTCCTGATCGACGCCGAAAGCAACCTCAAGGCCGCGCTCGCCGGCATGGCCGGCGGCACCGACACTGCCGGCAAGAAGCAGGTCACGCACAGCGCCACCGGCACGATCGACGACATCGACGCGAAGACCGGCGTGCTGCTGATCACCCACGAACCGATCGAGAGCCTGAAATGGCCGCGGATGACGATGGAGTTCGTGCCGACCAACGAGGCACTCGCGAAGAGCGTGAAACCCGGCACGCCGATCCGCTTCGACTTCGTCGAGCGCAAACCGGGCGAGTGGGTGGTGACGAAGATCGAGGTGCAGAAATGAGCGCGACGCCCCGATCGCCGTCGCCCCGGCGCAGCCCGGGGTCCAATCTCCTTGGGCCCGAGTGCACGTTGGGCCCCGGCCTGCGCCGGGGCGACGAGGCGCGCCATGCTTGAACGGCTGATCGACTGGTCGGCGCGCAACCCGTTCCTGGTCGGGCTGGCCACGCTG
The DNA here is from genome assembly GCA_963847675.1 of uncultured beta proteobacterium. Classification (GTDB taxonomy): domain Bacteria; phylum Pseudomonadota; class Gammaproteobacteria; order Burkholderiales; family Burkholderiaceae_F; genus JADJWR01. Next base: position 14,807 of record CAWKAP010000008.1, read on the forward strand.
GCGCTCGTCTTCGGCGGCGTGCTTGCCATCCTGCGCACGCCACTCGATGCTTTGCCCGATCTGTCCGACGTGCAGGTGATCGTCTACACCGAGTGTCCCGGGCCAGGCGCCGCAGGTGGTCGAAGACCAGGTCACCTACCCGCTGACCACGGCGATGCTGTCGGTGCCGAAATCGAAGGTGGTGCGCGGCTTCTCGTTCTTCGGCGCCAGCTTCGTCTACGTGATCTTCGACGACGGCACCGACATCTACTGGGCGCGTTCGCGGGTGCTGGAGTATCTGAACTTCGCCAGCGGCCGGCTGCCGGCGGGTGTGACGCCGCAGATCGGCCCGGACGCCACCGGCGTCGGCTGGGTCTACCAGTACGTGCTGCTGGCCAAGGACCGGACGCTGGCCGAGCTGCGCACGCTCCAGGACTGGTTCGTCCGCTACCAGCTGCACCTCGGTGCCGGGCGTCTCCGAGGTGGCCTCGATCGGCGGCTTCGTGCAGCAGTACCAGGTCGATCGTCGATCCGGTCAAGCTGCGCGCGCTACGGCATCCCGCTGGCGCGCGTGGCGCAGGTGATCCGCGACTCGAACCGCGACGTCGGCGGCCGCGTGATCGAGATGGCGGAGACCGAGTACATGGTGCGCGGCCGCGGCTACCTGCGCGGTGCGGCCGACATCGCCGACCTCGTCGTGTCGCGCCGAAGGCGGCACGCCGATGCTGGTGCGCGACGTGGCGCGGGTCGAGATCGGCCCCGAGGAACGGCGCGGCGTCGCCGAGCTCAACGGCGAAGGCGAGGTGGTCTGGCGGCATCGTCGTCGCCCGCTTCGGCGAGAACGCGCTGGCGGTGATCGACGGCGTCAAGGCCAAGATCGACGAGCTCCGCGCCGGCCTGCCCGAGGGCGTCGACGATCGAGACGGTCTACGACCGCTCGGACCTGATCCGCCGCGCCATCGACACGCTGAAGACGACGCTGATCGAGGAGATCGATCATCGTCGCGCTGGTGTGCTCGCTCTTCCTGCTCCACGTCCGGAGCGCGCTGGTGGCGATCCTGGTGCTGCCGCTCGGCGTGCTGATCTCGTTCATCTGCATGCAACTGCTCGGCATCAACGCCAACATCATGAGCCTGGGCGGCATCGCCATCGCCATCGGCGCGATGGTCGACGCGCGATCGTGATGGTCGAGAACGCCCACAAGCACCTGGAGCGCCTGGCGCCGGGAGGCGGCACCGCTTCGAGGCGATCGTCGCACGCCGGCAAGGAGGTCGGCCCGGCGCTGTTCTTCTCGCTGCTCATCATCACGGTGAGCTTCCTGCCGGTGTTCACGCTCGAGGCGCAGGAAGGGCGGCTGTTCGAGCCGCTGGCGTACACCAAGACCTTCGCGATGGCCGGCGGTGCGCTGCTGTCTGTGACGGTGGTGCCGGTGCTGATGGTTTATCTCATTCGCGGCCGCATCCTGCCGGAGACCAAGAACCCGTTGAACCGGTTCCTGCTGTGGAGCTACCGCCCGATCATCGCCTGGGTGCTGCGCCACAAGCTGGTAACGCTGGCCGCCACGCTGCTGGTCGCCGCGGCCAGCATCGTTCCGGCGACCCGGCTCGGCACCGAGTTCATGCCGACGCTGAACGAGGGCACGATCTTCTACATGCCGACCTCGCTGCCCGGCATGTCGATCACCAAGGCCGCCGAAGTGCTGCAGGTGCAGAACCGGATCATCAAGAGCTTTCCCGAGGTCGAATCGGTGATCGGCAAGGCCGGCCGCGCCGCCACCGCGACCGACCCGGCGCCGATCGAGATGTTCGAGACGGTGATCAATCTGAAGCCCGAGTCGCAGTGGCGGCCCGGCATGACCGTCGACAGGCTGATCGCCGAGATGGACGGCGCGCTGCAGTTCCCCGGCATCGCCAACAGCTGGACGATGCCGATCAAGGCCCGCATCGACATGCTGTCCACCGGCATCCGCACGCCGATCGGCATCAAGGTGTTCGGCTCCGACCTCGCCGAGATGGAGCAGGTCGCGCGCGAGATCGAGACGGTGGTGCGCAACGTGCCCGGCACCACCAGCGCCTATGCCGAGCGGCTCACCGGCGGCTTCTACCTCGACATCGAGCCCGACCGCGCGCAGCTGGCCCGCTACGGGCTTTCGGTCGGCGACCTGCAGGAAGTGGTGGCGCAGGCGCTCGGCGGCGAGATGGTGACCACCATGGTCGAGGGCCGCGCGCGCTTCGGCGTGATCGTGCGCTACCCGCGCGATGCGCGCGCCAGCCCGGAGCACATCGAGCGCGAAGTGCTGGTGCCGCTGATGGCGGAGATGGGCAGGCTGCCGGCGATGATTCCGCTCGGCCAGGTCGCGCGCGCGCGGATCACGAAGGGCGCGCCGGTGATCCGCACCGAGGACGCGCTGCTGTCGGCGCTACATCTACGTCGACATCCGCGACCGCGACATCGGCAGCTACGTGCCGACGCGCAGAAGGCGGTGGCCGACAACGTGAAGTTCCCGCCAGGCAACTACGTGACCTGGAGCGGCCAGTTCGAGTACATGGAGCGCGCGCTCGCCAAGATGAAGATCGTCGTGCCGGTGACGCTGGCGGTGATCTTCGTGCTGCTGTACCTGAACTTCCGCCGCGTGACCGAGACGCTGATCGTGATGCTGTCGGTGCCGTTCGCGCTGGTCGGCGGCATCTGGCTGCTGTGGTTGCTCGACTACAACCTGAGCGTGGCGGTGGCGGTCGGCTTCATCGCGCTGGCCGGCGTGGCGGCCGAGACCGGCGTGGTGATGCTGATCTACCTCGACCAGGCCTGGCGCGCCGTCGCGCGAAGCTGCGGTGCCGAGAAAGCGAGCGCCGACGGTTGCCGATCTGAACGCGGCAGTGATGGACGGCGCGGTCGAACGCGTGCGGCCGAAGATGATGACGGTGGTCGACCACCATGGCCGGCCTGCTGCCGATCATGTGGGCGACCGGCACCGGCGCCGAAGTCATGCGCCGGATCGCCGCGCCGATGGTCGGCGGGCATGGTCACTTCGACCATCGCTGACGCTGGCCGTGATCCCGGCAATCTACGCGCTCGATCATGCAGCGGAGGTTGGCGAAAACCACCACCGCAGCGGCGCTCGTGCAGGGCGCTGAATGATGAGATTGCCGTGCCGGCATCCGGAAGCGCTCGGCCCGCCCGTGCAAGCAGGGCGGGCCTCTGTTCCCGCGTCGTACGGAGCCGCACTCGAGACGTCAAGCCGATTTTCCCCTCAATGCCTTGGAGATCGTGAAATGAAGAAACTGCTGATCGTCACCGCCCTCGCGCTGGCTGCCGTGCCCGCACTGGCCCAGCACAGTGGCCACGGCACGGCCAAACCCGCCGCTGCAGCAACCGGAGAGCTGACCGACGGCGAAGTACGCCGCATCGACAAGGCACGCGGCACCGTGCTGCTGAAGCACGGCGAGATCAAGAACCTGAACATGGGCGGCATGACGATGTCGTTCAAGTTCAAGGATCCGAAGATGGCGGAGCAGTTCAAGGAGGGCGACAAGGTCAAGTTCACCGCCGAGCAGAAAGGCGAGGACCTGATCGTCACCTCGATCCGCAAGGCGCCCTGAGCGGCGGCGCGGTCATTCAGGCGGCGGCTGCCGGCCGGCGCAGCGCGAGCACCGCGGCGACGATCGCGTAGGCCGCCGCAGCGGCGGCGAAACACAGCGCATAACTGCCGCTGGCCCGCTGCAGCAGGCCGAACAGGAACGGACAGCACACCACGCCGACATAGGTGAAGAACAGGCATCCGCCGGTGGCGAGCCCGGCCTGGCCGGCGGGCGCGACGCGCGCCGTCTCGGCGAGATAGACGCCGTTCCAGCCGATCGCCGTCGCACCGAGCGCGGCGATCACGGCGAGCATCGCCGCCAGCGGCCACGCAGCGGAAAACATCGCGGTGGCCGCCGCCCCGGCCGCCATCAGGCCGCCGAGCAGCGCCAGCGTCGCCCGCGGCGACAGCACGCGGTCGGCAAACGCGCCCCAGCCGATGCGCGCCGCCACGCCGGCCACGTTGGCCACCGTCAGCCCGACGCCGGCGGTGACGAGGCCCAGGCCGACTTCCTCGGCGAGATAGGCAACGATGAACCCCGACACGCACATCTGCAGTCCGGCGTAGACGAACGACACGGCCGCCATCGTGCGCAGCGCGGGCGAACCGACAACCAGGCGCAGCGCCGCGGCGAAATGCGCCAGCGAGAAGCGGGCGCTCCGCTCGCGATCGGCGTCCAGCGATCCCCGCAGTGGCTGCGCAGCCACGGTGATCAGCACGGCAAGCACGGCAACAGCCGCCACCGCGACCCGCCAGCCTGCAAGCAGCGCCAGCGGCGGCACGGCGAGGCCCGCCAGCGCCGCGCCGCCCGGTACGCCGGTCTGCTTGATCGAGAACGTCAGCCCCATGCGGGCGGGCGATGCGGTCCGCGCCAGCAGGTGGCTCGACGCCGGCGTGATCGGCCCGTAGCCCGCGCCGAGCACCACCGCCGACAGCGCGACGACCGCCACCGCCGGCACCAGGCCGAGCAGCAGCCCGATCGCGCACGCCAGCAGGCTCAACTGCGACAGGCGCAGCGCGCCGACGCGCAGCACCGCCGCGCCGCCTGCCAGCGCGGCCGCCGCAGCACCGACGTAAACCAGCGACAGGTACGTCCCGACCATCGAGGTCGGCAGGTCGAGGTCGGCCGCGACCAGCGGCGCGACCGCCGGCAGCGTCAGCAGCGCCGCCGATGCCGCGGCCTGGATCCCGGTCGTCGCCAGCAGCGCGGCGGCAGCGCGGTTCATTGGCTAGCGCTTATGCGAGGGGACGACCCTGCTGGCGCTCGCCCCGAGCAGCCGCAGCCAGGCGCTGGCGACCGGGCCGTCATTGCCGCCGACGCAGCACCGATAAGGTCGACCCGGAAGCGGCGCAGCCGGCGGCGGGCCCGGCGCGTGGGTTCAGGACGCCTCCGCCAGCCGCTTCAGGTTGGCCAGCCCGTCCTCGAAATCGGGGCCGACCAGCCGGTCCATGAAAACGCCGAACCAGCGATTCACGGGACTTGCGCCCATGTCGCCTTCGTTGCTCCAGCTGACGCGCACGGCGTTGCCCTCGGCCTCGATCCGCAGCCTCCCGGTCGACTGCATGCCGAGATCGGGAAACGAAAACCGGTAGGTGAGCTGGCGACCCGGCACGGCCTCGGTGAACTCCATCTCGCCGTTGCCCTCGGTTTCACTGCGCCAGGACCAGCGCGCCCCGGCACCGGCCGCGGGGCCGGCGTACTCGATCTTCATCTTCGGGTCGCGCCGGTTCCACACCGACCAGCGCTGCCACTGTGCGGGCGTGGCGATCAGCGGATAGACCTTTTCAGCGGAGGCGGCGATCATCAGGCTTCGCTCGATCCTGAACTGCGAAGGCAGTGCCAGGCCGACGGCGGCGAACAGCAGCGCCAGTGCGACCAGGCCGATCAGAATCCGCTTGAACCATTTCATCGTCCGACCCTCCAATGTGCGCCATGTGGAAATCTAGTCCGCGCCGCTTGCTCGCGCCAATCGCCCTGGTGGCCGCGGTATTGGCCGGCTGTGCCACGCCGGATGCTTCGCTGGTCGGTGCTGACCGCGCTGCAGTGGTCGCACGGCACGGCTCGCCTCCCGAAGTGCATCCGCTGCCCGGTGTCGGCGAACGATGGATCTATCCGCTCGGCGGCCTGCAGCAGTTTGTCTGGGCCGTCGACCTCGACAGCGCCGGACGCGTCATTCAGGTTCGCCAGGTGCGCACCGCGCAGAACTTTGCGCGCGTGCGCATCGGCATCGATACCGAGGCCGATGTTCGCCGGGAATTCGGCGCGCCTCGCCTCGTGGTGCCCTTTCCCCGGACCGGGCTGGTCGGATGGATGTTCCCGTATCTGGAGAACGACCTCTGGAACTCGGAGATGGCGATCTACTTCGACGCGCAGGGCATCGTGCGCAAGCTGGAGAACGGGCCGGATCCGCGCTTTCTGGGTGGCGGAAACGATCGCCACTGAACGCCGGCAAGACGGGAATTACCCTCGGGTCGAACGCGGCAGTCTTCGGGGCAACTCCGAATACTGCACGGCGGGTGGCCGCGCGAGACTCGCTCCTCCGCCAGCGGCTGCACGCGACGATGAGCCCCGACCTGCCGACCCCGCCTGTTCTGTCACTGCAGGAAAAGCTCGACCGCATCGCCCATGAGCGCGACGTGCTGGCCCTGCAGCGCGACCTGGCCCGTGAAGGGCTTCGCGAAGGCGACGCGGTGCGCTCGGTTACCGGCGGCGTGGCCGGCCGGTTGCTGATCGCGCGCGAAGAGAACCCGCCGCGCCTGCTCGTCCGGCACGGCGACGGCAGCCTCAGCGAATACTCCCCCGCCTGCTGGCGCCGCACCTGAGCGCGGCCCGGCCGTCGGGGCCTCCCGCCATGCAAACAACATCGCCGCGTGGCACTATTGCGGCATGTACGCAGGCGAATCGGGACCCAGGATCCTGATCATCGACACGCACGGTCAGCCGGTGCGCTGGGCCGGGATGATGCGTGCGGCCCGTTACTACGCCTCCGGCAAGGTCCTCACCGATCTCGGCGAAAGCCTTTTCTCCTGGAGCGGCGGCACCCAGGAGCGCACCGGGCTGCGCTCCGAATTCATCGCCAGTTCGATCGTGATGATCCGCGGTCGACACCGCATCCCCGCCGGTCATGCGCACGTGGGGCTGACCAAGCACCGGCTCTTTGCGCGCGACCGCAACATCTGCGGATACTGCGGACACCAGTACCACGAGGCGGAACTCACCGTCGAGCACATCCAGCCGGTGTCGCGCGGGGGTCGCCACGAATGGACCAACGTGGTCACGGCGTGCCGCTCATGCAACACGCGCAAGGGCAACCGCCGTCCCGAGGAAGCACGCATGCCGCTCGTATACGTGCCCTATGCGGTTTGCCGCAACGAAGGATTCATCCTGAGCAACCGGCGCATCCTCGCCGACCAGATGACGTTCCTGCAGGCGGCACTTCCCAAGCACTCGCGCTGGGCGCACGCCTGACGCGGCTCCCCTGCGCATCAGCGCGGACGCGGCGCCAGCACGCCCAGATCGATCACGTACCGCCAGCGGCCGTCGATGCGCCGCCAGATCGAGACGTAGTTGCCGGTGCTCGACTTGCCCGCCGCCGTGAATTTGAACCAGCCCCACGTGTAGGCGAGATCGCCGCTCGCCGCGACTTCGGCGGCCTCGGGCTCCCACGTCAGCGTTGCCTCGCCGGCACCGGCGAATGACTCGCCGATCGCGGTGCTGCCGCGGATCGGTCCGACACCGGCGCGGAAGATCACCGCATCCGGCGCCGAGTATTCGACGAACGCCGCGCGCAGACCAACCGCAGCGGCACGTGCGGCGAAGTCGCGATCGGTCTGCATCACGTCGGTCGAGGCGGTCGGATCGGGCCGATGCGCGCAGGCGGCGAGCAGGCCGGCGAGGATCGTCAGGAGCAGGAACTTGCGCATCGTCGTCTCACTGTGCTGAAAGCATCAACTGCCGCAGCGCGCCGAACGGCGCACCGCGCATGTAGGCATCGTGCTTGAAAGCGAACTGCACCGCCGCAGGCTGCAGCACGCAATGATCGTCGCCGGACGCGGAGCGCAGCGCCCACAGCGTCGCGCCGGAGGCGCCGTCGAGCGCCGGCGCGTGCACCGGCAGGCCATCGGCGCACCACGCGGTTCGCGCATAGCTCGCACGCACGTCGTCGGCCGAGTGCAGCCAGCGCGCGAAGACCACCACCGGCCGCGCGTGCAGCACGGCGTCGACGCGACGCATCTGCGCGTACGGATAGGCGGCCAGCACCAGCGCCTGCGCCGGCGCATCGTCGAAGTCCTCCAGCGGCAGCACCGGCCAGGCGCGGCGCAGTTCGCGCTCCAGTTCGCCGGCGCCGATCAGGATCGCCGCCAGGTCGTGCTCCGAATGGGCCAGCAGACGCGCGCGCGCCTCGCGCAGCCAGCGCACGCGCCCCGCGAGCGGCATCGCGACACCGAGATCGCCGAGCGCCGCGCCATCGTCGAAAACGTGTCGGCAGGTCGCCAGCCACAAGCGGTGCCCGACGCGATAGAAAACGCCGCTGGCCAGCGGCTCGACGCGGCCGTCGCGACACGTCACCAGCGGCACCGCGTGCGCGGCGAGCGCATCGGCCACGGCGCGGGCCATCGCGGGAGCGATGCCCGTGTCGATGTCGATCGGTGTGGTGTCGAGGCGGCGCCAGTTCACGCGCGCAAGGCTATCCCCGCCGCGCGCGGTCGCCAATGAGTTTGCGACGAGTGTCGCCGGAGATCAGGTGCGCAGGTGGCGCTGCTGCCGCTGCGGCGCTGCGGCAACGGCCTCTCCCCTGCGCATTGCCCGCGCCAGCGGCTCGATGTCGACGAAGCCCAGCTTGCCGCGCGCGCCGCTGGCCAGGTAGTCGGCGGCAAGCGCCTCGGTCGCCGCCGACGGCTCGACGCCCCGCGCCAGCAGGTGTGCGTGCAGGTGCTCGTAGAGCCGCTCGTTGGCGATTGCGTGCGTACGACCGGTGGCCGCATAAAGCGCGTCGGCGAAGGCGAGGAACCCGGCGAACGGCGCCTCGCCCAGCAGCAGCGGCAGCGCGCGGGCAAAGCGGCCCGAGTTGGCGACCAGGTCCCAGTACCGCGCGAAGCGCGACAGCCGCTGCATCGTCGGAAAGTCGATCCGGTCGGTGGCCAGGATGTTGTACGGCGGCTGCGGGTTGAAGCGCAGGCCGAACGCTTCGGTGTGGCGGGCGATCGGCGCGCCACGGAGCCGCTTCAGGATCCCGACCTGGATCTCGTGCGGACGCAGCCCGACGAGCCTGTCGAAACCGCGCGCAAAGCCCGCCAGGTCCTCGCCCGGCAGCCCGGCGATGAGATCCACGTGCAGGTGCGCGTTGGTCCGCTCGCGCAGCCAGCGCAGACTGGCCTCCGCCGCGGCGTTGTCCTGCCGCCGCGAAATCAGCGCCTGCACCTGCTCGTCGAAGGTCTGGATGCCGATCTCGAACTGCAGCGTGCCGGCGGGAAAGCGCGCGATGGCCTGCCTGAGCCGCTCCGGCAGATGATCGGGAATCAGTTCGAAGTGCACGAACGGCGGATCGCCGCGGTCCGCATCGATCCTCTCGAGGAAGAATCCGAGGATCGCCAGCGACGCGTCGACCTTCAGGTTGAAGGTGCGGTCGACGAACTTGAAGTGCCGCGCCCCACGTTGGTACAGGCGCCCCAGCTGCGAGATGAACCCGTCGAGCGGAAAGGGCCACGCGGTCCTGTCGAGCGCGCTGAGGCAGAACTCGCACTTGAACGGGCAGCCGCGTGAAGCTTCGACGTACACGTGCCGCCGGCGGATGTCTTCGTCGGTGTATTCGCCGTAGGGCAGCACGACTTCGGCCAGCGGCGGCTGCGCGCCGGCGTGCACCTTCATCAGCGGCCGCGGCCCGTCCAGGATCTGGCGCGCCAGGGCGGCGAAGGTCACGTCGCCCCAGCCGGTGACCACATAGTCCGCAAGGCGGCAGACCGGCTGCGCGTCGACCTCGTGGCTGACCTCGGGCCCGCCGAGCACGACGACGACCTCGGGCGCCACCGCTTTCAGCGCCGCGACGATCTTCGTCGTCTCCTCGACGTTCCAGATGTAGACGCCGAAACCCACGATGCGCGGAGAAAGCGCCAGCAGTTTCTCGACGACCTCTTCGGTCCGCGCCCCGAGGATGAACTCGACGATCGTCGAGTCCGCACGAAGCGCACCCAGGTTGGCGCGCAGATAACGCAGGCCGAGCGAGGCGTGCGCGTAGCGGGCGTTGAGCGTGGCGAGGACGATCGAGGGCATGCGGTCAGCCGCGTGCCGGCCGGTTCAGGCCGGCGCTGCGCTCACTTCGCCGCCGCAACCAGCCCGTCCTTGGCCATCGCGCCGAGGATCACGTCGACGAACGCGTGCGTCTCGCTCTCGACATCGGTCGGGGCCGTGGTGCGGGTGCGGGCGGTCCACTCGACGCGATCCGCATCGACCCGCGTGAGCGCGGTCTGGGCGATATAGACGCGGTAGGTCCGCACTTCCGTGCGCGCCGGCCACGACATGCCCCAGTAGGCGCCGTACCAGCCGCGATAACCGACGAAGCCCGGATGCGGCCAGGGGTCCTGATAGACGGCCTGCTCGAGTTCCTGGCCGATCACCGCGGTCGAAAGCAGGTAACGCACTCCGGCGCTGCGCGCCGCCTGGAGCAATTCGCCGTGGCCGTCGCGATCGAGCACGCCCGGGACGACTTCGTAGCTGCGCGACGCCTTGACGCCGCGTGCCGCCAGCTTGGCCACCATGTCGTCCTCGTAGATCCGGCGCACCGTTTCGTCGCGCGCCACCCCGACCACCATCACCGTGCCGTCGATCCGCTGGCCGGCGACCTCAGGGCGCGTCCACGTGCCGTCGACGGTCGTCGACGCGCATGCCGTCAGCAGTGTCGGCAGCAGCCACCGGGCCTGCCGAGCCAGCGAAAGCAATGCAACGAACATGTCCAACCTCAACCCGGATTCGATGCGCCGATGATACGTTTTGCTCGATGCCCCATATTCCTGCACGGCTGTTCCTGCGCAGGGTCCTGCCTCTTTCGAGCAGAACTCCCGCCCACCGCCTGATGAAACTGAAATTCCTCGGCGCCGCCGGCGAGGTGACCGGTTCCTGCCTGTTGGTCGAGGCCGACGGAGTTCGCTTCCTGGTCGACTGCGGCATGTTCCAGGGCGGCCGCGACGCCGGACCGAAGAACCGGCGCGCCTATGCACGCGAGATCGGCCCGATCGACTTCGTGCTGCTGACCCATGCGCACATCGACCACTGCGGGCTGCTGCCGCGCTTCGCCTGGCCGCGCCACGGCGCCGGGCTGCCGGCGATCTACTGCACCAAGCCGACCGCCGACCTCGTGCCGGTGATGCTCGCCGACAGCGCCTTCGTGCAGTCGCGCGGCGCAAGGCGAGCCCCGCGCCGGCGCGGACAGGCCGCCGAGGCGCCGCTGTACGGCATCGATGACGTGAAGCGACTGGCCACACGGCTGAACGCGGTGCCGTTCGGCGTTGAGTTCAGGCCCCATCCGAAGGTTGCGGTGCGGCTGCACAGCGCCGGCCACATCGTCGGCGCGGCGTTCGCCGAGGTGCGGCTCGCCGACGGCGGGCGCCGGCGCACGCTGGTCGCCTCCGGCGACCTCGGCGAGGACTCGGCGCTTCTCGTGCGCGACCGCAGCAAGCCTCCGGCCGCCGACGTGCTGGTGGTCGAATCGACCTATGGCGACCGCAACCACCGGTCGCTCGAGGACACCGAGGCCGAGCTGGTCGAGGTGCTGCACGACGTGCTGCAGCAGCGACGCGGCAACGTGATCGTGCCGGCCTTCGCACTCGGCCGCGCGCAGGAGTTCATCGTGCTGCTGTACCGGCTCGCCAAGGCGGGACGCGTCCACGTGCCGCTGGTCTTCGTCGACTCGCCGCTGGCGCAGCAGGCGGCCGAGGTGACCTTCGCGCACCTCGATGCGCTCGACGAGGAGGCGGCGGAGTTCCACCGTGCCGCGCGCGAGCGCAAGCTGCCCTTCACGCTGCGCTACACGGAAAGCGTCGACGACTCGATGTTCCTGAACTCGATCCGTTCCGGCGCGCTGATCATCGCCGCCAGCGGCATGTGCGATGCCGGCCGCGTCCGCCATCATCTGCGCCACAACCTGCCGCGGCGCGAGTGCGCCGTACTGTTCACCGGCTTCCAGGCCGCACGCACGCTCGGTCGCAGGATCGTCGACGGCGCGCGCAACGTGCCGATGTTCGGCGAGTCGGTCCCGGTCAATGCCAGCGTGCACACGCTGGGCGGGCTGTCGGCCCATGCCGGGCAGGACTCGCTGATGGACTGGCTGCGCGCCGTGCCGCGCAAGCCGCGCGCGGTGTTCGTCAACCACGGCGAGCCGCTCGCCGCGCACACGCTCAGCGCGCGCGTGGCGCGCGAGCTGAAGTGGTCGCCGACGATCGCCGAGGCCGACGCCGACTATGAGGTCTGACGAGCGCCGCCCCGGCCTGCGAGGCGACCGTCGCCTGCCCCTGTAAAGTATTCACAGCGGCATGCCGGACGGCGTGCCCGCAACCGCCCAGCGCCGACCGACCGTGCCGAACTCGACCACATTGACCGCTGCCGGCGCGGCCCCGCCCGAGCCCACTGCGCCGAACCTGCAGGCGCGCCGGATCGGCATCGACACCTACCGCGAGAACGTCGTGTACCTGCGACGCGACTGCCCGGTGGTGCGCGCGGAGGGCTTCCAGGCGCTGGCCAAGGTCGAGGTGGCAAGCAACGATCGCGCGATCCTTGCGGTGCTGAACGTGGTCGACGACGCGCGCCTGCTCGGCGAGTGTGAACTGGGGCTTTCGGAGGAGACCTGGGCGCAGCTTGCGGTGGCCGACGGCACGCCGGTCACCGTGCGGCACGCGGAGCCGCCGCCGTCGATGTGGGCGCTGAAGCGCAAGATCGCCGGCGAGCGGCTCGGTGCCGATGAGTTCGCGGCGATCGTGCGCGACATCACCGCGCACCGCTATTCGAAGATCGAGCTGGCGGCCTTCGTCGTCGCCACCGACCAGTTCGCGCTCGATCGCGACGAAGTGCTGTACCTGACCGCAGGCGATGGTCGACGTCGGCCAGCGGCTCGAGTGGCCGCAGCAGCAGCCGGTGGTCGACAAGCACTGCATCGGCGGCATCCCCGGCAACCGCACCTCGATGCTGATCGTGCCGATCGTCGCCGCGCACGGCATGCTGATTCCGAAGACCTCGAGCCGCGCCATCACCTCGCCGGCCGGCACCGCCGACACCATGGACGTGCTGGCCGAGGTCGAGCTGCCGTTCGAGCGGCTGCGCGAGATCGTGCGCGAGCACCACGGCTGCCTGGCCTGGGGCGGGCGCGCCGCGCTGTCGCCGGCCGACGACGTGCTGATCTCGGTCGAGCGGCCGCTGTCGATCGACTCGCCGGGGCAGATGGTGGCGTCGATCCTGAGCAAGAAGATCGCCGCCGGCTCCACCCACCTGGTGCTCGACATCCCGCTCGGCCCGAGCGCCAAGGTGCGCTCGATGGTGCAGGCGCAGCGGCTGAAGAAGCTGTTCGAGTACGTGGCCCGCCACGTCGGCCTGACCCTCGACGTGGTCATCAGCGACGGCCGCCAGCCGGTCGGCCGCGGCATCGGCCCGCGGCTGGAGGCACGCGACGTGATGCAGGTGCTGCACGGCGACCCGGCGGCGCCGGCCGACCTGCGCAACAAGGCGCTGCGCCTGGCCGGCCGGGTGCTCGAGTTCGACCCCGACCTGCGCGGCGGCGACGGCTTCGCGCTGGCGCGCGACATCCTCGACTCCGGCCGCGCCCGCATGACGATGGCGGCGATCATCGAGGCGCAGGGCGCGCGCGGGTTCGACTGGCGCAACCCGCCGCTGGCACCGATGACGCACGAGGTCGCCGCCGCGGCGGCCGGCGTGGTGGCGGCGATCGACTGCGAGCGGCTGTCGCGCATCGCGCGCCTGGCCGGCGCGCCGAAGGCCGCCGGCGCAGGCGTCGACCTGTTGCGCAAGATCGGCGATCCGGTAGCCTCCGGCGAGCCGCTGTATCGGATCTACGCCGAAACGATGGCCGAGCTGCAGTTCGCGCGCGAGGTTGCGACCCGCGCCAGCGGGTTCCGGGTCGGCGATGCGAGGGACGCCGAGGCGGCTGGCGAATTCGCGCCGGAGTTCTGATGATTCTCTGCTTCGACGACGAGGTCGATTTTGCGCGCGGGCTCGGGCTCGCCTCGGGGCTGCCGGTGCAGCGGATCGCGCGCCATCGGTTCCCGGATGGCGAGCTGAAGCTGACGCTGCCGCCGAGGCTCGGCGCCGAAGTGCGCATCCTGCGCTCGCTGCACGCCCCGAACGAAAAACTCGTCGAGCTGATCCTGGCGGCGCGGGCGGCGCGTGAACTCGGCGCGCGCGAGGTCACCCTGGTCGCGCCGTATCTCGCCTACATGCGGCAGGACAGCGCCTTCAGGCCCGGCGAGGTGGTCAGCCAGAAGGTCATCGGCCGGCTGCTGGCCGACCTGTTCGACGCGGTGGTCACCGTCGATCCGCACCTGCACCGAATCGCCACGCTGAGCGAGGCGGTGCCGCTCGCGCGCGCGGTGGCGCTGTCGGCGGCGCCGCTGATCGGGCACTTCGTCGCCATGCGCGGCCGCAATCCGATGCTGGTCGGCCCGGACGCCGAGTCGGCGCAGTGGGTGCACGTGGCGGCAACGTACAACGGCCTGCCGTGGACCGTATGCCGCAAGACCCGCCACGGCGATACCGAGGTCGACGTCGAGCTGCCGACGGCGGAGATCCGGGGCCGCGACGTCGTGCTGATCGACGATGTCGCGAGCAGCGGGCACACGCTGGCCGCCGCCGCCCGCGCGCTGATCGACGCCGGCGCGGCGCGCGTCGACGCCGTGGTGACCCACGCCGTGCTGGCGCCGGAGGCCGGCGCCCTGCTCAAGGCCGCCGGCATCGGCGAGTTCTGGAGCACCGACAGCGTGCCGCACGAGAGCAATGCGCTTTCGGTCGTACCGCTGATCGCCGATGCCTTGAGACCCGCGTGACGGCGGCCGCAGGCCGCGTTGTCCTTACCCAAAAGAAAAGGGCCCGCGATGCGGGCCCTTTTTTCACCGTCGCGCGGCGACGACTACTTCAGGTGCTTGCTGACGAACTTGGTCAGTTCGAACATGTCGGCCTTGGCCTTGCCGAACAGTTCGCGCAGCTTCTCGTCGGCATTGATCATCCGCTTGTTGACGGCGTCCTGCAGCTTGTTCTTCTTGATGTATTTCCAGATCTCGCTCGTCACTTCGGTGCGCGGCATCGGCTTGGAGCCGATGATCGCGGCCAGCGGGCCCGACGGGGTCAGCGGCTTCATGAACGCGGCGTTCGGCTTGCGCGCGACCTTCTTCTTCGCGGCTTTCTTCGGCGCGGCCTTCTTTGCAGCCTTCTTCGGCGCGGCTTTCTTGGCCGTGGTCTTCTTCGCCGCTTTCTTGGCGGTTTTCTTGGCAGCTTTCTTGGCCGGGGCCTTCTTCGCCGCCTTCTTCGCTTTCTTGGCAGTTGCCATCAAGTTCTCCTCAAACGGGTTAGCGAACCACAGCGACAGCGTTCTCGACTCGTGCTGCTTCAAGAGCGCTCTCGTTGCGTGACGCGGAAACTAAAGCGATTTCCCTCTGAGCGCAAGCATTTTCAGAGGGGAAATGGCGTTTTCTCAACGCCGACGCAACGATTTTCAGAGGGAAAAGTGCGGTTGCGATGACTTTCGCTGCCGATGCGAAGGGTTCAAGCACTACAAGATGTTGGATTCCGGTACCGCTGCCGGTCGATATCTTGTGCCAGTTGTGGTGGCCGCTGCGGACTTTTCAGCCGGCCGCAGCGCCTTCGGCGGCACGACGCTCCAGCTCGGCCACCATGCGGGCGACCCGGTCGGCGAGTTCCTCGGTGCTGACCTGCTCGCGCAGCCGCTCGACGAGCAACGGAAAGGCGAACGGGGTGGGCTGCTGCAGGTGCCGGTACACCAGCGTCCTCGCGCGCATCCGGGCCAGCGCATCGCGCAGGCGTGCCAGGTCCAGTTCCTGCTCGAGCACCTCGCGATCGGCCTGGGCGAGCAGCAGGTTGCCGGCGTCGTACTTGCGGAATACCTCGTAGAAGAGCTGGCTGGAGGCCTGCAGTTGCTTCACTGACTTCGGCTGCCCCGGATAGCCCTGAAAGACGAGGCCGGCCACCCGCGCGATCTCGCGGAAGCGCCGCTGCGCCAGCTCGCCGGCGTTCAGGCTGGCGAGCACGTCCTCGAGCAGATCCGCCTCGCGCAGCAGCCCCTCCCCGGCGTCGGCTGCGTTGGCCCAGATGCGGCGCCAGTCGAGGTCCTCCGCCGCCAGCAGTTCGAAGCCGTAGTCGTTCACCGCGATCGAAAACGTCGCCGGCTGCAGGCGGCCGACGCGGCAGGCGAGCAGCGAGGCCAGCCCCAGGTTCGCGTGGCGGCCGGCAAAGGGGTAGACGAACAGGCTGTGCCCGTCGCGCGAGCGCAGCGACTCGACCAGCAGGCGGTCGCGGCCGGGAAGCGCCGACCAGCTTGCCTGCAGCTCGAGCAGCGGACGCGTCAGCTTCAGTTCCGGCGTGTCGAAGTGTCCGGCGGCGGCGCCTTCCAGTTCGGCGAGTACCGCGTCGGCCAGTTCGCCCGAGAGCGGCATCTTGGTGCCGGCCCAGCGCGGCACGGTGCCTCGGCGCCTCTTCGCCGGCGCGACGAAGGCGGTCATCTCGTGCACGCGGACGAGTTCGAGCCGGCGGCCGGCAAAGGTGAAGACATCGCCCCTGCGCAGGCGCGCGATGAAACTCTCCTCGACGTGGCCAAGCTTCGCGCCGTTGCCGTAGCGCACCAGCATCGAGGCATCGGCGACGATCGTGCCGACCGACATCCGGTGCCGCCGCGCGACCTGCGCATCCGGCACCCGAAAGCAGCCGTCATCGGCGGGCGCGATGCGCCGGTATTCCGGATAGGCGTGCAGCGATGCGCCGCCGCGGCCGGCGAAATCGAGCGCCCAGTTCCACTCCTCGTCCGTGAGATCCGCGAAGCTGGCCGTGTCGCGCACCTCGGCCAGCAGTTCGTCGGGCGCAAAGCCGGTGCCCAGCGCAACGGTGACCACGTGCTGCACGAGAACGTCGAGCGGCTTGGCGGGCGCGCTGCGTGCCTCGACGCGGCCCGCCGCAGCGGCCTTGCGCGCGGCGGAGGCTTCGACGAGTTCGAGCGCGTTGGTCGGTACCAGCGTGGCGCGCGACACGCGCCCTGGCGCATGGCCGCTGCGGCCGGCACGCTGCAGCAGCCGCGCCACGCCCTTGGCGCTGCCCACCTGCAGGACCCGCTCGACCGGCAGGAAATCGACGCCGAGATCGAGGCTGCTGGTGGCAACCACCGCCTTGAGCCGGCCCTGCTTCAATCCGAGTTCGACCCAGTCGCGCACCTCGCGGTCGAGCGAGCCATGGTGAAGCGCGATCAGCCCGGCCCACTGCGGCTTCGCGTCGAGGATCGCCTGGTACCAGATCTCCGCCTGCGAACGGGTATTGGTGAACACGAGCGTGGTGCCGGCGGCGCCGATTTCGCGCACCACCGGCTCGAGCATCCTGATGCCGAGGTGGCCACCCCAGGGGAACCGGCCCGGATCGTCGGGCAGCAGCGTGTCGAGCACGAGTTGCTTGTCGATCCGTCCACGCACGAGCACGCCGTCGCCGCGATTGAGCAGCGCGCGCATCGCCTCATCGAGGTTGCCGAGGGTGGCGCTCAGCGCCCACACCGGCAGCGGCGGGGCGAAGCGGCGCAAGCGCGCCAGGGCAAGCTGCACCTGCACGCCGCGCTTGTTGCCGATCAGTTCATGCCACTCATCGACGACGACGAGCGCAAGCTGCGCGAACAGCTCGCGGCAATCGGCACGGGCCAGCAGCAGAGACAGGCTTTCCGGGGTGGTGACCAGCACCTCCGGCAACTGCCTGGCCTGTCGCGCGCGCTCGGCCGCCGCCGTGTCGCCGCTGCGCACGCCGACCTGCCACGCCAGGCCGAGATCGGCCAGCGGTGCCGCGAGCGATCGCGCCGTGTCGGCCGCCAGCGCGCGCATCGGCGTGATCCACAGCAACCGCAGGCCACCCCCGGCCACCTCGCCGCTGAGCGCCCGGTTCAGCAGGCCGAAGTGGACCGCGTAGGTCTTGCCCGCGCCGGTGGTCGCGTGCAGCAGGCCGGAGCGGCCGGCCTCGATGTGCGACCAGACCTCGCGCTGGAAATCGAACGGCGCGATGCCATGTGCGGCGAACCAGGCGTCGGCGCTCGGCAGCGCCAGCTGGCCGGCGTCGACCGCACGCGGGCGAGCCGTCCTGTGCTGCCCGGCAGACGCCGCCGCCGGTGAATCCTGCAGCGCCTGCGCACGGGCCTGCCGCAGGCGACGCGCCCGCAGCTGGGTACCGACGTTCGAACCAGGGGGCAGGCGACTCATGGCGGAAACCGACAGAGGCGTGCGGGCCGATCGCCCATGTTAGCGATCGACGCAGCGGACGCTGACCTTGGTCACAACCGACGCGGGACGACGGCGTAGCTTCGACCCAAGGGCTGAGGCCGTGGCCCTAAAGGAGACTGTCATGAAAATCACCATCAGCGTGATCAAGGCCGACATCGGTTCGATCGGCGGACACATCTGTCCGTCGGAACAGTTGCTCCACGCCGTGCGCACGCATCTCGCCGGCAAGGGCACGAAGCTCCTCATCGACCACCGTATCAGCTACACCGGAGACGACGTTGCCCTCCTGATGACGCACAGGCGCGGCACCGGCGACGCCGAGGTGCACAAGCTCGCCTGGGACGCATTTCTCGCCGGCACTGCCGTGGCCAAGCGCCAGGGCCTTTACGGCGCCGGCCAGGACCTGCTGAAGGATGCCTTTTCCGGCAACGTCCGCGGCATGGGGCCGGCCGTGGCCGAGATGGAATTCGACGAACGTCCGAACGAGCCGTTCCTGTTCTTTGCCGCCGACAAGACCGATCCGGGCGCGTTCAATCTGCCGCTGTATCTCGCTTTCGCCGACCCGATGAACACGCCGGGGCTGATGCTCGCACCGGCGATGGCCAAGGGGTTCCGCTTCGCGATCATGGACGTGGACCACACCGAGGGTGACCGGCTGATCGAACTCGATGCGCCGGAGAGCCTCTACGAGATCGCCGCGCTGCTGCGCGACACCGAGCGGTACGTGGTCGAGTCGATCCGCTCGCGGACCGGCGGCGACATCGCCGCGGCCGCGTCGACCTCGCGGCTGCACAACATCGCCGGCAAGTACACGGGCAAGGACGACCCGGTGCTGCTGGTGCGAGTGCAGTCGAGCTTCCCGGCCACCGGCGAGGTGCTGGCGCCGTATGCGATCGGCGCCTACGTGGCCGGCGGGATGCGCGGCTCGCACAACATGCCGCTGATGCCCGTGGCGCAGGATTCGGGGATCAGCTACTTCGACGGACCGCCGGTGGTCAGTTGCGCCGCCTTTGCGATGCACGAGGGGAAGCTCACCGAGCCGGTCGACGCGTTCGCCCATCCGTTCTGGAACCGCGTCCGCGACCAGGTCGCGGCCAAGGCGATCGAGATGCGGCGCCAGGGGTTCTTCGGCGCCGCAATGCTGCCGATGAGCGAGCTCGAATACACCGGGATCATGGAGAAGCTGAAGGTGCTCGACGGCAGGTTCCGGGTCAGGGCCGAGAAACCCGGCAAAGTGGCCGAGCCGGCCTGAGATCTGCGCACGCCCGCAAGTACAAACGCCGCCCGTGGGCGGCGTTTGCACTTGCGACCGCCGGCGACTACTGAATGCCCAGCGTCTTCATCGCCTTGGCCAGCGTGTCGACCGATTCCTGGTGCTTGCCGGCCTTGTGCAACGTCTCGCCCTCGGCGCGCTGCTTCTTGACTTCGGCCATCTGCTCGGCCGTCAGTTTCGGGCTCTTGGCCAGCGCCTCGTCGATCTTCTTCATGTCGGCCGGGCAGTGGAACGCCCAGGCGCTGCCGGCAAAGGCCAGCGCGGCAACGGCGGTCAGGACTTGCTTCATTGGTCTGTCTCCTTTTCGGGGGTGGAAAACACCGCAAACACGCGGCGCGCGGAGTTTATTCCGGACATTCCCCGACTCTCCATCGGGTCATTGCGGCGGCCGCCGGGCCTGCGGGTCGCCATGTGGGCGGCAGCAGATCGTCGGGGCGGCCTAACGGCGCTCCATCGACTCCCGGGCGTGACGGAACATCGGCTCGACGTCGCCGCCGAACCGGACCAGCCAGGTCCGGCCGAGTCCGCGCGGCGTGATGTAGAGGATCCGCCCCCGGCGCCTCCAGCCGCCGACGCGGCGCAGGCCACGCCGCGAACCCGCCTTGGTGAGGTCCGTGATCGTGTAGGCGAGATGGCAGCCGCGGCCTTGCGCGAAGCGCAGCATGTGCGTCAGCACCGCCTCGTGCACCCGCATCCCGCGCCACCGCTCGTCGGTGAACCCGTCCGTCGTGTAGATCTCGCCCGGCAGCAGATGCACGGGCCGACCCTCGACCGGCGCGCAATCGTGGAATCTCGTCCAGTTGCTGTGCGCGACGATGCCGTCGACGCGGGCGACGAAACAGAGCTCGCCGGCGCGCATCGTATGCAGGAACGTCTCCTTTGCCTTCGCTTGCGCCTGGGCCAGCTGCGCGTACTGGAATTCCTGCTCGTCGGACAGGTGGTCGACGACATCGGGAGGCGGCAAAGGCACCTGCATTTCGATGATCTCGTCGAGGTCTGCCGGGCTCGCCTGGCCGATGCTGCACTCGACTTTCGCCTGACGCTGCTCGATCGGCACGGTCAGATCCTTGTCGTACAGGATATGAAGGTCGATCGTGACCAGCGGCGAAACCATCTTGACGAAGCTCCGCCACAGAAAGACTTCGACCCCCTGGTAGCGGAGATCGGCGACGGCGGTGTGGAAGTAACCGCGGAGGCGCTGCAGCACTGGGTCGGTCGGCGCGCGGCGCCGCTTGACGCAGCGCCGGCAGCAGTCCTGGCGAGAATCGGCAACGGCGGGACGTTATCAGGGGATGGCCGACGCAGGCCACGCGCGGCCTGCCGGCGCCGACGCGCGGCCGGCGCCGCTGAAGATTCGGCGTGCCGGCCGACGAATCCGGCTCACCGACGCGTGCCGCGACTCGCAATCCTCGCGATTTCAGTAGTCGCGCCCGCGGGCCAGGACAACCGTGGCTACCCGGACCACGAAATAGGCGCACCAGTCCCGCGCGCGAGCGATCCACCCTCGACGAGCGTAGTCGGCCCGGTGGATGGGACGCGAGCTCCGTGCGATCGCCTCGTCGAGCACGGCGCCAAGCTGCCGCGCGAACCCCGCGTCATGCACGACCACGTTCGCCTCCCGCGCCAGCAGCAGCGAGTACGGGTCGATGTTCGACGAGCCGACCGTGGACCAGCGTTCGTCGACGACGGCGACCTTGGCGTGCAGGTAGCTGGCGACATACTCGTGGATCTCGACGCCGCCGGCCAGAAGCTGCCCGTACAGCGCGCGCTGGGCGTAGAACTGCAACGCGTACTCCGGCTGTCCCTGCAGCAGCAGCCGCACGCGCACGCCGCGTCCGGCCACCTCCACCAGGGCGGCGCGGAAGCGGCGGCCCGGCAGGAAGTAGGCATTGGCGATGACCACCTGCTCGCGTGCCGACTCGAAAACCTGCAGGTAGCCGCGCTCGATCGCGCGCCGATTGCGCAGGTTGTCGCGCAGCAGCAGTGCCGCCGTCACGCCGCCGGGCAGCGCCGGCGGCCGCGGCATCTGCGCCGCCCGCGGCAGCGGGCCGGCGCGATGGCGCAGGTCGACGAAGGAGAGTGTCCACCACAGCCTGCGCACGGCAAGCGTCATCGCCGCCACGATCGGCCCCTCGCAGGCCACGGCGAAGTCGAAGCGCGGCCCGAGGCGGCCGCGCACGTGCGCCGGCACGTTGTGGTCGTCGATGATGTTGATGCCGCCGACAAAGGCCAGCCGCTCGTCGAACACGGCAATCTTGCGGTGCAGCCGGCGCAGCAGCTTGCGCTCGAGCCGCCACCACCGCTCGGGCCGGTAGATCTTCACCTGAACACCATGCACGCCGAGTTCCCGCACCAGGCGGCGAGCGTGCTCGCCACCGCCGAAGCCGTCGATCAGCAGCCGCACCTCGACGCCGCGCATGCCGGCAGCGGCAAGCGCGTCGGCGACGCGATGGCCGATGTTGTCGTCGGCAAAGATGTAGGTCTCGATCTCGATCACGCGGCGCGCGTTCTCGATCGCGGCCAGGAGCTCGGGAAAGTACTGCTCGCCGTTGACCAGCAGGTGGATGCGGTTGCCGCCGTAGACCTCGGAGGTCGGCGCGACCCGCAGCGCCTGGCCTACAGAGCGCGCCGCCCGCGACGCAGTCATTTCAGTTCGAGATCGGCAATCAGCGGCGCGTGGTCCGACCGGCGCGCCCAGGTCAGGCCCTTGGGCACCTCGACGCGGCGGACCGCGAAGCCGCGCACGTAGATGCGATCCAGCGTGAACCAGGGGGCAAAGCTGGGAAATGTCCGCGACACCGGTTGCGCCGTCTCGCGGCCGCCCCGCCAGGGCAGTACGCGATCGAGCACCGAGCGGCGGCCCATCGGCGGCGCATCGGCAATGCTGACTTCCGAGATGTCGAGCCGGCCGCGCAGCTGCTCGTCGACACGGCGCTGCCAGTCGTTGAAGTCGCCGGCAATGATCAGCGCCGCATCGGACGGAATCTCCTGCTCGACGAAATCGGCGAGCATCGCGGCCTGGCGCAGCCGGCTGCGCTTGATCAGGCCGAAGTGCACGCAGATCAGGTGAACGTCGCGCGCCTTGCGCCCGCGCGCTGGCAGCACCCGTGACACCGCATGGAGCATGCCGCGCTTCTCGAGCGCGTGATCGGAGATGTCGTGGTTGGTGTAGCGGCCGATCGCGTGCCGCGAGAGGATCGCATTGCCGTGATGGCCGTGCGGATAGACGGCGTTCATGCCGTAGGCGAGGAAGTCGTAGCCGCCGGTGGCCAGGAAGTCGAGCTGCCGCGCCGCCGGATAGTTGGCGTGGTGGCGCAGCATCTCGTTGCGGTCCTGCACCTCCTGCAGAAAGACGATGTCGGCGTCGATCGTGTTCAGCGCCAGCTTGACATCGTGGATGCGCGGAACGCGGCGGATGCCGGTCACACCCTTGTGAATGTTGTAAGTCGCTACGCGAAGCTTCATGGTCTAGTGGCCGACCGCGCCCGATGCACGCGGCTCGAAATACAGGTCCAGCAGCCGGGCGTCGTCGAAGTGGCGACGGCCGACGAACGCGGTCGGGTGCCGGCCCCACTGGCGCATCTGGCCGGCGCTTGCAATGCCCATCGGCCAGAACAACCAGCGCTCGGCGCGCTCGGTGCCCGGCACGAACGCGGCCGCATCGTACGCGCTGCGCGTACCGCCGGCAGGCCAGGGCAACTGCAGCAGCACGCTTTCGTCGTGCACTGCATAGGTGACGCCGGCCGGCGGGTCAGCCGGCCTGGCCATGACGCGCTGCAGGTAATGCGTGCGCGACGCAATGCGCAGCACGATGCGCTCGTCCGCCGCGACCTGCGGCGCCTGCTGCGGGGCAAACAGGCCCTCGTCGATCGTGTCCGGCTGCGGCCGCGCCGTCACCGCCTCGGTCGGAAAGAAGAGGTGATAACAGCCGCAAGGGTGGATCGAGTCGTACACCAGCGGCGCGCCGGATTCATCGAGCGTGACCCGCCACAGCAGTCCATCGAGGACGCCGGCGAGGATGTCGAAGGCGTGCTCGGCAGGACGTGCCGGAAACCAGAACGTGTAGATGATCTGCAGCCGAACCCGGCCGGCGAAGTGGGTGTAGGCGGTGCGCACGTAGGCGGCCGGCCGCCGGGTGTCGACGGCGACCGCAGGCGCATCGTGCCCGGCCCAGTGCAGCGTGCCGATCCGGTCATCGTCCGAGGCCGTGTCGATCTCCAGCGCCGGCGCGTGCCTGGCGACCCAATCGACGAACTGGGTCCGTGACGGCGCCGGCAACGCAAAGGCAACCGAACGCGCCGGCGACGCAAGCTGTGGCGGTGTCGGCGCCGGCACATAGCGTTGCACCGCTCCCGACAGGGGCAGGTCGACAAGGGGGACGGCGAAGACCTCGCGCGTACGTTGCTGCCAGTCGCGGATGCCGGAAGCAAACGCCAGCCGGCTCAGCGGATAAAGTCCCACGGCGCGCAGCGCGGTGCTGTAGTCGTCCGGCACCTGCGCGGCGGCGCGCAGCTTCGCCAGTTCGCCGCCGTCAGCCACCGCCAGTGCGTAGCGGCACGCGTCGATGACGGCATCCTGTACCGGCTGCCCCGAGTTGGCCAGTTCGGCCGCGCGCGCCTTTCGGTCGGCCTGCGCCATCAGTTCGCTCCAGGCGGCGAAGCCGGCCCCGCGCAGTTCGGTCGCCCGCTCGCCCAGGCTGGCCGTGAAGCGGTCGACCCGAAGGTACGGGAAGCCGGGCACGCGCGGTGCGCCTGCATCGCGAACGCCGGCGGCATCGATGAGCTCGTCGACTCGCTGCAGCAGGCGCGCGCACTCGCCGACGCTGTCGGCGCGCTCCAGGTGGGTGCGCATCGGCGCCTGCGCATAGGGATCGATGCTCGCGCAGCCGCCGGCGAACAGTGCTATGACGAGGAGCGCCGCCTTTCTCATCGCACCCCCCGCTTCTTGTGCTGACGCGCCGCCTGGCGGTCCTCCTCGGCGTTCACGAAACCGTCCCCGAGGCTATGGCGAATGCCGATCTCCCGCTGCGCCAACGCCGCCGCCGAGGCGGGCTGCACGGAAAGCCAGCAGGCGTACTGCCTGGGCATTGGTCCACGAAAAGCACACATCGGCAGCATCGCGCCAGTTCAGCCATTGCCAGCGCCGATGCTCGCGCGGCGCCAGCGTCGGCGCAAACCGCGCGTCCACGCGCAGTCCGTACAGGTGTTCGACATTGTGCGTCACGCCGCGCGCGTAACGTCGTCGCCACTGCGGATAGATCGAGTAGCAATGGCTGGTGTTCCAGTCGTCGAAGTCGCCGGGCGGCCGAAACAGTCCCGTTTCTTCCAGCACTTCGCGGGCGCAGGTGTCCGCGAGCGGCTCGGCAGGCGTCGCCCGGCTGCCGGTCACCGACTGCCAGAAACCGGGGAAGTCGGCTCGCTCCAGCAGAAGCACTTCGAGCGACGGCGTGTGAATGACCACCAGCACCGATTCGGGCAGCTTGTACCGGGCCATCGCCGACAACACCTATCCGCGGCACGAACGCACGGGCACCGTCGCTTCAGTCGCCGACGTAGAGAGCGCGCAGTTCGTTGACGGCGCTCTCGCCCGCGTAGTGGTAGAGGCGGTCGAGGACCGGCGCCGGCAGGCTGTCGTCCGGCCAGTCGGCCGACAGCAGTCGAGGCAGCATCGAATCGAGGGTACGGAACCCGCTCTTGCGCACGATCGCCCGGTCGATCCGGTCCCAGAATGCGGCGCCGACCGAATGCAGGTCGGCGCGCGCGGCCGCATCGCCGGCCAGAACGCGCCGCTGCGTCTCGCGCAGCCTGGCCTGTGGCGGGTGCGCCGGATCGCCGAGGCGCTTCTCCGCCGCGGCGACGGCGTCCGGCGGCAGTGTGGAGCGGCGCAGCGCCTTGATGGCGTAGTACTGCGCCAGACTCTCCCTCACCCACAGTGGTACGCGCGCGGGCATTGACTGCAGCAGCTGTTCGCGCAGGATCCAGGCGAGTGCGAGTTCCGCGTGCTGCAGACGGCCGTCCCGCTTTGCGGCCGACAGCAGCAGGGTGCGATGGCCGGCGACGCCGATCGGGCGGCCGTCGTCCGTGGTGCCCGCGAGCCAGACGACCGTACTGCGCAGCGGCGTCAGCTGGCGCCCGCCCGCAGTCTGTGCCAGGTAACGCAGCGCGCGGCCGTGCTCGCCCAGCACTTCGCGCCATTCGACACCGATCGCGTCGAGGTGGATCGTTTCGATGCCGCCCTCGCGCACGGTCGCGCCGGAAAGTCGGCCGATCGCGTAGAACTCGCTGGCATCGTGCAGTCCGGGCACGATGCGGCGCGGCGTCGCGCCGACCCGCACGCCGCCGTGGACCGGGCCGCTGCCGTCGAATTCGACCTCGCCGTCATGCCCCGTCGCACCGACCGGCCGCAGCAGCGACGAAGCCTCGCTGAACAACCAGAAGCGCGCCTCCGGATCGAAAACGCTCTCCCGCGCGCGCGCGTCGAAGCCGCCTTCGCGCACTGCCTTGACCGGCACCGTCCACGTCAGACGCACGCAATTCCATCCCTGCACGCGCCAGGCACTGGCGGAATCCGGCGCCAGCGGCGTGCCGTCGCAGCGCAGATCGGCGACCTGCGGCCTCACGCCGGTCGCCAGGCCGCGCACCTGCACGCTGAAGTCCTGCGCCCGGCGCGCGGCCGGCAGTTCGACCTCCACGCGCGCGACCATTGGCTCGGCATCATCGAGCATGACCCGGTAGAGCCACGTCTCGGCCTGCGTCGCACCGCAGGCCACTGCCAGCAGTGCCGCTGCGCAGACTGCTCGCACGCGGGGCTTCCGGAGCCGCGCGCAGGCCGCCTCGATCGTCACGCCGCCTTGGGTTCGCCGCGCAGACGGATGTGCAGTTCGCGCAGCTGCTTCTCGTCGACCGCCGAAGGCGCCTGCGTCAGCAGGCACTGGGCACGCTGCGTCTTCGGAAATGCGATCACGTCGCGGATCGACTCGGCGCCGGCCATCATCGTGACGATGCGGTCCAGCCCGAAGGCGATGCCCCCATGCGGCGGCGCGCCGTACTGCAGCGCATCGAGCAGGAAGCCGAACTTCGCCTGCGCCTCCTCCGGGCCGATCTTCAGCGCCCGGAACACCTTGCTCTGCACGTCCTCGCGGTGGATCCGCACCGAGCCGCCGCCGATCTCCCAACCGTTGAGCGCCATGTCGTAGGCCTTGGCCAGGCACTTCGACGGATCGGTCTCGAGATACTCGATGTGCTCGTCCTTCGGGCTCGTGAACGGATGGTGGGCCGCGACGTAGCGGTTCTCTTCCTCGTCGTACTCGAACATCGGAAAGTCGACCACCCACAGCGGCCGCCAGCCCTGCTCCGCGAGCCCGTGCGCGCGGCCGAACTCGCTGTGACCGATCTTCAGGCGCAGCGCGCCCATGCTGTCGGCGACGATCTTGGCGCGGTCGGCGCCGAAAAAGATCACGTCCCCGTCGTTCGCCCCGGTGCGCTGCAGGATCTCGTCCAGCGCCGCGTCGTGCAGGTTCTTGACGATCGGGCTCTGCAACCCGTCGCGGCCTTTGGCCCTCTCGTTGACCTTGATGTAGGCGAGCCCCTTGGCGCCGTAGATCTTCACGAAGTCGGTCATCGCGTCGATCTCGGAGCGAGCCATCTCGCCGCCGCCCGGCACGCGCAACGCAGCGACACGGCCGTCCGGCAGTTCGGTTGCCGCCTTGAACACCTTGAAGTCGACGTCGCGCACCACGTCGGTGAGGTCGGTCAGTTCCAGCTTCACGCGCAGGTCGGGCTTGTCCGAGCCATAGCGCGCGATCGCCTCGGCGTAAGGCATGACCGGGAACGGCTGCGGCAGTGCGACGTCCAGCACCTCCCTGAACACCGCGCGGATCATCTCCTCCATGATCGCGCGGATCTCCTGCTCGGAGAGGAAGCTCGTCTCGACGTCGATCTGCGTGAACTCCGGCTGCCGGTCGGCGCGCAGGTCCTCGTCGCGGAAGCACTTGACGATCTGGTAGTAGCGGTCGTAGCCGGCGATCATCAGCAGCTGCTTGAACAGCTGCGGCGATTGCGGCAGGGCGAAGAACTGCCCGGCGTGGACGCGCGACGGCACCAGGTAGTCGCGCGCCCCTTCGGGCGTGCTCTTGGTCAGCATCGGCGTCTCGACGTCGATGAAGCCGTGCGCGTCGAAGAACCTGCGCACCGCCATCGTCACCCGGTATCGCAGCCTGAGGTTCTTCTGCATCGGCACGCGGCGCAGGTCGAGCACGCGGTGGGTCAGGCGCGTGGCCTCGGACAGATCCTCGTCGTCGAGCTGGAACGGCACCGCCACCGACGGGTTGAGGATGGTCAGTTCCTCGCACAGAACCTCGATGGCGCCGGAGACCAGGTTGGCGTTGGCGGTGCCGGCCGGCCTTTCGCGCACCGTGCCCACCACCCTGACGCAGAACTCGCTGCGGATCTTCTCGGCGTTGGCGAACACGGTCGGCCGGTCGGGATCGCATACCACCTGCACCAGCCCCTCGCGGTCGCGCAGGTCGATGAAGATGACCCCGCCGTGATCGCGCCGGCGGTGCACCCATCCGAACAGGGTGACGCTCTGGCCGATGAACCTCGTGTCCACCAGGCCGCAGTATTCGGTACGCATGAAAACTCCAGTCGATTGTTGTTTGTGCGCCGCCGCCGCGGCCGCGCGGATTCGTCCAGATCCGGGAGATCTACGTCAGCTCAACAGTCGATTCCTACGAATCGACAGGCGACCGGGCAACGCTACCCGCCCGGCCGCGGGCGGTTTCGGTCGTGTTCGGGCGCCGGCGTGTAAAGCCCCGACCTGCCGGCGAGCGGTTCGCCGCAGTCATGGCAAGCAGGGGGAGCGATCGTCATTGGGCGGGCCGTCGGTAGACCAGCCCGGATTCTATCGGCCCGGCGCCTGGCCCGGAATTTCCGAGGTCAGCACCGCGGGTCGCGGCGTCCGCCGGCGGCCGGCCTCGGACGGCGTGACGACACCGAGCGAGACATGGAACTTGAACGCCTCGTCGACGCTCACGTCGACATCACGCAGTTCGGCCGGGTCGACCAGGATCACATAGCCCGAGGTCGGATTCGGCGCCGTCGGCACGTACACCGTGACCTTGTCATCGCCAACCAGCGGCCCCAGCCGCTCCCCGGGCGATCCGACCACGAAGGCCATCGTCCACTGGCCGCGCTGCGGGAACTCGACCAGCACCACCTTGCGGAACGCATTGCCCTTCTGCGCCAGCATGGTGTCCGACACCTGCTTGACGCTGGAATAGATCGAATTGACGATCGGAATGCGCCCGACCAGCGCTTCCCACCATCGCAGGAGCCGCTGGCCGAGGAAGTTCCTTGCCAGCACGCCGGTGGCCAGGATCACCAGGAAGGACAGCACCAGACCGAACCCCGGCAGGCGCATGCCGAACGCGATCTCCGGCCGCCACGCCTCCGGCAGCAGCAGAAGGGTGCGGTCCATCGTGCTGACGACGAAATCGATGATCCAGAGCGTGACCGCCAGCGGCAGCCAGATCAGCAGGCCCGTGATCAGGTACTTCTTCAGCATGAACTGGCGGCGCTCGCGTGGGCGCTGAGCGCGCCGCACGCCGCGCACTGTCCTGGTTCAGCGGTGCGCATGGCGGTTGCCCGAGGACAGCGGACGCCGGTGGATCGGGGCGCGGCTACGTGCAGGCCGCACTACCGCCGCCGCTGGCCGCTGCCGCGGCCGCCGCGGGCTCGGCCGGCTTGGCGGCCGGCTCGGCTGGCGACTTGGCGTCGCCGCCGTCGGTTTTCGATTCGGCAGGCTGGCCGCCGGGCTTCGCCGCCGAGCCGTTCCTGAAGTCGGTCGCGTACCAGCCGCTGCCCTTCAACTGGAAGCCGGCGGCAGTCAGCTGCTTGGCGAACGACGCCGAGCCGCACGCCGGGCATTCGGTCAGCGGCGCATCGGAAACCTTCTGCAGCACGTCCTTTTCGTTCCCGCAGGACGAACACTTGTACGCGTATATCGGCATGGTGGCCTCGCAGATTCCGGTAACTGCCTGAATTGTAGGTGGACAAGACCCACTCGCCCGGGGCATATGGGGCCGGACGGGAATTTTCCAACGGTGCCGGCGGCAAGGCGCCGAAGCCGCCCGCGCAGGCTCCGGCACTTGGACATCGACCAGACCGTGCTGCACACTGCCGCGCTCGAAAGGGTTGAGAGACACGGGGAGACGTCATGGCCACGAAGAACCGCGCCCGATTGCAGGACGCCCATGCCCGCGCCGCTGCCGCCGTCGAAAAATCGATGCTGCACAAGGTCAAGGTCGCGGTCAGCGACATCGACGGCGTGCTGCGCGGCAAGGTCCTGCACAAGGACAAATTCCTTTCCGCACTCGACGGCGGCTTCGGCTTCTGCGACGTCGTGTTCGGCTGGGACATGGCGGACGCCTGCTACGACAACGCGAAGCTCACCGGCTGGCAGCACGGCTTTCCGGATGCGCAGGTCCGCCTCGACCCGGCAACGATGCGCACCGTGCCCTGGGACGGCGGCATCCCGTTCTTCCTCGGCGAGTTCGTCACGGCCGACGGCGGTCCGCACCCGGCCTGCCCGCGGCAGACGCTGAAGCGGGTCCTGAAGCGTGCCGAGAAGCTCGGCGTGCAGCCGATGTGCGGGCTGGAGTTCGAGTGGTTCAACTTCCGCGAGACGCCGGCGAGCTGGGCTGCGAAGAAGGGCGTCGATCCGACGCCGCTCACGCCGGGCATGTTCGGCTACTCGCTCGCCCGCGCCAACGAGAACCGCGAGTACTTCAACGCCCTGATGGACGAGCTGCTCGCCTTCGGCGTGCCGATCGAAGGGCTGCACACCGAGACCGGCCCGGGCGTCTACGAGGCGGCGATCCAGTTCTCCGAGGCGCTCGAGGCAGCCGACCGCGCGCTGCTGTTCAAGGCCGGCGCCAAGGAGATCGGCGCGCGCTTCGGCATCATCCCGAGCTTCATGGCCAAGTGGAGCCAGAGCTACCCCGGCTGCAGCGGACACGTGCACCAGTCGCTTTCGGACGGCAGGAAGAACCTCTTCTACGACGGCAAGGGCCGGCACGGGATGAGCAGGCTCTTCGAGAGCTTTCTCGCCGGACAGATTGCCGTCGCCATGGAATTCGCGCCGATGTTCTGGCCGACGATCAACAGCTACAAGCGGCTGGTCGACGGCTTCTGGGCGCCGGTCAAGCCGACCTGGGGTCTGGACAACCGCACGGCGAGCTTCCGCGTCATCTCCGGCGCTCCGAAGAGCACGCGCCTGGAGACGCGCTGCCCCGGTGCCGACATCAATCCCTACCTGGCCACTGCCGCGCTGCTCGCCGCCGGCCTGCATGGCGTGGAAAAGAACCTGAAGCTCACCGCACCGCCGATCACCGGCACCAACGTCGGCGCCGAGAACATCCCGCGCGCACCGCGCTCGCTGGCCGCCAGCACGGAAATCTTCAAGCGCAGCGCCGTGGCGCGCGACTGGCTCGGCGACGACTTCGTCGAGCACTTCGCGCTGACCCGCGAGTGGGAATGGCGCCAATGGCAGGACGGCGTGACCGACTGGGAGCTGAAGCGGTACTTCGAGATCGTCTGAGGTCGACACGATGGCCAAGGTTGCAATCATCGGTTGCGGTGCGATGGGCTCGGTCTACGCGGCACTGATGGCCGACGCCGGACACGAGATTCAGGCGGTCACGCTCTGGCCGGACCATGCCGCGGCGATGGCCGAGCACGGCCTGCGTGTCGAAGGCGCCAGCGGCGACCGCACCGTGCGGCTGCACGCCGCCACAACGACCGACGGCATCGGGCCGTGCGACCTGGTGATCATCGCGACCAAGGCCTTCGACGTCGAAGCCGCGGCGCGCGCGGCGCTGCCGCTGCTGGCCGGGCACACGGTCGTACAGACGATCCAGAACGGGCTGGGCTCGGCCGAGCGAGTCGCGCCGATCGTGGGCGCCGACCGGCTCGCGGTGGGCGTGGTCGGCGGCTTCGGCGCGTCGCTGCGCGCGCCCGGCCACGTGCACCACAACGGCATGGAGATGGTGCGCTTCGGATCCTATGCCGGGCTTCCCCGTGCGTCGCTTGAAACCGGCGCGGCGGTCTGGACGTCGGCCGGCTTCAAGGTCGCGCTTTTCGACGACGTGCGGCGAATGGTCTGGGAAAAGCTGATCATGAACGTGACCTTCTCGGGTACCTGCTGCCTGACCGGCATGACGATCGGCGAGGCGATGCGCGACGCCAACGCCTGGCAGGTGGCACGCGGCTGCGCCGAGGAGGCAATTGCGGTCGCCGCGGCGGCGGGGATCCGGCTCGAGGTCGGCAACCCGATCGAGCACATCCGCCATCTAGGTGGTCGCATTCCCGACGCGCGACCGTCGATGCTGCTCGATCATTTGGCGCGACGGCGCTCGGAGATCGACGTGATCAACGGGTCGATCCCGCGCGAGGGCAGGAAGGTGGGCGTGGCGACGCCGGTGAACGAGACGGTCGTCGCGCTGGTGAAGGCCCGCGAGGCGGGGTTCCCGGCCTGAGCCGGGCCTCTGGTCGTTTTCCGCAGGATCAGCGTCTTTTCGAATGAACGATTCGGCCCGCGACGCCGTTTCGCCTGGGTTGGGGCAATTCACGCATCGCGCGCGTTCGTTCACGCGCGTCATAGCTTGCTGCGCCGTGCTGCTCACCGCGATATTCGCAGCGGCGCCGGTGCCCGCGAAGACGCTGCGCTTCGCCAGCGCCTTCGATCCGCAATCGATGGACCCGCACGCACTCGCCTTGCTGTACCAGTCGCGGGTGGTGACGCAGGTCTACGAATCGCTGGTCAACCGCGACCGCGAGTTCCGGCTCGAGCCGTCGCTGGCGACGTCGTGGCGGATGCTCGATGCGCGCACCTGGCGCTTCGCGCTGCGGCCGAATGTGAAGTTCCACGACGACACGCCGCTCACCGCCGACGACGTGGTCTTCTCGATCGAGCGCGCGCTCGCCAGGACTTCGCAGCGTGCCTTCCAGCTGCGCGGCGTGACCGGCGCGCGCAAGGTCGACGACCTGACGGTCGACGTGCTGCTGTCCGCCCCCGATGCGGTGCTGCCGGAGAAACTGATCTTCATCGGCATCATGAGCCGGTCCTGGGCCGAGAAGCACGGCGTGACGCAGCCGCAGGACGTCAATGCGAAACAGGAGACCTTCGCTGTCCGCAATGCGAACGGCACCGGCCCATTCATGCTCAGGCGTTACGAGCCGGACACGCGGCTGGTGCTGGCCGCCAACCCCAACTGGTGGGGCCACGGCACTGCATTCGGAGGCGGCAACGTGACCGAGATCACCTACACGGTGATCCAGTCCGACGCCACGCGGATGGCGGCGCTGGCCACCGGCGAGGCGGATTTCGTGATCGACCCGCCGTTCCAGGACGTGGCGCGGCTCGCGCAGGACAAGCGGCTGAAATTCGCCTCGACTTCGGACATCGGCACGCAGTACCTCGGCTTCGACCAGGCGCGCGCCGAGCTCGAAACGAGCGACGTCAAGGGCCGCAACCCGTTCAAGGACCTGCGCGTGCGCAAGGCCGTGTACCAGGCCATCGACATCGACACGATCGTCGCCAAGGTGCTGCGCGGCCAGGCCACGCCGACCGGCTCGTTCGTATCGGCGCGCGTCGACGGCCATTTGCCCGAGCTCGACCGCAGGCTGCCGTACGACCCGGCCGCGGCACGCGCGCTCTTGAAGGAGGCCGGTTACGCGAACGGCTTCTCGGTGCAGCTCGACTGCGTCAACGTCACCTTCCGCGCCGCGGTTTGCCAGGCGATCACCGCGATGCTGGCCCAGGTCGGCATCCGTGCCACGTTTCAGCCGGCGCCGAGCGCGCTGTTCTTTCCCAAGCTGACGCAGGCGACGACGAGTTTCTTCGAATTCGGCTGGATTCCGACGACCGACGCCTGGTCGATGCTCAACTCGATCGTGCGCAGCTACGACGGCACCGGCGCCGGCGCCTTCAACGGCGGCCGCTACTCGAACGCGAAGCTCGATGCGCTGATCGACGCCATCCGCGTCGAGCCCGACCTCGCCCGCCGCAGGCAGCTGGTCGGCGAGGCGCTGCGGCTGATGAACGACGATCTGCCGCTGCTGCCGCTGTACCGGCGCAGGATCAACTGGGTGATGCGGCCGAACATCCATGTGACGCCGTGGCCGAACGACATCCTCGAACTGCGCTTCGTGCGCATCGACTGACCGCCGACCACGCCGCCGATCGCCGTCGAGTATCGTAACGGCCGCTTCGCGCGGACCGCGTCGAACGCGTCCGCCCGGCGACCCGCCCGGCGCGATCCGCCGACCCGAAGGGACTGCCCGCATGACCATCGCCCACTTCTCCTTTCCCACCACGATCCACTTCGGCCCAGGCAGCCGCAAGCTCGCCGGGGCGCACCTGCGCGACCGCGGGCTGAAGCGGCCGCTGATCGTCACCGACCGCGCGCTGGCCTCGCTGCCGGTACTGGCCGAGTTCATGACGCACCTGCAGACCGGGCTCGACGTCGGCGTTTACTCGGGCGTGTACGGCAACCCGACCGCGGCGCAGGTGATGGACGGCGCGGTCGCGTTCCGCACGCACCGCGCCGACTGCGTGATCGGCTTCGGCGGCGGCGCCGCGCTCGACGTTGCCAAGGTGGTGGCGCTGATGGCCGTGCACGAGGGCCACGTGCTCGAGTACGCGTGGGACCACCCGCAGGTGCGGCCGATCGCCGAGGCGCTGCCGTACTTCGTCGCCCTGCCGACCACCAGCGGCACCGGCTCGGAGGTCGGCCGCTCGAGCGTGGTGTCCGAGGACGACACGCACCTGAAGCGGATCGTCTTCTCGCCGAAGCTGCTGGCGAAGGTGGTCTTCGCCGACCCGGAACTGACCCTCGCCTTGCCGGCGAATGTCACCGCCGCAACCGGCATGGACGCGCTGACGCACAACGTCGAGAGCTACCTGTCGCCGGCCTACCACCCGCTGTGCGACGGCATCGCGCTCGAAGGCACGCGCATCGCCGCGCGCGCGCTCGCCGCCGCCGTGCGCGAGCCGGGCAACCTCGCCGCGCGAAGCGACATGATGATGGCCTCGATGATGGGCGCGATCGCCTTCCAGAAGGACCTCGGCGCGGTCCACTCCTGCGCGCACGCGCTCGGCGCCGTGTGCGACCTGCACCACGGCCTGGCCAACGCGCTGATGATCGAGCCGGTGCTGCGCTTCAACCTCGAGGGCGCACCGGAGAAGTTCGCCGAACTGGCGCATGCCGTGGGCGCCGGCGGCGGCGAAGCGTTCGTGCCCTGGCTGGCGACACTGAAGCGCGAGATCGGCTATCGCGCCGAACCTCGCCGCGGTCGGGGTGAAGCGCGAGCAGATCGGTCGGCTGGTCGAGATCGCCGAACGCGACATCTGCCACCAGACCAACCCGCGGCCGTGCACGCGCGCCGACTTCACGCGCTTCTTCGAACAGGCGCTTTGAGATGAAGCCGCCGCCGCGCTCGCTTTCTGCCCGCCGCGGGGCATGTCAGTGGCTTCGGGCGGCCGGGCGTTACTGACATGCCGCAGCGCCTGAAGATCGGCGTCTCGGCCTGCTTCTTCCACGCCGATCCCGAACGGCCCGTGTTCACCGGCAAGACGCTGCAGTACGTCGAGCAGTCGATCGCGCACTGGGTGCAGTCGCAGGGGGCGCTGGCGCTGGTGATCCCGTCGCCCGACGGCGACACCCGCCGCGGCGACGTCAGCCTCGACCACTACGCGGAACTGCTCGACGGCCTCGTGCTGGAAGGCGGCTCCGACATGTGGCCGGGCAGCTACGGCGAGGAGCCGCTGCGACCGGAGTGGAGCGGCGACCGCGTCCGCGACGGCTACGAGATCGCCCTGCTGCGCGCCTTCGTCGCCCGCCGCAAGCCGGTGCTCGGCGTCTGCCGTGGGCTGCAGGTGCTGAACGTCGCCTACGGCGGCACGCTGTACCAGGACCTGGCGCTGCAGCGGCCGGGGCCGCTGTTCCATCGCAGCGCGCAGCTTTACGACCGCAACCACCACCAGATCGAGATCGTGCCCGAGTCGCGGCTCGCGCAGCTCTATCCTGGACCGAGCTCGCCGGCCGTGAACAGCGTGCACCACCAGGGCATCAAGGACCTGGCGACGGGCTTCGTTGTCGAGGCGTGCGCGCCCGACGGTGTGATCGAGGCATTCCGCCACGTCGGCGAGTCGTACGTGGCAGGCGTGCAGTGGCACCCGGAATTCCACGTTGGCGAGAATGCGCACCTGCTCGACGGCGCGCCGCTGCTCGCCGACTTCATGGCCGCATGTCGCGCGGTCCGATGAAGGACACCTCCCGGAGACTCCGATGGAAGATCGCTTCGAAACGCTGACCTACGGCAAGGACGAGCGCAATCCCCGCATCGCCCGCATCACGCTGAACCGTCCGGACCGCCTCAACGCGATCAGCCCGCAGATGCCCGGCGAAATCCGGCGCGCGGTGCAGCGGGCCAACGACGACGACGAGGTGCACGTGATCGTCGTGCAGGGCGCGGGCCGCGCCTTCTGCGCCGGCTACGACATGAAGGAATCGGCCGAGCAGCCCGAGGCGCACGAATGGCTGCAGAACGAGACGCCGTGGGATCCGATGGTCGATTACCGGTGGATGAAGGGCGCCACCGACGACATCATGAGCTTGTGGCGCAGCCACAAGCCGACGATCTGTCGCGTGCAGCAGTACGCGCTCGCCGGCGGCTCGGACATCGCGCTGTCGTGCGACCTGCTGGTGATGGAGACGACCGCGCGGATCGGCTACATGCCGACCCGCGTCTGGGGCTGCCCCAGCACCGCAATGTGGCTGTACCGGGTCGGCATGCAGCACGCCAAACGGCTGCTGTTCACCGGCGATACGATCGATGGCGTCACGGCCAAGGAATGGGGCCTGGCGATCGAGGCGGTGCCGCCGGGAGAACTCGATGCGACGGTCGACGCGCTGGCCGAGCGCATCGCCGGCGTCCCGCGCGGGCAGCTGATGATGCAGAAGCTGATGATCAACCAGGCCTACGAGAACATGGGCCTGGCAAGCACGCAGATGATCGCCACCGTATTCGACGGCATCACGAGGCACAATCCCGAGGGCGTGTGGTTCCGCGCCCATGCGGAGAAGCACGGCTTTCACTCGGCAGTCGAGTGGCGCGACTCCGGGCGCCCGATTCCCGAGGGCGACGAGGCGCGCCGCCTGGCGCGGGAACTGCGCGGCGAGAAGTAGCCTGCTCCTTCCGATTCACCTTTCTGGTTGCCGCCGATGCTGACCGTCCTGAACCCCGCCACCGGCGTCACGATCGCCGAACTGCCGGCCGACACGCCGGACTCGGTGGCCGCCAAGTACCGGGCGGCGCGCTCTGCCCAGGCCTGGTGGGCCGCGCGGCCGCTCGACGAGCGGCTCGCCTGCATGCGTCGTTTTCGCGAAGGCATCGTCAGGGAACTCGACAAGCTGGCCGCGATCCTCACCTCGGAAGTCGGCAAGCCGATCCGGCAATCGCGCAACGAACTGAACGGACTGCTCGGCCGGCTCGACTTCTTTCTCGAGGCGGCAGCGCCGACGCTGGCAGCGCGCACCGTCTTCGACAGCGACGGCATGCAGGAGCGGATCACGCATGGACCGCTCGGCGTGATCGTCAACATCTCGGCGTGGAACTACCCCTACTTCGTCGGCGCCAACGTGTTCGTCCCGGCCCTCTTGGCAGGCAATGCGGTGCTGTACAAGCCGAGCGAGTACGCGACGCTGACCGGCCTGGAGATCGGCAACCTGCTGCACACGGCGGGCGTGCCGCAGGACGTTTTCCAGGTGATCGTCGGCGCCGCCGACGCCGGCGCGGCGCTGCTGGATCAACCTGTCGACGGCGTGTTCTTCACCGGCTCGTATGCCACCGGGGCGAGAATCGCGCGCACCGTCGGGCCACGGATGGTCCGGCTGCAGCTCGAGCTCGGCGGGAAGGATCCGACCTATGTCTGCGAAGACGTCGACGTTGCAACGGCAGCGGCATCACTGGCCGACGGCGCGATGTACAACACGGGACAGAGCTGCTGCGCGGTAGAGCGCATCTACGTTCACGAGCGGATCCACGATGCCTTCGTCGACGCCTTCGTCAGCGAAGTGAAGGGCTTCCGCATCGGCGACCCGACCGACGAATCAAGCTACATCGGCCCGCTGACCCGCGCCGCGCAGCTCGAGGTGCTGGAAGCGCAGGTCGCGGATGCAAAGGCCAGGGGAGCGAGGTTGCGCACCGGCGGCCGCCGCCTCGGTCCGCCCGGAAACTGGTTCGAGCCGACGGTGTTCAGTCACGTGAACCACGACATGGCGCTGATGCGCGAGGAAAGCTTCGGGCCGATCATCGGCATCCAGCAGGTGGCCGACGACGAGGAAGCAGTGCGACTGATGAACGACACCGAGTACGGTTTGACCGCCGGCGTCTATGCCATGGATGCTGCGCGCGCTGAGCGCATCCTGTCGCGAGTCGACGCCGGCAGCGTCTACTGGAACTGCTGCGACCGGGTCAGCCCGCGACTGCCGTGGAGCGGGGTCAAGCACTCCGGCATCGGGCTGACGCTGTCGACCTACGGTATCGAGACCTTCACCCGGCCCAAGGCCTGGCACCTGCGCTCGCCCTGAAAATCGGGGTCAGACTCCAATTTTCGGGGCGATGCCGACGGTCAACGCAGCGCTGCGGCAAGCCACTGCTCGAACTGCGCTGCCGGCAGCGCCCCGCTCGTGCGTTCGACGACCTTGCCGTCACGAAATGCAGCGAGCGTCGGGATGCTGCGGATCGACAGCTGCTGGCTCAGCCGAGGATTGGCGTCGGTGTCGACCTTGACGAACAGCCACTCGGGATGCCGGGCAGCCGCCTGCGCGAACACGGGAGCGAAGCCACGACATGGCC
This sequence comes from uncultured beta proteobacterium, assembly GCA_963847675.1. Classification (GTDB taxonomy): domain Bacteria; phylum Pseudomonadota; class Gammaproteobacteria; order Burkholderiales; family Burkholderiaceae_F; genus JADJWR01. Next base: position 53,031 of record CAWKAP010000008.1, read on the forward strand.
CGCACCACGCGGCCCAGAAATCCGCGACGACCGGCCGCCGGCTGGCCGCGAGCACCTCGGCGAAGTTCTCGTCGGTCATCGCGATCGGCGCGCCAGCCAGCAGCGCCTTGCGGCAACGGCCGCACGTCGGTTCATCGTCGAAGCGTTCGGACCTGACACGGTTCTGCGACTGGCAATGCGGACAGCGGATGATCATGACGGCACCGGATCGTATGACTGGAACGCAGATGCGGTCGGAACCGGCGGGTTCAATGCGACACTCGCCGCTGTGCCCGCCGCCGATCGTCCGCCGATGAAACCTCGCCATCCCCGCCGGCCGCGCCCGTCGTCGCCCGGCCGCCCGCCGCCGCGACGGGGTGGCGCGGAGACCGCGTCCGGTAATGAAGATCTGCCGCGCCTGTCGAAGCGGATGAGTGAACTGGGCCTCGCCTCGCGTCGCGAAGCCGACGAATGGATTGCCGCCGGCTGGGTACGGGTCGACGGCGTGATCGTCGACACCCTCGGCGCAAGAGTGGGGCCTGATCAGCACATCGAGATCGACCCCCGCGCACGACGCGAGCAGTCCGAACGGGTGACGGTGCTGCTGCACAAGCCGGTCGGATACGTCAGCGGCCAGGCCGAAGACGGCTACCGGCCGGCGATCGTCCTGGTGACGCCGGAAAACCGCTGGCAAGGCGACCGCGTGCCGATCGAGTTTTCGAGGGCACATCTGCGCGGACTGGCCGTGGCCGGCCGACTCGACATCGATTCCACCGGCCTGCTCGTACTGACGCAGGACGGACGCGTTGCGCGGCAATTGATCGGTGCTGGATCCTCGATCGAGAAGGAGTACCTGGTGCGGGTCGTCTGGCCCGAAGCGCCGCGTCCCGGCCCGCTCAACGAGACTTTCCCCGCGGAGCGGCTGCAGTTGCTTCGCCACGGGCTCTCGCTGGACGGCGTGCAGCTCAAGCCGGCCAAAGTGTCGTGGCAAAACGAAGATCAGTTGCGGTTCGTGCTGCGCGAAGGCAGGAAACGGCAGATCCGGCGCATGTGCGAGGCGGTCGGTCTGCGCGTCGTAGGACTGAAGCGCGTGCGCATCGGCAGCGTCGTGCTCGGCGCGCTGCCGCCGGGGCAATGGCGCTACCTGCGCGCCGGCGAGTCCTTCGGCTGATTCGGCGCGGCGCGGCTCCGATCGGATCGCTGCGGCAACCGGAACGCGGCGGTACGACACGCCGTCCGTGTTCCACGTTGCGGCCGCCACGCGGACGGCCGCTTCCCGGACGCGTTCAGTCTTCCTCTTCCTTGCGCTTGTACGCTGCCGCAAGCTGCTGCTGCACGCCCGGCGGGACCGGCTGATAGTCGGCCAGTTCCATCGAGAAGCTGCCGCTGCCCTGGGTCATCGCCTTGAGCCGCCCCGCATAGCCCTCCAGTTCGGCCAGCGGCACGACGCCCTGCACCATCATCATCCCCGCCGCGAGGTTGCCGGTTCCGGTGACCTGGCCGCGCCGCGACGAGAGGTCGCCCGTGATGTCTCCCATCGCCGTGTCGGGGGTGACGATCTCGATGTTGACGATTGGCTCGAGCACGATCGGCCGCGCCTTGGGCATCGCATCGAGCATCGCCTTGCGCCCGGCGGACACGAAGGCGATCTCCTTGCTGTCCACCGGATGATGCTTGCCGTCGTACACGGTCACGCGCAGATCCTGGATCGGATACCCGGCAACGTAGCCGGTTCCAAGGACCTCACGCACGCCTTTTTCAACCGCCGGAATCAGGTTGAACGGAATCACGCCGCCCTTGACCTGATCGACGAACTCGAAGCCCGTGCCGCGCGGCAGCGGCTCGACGCGCAGGAACACCTCTCCGAACTGGCCGGCCCCGCCGGTCTGTTTCTTGTGCCGGGCGTGCCCCTCGGCCGGCGCCGCGATCGTCTCGCGATACGGCACGCGCGGCGGCCTCGTGTCGACCTCGAGCTTGAACTGCGAGTTCATGCGCTCGAGCACGCTGCGCAGATGCAGCTCGGTGAGGCCGCGGATCACGGTCTCGTTGGTCACCGCGTCATGGTCGACGGCGAGCGTCGGATCTTCGGCCGCCATCTTGGCCAGGATCTCGGAGATCCGGCCCTCGTCGCCGCGCCGCCGTGGCTGGATCGCGAGCCCGAACATCGGCTTCGGGAAATCGAGGGGCTTCATGTGGATGAAGTCCTCGTCGTGGGAGTCGTGGAGCACGCAATCGAAGACGATCTCGTCGACCTTCGCCACCGCGCCGATGTCGCCCGGCATCAGTCTCGGCACCTCGACCGTGTCCTTGCCTTGCAGCAGGAACAGGTGGCTCGCCTTGAAGGGTTTCTTGCCCTCGCCGACGTAGAGCTGGGTGTCCTTGGTGATCGTGCCCTGATGAACGCGAAAGATCCCGATCTTACCGACGTAAGGATCGTTGACCACCTTGAACACGTGCGCGAGAACGTGCTTGCCGGGGTCCGGCTCGGAACGGACCGACTCGGCCGACTCGCCATCGCCCCTGACGAAGAGCGGCGGGTTGCCCTCCGCGGGGTTCGGCAGGTGACGCACCATCACGTCGAGCAGTTCCTGCACACCGGCGCCGGTGCGCGCCGAGACGAAGCACACCGGAATCAGGTGGCCTTCGCGCAGCGCCTTCTCGAGCGGCGCGTGCAGCGTCGTCGGATCGACCGCGCCTTCCTCCAGGTACTTCTCCATGGCCTCGTCATCGACTTCGACGACCTGCTCCATCACCTTGCGATGTACGTCCGCCACCGACTGGAAATCCGCCGTGCCCTCGTCGTGCTCGAAGCAGTCGATGACTCGGTTGCCGCCTTCGGCCGGCAGGTTGATCGGCAGCACCTCCTGGCCGAACGCCTCCTGAAGTTCCTCAAGCAGCAGTGGCAGGTTGACGTGCTCGTGATCGATCTTGTTGACGACGACCATCCGGCACAGGTTGCGCGCCTTGGCCCACGCCATCATCCGGCGCGTGACGAGTTCGATGCCATTGGTCGCGCTGACCACGACGGCCACCGTTTCCACTGCATCGAGCGCGCCGAGCCCCTGGCCGATGAAATCGGGGTAGCCCGGTGTGTCGATCAGATGGATGCGGGTGCCGTTCTGATCGCAGTGCAGGATCGACGATCGCAGCGAATGCAGCGTGCTCTTCTCCTGCGGGTCATAGTCGGACACGGTCGTGCCGCGCTCGACCGCGCCAGGCGCACCGATCATGCCGGACGTGACGAGCAGCTGTTCAGCCAGCGTCGTCTTGCCTGCCGCCCCGTGGCCGACAAGGGCCACGGTCCTCAGATCCTCGGTTCTGTACTCAGCCATTGTCTGTCTCCCTCCTTGACATGGCGCACTTTAAGGCGATGCGCCGATCTCGCCAAACCGACGCGGCCGGGATTTCGCGCTCCTCTGACGAGGCGCAACGCCTGGCCCTCGGCCCCAGCGCAACCCGGACGGCGGCACAATGCCCGCGACTGCCGGACCGGCAGAGAGGCGAGGAAGACAGTGACCATCAACGCAACGGCTGGCGTGCCCAAGCACGCGCGCATCGTCATCATCGGCGGCGGAATCATGGGCTGCTCGGTGGCCTATCACCTGGCCAGGCTCGGGCAGACCGACGTGGTCCTGCTCGAGCAAGGACGGCTCACCTGCGGAACGACATGGCACGCCGCCGGGCTGGTCGGCCAGTTGCGCAGCCACGAGAGCATGACCCGGCTGATCCGGTATTCAACCGACCTCTACGCGCGGCTCGAGGCAGAGACCGGGTTGGGCACGGGATGGAAGCAGTGCGGCTCGCTGGCGGTGGCGCGCACCGCCGACCGCATGATCCAGCTCAAGCGCACAGCCGCCGTGGCGCGCGCCCATGGCGTCGACTGCGACCTGCTGTCGCCGGCGGAAGCCGGCAGGCTGTTCCCGATCATGGCCACCGCCGACCTTCACGGCGCCGTCTGGCTGCCGGGCGACGGCAAAGCCAACCCGACCGATCTGACGGTGGCGCTGGCGAAAGGAGCGCGCAATTCCGGCGTGCGGATCATCGAAGGCGTTCGTGTCGAGGGTGCCGTTCACGAAGTGAGCGACGCCGGCAGGCGCGTCGCTGCGCTGCGCTGGTGCGACAAGCAAGGACAGTCAGGATCGATCGCAGCAGACACGGTGGTTCTGTGCGGCGGCCAGTGGTCGCGCGCGCTGGGGCGTGAACTCGGCGTCACCGTGCCGCTGTTTTCCTGCGAGCACTACTACATCGTCACCGACATGATTCCCGGCGTAGTCCGCGACCTGCCGGTCCTGCGAGACCCGGACGGCTATGTGTACTTCAAGGAAGAGGTCGGCGGACTCCTGATGGGCGGCTTCGAACCGAACGCCACGCCGTGGCTGCAGTCGGCGGTCCACCGGGGCGGCATCCCGGAGAACTTCGAGTTCCAGTTGCTGCCCGACAACTGGGATGCGTTCGAGATCCTGATGGACAACGCGATCCAGCGCGTACCCGCGCTGGCCGAGGCGAAGATCAAGGCCTTTTACAACGGCCCGGAGTCGTTCACGGCCGACAACAACTTCATCCTGGGCCCGGCTCCGGGACTTGCGAACCTCTATGTCGGCTGCGGTTTCAACTCGATGGGCATCGCTTCCGGCGGCGGCGCCGGCAAGGCGCTCGCCGAGTGGATCGTTCAGGGCGAGCCGACGATGGACTTGTGGCCGGTGGACATACGCCGCTTTGCTCCCTTCAACGCCAACGAACGCTGGCTGGCGGATCGGATCAAGGAAGTGCTCGGCATGCACTACAAGATGCCGTGGCCGAACCGTGAACTCGAGTCGGCCCGTCCGTTCCGTCGCTCCCCGCTTTACGCGCGGCTGCACGAGGCAGGCGCCTGCTTCGGCTCGAAGATGGGCTGGGAGCGCGCCAACTTTTTCGCGCCCACGCCGGCACAGGCGACCATCGAGTATGGGTGGGGTCACCAGAACTGGCACCCGTGGGTCGCCGCCGAGCACAGCGCATGCCGCGAACGAGTTGCGGTCTTCGATATGAGTTCGTTCGCCAAGCTCTTGGTCAAGGGCACAGACGCCCACGCGGTGCTGCAGCATCTGGTCGCCAACGACGTGCCGATCTCGCCGGGCCGCACCGTCTACACGGGCATGCTCAATGACCGCGGCTGCTACGAATCAGATTTCACGATTACCTGCATCGACTGGAACGAATACCTGATCGTCACCGGCAGTGCACAGGCCGTACGCGATCGCGATGTCATCGAGCGCGCGCTGGCAACGATGCCGCAGCGGCGATCGTGCACGGTGACCGATGTGACATCGATGTACGCGATGCTTGCGGTGATGGGACCCGCGTCGCGTGAGCTGCTGTCGCGGATTTCCACGGCGCGGTTCGACAATGCGGCCTTCCCGTTCGGCACCTCGCAGCAGATCGACATCGGATATGCGACCGTCCGCGCGACGCGTCTTACCTATGTCGGCGAGTTGGGCTGGGAACTGTACGTGCCGGTGGAGTTCGCGGCCGCGGTCTACCAGGACGTCGTCGCCGCAGGCGTCGACCTCGGCTTGCGCAACGCCGGCTATTACGCGGTCGACTCGCTGCGCTTGGAGAAGGGTTACCGCGCCTGGGGCCGGGAACTCACGCCTGATATCAATCCCTTCGAGGCGGGTCTGGCCTTCGCAGTGAACTGGGCCAAAGGGCAGTTCCGGGGCCGCGCCGCACTCGAGGGCCTGAAGAACGCCGGCGGCACGGCGACCGTCGCAAGGCGGATCGCATCCCTGACAGTCGACGCCCCGCAGACCAACCTCTGGGGTAACGAACTGATCCTCCGCGATGGCGAGCCCGCCGGGTTCGTGACTTCGGCCGCCTTCGGACATACGCTGGGCAGGCCGGTTGCGCTGGGACTGGTCAGCAATCCGGTGGGATCGGCGGACAAAGCCTGGATCGAATCCGGCAGTTGGGAGATCGACCTCGCCGGTATGCGCTGTTCCGCCGCCGCCTCGCTGCGCGCGCCATATGACCCTGACGGCCAGCGGGTGCGCTCGTGATCCTCGCCGTGCCAGATCGAGCCCACGCACCCCGCCGAAAGCAAAAAGCCCCGGCCTTCCGAGGCCGGGGCTTTTACTTTAAGGCAAGCCTGACGATGTCCTACTTTCACGGGAAATACATCCCACTATCATCGGCGCTGAGGCGTTTCACGGTCCTGTTCGGGATGGGAAGGGGTGGTTCCGCCACGCTATGGTCGTCAGGCTAAAGGGGACGACCTTTCCGCTCTTCGCCGTCCGGCGATTCGCAGAAGATCCAACTCGGAAGAAGCAGCCGCGCACCGCCGGTGCGCGGGGTCGTGATCACGGTGCTCTCAGCCTCGGAGAACGAGGCAGCACGGTTATAGGATCAAGCCGCACGGGCAATTAGTACTGGTTAGCTTAACGCCTCACAGCGCTTCCACATCCAGCCTATCAACGTCCTGGTCTTGGACGACCCTTCAGGGAGGTCAAGCCTCCGGGAAGACTAATCTTCAGGCAAGTTTCCCGCTTAGATGCTTTCAGCGGTTATCTCTTCCGCACATAGCTACCCGGCGATGCCACTGGCGTGACAACCGGTACACCAGAGGTGCGTCCACTCCGGTCCTCTCGTACTAGGAGCAGCCCCCGTCAATCTTCCAGCGCCCACGGCAGATAGGGACCAAACTGTCTCACGACGTTCTAAACCCAGCTCACGTACCACTTTAAATGGCGAACAGCCATACCCTTGGGACCGGCTACAGCCCCAGGATGTGATGAGCCGACATCGAGGTGCCAAACACCGCCGTCGATATGAACTCTTGGGCGGTATCAGCCTGTTATCCCCAGAGTACCTTTTATCCGTTGAGCGATGGCCCTTCCATACAGAACCACCGGATCACTTAGACCTGCTTTCGCACCTGCTCGACTTGTAGGTCTCGCAGTCAAGCACGCTTTTGCCTATGCACTATCAGCACGATTTCCGTCCGTGCCTAGCGTACCTTCGTGCTCCTCCGTTACCCTTTGGGAGGAGACCGCCCCAGTCAAACTGCCTACCATGCACTGTTCCCCGCCCGGATAACGGGCGTAGGTTAGAACCGCAAACAAATCAGGGTGGTATTTCAAGGTTGGCTCCACGACACCTAGCGGCGCCGCTTCAAAGCCTCCCACCTATCCTACACAGATCGGTTCACAGTCCAATGCAAAGCTACAGTAAAGGTTCATGGGGTCTTTCCGTCTTGCCGCGGGGAGATTGCATCATCACAAACACTTCAACTTCGCTGAGTCTCGGGAGGAGACAGTGTGGCCATCGTTACGCCATTCGTGCAGGTCGGAACTTACCCGACAAGGAATTTCGCTACCTTAGGACCGTTATAGTTACGGCCGCCGTTTACTGGGGCTTCGATCAAGAGCTTGCACTCCATCACTTAACCTTCCAGCACCGGGCAGGCGTCACACCCTATACGTCCACTTTCGTGTTTGCAGAGTGCTGTGTTTTTAATAAACAGTCGCAGCCACCGATTCTCTGAGACCTCTTCACGCTCCGGGCGTCTCTCCCGTCACGCTACAAAGGCACACCTTCTTCCGAAGTTACGGTGTCAATTTGCCGAGTTCCTTCTCCCGAGTTCTCTCAAGCGCCTGAGCATATTCAGCTCGCCCACCAGTGTCGGTTTGCGGTACGGTCGCGTCCAGCTGGAGCTTAGGGGCTTTTCCTGGAACCACATCCAATCACTTCGCGGCTTACGCCACTCGATCCTTCACCTCGGTGATGCGCCAGTGGATTTGCCTGCTGGCCACCTACGTTCAGAAACCGGGACATCCAACACCCGGATGATCTTCAACGGTCCGTCCCCCCATCGCACTGGACGTCGGTGCAGGAATATTGACCTGCTTCCCATCGACTACGGCTTTCGCCCTCATCTTAGGGGCCGACTCACCCTGCTCCGATGAACGTGGAGCAGGAAACCTTGGGCTTACGGCGAGCGGGCTTTTCACCCGCTTTAACGCTACTCATGTCAGCATTCGCACTTCTGATACCTCCAGCAGCCCTCTCGAGCCACCTTCGCAGGCGTACAGAACGCTCCCCTACCACGTGCGCTTGCGCGCACATCCGCAGCTTCGGTTATCGGCTTAGCCCCGTTACATCTTCCGCGCAGGAAGACTCGATCAGTGAGCTATTACGCTTTCTTTGAAGGATGGCTGCTTCTAAGCCAACTTCCTGACTGTCTTAGCCTTCCCACTTCGTTTCCCACTTAGCCGATATTTGGGACCTTAGCTGGCGGTCTGGGTTGTTTCCCTTTCGTGTCCGGACGTTAGCACCCGGTGCACTGTCTCCCGCGCTGACACTTCCAAGTATTCGGAGTTTGCCATGGTTTGGTAAGACGCCATGTCCCCCTAGCCATAACAGTGCTCTACCCCTCGGAGTGATACGCGAGGCACTACCTCAATAGTTTTCGGGGAGAACCAGCTATTTCCAGATTTGTTTGGCCTTTCACCCCTATCCACAGCTCATCCACTACTTTTGCAACAGTAGTTGGTTCGGTCCTCCAGTGAGTGTTACCCCACCTTCAACCTGGCCATGGATAGCTCATCTGGTTTCGGGTCTACACCCTGCGACTGGGCGCCCTATTCGGACTCGCTTTCGCTACGCCTTCCCTACTCGGTTAAGCTCGCCACAGAATGTAAGTCGCTGACCCATTATGCAAAAGGTACGCAGTCACCCTTGCGGGCTCCTACTGTTTGTATGCATGCGGTTTCAGGATCTATTTCACTCCCCTCCCGGGGTTCTTTTCGCCTTTCCCTCACGGTACTGGTTCACTATCGGTCGATCACGAGTATTTAGCCTTGGAGGATGGTCCCCCCATCTTCAGACAGGATTTCACGTGTCCCGCCCTACTTATCGTGCGCCCAGTTCCACTTCCGTTCTTTCGCGTACGGGGCTATCACCCACTATGGCCGGCCTTTCCAGACCGCTCCGCTAGAACAGAAGCTAAAACGCACTGGCTGGTCCGATTTCGCTCGCCACTACTTTCGGAATCTCGGTTGATTTCTATTCCTCTGCCTACTTAGATGTTTCAGTTCAGCAGGTTCGCCGCCGCGCGCCTATGTATTCAGCGCGGGCTACCCTTGCGGGTGGGTTTCCCCATTCGGACATCTCCGGATCAATGTCTGTTAGCCGACTCCCCGGAGCTTTTCGCAGGCTGCCACGTCCTTCATCGCCTGTGATCGCCAAGGCATCCACCACATGCACTTAGTCGCTTGATCCTATAACCCTGCCGCCTTTCGACGGCGGTCATGGAGCGACCGCGTTGCCGTTCTCAAGTTTGCTGAGAGTTTGAATGCAATCACAACCCGTCATCAGCCCTCCTTATCGAAGGACCGATGCGCTTTGCTTCTTCCGAATTGTTAAAGATCGAAACAGCCTGGCCCAAAAGGCCAGTTGAAAACGCGCATCCGTGCGTTTTCAACTGGGCTCTCGTCCGATGGTGGAGGTGAACGGGATCGAACCGATGACCTCCTGCTTGCAAAGCAGGCGCTCTCCCAACTGAGCTACACCCCCGATTGAGAATCGCTGGTGGGTCTGGTTGGATTCGAACCAACGACCCCCGCCTTATCAAGACGGTGCTCTAACCGACTGAGCTACAGACCCGGGCAGTCCCGTTGCTTGGATCAGGGCCCGGCCGAACCAGGCAGATCAGACGTTCGCGCCACTCCGCGCCACTCGCTGCTCGCGAGAAACGAACCGATAAGTGTGGGCGCGAGAATCGAGGCGCTCACTCGTGAAAGGAGGTGATCCAGCCGCACCTTCCGATACGGCTACCTTGTTACGACTTCACCCCAGTCATGAATCTCACCGTGGTCGCCGCCCTCCTTGCGGTTAGGCAAACGGCTTCTGGTGAAACCCACTCCCATGGTGTGACGGGCGGTGTGTACAAGACCCGGGAACGTATTCACCGCGACATGCTGATCCGCGATTACTAGCGATTCCGACTTCATGCAGTCGAGTTGCAGACTGCAATCCGGACTACGATCGGTTTTCTGGGATTGGCTCCCCCTCGCGGGTTGGCAACCCTCTGTACCGACCATTGTATGACGTGTGAAGCCCTACCCATAAGGGCCATGAGGACTTGACGTCATCCCCACCTTCCTCCGGTTTGTCACCGGCGGTCTCACTAGAGTGCCCTTTCGTAGCAACTAGTGACAAGGGTTGCGCTCGTTGCGGGACTTAACCCAACATCTCACGACACGAGCTGACGACAGCCATGCAGCACCTGTGTGCAGGTTCCCTTTCGGGCACCTCCGCATCTCTGCGGAGTTCCTGCCATGTCAAGGGTAGGTAAGGTTTTTCGCGTTGCATCGAATTAATCCACATCATCCACCGCTTGTGCGGGTCCCCGTCAATTCCTTTGAGTTTTAATCTTGCGACCGTACTCCCCAGGCGGTCGACTTCACGCGTTAGCTGCGTTACCAAGTCTGTAAAGACCCGACAACTAGTCGACATCGTTTAGGGCGTGGACTACCAGGGTATCTAATCCTGTTTGCTCCCCACGCTTTCGTACATGAGCGTCAGTCTCATCCCAGGGGGCTGCCTTCGCCATCGGTGTTCCTCCACATCTCTACGCATTTCACTGCTACACGTGGAATTCCACCCCCCTCTTACGGACTCTAGCCATGCAGTCACAAATGCAGTTCCCAGGTTGGGCCCGGGGATTTCACACCTGTCTTGCACAGCCGCCTGCGTACGCTTTACGCCCAGTAATTCCGATTAACGCTTGCACCCTACGTATTACCGCGGCTGCTGGCACGTAGTTAGCCGGTGCTTATTCTGCAGGTACCGTCATTAGCACGCGGTATTGGCGCGCGCCGTTTCGTTCCTGCCAAAAGCGGTTTACAACCCGAAGGCCTTCTTCCCGCACGCGGCATGGCTGGATCAGGGTTTCCCCCATTGTCCAAAATTCCCCACTGCTGCCTCCCGTAGGAGTCTGGGCCGTGTCTCAGTCCCAGTGTGGCTGGTCGTCCTCTCAGACCAGCTACCGATCGTTGCCTTGGTGAGCCTTTACCTCACCAACTAGCTAATCGGGCATCGGCCGCTCCAATAGCGCGAGGCCTTGCGGTCCCCCGCTTTCACCCATGGGTCGTATGCGGTATTAATCCGGCTTTCGCCGAGCTATCCCCCACTACTGGGCACGTTCCGATGCGCTACTCACCCGTTCGCCACTCGTCGCCAGGGTTGCCCCCGCGTTACCGTTCGACTTGCATGTGTAAGGCATGCCGCCAGCGTTCAATCTGAGCCAGGATCAAACTCTTCAGTTCGAACCTTTTCGCACACTACTGTGTACGTCGCTCACTCACGGAATCGAAGCGGATCTGATGATCCCCTTCATTCGTGTTTGAGCACCTGATGCTATGAGCATTGCCACCGAGGTTGGCGTGAGACCGCACCCGGTGGTTGCGCCTTTTCATCAAGCGCCCACACTTATCGGCTGTTTCAATTTTTAAAGAGCAGGCCGACCGCGACCCGCAGTGCTTGGTGCACCGCACGACCGCTAAATCAGCAGAGAGGGGAGATTATGGAGATCGGAATCTGGCCTGTCAAATGACCCGGATGAGTGAAACGACAAGGGCTTCCAAGTGCCTGATCCGTATAGCTGTCATCGGTGCGCGAAGCGTGGCGGGCGCTTCTCGAGGAACGCACTCATCCCCTCCTTTTGGTCCGTTGTAGCGAAAAGCGAGTGGAAAAGGCGGCGCTCGAACAGCAGACCCTCTGCCAGAGGCGCCTCGTAAGCACGCTGCACCGCCTCCTTGGCCATGATCACCGCGGGCAGCGAGAACTCGGCGATCGCAGTGCCCGCCGCAAGCGCTTCCTCGATCAGCTTGCCTGCAGGAACGACCCGGGACACGAGTCCAGCGCGTTCTGCCTCATGCGCATCCATCATTCGTGCGGTGAGCACCAGATCCATTGCCTTCGCCTTGCCCACCGCACGTGGCAACCGCTGCGTACCGCCTGCACCGGGGATGATGCCGAGCCTGATCTCAGGCTGCCCGAAACGCGCCGTTTCAGCTGCGATGACGATGTCGCACATCATGACGAGTTCGCAGCCTCCGCCGAGGGCATAGCCTGCCACCGCAGCAATGACGGGTTTGCGGATTCGCTTCAGCTCCTCCCAGTTGCGCGTGATGTAGTCGGACTTGAAGACGTCCATGTAGGACCAGTCCTTCATGGCGCCGATGTCGGCGCCGGCCGCGAAGGCCTTGTCGGACCCAGTGATAATGATGGCGCCGATGCCTTCATCGCCATCGAATGCGCGCAATGCCGCGCCGAGCTCGTCCATCAGGGCGTCGTTCAGCGCATTCAGCGCCTTCGGACGGTTCAGCGTGACCAGTCCGACGCGACCGTGCGTCGTGGCAAGCAGGTTCTCGTAGTTCACTGCAGGCTCCGTAACAAAGGTGAGCGGCCCCACCGGTATCGACCGCCGTCCTTGGTGGCACGGTCCGCCGGCCGGACCAGGGCGCTCGGGTTGCGATCCGGGTGGTCGCGACGCGCAGGCAACAGCGCCCAGCGCCGGAAGAACAGCGTTAGCGTACTCGCGACCACTTGCGCGTTGGCACCTGCGCAATTCGCGGGCTCGACTCCGTGATGCAAAACGCCAGACGCTGCCCAGGTGCGTTGGCCGATAAACTTCGTCGCTGACGGCCGGACAAGTCGCGGCCAAGTAAGTCGGTTTGACGGCACGGACGCTCAGGGTTCCCTACTCGAACATCGTCGCAAGGTCGATGGCCAACGTCGCCGCTCTGCGCACCGCGCAGACGCTCGGAGTGCTGGGCGTGCTGCCGTTTCTTGCGCTGGCCCTGCTTACCTGGCTGCCCGAAGGTGCAACCTTTGGCCAGCGCGCGATTGTCCCGCTCGCGCAATGGGCTCTGGTTGCCTACGCCGCCGTAATCCTGTCATTCCTCGGTGCCGTGCACTGGGGCTTCGTTCTGCTGGCTCCGTCGATGCCCCCAAGGCTGATGCGACAGTCCCTTGCCTGGGGCGTCATCCCGTCACTTCTTGGCTGGCTGGCGCTGCTGATGCTCTTCGTCGGCGTCGCGCCCTCGTTTGCATTTGCCTTCCTGATCGCAGACCTTCTGCTCGTGCGCCTGATGGACGGCGCGCTGCTCCGCGAGAGCGCTGCGCAAGCGGACGGGTATCTCGAACTGCGCACGCGGCTGACCGTGGGCGCTTCGCTGGCGCTCGCGGTTGCGCTGGCGGCATCTCTCTGAGGAGGAAGCAACGATGTTCAAGGCAATTCTGCTCACCAAGGCCACCGACCAGTTCGCGGCAAAGGTTCAGGAGCTACGAGACGAGGACCTGCGCGAGAACACGCCGGAGGCCAATGTCACGGTCGCGGTCGAGTACTCGACCGTCAACTACAAGGACGCGCTGGCGCTCGGTAACAAAGCGCCGGTGGTGCGCAAGTGGCCAATGGTGGCAGGGATCGATGCCGCGGGCACGGTGCGGGAAAGCAGTGATCCGCGCTTCACGCCGGGTGACAAGGTCGTGCTCAACGGCTGGGGCGTCGGGGAGCAGCACTGGGGCGGGCTGGCACAGCAGGCACGCTTCAGGGCCGAATGGCTGGTGCGGCTTCCGGAAGGACTGAGCACACGACAGGCGATGGCGATCGGTACCGCCGGCTACACGGCGATGCTGTGTTGTCTCGCGCTGCGTGAGCAAGGCGTCGAGCCGGCCAGCGGCGAGATCCTCGTGACTGGCGCTTCCGGCGGCGTTGGCTCGATTGCGATATCCATCCTTGCAGGCTGGGGCTACCGCGTCGTGGCCAGCACCGGAAAGTCTGCTGAAGCCGATTACCTGAACGGGCTGGGCGCCAGTGCGGTCATCGATCGTGCCGAACTGTCCAGCCCCGGCAAGCCGCTGCAGAAGGAGCGCTGGGCGGGCGTCGTCGATGCGGTGGGCTCGCACACGCTGGCCAATGCTTGCGCGCAGACTCGGTACGGCGGAACGGTGACCGCGTGTGGACTGGCGCAGGGCATGGACTTTCCGGCCACGGTCGCGCCCTTCATCCTGCGCAGCGTGCGCCTGATCGGTATCGACTCCGTCATGTGTCCCATGCCACGCCGCGAGGCCGCATGGCAGCGACTGGCCAGCGATCTCGACCGTCGCCGGCTCGATTCCGCTACCACCGAGGTGGGCCTCGTCCAGGCGATGGACGTGGCCGACCGGCTCCTCTCGGGCAAGGTGCGCGGCCGAGTCGTCGTGAACGTCAATGCATGAATTTCCGACTGACACGAACGCGGTAGCTCCCTTAGCGACGCGTGGGCGCTTCGGGTAGCCTGCGCCCGCATTCGTGATGGAGGCACTGGGCAACGAGAGGGCCACCGCGGCGAAACGAGACCCGATCGCCTCGGCAGTGGCGAACGCCGTGTCCGCGGAGGCCGGCACAGGGTTGCGTGGCCTGCCGCTCAATCGGACCACGTGAAATGGCGGCAGTGGCGTGCCAAACTTCGCCATCCGTACAAACCGAAGGAGTCATGATCCGATGCGCTTCGTCCAACCGCTGATCGTCTGTGCCGCCCTGCTCGCCCTCGGCTCGGCCGTCGACGCCAAGACACGCGCCGAGTGCGAACGCGACTACAAGCCCCAGGTCGGCCAGGCCGGCAAGGATGTCGTCTGGGTGCCAACGCCCGACGAACTCGTCAGCAAGATGCTGACGATGGCTAAAGTCACGGCCAAGGACTACGTCGTCGACCTCGGCGCCGGCGACGGCAAGATCGCCATCGCTGCGGGCAAGAACTTCGGAGCCACCGCGCTCGGCATCGAGTACAACCCCGACATGGCCAAGCTGGCGCAGTGCATGGTCCAGGCCGAGGGGGTCGGCAGCAAGGTGAAGATCATCCAGGGTGACATCTTCAAGGAGGACTTCAGCAAGGCCACCGTGGTCACCATGTACCTGCTGCCCGAGCTGAATCTTCGCCTGCGGCCGATACTGCTGGACATGAAGCCGGGCACCCGCGTCACGTCGCATCAGTTCACGATGGGCGACTGGGAGGCCGATGAAACCGCGGATATCGAGCATCGCAGCGCGTACCTGTGGATCATTCCGGCGCAGGTCGCAGGCAGCTGGAACTTCCGCGAAAACGGTGGCGGCACGACGGGCTTCAACGTTTCGCTCGCCCAGAAGTTCCAGCGCATCAGCGGCGAAGCCAGCATGGGCAGTTCCAGGAACCCTCTCGTCGGCGCCACCCTGCGCGGAGAGGAAATCAAGTTCGCTTTCAGTGACGAGAAGGGGCAGACGCGAACGCTGACCGGGACCGTCCGCGGAAATGAAATCACCGGCACGCTGCGCGGGCCGGGCAACGCCGAAATCAAGGTAAGCGGCAAGCGCAGCTAGGCGCGAATCGCAAGACCCGAGCCCCGCCGCCGGCGGGGCTTTTTCTTGACCGCACAGGGAAGCCCGCGATGAATGCAGCCACGACTCCTGGCGCGCCGACAGCCGAGGGCGCCCCCCGTCCCGCGCTGTCGATCTTCGACGCGGTGATGATCATTACCGGCGTCGTGATCGGCGGCGGCATCTTCTCGATGCCGCCGCTGGTGGCAGGCATCACCGGATCGGTACAGTGGATGCTGGTGGCGTGGCTGGCCGGAGGCGTCCTGTCGCTGGTCGGCGCGCTCGTCTATGCGGAGCTTGCGACTGCCTACCCGAGCGCCGGCGGCGACTACCACTTCCTGACCCGCGCTTACGGACGCGATCTGTCGTTCTTCTTCGCCTGGGCCCGGGTCACGGTGATCACGACCGGCTCGATCGCCATGCTGGCGTTCATCTTCGGCGACTATATGAGCCGCGTGCTGTCGCTGGGCAGCCAATCGTCGACCGTCTATGCCGTGACGACCGTTATCGTGCTGACGGCCGTCAACATCGTTGGTCTGCGCGAGTCTTCGCGAACACAGAACGTGCTGACGCTGCTGCTGATCGCCGGCCTCGTGCTGGTCGCCGTCGCCGGCGCTTCGGCCTACTTCGGCGGCAGCGCGCCGACGCCAGCCGCCGGCCCGCCGGCCGGGGGGCTGCCGGCGAGCCTTCGGCCTGGCCATGGTTTTCGTCCTGCTGACCTTCGGCGGTTGGAACGAGGCCGCCTACATCTCGGCCGAGGTCAAGGGCGGCAGCCGCGCCATCATGAAAGCCCTCGTCGGTGCCCTGCTGCTGATCACGGCAATCTACGTGCTCGTCGTCCTGGCGATGCTCTACGGCCTCGGCTTCGAAGGCCTGGCGAGGAGCAAGGCCGTCGGCGCCGACGTGATGACGGCCGGCATCGGCCCGGCCGGCGGCACGTTGATCGGTGTCGTCGTCGCGCTGACGACGCTGACCTCGATCAACGCGACCATGCTGGTCGGCGCACGCACCAACTATTCACTCGGTCGCGACTGGCCGATCGCCTCCTTTATGAGTCGCTGGGAGAAAAACCGCGACGCGCCCGTGCGCGCCTTCGTGGTGCAGGCGGTCATCGCACTGGCGCTCGTCGGGCTGGGAACGATCGAGAAAGCGGGCGTGCAGACGATGGTTGAATTCACGGCCCCCGTGTTCTGGTTTTTCTTTCTGCTCACCGGGATCGCGCTGTTCGTGCTGAGGTTTCGCGACCCGTACCGGCCGCGGCCATTCAAGGTGCCCGGCTACCCCGTCCTGCCCTTGGTGTTCGTCTGCACCTGCGGCTACCTGCTCTACTCGAGCGTGACCTACGCCCACTCACGCAACGCATTGCACTGGGGCGCCTACCTGATGGCTGGCGGACTGATCGCCTGGCTGATCGCGCGGCTTGCCGCAAGGCGATGATCGCGCGAGTCCCGCGTACCAGAGTTCACCATCCACACAAACCGAAGGAGTCATGATCCGATGCGCTTCGTCCAACCGCTGATCGTCTGTGCCGCCCTGCTCGCCCTCGGCTCGGTCGCCGATGCCAAGACGCGCGCCGAGTGCGAACGCGACTACAAACCCCAGGTCGGCCAGGCCGGCAAGGACGTCATCTGGGTACCGACGCCCGACGAGTTGGTCAACAAGATGCTGACGATGGCTAAGGTCACGGCCAAGGACTACGTCGTCGACCTCGGCGCCGGCGACGGCAAGATCGCCATTGCCGCGGGCAAGCAACTTTGGCGCCACCGCGCTCGGCATCGAGTACAACCCCGACATGGCCAGGCTGGCGCAGTGCATGGTCCAGGCCGAGGGGGTCGGTAGCAAGGTGAAGATCATCCAGGGTGACATCTTCAAGGAGGACTTCAGCAAGGCCACCGTGGTCACCATGTACCTGCTGCCCGAACTGAACCTGTGCGTTCGCCACCGCCTGCTGGCGATGAAGCCGGGCACCCGGGTGGCGTCCAATTCATTTGCGATGGGGGAGTGGGAGGCCGACGAACCGTTCGAAGCCGAGCACCGGAATGCGTACCTGTGGATCGTGCCGGCCAGGGTCGGCGGATCCTGGAACTTTCGCAACGGCAACGGCAGCATCGACTTTGCCGTCTCGCTTACCCAGCGCTTCCAGAAGATCGGTGGCGAAATCAGCATTGGGGGGCGCAAGCAGCCGCTCATCGGCGCGTCATTGCAGGGCGAGAACATTCGTTTTGCGTTCGTCGATGCGAAAGGCGTGACGCAGCACTTCACGGGAGTGGTTCATGGCACCACCATGAGCGGCATGCTGCGCGCGACCGGCATCACCGACCTGAACGTGACGGGCAGCGCCCAAGGTGCGCTGGCCGCACCGTGGGCCGAGATGGCGGACGGTTGCGGCCGCTTTTACGGCAAGTGAGCCCCGAGCCGGCATGTGCTCCTGGCACGATGTCTCCGCCCCGGCGCACCCGGACATGCCGGTCGGACCATCCGTCGTTGGCGTGCTGCTTGCGGCCGGGCTCGGGCGCCGCTATGACCCGAGCGGCGCTCGCCTGAAGTTGCTCGACCCCGCGCCAGTCGGACTGCACGCCGGCATGCCCATCGCAGCCGCGGCGCTGCGCAACCTGCGCGCCGCGATTGCCGACGTTCTGGTCGTCGTGCGCCCGGCCGACAGCGCTGCGCAGCGGCAGCTGCGGCAGCTGCTCGCTGCCGACGGCGCGCCGCTGGTGTCCTGTCCTGAGGCGGACGCCGGCATGGGCCACTCGCTCGCCTGCGGCGTCCGTGCACGAAGCGACGCCGCAGGCTGGGTGATCGCGCTGGCCGACATGCCAGCCGTTTCGCCTGCCACGATCGTTGCCGTCCGCGACGCCATCGCGAGCGGCCACGCGGCCGCCGCACCGACGCATCGCGGGCAGCGGGGTCACCCGGTCGGCTTCGGTCGAGCCTGCCTCGATGCACTGCTCTCCCTGTCGGGCGATACCGGAGCGCGCAGCATTCTGGCTGCCCATGAACCACTGCTCATCGAGGTCGACGATCCCGGCTGCCTGCTCGACATCGACACTCCCGGGCCGTAGCCCGAGCCGGTGCCACGCACAGGCCCGCATGCGGCGCTACATTTCCGCGCTCCAGCCGCCTGTTTGCCGGTTGCGACTCGTCCAGTTCCACGCCGGGAGCCCGCCATGCTGATGTCCGCCGATGCCTACCGCGAATCTCTCCGACGGCTGAAACCGATCGTCTTCGTCAATGGCGAGCGAATTGCGTCGGTTGCCGATGCACCGCAACTGGCGCCCGGGGTGGCTGCGGTCGCGCGGACCTACGACATGGCGCTGGCCAGCGACCTGGCGCCGGTGATGCAGGCCCGGTTGCCCGGGTTCGAGGGTCCGGTGAACCGCATGATCGCGCTCGCGCACGACACGGCCGACCTGCTGAACAAGCTCGAAGCGGTTCGCCGCGTGTGTCAGGAAACCGGTTGCGCGCAGCGGTATCTCGGCGGCGACGCGCTGAACGCGCTGTTCTTCGGCACGCACCGGGCCGACGCCGAGCACGGCAGCGATTATCACGGGCGCCTGAAGGGTTACCTCGAACGCGTCTACGGCAACGATCTGACGCTCGGCGTGGCGATGACCGATGCCAAGGGCGACCGCTCGCTTCGCCCAAGCCGCCAGAGCAACCCGGACAGCTACGTTCACATCGTCGAGAGGAATGCACGCGGCATCGTCGTCTCGGGCACCAAGGCGATAGTCACCGGAGCACCGTACATGCACGAGATTCTCGTGCTGCCCGGCCGGGCGATGACCGAAGACGATGCACCCTTTGCCGTCGCCTGCGCGGTGCCGATCGACGCCAAGGGACTGACCATCGTCGCCCGCCCCGCGGGTCGGCCGGGGGAAGCGTCGGCGACGTTCAGCTCCAGGTTCGGCCAGTCCACCGGCGTGTGTCTTTTCGACCGTGTCGAGGTGCCGTGGGAGCGCGTCTTCCTGGCCGGCGAATGGGCCGAGGTCGCGCCGATGCTCACCAGCTACACCAGCCAGCACCGGCACACCTGCATCGGGGCGCGCGCCGGCTTCGGCGACCTGCTGATCGGTGCCGGCGCTCTGGTGACCGAGGCCAACGGCCTCGACCTCGACAGCCACTACAACCTGCGCGATTCGATGATCGAGTTGATCAAGATCGTCGAAGGCTTCTTCGCCTGCGGCGTGGCCGCCTCCGTTTATGGCGAAACCACTGCTGCCGGGAACACCACGCCCGAGCCGGTGTTCGCGAACATCGGCAAGCTGCTTCTCGGCACGCAGATCTACGACATGCACCGGCTCGCGCACCATGTCTCCGGCGGGCTGATCGTCGCGCTGCCCGGCCCGGACGAGGATCACAACCCCGCCACCGCAGGCCGGCTGTCGGAGGTTCTGACCGCGCGCAGCGACGTTCCGTACGAGAAGCGCATCGAGGTCGCGAGATTCATCGAGGACCTGACGGCGTCCTACCAGGCGGGCTGGTATTCCGTGATCAGTCTGCACGGCGGCGGCTCGCCGGACGCGATGAAGACGGAGATCTTTCGCAACTACCCGATCGGCAGCAAGGTCGACCTGGTCGAGCGCCTGCTGGAGCGCGGCGTGCTCGCCGATGCAGCGCGCAAGATCACGCGCAACCGCCAGCCGGGCCGCTGCTGCGTCACCGGCTGCCAGATGTCCGAGCTTCGCGCCGAACAGGCCGTGCCGTTGCCGGAACCCTCATCGGCTGCCCGGCGGACCGCCCTCCATCGCGACAACACACCTGGGAAATAGACCATGCGTGCTCTCCGGGACAACTCGCTTCTTCTGGTGGTCGACATCCAGAGCAAACTGGCGCCGCACGTCGCCGGGCACGAGGAACTGATTCGTCGCACCGGCGCGCTGCTCGACGCTGCCGAGCTTCTCGGCATCCCGAAGCTGCTGACCGAGCACTGTCCCGGGCAGATCGGACCGGTGATCGAGCCGATGCGCAGCCGCTTCGCGGCCGACGAAGTTTTCGTGAAGACCTGCTTCGGCGCGGCCGATCATCCGGAGTTCGTCGACCTCGTCCGGCAGGCCGGGCGAACGCAGATCGTCGTTGCCGGCATGGAGGCACACGTCTGCGTGATGCAGACCGCCGTCGCACTCCGCGGACACGGCTTCGGCGTGACGGTCGTCGCCGACGCGGTCGGCTCGCGCCAGCCGCGCCAGTTCGACCGTGACCTCGCGTTGCGGCGGATGGAACAGGCCGGCTGCGTGCTCGCCGGCGCGGAAACGGTGCTGTTCGAATGGGCCGGCGGCGGGGTCGATCCGAACTTCCGCGCCATCCTCGGCATCGTCAAGACCCTTTGACCGCGGCTGCTGCCGCGCGAGGCTCGGCGACAGTCACGTAAGGGACTTCACCGGGCGGCCACGCCGCGAATCCGCGCAAAATCGGCGCCACAATAGATGACCTGTGGGCGCTGCAGCGGGCGAAGGCGCCCCGTCATTGAGACCTTTGGGAGGAGTCCATGTACAAGCGCATCCTGCTGGCTTACGACGGCTCCGAGTCCGGACAGAAAGCACTGCTCGATTCTCTCGACATCGCGCAGTGGAGCCAGGCGGAACTGCACCTCGTTGCGGTGATGCCGCGACTGGCCACCACCTTTGCCGGTCTCGAGGGCGGCCTGTACATCAACGAAAGTGAAGAGGAGGAGAAGGCCCGCTTCCAGGGCATTCTCGATGACGGCCTGCGCCGATTGTCATCGTCGGGGTATCCGGCTCGCGGCGAAGTCGTGGTCGGCGAGCCGGTGGCCGAGATCACCAACTGTGCCAGGAACATCGCCGCGGACCTGATCGTCATCGGCCACAAGCATCTGGACAGCTGGGCGGCGCGCTGGTGGCGAGGCTCGACCTCGCCCGCCCTGATCGAACATGCGCCGTGCAGCGTGCTGGTGTCGATCACGCATTGAGTTCGTTGCGTCGAAGCCGGCAGCGGCCCGGCCTCATCGACGAGCGTGACCTGCAGGCCGCGTGAATCGCAATCGCATCGATTGCGTCCTACTACGTAGAGCCATCGTGCGACGATGCCAATATCATCGGCCCGATGTTTCGCAACACCGTCGTTGCCCTGATCCTTGCCGGACTGACGGGGCTTCTGGGATGGCTGCTGTGGCCTGCCCACGCGCCAGAGCCACCGCCCGAACCGGTCGCGGCTGCTGCGCCTGAGCCTCAGGCTGCGCCCGAGCCTCCGATCGAGCCGCCGCCGCTGCGCACCGAGCAGATCGAGATCCGCCGTCGCGACACGATCAGCGCGGCGCTGATTCGCAGTGCAGTGCCCGCCGGCACCGCGCACGACATCAGCCGGGCATTGCGCGATGCCGGCGCGGACATGCGCCGGGTTCGGCCCGGCGAGGCCATCGAGCTTTCTCGCGACGTCGGCGGCCAGTTGCTCGCGGTCGCCTATGCCCCTGACGCCTGGCAGCGCTTCGAGGCGCAGGCCCACGGCGACGGCTGGAAGGGCGTGCGCAGCGCACGCGAACCCGAGTTCCGGCTCGAACTGCGCCACGGCACGATCGAGAACTCGCTATGGGATGCGGTGCAGGACGGCACGCTGACTGCGGCGATGCTGCTGGACCTCGTCCGGATCTTCGAATCCGAGTTCGACTTCTCGGCTGATGCGCGCCCCGGCGATCGCTTTCGTCTGCTCGTTCAGACGCGATCTGCGGACGGCGTGTTCGTCGACCATGACCGCATCGTCGCCGCGCAGTACCTCAGCGACGGTCGCACGCTGACCGGAATCGGCTTTGAAGTCGCCGGCCGATTCAGCCACTACGACACCGAAGGGCGCTCGCTCAACAAGACGTTCCTTCGCTCGCCGCTGCAGTTCACGCGCATCAGTTCCGGGTACACGCACCGGCGGCCGCACCCGATCCTGGGCGGCGTGCGACCGCATCTGGCCATCGATTACGCGGCGCCGACCGGCACGCCGGTCTGGGCGGTGGCCAACGGCACGGTGCGATTCGCAGGCCGCAACGGCGGCAACGGCATCCAGGTCCGGCTGCGCCATCGCGCCGGTTACGAGACCTATTACAACCACCTGTCGCGCGTCGCGCGCGGCATCCGCTCCGGCGCGCGGGTCAGCCAGAAGCAGGTGATTGGCTATGTCGGCTCGACCGGACTTTCCACCGGGCCGCACCTCGACTATCGCGTTGCGAAGCACGGCCGGTTCGTGAACCCGCTGAGCGAGAAGTTCCTGCCAGGTGAGCCGATACCGAAGGCGAGCCGGGCGCAGTTCCTCGAGCAGGCCCGCGCCCTCGTCGAGCGCCTCGGGAACGAAGCGCCCATCGGGAACTGACCACAAGCCTCATCGTGCCGGAGGTCCGCAGCAGGCGGACCTGCGCACCTGCCCTACCAGTTGCGTACCGGGCCGGTGTCCAGGTGCACGAAGTTCGAGCGCGCGTAATAGCCGACGCCGCCCTGCTTCAGAGCGAGCGCCGCATCGCGGAGGCGGCGCGTGTTCCGCCCGGCGAGGCGAACGTCGATCGCGCGACCCTCGACGTGCAGGCTGTTGGTCGCCACGCGCCTGCTCTGCCTGCGCAGCATCTGGTTGGTGCTCTTCGAGCGGAAGGCCGACACGACCTCGTACGTCCCCTCGCCACAGGCAAGGTTGAGCGCGTGCAGCGTGTCGAACAACGTCGGGTCGAACTCACGGACGTCGCCGGTGCGGAAGTCGCGCAGCAGCGCACTGAGCTCGGCTATCGCGCCGGGCACGTAGTCACCGCCCTCGAAATAGACGACGCTCAGTTGCTCCCCGGTATGCGTGTGATACAAGGAAACGGTCCGCGGCGCGGCAGCCCATGCGGCGGGGGCAAACGGCAGCGCCAGGGACAGCGACGCCAGTCCCAGAAAGCGAAGCGCGCGCCGGCGGGAAGTGGGATCGTCAGCAGCAGTTGGCATGCGGGGCATCTCGACAGTGGGACCGCGAAAGCGGCCGATGGTACATCGTTGGTTCGGCCCGTGCGCTGCGCACACGGTCGCACCGCGCGTACGCATTTTCCGCAGTGAGAGCGTCTGGTCGGGCGCAGTTCCGGTCGCGCTGCGAAGATGCGCCGCCGCTCTGCTCCTCGCCGTGGTCGCCGCATCCAGTGCGCTCGCCGCCGAAGCCCGGCGCGAAGCACTGCGCGATCGCGTCGAGGCGCTGCGCGCGGCCGGCGATGCGCGCATCGGTGCAGGCTCCGCCGCCGCCCGCGCGCTGATCGCCTCCCTCTACGAGAAGCGGGACTTCGCGCCGCTGTGGGCCGACGCGTCGCGCGAGCGTGCCCTGCTGGCGGCGATCGAGGCGAGCGCGACCCACGGGCTCGACCCGCGCGACTATCACTCCAGGCTGCTCGGCGCGCCGCAGCCCGCCCTCGGCGCGGATGGCGTCGGCCATGAGCGCGCGCTCGCCGAGCGCGACCTCCTGCTGACCGACGCGTTCGTTCGCCTCGCCTATCACCTGCACTTCGGCAAGGCCGACCCACGCACCCTGCACCGTGGCTGGAACTTCGCGCGAACGCTCGGCGGCCGCGACCCGGAACAGATGCTCGCGCAACTTCTCGCCGGACCCGATCCGCACACTTCGCTCGACGCACTGGCGCCGCGCCTGCCGCTGTACCGCGACCTTCGCCAGGCGCTGGCAAGGCTGCGCGAGACCGCGAGCGCGGGCGGTTGGCCACCGCTGGAAGCCGGGCCGAAGCTCGAGCCCGGTTCGAGCGGCCCGCGGGTCCGGCAACTGCGCGAGCGTCTGCACGCGAGCGGCGAGCTTGCCGCGAGTAGCAATAAGACCGCCTTTGATGCGGAACTCGAAGACGCCGTGCGCCGCTTCCAGTCCCGCCATGGCCTGCAGGTCGACGGTGTCGTCGGTCGCGCGACGCTGGCGGCGCTGAACGTCACCGTTGCCGAGCGCATCGCGCAGGTGCGTGCCAACCTGGAACGGTTGCGCTGGGTGGCACGCGAACTGGCAGGCGACTATCTGCTGGTCGACATCGCCGGCTTCACCGCGCAGCTGTGGCTGAACGAAACGCTCGCCTGGCAGGCCCGCGTGGTGGTCGGCCGGCCATACCGCACCACGCCGGAATTCCGCGCCACGATGAAATATCTGGTGCTGAACCCCGAATGGAACGTGCCGCCGACGATACTGCGCGAGGACGTGCTGCCCAAGGTGTCGCGCGATCCGGGTTATCTGGGCGCGCATCACATGCGCGTCACCGACCACGCGGGCCGGATCATCGACCCGGCCGCGATCGACTGGGCGCGCTACCGCAGCCAGCCACGCGCCTTTCCACACCAGATCGTGCAGGCGGCGGGACGCGACAACCCGCTGGGCAGCATCAAGTTCATGTTTCCGAACGAACACACGGTCTACCTGCACGACACGCCGTCGCGCGCGCTGTTCGAGAAGACCGTGCGCGCGTTCAGCTCCGGATGCATCCGGATCGAGAAGCCGTTGCAGCTGGCATCGCTGCTGCTCGACGACCCGCAAGGCTGGGGCGAGCAGCAGTTGCTCGACGCCATCGCCACGGGAAGGACGCAGACCGTGCCCGTGCGCCGCACGGTGCCGGTACTGCTGCTCTACTTCACGGCCAGCATCGGCGCAGACGGTGAACTGGAGTTTCGCCCCGACCTGTACAAGCGCGACGGCCCGATCGTCCGGGCACTCGCCGCGCCGTTCCGCTTCGCGCCGGTGGATGCGGGCGCACGGAAAGCCGGCGCAGGCTAGCGCGGCGGCGGCGCCTGCTAATCGATACCGACGCTCGCCTCGGTGACGAAGAAATGCTCGGCCCTGCGTTTGGCTTCGCCGCGGTTCGAGTTGTAGTCATCCGGGGTCGAATCGAAATCGCTCTTGGCCGCCAGCACCGCGCGGCAGGCCATGTAAGCCTTGGCCTCCGGTGCCTCGAGATCGTCGAGGTGGTTGGCCACCACTTCGACCAGCTGCGCTTTGCGCTGGAACAGGTCCACATGGCCGCGAAAATCGGCCGGGCGTTCGGCCATCAGACGGCCCGCGCAGGTCAGAAAGTCGTCGTCGCCGCACCAGTGCGGTCGCCGCGCCGCCTGCACCCCATGCACCCGCGGCTCGAGGTCGGCCTCCAGCTGGATCAGCGCCTGGAGCATCATGTTCTGGTAATCCTGCGCGTGCTCGTAAAGCGGCTGCTCGCACGATTCGCAGAGCGGTCCCAGTCCGGCAAGCAGCCACTGAACGAGGCTGCCGCGCGATTCGCGTTGCACTTGCACGAGGGCCGAATCCACCAGTTCGAGATGCCCGGGCAGGGCATTGGCACGCGCGCAGGTCTGCGCCTCCCAGGCCGCGATCAGGTCGGCGTCGCTGCTGTGAGGAATCCGTCCGCGCGGCATCAGTTCGGCGTGGACCTTGAGGCGATTGGCCTCCTCGTCGTACGCGAACCGGATGCGCCGGTAGGCGATCGGCCAGTCCGAAAGCGAACTGACGTTCATTTCGAGCAGCGGCCGGCGATCCAGGGTGCGGTGGCTGGCCCAGAAGCCCCGATGCGTGTGAGCCGACAGGTAGACCAGCGGATGGGCGACGCTGGACATCAGGTTGCCCAGCATTGCCCGCGACGGCCCGCCGAGCGAGTCCCAGTTGTGATGCCCGGCGAACACGACGATATCGCCGCGCACCGACGCTTCGCTGACCCATTTCGTCACCGCCCTGATCTGGTCGAAATGCAGGTTGCCGATGCTGCCGGGGCTGCGCCCCATGATCATGTCCCACGCGCTGGCCAGTGGCCCGGCCTGGTTGGTGTCGAGCGCGACGACGATGACGTCGCGTGTGGCGCCCGGCGCTCGCGGCAGCTTCAGCCGCTGGGCGATGAACGAATCGGCGTAGCGCCAGCCGTCGAACAACTGCGCCTCGATCGCGGTAACGAACGCAGCCGGGTCAGGGTTGCGCCAGCTGACCGTCTCATCGCCGTCGATCGAGGGCGGCTTGAGCCCGTCGTGCCGATACCGTCCCTGTGCCAGAGTCGCGAGGTATCCCGCGATGAAGTCCCGCTTGGTGAACGCCTCGCGATCCGACTTGAAATCCCTGGCGTCTGAAGTGGCGCCCCGCCGGCAGGCGCGGTTCCAGCGTTGCGCATCCGGGTCGAGAATCCGGTCGAGCACCGGGTAGTTGTAGATGCCGAACATCAGCCCATCGTGATTGCCGGGCAGCACGGCACCGGGGGAGCGTGCCGAGTAGAAAGCACGCCGCATGCGCTGCGCCTCCGAGCGGCAGGACAGGTCGAGCAGATCGCCGAGGTGGATGAACGGATCGTCGGGATGGCTCTCCAGCGCCCATTCGAGGATGCGCCTGCCGAACAGCGGCTGCTCAGGCGGGCGCTGCGCGACCTCGACGTAGGCATCGACCGCGCTGTCGTTGTCGTGCAGCGGGAAGCCGGTGGCCTCGTGCTCCTGCGTGTCGCCCACCGCCACGATGGGCAGGGTCAGCATCAGGTAGTTGCCGCCCGGATCCCGCTCCGGGCCCTGCTGAGGCACGAAACTCGCACAGCCGGAAAGCACGGCAACGCAGAGCCAGACCGCCCGGCGCCCTATGCGCCCGCAGGGTGAAGGGGAGACTGCGTCGACCATCTCAGTAGAGGTCCTGCGGAAACAACATGAAAAGCGCATTCTCGACGCGCTGCCAGAAACTGCGTGCCGGCTGAACCGACCGGTCGCCGTCAATGCCGCGCCAGCGAAGTTCGCCGTCCGGGCCGAATTCCACCCGCCAGCTGTTCGACGGAACCATGTTCGCCTGGAGCCGGCGCGCCAGCGCCGAGGCGAGCGGCGCACTGTCGATCACCACTCCCATTTCGGCGTTGAGTATTTCCGAGCGCGGATCAAGGTTCATCGAGCCGACGAAAGCGCGCTCCTCGTCGATCACCATCGCCTTGGTGTGCAGGCCGACGAACTCGGCACGCGACGGCGGCAACTCGACGATGTCGACGCGCATCGCCGCGTCGGGGCGCAGTTCGTAGAGTTCGGCCCCGGCTTCGATGATCGGCCCACGCCAACGCTGATAGTGGCTGTTGACCGCCGGCACGTCGTGCGAAGCAAGCGAGTTGGTCAGTATGCGCACACGGACGCCGCGCTCGGCGAGCGTGCGCAGGTCATCCACAAAACCGGCGTCCGGGATGATGTAGGCGTTGGCGATGATGACCTCGCGGCGAGCCGAGCGCAGCAGTTCCCGGAACGCCTCGGGCGTGTGGTTGACCACGCCCTCGGCGCGCGAAGGCGAGTCCGTGTGCACACGGCTGGTCCCGACGCTTGCTTCGACGCTCAGGGTTTCGAAAAGCTCCTTCCATTCGCGCGGCTGCAGCGGCATCTGCCGCAGGGCCGGCTCGTTGGCCAGCGCCGCCGCAGCCAGTTCCTGGCGAAGATCGGCAACCTCGCGCTGCGCAGGCCGCGCCGCGCGCGGCGCCCGTCCGACCCACTCGCTGTTCCAGTAGCGATCGAACATCACGCTGGCCTGCCGCGCAAGCTGCCCCGCGCCGAGCACGTCGAGGTCATGGAAGTTGAATTCCGGGTGCGCGCCGAAGTATTCATTGCCGATGTTCCGGCCACCGATGACTGCCACCCGGTTGTCGACCACCATCTGCTTGTTGTGCATTCGTCGATTCAGGCGCTTGAAGTCGCCGACCGCCTCGACGACGCGCCCGGGCAGGGAGCGCTCGTGCCAGGGATTGAACAGGCGGATCTCGATGTTGGGATGAGCGTCGATATGCGACAGGGCGTCGTCGCGCAGTTCGATGCTCGCCATGTCGTGCAGCAGGGTGTTCAGGTCGTCGAAGAGCAACCGGATCCTGACGCCGCGATCCGCCGCGGCAATCACCCGGTCCATCAGCAGAACCCCGACGGCATCGCCGAACCAGACGTAGTACTGCAGGTCGATGCTGTGGCGCGCCGAATCGATCAGCGCCAGGCGCCACAGCAGTGCCTCGTCGCTGCGCTCGAGCAACACGAAGCCCGAGCTCTCCGGGCCATATCCGGCGGCAATGCGCGCGTCGATCGGGGCAAACGGCGAATCGGGGCCGGGCGCGGCTGCGAACTCGACCGGCGGTCGCTCTCGCGGCGGCGCGGCGCAGCCGGCAAGCGCGAGGCCGATCGCCAGGACCGCCAACCCGACACACGAGTTGCGAGTGACACGCGACAGCAGGCGCAGAACCTTCATATCAGTCGGCGGGAGTTCTCTGGCCCGGTGGTCGACAGCGCGCGACTCTACACAGGATCCGGCGGCGTCCTTGCCGGGGCGCCGGAACGCGTCACCGCCGGCAGAACTTCGTGCCGTGGCCCGCGGCGCCTCGAAACCGCGCGGCAATGGCGCCCTCGATTCCAGCGGTCCGTCGATCGTCAGGGCGCGTCGCACCAGTCGATCGTGCCCCGAGCCCGGGAAGCAAGGTACGAATTCGCCCTCGAGAAATGCCTGCAGCCGAGGAACGGCTGCGGCCCGCGCCGGGCAGACAACGGACTCGGATGGTTGGCGGTCAGCACGCAATGGCCGCGCTTGGCGGCGTCGATGCGCCCCCGCTTGGCCTGCGCATGCGCGCCCCAGAGCAGGAACACCTTTGGCGCCACGTCCTGGGCCAGGACGTCGATGACCGCGCCGGTAAACGTCTCCCAGCCGCGGCCCGCGTGGGCCGCGGGCTCGCCGTCCTCGACCGTCAGCACGCTGTTCAGCAGCAGCACGCCCTGTCTCGCCCACCGCTCGAGGTTGCCGCTCGCCGGCGTCGCGCAGCCGAGATCGCCGTTCAGTTCGAGGAAGATGTTGCGCAGGCTCGGCGGCGGACGCACGCCGTCCGGCACCGAGAATGCAAGGCCGTGCGCCTGGCCACGGCCGTGATACGGATCCTGGCCGAGGATCACGACGCGAACTGACGCAGGCGGCGTCAGTTCAAGCGCGTGCAGCGGACGCGGCGGGTAGATCGTCGCGCCTGCAGCGAGGCGCTGCGCCAGAAACGACTGCAGCGCGGTCCCCGGCGGCGAGGCGACGAAGCGCTCGGCGAGTGGGCGCCAGTCGGCCGGCAGCGTGTCGATATGGACGCGAAGCGGGAGTCTCAGCACGGCGGGCGGGCTACTGCTGAAGTTCGTACTGAAAGGTTGCGCCCCTCCTTTCTGTCCATCGAGCAGACGGGGAGGCAGCGATGCGCCGCAACGATACGCGGGTGGGGCGCGCTCTACACTGTGCGCCCCCGGGCCGTGAATACTCATCGATGAGCGTGACCGCCTCCACTGCTGCGCCCCGCGAAGTCCGCGAGCGACGCGCGGCGTGGCAACTGCTGCTGAACGTGGCGCACGCCATCGACCACTGGGTGCTGCTCGTCTTCGCCACCGCGGTGTCGAGCATCGCGGTCGATTTCGGCTTTTCGCGCTGGGAAGACCTGATGCCGTACGCCACCGGCGCCTTCTTCGCCTTCGGCTTCGGTTCGCTGCCCGCGGGCCGGCTCGGCGATACCTGGGGCCGACGGCCGATGATGCTCACGTTCTTCTATGGCCTCGGCGCCTCGCTGCTGCTGGTTGCCCTCGCCAATGGTCCATGGCAGATCGCCATCGCGCTGACCTTGATGGGCATGTTCTCGTCCATCTATCACCCGGTCGGCATCCCGATGCTGCTGCGCGACGCCAAGCGCCCCGGGCGCACGATCGGCATCAACGGGCTGTCCGGCAACCTCGGCATCGCGCTCGCCGCGGTGGTCACCGGCGTGCTGGTCAAGTACTTCGGCTGGCGCACCGCGTTCGTCGTGCCGGCGCTCGTCTCCGTTGCCTGCGGACTGCTGTTCGCGCGGTTTTCGCCGCCTGAGGGCGAGCCGCCGACGCGGCGCAAGCTGACCTCGCCCGCCGTGCCCAGCGCCGTACTGGTGCGCGTGTTCGCCGTGATCACGGTGATCGCCACGACGAGCGCGCTGCTGTTCAACTTCACCACCAACGGCAACACCGAGCTCCTGCGCGAGCGGATGACGATGGTCGTCTCCGATCCGGCGGCGCTCGGCGTGCTGCTGGCGCTGGTCTACACCATGGCCTCGTTCGCGCAGGTGCTGGTCGGCCACCTCATCGACCGGGTCCCGATGAAGCGCCTGCTGCTCGCCATCGTCGCCCTGCAGGTGCCGCTGTTTGCGCTCGCTTCGCAGGCGCAGGGCTGGGTCTTCTTCGTGCTGATCGTCCTGTTCATGGGGGTCGTGTTCGGCGCGATCCCCTTCATCGACGCGATCATCGTGCGCTTCGTCGACGACCGGATGCGCTCGCGCGTCGCCGGCGCACGGCTGGCGCTGTCGTTCTCGATCAGTTCGCTCGCCGTTTACCTGCTCGGCCCGGTCGTCAAGGCCTCGGGCTTCGACGTCCTGCTGCTGACCATGGCCGGCATCGCCGTGGTGACCCTGTCTGCGGCCGTGTGGCTGCCGAGCCCGGCAGGTCAGCGCCAGTAGGTCCGCCGCTTCAACCGAACAATCGTGCCAGCTCGGCTCCGGGATCCGGGGCGCGCATGAACGCTTCGCCGACGAGGAACGCGTTCACGCCGGCGGCGCGCATGGTCGCGACGTCGTCGCGCCCGAGGATGCCGCTTTCGGTGATCACCAGCCGGGAACCGTCGATGAGCGGCAGCAGGTCGAGCGTCGTCGCGAGCGAGACCTCGAACGTGCGCAGGTTGCGGTTGTTGATGCCGATGAGCCGCGTCCTCAGCCCAAGCGCGACCTCGAGTTCGCCGGCATCGTGCACTTCGACCAGCACGGCCATGCCGAGTTCGCGCGCTGCCGCCTCGAGTTCGACCAGCTGAGCGGGAGACAGCGCAGCCACGATCAGCAGGATGCAGTCGGCGCCCCAGGCGCGCGCCTGCGCGACCTGGTACTCGTCGATGATGAAGTCCTTGCGCAGCGCGGGCAGGCCGCTGGCCCGGCGCGCGTCGTCCAGATGATCGGGCGCGCCTTGAAAGAACTGCACGTCGGTCAGGACCGACAGGCAGGCTGCGCCGCCGCGCGCATAGCTGGCGCCGATCGCCGCCGGCTCGAAGTTCTCGCGCAGCACACCTTTCGACGGCGAGGCCTTCTTCACCTCGGCGATCACCGCCGCGCGGCCGGCGCCGATGCGGGCACGAAGCGCGCCTTCGAAATCGCGCAGGTCGCGCCGCTCGGCGGCGCGGCTGCGCAGCGAAGCCAGCGGCTCGGCCGCCCTGGCGGCGGCGATCTCGTCTCGCTTCACGGCGAGGATCTTGTTCAGGACGTCGCTCATCGCAGGATTGTGTCAGCGGCGGCGCCGATCCCTCTTCCCGAAAGCGTCGCCGAGTTGCTCAGGCCGCGAGCTTCTGCGTGGTGGTGACGAACGCATCGAGCTTCCGCTTCGCCGCGCCGCTGGCGATGACCTCGCGCGCCATGCGGATGCCGTCGTCGATCGAGCCGGCGACATCGGCCGTGTACAGCGCCACGCCGGCATTGAGCACGACGATCTCGCGCGGGGTGCCGGGCGTGTCCTCCAGGGCCTCGAGGATCATCGCCCGCGACTCGCCGGCGTTGCCGACGCGCAGGCCGCGGTTCGACACCATGCTCATGCCGAAGTCCTCGGGATGGATCTCGTATTCGCGCACCTCGCCATTCTTCAGCTCGCCGACCATCGTCGCCGCGCCGAGCGAGACCTCGTCCATGCCGTCCTTGCCGTAGACGACCAGCACGTGGCGGCTGCCGAGCCGCTGCAGCACGCGCACCTGGATTCCGACCAGGTCCGGATGGAACACGCCGAGCAGCTGGTTCGGCGCCCCGGCCGGGTTGGTCAGCGGCCCCAGGATGTTGAAGATCGTGCGCACGCCGAGTTCCTTGCGCACCGGCGCGGCGTGCTTCATCGCCGCATGGTGGTTGGGCGCGAACATGAAGCCGATGCCGGTCTCGGCCAGACACGTGGCCACCTTTTCCGGGCCGAGGTTGATGTTGGCGCCGAAGGCCTCGAGCACGTCGGCCGCGCCGGAGCTCGACGACACCGAGCGACCGCCGTGCTTGGCCACCCGTGCGCCGGCCGCGGCAGCAACGAACATCGACGCCGTCGAGATGTTGAACGTGTGCGACGAGTCGCCACCGGTGCCGACGATGTCGACCAGGTTGGACGGGTCGGCCACCGGCACCTTGGTGGCGAATTCGCGCATGATCTGCGCCGCAGCGGCGATCTCGCCGATCGTCTCCTTCTTGACGCGCAGGCCCATGATCAGGCCGGCGATCTGCACCGGCGTCAGCTCGCCGCCCATCAGCTTTCGCCACAGCGACAGCATCTCGTCGTGAAAGATCTCGCGGTGCTCGATGCAGCGCACCAGCGCCTCGGTGGGGGTGATCGACATCGTCGTACTCCTTCGTTCCTCGTCTCGCTGCCGTCGGGCGCCAGCGCCTTCAGCGCCGCGGCACGCTCGCGCAGCAGGTCGACCTCGCAGGCGAGCTGCGCCTGCCCCGCGCCGCCGCCGCTGTCGTAGGCGTGCAGGACGACCTGGCAGTGAGCGTGCTGGTAGCGCTCGAAATCGCGCTGCGACTGCTTCAGCGCGGCCACCTTGCCGCCGCGCCCGGTGACTTTCTCCAGATCGGCGAGCGACCGTTCGACGGCCAGGAACTGCTCGAGCATCGCATCCGTCGCCGCCTTCTTCGCCGCGTTCAGGCACGGCGTCACCTCGAGCCGCGTCTGGGCGCGCTGGTAGCACTCGTCGAGCGCGCCTGCCGCGGCGGCCGGCGGCGACGCCGCCGCCACGCACATGAGGAACACCGTCGCCCATGCGCGCGTCATCGGCGCACCTGCACAAGGAAGTTCTTCAGCAGCTCGTGCCCCTGCTCGGAAGCGATCGACTCGGGATGGAACTGAACGCCTTCGACCGCCAGGGTCCGGTGCCGCAGACCCATGATCTCGCCATCGGCCGTCCAGGCCGTGATTTCGAGGCTCTGCGGCAGCGATTCGCGCTCCACCGCCAGCGAGTGGTAGCGCGTGGCCGTGAACGGGTTCGGCAGGCCGGCGAACACACCGACCCCCGTGTGCTCGATCGGCGCGGTCTTGCCGTGCATCAGTGCTTTCGCGCGAATCACGCGACCGCCGTACGCATGGCCGATCGCCTGGTGGCCGAGGCACACGCCGAGGATCGGCACCTCGCCGCCGAAACGCTTCAGCACGTCGAGCGATATCCCTGCCTCGGTTGGCGAGCACGGCCCCGGCGAAATGCAGATGCGTTCCGGCTTCATCGCCGCGATCTCCTCGACGGTGATCTCGTCGTTGCGGAACACCCGCACGTCTTCTCCCAGTTCGCCGAAATACTGCACGAGGTTGTAGGTGAATGAATCGTAGTTGTCGATCATCAGAAGCATCGGATGCGCCTCAACGCCGGGCGAAGAATTGAGCGAACGCCGCTATCGCGCGGTCGATGCCTGCCGGGTCGACATCCCGGTGCGTCACGAGTCGCAGCGCCGCCGAGCGCGCCAGGACGAGGACTCCGCGGCTGCGCAGGAAGGCATCGAGCGGCGCGACGCGCTCGGGCGGCACGGTAACGAACAGCATGTTGGTGTGCGGGCCATCGACTTTCAATACGTCGATCCGCCGCAGCCCATCGGCCAGACGCTGCGCGTTGGCGTGATCGTCGGCCAGCCGCGCGACGTTGTGTTCGAGCGCGTAGATGCCGGCCGCGGCGAGCACGCCGGCCTGGCGCAGTCCGCCGCCGAGCATCTTGCGCGGGCGGCGCGCACGGTCGATGAAATCGCGTGTGCCGAGAAGCACGCTGCCCACCGGCGCGCCAAGCCCCTTGCTCAGGCAGACCGACACCGAATCGAAGCCGGCGGCCATCTCGCGGGGCGCGACGCCGAGCGCGAGCGCCGCATTGAACAGCCGCGCCCCGTCGAGATGCGTGGCCAGACCGCGCTCGTGCGCGAGGCCGGTGGCGGCGTGCTGATAGGGCAGCGGCAGCACCTTGCCACCGATGGTGTTCTCCAGCGCCAGCAGCCGCGTGCGTGCGAAGTGCGGATCGTCGGGCTTGATCGCCGCGGCGATTCGGTCGAGCGCGATCGAGCCATCGGGCTCGTTCTCCAGCGGTTGCGGCTGTATCGAACCCAGGACTGCCACGCCGCCGCCTTCGTACCGATAGGTGTGCGCGTTCTGGCCGAGCAGGACCTCGTCGCCGCGCTGGCAGTGCGTCATCAGCGCGGCAAGGTTGCTCTGCGTTCCACTCGGCATGAACAGCCCGGCCTCGAAGCCGAGCATTTCCGCCAGCAGCGCCTGAAGGCGGTTGACCGTCGGATCGTCGCCGAGGACATCGTCGCCGACTTCGGCGTCGTGCATGACGTGGCGCATGCCGGCGCCGGGCCGCGTCACGGTGTCGCTGCGCAGGTCGACGACGTCAGAACTCGCCATCGAAGCCGTCCTCCACCTGCTCGGCGGCCCTCAGCACAGCCCGCGCCTTCGCTTCGGTTTCGCGCCACTCGGCTTCCGGCACCGAGTCGGCGACGATGCCGGCGCCGGCCTGCACGTACAGCACGTTGTCCTTGACCACGCCGGTGCGGATCGCGATGGCGAGATCCATGTCGCCGGCGAAAGAGAGATACCCGACCGCGCCGCCGTAGACGCCGCGCTTGCCCGGCTCCAGTTCGTCGATGATCTCCATCGCCCGCACCTTCGGCGCCCCGCTCAGCGTGCCGGCCGGGAAGGTGGCGCGCAGAACGTCGAGGTTGGTCAGCCCGGGCTTGAGCCGCCCTTCGACGTGGCTGACCAGGTGCATCACGTGCGAGTAGCGCTCGATCACCATCTGCTCGGTGACCTTGACGCTGCCCGTCTCCGCGATGCGGCCGACGTCGTTGCGCGCGAGGTCGATCAGCATCAGGTGCTCGGCGCGCTCCTTCGGATCGGCCAGCAGCTCGGCGGCGAGCTGCTCGTCCTGCTCGACGTTGCCGCCGCGCGGCCGCGTGCCGGCGATCGGCCGCAGCGCGACGACGCGCTCGGTTCCGTGCGACGTCATGCGGTCTTCGCTGCGCACCAGGATCTCCGGCGATGCGCCGACCACCTGGTGGTCGCCGAAGTCGTAGAAGTACATGTACGGCGAGGGGTTGAGCGTGCGCAGCGCGCGGTACAGCGACAGCGGCGCGTCGGCATACGGCTTGCTGATGCGCTGGCCGATCACCACCTGCATGACGTCGCCGGCGGCGATGTACTCCTTCGCGCGCTCGACGGCGCGCATGAAATCGGCCTTGGCGAAGTCGCGACGCTCGGGCCGGCGCACGCTGGCGCGCGTGTGCGGCGGCTCGATGTGGCGGTGCAGGCGCGCGCGCAACTCGCGCAGCCGTTCGCGCGCGCGCGAGTAGCCCTCGGGGTGGCGCGCGTCGGCGTAGACGATGACGTAGGCGCGGCCGGTCAGGTTGTCGATCACCGCGAGTTCTTCGGTCTGCAGCAACAGGATGTCGGGCAGCCCGAGGTCGTCGGACCGGACCCTGGCCAGCTTCTTCTCGAACAGCCGCACCGTGTCGTAGCCGAAGTAGCCGGCCAGGCCGCCGCAGAAGCGCGGCATGCCCGGTCGCAGCGCGACCTTGAACTGGGCGAAGTACTTTTCGACGAAGGCAAGCGGATCGCCGCGCTCCTCTCGTACCACCGCGCCGTCGGTGACGACCTCGATCCGGTGCTGTCCCGGCTCGCCGATGAAACAGCGGATCGCCGTTCGGGCCGGCAGGCCGATGAACGAGTAGCGGCCGAAGCGCTCCCCGCCGACCACGGATTCGAGCAGGAAGGAATTCGCACCCGCGCCCTGGCTGCGGGCCAGCTTCAGGTAGAGCGAAAGCGGCGTCTCGAGGTCGGCGAAGCTTTCCGCGATCAGCGGGATGCGGTTATAGCCCTGCGCGGCCAGGGCCTTGTATTCGAGTTCGGTCATGCGTCACCTGGGGGCGTTCGCGGCCGGTGGCCACGAACTGGATTGCGACAATCAACGATCGATGCTGCACGCGGCAGCACGGCGGCAGATCTAGCTGCGCCAGCACCAGACCCCCCGGGCCTGCCAGCCATGCGGCTTGCAGTTGGCCCGGTTGGGCATCGATACGTTGCGGTGACTCATTGGGTCGTGGCGTTTTGCGCCCGCGCCGGGTGCCGCTGCAGGATCCAGTGCACCGCCTCGGCGAGCGTGGCGAATATAGCATCGAGACCCGGCGCGCCCGCGAGGCTGGCGACGCCCTCGCCCTCGTTGTAGCCGGTCTCGACCAGCACGCAGCCGCAGCCTGCGGCACGCGCCGCCTGCGCGTCGTTGACCGAGTCGCCGATCAGCATGGCCTCGGCGGGCCGCAGTTGCAGGCGCCGGCACGCTTCCAGCAGCAGCGCCGGATGCGGCTTCTTTTCAGCGACCTCGTCGCCCGCGACCACCGCGTCGAACAGCGGCGCCAGGCCCATCTTGTCGAGCAGCGGCACCGTGAATTCGCGCGGCTTGTTGGTCACGCAGGCCAGCTTGAGGCCGCTGCTGCGCAGCTGCCCGAGCGCCTGCGGCACGCCCTCGAAAACGACCGCCTGCAGGCCGTTTTCGGTCGTGTAGTGGGCATAGAAGGACGCCCGGCCGCGCTCGAAATCGTCCGCAGCCGCGCGGCCATTCAGGTCGTCGGTCAGCGCACGATGCACCAGCACCTCGGCGCCTTTGCCGACGAAGGCGGACACGCGCTGCAGCGGCAGCGGCGGCAGGCCGAAGTCCGCCCGCATCCGGTTGGCGGCGGCGGCGAGATCCGGCGCGGTGTCCATCAGGGTGCCGTCGAGGTCGACCAGCACGCCGCGCAGATCCCCTTGTTTCATGCGCTGGTGTAGACCCTGCCTTGCGCGGTGGCCCTTGCATGCGCGCGCTCCGTCTGTGCGGCAGCCACGGCCTGCTTCATCGCCGCGATCGTCGCCTTGTAGTCCTTCGCGCTGAAGATCGCGCTGCCGGCGACGAAAGTATCGGCGCCGGCTGCCGCGATCGCGCCGATGTTGTCGACCTTGACGCCGCCGTCGACCTCGAGGAGGACGCGGCGACCGCTCGCCTGCTCGTAGGCATCCAGCCGCGCGCGTGCGGCGGCCAGCTTGTTCAGCGCTTCGGCGATGAACGACTGGCCGCCGAAGCCCGGGTTGACGCTCATCAGCAGCACGATGTCGAGCTTGTCGAGGACGTGGTCCATCCATTCCAGCGGCGTGGCCGGATTGAACACCAGCCCGGCCTGGCAGCCGGATTCGCGGATCAGCCCGAGCGTGCGGTCGATATGGCGCGACGCTTCGGGGTGGAACGTGATGACGTTGGCACCGGCCTTGGCGAACATCGGCACCAGCGCATCGACCGGCTCGACCATCAGGTGCACGTCGATCGGGACCTCGACGTGAGGCCGGATTGCCTCGCACACCAGCGGGCCGATGGTCAGGTTGGGGACGTAATGGTTGTCCATGACGTCGAAGTGGATCCAGTCGGCGCCTGCAGCGACGACGTTGCGCACCTCCTCGCCCAAACGCGCGAAGTCGGCGGACAGGATGCTGGGGGCGATGCGACAATCCACGGCGAACTCCCTGTGTGACCCGCCCATTGTACGAAGGCTCCCCTAACCCGATGGCCCGCTACCAGCTCAGCGTCCAGGTGCAGCCGCGCTACCTCGAGGAGCAGTCCGAACCCGAGGAGCGCCGCTATCTGTTCGCGTACACGGTGACGATCCGCAACACCGGCGAGGTGACCGCGCAGCTGGTGTCACGCCACTGGATCATCACCGACGCCGACGGCCAGATCGACGAGGTGCGTGGCCCGGGCGTGGTCGGCGAGCAGCCGGTGCTGCGCCCCGGGCAGGCGTTCCAGTACACCAGCGGCTGCCCGCTGTCGACACCGGTCGGCTCGATGCACGGCAGCTACCAGTGCATCGCCGAGGACGGCACCGCCTTCGAGGCGCCGATCCCGGAGTTCGTGCTGTCGGTGCCGCGAACGCTGCATTGAAGCTCACTTGTCGGGCGGCTTGCGCTGGCCGTGAAACATCGTCCACCAGACGATGAACACCAGCAGACCCAACGCAACGAGCGCCTCGAGGATGATCAGCCACACCGCCGGCCTCCTTTTCTTTCGACCCTGGCATTGTAGGAAGCCGCGACCGGCGAGGCGGCTCGCGCTGGTCGCCGCAACGCTTCTCTTCGCAGCCTGCGAAACGGTGCCGCCGCCCGCGCCGGCCCCTGCTCCGGCACCCGCGCCTGCGCCTGCGCCGGCGGTCAAGACGCTGACCGAGGCCCGTTACGAGCGGGCGTCCGCCGATGTGCTGTCGCAGATCGGCGATGCCGATCTCGCCGGCGCCTGGCCGGCACTGCTGGCCTCGTGCCGCACCCTGGAGCGCAGCAAGACGCGCCGCGAGGTATGGACCGCGCCGTGCCGGCAGGCCGCCGCGGTCCCGGCGAGCGACGCCGCGGCGCGGCGCGCACTGCTGGCGCAGCAGTTCGACGCGTATCGCGTAGTGAGCGTCACCCTCGAAGACGGCAGCGCCGAGCCTCGCCTGCTCGCCAGCGAGGCCCGCGGCCGAATTACCGGCTACTACGAACCCCTGTTGAACGGCAGCCGTACCCGCGCCGCGCCGTTCGTCGTGCCGCTGCACCGCCCGCCGGCCGATCTGCTGGCGATCGATCTCTCGTCGCTGCACCCCGAACTTTCGAACCTGAGGCTGCGCGGCCGACTGCAGCAATCGGAAAAGGGCACGCGGGTCGTGCCCTACTGGTCGCGCGCCGAACTGACCGAGGAGCGCCTGCGCGGCGCCGAATTGCTGTGGGTCGACGACACGATCGAGGCGTTCTTCCTGCAGATCCAGGGCTCCGGCCGGGTGCGATTACCGGATGGGTCGATGGTCCGGGTCGGCTACGCGGACACCAACGGGCATCCGTATCGGTCGATCGGCCGCCTGCTCGTCGATCGCGGCGAACTGTCGCTGGATCAGGCTTCGATGCAGGGGATCATGGCGTGGGCGCGCGCGAACCCGCGGCGCGTCGCCGATCTGCTGAAGGAGAACCCGAGCTACGTCTTCTTCCGCGAATTGCCGGTCGGCGACCCGACCGCGGGGCCGGTCGGCGCCCTGGGCGTGCCGCTGACCCCGGGCTATTCCGTCGCCGTCGATCCGCGCTTCATTCCACTCGGTGCGCCGGTGCTGATCACCAGCGAGCATCCGAACACGGGCGCACCGCTGCGGCGGATGGTGCTGGCCCAGGACACCGGCGGCGCG
Organism: uncultured beta proteobacterium; assembly: GCA_963847675.1. Classification (GTDB taxonomy): domain Bacteria; phylum Pseudomonadota; class Gammaproteobacteria; order Burkholderiales; family Burkholderiaceae_F; genus JADJWR01. Next base: position 92,531 of record CAWKAP010000008.1, read on the forward strand.
ATCCGCGGTCCGCTGCGTTTCGACCTGTTCTGGGGGTTCGGCGCCGAGGCGGGTGCCGTGGCCGGCCGGCAGCGGCACGACGTGCGGGCCTGGCTGCTCGTGCCGCGCGGCGTTCGGCCGGAAGCGCTGCTGGCGAGCAACGAAGGGGCGCGCCGCGATCGCTGACGCTTCGATGGCTGCCGCGGCATCGCGACAGCCCGGAGCAGCGCAGCGCTGGCGGCCGGTTTAGCGCCCCTGCTTGCCGGCGATTTCCTTGAAAGTCGCTTCGACGCGCTCCAGCGGCACGGCCCCGGGCATCCGCCTGCCGTCGCTGAACACCAGCGTCGGTGTGCCGCTGACGTCGAGCTTCCGCCCCAGTTCGAGCGTCTGCTGCAGCGGATGCTTGCAGTCGGCCGCCGGCTCCGGAGGCGCCTTGCCTTTGCCCATCATGTCGTCCCAGGCCTTGGCGCGATCCTTGGCGCACCAGATCCCGCGCGATTTTTCGAACGAGTCCTGCGACAGGATCGGATAAAGGAACGTATAGATCGTCACGTTCTTCAGCCCGGCGATGTCGCGGTACAGCTTCTTGCAGAACCCGCAGTTCGGATCCTCGAACGTGACCAGCGTGCGCGAACCGTCGCCACGCACGATCTTGACCGCCTGCTCGAGCGGCAGCGACTTGAAGTCGACGCGCAGCAGTTCTTCGCGCTTCTTCGCGGTCAGGTCTTCGCGCGTCTTGGCATCGATCACCCGGGCGTTGACGACGACGTAGTTGACCTCCTGGTCGACGTAGAAGATCTCGGTGCCGATCACGACCTCCCACAGGCCGAACGGCATGCGAGTAACCGAGTCGGGCTTGGCGTTGAACCGTTGTTCGACCCGGGCGCGGATGGCGTCTTCGACAGGGCCGCGCGGCGGCGTCGGCGTCTGTGCGGCAGCCATGGTGCAGAAAGCCGCCAGGACGGCGGCAAGGAACCAGTTCTTGACCAAGTTCTTCTTCCTTTCTCGATCGCGGCCTCAGCCGCGGGACATCGGTGTCGCCGCCCGCATCTGCGGCCCGGCCGCATGACGGATCAGCGCGTTCTTCAGGGGCGGCAGCGCGTTGACCGCCGCCAGCCCCAGATTACGAACTTCACGGCTGAGCGCGTCGTCGCGGGCGAAGAGTCGTGCCAGCGCATGCGTGGTCAGCCGCATCAGGCCCACCGGTTCCGCGCGGGAACGCTCGTAACGGCGCAGCAACACGGCATCACCAGGCCCGCGCCAGGTCTCGCGAGACCCGAGCAAGCGCAGCATCTCGGACACGTCGGCGAGCCCCAAGTTCAATCCCTGGCCGGCCAGCGGGTGGACCACGTGCGCCGCGTCACCGATCAGCGCCAGCCGCGCACCGATCAGCCGGTCGACCGTCACCCGCCGTAACGGAAACGACTGCGCCGGTCCGGCCGGCTCGAGCGCCCCCAGGTAGGGCCCTGCGCGCCCGGCGAGGCGCAACGGGAGCTTCGCGCCGTCCTCGACGAGAGCCTCGGCCAGCAGCCGCGGCGCCGACCAGACCAGCGAGACGTGATTGCCGGGCAGCGGCAGCAGCGCGATCACGCCCTCCGCCGGGTCGAACCACTGGTACGCGACGCCGTGGTGCGGCCGTTCGGACGCGAAGTTGGCCACCACGGCGGTCTGCTCATAAGACAATTCCTGCGCGTTGATGCCGGCCGCCGCCCGCACCGCCGATCGCGCACCGTCGGCCGCAACGACGAGCCGCGCCTCGATCGCGCGGCCATCGGCCAGCAGCAGCCGCGCCACTTCGTCCTGTCCCTGCATTGCGTCGAAGGCGGCCTCGACGCGATCGAGGCCCGAGGCGAAGCCCGCCGCCGTGCCCAGCGCACGCAGCAGTTCGGACTCCTCGACGATCGTCGCCAGCCGCGGCAGCGATGCCTGGTAGGCGTCGAAGCTCAGTTCGTGGCCGGCATCGCCGAACACGCGCATCTTCGCCACTTCCTGCACGCGCGCCGCGTCGACCGCCGGCCATACCTTCAACTGCTCGAGCAGCGCTACCGACGCCGGCGCGATCGCGTAGATGCGCGCGTCGAACGGCGCAACGGGATCGGGCCGATGCACCGTCGCCCGCGGCCCGATGAGCGCCGTGCGCAGGCCGAGCTGCGCCGCGCCGACCGCGGTGGCGAGTCCGGCGACGCCGGCGCCGACGACGGCGATGTCGAAAGTCGAGGAATGCTGCACGGCCGCGATTATCGCAGCGGGCACTGCGCGGCGGCCCGCCCGCTCAGCCGAACCCTAACGGCCGACTGGTGAAGCGGGCTCCGCTATACTTCGCGCCCTCCGAAGGGGTTCCCGTTCGAGGGGCCCATCCGACACGGCCAAGTAGCTCAGTTGGTAGAGCAGAGGACTGAAAATCCTTGTGTCGGCGGTTCAATTCCGTCCTTGGCCACCACTCTCTTGTTTGTTCCTCGGTATGCGGCCGCTAACAGCCGTGGTTGGATTGCCGTTCGTGTAAGCGAGGCGTAAGCAGATTCGGCAAATGCGATGAGGTAGCAACATTGCTCTCGCTCCATCGCTGGCATACCACCAAAAGGCGCTGTCATAGCGCATCGCGCCAAGCGAAGCGGACAACAGCAGGCCGCGGCCCGTCACGGCAGGCACCCTGCCGCGATGATCTGCTGGACGCGGCCCTGGAACTCCGATCCCTGCACGAACTGCTGGCGCACCTGTTCGCGGGTCAGCGCCCCGCTGTTCAGCACCCCGATCCAGAACTGCACCCCGGGGCCATCGCCGCCGCGGCGCAGGATCGCGTTGTACAGGTCGCCCACGTACTGGCTGTTGCTCCGGTTGCGGCTCGCATACTCCGGCCCGGTAGCAAAGCCGCTGGAGATCGCCTCGGCCTCCGCCGTGACCGCCGCCGCCCCCGTGCACTGTGCCTTCCTGAACTGCTGCACCCAGAAGGCGAAGCCCGCGATCGTCCGGCAGGCGCGACAGCAGTCCGCGGTAGAAGTCCATCACCGCAGTTCAGCTCCGGCCGCACCGTCGAGTCGCCGAAGATGCTGGCGGTGAAGGCGCGGAACTCGTCGGAGAACATGAACGCCACCAGCACCACCTCGCGCGTGAGGCCCTGGGCGATCTGCGCCAGCCAGAAGTCCCGTCCGCTCGGTTCCGGCTCGCGGTTCAGGAAGGTGCGATACAGGTCGTCGACGAAGTCCGAGTCGCTCTGCCGAAGCCGAAGTACTCGGTGCTGTTGAAGAAGCCCATCGCCATGGCGTGCCAGGCCTTGTTGATCATCCGATACGCGACGCAGCGCGTCCTGCCGCTCCGACCTCGGTGATCGCGCCACTGTTGACCAGATCCTGCGCGTCGCATCGGGATCTCCGCAGGCCCAGACGAATCGGCGCCGAAGTCGAGCGCGACATGCCTCCGTTGAGCAACCCGAGCCGGAGACCGCGGCACCGCGGGATTGCCGCCGATGTTCAGGTACAAGGCGTCGACGTACGCCCGTTGCTCAACGCGCCGTAGATGGAGTGAAGCCGGGATTGGCAAAGCCGGCGGCCATAGAGCGCATCAGGGCCAGATCGCTCAGGCCCGAGTTCTGGGCGACCCACTTCCAGAAGTTCAGGCCGTCAAAGTCGGCGGCACGCTCAAAGAAGCCAACGTACAAGGCGCCGATCTTCTGCGTCGTGCTGGGTGTGCTGTTGAAGGTCGCGGTGACGCTTCGCGCCTGGTTCATGCTGACGACGCAGGTGCCAGTTCCTGTGCAGGATCCCGACCATCCGGTGAAGGTGAGTCGACCGCGGGTGTGGCGGTCAGTGTGACGCTCGTGCCAAGCCGAAATTGGCGCTACAAGTGTTGCCGCAATCAATTCCGGCGGGGCTACTGACGAGAGTGCCCGAGCCTCCGCCCGCTGATGTAACGGCAAGAGTGAACAAAGGCTCGGCTACGGTCGTGCTGCTGAAGGTGCCCGCCACGCCACCGATGGTCAACGTGGTGGTGACCGTGGTACTCGGGTTGGCCGCAGCCGTGTGCCGCACGCACACCGACTGACCTGGACTGATGAGCCCGGCGCTCGCGGTGAAACTTCCTGTGCAGCCGACCGAGTATTGGCCTTCGGCCACGCTGATGCCGGCCACCCCGTCGTAACCGTTCGGTGTGATCGTGTTGGACGTGACCGTCCCGCCCAGCGCCACGCCCGTCTGCTCCATGAAGCCGAACACATCGGGCACGGCATCGACGAAGCCCGGCACGTCCACCGGCGTCCATCGATCCGTCGTGCTGTTGTCCCCCAGCTGGCCGTACGTGTTACGCCCCCAGCACCTGACCGAACCGCCACTGATCAGCGCGCAGCTGTGACGGCTGCCCGCGCCAATCGCGTCCACTCCGCTGGCCAACCCGACCACATCCACTGGACTCGACCGGTCCGTCGTGCTGTTATCACCCAACTGGCCCCGATCGTTGGCTCCCCAGCACTTCACCACGCCGGCACCCGTCAGCGCGCAGGTGTGCTGCGTGCCCGTCGCGATCGCCACCACGCCGCTGCCCAGCCCCATGACGTCCACCGGCGTCCAGCGATCGGTCGTGCTGCCATCACCAAGCCGGCCGTCGCCATTGCTTCCCCAGCACTTCACGCCGCCTGTAGCGGTCAAGGCGCAGGTGTGCGCCTGCCCGGCAGCTATCGCAGTCACTCCACTCGTCAGCCCCGCCACGTCCACCGGGTTCGATCGAGTCGAAGTGCTGCCGTCGCCGAGTTGGCCGTAGGAGTTCAGACCCCAGCATTTCACGCCGCCGCCGGTCAGCGCGCAGGTGTGATAGCCGCCTGCCGCAATCGCGCTCACCCCGCCGCCGAGCCCGGTCACATCGCCCGCCGTCCAGCGGTCCGTGAAGCCACTGTCGCCAAGCTGACCGTTTACGTTGCTGCCCCAGCACTTGACGCCACCGCCACTGGTCAAGGCGCAACTGTGATCGCGGCCCGGCGCAACCGCACTGACACCGCTGCCCAGGCCCTGTGCCTCAACAGGCGCCCACCGATCCGTCGTGCTGTTGTCACCGAGCTGGCCAAACTCGTTGCTGCCCCAGCACTTGACGCCGCCTCCGGCTGTCACCGCACAGGTGTGGTAATAGCCGGCAACCGTCTGTGCCACGCCACTGGAAAGCCCCAGCACGTCGCCCGCAACCCATCGGTCCGCGGTAGTGCCATCGCCAAGCTGGCCATTCGCGTTGCGACCCCAGCACCGCGCACCACCCGCCTCAGTCAACGCGCACGTGTGATGCACTCCCCCCGTCAGCGCTGACGCGCTGCTGATCAGGCCCACTACGTTCACCGGAGTCCATCGATCGTCGACGCTGCCGTCGCCTAGCTGGCCAGTCGAGTTGCGGCCCCAGCACTTGATGGCACCACCGTTGGTCACCGCGCAGGTGTGGACAGGGCCCGCTGCAATGGCGGCCACGCCGCCGGCCAGCCCGATACGTCGACCGGGACTCGCATCGATCCGTGGTGCTGTCGTCTCCGAGCTGACCCCGGTCGTTCGCATCCCCAGCACTTCACCCCACCGCCGCCGGTCAGCGCGCAGGTGTGGATAGTCGCCCGCTGGCAATCGCCGCCACCCGCTGCGTCAGGCCGCATCACGTCCACCGGGGTCGGCGATACTGCGTGCTGCCGTCGCCGAGCTGGCCGGTGCCGTTGTCACCCCAGCACTTGACCCCGCCGCCGCTGGTCAGCGCGCAGGTGTGATCGGCGCCCGCCGCAATCGCCGCCACGCCGCTGGCCAGCCCGACCACGTCGACCGGGCGTCAGGCGATACGTGGTGCTGTTGTCGCCGAGCTGGCCGGAGCCGTTGTAGCCCCAGCACTTGACCCCGCCGCCGCTGGTCAGCGCGCAGGTGTGATCGAGCCCGCCGCGATCGCCGCCACGCCGCTGGCCAGCCCCACCACGTCCACCGGCGTCAGGCGATGCGTGGTGCTGCCGTCGCCGAGCTGGCCGTAGCACGTTGTAACCCCAGCACTTGACCCCGCCGCCGCTGGTCAGCGCGCAGGTGTGATCGGAGCCTGCCGCGATCGCCGCCACGCCGCTGGCCGAGCCCCATCACGTCCACCGGCGTCCTGCGATCCGTGGTGCTGCCGTCGCCGAGCTGGCCGAACGCGTTGTCGCCCCAGCACTTGACCCCGCCGCCGCTGGTCAACGCGCAGGTGTGGTCGGCGCCCCGCGGCGATTGCCACTACGCCGCTGCCGAGGCCCACCACGTCAACCGCCGTCCAGTCGAACCGTGTTGGTGCCGTCGCCGAGCTGGCCGTAGCCTGTTCCAGCCCCAGCACTTGACCCCGCCGCCGCTGGTCAGCGCGCAGCTGTGATCCGAACCCGCCGTCAGTATCGCTGCTGCCGGAGTGAGCGGCGTACTGTCGTCGAACTGGGCTGTGACGGCGACAGCCGCGTTGATGCGAAATGACGCAGTTGTCCGCGCCCGTGCAGCCGCCCCCACTCCAGCCGGCGAACGTCGAGCCGCTGTCGGCCGTAGCCACGAGGGTGATGACCGTTCCGGCCGCCTGAGCTTCAGTGCAGTCGGTTCCGCAGCTGATCCCCGGTGGAATGCTCGTGACCGTGCCGCTTCCCGTGCCTGACTTGATAACCGTTAGCGCGTAACTCGCCGACGCCACGGTCGTGCTGCTGAAGGTGCCGGCCACGCCACCGATGGCCAGCGTAGTGGTGACCGTCGTGCCCGGCGTGCTCGATGCAGTGTGCCGCAGGCACACAGATTGACCGGGGCTGATGCTTCCTGGTGCGCTGGTGAAGGCGGCCGTGCATCCGATCGAGTACTCGCTGTCGGCTGCCGCGCTCCCCGGCGCTTCGGTCTCGGCAAGAGCGCTGCTCGCCGATACGCCGCTGGCAACTTCGATGCTCGTCGGCGTGTCGAATCCACCCGGCGTGATCGCCTCGGAAGTGACCTGCGCACCTTGCGCCACACTCGTCTGTGCAGTGAAGCTGAACGAATCCGGCACGACGTCGGCAATCCCTGATACCGCCACTGGGGTCGCTCGGTTCGCGGTGGTGCTGTCGCCGAGCTGGCCGGTCGCGTTGCGGCCCCAGCATTTCGCGCCGCCCGCGGCAGTCAGCGCACAAGTGTGATTGCCGCCCGCCGCGATCGCGGAGACGCCGCCGTTCAGGCCTACGACATCTATGGCGGCCAGCCTATTGGCCGTGCCGCCGTCGCCGAGCTGGCCGCTCGCATTGCGGCCCCAGCATTTCACGCCGCCCAGGTAGTTCAGCGAGCAGCTGTGATCTTCGCCTGCCGAGATCGCGACCACGGTGTTGATCAGATTGACCACGTCCACGGGCGTCGAGCGATCGATGGTGCTGTTGTCGCCGAGCTGGCCGAAATCGTTCTTGCCCCAGCATTTGACCCAGCCGGCGGCGGTGACCGCACAGGTGTGCCGGTAGCCTGCCGCGATCGACACCACGCCGCTGCCGAGGCCCACAACGTCAACCGCCGTCCATCGATCCGTCGTGGTGCCGTCGCCGAGCTGGCCATGGCTGTTGGAACCCCAGCACTTGACTCCGCCGCCGGCGGTCAACGCGCAGCTGTGATAGGCGCCTGCCGCAATCGCCGCCACCCCGCTGCCCAGGCCCGTCACGTCCACGGGCGTCAATCGCTGTTCCGGCGTGCCGTCTCCCACCTGGCCGTTGCTGTTGTCACCCCAGCACTTGACTGCGCCGCCGCTGGTCCGCGCGCAGGTGTGACCTGCTCCCGCTGAAACGGCCACCATGTCGCTGGCGAGTCCCACGACATCGACAGCGCCCCAGCGGTCGATCGAGGTGTTGTCGCCGAGCTGACCGTGGGAGTTCTCGCCCCAGCACTTGAGGCCGCCCTCGCTGGTCAGCATGCAGGTGTGGTTTGCGCCGGCCGTGACATCCGTCGGACTCGTGAACAGGAACACGATGTACGCGGGAGTCGTCCGGTTGGTGTTGGTGCCGTCACCTAGCTGACCGTGACCGTTGTAGCCCCAGCACCCGAGATGACCTGCGCCGCTGAGCACGCAGGTGTGATCCGCCCCCGCCGCAATCGCCGACAACGGCGACGGCCCTGTGCTGCTGAAGTTCGCCGTGACCTCGCGTGCTTCGGTCATGCCGACCACACAGGTGCCCGTGCCGGCACAGGCCCCCGACCAGCCAACGAACTTCGAGCCACTGTCGGCTGTCGCCGTGAGGGCGACAACGGTTCCCGACGCGTAACTCTCGGTGCAGTCGGTGCCGCAATTGATCCCAACCGGGGCGCTGGTCACGGTGCCGGCGCCGGTGCCGGATCTGGTCACCGTGAGGACCTGAATCGCCGAGAGGCCCACCACGTCCACCGGGATCGATCGAGCCGTGGTGCTGCCGTCGCCGAGCTGACCCCAACCGTTCCACCCCCAGCACTTGATCCCACCGTCGCTGGTCAGCGCGCACGTGTGATTGCTGCCCGATTCAATCGCCACCGCACCGCTGGCGAGCCCCACTACATCTACCGGCACCAATTGCGTCGCGCCGGAACCGTCACCGAGTTGGCCGAGCCAGTTCCCCCCCCAGCACTTGACCGCGCCTCCGCTGGTCAGCGCGCACGTGTGATGTTGTGCGGGTGCCATCGCTTGCACACCACCAGCCAATCCCGCCACATCGACGGGCGCCCATCGATCCGTCGTGCTGGCATCGCCGAGCAACCCCCAATAGTTGAAGCCCCAGCACTTGACCCCGCCGCCGTTGATCAGCGCGCAGGTGTGGTAGCTACCTGCCTCGATCGCCGTAACCCCGCCGGCAAGTCCCACTACGTCTACAGGGGTCCAGCGGCCAATGGTGCTGTTGTCGCCAAGTTGGCCGTACTCGTTGTAGCCCCAGCACTTGACTGCGCCCCCACTGGTCAACGCGCAGGTGTGCGCATTGCCCGCCGTGATCGCAGAGACCCCACTCGAGAGGCCCACCACGTCGATGGGCGTCCATCGATCGGTCGTGCTGTCATCGCCGAGCTTTCCGAAGTAGTTGTAGCCCCAGCACTTGACTGCGCCCCCACTGGTCAACGCGCAGGTGTGCGCGTTACCCGCCGAGATCGCAGCCACCCCGCTGCTCAATCCCACGACATCCACGGGTGTCCATCGGTCCGTGGTGCTGTCGTCGCCGAGTTGGCCTCGATCGTTCGCACCCCAGCACTTCACCCCGCCCCCGCTGGTCAACGCACAGGTGTGCGAGTAGCCGGCCGTCATCGCAGCTACCCCGCTGCTCAATCCCACGACATCCACCGGCGTCCATCGGGCCGTGGTGCTGTCGTCGCCGAGTTGGCCTCGATCGTTCGCACCCCAACACTTCACGCCGCCGCTGGTCAACGCACACGTGTGACTTCCTCCCGCCGTGATCGCGGCTACGCCCGAGCGGAGCCCAACGACGTTCGCCGGCGTCCAGCGAGCCGTCGTGCTGTTGTCGCCGAGTTGGCCAAAGTAGTTGGCGCCCCAGCACTTGACCCCCGCATTCACGGTCAGCGCGCAGGCGTGGCCCACGCCCGCAGCGAGCTCCGCAACACCGGATCCCAGGCCGACCACGTCTGCCGGTGTCGATCGGTTCGTGTCGCTGTTGTCGCCAAGCTGACCGGAGTAGTTGTTGCCCCAGCACTTGACTCCCCCTCCGCTGACGAGCGCGCAGGTGAAGGCGCTGCCTGCCTGCACCGCGAGTACGCCGCTGGTCAGGCCCGCCACATCGACCGGGCTCGTGCGCTGGGCCGTGCTGCCGTCGCCGAGTTGGCCCGAGCTGTTGTAACCCCAGCACCTGATCGCGCCTTCTGTGGTTCGTGCGCACGAGTGGGCACTGCCCGCCGTGATCGCGGCCACGCCGCTGGTCAGGCCGTTCACGTCGCTCGGGGTCCATCGATCGGTTGTGCTGCCGTCACCGAGCTGACCGTAGCTGTTGTAACCCCAGCACTTGACGCCGCCGCCACTGGTCAGCGCACAGGTGTGAGAGTCCCCTACGGCGATCGCCGTGACGCCGCTGCTCAGGCCCGTCACGTCGACTGGCACGGCGCTGTGCTGGCCCGGGCCAGTGGCATTCTCGCCCCAGCACTTGACGCCGCCCCCGGAGGTCAGCGCGCAGGTGCGACCGTCGCGTGCCGCTATTGCCGAAACCCCGCTCGTGAGACCCACTACGTCGACGGGGACCAACCGTTGTTCGGAGGTGCCGTCGCCTACGCCGCCGCTGCCCCAGCACTTGACCCCGCCGTCGATGGTCAGCGCGCAGGTGTGCGCATAGCCGGCGGCGATCGCGGTCACTCGGCTCGTCAGTCCGACCACGTCCGCCGGGACCAATCGATCCTGAGTGCTGTTGTCGCCGAGCTGGCCGGAGATGTTGCTGCCCCAGCACTTGACGCCGCCGCCGCCAGTCAGGGCGCAGGTGTGAAAGCTGCCCGCGCCAATTGCCGCGACGGTCGAGGATGAGGTGGGCGATGCAGCGCTGGTGCCGCTTTCCGCCGTGCCGCCGCCCGCAGCACTGCTGCGCGTTGCCGAAGGTCGCAGCGCTTCGGCGATCGGCGTCGGGTCGTTGGACGGCGCAGTTGCGACAGCAGGCGCCGTGGCCTGCGCGGACGCCGCCTGACGAGACCCGGCACCGATGCCTGCAGTTTCGGTTGCCATCGCTGCCACAACTCCGCGCACGTCGAGCAGCATCAGCTCCCGCACGATTGCGCCATCGCGAGCGTCGTCGACCGGCGCCGCGGATTCGCGCAACCGCCTTAGCACTGCCTCGACCGTAAGCAGCGGGTCCTGCTGCCTGAGCAGCGCGAAGGCACCCGCCACATGCGGTGCCGCCAGCGAGGTTCCGCTAAGCGTCTCGTAGCCGTTGCCTGGTATCGAGGAGGTGATGTAGCTGCCCGGCGCCAGCAGGCTCAGGAACGGCGAGACGTTCGAGTAGTCGGCCACCGTATCGACGCCCCGGGCGCAGAAGCTCCTGTCCGGTCCGTCGTCACAACTCGCCCCGACACTGATTACACCGGAGAGACAAGCCGGCGCCGCCAGCGCGGTGCGAGAAGCGTCGTTACCCGCTGCCACCACGGTGGCGATGCCGACCGAGCGCAGCAGCGCCACCGCATCCTTCAGCGCCGGATGCTCGGCATCGCACGCCGGTTGATCACCGTAGACCTCGCCACCTGCGAGACTGAGGTTCACCGCCGCGATGCGGTGCTCGCCGCGCATTGCGTAGACCCGCTCGAGCGCCCGGATGAGATCGCTGTCCCACGCGCCGATACCGGTGCCGTCCGCGAGGCGGCTGTAGATCTGCAGTGCGATGAGACTCGCCCCGGGAGCGACGCCGCTCAGGCCTTCCGGGCCTTGTCGGCCGGCGATGATGCCGGCGACATGCGTGCCGTGGTCGCAATCGGCAAACGCCGGATCACAGTTGCTCCCGGCTCCTGGCATCGTCGACTGCTCGACGCCTCCGGGACAGAGCGAGACCGTGCCGGGCTGCATCGTGCCGCCGCCGAAGGTGCTCGAGTCGCAGGCCTCGGCAATAACCTTGCCAACCAGGAATGGATGCATGGCGTCGACGCCGGTGTCCGGCAAGGCCACGGCCCAGCCGGCGCCGGTGAACCCATGGGCCCAGACGCTCTTGGCGCCGGTCAGTACGGTGCTGCGCAGGAGCGTGGGCTGGCGCAGGCGCTCTTCGGCGACGTCGCTCACCAGTGGCGACGACACCAACTCGCCCAGCATCTGCGCGTCGATCTGTGCCGCTACATAGGGCAGGAACGCGTAGCGCGTGTGCGCGCTTCCACCGAGGCGGCCGATGAGGTCAGCGACCCGACGCTGCGCTACGGCGATGCGGCCGCGCTGCGCGTTTGCCTGCGCGGCATCGAGTTCGCCTTCGGCGCGATACGCCTCCTCAAGGCTGACGCCGACCAGGACGCGAACTTGCGCGAGCGCCTCGGCACGTTGCGGAGCTTGTTGTGGCGATTCGTTCTTTGGTGACTGAGCGGCGGCGACACAGGAAAGCAGGCTGACGACCGCAAGACAAGCACGCATTCCCCCCATTGCGACCCCCCGCGTCCTGCCTGCCGCGCAGACGTTGACTCGCCCCACATGCTCGCCCCAGCCGTGAAGGCCAGGCCAGCGCAAGCCGGCTCACCCTGCGCATCTGCGCCGAAATGGCGTGCAGCCGAAGGCTTCCCTCTGCTGCCGCCAGGTGAAATTCAATGCACGATCGACTCTTGGACAACGCTCAACGTTGACCCTGCGCAATGCATGGCTATGCCTCGGCGCCGGATACCAAACACCGACGTTGGTAACGACGTTTAGGTAGTCGCCGCAGAACTATTGATAATTACTTAACCACATGACAACCGATTCGCCGCTCGCGCGTTACTGGCTCACGGGTATCGTGAGCGAGGAGACGCGTCATGGCGATGGACGAAGCGGCGAAGCGGCGGGTGCGGGCAGGACGGTTGCTGCTGCAGGGAAAGCCGCCGGCAGAAGTCGCTGCGGCGGTCGGTGCCCCACGGCAGACCGTGTACCGCTGGCTCGACGTCCTCAATGCCGACGGTCTGGACGGCCTGCGCGTGATGAGCAAGGGCGGTCGTCCGTCGCTGCTCGATGGCGAGCAGCACGAGGAACTGCGCCGCATCCTGCTGGCCGTCCCGCAGGCCGCCGGCTTCGGCACCGAGTTGTGGACGATCAAGCGGCTACGCGAGACCATCCAGCGCCGCTTCGGCGTGCGGTACAGCGAGGTGCATGTGTGGCGGCTGCTCGGCAAACTGGGCTTCTCCAGCCAGAAGCCCGAGCGGCAGGCCAGGGAGCGCGACGAGGCGGCCATTGCGCGCTGGAAGAAGCGCACCTGGCCGGCGCTAAAAAAAAGTGCCGCTAGGAAGGCCGGCTGATCGTCTTCGTCGACGAGTCGGGGCTGTCGGAGCGGCCTACCCGAGTACGGACCTGGGCGCCGGTCGGGCAGACGCCCGTGATCCAGTTCCACTTCAACTGGAAGCAGCTGTCGGTGATCGCCGGGCTGACCTTCACGCATTGCGTGTTCCGGCTGCACCAAGGGGCGATCCGCTCGCCGCAGATCGTCGAGTTCCTCAAGGCGCTGCGGCGACACCTGAAGCGGCGGCTGCTCATCGTCTGGGACGGCCTGCGGGCGCACCGCAGCCGGCTGGTGCGCCACTACGTCGACTCGACCGACGGCCATCTCCAGCTGGCGTTCCTGCCGCCGTATGCGCCGGAGCTCAATCCGGTCGAGTACCTGTGGGCTTGGCTGAAGCGGCACGCGATGGCGAACTTCTGCCCGGATGGCTTCGGCGAACTGAAGACCACCGCCCGCGCCAAGCTGAAATCGGCGCAGCGACGACAGTCCATCGTCGCCGCATGCTGGATCCAGGCCGACCTGCTCCAATGTCACGAGGTTGGGTACTTCTCAATAAGTGAAGTACGCGGCCACCATTCTCACGACTGCGCGCCTCCGCCGACACACGTGTCACCGATGGACATCACTTGCGGGGGAGGATGTGAAATGCCTTGTGCAGGACCATCACCCCTACAAGATGCGCGGCAAGCGCCCCGCCGGAATCAGCGACTCTTCCGGCGGTGCGTTTCGAGGACCTGCTCGAGTTCGGCGACGTGCTCGCGCTCCTCGGAGGCGAACTCCTCGGCCGCCGAACGGACCCTCTCGCTCGAGGTGCTCCGGGCGATGTGCTCGTAATAGGCAAGGCCGCGTTTCTCGCCTTCCAGCGCCATCTCGATGGCGTGTTCGATCCCCATCAGGCCGTCCACGCCCCACCAGTCGGTGGATTCCGGCGGCACGCCGCCGGGCCATTCGTAGCCGTCGTCCGGCAGTTCCGAGAACTGGCGAAAGCCCGCACGCGCCATGGCTTCCTTCAGATGAAGCCGCGAGGACTCGGCCATGCGCCGGAAGAACTCCTCCACTTCCCTGTTGCCCCAGGTCTGCATCGCGTCGGCGAGTTCGTCCGAGCGCTGCGCGGCGGCGGACTCGAGCCGAATCGCGTGCGCCAGGAAGGTGTGGATGCTTTCCATCAGCCGAACTTGAAGAGGATGCCGAAACCGCCGCGCGGGTAGTTCCAGTCGACGTTGCCCGGCGCGCAGACGATGCGGCAGGTGCCGCACTCGAGGCAGCCGTCGACCACGAGATCGACCGTTCCCTCTTCAAGTCGCCAGCAGCCGGCCGGGCAGCACACGATGCACGGCTTCGAATCGCACCGGTTGCAGGTCTCCTGCTCCCTGATGCGAATGTGCGGCCGCTCCGCGTCGACCCGATAGCGGTTCTGGAACAGCTTCTCCTCGACATTGACGGCGGGCAGTGGCGATGCGGTCATCTGAAGGCCCTCCAGAAACGGTACGCATCGCCGATCAGCCCGAGCAGCGAACGCTTCTCACGGACGTCGGCAAGAATGCGGCCCTGCTTGGTGCGCTTGTCCACGCCGTCCACGGTCAGCATCTCGCGCGCCGCCCGGTTGAGCAGAGAAGGATAGGCGCCGAGAACATGAGGATTCTCATGCATGAACTCCGGGACCGCCGCGTACTTCTTCAGGTCTTTCATCACGTAGCTCTCGTCGAGCGCGGCCTTGTAGGCGGACAGGTTCCTGGCGGTGAATGCCGCCCCGCGATCCCTGAGCTTGATCAGCGTTTCGGCGGCCAGGCGACCCGAGGTCATCGCCAGGTTCGAACCCTCCCGGTGCACCCCGTTGATCAGGCCCGCCGAATCTCCGACCATCAGCCAGCCGTCGCCGAACAGCTTCGGCAGCGCCTTGTAGCCGCCTTCGGCGATCAGGTGCGCCGCGTACTCCTTCATCGCCGCGCCCTCGATGAGCGGCTTGACCGCCGGGTGGCGCTTCATGCCTTCGAGCAGCTGATAAGGCGTGATCGACTGCTCGCGCAGGTCGCCGAGCATGCAGCCGATGCCGATCGCCAGCGAGTCCCGGTTGGTGTAGAGGAATCCGGTGCCGACCATGCCGTGGGTGATGCGTCCGGCGATCTCGATGACCACGCCCTGCCCGTCGGCGACGCCGAAACGCTGCTCGATGAGCTCCTTGGGCAGGAACAGCGTCTCCTTGACCGCCAGCGCGGAGTGTTCCGCCTTGATGTCGTTGCGCAGCCCGGCCCGCTGTCCGACCAGCGAATTGACGCCGTCGGCGAGGATCACGGCGTCGGCGAGGACTTCGCCTCCCGCACGCTCGGTCTGCACGCCGATGACCTTGCCCGCAGCGTCCCGCAGCAGGCCGGTGACGGTGGTCTCGTTGATCACCATCGCTCCGGCTTCCCTGACGAGGTCGGAGAACCAGCGGTCGAAGCGCGCGCGGACGATCGTGTAGCGGTTGTGCGGCATCTGCGTGAAGCCGTCGTCGCGATAGCTCACGCCGGTGCACGCCTGGCCTTCGTCCATCAGCCACATCCGCTGCTCGATGATGTGGCGCTCCAGCGGGGCATGCTTGCGGAAATCAGGGACGATCTCCTCGAGCGCGTGCGAATACAGGATCGCACCCTGCACGTTCTTCGTGCCCGGCGTTTCGCCGCGCTCGATCTGCAGGACGGACACACCGGCACGCGCCAGCGTGTACGCGGCGGCGTTGCCGGCGGGGCCCGCGCCGACGACGATGACATCGAACTTCTCGCTCATCGGACCGTCGTCCCGCCACACTCGCAGCCGGCGCGCGCGAGGCGATTCTGCGCGTTCACGGCGCTCCTCCCTTCTTCGCCCGGGCGGCGGCAATGCGGCTGCGGAACGCCTCGGTGAGCGCAGGCAGGATTTCCACGGCGTTGCCGATCAACGCATAGTTGGAGAAATCCATGATCGGCGCCTTCTCGTCGTTGTTGACGGCGACGATCACGTCGGCGCCCTCCATGCCGACGCGGTGCTGCACGGCGCCGGAAATGCCGGCGGCGATGTAGAGCTTGGGCCGCACCGTCTTGCCCGACTGGCCCACCTGGCGATCCGCCTCGACCCAGTTGGCATGCACCGCCGGGCGGGAGGCGCCGACCTCGGCGCCGAGTTCCCTGGCGAGATCGAACAGCAGCTCGAAATTCTCCGGCTTGGCCAGGCCGCGGCCGCCGGCGACGACGAAGTTCGCGAAGGCGAGTTGCGGCTTGTCGGCGCGGGCGTCGGGGATGAAATCGACCACCTTGGTGACGACCTCGGCCTCGCTGAGTCCGAGCGGATGCTCGATCACGCGACCGCTGCGCGCGTCATCGCGGGCGGGCATCGGCATGACCCGCGGCCGGACCGTGGTCATCTGCGGTCGCGTGCTCATATTGACGATGGTGCACATCAGGCTGCCGCCGAAGGTCGGCCGGACCGACAGCAGCGTGCGGTCGGAAGTGTCGATGTCGAGCCCGGTGCAGTCGGCGGTCAGCCCGGTCAGCAGCGTGGTGGCGACCGAACCGGCGAGGTCGCGTCCCTGCGTGGTCGCGCCCAGCATCAGCACTTCCGGCTGGAATGTGTCGACCAGTGAGGCCATGCCCTTCGTGTAGGGCTGGTTGCGGTAGTCGAGCAGCACCTCGTCCTGCATCAGGTAGCAGAGATCGGCGCCGTGGAAAATGGCCTCGTCGCAGAGTGCGCGAACCGCGGCACCGTTGCCGCCGAGCACCACGCCGGCGAGCTCGACCTGCAGCTTGTCGGCCAGTTCCCGTCCCTTGCCGATCAGTTCCCAGGACACCGGGTGCACATGGCCTCGTTCGTGCTCGACGAAGACCCACACGCCGCGGTAGCCGACGAACCTCGGCTCGAGCGTGCGCTTGGGCTTCTTGATCGCCGGCTTCCGGGCGCCGTCCCGGGCGTCGCTCATCGTGCGGTTCCCATGGTCTGCAAGTGGTCGAGCAGGGATTCCTCCAGCTTCGGGTGATCGGCGAACATCCTGTCGAGCAAGGCTTCCGCCTTGGCGCGCGGCGTGTCACCCGGGATGGGCAGTGCGGTGACCGCTTTCGGCGTCGGCGCGAACACCTGCGCGACCACCGTCGGCGAGCCCTTGATGCCGGCACCGCCGAGGTCGTCGATGCCCGCGGTCGCGTGGTCCCAGCGCGGCACGTCGTAGCGGGCCGCGCGGAACATGCCCGCCATGTCGGCGAAGCGCATCTCGTTGATGCCTTCGAGCAGCGTGATCACGCAGGGCAGTCTCGATTCGAGCACCTGGACGCCGCCTTCGGCGCGCCGTTCGATGGTGATCCGCCGGGCCGCCGTATCGAGGGACCGCAAGCGGGACACGTAGGTCAGCAGCTGCCACCCGAGCCGGATCGCTATGCCCGGGCCGACCTGTGCCGTGTCGCCGTCGATGGTCTGCTTTCCCGTGAAGACGATGTCGACCGGGTGCTGCCGGTCGATCTGGCGGATGGCGGCCGCCAGGACGTAGGTCGTCGCAAGGGTGTCGGCGCCCGCGAAGGCGACGTCCGTCAGCAGGATGGCCTCGTCGGCGCCAAAGGACAGGCATTTCCTGAGCGCCACGTCGGCGTACGGCGGGCCCATCGAAATCACCGTCACCCGCGCGCCGGTCCTGTCCTTGATGAGCAACGCCTCTTCGAGGGCGAACAGGTCGAAGGGGTTGATGATCGCCGGCACGCCCTGGCGCATGATCGTATTCGTGACCGGATGCACGCGAATCTGGGCACTGTCGGGCACCTGCTTGACGCAAACGACGATATGCATGGACTCGGCACCGCCAGGAAAGCCGGTTGAACAGGCGGACCCCTTCCTCGCTCCCGGTGGCGCCGGTTGCGGAAGTCAGGCACGCGAGGGCAATGATTGGGAATGTCCTCTCGGTCGGCACTGAGCAATGTCAAGGAATGGCGTTCGAGAGGAGAGCGCTGTCTCGGGATTCGAAACCCACGCCTGAATTTCCCTCGCCGGGCGCCGATCGCGCCTCCCGGCAGCGCCGAGGCTGCGCCCTTCCCCCCGCTCAGCGCCCGCGAGGCAGCACCACCTCGAGCCGGTTCCACCCGCCCTCGCGCGCGTAGCTGAGATGCTCGGCCATCCCCGCAACGAGGATGAGCCCGAAACCACTGGCGCGACGGCCGGCGATTGCCGCCTCCAGTTCGGCCTGCGCCCGGTCCAGATGGGCGAGCGGATCGAACATGCGCGCCGAATCTTCGTAGACGATCGCGACCTGCGTCGGCCCGGCGGTCAGCGCAAGGCGCACGTGGACATCGCCGTCGCCGCCGAGCCCGTGCTCCACCGTGTTCGTGAACAGTTCTTCGACGATGAGTGTCAGTCGCAGAACGTCGTCCCGCGCGATGCCATGAGACCTGCAGAAATCCTCGACCAAAGCCGTGGCGAGCGGCAGGCATGACATGCTCGCCTTCAGGTCGCACCGGGTCTCGACGCTCATCGGCCCGACTATTGCACACCGACGGTGCTTGTGTAGAGTCCGCCGTGCCATGAAGGAGATCGCTGATGCAAACGCTTTCTGACTGGCTGCGCCGCGCGTTGCCGCTGGTCCTGCTGGTGGCCTGCGCCACGGCCGGCGCGGCCGATGACGTGGGCCAGATCAAGGTCGCCAAGGGCCAGGTCACGGTCGACCGCGGCGGCCAGTCGCTGCCCGCCCAGGTTGGCATGGCGCTGGCTGCGGCGGACGTCCTGAAGACCGGCGCCGACGGATCCGTGGGCATCACGATGCGCGACAACTCGCTGCTGTCCGCCGGGCCGAACAGCGTGCTCTCGCTGGACCGCTTCGATTTCGACCCGACGACCTACCAGGGACGGTTCGAGTCGGGGTTGCAGCGCGGGACGCTGGCGGTCGTGTCGGGCCGCATCGCCCGGCAGTCGCCGCAGGCGATGACGGTGCGCACGCCGTCGGCGGTGCTCGGCGTGCGCGGCACCGACTTCGTCGTCTCGGTTCCATGATCGGCCGCCTCGCCGTCGTCGTGCTCGCGGCGCTGCTCGGCGCCTGCGCGACGCCGTCGCCGACGCCGCAAGGCACGGTGGTGCTGCTGCCCGATCCCGACGGCAAGGCAACCGCCGTGACGGTCACGCAGGGCGGACAGCAACTGGTCCTCGACCAGCCTTACGCCGGGGCCCGGTTGTCGAGCGACGGCGCCCAGGCCTACCGGTCGAGTGCGCCGGAAGTGCAGTCGCAGTTCGGCGCGGCGCTCGCCGCCCGGCCGCTGCCGCCGGCGCAGTTCACCCTTTATTTCGTCGAGGGCAAGGACGAGTTCACGGCCGAATCCAAGAAGATCATCGACGAAGTGTTCGGCGAGATCGCCCGCCGTCCGGTGCCGGACGTGGTGGTCATCGGCCATACCGACACGGTGGGCAGCGACGCTTTCAACGACCCGCTGTCACGCAGCCGCGCCGAGGTCGTGCGCGGCGCGCTGATCGCGCGCGGCATTCCCCGCGACCGCGTCGTCGCCACCGGCCGCGGCGAGCGCGAGCCAGCCGTCGCAACGGCAGACGGCGTGGCCGAGCCGCGCAACCGGCGCGTCGAGATCCTGGTGCGCTGAACGCGCGCCGATCGTGCGTTACCGGTCCGCCGTGGGCGGCACGCTGCCGGCCGGCGGGCCGTTCCAGCGCAGGACCAGGATCGTCAGGTCATCGGCGGCTTCCGCGCCGGCGGCGAACGACGTCGTGTCGGCGTACAACGCATCCGCCACGTCACGTGCGCTTGCGCTGCGCGCATCCAGCCCGAGCAGGGTCCTCTGCACGCGGTCCGAGCCGTACAACTCTCCCGAAGGGCTCTGCGCCTCCGCGACACCGTCCGACATCAGGCACAGGATTTCGCCCGGCATCAGCCGGCAGTGTGCGCCCTGGTAAGGAAAATCCGGTACCGAGCACAACGGCGGCCCGTCGCCGTCGTCGATGCGCGCGAAACCGGGCCGGTCCGGGTGCAGCCGGTACGGATTGTCGTGCCCTGCGTTGCAGTAGCTGAACTCGCCGGTTTCCAGGTCGAGCAGGCCAGCGAAAGCGGTGACGAACAGCATCTGCGCGTTGTCGCGCGAGACCTCGGCGTTGGCCGCGCTCATGATCCGACCGAGGTTCGCGCCGTCGCCGGCTTCGGTCAGGGGTGTCCTGAGGGTGACGCTCTTGTACAGCGCCTTGCTGACCGCCATGAAGATCGACGCCGAGAGTCCCTTGCCGGCGACGTCGCCGACGAGCACGAAGAGGCGGTGTCCGTCGAGCAGGAAGTAGTCGTACAGGTCGCCACCGACCTCGCGCGCCGGTGTCAGCAGGGCGTGCAGGTCGACGCGCCGTTCGCCCTTGAGCAGGTCGGGCCTCGGCAGGGTCGAGTTCTGGATGCGCTGCGCGGCCTCGAGTTCGCCGGCGATGCGTGCCGCCTGCTCGCGCTGGTTCTGGACCACGCGCTCCAGCAACCGGCGCTGGCGCGTGGCCTCCGCCAGCGTCAGCGTCAGCAGGCCGCCGAAGAGAAGCATCAGGCCCAGCCCCGGCGTCGCGGCATCGAGCAGGAGGCGCTGCGAACGAAAGGCCGCGAAAGACGCAGTCATCGGCAGCGCGACGAACGCAAGCATCGCCACTGCGGCGCCGAGGGGCCGCCCGCGTGGCGTGACCCAGACAAGTACCGCACCCAGAAGCAGCAGCGTCAGTGCCTCCAGTGGCGCGGCCCAGGCGGGACGACGCAGCCACGTGCCGTCGACCAGGTTCTCGAGCAACTGCGCCTGGATCTCGCTGCCGGACATGCGCTGGCCGATCGGCGTAGCGAGAGACTCGTGCAGTCCGATTCCGGTCAGGCCGACCAGCACCAGTTGCCGCTCGAAAAGCGCCGGATCGGCTCGCCCTTCGAGCACGTCGAGCGCCGAGACAAACCGCTCCTGCGCGTGGCCCGAGAAGTACACGCGCAGGCTTCCGTCGGCTTCGGTCGGGATGCTCAGGTCGGCGATCGAAAGGCCGGCGACCTCCGAACCGGTGGTTACCAGCCGCAGCGAGGGCACGCGGGCAGCGACGCGCAGCATCTCGACCGCCAGCGTCGGCACCAGCGTGCCGCCGATGCTGGCCAGCATCGGGATGCGCCGGACGACGCCGCCCGTGGGGTCGACCGAGATCAGCCCCCAGCCGGCGGCATGCTGGTTCAGCACGTCGATGCTGGTCAGCGCGCCCGCATATGACGGGACCGCCGGCGCCGACTCGGACCCCGCGGGCGCGGCGGAGATCGTGACGGGTACCGCGCGCAGGGACATGCCGGTCGGCTCCGGCGTGCCGGCGACGACCAGAACCGCACCGGTGTCCCGCAGCGCCCGCGCCAGCACGGCGTCGTTGGACGGCAGCGACTGCAGCGCTGCGGCCGCCGCCGGATCCTCGATCGGGGTCCTCGCCAGCACGCGCTCGGGCGAGAGTGCATCGGCTTCCGGCATCAGGATGTTGACGCCGACGGCTGCCGGCGCGGCCCGATCAATGGCCAGCAGCAGTTGCGCCAGCTGCGTACGAGGCCACGGCCACTGGCCAAGCGCGCTCAGGCTCTTCTGGTCGATCTCGACCACCGTCACCGGCCAGGCGTCGACCCGGCGCGGGACCAGCGTCTGCAGGGCGTCGAACCAGGCCGCCTGCAGACGCCCGGTCCACGGCGACTGCATCCAGACGGCCCCGACCAGGATTGCGAGCAGCGCGATGCCGACGAGCCGTATCCGGCCGACCGTACTGGCTGCCGGTTCGCGCGCCGGGCGCGCGCTCACAGCTCGATTTCCAGCCCGTCGTAGGCGGCGCTGACCTGCAGCCGCGATGTCTCGCGGGTGATCTCTTCGAGGCGCCGTGTCTCGGCGAGCACGGCTTCGATCGCCGCATCGTCGAACACCGGTTCGTGGTGGAACAGGCACAGATGACGCGCACCCGCCCGCTGGCACAACTCCACGCCGACCACGTTGCTGGAATGCCCCCAGTCGGCCTTGACCGTGATCGCATCGGCCAGCGAGTACATGGCGTCGAAGATGACCAGGTCGGCGTCGCGGAAGAAGTGGACGAAGCGTTCGAGGTGCTCCGTTTCCCTTAGCGGGTGTTCCGAGTCGGTCGAATAGACCACCACCTTGCCCTGCGACTCGAACCGGTAGCCGTACGAATCACCCGCGTGGCGCTGCAACAGTGTGCGGACCTGGACGCCGGCGATGTCATACGCCCGGCCGGGCTCGAGGTGAACGAACTCCATCTTTGCGCCGAAGATCGAGAAGTCGACCGGGAACGACGGTCGCTCCTGCTGGCGGCGCAGGGCCGATTCGAGCTCGGCGTGGCCGCCGTAGATCACGACCCGGTTGCCCGGGATGAAGGCCGGCACGAAGAACGGCAGGCCCATGATGTGGTCCCAGTGCAGGTGAGACTGGAAGATGTGAAACGTCTGGCCCGCCGCGCCGGCGCGCCGCGCCATCGCCGCCTGCCCGAAGGGACGCAGGCCGCTGCCCATGTCACAGACGAAATAGTCGGATCCACCCGTCTCGATCTCGACACAGGAGCTGTGCCCGCCGTAGGTGCCGCTGACCGGAAACGGCAGGCCATCGAGAAACTGCTCGGCATCTGCTTCGGTGGCGAAGATCCGGCCACCTGCAGTGCGCAGGACCTCGGACAGCTTGCGTCGCACCCCTGCGGCGGTCAGCGCCACCGGCAGCGAACCGCGCGTCCCCCAGAACCGCACGCTCTTCATGGCGCCGCGTCGGACTGCCTGTAGGCGGCGAGCGCTGCCTCGGAGCACTTCCCGAGCGCGTCTTCGAGCGTCGCTGCAACCGTCAGGACCCGGTCAAACCGGCTGATCGCGAAGATTTCGGCAACCACCGAGTAGAGGCCCGAGACCACCAGCTTGCCCTGCTGCGAGCGCATCTGCGTGGCGACGATCATCAGGGCGCGCAGGCCACTGCTGCTGATGTACTCGACGTCCGAGAAGTCGAGCACCAGCGCTCCGCTCCCGCCATTTGCCTGCGCCGACAGGCGGGTCAGTTCGCTTTCGAACTGCGCCGCGCTGAGGTGGTCGACGCGGCCGCTTGGCGCGGCGACCCACGTGTCCGCATATTGGCGGGTTGCAATCTGCAATTGACGTGCGTCCTGAACGGCCGCCCGCCGGGAAGGCGCGCTGAACCTGAGGCCAGTATAGGAGAGCCTGCCGTGCCACAGGCAAGCCGCACGAAGATGAGGTCGCCGACTGCGGCACCGTTACTTCGTATCGCCCTGCAACCCAGCCGCATCCTGCTCGGCGAACACCTCGTTGGCGATCTTGAAGGCGGACACGCCGGCCGGCACGCCGCAGTAGATCGCCGCGTGCATCAGGGTTTCCTTGATCTCGTCGCGCGTGACGCCGTTGTTACGTGCCGCGCGCATGTGCAGGCGCAGCTCGTCGGGGCGGTTCAAGGCGAGCGTGAAGGCGATCGTCAGCAGGCTGCGCGTGTGGCGCGTCAGGCCGGGGCGGGTCCAGACCTCGCCCCAGCAATAGCGGGTGATCAGGTCCTGGAACTCGGTGCTCACCGCGGTGCGGTTGGCAAGCGAGCGGTCGACATACTCGGCGCCCAGCACCGGCCGGCGCACCGACAGTCCCGCTTCGAAACGGGCGCGCTCGTTGAGCCCGCCATCGAGCACGAACGACAGCACGGCGGCGGTGAACGCGCCGGTCTGCTCCCAGTTCGACATGTGCGCGGCGTCGAGCTCGACGTAGCGCGCGCCGTCGATCGCCTGCGCCGCCTCGCGGCCGAGTTCAGGTGGCGTCGAGCCGTCGTAGGTGCCGGCAATCAACAGCGTGGGCACCTTGATCTTCGCGAGGTCGGCGCGCTGGTCCATGTCGCGCACCGCGGCGCCGTTGGCGATGTAGCCGTCGGGCGAGGTGGCCAGCAGCATGGCGCGCACCTTGTCGACGTCTCTCGGCGCCAGACGCTGGTAGCGGGCCGTGAACCAGCGGTCGAGCGTCGGCGGCGTGATCGCCGCCATGCCGCCGCTGCGCACGGCCTCGAAGCGGGCCGCCCACAGCGCCGGGTCACCGAGCTTGGCGCCGGTGTTGCACAGGACGAGTCGCCAGATGCGCTCCGGGCGGTTGACCCCGAGCCACATGCCGGTCATGCCGCCCATCGACAGCCCGCAGAACGACATGCGCTCGATGCCGAGATGGTCGAGCAGTGACAGTGCGTCGTTGCCCAGCTGCGCGATGCTGTATTCGCCCGGCGTGACCTGCGACTGCCCGTGGCCGCGCGTGTCGTAGCGCAGCACGCGGAAGTGGGCCAGGAACGCCGGCATCTGCGGTTCCCACATGTCCAGTGTGGTGCCGAGCGAGTTGCACAGCATCAGCACCGGCAGACGTGGATCGCCGTCGAGTTGGTAGTGCAGACGTACGTCGGCGAGCTGGGCGAATGGCATGGGAAGCCTCCGATCCTTGGGGGTTGCAGTGCAGGCTCAGCGGCAACTGTAGCGCCGCGACCCGGCGTAGCGGCGAGACGGCCGCTGCGCGCGCGCCACTTGAGTGATCCCGGGTGCTCCGCCAGCGGACCACCCGCAGCCAGCTACTTCTTCGTCAGCAGCCCGTAGCCAAACAGCAGGATCAACGCGCCGACGATCGAGCCGATGAAGCCTGCGCCCTGGCCGGCCTGGTACAGCCCGATCGCCTGTCCCAGATAGCCTGCGATGACGGAGCCGGCGATGCCCAGCACGGTGGTCAGGATGATGCCGAGCTTCTGCTCGCCGGGCATGACCGCGCGCGCCAGCAGGCCGACGACGAAACCGACGAGGATGATCCAGACGATTGACATGACAGGCCTCCAGAGCAGGCGGGTTGACGTTACAGCCATCGTGCCATAGCTTGCGGTGGGTCAAGCGGAAAGCCACGCGAGTCGGCGAGACTCCGGCCCCGGGGCGATCCGTATAATCCTCCCGCGAATCAAGGGTTTATGCATCTACTCACGCTCGGGCTCAACCACCAGACCGCGCCGCTTGCGCTGCGCGAGCGGGTCGCGTTCGTGCCCGAGGAAGTGGGCGGCACGATCGCCCGCCTGCGCGAGCGGCTGGCCGACCGCAGCAGCGGCCGGTTGACCGAGGCAGCAATCGTCTCGACGTGCAACCGCACCGAGCTGTACTGCGCGGTGGAACAGCCGCAGGCGGCAGGTCCGGCGCTCACGGATTTCGTTGCCGAGGAGAAGCGCCTCGACGGCGACGAGTTCCGCCGCTCCGCCTACCTGCTGCCGCAGGCCGATGCCGTGCGCCACGCCTTCCGCGTGGCCAGCGGGCTGGATTCGATGGTGCTCGGCGAGCCGCAGATCCTCGGCCAGATGAAGCAGGCCGAGCGGCTGTCGCGCGAGGCCGGCGGCCTTGGACTGCTGCTCAATCACCTCTTCCAGCGCACGTTCGCGGTCGCCAAGGAAGTGCGCTCGAGCACCGAGATCGGCGCCCACTCGGTGTCGATGGCGGCGGCCGCCGTGCGCGTCGCCGAAAGCATCTTCGGCGAGCTCGCCGGCAGCGAGGTGCTGTTGGTCGGTGCCGGCGAAATGATCGAACTGACCGCCACGCACATTGCCGCGCGGCGGCCGAAGGCGATCACCGTTGCCAACCGCACGATCGAGCGCGCCGAGAGCCTCGCGCACCGGTTCCAGGGCGAGGCGATGCGGCTCGCGGAACTGCCGGAACAACTGGCCCGCTTCGACATCGTCGTTTCGTGCACCGCGAGCACGCTGCCGATCATCGGCCTGGGCATGGTCGAGCGCGCCGTGCAAAAGCCGGCGCCATCGGCCGATGTTCATCGTCGACCTGGCGGTGCCGCGCGACGTGGAGCAGGAAGTGGCACGGCTCGAGGACGTCTACGTCTACACGGTCGATGAACTCGGCAAGATCGTCGCCACCGGTACCGAGAACCGGCACGCCGCCGTGGCGCAGGCCGAGGCGATCATCGAAACCCGTGTGCGCGATTTCGACGCCTGGATCCGTAGCGCGCGCCGCGGTGCCGGTCATCCAGGGACTGCGCAGCCGCGCGGAGAACCTGAGCGCAAACGAGATCGAGCGCGCCAAGAAGCTGCTGGCGCGCGGCGAATCGCCCGAGGCGGTGATCGAGCACCTGGCGCAGGCGCTGACCAACAAGTTCCTGCACGCCCCCGTGTCCGCGCTGCATCACGCGGCCGCCCAGGACGAAGCCTCGCGCGCGCAGCTCGTTGCGCTGCTGTCGCGCTTTTACTCCCATCCCGAGCATTAGCTGGCCGTGCGCGGGCCGGGTGCCGGCTGCGCCGGCGCGCGGCCATCGCCGTTGCCGATCCCATGCCGATGAAACCTTCGATGCACAGCAAGCTCGCCCAGCTGGCGAAGCGGATGACCGAAATCGACGCGCTGCTGTCGCGAGAGGACGCCGCGCGCGACATGAACCGCTTCCGCTCGCTCGGCCGCGAGCGCGCCGAGATCGAGCCGGTGGTGGCCGGCTTCCACGACTACAACCGGGCGCAGGCCGACCTGCTGGCGGCGCAGGAAATGCTCGCCGACCCGGACATGAAGGTGCTGGCCGAGGAGGAGATCCACGCCGCGCGCGGTCGCATCGAGACGCTCGAAGGCGAACTGCAGCGCCTGCTGCTGCCGAAGGACCCGAACGACGAACGCAACGTCTTCCTCGAGATCCGTGCCGGTACCGGCGGCGACGAATCGGCACTGTTCGCCGGCGACCTGCTGCGCATGTACATGCGCTACGCCGAGCGCAACCGCTGGAAGACCGAACTCATTTCCGAGTCGCCGTCGGACCTCGGCGGGTACAAGGAGGTGATCGTCCGCATCGAGGGCGCCGGTGCCTACTCGAAGCTGAAATTCGAGTCCGGAGGCCACCGCGTGCAGCGCGTCCCGGAAACCGAGGCGCAGGGACGCATCCACACCTCGGCCTGCACGGTGGCCGTGCTGGCTGAGGCGGACGAAATCAACGAGGTGAAGATCGATCCCACGGAGTTGCGCATCGACGTGTTCCGCGCCTCCGGTGCCGGTGGACAGCACGTGAACAAGACCGAGTCCGCAGTGCGGCTGACCCACCTGCCGACCGGCATCGTCGTCGAATGCCAGGACGACCGCAGCCAGCACAAGAACCGCGAGCGGGCCATGAAAGTGCTGGCGGCGCGGCTGAAGGACAAGCAGGTGCACGAGCAGCAGGCCAAGGAAGCCTCGCACCGCAAGAGCCTGATCGGCTCCGGCGACCGCTCCGAGCGCATCCGCACCTACAACTTCCCGCAGGGCCGCGTGACCGACCACCGCATCAACCTGACGCTGTACAAGATCGACCAGATCATGGACGGCGACCTGTCGGAGCTGACTTCGGCCCTGACCGCAGAGCATCAGGCCGAACTGCTGGCGGCGCTCGGCGAGAACGGGTGAAGAGCGCAATGGCAACGCGCACCGAGCGTGACACCTTCGGCCCGATCGAGGTGCCGGCCGAACGGCTGTGGGGGGCGCAGACACAGCGGTCGCTGCATTTCTTCAAGGTGTCCACCGAGAAGATGCCATCCGAGCTGGTGCACGCGCTGGTTCGAGTCAAGCGGGCTGCGGCGCAGGTCAATCGCGACCTCGGCGGGCTCGACGCAGGCAAGGCGCAGGCGATCCGCACCGCCTGCGACGAGGTGCTTGCCGGCCGCCACGACGCGGAGTTTCCGTTGTCGGTCTGGCAGACCGGCTCCGGAACCCAGACGAACATGAACGTCAACGAGGTGCTCGCCAATCGAGCCTCGGAGCTGCTCGGCGGCGAGCGCGGCGCGGCGCGCCTGGTGCATCCGAACGATGACGTGAACCGCAGCCAGAGCAGCAACGACGCGGTTCCGACCGCCATCCACGTGGCGACGTGCCTCGAAGTCGAGCGCCGCCTGCGCCCCGCGCTCGCCGAGTTGCGCGCGACGCTGCAGGCGAAGGCCGAGGCGTTCACCGGCATCGTCAAGATCGGCCGCACGCACCTGCAGGACGCCACGCCGCTGACGCTCGGCCAGGAGTTTTCCGGCTATGTCGCTCAGCTGGACATCGCCGCCGGCGCGATCCTCGGCGCGCAACCGGCGGTATTCGAGCTTGCGATCGGCGGCACTGCGGTGGGGACCGGGTTGAATGCGCCGGTCCAGTTCGGCGAGCGCGTGGCGACCGAACTCGCCGCCGAAACGGGCCTGCCCTTTGCTGCCGCGCCGAACAGGTTTGCTGCCCTGGCCGGACACGAGGCACTTGTCGCGCTGCACGGTGCGCTGAAAGCGCTCGCCGCTGCCCTGAACAAGATTGCCAACGACATCCGCTGGCTGGCGAGCGGCCCGCGCGCCGGCATCGGCGAAATCACGATCCCGGAGAACGAGCCGGGCTCCTCGATCATGCCCGGCAAGGTCAACCCGACGCAGTGCGAGATGCTGACGATGGTCGCCGCCCAGGTGGCGGGGAACGACGTGGCGATCCAGATCGGCGCGATGGGCGGCAATTTCGAACTGAACGTCTACAAGCCGCTGATCGCGCATAACGTGCTGCAGTCGATCCGGCTGCTCGCCGACGGCATGGCGAGCTTCGAGGCGCACTGCGCGCGCGGCATTGAACCGAACCGTGACCGGATCACCGAACTGGTCGGCCGTTCGCTGATGCTGGTCACCGCGCTGGCGCCGCACATCGGCTACGAAAAGGCGGCGGCGATCGCCAAGGCGGCGCACCGCGACGGCAGCAGCCTGCGCGACGCGGCGCTGGCACACGGTGTCGCCGCGGACGATTTCGACCATTGGGTGCGCGCCGAGGCGATGACCGGTCCTGGCACCCGGTGAGGTCGGTCGGCCAGCTGCTCGCCGCTTCTGCGCTACCGCGCAGTGAGGCGCGCCTGCTGCTGGCGGCGGCGCTTGGAGTACCCATCGAGGCGCTTGTCGCACGTCCGGAGTCAATGGTCGACGAGGTCGCCGCGGCGCGCTTCGCATCTCTGGCGACGCGCCGGGCGCAAGGCGAGCCAGTCGCCTATCTGATCGGCGAGAAGGAGTTCTACGGACGCAGCTTCGCCGTTTCACCGGCGGTGCTGGTGCCGCGGCCGGAAACCGAGTTGCTGGTCGAACTGGCGCTGGCGCGGTTGCGGCCGCTGCCGGCGCCACGCGTGCTCGATCTCGGCACCGGCTCGGGCTGCATTGCGGTCACCCTGGCGCTCGAGTGTCCTGCGGCGTCGCTGCTCGCGGTGGAACGCTCGGCCGACGCACTCGCCGTTGCCCGCGCCAACGCGCAGCGCCTTGGCGCCCGCGTCGAATTCGCGCTCGGCGACTGGTACGAGAACGTCGGCGGAGGTTTCGATGCAATCGTCGCCAATCCGCCTTACGTCGCCGCCGCCGATCCGCACCTGCAGGCCCTGCAACAGGAGCCGCAGCACGCACTCGTGGCCGGCGGGGACGGCCTCGCCGACCTGCGCCGCATCGTTGCCGGCGCGCCGGCGCACCTGCACCCGGGCGGCTGGCTCGCCGTCGAACATGGCCATGACCAGGCGGCAGGCGTGCGTCGGCTGTTCGCGCTGGCCGGCTTCGTCGCGATCGAGACCCATCGCGATCTCGCCGGCGTCGAGCGTGTTTGCGCCGGCACACTGGCCGCTGTCGATCGGAACGACTGACGCACACGGCCCCGACCGGCGTGCGGGCTTTGCGGCTGGCCACGTTGGCACTGCGCGCGACCCCGGTTTGACGCACGAAAGGGCGATTCCTACACTGCCGCGCACGCTCAACGAACCATCGGACGCCTGTTGCCATGGACGCCAAGGAATTCATCCGCAAGACCGTCACCGAGCACCCCGTGGTGCTGTTCATGAAAGGGACCGCGCAGTTTCCGCAGTGCGGCTTCTCCGGACGCGCGATCCAGATCCTGAAGCAGTGCGGGGTCAAGAACCTGGTCACCGTCAACGTGCTCGAAGACGAGGAAGTCCGCCAGGGCGTGAAGGACTTCGCGAACTGGCCGACGATCCCGCAGCTCTATGTGAACGGCGAGTTCGTCGGCGGCTCGGACATCATGATGGAGATGTTCGAGTCGGGCGAACTGAAGCAGGTGCTCGAAAAGGCACAGGTCGCTTGACCGCAGCCGAGCCGCGGCGGCTGATCGTCGCGATCACCGGCGCGACCGGCGCCGTCTACGGCGTGCGGTTGCTCGAGCGGCTGCGCGAACTCGGCGGCATCGAGACGCACCTGGTCGTATCCGCGGCCGGTGTGCTCAATGCGCACCAGGAACTGGGGCTGAAGCGAGGCGAGGTCGAGCGGCTCGCCGACGTCGTGCACAACGTCAACGACATCGCGGCGCCGCTGGCCTCGGGCTCGTTCCGCACCCTCGGCATGGTGATTGCGCCGTGCTCGGTCAAGACGCTGGCCGCCTGCGCCACCGGCCTGGCGGACAACCTGATCACGCGCGCCGCCGACGTGTCCTTCAAGGAGCGCCGGCGCGTCGTGCTGATGCTGCGCGAGACGCCGCTGAACCTGGCCCACATCCGCGCGATGGAAACGGTGACGCTGATGGGCGGAATCGTGTTCCCGCCGGTGCCGGCCTTCTACCAGCGGCCGCAGTCGATCGAGCAGATGGTCGACCACAGCCTCGCGCGGGTGCTCGATCTTTTCGGCATCGACAACGCACTGGCCCCACGCTGGGTCGGCATGGGCGCAGGCGCTCGGTAGTCTGTTGCCGCGCAACATGACGGCGCGGGCACCCTTCCAAGGATGCGGCCTTCACGCGCGGCGCCGGGTCGACCGCCGCGCAATCGACAGGGCATCATTGGTGCCATGGCTGACATTCGAGCGCTGCTGCTGACCGACGTCGTCGACAGCACCAAGCTGTCGGAGAAGATCGGCGATGCCGCGATGGCCGAGGTCTGGTTGGCACACGACCGCGCCGCCCGCGACCTGCTGCCGGCCTGGCACGGCCGCGAGATCGACAAGACCGACGGCATGCTGCTGATGTTCGACACGGCGGCTGACGCGGTGAACTACGCGATGGCCTACCACCGGGCGCTGGCGGCGATGCCCACGCCGCTGAAGGCGCGCGCCGGACTGCACGTCGGGCCGGTGATCCTGCGCGAGAACAGCGCCGAGGACGTCGCCCGCGGCGCCAAGCCGCTCGAAGTCGACGGTCTGGCCAAGCCCACCGCCGCGCGCGTGATGTCGCTGGCCCGCGGCGGGCAGATCCTGCTCACGCCCGAAGCCCGCGCCGCGCTCGGCGAGACGACGCTGAAGCTGGAGTCGCACGGCCACTGGGTGATGAAGGGCGTCTCCGAGCCGATCGAACTGTTCGAGATCGGCGACGAGGAAACACGCTTCGCGGCGCCGCCGGACAGCGACAAGGTCTACCGCGTGGTGCGCGTCGGCGAACGCTGGGTGCCGGTGGCGAAGGTGCCGAACAACCTGCCGCAGCAGGCCACCTCGTTCATTGGTCGCGAGAAAGAACTCGACGACGTCAAGGCGCTGCTGTCCGAGGCGCGGCTGATCACGCTGCTCGGCATGGGCGGGCTGGGCAAGACGAGGCTGTCGCTGCAGGTGGCCGCCGAAGTCATGCCGCAGTATCCCGACGGCGCGTGGTTCATCGATCTGACACCGATCCGCGACGCGGCGCGCGTCGCGGACGAGGCGGCGCGCGTGCTCGACGTTGCCGAGGAGCCGGGACGGCCGCTGCTGCAGACGCTGTGCGCTCACCTGAAGGCGAAACGGCTGCTGCTGATCCTCGACAACTGCGAGCAGGTGGTCGACGCCGCGGCGCAACTCGTCGCGGCCGTCCTGAGCGCGGCGCCGCAGGTGCGCATCATCGCTTCCAGCCGCGAGTCGCTGCGCGCACCGGGCGAACATGCCTACCCGATCCTGCCGCTGCCGTTGCCTGACCGAGGCGCCGGTCTGGAAACGCTGGCGCAGTCGACGGCGGTGCGGCTGTTCGTCGAGCGGGCGAAGGCGAACAAGCCGGCGTTCGAGCTGACGGAGAAGGATGCGCCGGCGGTGGCCGACCTGGTCGAGCGGCTGGAAGGCATCCCGCTGGCGCTGGAACTGGCGGCGGCGCGCGTGCGCGTGCTGTCGGTGGCGGAGATCGACGCCCGCGTGCAGGATCGTTTCAAGCTGCTCACCGGCGGCGGCCGCACGCTGCCGCAGCGGCAGCAGACGCTGCGGGCGCTGGTCGATTGGTCGTACGACCTGCTCTGCGACAACGAGAAGTGCCTGCTCGACCGGCTCGCGGTGTTCGTCGGCGGCTTCGACCTCGCCGGCAGCGGAGGCCGTGTGCGGCGCGGATCCGATCGATGCGATCGATGTGCTCGACCTGCTCGGCTCGCTGGTCGAGAAGTCGCTGGTGATGCTCGACGAGCGGAACGACAGCAGCCGCTACCGCATGCTGGAGACGATCCGCGAGTACGCGCGGGAGAAGCTGGTCGCCGGCGGCGACGAATCGGCCACGGCGGCGCGGCACTGCGAGCACTACTTCGCTTTCGCAAAGGCCGGCCGCGACGGGCTCATTGGCGCAGAACAGGCACTATGGGTACAGCGCTTCGAGACGGAGCGCGAGAACCTGCGCGCTGCAACTTCGCTCGCTTTGACCGGCGGGGTCGACCCATTCATCGCGGTGAAGATTGCGGTTGCCCTTACCCAGTTCTGGATTTTGCGCGGCTACGCGACCGAGGGGCGCGACGTCGTGCGTGCGGCGCTGGCGCTTCCGGCGGTGCAGTCCTCCGACCTTGCGCGTGCCTGGACGCTTTACGTTGGCGCTGGACTCGCCGGCAGTCAAGGTGATCATGCCGAGGCGCGGCGCATGCTGGAAGACTGCCTCGCACTGCGGCGCGGCCTGGGCAACCCGGTCGAGATTGCAGCGACGCTGTCGACGCTAGCGCTGTATCGGCTGCAAAGCGGCGACCCTGCTGCCGCGGCGGTGGGCGAGCGCGAAGCCCTGCAGATGTTTCGTGCACTTGGAGACCGCGTCGGCGAAGCCATTGCGCGGGAACATCTGGGGCGTATCGCACTTTGTAAAGGCGACGATGGCGATGCCATCGCCGAACTTAGGCATGCGCTGGCGATCGCCCGCGAAATCGCGCACCACGAGGTCGAAGGGACGAGCGAACTATTGCTGGGCGAGGCTGCCTTCGCCGCCGGCGACCTTATCGAAGCCGCCTCGCATTTCGGCGCTTCGCTCATGGTCTGCCGCGATGCCGGCGACCGCCGCGGCGAGGCCAATGCGCTGCGCTGGCTTGGCAAGGTGGATCTCGAATCCGGCAGCCTGTCGACTGCGCGCCAGCGCCTCAGCGACGCGCTGCGCGCATTCGAGGAGTTCGAGATACGCGAGGAACTGGCCGCGTGCATGGAGGACCACGCCGCGCTGCTGCTGCGAGAGGGCCTGTCGGAGGACGCAGCGCGCCTGGCTGGCGCCGCGGATCAGGCACACGTGAGGATGGCGCAGGTCAGGACGCCAAGAGAGGAGCGGCGCTGGCTGGCGTTGCTCGAGCGGCTTAGGACCGCACTACCAGACGACAAGTTCAAGGCCGCGTGGCAGCTCGGACAGGGTTGGGAGACGAAGGAAGCGGTTCGGGCTGCTCTGAACGAGCGGGAGGTAGCGAGTATCTCTGCTTGACTTCAGATTTTCTGCAACCCCCCGCGCTCGGCCGCAACAACGCCGAATGGTCACACGGCTTGACGGCCGGCCCTCGCAGTGCGGCCGCGGCGACCGGCTGCACCGGCAACGAGCAACGCGCTCGCGACGAGGGCCATAGTGGTGGGCTCAGGAACAGCGCGGAACGCGAAGTTCCTAGGTTGGCCTGCATCAGTATCTACCGCGGCGCGGAATGTCTGGTAGCAGACGTCGTCGCCACAGTCGTCGTACCACCGGTGAGCAAAGAGAACCGGACCGCTGTAGCCAGACACGATAAGCGGCGGAGAAACGCTAGGAATGCCGTTCTGGAGGAATTGCAGGGAGAACTCATAGCTGCCGGAGGAAGCGATATACGTCGGATTCACGCTAAAGGGTGGCGCTTGGCTCGGAAGCTCACTAGTACGTAGATTCTCCAGTGTTCCGTCCACAAACTCCATGAAGTTGACAAAGACGCCATTGCTCTCGGCGTTACCCAGGCCCGTGTAGTTCCAGAAAATCGACCCAAGGGGATTGGCCGGCGTGGTGTCATAGAAGTCAACCTGCGCGCTCTGCACGTAAGCACGCCCAAAGCTGTCGCAGTCGTTCCCAGCGGTGTTGTCTTTCGTGACCGTACCCGTCGCAATCGGCACACCGCAATTGCCCGGCACATTGACGGTCACCGTCCCCCTCCAGCCAAAGGCGGAAGTAAATGGAGACCCGAACAGAGGATCCCACGCGCCAACGTAGATCGTTGCTTGCGCAGCGGGCACGACTGCCAACGACACCAGAGCGGCCACCGAGACAAGCGCGGCAGAACCCAGTCTTCGCGTCATCATTTCCCTCCCTCCGAGGACGAGATCAAGCGGCCGCAGGTTCACACTCTCAACAAGCCGTTTGAAGACGTGTCGGAAGGAAGCATTTTTCGTGCCGAAGTCAAAAATGCTTTTAAAATCAATTATTTGTGTATACTTATATCGGCGTGAACAATGGGACTGTCAACTTTTCCGACAGCTGGGTGGGGCGCGGTTTCGTACAAACCCGTACCGCAATAGCTGGATCAGAGACGCGTGCACGCCCGCCCAATAGCAGACGAGGTCTGTTTCGACAGGTGGCGGCACAACGGGAGGGGTTGGAGCGACGACGGGCACTGGCAAAGCGGCATGAGACCTCCTGCTGCGGCGCGGCAGCGGGCGCTCGGCAGAAGAACAGAACAACGCGTTTAACGGTTCAACCAGCCGATACCCGGAGGCGGCTGCGACCGACTGAGTGTTAAAGGTTGCCGATGGTGCCGACTATCCGACTCGAACGGATGACCTATCGCTTACAAGGCGATTGCTCTACCAACTGAGCTAAGCCGGCGAACCGAGTGAAAGTCTAGCCGACGCGTCCGTCGGCCGATGCCGATAACATCGGCGCCGTCCGCTCACACGAGGCTCGCACCCGAATGGCAAGACTGCTGGTCACCGGCGGCGCCGGCTACATCGGCTCGCATACCGCGGTCGCCCTGCTGGAGGCGGGGCACGAGGTGGTGAGCCTCGACAACTACTCGAACAGTTCGCCGCGTGCGCTCGAGCGGGTGCAGCGCATTGCCGGGCGGCCGCTCACCACCATCGAGGGCGATGTGCGGGATGCGGCGCTGCTGGCGCGCCTGTTCGCGCAGCACACCTTCGATGGCGTGATCCACTTCGCTGCGCTGAAGGCGGTCGGCGAATCGGTCGAGAAGCCGCTCGACTACTACGACAACAACGTCGGCGGCACGCTGGCGCTGCTGCAGGCGATGCAGGCTGCCGGCGTGCGGCGGTTCGTGTTCAGTTCGTCGGCGACCGTCTACGGCGCGCCCGATGCACTGCCGATCACCGAGCAGGCGCCGATCCGTACCACCAACCCGTACGGCGCCACCAAGGCAATGGTCGAGCAGGTACTGCGCGACCTGGCCGCCGCCGATGCGCGCTGGTCGGTCGTGTCGCTGCGCTACTTCAACCCGATCGGGGCGCACCCGAGCGGCGAGATCGGCGAGGATCCGCACGACATTCCGAACAACCTGTTTCCCTTCATCTGCCAGGTGGCCGGCGGCCGGCGCGAGCGGCTCGCGGTCTTCGGCAACGACTGGCCGACGCCGGACGGCACCGGCGTGCGCGACTACCTGCACGTGGTCGACCTCGCGGCCGGCCACCTGCGTGCGTTTGAATTTGCCCAGCGCCAGACCGGCTTTACGCCGGTCAACCTCGGCACCGGCCGCGGCGTCAGCGTGCTGCAACTGGTGCGTGCGTTCGAAACGGCGACGGGCAAGGCGGTTCCACATGCCGTCACCGCGCGCCGGCCGGGCGATATCGCCGAATGCTGGGCCGATCCGTCGGCCGCCGAGCGCCTGCTCGGCTGGCGAGCGGAGCGCAGCATCGAGCAGGCCTGCGCCGACGGCTGGCGCTGGCAGCAGCAGAACCCGAACGGCTATCGCGACTGACCGGCGACCCGGCCCGTAACCCGGCAGGCTCGCACAAGCGCGCGCGGCGATCGCGCCGCGCCCGGCGCAGCCGCAACGGCCCTTATTTGACCCGGGTGAGCTTGGGCCGCTCGGCCGAAGGCTTCGGCGGCTCCGGGGGCTCGGGAGCCGGCGGCGCGACCTGCAGCACGGGCTCGACCGGCTGCGGCCCCGGCGCGCTCATCGCCCGCGGCACGTCGAAGGCCATGCCCTGGCCGTTCTCGCGCGCGTACACGGCGACGACACGCTCCATCGGCACGTGGACGTCGCGCGGCACGCCGCCGAAGCGCGCCTGGAAGGAGATCGCCTCGTTGTCGATCAGCAGCCGGCTCGTCGCGAGCGCCGAGACGTTGAGCACGATCTCGCCGTTGTTGACGAACTCGGCCGGAACGCGAACGGTCTCATCGACGGCCACGGCGACATACGGCGTGAAGCCGGAATCGGTGCACCAGTCGTAGATGGCGCGGATCAGGTAGGGCTTGGTCGAGACTTCAGGCATTGGCGCAGTTTAGCGGCACGCCGCGCCTTCACCCGCGGCCGGCGCGCGTCAGCGGCGCATCACCTTTTCCGACGGCGTCAGCGCCTCGATGAAGGCCGGGCGGCTGAAGATGCGCTCGGCGTACTTCATCAGCGGCACGGCGCTCTTCGGCACCTCGATGCCGTAGTGGTCGAGCCGCCACAGCAGCGGCGCAATGGCCACGTCGAGCATCGAGAAGTCGTCGCCGAGCATGTACTTGTTCTTCAGCAGCACCGGCGCCAGCTGGACCAGCCGGTCGCGGATTGCCGGCCGGGCCTTTTCGAGCAGCTTGGGATTGGTGCTGTTCTCCAGCGTCTGCACGTGCAGGAAAAGCTCGCGCTCGAAATTGAACAGGAACAGCCGCGTGCGCGCGCGCATCACCGGATCGGCCGGCATCAGCTGCGGGTGCGGGAAGCGCTCGTCGATGTACTCGTTGATGATGTTCGACTCGTACAGGATCAGGTCGCGCTCGACCAGGATCGGCACCTGCCCGTAAGGATTCATCACGTTGATGTCCTCGGGCTTGTTGAAGAGATCGACGTCCTTGATCTCGAAGTCCATGCCCTTCTCGAACAGCACGAAGCGGCAGCGCTGCGAGAACGGGCAGGTGGTTCCGGAGTAGAGCACCATCATCTTTTGGGATCCTTGGAGTGGAAACAGGCCGCCGTCATCCGGCCCCGCGCAGCAGGCGCGGCCCGGGGCCGCGCCGCTTCACTTGACGTCCTTCCAGTACTCGCGGTTCAGCCACCAGGCGATGACGGTGAAGAAAGCGAGGAACAGCAGCACCCAGACGCCGATGCGCACGCGCGTCGTCGCACTCGGATCGGTCATGAAAGCAAGGTAGGCGACGAGGTCGGCCACCTCGCCGTCGTACTGTCTGGCGAGCGCCGGATCGGCGGGCTTGAAGGAATAGGACATGCCTTCCTCCGCGTGCCCCTGCACCGGCGTGCGCGTGACGGTTGCCTGGCCGGATGCGTCGTACACCGCCACCTCCCGCACCATCCCTTCGCCGCCGGCCGCGTGGTGCACCCGTTCGATCGTTGCCTCGCGCGGCCCCTGCCGCTGCCAGAGGACGTGCGGCATGCCGATATTCGGATAGACGACATTGTTCCATCCGGTCGGGCTGGCGGCGTCGCGGTAGTAGCCGCGCAGCAGCGTGTACAGGTAGTCGGTGCCCTTGTACTCGAACGAGGTGCGCGCGCGCGTGATCACCGACATGTCCGGCGGCACCTTGCCGAACCACACCCGGGCATCCGCCGGGCGCATGGCGATCGACATCGGGTCGCCGACCTTCTGGTTGCCGAAGATCAGGAAGTCGCGGATCTGCCGCTCATCGAGGCCGATGTCCTTGAGACGGTTCCAGCGCATCAGGTTGGCGCTGTGGCAGCCCATGCAGTAGTTGACGAAGGTGCGGGCGCCGTTCTGCAGCGCGGCCAGGTCCCTGCCGCGCGACTCGGGCCAGGTATCGAGGTGGATCTCTGCGCCGGCGGCGAATGCGGTGCCGCCGGAAAGCACACTGCCGAGCAGGCACAGCGAGGCAATAATCTTCTTCATCGTTCTCAGGCTCCGCGGGTCAGTGCGCGGCGAACGTCACGCGCGACGGCACCGGCTTGAATTCACCCATCCGGCTCCACCACGGCATCAGCAGGAAGAAGGCGAAGTACAGCAGCGTGCCGATCTGCGAGGCGCGCTCATTGATCGGCGACGGCGGCTGGGTGCCGAAATAGCCGAGCACCAGGAACACCACCACGAATACCAGCAGCAGCCACATGTGCCAGGCCGGCCGGTAGCGCATCGACTTTGCCGGCGACTGGTCAAGCCAGGGCAGCGCGATGAAGATCAGTACCGACGCGCCCATCAGGACCACGCCCCAGAGCTTCGGGTCGAGCTTCAACGGACCGCCGACCATCAGCACGATCACCACGCCGGCGAGCCCGAGCACGGCGAACTTCGCGATCCTGTTGCGCAGCGTGAAGAACAGCAGCAGCGCGTAAACCGCCAGCCCCGCGGCCAGCGCCAGCATGAACGGCTCGGTGGTCGCGCGCAGGATCGAGTAGTACGGCGTGAAGTACCAGACCGGCGCGATGTGCGACGGCGTCTGCAGCGGGTCGGCCGGGATGAAGTTGTTCCATTCGAGGAAGTAGCCGCCCATCTCCGGCATGAAGAACAGCACGCTGAAGAAGATGATCAGGAACACTCCGAGGCCCATGACGTCGTGGACCGTGTAGTACGGATGGAACGGGATGCCGTCGAGCGGCTTGCCGGTCTTCGGATCCAGCGTCTCCTTGATCTCGACCCCGTCAGGGTTGTTCGAGCCGACGTCGTGCAGCGCCAGGATGTGGGCGACGATCAGGCCGACCAGGACCAGCGGAATGGCGATGACATGGAACGCAAAAAAGCGGTTCAGCGTCGCGTCGGACACCACGTAATCGCCGCGGATCAGCACCGAGAGATCCGGTCCGATCACCGGAATCGCCGAGAACAGGTTGACGATCACCTGCGCGCCCCAGTAGCTCATCTGGCCCCACGGCAGCAGGTAGCCGAAGAACGCTTCGCCCATCAGGCACAGGAAGATCAGGCAACCGAAGATCCAGACCATCTCGCGCGGCGTGCGGTAGCTGCCGTACAGCAGCGCGCGGAACATGTGCAGGTAGACGACGATGAAGAAGAACGACGCGCCGGTGGAGTGCATGTAGCGGATGAACCAGCCGCCGGCGACGTCGCGCATGATGTACTCGACCGACTCGAACGCGAAGCGGGCGTCGGGCTTGTAGTTCATGGTGAGGAAGATGCCGGTCGTGATCTGGATCACCAGCACCACGATCGCCAGCGAGCCGAAGAAGTACCAGAAGTTGAAGTTCTTCGGCGCGTAGTACTCGGAAAGATGCTTCCTGTACT
The DNA here is from genome assembly GCA_963847675.1 of uncultured beta proteobacterium. Classification (GTDB taxonomy): domain Bacteria; phylum Pseudomonadota; class Gammaproteobacteria; order Burkholderiales; family Burkholderiaceae_F; genus JADJWR01. The sequence continues at coordinate 131,798 of CAWKAP010000008.1, forward strand.
CGACCATGATCGACGGCATGCGCTGGTCGATCCAGCCGAGTACGCCCTTGTATTCAGTCTTGTGCAAAGGCATGTTGCTTTCCCTTGGCGGCGGTTCCGGACTCGGAAATGTGGATGGGTCTTTCGGCGCCGGCGCAAAGTCCGCACGGCGGCACTGATCTGGGGGCTCTACGCCTTGCTGTCGTCGCCGACCACCACGCGCGTGTCGGACAGGTACTTGTGCGGCGGAACCTCGAGGTTGTCGGGCGCCGGCTTGTCCTTGAAGACCCGCCCCGCCAGATCGAACGTCGAGCCGTGGCACGGGCAAAGGAAACCCATGTTGTCGCCGAGCGTCGGGTTGGTCCCGGCGGCAAAGGGGCCGACCGGCGAGCAGCCCAGGTGCGTGCAGATGCCGACGACGACCAGGTACTCCGGTTTGATCGAGCGCAATTCGTTCCTTGCGTACGGCGGCGTCGGATAGGCGGTCCGTTTCGACTGGGGATCCGCCACCTGGTCATCGGTCTTCTTGACCGCGGTGATCATCTCCGGCGTGCGCCGCAGGATCCACACCGGCTTGCCGCGCCACTCGACAGTCTTCATCGTGCCGGGGGCGATGCCGGACAGATCGACCTCGACCGGGGCACCGGCCGCCTTGGCGCGTTCCGAAGGTGTGAACGAGGCCACGAACGGCGTCGCGGCGGCCAAGGCGCCGGCGCCGCCAACGACGCTGGCCGTGGCAAGTGCGGCGCGCCGACCGGGATCGACCGCGTCTTTCGGGTCGGGAATTGAAGCCATGGGAAGTCTCGTTAGATCGAAGGGGGAAAAGCAGGCCCGGCGACGGGCGACCGCGGATTTTAACCGATGCCCCCGCCACGGACGCGGGGCACCCCTCCGCCAGCGACCTTGGCCCCGGGGCACCGCGGCCGGTCACGCGGACACGGGGCCGATCGGGCGCTGGAGCGGGTCCTCGCGACCGGATAATCGCGCTGGCACGGCTGCAGTTGCGGCCCGTCGCAATCGCCAAAAAAAGGAGCGCCGGACATGGGAATGATGAAGGAGTTCAGGGAATTCGCCCTCAAGGGCAACGTCATGGATCTCGCGGTCGGCGTGATCATCGGCGCCGCCTTCGGCAAGATCGTCGACTCGCTGGTCAAGGACGTGATCATGCCGCTGGTCAATTACGTGGCCGGAGGGCAGATCGACTTCGCCAACAAGTACTTCGTGCTTGCCGGCACGGTTCCCCCAGGCGCGCCGCTGGCCGAAGCGCAGAAGGCCGGCACGGTCCTCGCCTGGGGCAACTTCGTCACCGTGTCGCTGAACTTCATCATCCTGGCCTTCATCATCTTCTATATGGTCAAGACGATGAACCGGCTCAAGCGCGAGGCGCCGCCCGCGCCGCCCGCACCACCGGCTCCGCCGCCGGAGGACGTGGTGCTGCTGCGCGAGATCCGCGACGCATTGAAGCGCTAGCCTGGCACTGTCGGTGAGGGGCGCCCCTGCGGCGCCCCTCCGTGTCCTCCATCGAAGCAGGCGCGGCCGCTGGCCGCGCAGGCCGCGACGCGGTGCCCTGATCGGCGCGATTACACTTTCGTTTCTATCGACACGCCGCAACCAGCATCGATGCTGTCTCGCCTGTGGCTTCTGTTTGCGCAGGCCACCACGATCGGGCTCGCGCTCCTGTTCATCGTTGCGACGCTGAAGCCCCACTGGCTGAGCGGCGAGCCGACGCTCGCGCCCGCAGCCGCGCCAAAGGTGACGGTGCAGCAGGCGGCGGCGACCGCAGCAGAGCCGGCCGCAGCGCTGAAGTCGTATGCGGAGGCCGCGCGGCGGGCGATGCCGGCCGTGGTCAGCGTGTACACGACGAAGGAGATCCGGCGCAGCCCGGCACTCGAGGATCCGCTGTTCGACCGTTTCTTCGGCGACCGCTTCCACGGCCGCGCTGACCGCGTCTCGGGCCTCGGCTCCGGGGTCATCGCCGCTGCCGAAGGCTACGTGCTGACGAATCACCACGTCGTGCAGGCCGCCGACGAGATCGCAGTGGCGCTTGCCGACGGCCGCAAAGTCGCCGCCACGCTGGTCGGCGCCGACCCGGAGACCGACCTGGCCGTGCTGCGTATCGACGCCCGGGACCTGCCGGTCATCAAACTGGGCCCGTCGGAGGGGCTCGCGGTCGGCGACGTCGTGCTGGCGATCGGCAACCCGTTCGACGTCGGCCAGACGGTGACGATGGGCATCGTCTCCGCCGTGGGCCGCAACAACCTGGGCATCAACCGCTACGAGAACTTCATTCAGACCGACGCAGCGATCAACCAGGGCAATTCGGGCGGTGCGCTGGTCGACACGGCCGGCAACCTGGTGGGCATCAACACCGCCATCTATTCACGTTCGGGCGGTTCGGTCGGCATCGGCTTCGCGATCCCGACGGCCATCGTCACGGAGGTGATGAAGGACCTGATCACCAAGGGACGCGTCACGCGCGGCTACTTCGGCATCGAACCGGTCGACATCACGCCGGAACTCGTCGCCGCGCTGAAGCTTCGCCGCGAGCAGGGTGTGGTGGTGCGCGGCGTTCAGCGCAACGCGCCGGCCGGCAACGCCGGCATGGAACCGGGCGACGTGCTGCTGTCGATCAACGACACGCCGGTGCGCAGCACGCCGGGCATGCTGAACCAGATCGCCCAGTTGCCGCCCGGCTCGGTGGCCAAGGTGCGCGTCGACCGCAACAGCCGGGAACTCGACCTGGCCGTCACCGTCGGCGAGCGGCCGGTTCCGCCCGAGCGGCGCTGAAGCCGGGCCGGCGAAGATCAGCGGCGCTGGCGAGCGCCGAGTTCTTCCGCCTTGATCCGCGCTGCCGGCTCACCGCTGGCCGACGCCTCCACGTACCAGCGCAATGCGCGGCCGGCATCCTGCGGCACGCCGTCGCCGTGCTCGTACATGCTGGCCAGGATGTACGCGGCGCCGGTGTCGCCCTGTTCGGCGGCGCGCTCGTACCAGTGCGCCGCCACGGCGTAGTCGCGAGTCACGCCGCGGCCCAGGTAATACTGCGTGGCGACGGCAAGTTGCGCATCGCGCCAGCCCTGGCTTGCGGCCTTCTCGTACCAGGCGGTCGCCTCGGCAAGCGAGCGCGGCAGCACACGCCCCTGCTCGAGGAGGACACCGAGCGAAAACTGCGCCCGCGCCAGCCCGTTGTCCGCCGCGCGCCGCAACCAGGCCGCGCCTTGCTGCGGGTCGGCCACGACACCTTCGCCTCCCATCAGCATCACCGCGAGGTTGAACTGGGCCACGCGCTGGTCGCCTTCGGCCGCCTTGCGGAAATAGGCGAACGCGGCCGGCAGATCGCGGGCCTGGTACGCGGCCCAGCCGCGGGCGAGATCAGGATCGTCGTCCGGAACGATGCGCAGCTGCGCCATCGCACCGCCGGCAAGCGATACGAGTGCCGCCAGGACGATGGCGCGCGCTGCCCGGAGCCCGCGCATCGTTGCCGGCCTCTCAGCTGCCGCCTGAGGCAGAGCCGGCCGCCTCGGGGTCGGTGCGCTTGCCGACGATCCGCGCCAGCTGGATGCCCAGTTCGTACAGGAGGCAGAGAGGCACCGCGAGCAGCAGTTGCGAGATGACGTCCGGCGGCGTGAAGATCGCGGCGACGATGAATGCGCCGACGACCACGTACGGTCGCGCCGAGCGCAACCGCTCGACGTCGGCGATGCCAAAGCGCGCCAGAAGAACGACCACGATCGGTACCTCGAAGGTCAGGCCGAACGCGAGGAACAGGCCGAGGACGAAGTTGAAGTAGGCGTCGATGTCCGGGGCGACATTGACCGACGCCGGCGCAAAGTTGGCGATGAAGCGAAAAACGAGGCCGAAGACGACGTAGTAGCAGTAGGCCATGCCAAGCCCGAACATCGCCACGCTCGAGGCGATGACCGGCCCCGCCAGGCGCTTTTCGTGCAGGTACAGCCCCGGCGCGATGAACGCCCAGGCCTGGTACAGGACGTAAGGCAGCACGATAAGGAAGGAAACGAAGAGCGTGAGCTTGAGCGGCACCATGAACGGAGTGACCACGCCGGTGGCGATCAGCTTGGTGCCCACGGGCAGGACGCTCATCAGGGGCGCCGACAGGATGCCGAAGATGTCGCGCATGAATGGCGAAAGCGCCAGGAACACCACGACCACCGCGATGGCCGCGCGCACGAGCCGCTGGCGCAGCTCGATGAGGTGCGACAGGAAGCTCTGCTCTTCGCCCGGCTCCGCGCCGCCGGCAGGCGGTTCGCCGCTCATCGTCGGAGTAGCCCCATCAGCGGCGGATCCGTGGCCGATTCACCCGCGCGCGCGGCGCGTACTTGCGATGCGTGCCCGAATGCGCCGCCGGCAATGCCATCGTCCGCTTCAGCCGGGTCAGTTCCTCGGCGAGCTCATCGACCGACGGGCCGGGCTTGTAGCGCTTCGGGAAGATGCTTTGCCGCCAGGTTTCGCCTCCCCCCTCCCACGCATACTCGCCGGGCGTGCTCTCCATGGAGGCGCCGCCGGCTCCGGATGACTTGCCGAGGTCCGATTCGAGCGACTGGATGCCGGACTGAACCTCGGTCAGCGAGGACTTGACCGACTGCGCCGCCCGGCGCGCCTCCTCCTGCAGTTTCTTCAGCTCGGCCAGTTCCAGTTCGCGATTGATGTCGCTCTTGATCTGGCTGACATAGCGCTGCGCCTTGCCGACCCACTCGCCGACGGTGCGCGCGACCTTGGGCAGGCGCTCGGGGCCGAGCACGACCAGCGCCACCGTGCCGATGAGCGCAAGTTCGCCGAAGCTGAAATCGAACATCGTGTGGTCGGTGCCGGCGCGCTCAGCGCATGGCCGGCCGCTGGGCGCCGGTGCCGCTCGCGAGCCGCCGACGGGCCGCGGCGATCAGGATTTTTCTTTCGCCTGGACGTCGATCGTCTGGCCGGAGACCTGCTTCTGCTCCTCGACCTTCTTCGCCGCGGCGTCGACCTCGTCGGTGCCTTCCTTGATGCCTTCCTTGAACCCCTTGATCGCGCCGCCGAGATCCTTGCCCATGTTCTTCAGCTTGCTGGTGCCGAAGACCAGGATGATGACCAGCAGTACAACGAGCCAGTGCCAGATTGAGAACGAACCCATGATGAACTCCGGTGACGACTACAGACGTTTCCACGGCCGGGGACCTCCCAGCACGTGCACGTGCAAGTGATAGACCTCTTGCCCGCCGTCCGGGCCGTTGTTGGTCACGACGCGATACCCGTTCGTGACACCTTGTTCTCGTGCCAGCCGCGGTGCGAGGAGTTGCATTTTACCCAACAGCCGCTCGTGCCTGGCCTCGGCGGTGTCGAGATTGTCGAAATGCTCCTTCGGCACCATCAGCAGGTGCACCGGGGCGGCCGGATGAATATCGTGGAAGACGACGAGATCGTCGTCCTCGTAGACCTTGCGGCTGGGAATCTCCCCGTGGACGATCTTGCAGAAGATGCAGTTCGAACTCATTTCCAAGACCTTGTCGTTGACCCTATTCGCGCGATCCCGTCATTCACGCTCGCTGCGCTCGCGTGCATCAGCCTTGCGCGCCGCCTTCTCCTCGATCCCCGACGTCCCGGCGCGGCGCTGCAGTTCGGCCAGCACCTGCTGCGGCTGCAGACCGTAGTGGGCGAGCATGACGAGGCAGTGAAACCACAGGTCGGCGGTCTCGGCGACGATGCGCTCCGGCGGTGCGCCGCGACCGGCATCCTTGGCGGCGAGCACCGTCTCGGTCGCCTCCTCGCCGATCTTCTTCAGGATCGCGTCTTCGCCCCGCGCAAGCAGCCGCGCAACGTAGGAGGCATCGGGATCGCCGCCGCGCCGGGATTCGATCACCGCCGCCAACCGGGCCAGAACGTCGTCGTTCATTTTCGATAGATCAGTTCGGGATCCTTGAGCACCGGGTCGACCGCCTGCCATCGGCCGTCACGCAGCATCCGATAAAAGCAGCTTTCCCGCCCGGTGTGACAGGCGATTCCACCCGCTTGTTCCACTCGGTACAGCACCGCGTCGCCGTCGCAGTCGAGCCGGACCTCCTGCACGCGCTGCCGGTGCCCCGATTCTTCGCCCTTGCGCCAGATCCGCCCGCGCGAGCGCGAAAAGTACACCGCCTGCCCCGTTGCCGCTGTTTCGCCGAGCGCCTCGGCATTCGCCCAGGCCACCATCAGCACCCGGCCGCTCGCCGCGTCCTGCGCGATCACGGTCACCAGGCCGCGCTCGTCGAAACGGACTTCGTCGAGCCAGGTCACGATGTCGCCACCAGCCGACGCACGGCCCGCGTCATGCATCCCTCATCGTGATGCCCCGTTGCGCGAGATAGGCTTTCGCCTCGCGCACGGTGTATTCGCCGTAGTGAAAGATCGACGCCGCCAGGACCGCGTCTGCGCGCCCGACGGTGATGCCGTCGGCCAGGTGCTGCAGCGTGCCGACTCCGCCGGAAGCGATGACCGGCACGCTGACTGCGTCGGAAACGGCGCGGGTCAGTTCGAGATCGAATCCCGCCTTGGTGCCGTCGCGGTCCATGCTGGTGAGCAGGATCTCACCGGCGCCGAGTTCCGTGACCCGCCGCGCCCATTCGATGGCGTCGATTCCGGTGGCCTTGCGCCCACCGTGGGTGAACACTTCCCAACCCTGCGCCGGGTCTTCGGCGACGCGCCGGCGGGCGTCGATCGCCACCACGATGCACTGTGCGCCGAACCGCCCGCTGGCATCCGCCACCAGCTGCGGATTCTGCACGGCAGCGGTGTTGATCGAGATCTTGTCCGCGCCGGCGTTCAGCAGGCGGCGCACGTCTTCGACCTTGCGCACGCCGCCACCGACGGTCAGGGGGATGAACACGCACTCGGCGACGGCCTCGATCATGTGCAGCAGGATGTCGCGGGCGTCCGACGACGCGGTGATGTCGAGGAACGTCAGTTCGTCGGCGCCCTCGCCGTCATAGCGGCGCGCGATCTCGACCGGGTCGCCGGCGTCGCGAAGCTGCACGAAATTGACCCCCTTGACGACGCGACCCTCAGTGACGTCCAGGCAGGGAATGATGCGCTTGGCCAGCATGACGGAAGTATGACCGACGGCGAAAACGCGCGCCGGTCGGACGCGACCGGGCGTCAGGCGCCGCCCAGTTCGTCGGCGCGGCTCTGCGCGGCGCGGAAGTCGATCGCCCCTTCGTAGAGCGAACGGCCGAGAATCGCCGCCTCGACGCCGTCGGCCTCGACTGCGCACAGCCGCTCGATGTCGGCCATGCTGGAGACTCCGCCGCTGGCGATCACCGGGATCTTCACCGCGCGCGCCAGTTCGACCGTGGCCTCGATGTTCACGCCGGTCATCATGCCGTCGCGGCCGATGTCGGTGTACAAAATGGCGTCGACGCCGTAGTCCTCGAACTTCTTCGCCAGGTCGATCACGTCGTGGCCGGTGAGCTTGCTCCAGCCGTCGGTGGCAACCTTGCCGTCGCGAGCGTCAAGCGAGACGATCACGTGACCGCCGAAGGCCGTGCACGCATCCTGCAGGAATCCGGGGCTCTTGACGGCCGCGGTGCCGACCACGACAAAGGCGACACCGTCGTCGATGTAGCGCTCGATCGTGTCGAGGTCGCGGATACCGCCGCCGAGTTGCACCGGAACGTCGTCGCCGACCGCCGCCACCATCCGCTTGATCACCGTCTCGTTGGCCGGCCGGCCCGCGCGGGCACCGTTCAGGTCGACGATGTGCAGCCGGCGCGCGCCCTGTTCGACCCAGTGCCGCGCCATCGCCACCGGGTCTTCGGAAAAGACCGTCGCGTCCGACATGTCGCCCTGGCGCAGGCGGACGCACTTGCCGTCCTTCAGATCGATCGCGGGAATGAGCAGCATCAAGAGGCCGGAACGGCGCCGGAGAATCGAAAGATTCGGGGGCAGTGATCGAGGTGAGCGGAAACCGGCGCAGCGCTTCGGTCAGGGATTCCAGCGCGTGAAATTCTCGTACAGCTTCAATCCTGCGGCTGCGCTTTTCTCGGGGTGGAACTGGGTCGCGAAAATATTATCCCGCGCCACCACGCAGGTAAAGCGGTGGCCATAGTCGCTGACGCCGGCGACCAGCGCCGCATCGCGTGGTGCGACGTAGTAGCTGTGCACGAAGTAGAACCAGCTGGCGTCGGCGATGCCGTCCCACAGGCGGTGCTGGATGGTCTGCTGCACGCGGTTCCAGCCCATGTGCGGCACCTTCAGCCGGCCACCGTCGGCAGTGCGCATCGCCTCGTCGCGAAAGCGCACCACGTTGCCGGCGAATAGCCCGAGCCCTGGCGTGTCGCCCTCCTCGGAACGTTCGAACAGCATCTGCTCGCCGATGCACACGGCCAGCACCGGCTTGCTCGCCGCCGCCAGCCGCACGGCCTCCTCGAGCCCCGACTCGCGGAGGTAGCGCATGCAGTCAGGCATCGCCCCCTGGCCGGGGAAGACAATCCGCTCGGCCGCGCGGATCTCGGTCGGATCCGCACTGATGCGTACCGACGTCGACGGCGCGACGTGCTCCAGCGCCTTCGCCACGGAGCGAAGGTTGCCCATTCCATAGTCGACGATCGCGATCATCGCATCGCGTGACACGCGACGCTTCGCGTCGCGCGTGCACGCGATGCGGAAGAAGCGCACGGGCCCGTTCCGGAGCGGCCGCGCGCTCGCCCAATGGCAACTGCTGCGCAAGAGCATCGCGGGGCTACAGCGTTCCCTTGGTCGAGGGCACCACGCCCGCAGCGCGCGGATCGGGCTCGACCGCCACGCGCAGCGCGCGGGCGAATGCCTTGAACACGGTTTCGCACTGGTGATGGGCGTTGTCGCCGCGCAGGTTGTCGACATGCAGCGTCACCAGTGCGTGATTGACGAAGCCCTGGAAGAACTCGCGCGCGAGGTCGACATCGAACTCTCCGACCATGGCCCGCGTGAACGGCACGTTCCACTCGAGCCCCGGCCGGCCCGAGAAGTCGACGACCACGCGGGACAGCGCCTCGTCGAGCGGAACATAGGCATGGCCGTAGCGGCGCATGCCCCTCTTGTCGCCGACGGCGCGCGCCACCGCCTGGCCGAGCGTGATGCCGACATCCTCGACCGTGTGGTGCCCGTCGATGTGCAGGTCGCCCTTCGCCTCAACGGTGAGATCGATCGCGGCGTGACGGGCGATCTGGTCGAGCATGTGGTCGAAGAAACCGATGCCGGTCTCTAGCTCAGACTGGCCGCCGCCGTCGAGATTCACGACCACGCGGATCTGCGTTTCGGCGGTGCGGCGGACGACTTCGGCGCTACGCAAGGACATTTCCGACCTACAGGCTGGCGTTCAGCGCGTCGATGAACGCATCGTTTTCGGCCGGCGTGCCGACCGTGACGCGCAGGCAGCCGGCCAGCAACGGATGCAGATGCGCGCGGTTCTTGATCAGTATGCCGCGTCCCTTCAGCGCCGCAAACACCCGGTCGGCGGCCTGCGAACCGCCGGCAACACGGAAAAGGATGAAATTCGCCGCCGAATCGAACGCGGTCACCCCGCCGACCGAACGCAGCCGCGTGAGCAGTCGGTCGCGCTCGGAGCGCAGCAGCGCGGCCTGCTCTTCGAGCAGGGCCGACCTGTCGAGCATGAAGCCGGCAGCAGCAAGCGTCAGCACGTTGACGTTGTACGGCGGCCGCACCTTGTTGAACTCGCCGATCCACGCCGGGTTACCGCACAGGTAGCCGAGCCGGATGCCGGCCAGACCCATCTTGGAGAAGGTGCGCAGCACGAGCAGGTTGGGCCGCACCGCAAGCTGCGGCAGCCAGGTGTCCTGCGCGAAGGGCAGGTACGCCTCGTCGAGCACGACCAGCCCGGGCGCGGCGTCGAGCAAGGCTTGCACGGTGTCGCGGTCGAACAGGTTGCCGGTCGGATTGTTCGGCCAGCTGATGAAAACGATCGCCGGCCGGTGCTCGGCGATGGCCGCCAGCAGCGTGTCGCGCTCGAGCGAGAAGTCCGCCGCCAGCGGCACGCCGACGAAGCGGCAGCCGTCAAAGCGGCTCGACAGGTCGTACATCTCGAAGCTCGGCCATGGCGACAGCACGGTCGCGCCGGGCCTGGCGCAGGCCTGGATCATCAGGTGGATCAGTTCGTCGGAGCCGTTGCCGAGCAGCAGCGCCATTCCCGCCGGCAAGCCGATCGCGTTCGCCAGTCTTTCCTTGAACGCACGCGGGTCGGAAGGTGGATAGCGGTTCAGCGGCACCTGCGCCAGGTGCCCGCCCAACTCGCGCGCAACGTCGGGAGGCAGCGAGAACGGGTTTTCCATCGCGTCGAGCTTGGTCAGGCCCGTCGCATCCGGCACCGCATAGGCGTTGACCGCGCGAACCTCGTCGCGAATCACCGACAGGTCGGGCGCCCGGGGCATCCGGTCGTTCATCGCTCGAACCGGTAGCGCGCGCTGGCGGCATGCGCCGGCAGCCGCTCGCCGTCGGCCAGTCGCGCCGCCACCTGGCCGAGCGTGCGCGCCCCTTCCGGGGAAACGCCGATCAGGCTGGTGCGCTTCTGGAAGTCATACACGCCGAGCGGCGACGAGAACCGTGCGGTGCGGCCGGTCGGCAGCACATGGTTCGGGCCGGCGCAGTAGTCACCAAGCGATTCGCTCGAATGCCGGCCGAGGAAGATCGCGCCGGCGTGGCGGATCTGCGCGGCCCAGCGCTCCGGCTCGTCGGTGGAGATTTCCAGGTGTTCGGGCGCGATCCGCTCAGCCACCGTACAGGCCTCCGCAAGGCTGGCGGTGAGGATCAGCGCACCGCGGCCGGCAAGGCTCTTCTCGATGATCGTGCGACGCGGCATCGCCGGCAGCAGCCGCGTGATCGACGCCTGCACACGCTCGATGAAGGCCGCGTCCGGCGTGAGCAGGATGGCCTGCGCCATTTCGTCGTGCTCCGCCTGCGCGAACAGGTCCATGGCGATCCAGTCCGGCGACGTCTGCCCATCGCAGATGATCAGGATCTCGCTCGGACCCGCGATCATGTCGATGCCGACGACGCCGAACACGTGCCGTTTTGCCGCCGCAACGTACGCGTTGCCCGGGCCGACGATCTTGTCCACCGCGGGCACCGTTGCCGTGCCATGCGCCAGCGCCGCCACCGCCTGCGCACCGCCGATGGCAAACGCACGCGTGACGCCGGCGAGCGCGGCGGCGGCCAGCACCAGCGGATTGCGCGCGCCGTCGGGGGTGGGCGAGACCATCACGATCTCGCCGCACGCCCGCCACGCGGGCCGGGATCACGTTCATCAGCACCGACGACGGGTAAGCGGCAAGCCCGCCAGGGACGTACACGCCGACGCTGTCGAGCGGCGTGACACGCTGGCCGAGCACGGTGCCGTCGTCCTCGCGGACCGACCAGCTTTCGGCACGCTGCTTCTCGTGGAAGACCTGGATGCGCCGCGCCGCCGCCTCGAGCGCCGCACGGTCCTCGACCGGCAGCGACTCGAGTGCGGCGCGCATCTCGCCTGGGCCGATTTCCAGCGCCGCCACCGACGATGCGCTCATCCGGTCGAAGCGGTTCGTGTACTCGAGCAGTGCCGCGTCGCCACGGCTGCGCACGTCGTCGACGATCGCCGCCGCGGCGGCGTCGATGCTCCTGTCGGCCGCGCTGTCGACCGCCACCAACTGCGCGAACGCAGCATCGAAGCCCGGATCTCGCGTCGACAGCACCCTGACTTTCATGCCGTCACCGCCGCTTCCAGCCGCTCGACGAGCGGCATCAGTTCCTCGCGCTTGGTTTTCAGAGCCGCCTGATTGACGATCAGCCTCGAGCTGATGGCCGCGATCTGCTCGACCTCGACCAGGTTGTTGGCGCGCAGCGTGCTGCCGCTGGACACCAGGTCGACGATCGCGTCCGCCAGCCCCGCCAGCGGCGCGAGTTCCATCGAGCCGTACAGCTTGATGAGATCCACGTGCACGCCTTTGGCCGCGAAGTGCTCGCGGCTGGTCGCCAGATACTTGGTCGCCACCCGCAGCCGTGCGCCGCGCCGCACCGCGGCCGCGTAGTCGAAACCGGCCGGCACGGCCACGCACAGCCGGCAGCGGGCGATGCCCAGGTCCAGCGGCTGGTACAGGCCGTTGCCGCCGTGTTCGATCAGTACGTCCTTGCCCGCCACGCCGAGGTCGGCCGCGCCGTACTGCACGTAGGTCGGTACATCGGTGCTGCGCACGACGACGATGCGGACGCCGGCGTCCGTCGTGCCGATGATCAGCTTGCGCGATGTCTCCGGATCCTCCAGCGGCGTGACGCCGGCGCGCGCCAGCAGCGGCACCGTCTCGTCGAAGATCCGTCCCTTGGAAAGCGCCAGTGTGATCATCTTCGTTGGCCCGACGGCGGCTACGCCGCCCGCGAAGACGGCAGCGCCCGCGGCGGCCGTGACGGCCACCGCGGTCGAAACCCACGGGCCGCGCAAGCAGGTGTCGTCTCCATCTTCACTTGATCCGTTCAATCTTCGCGCCGAGCGCGGCCAGCCGACGTTCCATGCGATCGTAGCCGCGGTCGAGATGGTAAATGCGGTCGATGATCGTCTCGCCTTCGGCGAGGAGTCCGGCGATCACGAGGCTCGCGGAAGCGCGCAGGTCGGTGGCCATCACCCGCGCGCCCGACAGCTTCGGCACCCCGCGCACGATCGCCGTGTTGCCCTCGATGTCGATCTGGGCGCCGAGCCGCTGCAGTTCGAGCACGTGCATGAAGCGGTTCTCGAAGATCGTCTCGGTGATCCGGCCGACACCGTCGGCCACGGCGTCGAGTGCCATGAACTGCGCCTGCATGTCGGTTGGAAAACCGGGGTGCGGCGAAGTGCGCAGGCTGACCGGACTCGGCCGTCCGTGGGCGCGAACGCGGATCCAGTCCTCGCCGGCATCGACCTGCGCACCCGCCTCACGCAGCTTGTCGAGCACCGCATCGAGCGTATCGGGCGCGGCGCCCGTCAACCGCACGTCGCCGCCGCAGGCCGCCGCCGCGACCAGAAAGGTGCCGGTCTCGATTCGATCGGGCAGCACGCGATGCCTTGCGCCGTGCAGGCGTTCCACGCCTTCGACGACGATGCGGTCGGTCCCCGCGCCGCGCACGCGCGCACCCATCGAATTCAGGCAGCGCGCCAGGTCGACGACTTCCGGCTCCCGCGCGGCGTTGTCGATCACCGTTTCGCCTTCGGCGAGCGCCGCCGCCATCATCAGGTTCTCGGTACCGGTGACCGTGACCATGTCGGCCACGATGTGCGCGCCCCTGAGCCGGGCGGCCTCGGCCACGATGTAGCCGTGCTCGATCGCCAGCTGCGCACCCAGCGCCCGCAGCCCCTTGATGTGCTGATCGACGGGCCGTGCGCCGATGGCGCAACCCCCGGGCAGGCTCACCCTCGCCTGGCCGAAGCGAGCCAGCAGTGGCCCGAGCACCAGGATCGAGGCCCGCATCGTCTTGACCAGCTCGTACGGCGCTTCAACCGCGCCGATGGCATCGGCCCGCGCGATGACGCTGCTGCCTTCGCGCGACAGCCGCGCGCCCATGCCGGCCAGCAGCCTGCCCATCGTCGTGACGTCGGCCAGTTGCGGCACGTTGTCCAGCACCAGTTCGTCGCCCGTCAGCAGTGCGGCGGCCAGTATCGGCAAGGCGGCGTTCTTAGCACCGGCAACCCGGACTTCGCCGATGAGCGGCGCGCCGCCGCTGATCCTCAGCTTGTCCATCGGCAGGTCGTCGTTGGCGGCGAATGGGATCGCCCGCAGCGGGCGCGTATCGAAGAAGCGAAGGGCATCGGGCATCGGCGGCTCCGTGGGGCGCTGCCCGCACGACGCGGGCAGCCGGAGCGATTGATGCCAGCGGCGTGTGAAGCGCACTCGAAGGAACCGTGAAGCGCGGCCGATGTCATTGCTGCAGCGCCTGCCATTCGGCCGGGGTGAGCGCCTTGATCGACAGCGCGTGGACTTCCTCGCGCATGCGCTCGCCGAGGGCGGCGTAGACGAGCTGGTGGCGCTGCACGCGCGACTTGCCCTCGAAGGCGCTCGATACCACCAGCGCGTCGAAGTGGCGCCCGTCGCCGTCGACCCGCAGTTCCTCGCAGGCGAGGCCTTCGGCGATGTAGCGGCGCACGTCGTCGGCAGAAGGTTCCATGCGCAACCCCAGGTCAGGAGCGGATCTTGTAGCCGCGCGCCAGCATCGACAGCGCGACGGCCGAGGCGGCTGCCAGCGCGGCCAGCACGATCGCCAGGCTCAGCCACGGCGAGGCGTCGGACACGGCGAAGAAGCCGTAGCGGAAGCCGTCGATCAGGTAGAAGAAAGGATTCAGGTGCGACACCGCCTGCCAGAACGGCGGCAGGCCGTGCACCGAGTAGAAGACGCCGGAGAGGAAAGTGGCCGGCATGATGACGAAGTTCTGGAAGGCGGAAAGCTGGTCGAACTTGTCCGAAACGATGCCCGCGATCAGGCCGAGAACGCCGAGCAGGCCGGCGCCGGCGAACGCGAAGACGAGGATCCACAGCGGCGCCTTGAATGCCGGCGGCGCGAACCATACGGTGACCGCGAACACGCCGGCGCCCACCACCACGCCGCGGGTCACTGCCGCGGCCACGTAGGCAAGGAAGAACTCGCGCGTCGAGATCGGCGGCAGCAGCACGAACACCAGGTTGCCGGTGATCTTGCTCTGGATCAGCGAAGACGACGAATTGGCGAAGGCGTTCTGCAGCACCGACATCATGACCAGGCCGGGAATCAGGAAGGCGGTGTAGCCGACGCCGGGAAAGACCTGCACCCGGTCTTCGAGCACGTGGCCGAACACCAGGAGGTAAAGCGCGCCGGTGAGCACCGGCGCCGCCCACCGTCTGGAAGCTCACCTTCCAGAAGCGCAGCACCTCCTTGGCCAGCAGCGTGCGAAAGCCCGCAGACCTCGCCGCCGGCCGCGGCGGAGCTTCGCGCAGCGGCGCACGCGCCTTGCCCTGACGATCCGGGCTTCCGGTAACGCCTGCGCCGCTCACGCCTCGGCCCCCTCCCGGTTGCTCGCCATCAGTTGCATGAACACATCTTCGAGGTCGGCGTGGCCGACCTCGACTTCCTCGATGGCCGCGCCGGCCTCGCGACACGCGGCCAGCACGCCTTCGACCTCTGCCGCGCTGGCCACACGCAGCGTCACGCGGCCGTCACCCTGCTCGCTCGCCTGCGCGCGCAGCGCCGGCGGCAGTTCGCCGCGCAGACGCAGCGACACCTGCACGTCGGCCAGCCGCTGCAACAGCGCCTGCGTGCGGTCGAGTGCGATCAGGCGGCCGCTCTTGAGCATGCCGATGCGTGCGCACAGCTGCTGCGCCTCCTCGAGATAGTGGGTGGTGAGCACGATCGTGTGGCCTTCGCGGTTCAGCCTCCGGATGAAGCTCCACAGTCCCTGGCGCAGCTCGACATCGACACCGGCGGTCGGCTCGTCGAGGATGATCACCGGCGGCCGGTGCACCAGCGCCTGCGCCACCAGCACGCGTCGCTTCATGCCGCCGGACAGCGTGCGCATGTTGGCGTTGGCCTTGGCGGTGAGATCGAGGTTGGCCATCACCTCGTCGATCCAGTCGTCGTTGTGACGCAGCCCGAAGTAGCCGGACTGGAACTGCAGCGTCTCGCGCACCGTGAAGAACGGGTCGAACACCAGTTCCTGGGGCACCACGCCGATCCGGCTGCGCGCCTCGCGGTAGTCGGCGACCACGTCGTGGCCCATGACGGCCGCCCGGCCACTGCTGGCCCGCGACAGGCCGGCGACGATCGAGATCAGCGTCGTCTTGCCGGCGCCGTTCGGGCCGAGCAGCCCGAAGAACTCGCCCTGCTCGACGCGCAGGCTGACGCCGTCGAGCGCGACCACGCCTGGGTAGCGCTTGACGAGTTCGGCAACTTCGATGGCGGCGGTCGCGCGCATGCAGAAACGAAAAGGCCGCCGTCCCGAGGATCGGAACGGCGGCCGGCGCATTGTAGAAGCTCCGGCCGCTGCGTCCCTAGGCTGCGCGCTGCCCGTCGAGAGCGAGCAGCCGCTCGACGCCGTACAACTTCGCCAGGCTGTCGATGTCGGCCGGCACGCTGCTGAAGACAAGCCGCCCGCCGCGTGCAACGGCCTGCCGCTGCCATTCGAGCAGCAGCGCGATCGCTGCCGTGTCGACCTCGGTCACCGCGGCGAGATCGACCGTAAAGTCGCCGTTCGCGATCGATGCCAGGCCTTCGAGGAGCACTTCGCCGGCATTGGCGTTGGTGATCGAGGTTACGGCGACCTTCATCGTGGGGTGGAAGCCAGTGGTTCAGGACGCCTTGCTTTCGAGCGCCCTGTTACGGTCGGCCAGCGACTTGATCAGCCCGTCGATGCCGCCGCGGCTGACTTCGCCGGCAAACGTGTTGCGGTAGTTCTCGACCAGCCAGATGCCGAGCACGTTGACGTCGTAGATCTTCCATCCGCCGCTGGTCTTCTCCAGCCGGTAGTCGAGCTGGATCGGCTCGCCGCGCGCCGGCACGGCCTGCGTGCGTACGGTCACGTCGGTTTCGGTCGACTCCGCGCGAAACGGCCGCATCTGCACCTGATAGTCCTTGGCTGCCGACACGGCGCCGGCGTAGGTGCGCACGAGAAGCGTACGAAATTCCCGCGTCAGCGCCTGACGCTGCTCGGGCGTCGCCTCGCGCCAGCTGCGGCCGACGGCGAGGCGGGTCATCTTCTCGAAGTTCACGTGCGGCAGGATCTTCTCGTCCACCAGCGCGTTCAGCCGCGAAACGTCCCCCGACTGCAGGCTCGGATCCTTGCGGATCGACGCGAGCACGTCCTCCGACAGCGTCTTGACCAGCACGTCGGGCGTGCCCAGCGAGGCGTTGGCGCTGCCCTGCGCACGGGCCGCCGGCACCGACGCCACGCCAACGGCGACCAGCACGCCCAGGGCCAATGAAGTGATCAGGGTTCTTTGACTCATCGCTGCAGTTTCCTGTTCGAATTGCGTCCGACGGACATCAGCGTTGCTTAACGCGCCGGCGCCGGCTTCGGTTGATCCGGCTCGGCGTTGGGCGCCCTTGCACCGGACTGCGGCGGCTCTTCATCGTCGAAGTCCGGATCGGGCAGCCGCGGCGGATCGCCGTCGTACACGAGGTTGCGCCGCAATTGCAGGAAGCCATCGCGTACGAACTGGTACTTGTCGAGCGCCGCTGCCTCGAGCACCTTTTCAGCCGGCAGCAGGCTGGCGCGCGCATCGACGAGGCGCACGCCGACAAGCGAATTGCGCACCGGAATGTCCTGGATGTACCAGAGCGCGTCGGTGCGGAGGAAGTCGAACAGCCGGCCGAACGTGTCGCGAACGGAACTCGGCCCGAGCAGGGGCAGCACGAAGTACGGCCCCGGCTGCAGCCCCCAGCGGCCGAGCGTCTGCCCGAAATCCTCGTTGCTCCGCGGCGCGCCTGACTTGGCCGCGACGTCGAAACAGCCGAGCAGGCCGACCGTGCTGTTGACCGCGAACCGGCACACGTCGGACATCGCTTCGCTCGGTTTGCCCTGCAAGAGGTTGTTGATCGCGTTGACCGGCTCGAGGAGATTGAGGAAGCCATTGTTGATGCACACGCGCAGGTCCTGAGGGAGCACGGCCTCGTAGGCCTGCGCAACCGGCTTGAGCAGCGCGCGGTCGACACGGTCGTTGAAGTCGAACATGTGCCGGTTGTAGACCTCCCACGGGTCGACCGGGTTGGCGCCGGCGCCTGTCGGAATCGACGCGCAGCCGACCAGGCCGGCCGCCACGATCGCCGCCGCCACAAGGCGGAGATATCCGCCGAACGCTCTCATGGCCGTCTCATTTCCCGGCTTCGCCGCCACCCTCAGCGGCGCGGTTGTAGAGCATCTGGCCAATCAGGTTCTCGAGCACCACGGCCGACTGGGTCAACCTGATCGTGTCGCCCGCAGCGAGGTTGTCGTCCTCGCCGCCGGGATTGAGTCCGACGTACTGGTCGCCGAGCAGTCCGGCGGTCAGGATCGACGCCGACGTGTCCTTGGGAAACGCGAAGCGCTTCTCGAGTTCCATCGTCACCACACCCTGGAAGGTCTTGCCGTCGAGCGAAATCGACGAGACGCGGCCGACGGTGACGCCCGCGCTCTTCACCGGCGCGCGCGGCTTCAGGCCGCCGACGTTGTCGAATCGCGCCGTCACCGAGTACGTCTCGCCGACCGTCATCGCCGCCAGGTTGGCCGCCTTCAGCGCCAGATAGCCGATCGCCACGAAGCCGAGCACGACGAACAGGCCGACCAGCGATTCGATTCCTCTGCGTGTCATTGTTCTTCCCGTTGTCCTAGCGCGGTGTCGAGAACATCACCGCAGTCAGCACGAAGTCGAGCAGCAGCACGGCCAGCGACGCGATCACGACCGTGCGCGTGGTGGCCTGCGCCACACCTTCCGGCGTGGCGTTGGCCTCGTAGCCTTCGTACAGCGCGACGAAAGTGCAGGTCACGCCGAAGACGACGCTCTTGATGATCCCGTTGCCGACGTCGTCCCACACGTCGACCCCAGCCTGCATCTGCGACCAGAACTGGCCCGGGTCGATGCCGATCATCAGCACCCCGACCACGTAGCCGCCGAAGATGCCCACCGCGGAGAACATCGCCGCCAGCAGCGGCATGGCGATGATGCCACCGAGCAGCCGCGGTGCCAGCACGCGCTGCTTGGGATCGATGGCCATCAGTTCCATTGCCGCAAGCTGCTCGCCGGCCTTCATCAGACCGATTTCGGCGGTGAGCGACGTGCCGGCCCGGCCTGCGAACAGCAGCGCGGTGACCACCGGTCCCAGTTCGCGCACCAGCGACAGTGCGACCAGCAGACCGAGCGACTCGGCGGCACCGTAGCGCGACAGCGTGTAATAGCCCTGCAGACCGAGGACGAAACCGACCGCCAGTCCGGAGGCCGCGATGATCACCAGCGAGTAATTGCCGATCGCATGGATCTGCGCCACCACCAGGTAGAAGCGGCGCAGCGATGCGGGAATGTTCTTCAGCAGGTCGACGAGGAAGAAGGCACCGTGCCCGAACCGGAACAGGGAACCGAGCGCCCAGCGGCCGAGCCGCGGCAGGAAATCGAGCGCGTTCATGCGCCGATCCCGAAGCCCTCGGCCACTGGCGGCGCGGGGTAGTGGAAGGGCACGGGCCCGTCGGGCTCGCCACGGATGAACTGGCGCACCTCCGGGTGGTCCGAGGCCTTCAGCTGCGCCGGCGTGCCTTCGCCGACGATCCTTCCCGACGAGATCAGGTAGGCATAGTCGCTGATCAGGAAGCACTCCTGCACGTCGTGCGAGACGATCAGCGACGTGGCGCCAGTCGCATCGTTGAGCCTGCGGATCAGGTTTGCCGCCACGCCCATGCTGATCGGATCGAGCCCGGCGAACGGCTCGTCGTACATGATCAGTTCCGGGTCGAGCGCAATCGCGCGCGCCAGCGCGACGCGCCGCGCCATGCCACCGGAGACTTCGGAGATGCGCAGCTGCGCGGCGCCGCGCAGGCCGACGGCATTAAGTTTCAGAAGCACGATGTCGCGGATCATCGGCTCCGGGAGCCGGGTGTGCTCGCGCAGCGGGAAGGCGACGTTCTCGAACACCGTCAGATCGGTGAACAGGGCGCCGAACTGGAACAGCATGCCGAGCCGCCGGCGCAGCCGGAAGAGCTGCTCCCGGTCGCCCGCGTCGATCACCTCGCCGTCGAAGCTGACCGTCCCCTTGTTCGGCGCGTGCACGCCGCCGATCAGCCGCAGCAGCGTGGTCTTGCCGCAGCCCGAGCCGCCCATGATGGCCGTGATCTTGCCGCGCGCGAACGTCAGCGAAACGTCCTCGAGGATCGTTCGGCTGGCGTCGTAACCGAAAGTGACGCGATCGACAGTGATGAGGGCGTCCGATGTCACGGCTGGGTCCGCCGCGGTGGTTGCGGGCGGTATCTGCTCAAAGGGTTCGGGGAGGTAATCCTGTGGCACCGATCGACCGGTCGTCGAAGGCGCCGCGCCTAGGAAAAGTCGGCCGCGGATTGTCGCATAAGCGATTCGAAAGCCGGCCGTGCCGACCCTGTCTTACGCAGGTGCATTGCCCGATCGCCGCTGCCTACGCGTTGCGGCGCGACGAAATCACTCGGCGGCACAACGCATGCGCCGTCCCACCGGCCGCTTACCGAGGGCGAGGGCACGCGCTCACGAGGGCGGCTGCGCAGGCGGCGCGAACCACTGCTCCTTCGGCACCACGACGGCATTCGCCGGCTGGGCGAAGAAGTGCGGCGACATGATCTGCACGCCGTGCGCGTTGAACTCGTCCTGGACGTTGGCGTGCAGCGCGGACAGGATCGGAATGCGCTCCAGCGGTCGGTCGATGCTGACGAACAGCTCGTACTCGACGTAGAAGTCGGCGAGCGCGCGTTGGTACACGAACGGCGCCGGCGTTCCCCGCACTGCAGGCGTCTTGCGCGCCGCCTCGATCAGCAGCGCATGCACCTGTCGCCACGGGGCGTCGTAACCAATGGTCACCTTCGTCGACAGCAGCGTGCCCTTGGCGTCCGACAGCTTCGAGTAGTTGCGAATCGGGCTCGAGATCAACACCGAGTTCGGGATCGTGATCTCTTCGTTGCGCACGTTGACGATCTTGGTCGCCAGCGACGCGACCTCGGTCACCACGCCCTGCACGTCGTTCAGTTCGACGAAGTCGCCTTTGCGCAGCGCTCTCGAATAGACGATGACCAGACCGCTCATCGCCTGCGTCACCAGCCCCGTCGAACCGAGCGTGAGCATCAGCCCGAACAGCACCGAGAGTCCCTTGAACGCCTCGCTGCTGGCACCGGGCAGGTAAGGGTAGGCCACGGCCAGGCCCAGCCCCCAGACCACGAGGCTGACGATGCGCCGCGTAGCGCTCGTCGTCTCCGGATGCAACAGGGGCAGCCTGAGCCGGCCCTGGTAAACCCTATCGAAGAGATAGCCGACCGCGTCGGCGATCGCCCGCGTGATCACCAGCACGATGACGATCGTGACGAGCCCCGGCACGCTCGCCAGGA
Organism: uncultured beta proteobacterium; assembly: GCA_963847675.1. Lineage (GTDB taxonomy): Bacteria > Pseudomonadota > Gammaproteobacteria > Burkholderiales > Burkholderiaceae_F > JADJWR01. Next base: position 152,790 of record CAWKAP010000008.1, read on the forward strand.
AGCCTTCGACAATCCAGACCAGCCGATCCCACAGCCAGCCGTCGAGTCGACGCGCGACCGGTGCGGTCGCCATGAAGCTGCCGACGAGATAGCGCAGCCACGCATAGGCAAGCGCGGCGATCAAGAGCCACTGCACGACCTGCACGCTGCCGACGACGACGCGGGCGACAAACTCGCCGAGATCGACATGCGCATGCCGCGCGGCGAGTCGGTCCCGCCAACGTTCCAGCCCGCGCAGCCCGGCGCCGCCGGCCCGGTAGACAGTCCAGACCAGGAGCGCGAACAGCAGCGTGGCAACCAGGGCTTGCAGCAGGCCGCGTAGAAGCAGCGGCCGATCGTTCAGTGCGTGCCAGGCAGCGCGTGCCTCCTCCAGCCGGTCCTCGGTCTGCTTGACCAGTTCGTCGAAGCTCTGCTGCGCCAACGGGTCGACGTCGTCTTCCAGAACGGGGAACAGATAGTGCGGGCCGAGAAAGAACTGCACACCGCGCGACTTGCCGAACTCGGCGCTCACTGCGCTGATCGGAAGGTCGATGGCCGATTCCGGAAGGTCGATCAGACGGGCGCGGGTGCGCTCGACCCTCTGCGCCGGCGTCGCCCCGGCGAGCACGCCGCGCATCGTGACGATCTCGCGGTTGAGGATGTACAAGGTCGCCGGCTCCGTCGCGGGCGTCTGCGCAACGGTGACACCGGCAACGACGAGCAGCAGCGCGAGCAACAGGCTCTGCAGACGGAACCGTTCGAACATCAGTTCACCCTTCTTCCACACGCTTTCACGCCCACGCTCCCGACGGCCCGCAATCGGCCGGGTCAACCTGCACGCGCACCGCCGCCTGTCTACGGGTCCGGGCTCCCGGAAGGACGGGGATGATAGCGACCGCCTGTGGCCGGGTTGGCGCCGGCCGCGGCGCGGTGCCACTACGTAAAATGCGCGCATCATGGTGCCGCGGATCGACGTCGTTTATCGCCTCGGGGTTGCGGCCGGCCAGGCCGCCCACCGGGCCCGGCTGCTCGCGATCGAACAGAGCATCGAGATGCCGGTCGAGGCGGTCGGTGACGCTCGCGTCCTTGATGACGTGCTTGCCCGCGTCGAGCGCATCGAGCCCCAGGCCGACGGCACGAGCCTCGCCCACCTCAGCCTGAGCGGCGAGACCGTCTGCGAGGACGCCGGACAGTTGATGAACATGCTGTTCGGCAACTGTTCGCTGCAGCCGGACGTCGAACTCGTCGACGTCGAAGTTCCGCCATCGCTGGCGCAGGCGCTTGGCGGCCCGAATCTCGGCATCGAAGGCCTGCGGCGCCTGACCGGTGTTCATGGCCGACCCCTGACCTGCTCGGCGCTCAAACCGATCGGGTCGACGGTCGGTCAGCTCGCCGAACTGTGCCGCACCTTCGCGCAGGCGGGGATCGATGTCATCAAGGACGACCACGGCTGGGCCAACCAGCGCAGCGCACCGTTCGCGGAGCGGGTGGCGGCCTGCCAGCGCGTGGTGCAGGACGCGAACGCGACCCTCGGTCGGCGCTCGGTGTATGCGCCAAGCCTGTACGGCACGCACGTGCAGATGCAGCGCCAGGTCGAGCTGGCGCGCTCGCACGGCGTCGGCGTGGTGCTGATTGCGCCGCTGATCTGCGGCACGGCGACGTTGAACGCGCTGAAGCGCGAGCATCCCGACCTCGCCTTCATCGCCCACCCCGCCTTCGGCGGCGCAGGCCGCATCGCCCCGGCGGTGCTGCTCGGCAAACTGTTCCGGCTGGTCGGTGCCGACGCGGTGATCTTTCCCAACCACGGCGGCCGCTTCACCTACCCTGCCGACGTCTGCCAGGCCGTTGCGCAGAACTGCCGCACGCCCTGGCACGGACTTCATCCGGCGCTGCCTGTGCCGGCCGGCGGCATGTCGGTGGAGCGCGTGCCGGAGATCAAGCGCGAGTACGGGGTCGACACGATGCTGTTGATTGGCGGGTCGCTGCTGATTGCGGGCGAGCGGCTCGGCGAGCGCAGCCGCGCCTTCGTCGACTCGGTGGCAGCGGCCGACGAGGTTGCCGCATGAGCGGCGTACGTCGGTTTGCGGCGCCGGCGGCCGGCGAATTCGGCTGGGCCGGGGTCGAGCGTCTGCGCTACAAGGAAGAGGGCAGCGCACCGTTCCGCGACATCACGCGGCAGGTGCTGTTCGCGCAGCCGGACCAGGCCTGCGAACTGCGCTACTTCGAGATCGCGCCGGGCGGCTATTCGACGCTGGAGCGTCATCGGCACACGCACGCGGTGCTGATCCTGCGCGGCCGCGGGACGGTCAGGATCGAAGACGAGACGCATCCGGTGGCCCAGTTCGACCTGGTCACCATCGATCCGCTGGCCTGGCACCAGTTCACCGCCGACGACAACTGTGACCTCGGTTTCCTGTGTCTGGTCAGCAAGACGCGGGACCGGCCGCAACTGCCCAGCGCGACCGAAGCGCCTGCCCTGTCGGGCAATCACGACCAGGCGGATTGATCGCTCTGCGTCGCCAGCCGTTCGCGGCGGCGCCGCGCGCGGCCTGCCGCCGGGCTTCGATGCGGGGGCGCCCGTACAGCGAAATGCAGCTCACGCCGGGTCGAACTCGACCACGCTGTACGCCGGAGGCGAGACGCCTATCGGTGACGCCGGGCCTCAGCGTGCCGCGGGGGACGCCCAGCACGTCGTCAAGGGGCGGGCGGCCGGCCTGCTTCTGCACCCACTGGCTGCTGCGGCCCATCGACTTCGGCGATCCATTCTCCGAGAAGCTTGTAGCTGACCGCCAGAAGGACCGGGCCAACGAAGATGCCGACCAGTCCGAAGGCCAGCAGGCCGCCGATCACGCCGGCCAGGATCAGCAGCAGCGGCAGGTCGGCGCCGCGCCGGATCAGGATCGGGCGCAGGAAATTGTCCATCGTGCCGACGACCGCGGTCCACAGCAGCAGGAAGACGCCCCAGCCGGCATCGCCGCTCCAGAAGACCCAGATCACGGCCGGCACGAGTACCAGCGTCGGGCCAAGCTGGCGCAATGCAGAGCATGAACATTACGGCGGTGAGCAGGCTGGCGAACGGCACGCCGGCGACGGCAAGGCCGATCCCGCCGAGCAACGACTGCGCGACCGCCGTGACACCGACGCCGAGCGCCACGGCGCGAATCGCCTGCCCGGCGAGGACGATTGCCGTTTCGCCGCGCTCGCCTGCGAGACGGCGACCGAAGCGGCGCGCGGTCGCCGCCGCTTCCTCGCCGCCGGAGTACATCAGCGCCGCGAGCACCGCGGTGAGGAAGAACTGCAAGATGAGGAAGCCGACGCTGCCGACCTCGGACACGAACCACCTGACGATGTCGTTGGCATAGGGCGCAAGCTTCGCGATCAGTCCGTCCGCACCCATGGCCGCCGCCTGCTCCCACGCCGCCACCAGCCTGGGGCCGAAGAACGGAATCTGCCCGATCGCTTCCGGCGGGACAGTGAGCCGCAGCGACGACAACCCCTTGACCCAGCCGATCAGCCGGTCCGATTCGACAACGATCGTGCCGATGGCCAGCGACAGTGGTACGACGAAGGTCAGCAGCAGCATCGAGGTCATCAGCGCCACCGCCAGCCACCGCCTTCGCCACAGCCGCTGCTGCAGCCATAGCAGCGCCGGCCAGGTGGCGACCACGACCATGGTGGCCCAGATCACGGCGCCGAGGAACGGCCGCAGGATCCACAGCGAGCCCAGGATCATGCCGCCGATGAAGATCACGGCGAGTGTCGTGCGGGCGAGTTCGCCGCGAGTTACGGTCATTGCAGCTCCCCTTGCGCGACGAACACCTTCGATCGGATCCGTTATCTGCGACCTCGAGTGCAGGCGGCTTGCGGCCGGAACGGGACCCGGCTCAGCGCGGCAGCGTCGTCGTCCCCATCAGGTACTCGTCGACCGCGCGCGCGCACTGCCGACCCTCGCGGATCGCCCATACGACCAGGCTCTGCCCGCGCCGCATGTCGCCGGCAGCGAAGACCTTGTCGACGCTGGTCCGGTAACAGCCGTCGCCGTCGGTCGTCGCCCGCGCGTTGCCGCGCGGGTCTGTCTCGACGCCGAACGCCTCCAGCACGGAGCCCACCGGCGAGACGAATCCCATCGCGAAAAGCACCAGGTCAGCCGGCAGTTCGAACTCGGAACCGGGAACCTCGACCATCTTCATCTGGCCGGTCATCGGGTCCTGCCGCCACTCGACGCGTGCGGCGGTCAGCGACTTCACGTTGCCTCTGCCGTCGTCGTTGAAGCGCTTGGTGGTCACCGCCCAGTCGCGCGCCACGCCTTCCTCGTGACTGCTCGAAGTGCGCAGCTTGACCGGCCAGTACGGCCACGTCATTTCCTTGTTCTCCTGCGCCGGCGGCTGGGGCAGCAACTCGAACTGGGTGACGCTCTTCGCGCCATGGCGATTGCTGGTGCCGACGCAGTCCGAACCGGTGTCGCCGCCGCCGATCACCACCACGTGCTTGCCGGTGGCAAGGATCTGGCCCTTGACCTTGTCGCCGGCGACAACCTTGTTCTGCTGCGGCAGGAACTCCATTGCGAAGTGCACGCCTTTCAGGTCGCGACCCGGCACCGGCAGGTCGCGCGGCATCTCGGCGCCGCCGGCCAGCACGATCGCGTCGAACTCCGCGGCCACCTTCTCGGCGTCGACCGCCTCCTTGCTGTAATCGTTGATCTTCGCACCGTTGAGCTTTCCGACACGCACTCCGGCGCGGAAGGTGACGCCCTCGGCCTTCATCTGCTCGATGCGGCGGTCGATGTGCGACTTCTCCATCTTGAAGTCGGGAATGCCGTAGCGGAGCAGGCCGCCGATCCGGTCGTTCTTTTCGAACACCGTGACGTCGTGCCCGACGCGCGCCAGCTGCTGCGCGGCGGCGAGCCCTGCCGGCCCGCTGCCGACCACCGCGATCTTCCTGCCCGTCTTCCGTGCGGACGGCTGCGGCGCCACCCAGCCCTCGGCCCAGCCCTTGTCGATGATCGCGTGCTCGATCGACTTGATGCCGACCGGATCGTTGTTGATGTTCAGCGTGCAGGCCGCCTCGCAGGGCGCCGGACACACCCGGCCGGTGAACTCCGGGAAGTTGTTGGTCGAATGCAGCACGTCGAGTGCGGCCTGCCAGTCCTGCCGGTAAACGAGGTCGTTGAAGTCGGGGATGACATTGTTGACGGGGCAGCCGTTGTTGCAGAAGGGGATGCCGCAGTCCATGCAGCGCGCGCCCTGCACCGCCGCCTGCTCGTCGGTCAGGTGGACGACGAACTCGTGCCAGTGCTTCTTGCGGCTGTCGGGCGCTTCGGCCGCCTCTTCCAGCCGCTGGTACTCGAGGAATCCGGTGATCTTGCCCATGTGCTTTCCTCAGGCCGCCAGCTTGCTCGGCTCAGCCCTGCGTTGCGCTTCGTACAGCTCCTTCAGCGCACGCCGGTACTCGTGCGGGAAGACCTTGACGAACCTGCCGCGCTTGTTCGGCCAGTCGTGCAGGATCTCGCGGGCGCGGAAGCTGCCCGTGTAGCGGAAGTGCTGCTCGATGAGGCTCCGCAGCACGAACTCGTCGGTCTCGCCGAGGTGCCAGATCGCCTCGTCGATCTTCTCCTGCTGCTGCTGTGTCGGCAGCACCGGCTCAAGCGCCACCATCGCGGTGTTGCAGCGCTGCTCGAAATCGCCGTCCGGGTCGTACACGTAGGCGATGCCGCCGCTCATCCCGGCGGCGAAATTACGCCCGGTGCCGCCGAGCACGACGACGGTGCCCTTGGTCATGTACTCGCAGCCGTGGTCGCCGGTGCCTTCGACGACCGCGCTCGCGCCCGAAAGGCGCACGGCAAAACGCTCGCCAGCCACGCCGTTGAAGTAGGCCTCGCCGGCGATGGCGCCGTACAGCACCGTGTTGCCGACGATGATGTGCTCGGGCCCGAAACCGCGGAAGTCGTTGGGGCTGCGCACGATCACCCGCCCGCCCGACAGGCCCTTGCCGGTGTAGTCGTTGGCGTCACCGACGAGGTCGAGCGTGATGCCCGCGGCCAGGAACGCCCCGAAACTCTGCCCTGCGGTGCCCTGGAACTGGATGTGAATCGTGTCGTCGGGCAGCCCTTCGTGGCCGTAGCGGCGCGCCACCTGCGCCGACAGCATGGTGCCGACCGTGCGGTTGACGTTGCGGATCGGGCTGATGAAGCTGACCCGCTCGCGCCGTTCGAGCGCCGGCTGGGCAATGGCGATCAGCTTGTGGTCGAGCGCGCGGTCGAGGCCGTGGTCCTGCGTTTCGCAGTGGCGACGGGCCACGTCTGCCGGCATCGCCGGCTGGTAGAAGATGCGCGAGAAATCGAGCCCCTTCGCCTTCCAGTGCTCGACGCCCTTGCGGGTGTCGAGCAGATCGGCGCGGCCGACCAGCTCGTCGAAGCGGCGGATACCGAGCTGCGCCATGATCTCGCGCACCTCTTCGGCGACGAAGAAGAAGAAGTTGACCACGTGCTCCGGCTGGCCCTTGAAGCGGGCGCGCAGCACCGGGTCCTGGGTCGCGACACCGACCGGGCAGGTGTTCAGGTGGCACTTGCGCATCATGATGCAGCCTTCGACCACCAGCGGCGCAGTGGCGAAGCCGAACTCGTCGGCGCCGAGCAGCGCGCCGATCGCCACGTCGCGGCCCGTTTTCATCTGTCCGTCGACCTGCACCGCGATGCGGCCGCGCAGGCGATTGAGCACCAGCGTCTGCTGAGTTTCGGCGAGCCCCAGTTCCCACGGCGTGCCGGCATGCTTGATCGACGAGACCGGCGATGCGCCGGTGCCGCCGTCGTGGCCCGAAATCGTGACGTGATCGGCCTTGGCCTTGGCCACGCCGGCAGCCACGGTGCCGACTCCGACCTCGCTGACGAGCTTGACGCTGATCGACGCATTCGGGTTGGCGTTCTTCAGGTCGTGGATCAGCTGCGCCAGGTCTTCGATCGAATAGATGTCGTGGTGCGGCGGCGGCGAGATGAGGCCGACGCCCGGCACCGAGAAGCGCAGCTTGGCGATGTATTCACTGACCTTGTGGCCAGGAAGCTGCCCGCCCTCGCCGGGCTTGGCGCCCTGCGCCATCTTGATCTGGATCTGGTCGGCGCTGTTCAGGTACTCGGCGGTGACGCCGAAGCGGCCGGAGGCGACCTGCTTGATCTTCGAACGCAGCGAATCGCCGGCCTTGAGCGGCACATCGACCTCGACCCGGTCGCGGCCGAGCACGCCGGCGAGCGTGTCACCTTCGCCCACCGGGATGCCGCGCAGTTCCTGCTGGTAGCGGACCGGATCCTCGCCGCCTTCGCCGGTATTGCTCTTGCCGCCGATGCGGTTCATCGCGATGGCCAGCACCGAGTGGGCCTCGGTCGAGATCGACCCGAGCGACATCGCGCCGGTGGCGAAGCGCCGGACGATCTCCTTGGCCGGTTCGACCTCGTCGATCGAAATGGCCTTGCCCGGGTCGACGCGGAACTCGAACAGGCCACGCAGGGTCAGGTGCCGGCGGCTCTGGTCGTTGATGATCTGCGCATACTCCTTGTAGGTCTGATAGGAGTTGGCGCGCGTCGAGTGCTGCAGGCGGGCAATCGCGTCCGGCGTCCACATGTGCTCTTCGCCGCGCACCCGCCACTGGTAATCGCCGCCGGCGTCCAGCATGTTCGCCAGCACCGGATCGTCGGAGAACGCCGCGCGATGCGTGCGCACCGCCTCTTCCATCACCTCGAACAGGCCGATGCCGCCGACGTTGCTCGCCGTGCCGCGGAAGTACTTCTCGACCAGGTCGGAGGCCAGCCCCACCGCCTCGAAGATCTGCGCGCCGCAGTAGGACATGTAGGTGGAGATGCCCATCTTGGACATCACCTTGTTCAGGCCCTTGCCGACGGCCTTGATGTAGTTGGCGATCGCCTTGTCGGCGTCGCCTTCGTTGCCGTTGTGCAGCGCGCGCAGCGTCTCCATCGCCAGGTACGGGTGGATCGCTTCGGCGCCGTACCCGGCCAGCAGCGCGAAGTGGTGCACTTCCCGAGCGCTGCCGGTCTCGACCACGAGGCCGGTCGAGGTGCGCAGCCCGGCGCCGATCAGGTGCTGGTGGATCGCGCTCGTGGCCAGCAGCGCCGGAATCGCCACGTGCTCCGCATCGAGACCGCGGTCGGTGACGATCAGGACATTGAAGCCGGCCTTGACCGCATCGACGGCCTGCGCGCACAGCGACGCCAGCCGCGCCTCGACGCCTTCGTTGCCCCAGTCGAGCGGGTAGGTGATGTGCAGCTCGTAGCTGCGGAACTTGCCGGAGGCGTAGCGCTCGATCGAGCGGATCTTGGCCATGTCCTTGAAGTCGAGCACGGGCTGGCTCACCTCGAGGCGCATCGGCGGATTGATGTTGTTGATGTCGAGCAGGTTGGGCTTCGGCCCGATGAAGCTGACCAGCGACATCACCAGCTGCTCGCGGATCGGGTCGATCGGCGGGTTGGTCACCTGCGCGAACAGTTGCTTGAAGTAGTTGTACAGCGGCTTGTTGCGGTCGGACAGCACCGGCAAAGCGCTGTCGTTGCCCATCGAGCCGATCGCCTCCTCGCCCTGGATCGCCATCGGCTCCATCAGCAGCCTGACCTCTTCCTGCGTGTATCCGAAGGCCTGCTGGCGGTCGAGCAGCGGCACCTCGATGCGCGCCGCCGACGCGCTGCCTGTCGCCGGCGCGGGCAGGTCGTCGAGCTTGACGCGGATGCGCCGGATCCATTCCTTGTACGGCTGCGCCGCCGCCAGCTGCGTCTTCAGCTCGGCGTCGTCGATGATCCGGCCCTGCTCGGTGTCGATCAGGAACATCTTGCCCGGCTGCAGCCGCCATTTCTTGACGATGCGCGCGTCCGGAATCGGCAGCACGCCCATCTCCGAGGCCATCACCACGAGGTCGTCGTCGGTGACGATGTAGCGCGCCGGGCGCAGTCCGTTGCGGTCGAGCGTGGCGCCGATGCGCACGCCGTCGGTGAAGGCGATTGCCGCCGGGCCGTCCCACGGCTCGAGCATCGCCGCGTGGTACTCGTAGAACGCGCGGCGACCCTCGTCCATCAGGGTGTGCTGCTCCCACGCCTCGGGAATCATCATCATCACCGCGTGCGCCAGCGGATAGCCGCCCATCGTCAGCAGTTCGAGCGCGTTGTCGAAGCAGGCCGTGTCCGACTGCCCTTCGTAGATCAGCGGCCAGAGCTTCTTCAGATCCTCGCCGAGCACCGGCGAGCTCATCACGCCCTCGCGCGCACGCATCCAGTTGAAGTTGCCCTTGACGGTGTTGATCTCGCCGTTGTGCGCGATCATCCGGTACGGGTGCGCCAGTTCCCAGGCGGGGAACGTGTTGGTCGAAAAGCGCTGGTGCACCAGCGCAATGGCGGTCACGGCGCGCGGATCGCGCAGATCGGGGTAGTAGCGGCCGACCTGGTCGGCAAGCAGCAGCCCCTTGTAGACGACCGTGCGGCCGGACATCGACGGCACGAAGTACTCCTTGCCGTGCTTCAGCTTGAGCCGCTGGATCTTGTGGCTGGCGCGCTTGCGGATGACATACAGCTTGCGCTCGAGCGCATCCGGCACCATCACGTCGGAACCGCGACCGATGAAGACCTGGCGGATACGCGGTTCGCGGTTCCTCACCAGCGGCGACATCGGCATGTCGTGGTCGACCGGCACGTCGCGCCAGCCGAGCACGACCTGGCCTTCCTCGCGCACGGTGCGCTCGAGTTCCTGTTCGCAGGCCAGCCGCGAGGCATGCTCCTGCGGCAGGAACACCATGCCGACGCCATATTCGCCCGGCGGCGGCAGCAAAACGCCGCCCTTGCCGAGTTCCTCGCGATAAAGCGCGTCGGGAATCTGGATCAGGATGCCGGCGCCGTCGCCGCACAGAGGATCGGCGCCGACGGCGCCACGATGGTCAAGGTTCTGCAGGATCAGCAGCGCCTGACCGATCAGCGCATGGCTCGCCTTGCCCTTGATATGCGCCACGAAGCCGACGCCGCAGGCATCGTGCTCGGCGCCGGGCGCATACATCCCCCGTTGCGCGGCGGCGTCGAGAATCCGGTCGTGTTGGCGAGAGTCCATGGCGCGCTCCAAGCTTGAGCAGCCCAATGTACTGCGTCGCAACACCCATCACAACCCAAAAAATCGGGGTCAGACTCCGATTTTTCTAGATTTCAACGTCAAGAAATTTAATTGGGGACAGAGTGAGAATACGGCCTTGTCCGTTCCGGCATTCAGCTCAGCGTCTTGCGGGGCCGCCCGGCATGGCGAGGCGCCGCGCGGCGTCCCGCACTCTGCGATACGCTCTCGACAAAGGCTCGCTGCCCCAGCGCCCAGCCCCGATGCGTGGCATAGCGGATCGCCTCGACTTCAGCGGCTTCCTGACCGCCTTCGAACAGGCGGCGATAGGCAACCTGCCGCTCGAACGGCGTATTGCCGAGCGCCCAGTACACGGCGTGCTCCGTGATCAGCGGATCGAGGCGCAGGCCGATGTGATGAGCGTGGCTCGACCACCGATAGTGCCCCGGCTCGTTCACGAGCCCTGCACGCACCGGATTCATTTCGATGTAGCGCATGCACGCCAGCAGGTATCGATCGGTCTCGATCAGCGTTGACCGATAGCGCCCCTCCCACAGCGTGCCCGTGCGTCGATGCCGGTCGTTGAAACGGCGCACATAACGGCGACCGAGCGCCTGCATCACTCTCGGCAGCGTCTCGCGCTGGACCGGCGTAACCAGCAGGTGCACGTGGTTCGGCATCAGGACGTAGGCGTGAATCGCCAGGCCGTGACCGTCGGCGAGCTCGGCGAGCTCATGCAGGTAGGAATCGCAGTCGGCCTCGTCGATGAATATCGACTGCCGGTTGTTACCCCGCTGGATCAGGTGGTGCGGAAGCCCCGGGGCCGTCAGGCGTGGCAGGCGGGCCATCTGAGGTCACGCCGCAGGCGGCGCCGAAAATTGGAGTCTGACCCCGATTTTGTCACTTGATCCAGATCCGCTCCTCGCCGGTGTCGACGTGGACGAAGCCCTTGTTGAGGTACATGCCGACCCCTCCTTGGCCGAAGACGCTGGCCATGCCTGCGAGGCGGGCGAGCGACACGCCGGGCACGGTGATGTCGGCCGCCCTGCCGAGCACGTGCCGCGAATTCAGCGCCGCCCCTTCCGTGCGCCAGTTGGTCGAAAAGGTGCGGTATCCGGAGTTGACGTGGATCGGCTGCCGCACGCCGTTGAAGGCGAGCCAGTTCTGCAACCCGCAGAGCACGTCGAGCAGCCGCGGTGACATCGGAAAGCTCTTGTTCGCCTGCACGTCGCGCAGCAGCCAGCAGATTTCCTGGTACGCCTCGCCGTCGTAGCCCGACTCGGGCGTCCAGTAGGTGCTGCGGATCTCGGTCTCGCCGCGCGACAGCCACAGCGAACGAGCGCCCTGCAGAAGACGCGCCCGCCAGTCGTTGGCACTCTGCGGCGCTGCGCCAGACGCAGTCGACTCCACGCGCCGATCGCCAGCCGGGGCTGTCGCGCCCGCCGCCCGCGCCAGAGCGGGAAGAACGACTCCGCCCGCCGCGCAGCAGGCGCAACCCAGAAGCTGGCGCCGTCTGATCCCGATCATCGAGTCCTCTGTCCTGTCAGCGGCACCCTTGCCCGACCGCGCTGCTTCATCGCCGAATCCGCCGCACTTCAGATCTCGCCGACCGCGAACAATCGCCGGTGTTCCTTCATTGCATAGCGGTCGGTCATGCCGGCCACGTAGTCGGCAATTGCGCGCGGCCGGTCATGCCCGGCGCGCTGCAGATGATCGGCCGGCAGCAGCCGCGGTTCATTGAGGAAGGCCTCGAACAGTTCGCGCACGATGCGCCGCGCCTTTTCGGTCATCCGCATCACCTGGTAGTGGCGATAAAGATGGTCGCGCAGGAACTGTTTCAGCGTGTCGGCCTCGGCGCGCACCGGCTCGGAGAATCCGACCAGCGGCGGCGCGGCGCGAACGTCGTCAACCGATGCCGGCGCCGCGGCGTCGATGCGGCGGCGCGATTCGGCAATGAGGTCGACGACCAGTTCGTTGATCATGCGCCGGATCGTCTCGTGGATCATCCGCCGCTCGCCGACCGAGGGATGCTCCGCCCGTACCACTCGAGCATGGCGCGCGAACACCGGCACGTCGTCGAGCTGGGCCAGGCTCAGCAGTCCCGAGCGCAGCCCATCGTCGATATCGTGGTTGTTGTAGGCGATCTCGTCGGCCAGGTTGGTGATCTGCGCTTCGAGCGACGGCTGCCTCCTCAGGAGGAAGCGCTCACCGAGTTCGCCCAGTCGCCGCGCGTTGTCCGCCGAGCAGTGCTTCAGTATCCCCTCGCGCGTCTCGAAGCAGAGATTGAGGCCGTCGAACGCGGCATAGCGCTCCTCGAGTTCGTCGACGACCCGCAGCGACTGCAGGTTGTGCTCGAAGCCGCCATACGGGCGCATGCAGTCGTTCAGCGCATCCTGGCCGGCGTGCCCGAACGGCGTATGACCGAGGTCGTGCGCCAGCGCGATCGCTTCGACGAGGTCTTCGTTCGCGGCCAGCGCACGCGCCAGCGCGCGCGCGATCTGCGCCACCTCCAGCGAGTGCGTCAACCGGGTGCGGAAGAGATCGCCCTCGTGGTTGACGAACACCTGCGTCTTGTACTCGAGGCGCCGGAACGCGGTGCTGTGCACGATGCGGTCGCGATCGCGCTGGAAATCGCTCCGCGTTGCGGCCGGCGGCTCGGCGTGCGGTTCGGCCCCGCGTGGCTGCCGCGCGGGCCGCGTACGGCGCCAGCCCCGCCTCGGCAATGTTCATCGGTAGCCACCCGCCGCCAGCGTCGCCTCCAACGCCGCCGCCGGCACGGCGCGCTGGACGGCTCGGCCGATGCGCTCGAGGACGATGAAGCGAATCTCCCCGGCCTCGGTCTTCTTGTCACCGCGCATCGATTCGAGCGCGGCCGCCCGGCTGAGGCCCTCGATCCGCGTCGGCAGCTTCGCGGCGGCGACCGCCCTTTCGACAGCCTCGACATCCATGCGCGTGATCAACCCGAGCCGCTGCGACAGGTCCGCGGCCAGGCACATGCCGCAGCCTACCGCCTCGCCGTGCAGCCAGCGCTCGTAGCCGGTCAATGCCTCGATCGCATGGCCGAAGGTGTGGCCGAGGTTCAGCAGCGCGCGCTCGCCGGACTCTTTCTCGTCACGGGCGACGATCGCCGCCTTGATCTCGCAGGAACGGCCGATCGCCGCGGTCAGGGCCCGCTCGTCGCAGGCAAGCAGCCGCGGCAGGTCGCCCGTCACCTGCGCAAAGTAATCCGCGTCGGCGAGCAGCCCGTGCTTGAGCACCTCGGCCAGCCCGGCCGAGAGCTCGCGCTGCGGCAAGGTACGCAGCGTATCGGTATCGGCAACCACGGCTTCGGGCTGGTGGAAGGCGCCGATCAGGTTCTTGCCGCGTGGATGGTTGACGCCGGTCTTGCCGCCGACCGAGGAATCGACCTGCGCCAGCAGCGTGGTCGGAACCTGCACGAAGCGGATGCCGCGCATGTAGATCGCCGCGGCGAACCCCGCGATGTCGCCGACCACGCCGCCGCCGAGCGCAATCACGATGCTCTTGCGGTCGGCGCCGGCGGCGAGCAGTGCATCGAGCACGGCTTCCACCGCGCGCATGTCCTTGCCCGTTTCGCCACCGGGCAGTTCGAAAACGGCGGCCGGCGCCAGCGGACGCAGCGCCGCCAGCGGCGCGCGCCGCATAAAGCGGCCCGACACGCGCATCGGTGACGACCAGCAGCCGCGACGGCCTCGACGGGCCGACGAATTCGGCCAACCGGTCGAGCAGGCCGGAGCCGATATGGATGTCGTAGGAACGACCAGCAAGGTCGACCGTAAGGCGCCGCATGGCCTGATTCTATTGAGCTTTGCAGCGCACCTCCCGGTGCGCCGCTCAGCCGCCCTGAAGCACTGCCGCGACCTGCGGGTCCTGCACCAGCTTCGCGACCAGCCGGTTCGGGTTGCCGGAACTCGACTGTACGGTCACGTGCGCGACCTTCTCGTAGAGCGCTTCGCGCTCGGCGAGCAGCTCGGCGATGCGCCCGCGCCGGTCGTTGGTCTGCAGCAACGGACGGGCACGATCCTTCTGCGTGCGGCGCAGGATTTCGTCGAGCGAAGCGCGCAGGTAGATCACCAGCCCCCGCTCGCGCAGGTGTCTGCGGTTGTCGTCCTCGAGGATCGCGCCGCCGCCGGTGGCGAGCACCGTGCGCGGCCGCTGGGTCAGTTCGTCGATCAGCGCCGCCTCGCGACGCCGAAAGCCCGCTTCGCCTTCGAGCTCGAAGATGGTGGCGATCGTGACGCCGCTGCGCGCCTCGAGCTCCCGATCGCAGTCGATGAACTCAAAGCCGCAGCGTCGCGCCAGCAGCCGGCCGACGGTCGACTTGCCGGCACCCATCATGCCGATCAGGAACACCCGGTCAACACTCACGCAGGAAGAAGGGTCGTTTGCCGGTCTGACATCCGTACAGCGAACTGGCCCGCCTCCGTTTTCCCGCGTCGCGCCGGATGGCCAAAGCCCCGAGCGAAGCAGGAAAGGGCAAGAACACTACCCCTTCCCTGCCTGCAACCCGTCTAGTAGATCACCAGCACCGGGGGCAGGAACGTCGTCGTTCCCAGCGGGCTCGTTACCGAGATCCTCAGCGTCTTCGTGCCTTGGCCCTGGCAACGACTGCACCTCAGGGTCGCTGCCCTCAACCTTTTCGGCAGGAACGCTCAATTGTATGCCGACGCCGGTCGGGCTGGTGGTATTCGCCACCGGTGAGCCGAACACTTCGGTCGTCCCGCCATTGATCGAAGCGGAGATCGTGGTTCCGGCCGGCATCGGATTGCCGTTGACGTCGAGCAACGTGAAGGAGACCGAGCCCTCGCAGGTTTCAGCGGGCCCGAAAAGCCGCACGGAGGACGGCAGACCCGAAGGGAACGCCGTGGACCCCGACAGCACGACCTGACCACCCGCGCGGACATGGGCGAACCCCCAGACGCCATCGCAGCTGTTCGGCCGGCCAGGCGCCGCGAATGCGCTCGGCGCACACGACGACGTTGCCGCCGGATTGAAGGCGATGAACTCCTCGTTTTGCTGGTAGACGCCATCAAGGTTCGCATCGACGAACGCATCCCCGAGATCGCCGAACGATTCGCCTGGGTCATAGCGGTTGTTGCCGTTGGCATCCAGGAACGTCTCCTCGCCGACAGCCCACGCCAGGACCGCGACACGGCCGCTGCCCGGACGATTCGCCTGGCTGCGGAAGCTCACCGAACACGCTCCATTGGCGGTCTGGCACGAAGGTTCGATCAGGGCGCCCGACGAGCGGAAATTCACCGTAGTGCCGTCGGGAACCGGGTTGCCGATGCGATCGGCCGCGCGGATCGTCACCGACGTGCTCGTGCCATCGACGTTCCAGCCTTCGATGTTGAAAGTCTCGAACGACAGGCTGAATCGGTTCTGCGTTGCCAGTCCGGTCTGAATCGTCAACTGGCTCGACAGGGCGCTCAGTCCCCCTGCCGCAGTTGCGCGTACACGGACCGGGCCAGGCTGCGTGCCCGCCACGACGGTCGCGCGCACGGTGCCATCCTGCGCAGTCTGCTTGGTGATCGGGCCGGCCTGGCCATCGAGAGTCACCCCTCCCACCGCTGTCGAAAGACTCATGGTCACCGGCAGGCTGGCCACCGGCTGCTGAGCCGCGTTGACGACCTTGAAGACAACAACCGACGAGGGCTGTCCGCCCACGCCGGCCACCGAAATCACATCGGGCGTGGCGCTGACGAACTGGATGGCCACCGGCGGCGCCTGCAGGATATTGATCGAGGTCTGGATCGACGTGGCACCGTCGGACGAGATCGTGATCGCGTCACGGCCACTGCAGCCCTTGTCCGTGTAGACCGCGGTCGCCACACCGTTGACCGTCACCACCGATTCCGGCAGCGACGCCAGGTCGCTGGCCGCGCAGGACGACGTGAAGCGGACACTGACCGGCACCGATTCCGGCACCCCGGACACCCGCACGGTAATCGTCGACGTTTGCAGAGGCTCGATCTCTGCCGGCGCGAGCGTGACGTTGCCGAGCGTGATATTCGTGGCACCGACCTGGAACGCTGCGGTCGCCGACGGCGCGTCCTTCTCGTTGACGGCAGTCGCCTTGACGTTCCCCGCGCCCTGCGTCGTCAGCCCCGCCGCCTGCAGCGAGACCGTGAACTTGCCGCTGGCGTCGGTGATGCCGGTGCCCGAGGCCGGCGAGAAGACAGCCACGGGCGAACCCCCGCCGGCCGTGGTCAGCGAGAACTGGATCAGCGAGTTCGGCACCGGCCGGTTGCTGGCATCGAGCAGCGTCGCGGTCGCGTTCAGCGGCGAGGCCAGCGTCAGCGTATTGCGGCTCGCCCCGGTGGCCGGGTCGGTCAGCGCGACGGCAACGGCAGGCGCCACGGCAGGCGGCGCGGTCGGCACGACCTGGAACGCAGTCGTCGCCGAAGGTGTGTCCGCCAGGTTCGCAGCCGTCGCGGTGATCGTTCCGCTGCCCTCGGCCGTCGCATTGGCCGCGATCATCGTCACCGAGAACTTGCCGGTGGCATCGGTAATGCCGCTGCCGGACGACGGCGACAGGACCGCCACCGGAGATCCGCCGGAGAACGCCAGCGTGAACTGAACGACCGAGTTGGCCACCGGTCGGCCGTTGGCATCGAGCAGGGTCGCGATTGCCTTCAGCGGCGTGTCACGGCTGACCGTGTTGCTGCCTGCTCCGGTCGTCGCGTCGTTCAGGGCCAGCGTGACTGCGGGCGCCGTCACCGGCGGCGACGTCGATTGGACCTGGAACGACGCCTGCGCCGAAGGCGCCTCCAGCTCATTGACGGCCGTTGCCGTGATCGTGCCGCCGCCTTCAGCGGTGTTGCTGGCCGCGAGCAGCGTCACCGAGAACCTGCCGCTGGCATCGGTGATGCCGCTGCCCGAGGCTGGCGAAAGGACCGCCGCCGCTGCGCCGGCGAACGTCGTCGTGAACTGGACCAGCGAGCTGGCGATCGGGCGCCCAGTGGCGTCGACGAGAGTCGCGGTGGCGGTCAGAGGCTCGGCGCGCGTCAGGGTGTTGCGGCTTGCGCCCGAGGCGTCGGTCAGCGTCATCGACAGCCTGGGCACCGGAACCGTCGGCGTCGTGGCACCCGGCGCCTCGCCGCCGCCGCAACTGGCCAGCATCGCAGCGGCGGCCAGGCCGCTGATGGCGCGAAGCCAGATCCATCGGCCCGGCATCCGGCCGTACAGCGCAGACAAGGTTCCACTCATTTCCGTTCTCACTTGGGTAGCTGGCGTTCGGGCCGGTGACGGTCAGCGTCCCTGCAACTGACTCGTCACGACACGCGGCGTAATGAAGATCAGCAGTTCCTTGCGATCGCTGATCGTGGTGCGGTTCTTGAACAGGTAGCCGAAGTAGGGAATGTCGCCGAGGAACGGCACCTTGGTGACCGTGTTGCGTTCCTGCTGCTCGAAGATGCCGCCGAGCACGACGGTGCCGCCGTTGTCGACCAGCACCTGCGTCTGCACGTTCTTGGTGTCGATCGCCGGGCCTGACAGCGTTTCCTGGCCGCGGCTGTCCTTGTTGACCTTCACGTCGAGAAAGATCGCGCCCTCCGGCGTGATCTGCGGCGTGACCTCGAGGCGCAGCGTCGCCTTCTTGAACTGGACGCTGGTATTGCCTGCCGTCGTTCCTTCCTGGTACGGGATCTCCGTGCCCTGTTCGATGACCGCCTTGACCTTGTCGGCCGTGATCACCCGCGGGCTGGAAATGATCTTGCCGCGGCCGTCGGCCTCGAGCGCGGACACCTCGAGCGACAGGAAGCGCGACAGCGATGCGTTGAACAGCGTCAGCGCCGCGCCCGCGGCGCCGAAGCCGCCGATCGCCGCGGCCGGCAGGTTCACGAAGTTGGCGTTGCTGATAACGCTGGGCGAAGTGATGGTGCCCTGACCGCCCGGCGCGGCGGTGCCGGTGTTCACC
The DNA here is from genome assembly GCA_963847675.1 of uncultured beta proteobacterium. GTDB lineage: Bacteria > Pseudomonadota > Gammaproteobacteria > Burkholderiales > Burkholderiaceae_F > JADJWR01. The sequence goes on from CAWKAP010000008.1 coordinate 170,790, forward strand.
GTACCGCCCGGCCCGGTCGACGAAGTGATGCCCAGGCCGCCGCCGGTGGCATATGCACCGGAGCCGCCAACCTGGCGCGGGTAACCGCTGGAGCCGCCGAGGCGCACGCCGAGGTTGCGACTGAACGTGTCATCGGCTTCGACGATGCGCGCCTCGATCAGCACCTGTGGGACCGGGACGTCGATACGCTGCAGCAATCGACGCACTTCCTCGAGGTGCGGGGCGGTGTCGCGCACGAAGAGCTGATTGGTGCGCGGGTCGACCACCACCGTGCCCCGTTTCGACAGCATGCGCTGCTGGCCGTCGATCAGCAGCCTGCGCACGTCGTCGGCCTTCTGGTAGTTGACGACGAAGGCCTCGGCGCGCAGCGGCGCCAGGTCGGCGATCTGGCTGCGTGCCTCGAGATCGAGCTTTTCCTTGGCGGCCAGTTCATCGCGGGGGGCAACGATGACGACGTTGCCGTTCTTGCGCATGTCCAGGCCCTTGCTCTGCAGGATGATGTCGAGCGCCTGGTCCCAGGGCACGTCCTTCAGCCGCAGCGTGATCGAGCCGCCGACCGAGTCGCTGGTGATGATGTTGAGATCCGTGAAATCGGCGATCACCTGCAGCAGCGCCCGCACATCGACGTTCTGGAAGTTCAGCGACAGCCGCTCGCCCTGATAGCCGGGTCGCGTGCCCTGGATCAGCCGCGACGGGTCCTCCTTGACCGGCTTGACCTCGACCACGAAGCGCGTGTCGCTCTGGTACGCGTTGTATTCCCAGGCGCCGCGCGGCTCGATCACCATGCGCACGTTGCTGCCCTGCTGGGTGGTGTTGACCGTGGCAATCGGTGTGCCGAAGTCGGTGACGTCGAGTCGCCGGCGCAGCGACTCCGGCACGCTGACACCGAGGAAGTCGACGATCACGCGATCGCCCTGCTCACGGATGTCCACGCTGGTATTCGGGTCGGACAGGTCGACCAGGACCCGGCCTTCGCCTTCGGCGCCGCGCCGGAAGTCCACCGAGCGCAACGCGCGCTGCCCGCCCGGTGCCGCCGCCGGAGCGCCGGCGGGCGTCGCTGGCGCCGCATCGGCAGACCGGAACGTGGTGGCTTCCACGAGGCCACCGAGCGCCACCTGGACCGTGTTGCCGCTGACCTTGATCGAGTGATTCAGGGAGCGACGAAGATTGAGCACCAGTCGCGTGCGCTCCTGCGCCTGGACGATGTTGACCGAGCGCAGATCGCCCTGATTGAACTCCACCGCGTTCCGTCCGACGTTGTTCTCGGTGTGGGCCAGGTCAATCGCGATGCGGGCCGGGTTGGCAACCGAAAAGCTGGGCGGCGTGTCCTTCAGAGGTGACCGCAGCTGGATCGTCAGCAGCACGCCGTCGGCGGTCTGCACGGCCTCGACCCGCTCGACGCTGTTGCTCGCCGCAGCGACCTGCGCCTGCGCTGGAATGGGGCCGAGGGCCGGCACCAACGCCGCGGCAGTCAATGCCGCGGCAAGAAGTACGTTGACCGCCATCTTCATCGCTTGCCCCCTGTTCGCGCCGCTTCCTGGAGCTCCAGCTTGGTGGGACGTTCGACCCATTCGCCCGCAGCGTCCTGAACGATTTCCTTGATCTGCACCTCCGTTTCGGAGATGCGCGTAATCAGACCGAAGTTCTGCCCGACGTAGTTGCCGATCCGCACCATGTGCGTGGCGCCGCCGCTCTGCAAGAGCGCCACGTTCACGTTGTTCTGGCGCATGGTGCCGACCATCTTGATCTGATCGAGCGGGAAACCCTCCAGCACCTCGCGCCGGCGCTCGAGGTCGGGCCGGACCGTGCTTGCAGTGGCTCGTACCTGCTGTTGGCGCGAGACCGCGGTCATGACCTTCTGCACATCGAAGGGATCAACCACGTTGCGGTTTTCGTAGCTGTAGGGCGCGAAATCCTTCGGCTCCGGCACGCTCTGAACGACAGGGCGCACCTGCTGCCGGATCTCGGCCATCCACTGGCGCAGCTCGGCTTCGTTCGACCGCGTGCAGCCGGTTATCAGCGCAAGGGCCAGCAGCGGCAGCAGTGTTCGAGTGATCTTCATCGGCGTCGCATCACTTCTTGGCGGCCGTCTTGCGGTCCGTGCGCTGCGAGGCGAGTTCCTCGTCGTCGAGATAGCGATAGGTCTTGGCAACGGCATCCAGCGCCAGTACGCCGTCGCGCACCGCGGTCAGGTTCACGTTGTTCAGCGTCACGATGCGCGGCAGGTTGGCGATATCGCCCGCGAACGCGCCCAGGTCGTGATACCGCCCGGAAACGCGCACGGAGATCGGAAGCTCCGCGTAGTAATCCTTGATGAGCGTCTGGCCCGGCCGGAAGAGCTCGAACTGCAGGCCGCGCCCGATTCCCGACTGGTTGATGTCGGACAGCAGCTGATCCATTTCAGCCTTGCTCGGCAGCTGCTTCTCCAGCGTCAGCACGTACTGGCTGACGAGTTCCTTCTGGCGTCTCAGTTCGTCGAGGTTGATCGCCTGTTGCAGCTTGGCGCGGTATTGCTCCTTCAGTGTCTGCTCCTCGGCGCTCAGCCGTTCCAGTTCCTGCGACTGCTGATCCCAAAGCAGGAACTTGCCGGCGACCGCGCAGACGACGACCACGGCGATCCAGACAGCCGCTTTCGGCAGCAGCGGCCAGGCGCCGATGTTGTCGAAACTCAGCCCCTGGAACTGGGACATCAGCTGACGGGGGTCGATTGCCATGCGTCGCCTCGGTGTGTGCGCTCGTGCTACTTCTTCTTCGCCGGCGTCTGCGCCTGCTGCAACTGGGCGCGCTCAGGCGTCGGCTTCATGGCGAAATTCAGCGAGAAATCGAACAGCCTGCGCTGCACGCCGGGCGGCTGCTGCGTCGAAAGGCGGATCTCCACGAGTTCGGGGCGCTCCAGGAACTTCGAATTGGCCTGCAGATTGCGAAGGAACTCGGACACGCGCTCGTTGGAGGCGGCCCAGCCGGCAACGTTGACCTTCCTTCCGTCCTGCTTCACCGCCCTCAGGTAGATCCCCTCCGGCACCTGTCGCGTCAGTTCGTCCATCAGGTACACGGGCTGGTTGCGATCCGCCTGCAAGTCCTCGACGGCCTGCTGCCGCGCCCGAAGCGCCTCGATTTCCTGGCGCAGCGTGGCAATTTCCCTGATCTGAAGGTCGAGCTTGCGGTTCTCGGCGGTGATGAAGTCATTGCGTTCCCGCTGGCTCGTGATCTGTCCCTGCTGCACGCTCCAGACGGCTGCGACCAGCCCGACGCCGACGAACAGGCTGATGGCCGTGAAGAAGAAGAAGGCCCTCTTCTGCCGCTCACGCCGCTCGGCGCGGTGCGGCAGCAGATTGACGCGGATCCTCATGCGGCCCCCCGTGCGCGCGCGGGATCCTGCCCGCCGGGCGGGCCCGCCGCCTTCTCCACGCAGATCCTCGGCAGACTCACGAGTCGAACCTCCGCATCGCCAGACCGCAGGGCGTCAACAGTGACGGCGCATCGAGCCGCAACTGCTTCTCGCGCACGCCGCCGGCGATTTCCATGCCCTTGAACGGCGAAACCACCGAAGTGGGCACTTGCGACCGCTCCATGAGTTCGTCGGCCAGACCCGCCAGGACCGCTGACCCGCCGGCCAGCATGATCTGGTCGATCCGCGTATACGGCGTCGAGGTGAAGAAGAACTGCAGCGCCCGAGTGATCTCGGTCACCGCCGTCTCGACGAACGGCCGCAGGACATCCGATTCGTAACTGGCCGGAAGATCGCCGGTGCGCTTTTTCTGCTCGGCGTCGTCGACCGAAATGCCGTAGGCGCGGGCGATGTCGCTCGTCAGTTGCTGGCCGCCGAAGGGTTGGTCGCGTTCGTAGATCGCCTCGCCGTCGTGCATCACGGTGGCAACCGTGGCGTTGGCGCCAAGATAGAAGGCGGCGATCACCAGCCCTTCGCCACGGTTCGGCAACTGCTCGATCAGGCGTTCGAGGGCGCCCCGCATGGCATAGGACTCGACGTCGATCACCACCGGCTTGAGGCCGGCCATCTGTGCGACCGCCATCCTGTCCTCGACCTTTTCCTTGCGCGAGGCCGCGATCAGCACCTCGACATCGTCCGGCGCGTTCGGGATCGCCCCCAGCACCTGGAAGTCAAGGCTCACTTCATCGAGCGCAAAGGGTATGTACTGGTTGGCCTCGCTTTCGACCTGCATTTCCATCTCGTCGTCGCGGAGATTTGCAGGCAGGGCAATGCGCTTGGTGATGACCGCCGACGACGGCAGGGCCATCGCCACATGCTTGATCCGCGTACCCGAGCGTCGCCAGGCGCGCTTGACGGCCTCGGCGACCACGTCGATCTTGTCGAAATTGCCGTCAACGACCGCACCGCGGGGCAGCGGCTCGATCGCGTAACGCTCGAGGCGAATCGCCCCCGGTGTCGGCTGAGACAATTCGACGAGTTTCACACTCGACGAGCCGATGTCCAGTCCGACCAGCGGTGGCGTCTTGCTCGTTAACAAGGGCAACTCAAATGCCAAGGCGACGCTCCCGGGCGCGCAGCTCGTCTCGACAGCCAAGCCCTAGGGACAAAGGACGAAACCTGGCCAAGAAGGAAACCGTCCGACAGAGGCCTCTAGCAGGCTCAGGCCTCGGCGAGATTTTCCCTTAATTTTCGAGCGTTTACCGCGAGTTTGTTGGATGCTACTTGAAATGCTATCAACAAGACTCAAACATCCACAAGCCCTACGTACGGACGATCAAAGCGTCGGCGACATGGACGATGCCCATCGGCCTAGGCCGGGGGAGGACTCAGTCGCCTGCAACCCGGGCAATGAGCGGCGGGCACAGGGCTTAGACTCCGCTCTCCACGCTGCGTCGTCCGGTGGGAGGAACGTGGTTCCGGGGTGCCTGGCACGCCCGCCAATCCAACTGTTTCGACTGCCCCTCTGGTGTCCAACCGGTCTTCAGAATCCCAAGCTGCGCTGATGCAGCATTTGCGCAACGCTCCGCCTTGGGCGCGGGCCCTCTTGGGCGCAGTTGCGGTTGGTACGGCAGGGCTGGCCGCCGCCGCCCTCCTTGCCGGCGTTCGTCTTCGCGCTCGCTTATGCGAATCTTCCGTCCATCGACACGCTGACCGACTACCAGCCGCGCATTCCGCTGCGGGTCTGGACCGCGGACGGCATTCTGATCGGCGAGTTCGGGGAGGAACGTCGCGACTATGTGCCGATCCAGGACGTGCCGAAACGCGTGCAACAGGCAATCCTGGCAGCTGAGGACGACGCGTTTTACCGCCATCGCGGCGTCGACTACTCGGGCCTCGTACGGGCGATGTTCGCCAATTTCGCGTCCGGACGGCGTGGCCAGGGCGGCAGCACGATCACGATGCAGGTCGCCCGTAACTTCTACCTCAGTTCGGAGCGCAGTTACCTGCGCAAGCTGTACGAGATTGCGCTGGCCCTCAAGATCGAGTCTGAATTGTCCAAGGACCGGATCCTGGAGGTTTATGTCAACCAGATCTTCCTCGGTCAGCGGGCCTACGGCTTCTCCGCGGCAGCGCAGACCTACTTCGGCAAGAAACTTTCGGAGCTGACTGTCGCCGAGGCGGCCATGCTTGCCGGCTTGCCGGCGGCACCCAGCGCCTACAACCCCTGGGTCAACCCGCGTCGGGCCAAGGGGCGGCAGCAGTACGTGTTGTCGCGCATGTTGCAGCTTGGCTTCATTTCACCAACCGAACACGACGAAGCGGCTGCCGAGCCGTTCAAACCGCGCCAGGCGCTCGCCGCCTATTCGCCGAACTCGACACGTTCGCTGCTGCATGCGCAATACGCGGCCGAAATGGTGCGGCAGGCCCTGTTCGAAACGTTCCGCGAGGAAACCTACACGCTCGGTCTGAACGTCTACACGACGCTGGTCAGCGGCGAGCAGCTGGCGGCGCACGAGGCGGTACGCAACCAGGTTCTCACCTACGATCGCCGCTACGGCTACCGCGGACCAGAGGCTTTCATCGAGCTTCCGTCCGACCCCGCGCAGCGTGACCAGCGCATCGAGGATGCGATCGTCGAGGCCATCGACAGCCCGAACCTGTTTCCGGCCGTAGTCGTCGAAGCGACGCCGAAGCGTGTCAGAGCGGTCATCCAGGGGGGGGAGTCGATCGAAATTGTCGGCGAGGGCCTGCGTTTCGCCGCCCGCTCGCTCGACCCGAAAGCCCAGCCTGCCCGACGTATTGCGCCCGGCGCGCTGGTCCGCGTTGCCCGCCATGGCAAGGGTTACTGGGAGATCGTGCAACTGCCGCAGGTCGAGGCCGCGTTCGTCGCGGCTGATTCGCGCGATGGCTCGGTGCGCGCGCTGGTCGGGGGCTTCGACTTCAACCTGAACAAGTTCAACCATGCCACGCAGGCATGGAGGCAGCCGGGCTCAAGCTTCAAACCGTTCGTCTACTCGGCGGCCCTCGAGCAGGGTTTCACGCCCAGCACGCTGATCAACGACGCCCCGTTCGCCGTCGACCCGGCGGAAACCGGCGGCCAGCCGTGGGAGCCGAAGAACTACGACGGCAAGTTCGACGGCCCGCTGCGCTTGCGCCAGGCGCTGGCCCGCTCGAAGAACCTGGTGTCGATCCGGGTGATCAAGGCAATCGGGCCGCAGAATGCGCAGAAGCACATCGCCCGTTTCGGATTCGAGCCGGCCAAGCACCCCCCGTTTCTCACCATGGCCCTGGGCGCCGGCTCGGTCACCGCCTGGCAGATGGCTGGCGCCTACGCGGTGTTCGCCAACGGCGGCTTCCGGGTGCCGCTGGTGCTGATCGACCGGGTCACCGATTCACGCGGCCGCGTGATCATGACTGCGCAGCGAACGAGGGCCGGCGACGAGAGCGCCCGTGTTCTGGACGCGCGCAATGCCTTTGTGATGGACAGCCTGCTGAAGGACGTTACGCGCTATGGCACAGCGGCCAGTGCCGCGCGTCTGCGCCGCGACGACATCGCAGGCAAGACAGGCACCACCAACGATTCGCACGATGCCTGGTTCGCCGGCTACGGCGGCGGCATCGTTGCCGTGTCGTGGATGGGCTTCGACCAGCCACGACCCCTCGGCGACCGGGAGACCGGAGGTGGCCTGGCGCTGCCGATCTGGATTTCCTATATGGCCCGGGTTCTGCCCAATAGGCCGCCGATATTCCGCGAGGAACCGGAAGGCATTGTCAATGTCGGTGGCGAGGTCTACTTCGCGGAGTTCCAGCCAGGCCACGGCGTGGCCGCTGTCGGCCTGGAAGATGCCCTCCCCGGCGGCGCGCCGGGCACAAGTGCAAAGGTGCGCGAGCAGATCTTCTGAATAGAGCCTCAACGGGCTCGAAGCAGGACTGCCACGCCCCCTTGCGCGGAAACCAGCCGCGACAGGGCAGCGAAGAGCTCCGAACCGTCGCGTGTGTCGCGCCAGGCCCCGTCGGTCCATTCGAAGTGATACCCGCCGCTTTTCGCCGCAATCCAGAGCTGCCGGGTCGGCGTCTGACTGTTGACGATGATCTTCGAGCCGTCGTCCAGTTCCAGCGTCAGGACGTTGCCGGTGCGCGCCGTCTCGATGTCGGCGTCGCAGGCCTCCACAGCGGCCTCGATTTCATCGAGAGTGCGTTCGGCGGCCGCGAGGAAGTCGGATTCGTTCATGCCCATGCTAGATTGCCTCGATGCTCCGCTGGTTGTGTTCGATTGTATTGACTGTCGCCACTGTTGCGGCCTGCGGCCAGAAGGGTCCCCTCGTGCTGCCCGAGGAGGCGCGCCGCAAGCAGGCGCCGCCGCCTGCGCATGACGTGCCTGCGGTGCAGGAGCATCGGCAGTGAACACGCGGCTGGCCGCACGGCCGGTTGAGGCGTTCGCTCGCCGGGATGGCAAGCTGGCCTGCGAAGGCGTGCTGCTCGAGGCCATCGCCGAAAGATTCGGCACGCCGACCTACGTGTACTCGCGCGCGGCGATCGAAAGCGCATTCACGGCCTACACCGCTGCGCTCCAGGACCGACCCTCGCTGGTCTGCTATGCGATGAAGGCGAACTCGAACCTCGCCGTGCTCAACCTCCTCGCACGCGCCGGCTGCGGCTTCGACATCGTTTCGGGCGGTGAACTGGCCCGGGTGATTGCTGCCGGCGGCGATCCGCGCAAGGTGGTGTTCTCGGGTGTCGGCAAGACCGAGGCAGAAATCGACCGCGCGCTTGCCGCCGGCATCCTGTGCTTCAACCTCGAGTCGGTGGCCGAACTCGAGATGGTCGAGCGCGTCGCCGCAGCAACCGGCCGGCGCGCCCGCGTGTCCGTGCGCGTCAACCCGGATGTCGATCCGAAGACGCACCCGTACATCTCGACCGGACTCCGGTCCAACAAGTTCGGCGTTGCGTATGCCGACACGCTGCCGCTCTACCGAAGGGCGGCGACGATGCCTCATATCGAAGTCGTGGGCATCGATTGCCACATCGGCTCCCGGATCGGCGACGTCGCGCCATACCTGGAGGCCGCCGACCGGCTGCTCGATCTCGTCGACGCACTGGCCAGCGAGCGCATCGAGCTCGCCCACATCGACTTTGGCGGCGGACTCGATATCCGTTACCGCGACGAGCGTCCGCCGGCAGCGGCCGAACTCATCGGCGCGCTGATGGCGCGGGTCGACGCAAGAGGTCACGGCGACAAGGTGCTGATGTTCGAGCCGGGCCGGTCGATCGTCGGCCCGGCCGGTGCCCTGCTCACGCGCGTGAACATCGTCAAGCCGGGACAGGAGAAGAACTTCCTCGTCGTCGACGCGGGAATGAACGACCTCGTCCGGCCGTCGCTGTACGACGCGTGGATGGAGGTGCAGCCGGTCGCGCAGCGCGATGGCCCGGCGCACACGTACGACATCGTCGGCCCGATCTGCGAGTCGGGCGACTGGCTGGCGCGAGAGCGGCAACTGGCCGCGGCACCGGGCGACCTGCTGGCCATCCTCGGCGCCGGCGCGTACGGCATGAGCATGGCCAGCAACTACAACTCCCGCGGCCGGGCGGCGGAAGTCATGGTCGACGGCGCCAGGTTCTACGAGGTCCGTCGCCGCGAGACTGTCGAGGAGTTGTTCGCGCTCGAGTCCGTGCTGCCGTAGCGCCGCCGGACCGAGCTCAGCAGCCGGACGCCGAGCAGCAGGCCGATGACGATCGCGTAGGCAAGCGGCTCACTGACATCGTTCTTGGCGGCCCGTTGCCACCAGAAGTGCAGGACGGCGAGCCCCGCGACGACGTATACGAGGCGGTGCAGGCGCTGCCAGTTGCGGCCACCGAGGCGCCGCACCCAGCCGTTGCTGGACGTGATCGCAAGCGGAACGAGCAGCAGCAGGGTCAATGCACCCATGGTGATGTACGGCCGTTTCAGCACGTCCTTCCAGATCGCCGCCACGTCGAACCACTGGTCGAGCCACAGGTAGGCGCACAGATGCAGCACCGCGTAGAAGAAAACGAACAGGCCGAACATGCGCCGCAGCCGCAGCGGCCAGGCCCAGCCGGTCGCCAGCCGCAACGGCGTGATCGACAGCGTGACGACCAGCGCGACGAGCGTCCACGTGCCGAGCGAACGAATCACGAATTCGACCGGGTTGGCGCCCAGCCCTGCATTGAAACCGAGCAAGAACAGGCGCGCCAACGGCAGCAGCGCGGCCACGAACAGCGCCGCCTGCAGCCGTGCGAAGACGCGCGGCGCGAGCACCGGGGGTATGCGCGACGAAAGCCGGGCCAGCAGCGGACCCTGCCGCGGGATCACGGCGACGGATTCAGAACCAGCGCTTCAGGTCCATGCCCGCGTACAACGCGGCAACCTGGTCGCCGTAGCCGTTGAACATCAATGTCGGTCGTCGGCGATTGAAGAGCCCGTCGTCGCCGAGGCGCCGCTCACTGGCCTGGCTCCAGCGCGGATGATCGACGTTCGGATTGACGTTCGAGTAGAAGCCGTACTCTTTTGGCGCCGACTTGTGCCAGCTGTTCACCGGCTGCCGTTCGACGAAGCGGATGCGTACCAGTGACTTCGCACTCTTGAAGCCGTATTTCCACGGCACGACGATTCGCACAGGCGCGCCGTTCTGGTTGGGCAGCACTTCACCATACAGGCCGAAGGTGAGCAGGGTCAGCGGATGCATGGCTTCATCCATGCGCAGGCCCTCGACGTAGGGCCAGTCCAGCACGCGCGATGGGAGCCCGGGCATCTGCTGCGGGTCAGCCAGCGTGGTGAACTCGACGAACTTCGCGTTGCCGGTGGGCTCGACGCGCCTGATCAGTTCGGCAAGCGGATAGCCGACCCACGGCACCACCGCCGACCAGGCTTCGACGCAGCGCAGGCGGTAGATGCGCTCCTCCTGCGGCGCCAGCCTGAGCAGGTCGTCGATGTCGAACGTGCGCGGCCGGCGTACCTCGCCGTCGACGGCAACCTGCCACGGGCGCGTCTTCAGCCGCGCTGGCGCGCTGCGCGCTGGATCTTCCTTCTCCGTGCCGAACTCGTAGAAGTTGCAGTAGTTGGTGACAAGTTCATACGGCGTGGCCCGCTCCATCGTCGACAGCGGGCTCTGCTTCGCCGTCAGCTTCTGCGAAGACGGATTGCGGGCAGCCGCCCGGCCCGCGGCGCCCAGCACGCCGGCGGCGATCGCGGCCTGCACCAAAGCCCTGCGGTCGCGCCAGAGGCGCGGCGGGGTGATCTCGGAGGGTGCAATGTCCGTTTGGCGGTGAATCAGCATAGGGCGCTTCCGTGGCGGCTGTCGATCCAAGAGTCGGCCGCAAGAAGCGAACCTTACAGCCCCATCCTGCGCCCCCTGGTGGAATAACCCGCACGAATGGCCGAAATTCCCGCCACGCAAACCCTAAACTTGCCGCGCCGCACTCCCCCGGAGAGAGCAAGGATGCATATCGAACACGAGGTCAAGCTCGACTACAAGGACGTTCTGATTCGGCCCAAGCGGTCGACGCTGACCTCGCGCAGCGAGGTGGACATCACGCGCGAGTTCGAATTCCGCCACGCCAAGGAACCATACCGCGGCATTCCGATCATCGCTGCCAACATGGACACCATCGGCACCTTCGAAATGGCCAGGGCGCTCGATCCCTTCGGGCTGTCGACCTCGCTGCACAAGCACTACGGCATCGACGAGTACGTCGGCTTCTTCAAAGGGCTCGAGCGCAAGCAGGCGGCCTTCTATTCCATGGGCATAACACGGGCCGACGAGGAAAAGTTCGAGCGGCTCGTGCAGGCGGCTCCCGGCGCGGTGCAGTACGTGTGCATCGACGTCGCCAACGGCTATCACGAGAACTTCGTCACCTTCGTGACGCGCCTGCGCAGCCGCCATCCGGATCTGGTGATCATGGCGGGAAACGTCGTGACAGGCGAGATGACGGAGGAATTGATCCTTTCAGGAGCTGACATCGTCAAAGTCGGCATCGGCCCCGGCTCGGTGTGCACCACGCGCAACCTCACCGGCGTCGGTTACCCGCAACTGTCGGCAGTGATCGAGTGCGCCGACGCCGCGCACGGGCTCGGCGGTCACATCTGCGCCGACGGCGGCTGCGCCTCGCCGGGCGACGTCGCCAAGGCCTTTGGCGGCGGCGCGGACTTCGTCATGCTCGGCGGCATGCTGGCCGGCCACGACGAATGCGGCGGAGAGACTGTCGAGCGCAACGGCGAGCGCCTGCAGCGCTTCTACGGCATGAGCAGCCGCACGGCGATGGAGTTGTATTCCGGCGGTGTTGCCGAGTACCGGGCCGCCGAGGGCAGGGAGGTTCTGGTGCCGTATCGCGGCGAGGTGGCGCGCACGGTTCAGGACATCCTCGGCGGGGTGCGCTCGGCCTGCACCTATGTCGGCGCCCGCCGACTGAAGGAACTGTCGAAGCGGACGACCTTCATCCGCGTCACTCAGCAGCTCAATGAAACCTTCGGCCGGCGGTAGTTCTCAACGCCGGTTCAACCGCCGAAACGCAACGTGGGCCTCCGGCGCGCTGGCGCTTCAGCGCAATCCTGCCGCGTAGTCCGCCACGGCGCGCATCTCGGCCTCGGTCAGGCGCCCCGCAATCTGTGCCATCGGAACATTGTTCCGTCGCGTGCCATCGTGGAAGGCCTTCAGTTGCGCCACGGTGTATTCGGCGTGCTGCCCCGCCAGACGGGGGTACTGCGCCGGTATTCCTGCGCCGGACGGGCTGTGACAGCCGCTGCAGGCGGGCACGCCACGCTCCGCGATGCCGGCGCGGTAGACGCGTTGGCCCAGTTCGAGTGTGTCCGCACTGCGCGACGCGCCTGGCTTGTGCTTCTGGCCAGCGTAATAAGCGGCCACGTGCAGCCGGTCGGCTTCCGAAATCCCGCCGACGATGCCGGTCATGATGCTGTTGACGCGCGCATCCTTGTCGCCGGCTGGCCTGGCGTAGTCGTTCAGTTGCTTCAGCAGGTAGGCGGCATCCTGCCCTGACAATTTCGGATTTGCGGCAATGGTCGAGTTGCCGTCGGCACCGTGACAGGCCGCGCAGATCGACTGCGCTACTTCCTGGCCGCGCTTGAGATCCGGCCGGGTCGACTTGTCCTGACCCACGGCGAGAGGCGGCAGCGTCAGCCCGACCATGGCGGTCGCGACGGCGGCACGACGGGAGACGAGACGCAGCGTTGAGAAAATGGGATTCATAGCCGATTCTTATGGACTTGCGCACACCGGCAACACGCTCTTGGTGGCACCGGATCGAAGCCGCGTATTCTACCGGAGCCCCTGCGGCCATCGCCCTTATCGCCCGGCCATCGCCGCTGACGACGGTTACTTCCCAACCCCCGTGCTGCGCTTCGAGTCCGCCCGCTTCTTGACTTCAGTCGCCGAACTGGCGGAGCTGAACCGAGCGCCGCTGGCGATGGTGCCGGAGATCGCCTTCGTCGGCCGCTCCAACGCCGGAAAATCGACGGTCATCAACGTGCTGACCGGACAACGCCAGCTCGCTCACGCCAGCAAGACACCGGGTCGCACGCAGTTGCTGAATTTCTTCGAGTTGGCGGAGCGCAGCGAAATCGGCGAGCCGACGGTCCGCGCCTACCTCGTTGACCTGCCGGGTTACGGCTTTGCCAAGGTGCACGAGGAAAAGCGCGTGCGCTGGGACGAGCTGGTGGGCGGTTACCTCGCCACGCGCCGGCTGCTGGCCGGCGTGGTGCTCGTGACCGATGCGCGCCGGCCGCTGGCCACCGCCGACGAGCAACTGCTGGCGTGGCTGACCGCCCGCGAGGACGCGGCGCGGATGCGCGTTCACATCCTGCTGAACAAGGCCGACCAGATCGGCCGTGCCGAGCGCGCGCGCGTGCTCGCACAGACCGAGCATCGCGCCGACGCGCTGCCGATGCTGGTTTCGGTGCAGCTCTTCTCTGCGCTGAAGCGCGAAGGCCTGGAGGAACTGCGCGAAACGCTGTCGCACGTCGTCGCAGGCTGAGAATCGACGCGATCGACGTCCATCGACAGGCGCACGCGTATCATCGTCGCCGCAAGAAAACCTGAGCCGGACTCGCTCGGAGTTCTCCTTATGTCGATGCATGGCCAATTCCCTGCGCTTCGCCTTCGCCGCATGCGGCGCGACGATTTTTCCCGCCGCTTGATGCGCGAGCATCGCCTGACCGTCGACGACTTCATTTACCCGGTATTCATCCTCGACGGCAAAGGCCGGCGCGAGGCGGTCGCCTCGATGCCTGGCGTGCAGCGACTGTCGATCGACCTGCTGCTCCCCGTGGCGGAGCAATGCGTGGCAGCGGGCATTCCGGTCATGGCACTGTTTCCGGTCATCGACATATCTTTGAAGACTCCGGATGGCCGGGAAGCGACCAATGCGGACGGCCTGGTGCCGCGCGCGGTGCGCGAACTGAAGCGCCGCTTCCCGGATCTCGGCCTGCTGACCGACGTGGCGCTCGATCCGTTTACGACGCACGGCCAGGACGGGTTGATCGACGACGCCGGCTATGTGCTGAACGACGAAACGATCGAGGTGTTGCGCGGTCAGGCGCTGGTGCAGGCCGAGGCCGGGGTCGACATCGTCGCGCCGAGCGACATGATGGACGGCCGCATCGGCGCGATCCGCGATGCGTTCGAGAGCGCCGGTCACATTCACTCCCGCATCATGGCGTATTCGGCCAAGTACGCGAGTGCCTTCTACGGCCCGTTCCGCGACGCCGTCGGTTCGGCCGCCAACCTCGGCAAGTCGAACAAGGCCGTCTATCAGATGGATCCGGCCAATACCGATGAGGCACTGCGCGAAGTGGCGCTCGACATCGGCGAAGGCGCCGACATGGTGATGGTCAAGCCGGGCCTGCCTTATCTCGACATCGTGCGGCGGGTGAAGGACGAGTTCCGCATGCCGACTTTCGTCTACCAGGTCAGCGGCGAATACGCGATGCTGAAGGCCGCAGCCGCCAACGGCTGGCTCGACGAGAAGAAGGCCGTGCTCGAGTCGCTGCTTGCCTTCAAACGCGCCGGCGCCGACGGCGTACTCACCTACTTCGCGCTGCAGGCGGCGCACTGGCTGGCACAGGACGCATGAGTCGTCGATGAACTGGATCCATATCCAGCCGGAAGCCGCGAGCCGCCTGGATGCCGCGCCCGACGCGCTCGCCGCCACGGGCTTTTGCTGGTTCGACCTGACGCACGACGAATTCGGTGCCGATCCCGAGGCGCTGCGCGAGGCCGTGCAACGGCTGACCGGCGCACGCATTTTTGACCTGCACCTGCGCGATGCAGCCAATCTTCAGCATCCGTCGTATTTCGATTCGACTGCCGCCTACGACATGCTGGTCTTCCGCAAGCTGACGCCCGAAAAGGACCGGACGCTGACCCCGCTGGCGGATATCGACCACCTGCCGGAGCAGCAGCACCGCGGCCGCAGGCTGCAGCCGATCGTCACCCGGCCGGTCACCTTCTTCGTTTTCGAGCGCCTGCTGGTCACCGTGCGCAACGCGGACTCGCGCAGCATCGAGCAGGTCCGGCTGCGCCTGCTCGAGCTGAGGGCGCGCCCGGCCTCGCAAGCCGCTGCGACCAATGCCATGGATGGGGCTGAAGGAACAGTCGCGCGCATGCCGCAGCGGCCGGAAGACCTCCTGCTGCGCCTGGTCAACGGGATGGTCGACCGCTATCTCGACCTGCGCCAGCCGCTGACCGACCGGCTCGATGGCTGGCAGCGCGAGCTTCTCAACCCTCGCCGGTCTTTCGATGACTGGCGCGCCCTTCTCGATGCGCGCATCGAGCTGCGTCGCCTGCAGAGCCTGTGCGAGGAGCAGCGTGATGCGATCCAGGAACTGCGTGACGATTATCTCGACTCAACGCCCGAAGCGCAGCACAGCGATATTCACCTGGTTCGCATCGCCGACGTCATCGAACACATCGAACGCGTACTTCGCCACGCCGGGCGATTGGAGAGCTCGATCGAGACTGCGGTGCAGTTGCACTTCTCCGCTACCGCGCATCGCACCAACCAGGTCATGCGCATCCTGACCGTGATCACCGCCGTGTTCGCCCCGCTGACGCTGATCGCCGGCCTTTGGGGCATGAACTTCGAGCACATCCCTGGCGCCAAACATCCGCACGGTTTTGGTCTCGTCGTGGCAACGATGACCGTGCTGGCCCTCATGCTTCTGATTTTGCTCTGGGTCCGCCGCGTGCTGACCGATCGGCCCGCCGGCGTCGCCGCCTGGTGGCGGCGGCGTATGCGGCAGCGCGAGCAAGGCCGTTCGATCACCGCGCCGTAGGCGGCCGGCAATCGCGTCAGTCCGCTGCGGAATCGCGCAGCCGCTTGAGTCGCCGCGCATCCCGCTTCGTCGGCCGACCCTGCAGCGCATTGGCCGGCTCGGCACCCAGTCGATGCGCCTCGCGCAGGCGTTCGCGGCGCGCTGAACTTTCCGGTGTCTCCGCATACAGCTGGCGCGCCACGGGCGCTGGTCCGCGCATGGCGGACACCGCCCGCACGACGACCACCATCGCCGCCGCGCGCTGGCTGATCTCAATGCGATCACCGGGCCGCACCTCGCGCGCCGGCTTGGTCCGCTCGCCGTTGACGCGGACGCGGCCGCTGTCGACCGCGTCGGCGGCAACCGAGCGTGTCTTGAAAAAGCGTGCCGCCCACAGCCACTTGTCGAGCCGCACCCGCATCAAGTCAGTCATGACGTTGATGTTAGTCGGGCCGGTACGCGATTACCCGTGCATGGGCCAGCGCAGCGCCCGATGCCGTTGGCATCCTGGCGCCCCCCGACGCATGGGAGAACCCGGAGCCGCCGGAAACGGACGAACGCCGTGCATGCGCTTGAACCCGTTCCGGATGCAGCAGGCGACCATCATGGTGCTGACGATGGTGCAGCCTGTGCGGGCCGTCGACTTGGTGAGCCGCATTGCGCGCCAGCATGTGACGCGCCGACGTGGCGGCGACCGATATCACTCCAGCTTGTACGCCAGACCGGTCAGGAACACGGCGTCGCCCCGCTTCACACCAACGCCCGGATCACTGTTGTAGCGGTAGTTGAACCCGACCGTCAGGTTCATCGTGCGGTTGATCGCCACAGCCACACCGGTGTCGAACACCGCGCGGTATTCGCCGGTGTCGTTCAGGTTGGGGTAGACGACGAGCTTCTGCCTGAAAGTCGTCGAATCGGTCAACCGGTGATTCGATTCTTCACCGAGCAGGACCTCTGCATATCCGTAGCGCGACCGCACACTGCCGGCGACCGATGTCGCATCGAAGTATTGATCTCGCGTGTAGCCAAGACCGGCCAACACCTCGAACTTGTTCGCCTCGGTATCTAGAAGTTTGTACCCCAGACCGCCGGCGCCGGAAGCCCGGAGTTTGATATTGGCTGGCTTGTCGCGCAGAAGGTCGGCCTGGCCGAAGACGAAGCTGCGCGGGGTCAGATTGAAGCTATAGCGGCCGCCAGCGCCGAGCAGTTCGGCGGTCGTCGCGCCCTCGGTGCGCCCGTACAGCGATCGGGCATAAGCGTTGACCCTGTCGCGCGTTGTCGCACGGACTGCATCGGCGTTCAGGCTGAAGTTGCCCGAGTCGCTGTTACCGGATGAATAGCTGGCCGCCACATCGATGGTGGCGCGCCAGCGGCCGTCGGTCTTGACCTGCGCTTGTGCCAGCGCGGCCGTCGCGGCGAGCGAGGCCATTGCGAAGCAGACGCCGTATGGCAGACGCGAACATGCAGTCATGCAACCTCCTTGCAGGCTGGAAGAGCTGAATCGGGGAAAGTGCGCCGCCGGGGACGGCGCGCGAGGCCGAGCGGCGTGAGATCGGCCTAGGGTTTGGCCGCCGCCGCGGCCGCGAGTTTCATGCTCGCGTGAGCGCGGTGCCGGATCGCGCAACTCGCCGCACCGGAGCCCGCAGCACTGCGTAGGCGAAGCACGTGCGTATCGTGTTCATCGCTGACGCATGAGTAGATCAATCGAAGCGCGAGTGATCGCCGCTTCAATCAAGTCGTTCTCAGCATCCGGGCCGGAAAGCTCGGGGGCGCGCCACACGCACGCGATGAGTGCGCCGTAGAGGAGCCCCTGGGGCGCTCTAGGCGACTTGTGGCGGCGTCGTCTCGTCGGCCACCCAGCGCAGATATGGCGCAAAGCCTGCGGTCACCGGCAACGCAACGATCTCGGGCACCGTGTAGGGATGCAACTGGCGAATGGCTTCCTCCACTGCCGCGTAGCGCTCTCGCGTGCACTTGATCAGCAGCGGCACTTCGGTGGCTTCTTCGACAGCGCCCTGCCAGCGATAGGTCGAGTTCACGGACGGCAGCTCATTGACGCACGCCGCGAGGCGGTTTTCAACCAGGGTTCGCGCAATTCGCGACGCCGTTCCATCGTCGGGACAGTTCGTCAATACCAGTAGAACCTCAGTGGCCACGATCACACCTCGGCAGTTCAGCTCGGTCAACGCCCGTCGGTCAACTCCATGCGCAGCGCGCGCCTGCCTGTCCGGCAGGCTGTCTCGGCGTCAACTCACTCGCCGCAAATGTGCCGCAGACTCCGCCGCGAGATTGGCCGGGGAGAGGGTTTGCAGCCTCAGCCTAGGCAAAGCCCCCCTGAACCGACGATCCCCCCCGAAGCAGTTCCGACGTTTTGCTTGGCCTACCCGCCACGGCGAGCCTATGCGCCTGCCCGCTTCCGGAAAAACCGCGGCAGAGCTGGTCCCCGCCGCAGAATCCACTAAGCCGTCTCGGTGCCTTCGCCTTCGCTCGCCGGCGCCTCAGGACGATCGACCAGTTCCATCAGCGCCATCGGCGCGTTGTCACCCACCCGGAAGCCGAACTTGAGGATGCGCGTGTAGCCGCCGCGACGAGCCTTGTACCGCGGACCCAGTTCGTTGAAAAGTTTGACGACCATGTCGCGGTCGCGCAGGCGGTTGAAGGCCAGGCGGCGGTTGGCGACCGTCGGCTCCTTGGCGAGGGTGATCAGCGGCTCGACCACGCGACGCAATTCCTTGGCCTTGGGCAGTGTCGTCTTGATGCGTTCGTGGCGCAGTAGCGAGTTCGACATGTTGCGCAGCATCGCCAGACGATGGCTGCTGGTTCGATTGAGTTTCCGCAGTCCGTGTCCGTGTCGCATTTCGTTCTTCCTTCAAGTCTTCGATGTTTCCGACTCTTCGATCCCTGGGGCGGGCGGGTCGGTTGGGGTTCTGGCGGTCGGTTTTGCCAACCACCGGTTCTTCGGGGCCTTGACTCGACTGAGGCGAAAAAGCGCTCGCCTGGACTGGATTCGTCGCAATCGCGCCTACTTCTCCAGTCCCGATGGCGGCCAGTTCTCCAGCTTCATGCCAAGCGTCAGCCCACGCGCCGCCAGCACCTCCTTGATCTCGTTCAACGACTTGCGTCCGAGATTCGGCGTCTTCAGCAATTCGTTCTCGGTGCGCTGGATCAGGTCGCCAATGTAGAAGATGTTTTCTGCCTTCAGGCAATTCGCCGAGCGGACCGTGAGTTCCAGATCGTCCACCGGGCGGAGCAGGATCGGATCGACCTGCGTCGCCGCGCGCGCGCCACCGGCGCCGAGCGGCTCGGCCACACCCTCGAGCGCGGCGAACACCGATAGCTGCTCGACGAGAAGCCGCGCCGACTGGCGAACTGCCTCCTCCGGCGTGATTGCGCCGTTGGTCTCGATGCTCATCACCAGCTTATCGAGGTCGGTGCGCTGCTCGACGCGGGCGCTTTCCACCGTGTACGAAACGCGCTTGATCGGCGAGAACGAGGCGTCCATCACGATGCGGCCGATCGTCTTCGAGTGGTCGTCGCGGAACGCGCGCAGGTTGCCCGGCACGTAGCCACGGCCCATCTCGACCTTGATCTGCATCTCGAGCCGACCACCGCCGGTCAGGTGCGCAATGACATGGTCAGGGTTGATGATCTCGACATCATGCGGCAGTTCGATATCGGCAGCGGTAACGGGCCCCTCGCCCTCCTTCCGCAGCGAGAGCGTCACTTCCTCGCGATTGTGCAGCTTGAACACGACCCCCTTGAGATTCAGCAGGATGTCGACTACGTCCTCGCGGACACCGGGCACGGTCGAGTACTCGTGAACGACACCGGCGATCTGTGCCTCGGTCGGGGCATAGCCGATCATCGACGACAGAAGGATGCGCCGCAGCGCATTGCCGAGCGTGTGGCCGTAGCCGCGCTCGAACGGCTCCATGGTGACGACCGCGGCGTTGGTGCCGCTCGCCTCGACCTCGATTGCGCGCGGCTTGAGCATTGCAGTAGCAGACATGAACGATCCCTTTTCAATACCCTCGGCTCGTTACGCCGATAAGGCTGATGGATGGTCGGGGGCAAGTGAGCGGCTGCCCTGTGGCCGCAGCAGAAAGCTGCTCGGCTTCGCCTCCAGGCGAGCCGACAGTGGCTCGATCGCTATCGCGAATACAACTCGACGACAAGCGACTCGTTGACGTCCCGGGCGACTTCATCGCGTTCGGGCATGGCCTTGAACTTGCCTTCCAGCTTGCTCGAGTCGACCTCGACCCAGGAGGGCAGGCCCGACTGCTCGGCCAGCGACAGCGCCTCGGCGATGCGGCCTTGTTTCTTCGCCTTGTCGCGCACGCTGATGACATCGCCAGGCTTCACCATCATCGACGCAATGCTGGCCGTCTCGCCGTTAACGGCAATCGCGCGGTGCGAGACGAGCTGACGCGCCTCGGCACGCGTCGAGCCGAATCCCATCCGGTAGACCACGTTGTCCAGCCGTGACTCGAGCAATCCGATCAGGTGCGCGCCGGTATTGCCCTTGCGGCGGGCGGCCTCCTGAAAGTAGCGGCGGAACTGGCGCTCGAGCACTCCGTACATCCGCTTGACCTTCTGCTTTTCGCGCAGCTGCACGCCGTAGTCGGACATGCGTGCGCCCGATATCCGGCCGTGCTGTCCTGGCTTGGAGTCGGCCTTGCACTTCGTGTCGAGCGCGCGGCGCGCGCTCTTCAGAAAAAGATCCGTGCCTTCGCGCCGCGAAAGCTTCAGTTTTGCTCCGGTGTGGCGAGCCATTTGCTGTTTCCTATCCTGCAGTGAACTGCATTAAGTCCGCGCTGCTGCCGCGCGGCCGCTTCAGGCGGCCCGGGTCAGTGCGCCGACACAAGGTTGTCGATGCCCATTGCGAACGTCTCCTGTCAGACGCGGCGGCGCTTCGGCGGCCGGCAGCCGTTGTGCGGCACCGGAGTGACGTCCTGGATCGACGTGATGCGAAAACCGACGGCATTCAGCGCACGCACGCTCGACTCGCGGCCAGGGCCGGGGCCTTTGATCAGCACTTCGAGGTTCTTGACGCCGCATTCGACAGCCGCGCGGCCCGCCTGCTCGGCAGCGACCTGTGCCGCGAACGGCGTCGACTTGCGCGAGCCCTTGAAGCCCTGCCCGCCGGAACTGGCCCACGACAGGGCGTTGCCCTGCCGATCGGTGATCGTGATGATTGTGTTGTTGAAGGAGGCGTGCACGTGGGCGATGCCCTCGGCAACGTTCTTCTTCACTTTCTTGCGAGCGCGCTGCGCAGCGGCCTGCTGACTGCTCGGATTCTTGGCCATCGTGCTTGACTCTCCCGTTCGTACTTATTAAGCCGACTTCTTCAATGCCACGCCGGCCTTGCGCGGGCCCTTGCGGGTGCGCGCGTTGGTGCGCGTGCGCTGGCCGCGCACCGGCAGTCCGCGACGGTGGCGCATGCCGCGGTAGCAGCCGAGGTCGATCAGACGCTTGATCGACAGCTGGATCTCGCGCCGCAGGTCACCTTCGACCGCCACACGACCGATCGCGTCGCGGATGCGCTCGAGTTCCCCGTCGGTCAGTTCCTTGACCCTTTTGCTGTGCGGCACATTGGCCGCGTCGAGGATCGCCCGCGCTCGCGCCCGACCGATGCCGTAAATCGCCGTCAGGCCGATCTCGGCATGCTGGTTCGGCGGGATGTTGATGCCTGAAATTCGAGCCATCTCGTGACCTCAGTTCGCGTTATCGACGGCAATCAGCCCTGGCGCTGCTTGTGCCGAGGGTCGGAACAGATCACCCGCACGACGCGATTGCGCCGGATGATCTTGCACTTGCGGCACATCTTCTTGACCGAAGCATTCACCTTCATCGGTTTCTCCTGCCGCGCTACTTGGCGCGGAAAACGATCCTTGCCCTCGACAGGTCATACGGCGTCAGCTCGACCGTGACCTTGTCGCCAGGAAGGATGCGGATGTAATGCATCCGCATCTTTCCCGAGATATGACCAAGCACGACATGTCCATTTTCCAGTTTGACGCGGAAGGTCGCATTCGGGAGGTTCTCGAGAACCTCCCCCTGCATCTGGATCACGTCGTCCTTGGCCATCGATGCTGCTCTGCCTTCCTCTGCTTCGCTACCGTGGCAGCCCCGGCCCAAACCCCTTGAAGTTCGCCTTCTTCAGCAAACTCTCGTACTGGTGCGTCATCAGGTACGCCTGCACCTGCGACATGAAGTCCATGGTGACGACCACCACGATCAGCAGCGAAGTCCCGCCGAAGTAGAAGGGCACCGAGAAACGCAAATTCAGAAACTCGGGCACGAGGCAGACCAGCGTGATGTAAAGCGCCCCTGCCAGCGTCAGCCGCATCAGGATCTTGTCGATGTAGCGGGCGGTCTGATCGCCCGGCCGGATTCCAGGGACGAAGGCGCCGCTCTTCTTCAGGTTGTCCGCGGTCTCCTTGCTGTTGAACACCAGAGCCGTGTAGAAGAAACAGAAGAAGATGATCAGCCCGGAGTACAGCAGGATGTAAAGCGGCTGGCCCGGCGAAAGCGCGCCAGCCAGGTCACGAATCCAGCGGGTGGCATCGCCGGTCGTGAACCAGCCGGCCAGCGTGGCCGGAAACAGAATCAGCGACGAAGCGAAGATCGGCGGGATCACGCCAGACATGTTGATCTTCAGCGGCAGGTGCGAACTCTGTCCGCCGTATATCTTGTTGCCGACCTGCCGCTTGGCGTAATTGACCAGGATCTTGCGCTGCCCGCGCTCGACAAAGACCACGAACGCCGTAACCAGCGCGATCAGCGCAATGATGAAGATTGCAGCCAGCGGACCGATCGCGCCGGTACGCACGAGTTCGAACAAACCGCCGATGGCGTTTGGCAGTCCAGCGACGATGCCGGCGAAGATCAGGATCGAAATTCCGTTGCCCAGCCCACGCTCGGTGATCTGCTCGCCGAGCCACATCAGGAACATCGTGCCGGTCACCAGCGACACCATGCAGATGAAGATGAACATCAGGCCGGGGCTGAGCACCAGCCCCTGCTGCGATTGGAGCGCCACCGATATGCCGTACGACTGCACCAGAGCAAGGCCGAGGGTCGCATAGCGCGTGTACTGGGTGATCCTGCGCCGCCCCGACTCGCCCTCCTTGCGCAGTGCCTCCAGCGACGGCAGCACGTAGGTCAGCATCTGAAAGATGATCGACGCCGAGATATACGGCATGATCCCGAGGGCGAAAACAGAAAAGCGCGACAGCGCACCACCGGAGAACATGTTGAACAGGCCGAGGATGCCGCCCTGCTGCGAGTTGAACAGTTGCCGCAACTGGTCCGGGTCGATCCCCGGCACGGGAATGTGCGTGCCGATCCGGTAGACGACGAGCGCAAGCAGCAGAAAAGTCAGGCGACGCTTCAGGTCGCCGTACTTTCCTGCCTTGCCGAGCGTTGCCGGAGTGCTGGCCACGAGAATCCTCTTGAACGCTACTTCGATGCCGGCTTGTCAGCCTTCTTCTTCGGCGCTGCATCTGCCGACGGCTTGGCCGCCGACGCCGCCTTCTTCACGGCCGGCTTCCGCTCGGCCGCGGCGATCGCCGCCTCGCGGGCCGTGCGGCGCTCTGCGAGGCGCGCCTGCTTCTTGCCGGCCTTCTTTTCTGCGCTGACCACGGCGACGGTCCCGCCCGCGGCCTCGATCATCGCCTTGGCGCCCTTGGTCACGCCGATGCCGCGCACCAATACCTTGCGCGACAGCTCGCCCGACTTGATCACACGCGCATCGATCGCCAGCGCCGAGACCACGCCTGCCTGCTTCAGGACCATCAGGTCGACCTCGTCGGCACCAAGCTTCTGCAACTCTCCCAGGCGAACGACCTCGACGTATCGACGCGACAGCGATGTGAAGCCGCGCTTCGGCAGGCGTCGGTGCAGCGGCATTTGCCCGCCCTCGAATCCCACCTTGTGGAAGCCCCCGGCGCGCGCTTTCTGCCCCTTGTGACCCCGGCCCGCCGTCTTGCCCCAGCCGCTGCCAATGCCGCGGCCGACGCGATGGCGCGCGCTCTTCGAGCCGGACGCCGGTTTCAAATTGTTAAGGCGCATCGTTACGATCCTCTTAGCCGACCTTCACGAGGTGGGCCACCTTGGTGATCATCCCGCGCACGGCGGGCGTGTCTTCCAGTTCGCGGGTCTGGTGCATGCGCTTCAACCCCAGGCCGCGCACGGTGGCCTGGTGATCAGCCCTGGCGCTGATCGGGCTCCGGACCAGCTTCACTTGCAAAGTCTTCTTCGTCACTTCGTGCCCCTCAGCCAAGCAGCTCCTCGACCGACTTGCCGCGCTTGGCGGCAACTTCGGCCGGTGTCCGCAAATGATCGAGCGCGTTAAGCGTCGCCCGCACCAAGTTGTACGGGTTCGTCGAGCCATGCGACTTGGCCACGACGTTACGCACGCCCATCACATCGAAGACGGCACGCATCGGGCCCCCGGCCTTGACACCGGCGCCCTCGGCCGCCGGCGCCAGCATCACCTTGGAAGCGCCATGCTTGCCCTCCACCGGGTGATGAAGCGTGCCGTTCTTCAGCGGAACGCGCTGCATTCCGCGGCGCGCCTTCTCCATTGCCTTCTGAACGGCCACCGGCACCTCGCGCGCTTTTCCCTTGCCCATACCGATGCGGCCGTCGCCGTCACCAACCACGGCAGGGCGGCAAACCCCAGAATCCGACCGCCCTTGACGACCTTGGTCACGCGGTTGACCGCGATCATCTTTTCTTTCAGGCCATCGTCGCGCTCCTGGCTCTGAACGCCTTTCGGCTGCACCCTTGCCATCGTTGTCCCCTAGAACTTCAGGCCCGCTTCGCGCGCGGCCTCGGCCAGCGCCTTGACGCGGCCGTGATAGCGATAACCAGCCCGATCGAATGCCACCGATTCAATTCCGGCCGCCTTTGCCTTCTGCGCCAGTCGCGTACCAACCACTTTCGCCGCGGCCGCATTGCCGCCCTTGCCTTTGGTGCCTCCCAGCTGGCTGCGCACCTCGGGCTCGACCGTGGAGGCAGTGACCAGTACCTTGCCACCGTCGGACGAAATCACACTGGCATAGATGTTCAGGTTGCTGCGGAACACCGTCAGTCGGTTCTCTCGCTGCCAGGCGAATGCGCGCGCGCGTCGCGCGGGCGCGGCGCAGGCGAGAAAGTTTCTTGTCGCTCATCGTTGACTCCGCGTCCTATTTCTTCTTGGTCTCTTTCAGCACCACGGTTTCCTCCGCGTAGCGCACCCCTTTGCCCTTGTAGGGCTCCGGCGGCTTGTATCCGCGCACCTCGGCGGCAACCTGGCCCACTTTCTGCTTGTCAGTGCCCTTGATCAAGATCTCGGTCTGTGTCGGCGTCTCCGCTTTCACACCTGCCGGCAGTTGATGGACGATCGGATGCGAGAAGCCCAGCGAAAGGTTCAGCTTGTCGCCTTGCGCCTGCGCGCGATAGCCGACCCCGACCAGCGTCAGCTTGCGTTCGGAAACCCGTGGCTCACGCCCCGCACCATCCCCGCGACAAGCGCGCGCATCGTGCCGCTCATGGCGATGGCAGCCGCGCTTTCCTCGGCGGCCAAGAAGCTGATTCGCCCGTCCGCCACGGCCACCTTGACCAGCGGCGAAACCGGCCGCGACAGCGTCCCCAACGGCCCCTTGACCGTGATCTCCGCATCGCTGACACCTGGGCCTCGACACCCTTGGACAGGTCAACCGGCACCTTAGCTACTCGTGACATCGATCTTCTCCCGCTCCGGCTTCACGCGACGTAGCACAGCACTTCGCCACCGACCCCTTGCGTTCGCGCCCGGCGGTCGGTCATGACGCCGCGCGAGGTCGAGACGATCGCTACGCCGAGGCCGTTCATCACTTGCGGGTATGTCGTCGCCGCCCGTTGTAGATGCGCAGGCCCGGACGCGACACGCGCTCGAGACGCTCGATCACCGGTCGGCCGGCGTAGTACTTCAGACCAATGCGCAAGCTGCGGCTTACCGTCGTTCGCGTCGACCCTGAAACCGTCGATGTAGCCCTCGTCGGTCAGCACCTGCGCAATCGCCGACTTCAGCTTCGACGACGGCATGACCACCTCGGTCTTCTCGACCCGCTGCGCGTTACGGATGCGCGTCAGCATGTCGGCGATCGGATCACTCATGCTCATTGATGCAATCTCCTCGCTTACCAGCTGGCCTTGACCATGCCGGGAATGTCGCCGCGCAGCGCCGCCTCGCGGATCTTGTTGCGCGCCAGCCCGAACTTGCGGAAACGTGCCGCGCGGTCGTCCGGTCAGCGAACAGCGATTACGCAGCCGCGTCGGGTTGGCGTTGCGCGGAAGCGCCTGCAGCTTGCCGCTGTGCCTCGAGACGCTCTTCCATCGACAGCGTCTGGTCGGCAATTCTGGCCTTGAGCTCCTTGCGACGAGCGTCGTACTTCTTGACCAGCGCCGAGCGCTTGGCTTCACGGTTCTTCAGCGATAGTTTTGCCAATTGAACACCCCGCCTTTCAGTTGCGGAACGGAAACCGGAACGCGGCCAGGAGCGCCTTGGCCTCCTCGTCCGTTTTCGCGGTCGTCGTGATGCTGATATTCATTCCCCGCAGCTTGTCGATCTTGTCGTACTCGATCTCGGGGAAGATGATCTGTTCCTTCAGGCCAATGTTGTAGTTGCCCTTGCCATCGAACGCTCGACCGGGGACGCCGCGGAAATCGCGCACACGCGGAAAGGCGATCGTTACCAGACGGTCGAGAAACTCGAACATCCGCTGCCCGCGCAGCGTCACCATGCAGCCGATCGGCACACCCTGGCGGATCTTGAAGTTGGCGATCGCCTTGCGCGCCTTGGTCACCACCGGCCTTTGGCCGGCGATCTTGGTCATGTCGGCAACCGCGGCGTCGATATTCTTCTTGTCGACCACGGCCTCGCCCACGCCCATGTTGAGCGTCACCTTGGTAATGCGCGGGACCTCCATAACTGACTTGTAGCCGAACTGACTCACCAGTTGCGGAACCACCTGCTCGCGATACTGCTTCAAGAAACGTGCCATAGCTCCGCTCCTCAGGTCTTGCTGCCCACAACGGCACCGTTGCTCTTGAACACGCGCACCTTCCTGCCGTCGATCACCCTGAAGCCGACGCGGTCGCCCTTTTGGGTTGCCGGGTTGAACAGCATGACGTTCGAGATGTCGATCGGCATCGTCTTGTCGATGATGCCGCCGGCAACGCCCTTCATCGGGTTCGGCCGCACGTGCTTCTTGGCGACTCCCACGCCCTCGACGGTGACATGGGTCTCGTCCAACCGGGAAAGCACGACGCCGCGCTTGCCCTTGTCTTTGCCCGAGATCACGACGACCTCGTCGCCCTTGCGGATGCGTTCCATAACGCGCCCCCCTATAGAACTTCCGGCGCCAGCGACACGATCTTCATGAAACGCTCGGTGCGAAGCTCGCGCGTAACCGGGCCGAAGATGCGGGTGCCGATGGGCTCCAGCTTGTTGTTGAGCAGAACGGCAGCGTTGCCGTCGAACTTGATCGCCGATCCGTCCGGCCGGCGCACGCCAGTCGCCGTACGCACGACCACCGCCGAATAGACTTCGCCCTTCTTCACGCGGCCACGCGGCGCGGCCTCCTTGACCGACACTTTGATCACATCGCCGACGTTGGCGTAACGTCGCTTGCTGCCACCGAGCACCTTGATACACATCACGGAGCGGGCGCCGGTGTTGTCGGCGACGTCGAGAATCGTCTGCATCTGAATCATTGTCTTTTCCCAACTTGTTCCGCATCCCGGTCAAGTTCCGGCGCTGCGGACAGTCTTGGTCCCGTTCGGGTGGAAAACCGCGCTGGCGACCCGCCCGACCTTCGCTGCCGCGAAGTTGCGCCGTACCAGCGTGATTCCGGAAACAAACCTGCTTGCGGCTGAGGCGATGGCCGGCCGCGAGAAAACGTTAAATGATACTGAACCCCGGCCGGCCGGGCAAGTTCAGACCTGGATCGCCTGCCGGACAATCCGCTTGACGGTCCAGGTCTTGGTCTTCGAGATCGGCCGCGTTTCGGCAATCTCGACCAGGTCCCCTTCGTTCACCTGGTTGGTTTCGTCATGCGCGTGATACTTCGTCGAGCGCATCACATACTTGCCGTAGACGGGATGCTTGACCCGCCGCTCAACCCGGATCGTCACCGTCTTGTCCATTTTGTTGCTGACAACACGGCCGACCAGGGTCCGCGCCAGCTTGCCGCTCTCCGCACTCATTTCGTCATTGCCTTCTCAGTGAGCACCGTGCGAACTCGCGCGATATCCCGCCGCACCTTGCGTATCTGACTCGTGTTCTGCAGCTGCTGCGTTGCTTTCTGCATGCGCAAAGAAAACTGCGCCTTCAGCAGATCCTGCAGTTCCTTGTTCAGCGCGGCCGCGTCCTTGCCCCGCATTTCCTTGATTTCCATCGTTGACTCCGACAGTGGCCCGCCCTACATGCCGAGCTGGCGCGCGACGACGATCGTCTTCAGCGGCAGCTTTGCAGCGGCGAGCGCGAACGCTTCGCGCGCCAGCGTTTCGTTGACGCCGTCCATTTCGTACAACACCTTCCCTGGCTGGATCTCGGCAACCCAGTATTCCGGGTTGCCCTTGCCGTTGCCCATGCGAACCTCGGCCGGCTTCTGCGAGATCGGCTTGTCCGGAAAGATGCGGATCCATATCCGGCCGCCGCGCTTGATGTGGCGAGTTATCGCCCGACGCGCTGCCTCGATCTGGCGGGCGGTAAGGCGGCCTCGCTCGGTTGCCTTCAGCCCGAACTCACCAAAGGCGACGTGAGCACCGCGCGTTGCGAGGCCGCGATTACGGCCCTTGTGCTCTTTGCGGTACTTGCGACGTGCAGGTTGAAGCATTTCTCAGTCTCCGTTCTCACGCGCCGCCATCAGGCTTCGTTTCCGCCGGTTTGGCAGCCACCTTGCGCACCCGCTTGACGGGCTGGCGCCCCGCGTCTTCCTTGGCGGGCGCGTCGCCTCCCCGCAGCGTCAGCCGGGGCAGCCTCAGCCTTCACTGCATCGGTACGACGCGGCACTCGACGCGGGCCCGCTGGACGCCGCCCGGCCGGTTTCCGCTCGTCGCGTTCGGGCGAGGGCGTGGCCTCGGGCGAGGTCGCCGACGGGGCATCCCCTCGTCCGAGCATGTCGCCCTTGTACACCCAGACTTTCACGCCAATGACGCCGTAGGTTGTCTTGGCCTCGGAAAAGCCGTAGTCGATATCGGCCCGGAGCGTGTGCAGAGGCACGCGCCCTTCGCGGTACCACTCGGTACGGGCGATCTCGATACCGTTCAGGCGGCCCGCACTCATGATCTTGATGCCCTGAGCCCCCAGGCGCATGGCGTTCTGCATCGCGCGCTTCATCGCGCGGCGGAACATGATGCGCTTCTCTAGCTGCTGAGTGATCGAGTCCGCGATCAGTTGCGCATCGACTTCCGGCTTGCGAATCTCGTCGATGTTCACGTGCACCGGCACGCCGAGCATCTTCTGCAGTTCCACCTTCAGCGCTTCGATGTCCTCTCCCTTCTTGCCGATCACGACCCCTGGGCGCGCCGAAAAGATCGTAATGCGCGCGTTCTTCGCTGGCCGCTCGATCAGGATGCGGCCCACCGAAGCACTGCGCAGGCGCTTCTTCAGGTATTCCCGCACCCGGAGGTCCTCGCCCAGCATGCGGCTGAAATCATCGCCAGTGGCGAACCAGCGCGAGTTCCAGTTACGCGAAACTGACAGCCTAAAACCGGTGGGGTTGATCTTCTGTCCCATGAATCACCCTATTTGCTTTTCGCGTCGCCGACGGTGACGAACACGTGGCAGGTCTTCTTCTCAATGCGCGTGCCTCGCCCCTTGGCGCGTGCCGAGAAGCGGCGCAACACCGGACCGCGTTCGACGAAGATGCTCGTTACGCGCAGCTCATCGATATCGGCGCCGTCGTTGTGCTCGGCATTCGCGATCGCCGACTCAAGCGCCTTGCGGATGATTCCGGCCGCCTTCTTTGGCGTGAAGGCGAGGATATTCAGCGCCTTGTCGACGGGCTTGCCGCGGATCAGGTCGGCCACGATGCGGCCCTTTTGCGCCGACAGGCGTACGCCACGAACCGATGCAGTGGTTTCCATCGTCAGCTCCTACCGCTTCGCCGGCGCGGCCGTCTTCTTGTCCGCCGCATGGCCCTTGAACGTGCGCGTCAGCGCGAACTCGCCGAGCTTGTGCCCGACCATCTGCTCGGTGATGTAGACGGGCACGTGCTGCTTGCCGTTATGCACGGCAATCGTCAGACCGATGAAATCCGGAACGATCGTCGAGCGGCGCGACCATGTGCGGATCGGCCTCTTGTCCTTGCCGGCGGCCGCAGCCTCGACCTTTTTTGTCAGGTGCCCATCGACGAACGGGCCTTTCTTCAATGAACGAGACATGTGTGGCCTCTACTTGCGGTTACGGCGCTGCACGATCAGCGATCCCGAACGCTTGTTCTTGCGCGTCCGATATCCCTTGGTCAGCGTTCCCCATGGGCTGACCGGGTCGCGCTTGGTTCCGGTCCGTCCTTCGCCACCGCCGTGCGGATGGTCGATCGGGTTCATCGCCACGCCGCGCACGGTCGGCCGGATGCCGCGCCATCGCATCGCGCCAGCCTTGCCAAACTGCCGCAAGCTGTTTTCCTCGTTGCCGACCTCGCCGATCGTGGCACGACAATCGATGAGCACCCGTCGGATCTCGCCGGAGCGCAGTCGCAACTGGGCATAGCTTCCTTCACGGGCGAGCAACTGCACGGACGTGCCCGCCGCACGAGCAAGCTGCGCACCCTTGCCGGGCTGCATTTCAACGCAGTGGATGGTCGTGCCGACCGGGATGTTGCGCACCGGCAGCGTGTTGCCGACGCGAATCGGAGCATCCTGGCCACTGACGACCTCGCCCCCCACGGCCAAGCCCTTCGGGGCAATGATGTAGCGGCGCTCGCCGTCGACGTAACAGACCAGCGCGATATTCGCCGAACGATTCGGGTCATATTCGAGGCGCTCGACCTTGCCGACGATGCCGTCCTTATTGCGCCGGAAGTCGATGATCCGGTAGTGACGCTTGTGGCCCCCACCCTGGTGGCGCGTCGTTATCCGCCCCTGATTGTTACGTCCGGAGCCGCGTACCGTCTTCTCGACAAGCGACGGGTGAGGCTGGCCTTTGTGCAACTGAGGGCTGACCACCTTGACGAGTGCGCGCCGCCCCGCCGACGTCGGCTTGACTTTCACGAGCGGCATCAGCTGGCCTCCTGCATGAAATTGATCTCCTGGCCCGCCTTCAGGCTCACATAAGCCTTGCGCAC
Source organism: uncultured beta proteobacterium (assembly GCA_963847675.1). Lineage (GTDB taxonomy): Bacteria > Pseudomonadota > Gammaproteobacteria > Burkholderiales > Burkholderiaceae_F > JADJWR01. The sequence continues at coordinate 201,781 of CAWKAP010000008.1, forward strand.
CGTACCTCGCGCACCGGCGAAACGTCCGAAGCGCTTTGCCTTGCCCTTGCGATTAAGGATGGAGACGCTCTCGACCTGAACCTTGAACAGCGTCTCGACGGCCGCCTTCACTTCCTGCTTGGTCGCCGACTGGAGGACGCGAAACGCGATCTGGTTGTTCTTCTCCGCCAGCATCGTGCTCTTCTCGGAGACAACGGGCGCCAGCAGGACGCCGTACAGTCTTTCGTTCTTCATCCCCACATCTCCTCGATCTTGGCCATCGCCCCCTTGGTCACGATCACTCGCTTGTAGTGAATCAGCGACAGCGGGTCCGCATAGCGAGGCTCGACAACCAGCACGTTCTTGAGGTTGCGGGAGGCCAGCAGCAGGTTCTCGTCCATTGCTTCAGTGATTACCAGCGCCGAATCGAGCCCCATCGCCTTCAACTTGCCGGCGAGCAGCTTGGTCTTCGGCGCATCGATCGACAGACCGTCGATCACCGCGATGCGACCGTCCGAGGCCAGCTTCGAAAGGATCGAGCAGACGCCGGCCCGGTACATCTTCTTGTTGACCTTGTGCGTGAAATTTTCGTCTGGCGAGTTCGGGAAGGCGCGGCCACCGCCCCGCCAGATGGGACTTGACGTCATACCTGCGCGGGCGCGCCCCGTTCCCTTCTGTCGCCAGGGCTTCTTTGTCGAGTGCTTAACCATCGCCCTGTCTTTCTGGGCACGCGTGCCCTGCCGCGCGTTGGCTTGATAGGCGATGACGAGTTGATGCACCAGCGCCTCGTTGAACTCGCGGCCGAAAACTGTCGCCGGCGCGGGCACCGTCGCGGTCGCCTCTCCTTGGGCGTTCAAGACTTGAAGCTCCATTGATCGCCTCCTAGGCCTTGACTGCCGGACGAACGATGACCCGGCCGCCCGCGGCGCCGGGCACCGCACCCCGGACGAGCAGCAGCTGGCGCTCCTTGTCGACGCGCGCAATGACCAGGTTCTGCGTCGTCCGCTGAACATCACCGAGGTGGCCGGCCATGCGCTTGCCCGGCATGACACGACCCGGGTCCTGGCGCATGCCGATCGAACCCGGCGCATTCGTCGACACCGAATTGCCGTGCGATGCCCGATTCGACGAAAAGTGGTGACGCTTGATGACGCCGGCGAAGCCCTTGCCAATCGTCACCCCGGTGACGTCGACCTTCTGGCCCTCGCTGAAAAGGTCAGCCGAGAGCTCGCTTCCCGGCGCGAACTCTCCGAGCCGGGCCGCGTCAATGCGGAATTCCTTGAGCACCTCGCCGGCCTCGACACCAGCCTTGGCGTAATGACCGGCCAACGGCTTGATCACTCTCGAAGGGCGTCGCTTGCCGAATGCCACCTGGATGGCGCTGTATCCGTCGATATCGGCGGTGCGCACCTGGGTGACCCGGTTGTTCGAGACATCGAGCACGGTCACGGGCACGGACTCGCCCTCGGCCGTGAAGATGCGCGTCATGCCGACCTTGCGGCCCAGAAGGCCCAGGCGACCGGCAGACGGCGAACTCTTCTGAGTCTGTTCGCTCATCTTTTCTCCAAACCCCAGCTTCGATTGGCTGGGACCGATGTGTATTGCCGCCCTTCGCGGTTTAGATCGCTAAGGAAACCAAGCGGCGAAAAGCTGTGGATTGTAGCTGGCTCCCACCAAGGCCCGCAAGCGAGCTCCTGCGAGCCAGGCGACTACTGGACCTTGATCTCCACGTCGACACCCGCCGGAAGATCCAGCTTCATCAGCGCATCCACGGTCTTGTCCGTCGGATCGATGATGTCCATCAGGCGCAGGTGGGTACGCATCTCGAACTGGTCGCGGGAAGTCTTGTTCACGTGCGGCGAACGCAGAATGTCGAAGCGCTGAATTCGAGTCGGCAGCGGTACCGGACCGCGCACGACCGCGCCAGTGCGCTTGGCCGTATCGACGATCTCCAGCGCCGACTGGTCGATGAGCTTGTAGTCGTACGCCTTCAGGCGGATGCGGATACGTTGACTCTGCATGGTGTTTCCTTCAAAGAGCGGAAAGGCACATTTAGTGCCGCAATTGTCAGAGACCGGATGGCAGCGATCAGCCGCCGATCACGGTCTTCGAAAATGAGCTGAGTGCCTATTCGACGATTTTGGCCACGACGCCGGCGCCGACGGTACGGCCGCCCTCGCGCACGGCGAAGCGCAGGCCCTCTTCCATCGCGATCGGCGCAATCAGGGCCACGTCCATCGTGATGTTGTCGCCCGGCATCACCATCTCCGTGCCCGCCGGCAACTGGATCGAGCCGGTCACGTCCGTGGTGCGAAAGTAAAACTGCGGCCGATATCCGTTGAAGAACGGCGTGTGCCGCCCGCCCTCCTCCTTGGAGAGCACGTACACCTCGGCCTTGAACTTGGTGTGCGGGGTGATCGTGCCCGGCTTGGCCAGCACCTGCCCCCGCTCAACGTCCTCCCGCTTGGTGCCCCGCAGCAGCACGCCCACGTTGTCCCCCGCCTGCCCCTGATCGAGCAGCTTGCGGAACATCTCCACCCCGGTGCAGGTCGTCTTGACCGTCGGCCGAATGCCGACAATCTCGATCTCCTCGCCCACCTTGACCACGCCCCGCTCGACCCGCCCGGTGACCACCGTGCCACGACCCGAAATCGAGAACACGTCCTCGATCGGCATCAGAAACGGCTGGTCAATGGCCCGCTCCGGCGTCGGAATGTAGCTGTCCAGCGCCTCGGCCAGCTTGAAGATCGACTCCTCGCCCAGCTCGCCCTTGTCACCCTCCAGCGCCAGCTTGGCCGACCCCTTGATGATCGGCGTGGCGTCGCCCGGAAACTCGTACTTGGAGAGCAACTCGCGCACCTCCATGTCGACCAGCTCCAACAGCTCCGCATCGTCGACCATGTCGCACTTGTTCATGTAAACAATGACGTACGGCACCCCCACCTGGCGCGCCAGCAAAATGTGCTCGCGCGTCTGCGGCATCGGCCCATCAGCCGCCGACACCACCAGAATCGCACCGTCCATCTGCGCCGCCCCAGTGATCATGTTCTTCACATAGTCGGCATGCCCCGGACAGTCCACGTGCGCATAGTGCCGATTGGCCGTCTCGTACTCCACATGCGCCGTGTTGATCGTGATCCCGCGCGCCTTCTCCTCCGGCGCCGCATCAATCTGGTCGTACCCCTTCGCCTCGCCCCCATACTTCTTGCTCAGCACCAGCGTGATCGCCGCCGTCAGCGTCGTCTTCCCATGATCCACATGACCAATCGTCCCAACATTCACATGCGGCTTCGTCCGCTCAAACTTGCCCTTTGCCATGATGTCCTCTTGCTAAAGAACGGTTAACTGATTCTTCCGCCGGGGGCTACTTCGTCTTCGCCGAGATCACCGCCTCAGCAACATTCTTTGGCGCCTCGGAGTAATGCTTGAACTCCATCGTGTACGTGGCGCGGCCCTGGGTCAGCGATCGGAGGGTCGTTGAATATCCGAACATCTCCGCGAGAGGGACCTCGGCCTTGATCGCCTTGCCGCCCCCGCCGGCAATATCGTCCATGCCCTGGATGACGCCGCGGCGGGATGACAGATCACCCATGACGTCGCCCATCTTCTCCTCGGGCGTTTCGACCTCGACCGCCATGATCGGCTCGAGCAGCACCGGACTCGCCGCCCGCATTCCGTCCTTGAAGCCGATCGACGCAGCCATCTTGAAGGCGTTTTCGTTCGAGTCGACCTCGTGGTACGAGCCAAAGTGCAGCGTCACCTTGACATCGACCACCGGATAGCCGGCAAGCACACCTGCCTTCAGCGTCTCCTCGACGCCTTTGTTGACAGCCGGAATGTACTCGCGAGGCACGACGCCGCCCTTGATCGCGTCGACGAACTCGAACCCACTGCCCGGCGTCTGCGGCTCGAGCTTGAGCACGACGTGCCCATACTGGCCACGGCCGCCTGACTGTTTGATGAACTTGCCTTCGGCGTTCTCGACGACCTTGCGGATCGTCTCGCGATAGGCAACCTGCGGCTTGCCCACGGTCGCCTCGACGTTGAACTCGCGCTTCATCCGGTCGACCAGAATCTCCAGGTGCAGCTCGCCCATGCCCGAAATGATCGTCTGGCCCGACTCCTCATCCGTACGGACCCGAAAGGACGGGTCTTCCTGGGCAAGCCGGTTCAGGGCGATGCCCATCTTCTCCTGGTCGGCCTTGGTCTTCGGTTCGACGGCCTGCGAGATGACCGGCTCAGGGAACTCCATCCTCTCCAGCGTGATGATCTTCTCGGGATCACACAGCGTGTCGCCGGTGGTGACGTCCTTCAGCCCGACCGCAGCGGCAATGTCACCGGCGCGCACCTCCTTGATCTCCGCGCGCTCGTTGGCGTGCATCTGCAGGAGCCGGCCGATACGCTCCTTCCTGCCCTTGACCGCATTGACGACAGTGTCGCCACTGGCCAGTATGCCGCTGTAGACGCGCAGGAACGTCAATTGGCCGACGTAAGGGTCGGTCATGATCTTGAAGGCCAGCGCCGCGAAACGCTCGCCGTCGTCCGGGCGCCTTTCGACCGGCCGGTCCGCATCATCGATCCCCGCCACCGGGGGAATGTCGATCGGCGACGGCAGGTACTCGACCACCGCGTCGAGCATCGCCTGCACACCCTTGTTCTTGAACGCCGAGCCACACAGCATCGGCGTGATCTCCTGCGCGATCGTGCGGGTCCGGATCGCGGACTTGACTTCCTCCTCGGTCAGTTCGCCTGACTCGAGGTACTTGTTCATCAGTTCCTCGTTCGCTTCGGCGGCGGCCTCGACCAGCTTCTCGCGCCATTCCTTGCACGTATCGACGAGTTCAGCAGGAATGTCGGCGTACTCGAACTTCATGCCCTGGCTGGCTTCGTCCCAAAGAACTGCTTTCATCTTGACCAGGTCGACCACGCCCTTGAAGTGCTCCTCGCTGCCGATCGGAACCTGAATCGGGATAGGGTTGGCCTTCAGCCGTGACCGCATCTGCTCGTAGACCTTGAAGAAATTGGCCCCGGTGCGGTCCATCTTGTTGACGAACGCCAATCGCGGCACGCCATACTTGTTGGCCTGCCGCCAGACGGTTTCCGACTGTGGTTGCACGCCGCCGACAGCGCAGTAGACCATGCACGCGCCGTCGAGCACGCGCATGCTGCGCTCGACCTCGATGGTGAAGTCGACGTGCCCCGGGGTGTCGATGATGTTGATCCGATGCTCGGGAAACGACAGGTCCATGCCGCGCCAGAACGTCGTCGTGGCCGCCGAAGTGATCGTGATGCCGCGCTCCTGCTCCTGCTCCATCCAGTCCATCGTCGCGGCGCCGTCGTGCACCTCGCCGATCTTGTGGTTGACCCCCGTGTAAAACAGGACACGCTCGGTGGTCGTCGTCTTGCCGGCATCGATATGCGCGGAAATGCCGATGTTCCGGTAGCGCTCGATAGGAGTCTTGCGTGGCATAAAGCCTTCCTGAAACTTGAAGTACGCAGCGAGCAGCGCTCGCCTTGGCTGTTGGGGCGCCTAGAACCTGAAGTGCGCGAACGCCTTGTTCGCCTCAGCCATCCGATGCACCTCCTCTCGCTTCTTCATCGCCCCGCCGCGGCCCTCGGCTGCCTCGGCGAGTTCGCCGGCGAGCCGCAGCGGCATCGACTTCTCGCCGCGTTTCTTGGCGGCCTCCCGCAGCCAGCGCATCGCCAGTGCCAGACGCCGCACCGGGCGGACCTCCACCGGGACCTGGTAATTGGCGCCGCCAACCCGGCGACTCTTCACCTCGACCATCGGCTTGACGTTGTTGATCGCCAGGGTAAAAACCTCGAGCGCGTCTTTGCCGCTCTTCTTGGCGATTTGGTCGAGCGCGCCATAGACGATCCGCTCCGCGACGGCCTTCTTGCCATCGAGCATGATCACGTTGACGAACTTCGTCAGCTCGGAACTGTTGAACTTGGGATCCGGCAGGATCTCGCGTTTCGGGACTTCACGGCGACGTGGCATTTTCGGTACCTCTCTTCAGTCTTGGGCGGCTTCTCGCCACACGGTGCAGCCCCATGGATACGGGCTGCGACTTACTCGGCTACCCACACTCTCTTTTCGGGGGGCGCCGAAAAAGGGGCGGTTAGCCCGCTTTGGGACGCTTGGCGCCGTACTTCGAACGCGCCTGCTTGCGGTCCTTGACACCCTGAGTGTCCAGCGATCCGCGGACGATGTGGTAGCGCACGCCGGGAAGGTCCTTGACGCGGCCGCCGCGGATCAGCACTACCGAGTGCTCCTGCAGGTTGTGGCCCTCGCCGCCGATGTAGGAGATCACCTCGAAGCCGTTGGTCAGGCGCACCTTGGCCACCTTGCGCAACGCCGAGTTCGGCTTCTTGGGCGTGGTCGTGTAGACGCGAGTGCAGACGCCGCGCTTCTGCGGACTGTTCTTGAGCGCCGGACTCTTGCTTTTGATGCTCTCGATGACCCTGGGCTTGCGCACCAGCTGATTGATGGTCGGCATAACGTGATTCGCCTTGTTCCGAGTTCGTCTGAACTTTCTATCTGACCGGCCCGCAACGGCCCTGGCACAGATTGCGGAGCCGGCCCATCGATCCGACGCCCCACCGGAACGCCCGGCGGCTAGGCGCCGCCGAGAGCAAAGAGCGTCGAATCCTGCAGCCGGATCCGAAGAGCCTGAGATTCTCCGACGAATTCTTCTAGAGTGTCAAGTCGAACTCGTCGCGCAACAAGAGGGCCGGCAGCGTCAAGACCAGTGTGACGAAGCCGACCCTGTCAACCGCCCCCGCGTTCCTGTCACTGCGCGCCGGTTGACTCGTCGGCGGCTCCCGCGTCGGTATCGTCCGATCCCTCGAGCGCCTCCTCAGCCGCCCGGCCGCTTGCCTCCAGTGCCGCCAGGGCTTCGCGTTCGGCGGCCTCGAATTCCTCCTTGGCCTTGCGTGCGCGGTGATAAGCGAGGCCCGTGCCCGCCGGGATGAGCCGGCCGACGATGACGTTCTCCTTCAGCCCGCGCAGTTCGTCCCGCTTGCCCATGATCGCGGCTTCCGTCAGCACACGGGTGGTTTCCTGGAACGAAGCGGCGGAGATGAAGGAATCGGTCGACAACGATGCCTTGGTGATGCCGAGCAGGATGTTCTCGTAGAGGGCGGGCCGGCCACCCCGGGCAATCGCTTTGTCGTTCTCGTCGAGCAGTTCCGAGCGCTCCACCTGCTCGCCCGGGATGAACGGCGCATCCCCGGCATCGACGATCTGCACGCGGCGCAGCATCTGGCGGACGATCACCTCGATGTGTTTGTCGTTGATCTTCACGCCCTGGAGTCGATACACGTCCTGCACTTCATCGACGATGTAACGCGCGAGTGCCTCGATGCCGATCAGCCGCAGAATGTCGTGCGGATCGGCCGGACCGTCGACGATCGACTCGCCCTTGTTGACGACCTGGCCGTCGTGCACCAGCACATGCTTGTCTTTCGGGATCAGGAACTCGCTCTCCTTGCCGTCGAGATCCGTGATGATCAAGCGCTGCTTGCCCTTGGTGTCCTTGCCGAACGACACCGTGCCGGTGACCTCGGCCAGCGTTCCGGCATCCTTGGGCGAGCGCGCCTCGAACAGTTCCGCGACGCGCGGCAGACCCCCGGTGATGTCGCGCGTCTTCTGAGATTCCTGCGGAATCCGCGCCAGGACTTCCCCGACCGCCACCTGCTGGCCATCGCGCACGACGATCAATGCGCCTACGGGGAAACTGATGGTCACAGCATGGTCCGTGCCAGGAATCTTCACTTCCTCACCGGCCTCATTGGTCAGCTTGACCTGCGGGCGCTGCCCCTTGGACGCCGCCGCACCACGGCGCTTGACATCGATGACGACCAGCGTCGACAGGCCGGTCACCTCGTCGATCTGCTTGGCGACCGTGACGCCTTCCTCGACGTTTTCGAACTTCACCGTGCCGGCGTACTCGGTAATGATCGGGCGGGTCAACGGGTCCCAGCTCGCCAGGGCAGTGCCAGGCTTGACGGACTTGCCGTCACTGGCCAGCAAGGTGGCGCCGTAAGGCACCTTGTGCCGCTCGCGCTCGCGGCCCGCCTCGTCGGTGACGATCGCCTCGCCGGAGCGGGAGATCACAACCTGCTCGCCCTTGGCGTTGGTCACGTACCTCATCTGAGCGCTGAAGCGGACCGTGCCAATGCTCTTCGCTTCGACCCCGGAGGCAACCGCAGCCCGCGACGCCGCGCCGCCGATATGGAAGGTGCGCATCGTTAGCTGTGTGCCAGGCTCGCCGATCGACTGCGCCGCGATCACGCCGACTGCCTCGCCGGCGTTGACCAGCGAGCCGCGGCCCAGGTCACGTCCGTAGCACTTGGCGCAGATGCCGTAGCGCGTGTCGCAGGTCAGCGGCGTCCGCACCTTGACCTCATCGATGCCGAGCTGCTCGATCCGCTCGACGGCGTCCTCGTCGAAAAGGGTCCCAGACGCGTACAGCGCGTCCTGCGTGTCGGGATCGATGACGTCCTGTGCCGCCACGCGGCCGAGGATGCGGTCGCGCAGCGCCTCGATCACCTCCCCGCCCTCGACCAAGGCCCGCATCGCCACGCCGTTGACGGTGCCGCAGTCTTCCTCGGTCACCACCAGGTCCTGGGTTACGTCGACCAGCCGGCGCGTCAAGTAGCCGGAGTTGGCCGTCTTCAGCGCGGTGTCGGCAAGGCCCTTGCGGGCGCCGTGCGTCGAAATGAAATACTGGAGAACGTTCAGCCCCTCGCGGAAGTTGGCCGTGATCGGCGTCTCGATGATCGAGCCGTCAGGCTTTGCCATCAGGCCGCGCATGCCGGCCAGCTGACGGATCTGCGCCACTGAACCGCGAGCGCCGGAGTCGGCCATCATGAAGATCGAATTGAACGACTCCTGGCGCGTTCCCTGGCCATGGCGGTCCTGGGTTTCCTCGGTGGCCAGCTGTTCCATCATCACCTTGCCGACGTGGTCGCCGGCGCGGCCCCAGATGTCGACGACCTTGTTGTAGCGCTCGCCCTGCGTGACCAGGCCCGACGTGTACTGAGCCTCGATCTCCTTCACCTCGCGCTCCGCGCTGCGGATGATTTCCGCCTTCTGCTGCGGGATCAGCATGTCGTCAATGGCGATCGACAGGCCGGCGCGCGTGGCCAGCGCGAAACCGGATTGCAGCAGCTTGTCGGCGAAGATCACTGTCTCGCGCAGGCCGCAGCGGCGGAATGCAGTGTTGATCAGCCGCGAGATCTCCTTCTTCTTCAGCGGCCGGTTCAGCACCGAGAAGGGCAGGCCGGCGGGCAGGATCTCCGACAGCAGCGCGCGGCCGACCGTCGTTTCGTAGCGGGTCAGCCGCTCGCTGCGTTCGCCGCTGTCGCGGTCGACATCAAACTCCCGGATGCGAACGGTGATCCGCGTCTGAAGCTCGACCTCCTTGTTGTCATAGGCGCGCCGCGCCTCGGCAACGTCGGCGAAGAAGGCGCCCTCGTTCTTGCCATTGATCTTTTCACGGGTGGCGTAGTACAGGCCGAGCACCACGTCCTGGCTCGGCACGATCGACGGATCACCGTTGCTCGGGAACAGGATGTTGTTGGAGGCCAGCATCAGCGCCCGCGCCTCCAGCTGGGCCTCCAGCGACAGCGGCACATGCACCGCCATCTGGTCGCCGTCGAAGTCCGCGTTGAATGCGGCACACACCAGTGGGTGGAGCTGGATCGCCTTGCCTTCGATCAGGACCGGCTCGAAGGCCTGAATGCCCAGACGGTGCAGCGTCGGCGCACGGTTGAGCAGCACCGGGTGCTGGCGGATCACCTCCTCCAGGATGTCCCAGACGATGGCTTCCTGCGCATCAACCATCTTCTTCGCCGCCTTGATGGTCGTGGCCATGCCCATCAGTTCGAGCTTGTTGAAGATGAACGGCTTGAACAGTTCGAGCGCCATCAGCTTCGGCAGTCCGCACTGGTGCAGCTTCAGCTGGGGTCCCACTACGATCACCGAGCGGCCCGAATAGTCGACACGCTTGCCGAGCAGGTTCTGACGGAAGCGGCCACCCTTGCCCTTGATCATGTCGGCCAGCGACTTCAGCGGCCGCTTGTTGGCCCCGGTCATCGCCTTGCCACGGCGGCCGTTGTCGAGGAGCGAATCGACCGCCTCCTGCAGCATCCGCTTTTCGTTGCGCACGATGATCTCGGGCGCCTTCAGCTCGAGCAGCCGCTTCAGCCGGTTGTTGCGGTTGATCACTCGCCGATAGAGGTCGTTCAGGTCGGAGGTGGCGAAGCGGCCGCCGTCGAGCGGAACCAGCGGCCGCAGCTCCGGCGGCAGCACCGGCAGCACTTCCATGATCATGAACTCGGGCTTGATGCCCGAGCGCTGGAAGCCTTCCAGCGTCTTCAGCCGCTTGGCGAACTTCTTGATCTTGGCCTCGGAGCCGGTCGCTGCAAGGTCCTTGCGCAGGGTCTCGATCTCGCGATCGACGTCGATGGCACGCAGCAGTTCGCGGATCGCCTCGGCGCCCATCAGCGCGCGGAACTCGTCGCCGTATTCCTCGGTCTTAGCGATGAAGTCGTCCTCAGTCATCAGCTGACCGCGCTTCAGCGGCGTGAAGCCCGGGTCGGTCACGCAGTAGGCCTCGAAGTACAGCACGCGCTCGATGTCGCGCAGCGTCATGTCGAGGACCATCCCCATCCGCGACGGCAGACTCTTCAGGAACCAGATATGCGCCGTCGGGCTGGCCAGCTCGATGTGGCCCATGCGCTCGCGCCGAACCTTGGCCAGCGTGACCTCGACGCCGCACTTTTCGCAGATGACGCCGCGGTGCTTGAGCCGCTTGTACTTGCCGCACAGGCACTCGTAGTCCTTGATCGGCCCGAAGATCTTGGCGCAGAACAGCCCGTCTCTCTCAGGCTTGAATGTGCGGTAGTTGATCGTCTCCGGCTTCTTTACCTCGCCGAACGACCACGAACGGATCTTCGCCGGGGCGGCGATGCCGATCTTGATCGCGTCGAACTGCTCCTGCTGCTGGACCTGCTTGAATAGATCGAGTAGCGCCTTCATGCGTCTGCTCCCAAAGCCGTGAAATGTGAAATGTGATGCTCGCTGCGCTCGCCGTGAAACGTGGAGGGTCGCCCCCTTCACGTTTCACGTTTCACGTCTCACGCCCGTTCCAAATCAATGTCGATGCCAAGCGATCGGATTTCCTTGACCAGCACGTTGAACGACTCTGGCATGCCGGCGTCGATCGAGTGCTCGCCCTTGACGATGTTCTCGTACAGCTTGGTGCGGCCCTGCACGTCGTCGGACTTGACGGTCAGCATCTCCTGCAGGGTGTACGACGCGCCGTAGGCCTCCAGCGCCCACACCTCCATCTCGCCGAAGCGCTGGCCGCCGAACTGCGCCTTGCCGCCGAGCGGCTGCTGCGTGACCAGCGAGTACGGTCCGGTCGAGCGCGCGTGCATCTTGTCGTCGACGAGGTGGTGCAGCTTCAGCATATGCATGTAGCCCACCGTGACCGGCCGCTCGAACGGCTCGCCGGTGCGACCGTCGTACAGCCGCGCCTGAGTCCGGCTCGCCGTCAGGCCCAGGCGCTCGGCGGCCTCCTCCGGGTAGGCCATCTCCAGCATGGCGCGGATCTCGGACTCCGAGGCTCCGTCGAACACCGGCGTGGCGAAAGGCACGCCCGCGCCCAGATGCCCGGCGAGCTGCTGCAGTTCGTCATCGCCCAGTCCATCGATTTCCTCGGCCTTTCCCGACTTGTTGTACAGGTCGCGCACGAAGCCGCGCACCTGCGCCACCTTCGCCTCCCGCACCAGATCGCCGATCCGCTGGCCGAGTCCCTTGGCTGCCCAGCCTAGGTGGGTCTCGAGAATCTGGCCGACGTTCATCCGCGATGGAACGCCGAGCGGATTGAGCACGATGTCCACCGGTGTGCCGTCGGCCATGTGCGGCATGTCCTCGACCGGCACGATCTTCGACACCACCCCCTTGTTACCGTGCCGGCCGGCCATCTTGTCGCCCGGCTGCAGGCGCCGCTTCACCGCCAGGTAGACCTTGACCATCTTCAGCACGCCGGGCGGGAGTTCGTCGCCCTGCGTCAGCTTGCGGCGCTTGTCCTCGAACGCCTCGTCGAAGGACTTGCGCTTGGCCTCGATCGATTCCTTCAGCGCCTCCAGCTGGGCCGCCGCCGCCTCGTCGGCCAGGCGGATGTCGAACCAGTGGTACTTCTCGAGCGAGTCGAGGTAGTCCTTGGTGATTACCGTGCCCTTGGCGATCTTGCGCGGGCCGCCGGTCGCCTCCTTGCGCAGCAGCAGCTTCTCGATACGGGCGAAGGCGTCGGCCTCGACGATGCGCAGCTGGTCGTTGAGATCCTGGCGATAGCGCTTCAGCGCGTCGTCGATGATCTGCTGGGCCCGCTTGTCTCGCTCGATGCCCTCGCGCGTGAAGACCTGCACGTCGATCACCGTGCCATTCATGCCGGACGGCACGCGCAGGGAGGTGTCCTTCACGTCGGAAGCCTTCTCGCCGAAGATCGCGCGCAGCAGCTTCTCCTCCGGCGTCAGCTGGGTCTCGCCCTTCGGCGTGACCTTACCGACCAGCACGTCGCCGGCCTGCGCCTCGGCGCCGATGTAGACGATGCCCGAGTCGTCGAGCCGCGCCAGCTGGCTCTCCGACAGGTTGGAAATGTCGCGCGTAATCTCCTCCGAGCCGAGCTTGGTGTCGCGCGCCACGACGTTCAGTTCCTCGATGTGGATCGAGGTGAAACGGTCGTCGGCGACCACGCGCTCCGAGATCAGGATCGAGTCCTCGAAGTTGTAGCCGTTCCACGGCATGAACGCGACCAGCATGTTCTGGCCCAGGGCCAGCTCGCCGAGGTCGGTCGACGCGCCGTCGGCGATCACGTCGCCCTTGGCGATCACGTCGCCCTTCTTGACGATCGGCCGCTGGTTGATGTTGGTGTTCTGGTTGCTGCGCGTGTACTTGACCAGGTTGTAGATATCGACGCCCACGCCGCCGGCGATGTTCTCCTTCTCGCTGACGCGCACGACGATCCGGTCCGCATCGACGTAGTCGACCACACCGCCGCGCAGCGCCTGCACGGTCGTGCCGGAGTCGACCGCCACCGTGCGCTCCACGCCGGTGCCCACGAAGGACTTCTCGGGGCGCAGGCACGGTACGGCCTGCCGCTGCATGTTCGACCCCATCAGCGCGCGATTGGCGTCGTCGTGCTCGAGGAACGGGATCAGCGAGGCGGCAACCGAGACGATCTGGCTCGGCGCGACATCCATGAATTCGACCCGCTCGGGGCTCATCAGCACGAACTCGCCACTCTCGCGGCAGCTCACCAGCTCGTCCTGGAAGCGGCCGGTCTTGTCCAGCGGTGCGTTGGCCTGCGCGATGACGTACTTGTGCTCCTCGATCGCCGACAGGTACGTGATTTCGTTGGTGACCCGCCCTTTCTCGACCCGGCGATAAGGTGTCTCGAGGAAGCCGTATTCGTTCAGCCGCGCGTACAGGGCGAGCGAATTGATCAGGCCGATGTTCGGCCCTTCCGGCGTTTCGATCGGACACACGCGGCCGTAATGGGTCGGATGAACGTCGCGCACCTCGAAGCCGGCGCGCTCACGCGTCAGGCCGCCCGGTCCGAGCGCGGAGACGCGCCGCTTGTGCGTGATCTCCGACAGCGGGTTGGTCTGGTCCATGAACTGCGACAGTTGCGACGAGCCGAAGAACTCACGAATCGAAGCGCTGATCGGCTTGGAGTTGATCAGGTCATGCGGCATCAGGTTCTCGGTCTCTGCCTGACCGAGCCGCTCCCGCACGGCACGCTCCACGCGCACCAGTCCGGCGCGGAACTGGTTTTCCGCCAGCTCGCCTACGCAGCGAACGCGACGGTTGCCGAGGTGGTCGATGTCGTCGATTTCACCGCGACCGTTGCGCAGCTCGACCAGCAGCTTCATCGTGTCGATGATGTCCTCGTGCGTGAGCACCATCGGACCGGTGATCTCAGCGCGCTGAAAGCGCGAGTTCACCTTCATCCGGCCGACCCGCGACAGGTCGTAGGTCTCGTCGTCGAAGAACAGGCGCCGGAACAGCGTCTCGACCGCGTCCTCCGTCGGCGGCTCGCCCGGCCGCATCATGCGGTAGATGGCGATTCGCGCTCCGAGCTGGTCGACGGACTCGTCGACGCGCAGCGTATTGGAGATGAACGGCCCCTGGTCGAGGTCGTTGGTGTAGATGGTGCGGATCTCCTTGATGCTCGCGGCACGCAGCTTGCCGAGCAGTTCCTCGGTGAGTTCGTCGTTGGCGCTTGCAAGCACCTCCCCGGTGTCACCGTCGACCACGCTGGCGGCAAGCACTCGGCCGATAAGGTAGTCGTCGGGCACCTCGATGCGCTTCATGCCCGCCGCTTCCATGTCGCGGATGTGCTTGGCGTTGATGCGCTTGTCGCGGGCGACAATGACCTTGCCCGTCCTGTCGACGATGTCGAAGCGCGCCGTCTCGCCGCGCAGCCGCTCCGCGATCAGCTCCATCTGCGCCCCACCGCTCGTCGACAGGGCAAAGGTGTCGAAGGAGAAGAAGTGCGCCAGGATCTGCTCAGGCGACAGGCCGATCGCCTTCAGCAGGATCGTCGCAGGCATCTTGCGGCGGCGGTCGACGCGAAAATAGACGATGTCCTTCGGATCGAACTCGAAGTCCAGCCAGGACCCGCGGTATGGGATCACCCGCGCCGAAAAAAGCAGCTTGCCGCTCGAGTGCGTCTTGCCGCGGTCGTGCTCGAAGAACACGCCCGGCGAGCGGTGCAGCTGAGAGACGATCACCCGCTCGGTGCCGTTGATGACGAAGGAACCGGTGGTCGTCATGAGCGGGATCTCGCCCATGTAGACCTCCTGCTCCTTGACCTCCTTGACCGTGGGCTTGGACGCCTCGCGATCCATGATCACCAGGCGCACCTTGGCGCGCAGCGGCGAGGCGAAGGTCAGCCCGCGCTGCTGGCATTCCTTGACGTCGAATGGCGGGTCGCCGAGGTTGAAGCCGCCGAACTCCAGCCGCGCCATGCCGTTGTGGCTGGAGATGGGGAAGATCGACAGGAACGCCGCCTGCAGGCCCTCGGGCTTGCGCTGCGACGGCGGCACGTCCGCCTGCAGGAACTGCATGTACGACTCGAGCTGGGTCGCCAGCAGGAAGGGCACGGCCTGCACGGCCGGCCGCTTGGCGAAGCTCTTGCGGATCCGCTTCTTTTCGGTGAACGAGTACGGCATTGGCGCTCCGTTCAGGGAGAAATCAACAAGTTACGGGCGAGCAGGGCGCGGAAAGCCACGCGAGGCAGGTGCCTCGCGTGGCGATTTGCCGCGCGTGTTGTCCGCTCATCAGGGGAAGACTTTGATGCGCGCTCGGCAGCCTTCACAGACCGGTCGAACGCGCATCGAAGTCTTCCGGCGAAGACTTCGGGGCGGCAGCGGCAAAGCCGCCGCCCGTGCAGCATCGTTACTTGACCTGCACCTTGGCGCCGGCCTCTTCCAGCTTCTTCTTGGCTGCCTCGGCGTCGGCCTTGTTCACGGCCTCCTTGACGGGTTTGGGCGCGCCATCGACCAGATCCTTCGCCTCCTTCAGGCCCAAACCGGTCAGCTCGCGGACTGCCTTGATGACGTTGACCTTGTTGGCGCCGGTTTCGGCGAGCATGACGGTGAATTCGGTCTGCTCTTCAGCCTCCGCCGCCGCGCCGCCGCCCGCCGGAGCGGCCACGGCGACAGCGGCAGCAGCCGCCGAGACGCCAAACTTCTCTTCCATCATCTTGATCAGCTCGCTGACTTCGAGAACCGATTTGGCGGCGATCGCGTCGAGGATCTCAGTGTTCGAAAGTGCCATTGCTATAACTCCTGATGCGCTGTGTTGTGTGTTGATCGGATTCGGGATGGGGCGCGGGTCAAGCCGGGGCCTGCTCCTTCGCGTCGCGGACCGCCGCCAGCGTGCGGACGAAGCGCGCGGGCACCTCGTTCAGCGTGCGGACGAACTGGCCGATTGGCGCCTGCATGGTTGCCATCAGCCTGGCGAGCAGCTCTTCGCGGCTCGGCATCGTGGCCAGCGACTTCACGCCCGCTTCGTCCATGACGAAGTCAGGCATTGCGCCGGCCTTCAGCACGAGCTTGTCGTTGTCCTTCGCGAAGCTCGCAAGGACCTTGGCGGCCGCGACCGGATCAGCGGAAAAGCCGTACATCAGCGGTCCGACAAGTTTGTCGGACAAGCCGGCGAACGCTGTGCCGCTTACGGCGCGACGTGCCAGGGAGTTCTTGAGCACCCGCAACTGGACACCCTCGCCGCGCGCCTGCCTGCGCAGCTTGGTGACCGACTCCACATCCAGACCTCGGTATTCGGCCACGACGATCGTGTGCGCCTTCGCCACTAGGGCGGAGACTTCCTCGACCTTGGCCGCCTTCTGCTGCCGGTTCATACCCACGGTACTGGCTCCATCTAGTCAATTGGTGCTCGC
The DNA here is from genome assembly GCA_963847675.1 of uncultured beta proteobacterium. Lineage (GTDB taxonomy): Bacteria > Pseudomonadota > Gammaproteobacteria > Burkholderiales > Burkholderiaceae_F > JADJWR01. The sequence goes on from CAWKAP010000008.1 coordinate 218,238, forward strand.
CTCGCGGCATCCGCACCGGTTCAAAACCCGGCGACCAATCGAGATGCCCTTGAGCCGCTTGCCCCTGACGGAGCGCACAACGCAAAAACTCTCTTCGGGTTCACCGTCTGCGCTGGATCCGGCGCGCCGATCGTCAAGCGTCTGGCGTCGAACGTGCACGCTTGCCGCAACTGCCGGGAATTAACGAAGGCCTGCCCGGACACTTCACGCTGGACGCCTTACGTCCGGGGCTCGACCTTCTTCCAGCGGTCTTTGACAGCCGCGCCGCCGTTTCCGGCAACGCTGCCCAAAGCCCTTTTCGGGCCCGGCCATCGCCGGGCCCTCCGATTCCTTCTGTCAAGCGTTAAGACTGGCCTGATCGATGCGCACACCAATGCCCATCGTCGAAGACAGCGAGACCTTGCGCACAAAGACGCCCTTGCTCGATGCCGGTTTGGCCTTGTTAAGGGCGTCGATCAGCGCAGCGAGGTTGCTGCGCAGGCGGCTGGCATCGAACGAAGCGCGGCCGATCGTGCAATGAACGATGCCGCCCTTGTCGGTCCGGAACTGCACCTGGCCGGCCTTGGCGTTCTTCACGGCACCGGCCACGTCGGCAGTGACGGTGCCGACCTTCGGGTTTGGCATCAACCCGCGTGGCCCGAGGATCTGGCCGAGCTGGCCGACCACCCGCATCGCATCCGGAGAAGCGATCACGACGTCGAAATCCATGAAGCCTTCCTTGACCTTTGCCGCGAGGTCGTCGAAGCCGACCACGTCGGCGCCGGCCGCCCGCGCTTCGTCGACCTTCGCGCCCTGCGCAAACACTGCCACGCGGACGGATTTTCCCGTTCCCTCGGGCAGGACCACGGAGCCACGCACCGCCTGATCCGACTTCTTCGCGTCCACCCCAAGCACGACCGCCACATCGACCGATTCGTCGAATTTCGCGGTCGCCGTCTGCTTGATCAGCGCCAACGCGTCCTGTACCGCATAGCTCTTGTTCGCTTCGACCTTGGCACGAATTGCCTTGGTTCGTTTGGACAGTCGCGGCATCTAGACGCCCTCCACCGTGATGCCCATGCTGCGGGCCGAGCCGGCAATCGTCCGCACCGCCGCATCGAGATCGGCTGCGGTGAGGTCCGGCATCTTGGTCTTTGCGATCTCCTCGGCCTGCGCGCGCGTGATCTTGCCGACCTTGTCGGTATGCGGCCGCTGTGAACCCTTCTCGATCTTTGCGGCCTTCTTGATCAGGATCGTCGCCGGCGGTGTCTTCATCACGAACGTGAAGCTCTTGTCCGCGTACGCCGTGATCACCACCGGGATCGGCAGGCCCGGCTCGACAGCCTGGGTCTGCGCGTTGAACGCCTTGCAGAACTCCATGATGTTCAGGCCGCGCTGGCCGAGCGCCGGCCCGATCGGCGGCGAGGGATTAGCTTTGCCGGCCGGGACCTGCAGTTTGATGAAGCCGATTATCTTCTTGGCCATCCAGTAACTCCCTGAGTGCAAGCGTCGGTTCGGGCGAGCCCTACTTCGACTCCTCGGTGCAACTTCCAACAACACGACCACTGACGCGGGTCGAATGCGGCCGCCGCAGGGCGACAGAAAAGAATCAGACTTTCTCGACCTGTCCGAAGTCGAGGTCAACCGGCGTCGAGCGGCCGAAGATCGTCACCGATACGCGGACCCGGCTCTTGTCATAGTTGACCTCCTCGACGTTGCCGTTGAAGTCGGCAAACGGGCCGTCCTTCACTCGCACCATCTCGCCCACTTCGAACAGCACCTTCGGCTTCGGTTTCTCGTAGCCCTCCTGCATGCGCAGCAGGATCTCGTCGACCTCGCGCTGCGGCAGCGGCGAGGGCCTGTTCGCGGTGCCGCCGAGGAATCCGGTCACCTTGGGCGTGCTCTTGACCAGGTGCCAAGCCTCGTCGGTCATGTCCATTTCCACGAGCACATAGCCTGAGTACAGCCTTCGCTCGGTGATCGCCTTCTTGCCGCCCTTGACCTCGACAACCTCTTCGGTCGGCACGAGGATGCGGCCGAAATGAGCCTGCAGCCCCTCGCGGTCGATCCGTTCCTGCAGCGCCTTGGCCACGCTCTTCTCCATGCCCGAATAGGCGTGGACCACGTACCAGCGCTTGGCACCGCCAGTTCTCGCGGCTTCGGTCGACGTCATGGCTTCGCTCATCATTTCCACCCCAGCAGCAGGTCGTACAGACCCCACTCGAGAAGCTTGTCGACAAGGAACAGGAACAAGGCCATCGCGACCACCAGCGCGAAAACGATGCCGGTCATGTTGACCGTCTCCTTGCGCGACGGCCATACGACGCGTCGCGTCTCGTCGTACGACTCGCGTGCGAAGCCAAGAAACTGCTTGCCAGGCGGCGAGAACCACGCAATGCCGAGGCCCAGCAGGAGACCGCCGACAAGAATGCCGACGCGACTCAGCATCGGCTGGTCGGTCAGAAAGCTGAACCCGAGTACCCCAGCCAACACCGCCGCCAACGCCAGCGCCACCAGCGCTGATGCCGCCTTGCTTCCCACCGTTTCGATGTTCTGTGTACTCATGTCCTTCACCCGCCGCAGCACGCCGGCGGCGATTCAGGGGCCTGCCGGGGCCCCTCGGTTACTTTGGCAGGGGCAGAGGGAATCGAACCCCCAACCTTCGGTTTTGGAGACCGACGCTCTGCCAGTTGAGCTATACCCCTGCGCGAATCCAATGCCTATTCGACGATTTTGGCCACGACGCCGGCGCCGACGGTACGGCCGCCCTCGCGCACGGCGAAGCGCAGGCCCTCTTCCATCGCGATCGGCGCAATCAGGGCCACGTCCATCGTGATGTTGTCGCCCGGCATCACCATCTCCGTGCCCGCCGGCAACTGGATCGAGCCGGTCACGTCCGTGGTGCGAAAGTAAAACTGCGGCCGATATCCGTTGAAGAACGGCGTGTGCCGCCCGCCCTCCTCCTTGGAGAGCACGTACACCTCGGCCTTGAACTTGGTGTGCGGGGTGATCGTGCCCGGCTTGGCCAGCACCTGCCCCCGCTCAACGTCCTCCCGCTTGGTGCCCCGCAGCAGCACGCCCACGTTGTCCCCCGCCTGCCCCTGATCGAGCAGCTTGCGGAACATCTCCACCCCGGTGCAGGTCGTCTTGACCGTCGGCCGAATGCCGACAATCTCGATCTCCTCGCCCACCTTGACCACGCCCCGCTCGACCCGCCCGGTGACCACCGTGCCACGACCCGAAATCGAGAACACGTCCTCGATCGGCATCAGAAACGGCTGGTCAATGGCCCGCTCCGGCGTCGGAATGTAGCTGTCCAGCGCCTCGGCCAGCTTGAAGATCGACTCCTCGCCCAGCTCGCCCTTGTCACCCTCCAGCGCCAGCTTGGCCGACCCCTTGATGATCGGCGTGGCGTCGCCCGGAAACTCGTACTTGGAGAGCAACTCGCGCACCTCCATGTCGACCAGCTCCAACAGCTCCGCATCGTCGACCATGTCGCACTTGTTCATGTAAACAATGACGTACGGCACCCCCACCTGGCGCGCCAGCAAAATGTGCTCGCGCGTCTGCGGCATCGGCCCATCAGCCGCCGACACCACCAGAATCGCACCGTCCATCTGCGCCGCCCCAGTGATCATGTTCTTCACATAGTCGGCATGCCCCGGACAGTCCACGTGCGCATAGTGCCGATTGGCCGTCTCGTACTCCACATGCGCCGTGTTGATCGTGATCCCGCGCGCCTTCTCCTCCGGCGCCGCATCAATCTGGTCGTACCCCTTCGCCTCGCCCCCATACTTCTTGCTCAGCACCAGCGTGATCGCCGCCGTCAGCGTCGTCTTCCCATGATCCACATGACCAATCGTCCCAACATTCACATGCGGCTTCGTCCGCTCAAACTTGCCCTTTGCCATTGCCGACCCCCTGTTGACCGATGCCCTTGCTCATCTGCCGCCGCGCCAAAGCGGCGATACCGATCGAATCCTGGTGCCCATGACGCGGATCGAACGCGTGACCTCTCCCTTACCAAGGGAGTGCTCTACCACTGAGCCACATGGGCAAACTGCACTGCCAAGGCGCCGCGCCCCTGCCCTCGAGCGGGGCCAATCGAAGTCCCCGAGACGACCAGCGCTGCCACCCTCTTAGCCCTACCTGCCAAAGCCCCTCAACGACGAGCCAGTCAAACTGCGTGTGGAGCGGGTGAAGGGAATCGAACCCTCGTCATAAGCTTGGAAGGCTTCTGCTCTACCATTGAGCTACACCCGCCCGCGAGCCGCCCACCGCCGTGTCACCCTCTTTCGCCGCCCGGTGGCGTGACACGCGCCGCCGCCGAGCAAGAAGCCGGCCCTGGTGGAGGGGGTTGGATTCGAACCAACGTAGGCGTAAGCCAACAGATTTACAGTCTGCCCCCTTTAGCCGCTCGGGCACCCCTCCGCCTCCGCAGAGAACCGCAAATTATCTTTGTGCAGCATCGGGTTGTCAAACTGAGGTCTGGCAAGACGGCCTTTCACGTCGCAATCGCTGCGCGGGCAGGCAACACAGAATGGACGATCCGAACGGTACGCCCAAACACGTGAAGATCCCGCCTGTGCGCCAGGCGCCGCTTTCAAGGGCTGAATTCACGCCAATCCAGGAACCTGACCCCTCATGACGAAAACCTTCGCCTCCCGCGCCGACCTGGCGCCGAAAACCACGACTTTCACCCGGTTGTCCGAGCATGCTTATGCGTACACGGCCGAAGGCGACCCCAATTCCGGAGTGGTCATCGGCGATGACGCCGCTCTCGTTGTCGATACCACGGCGACGCCGGCCATGGCGCAACAGCTGATCGGCCACATCCGCGAGGTGACCGACAAGCCGATCAGGTATGTGGCGCTGTCCCACTACCACGCGGTTCGCGTGCTCGGCGCATCCGCTTACGCGGCCGAGGGGATGCAGGCAATCATCGCAAGCCGAGGAACGTACGAATTGATCGTCGAGCGCGGCGCGCAGGACATGAAGTCCGAAATCGAGCGCTTCCCCCGCCTCTTCAATGCGGTCGAGTCGGTTCCGGGCCTGACCTGGCCGACCATCGTTTTCGAGCGCGATCTGACCCTGTTTCTCGGTCAGCTCGAAGTCCAGATCAAGCACATTGGAATGGGGCACACGAAGGGCGACACGATCGTCTGGTTGCCTCACGAAAGGGTTCTCTTTTCCGGCGATCTCGTCGAATACGGGGCGGCCGCCTATACGGGAGACGCCCATCTCTCCCATTGGCCCGCCACCCTTGAGGCACTGCGCGGGTTCGGTGCCGAGAAACTCGTCCCCGGCCGCGGTCCGGCGCTGTTGACCAACGCCGACGCGAACCGCGCGATCGATTACACGAAGTCATTCGTGCAGACGCTGTTTGCCGCCGCCCGGGAAAGCGTGGCGGCAGGCCATGATCTGAGACAGGCGTTCGCACATGCGCGGTCGAAGATGGATCCACTGTTCGGTGATGTTTTCATCTACGAACACTGCCTTCCCTTCGACGTCTCGCGCGCCTTCGACGAGGCCAGCGGCATCAGCCATCCGCGGATCTGGACCGCGGAACGCGACCGTCAAATGTGGCAGGCACTACAGGCTGAATCAGCCTAGCTTCGCGTCTTCCGGCTCGGAGTCCGTGCGATCGGGCCGATGGCCCGCCCGCCGAGCCGGCAGCCGCGCCTGCGCCCATCCCGGCCCGGCCGCGCCTCACATCTGCTTGAAAAGGTGCGTGAAATTGCGGCTGACCTCGAGCTTCTGCGGATAGTTCTTCAACTGCACAAGCTGGCGACCGCGTAGGTCTCGCGTGATGCCGGCGATCGCCTTGACGTTGACGATCGTTGCCCGGTGAATCTGCCAGAACTGCTCGGGGTCGAGTTCCTCGACCAGTTCCTTGATCGGCTTGCGGATCAGGGCCTCGTAAGCTTCGGTCTGTACTCGCGTGTATTTCTCGTCCGACGTGAAGAACAGAACCTCGGCCACCGGAATCATCCTGATCTGTTGGCCCATCGAGGCCTGTATCCACTGGAGATAGCGGCTTTTCTGCTCCGACGGCTCCTGCGAACCTTCGGGCAGATCGAGCCGAGCCGCCAGCTTCTCCAGCAAAGCACCAAGGTCGGCCGGCTTTGCGCCGAGGCGCCGCTTCAGCCGCGCCACCGTCAGCGCCAGCCGCTCGCTGTCGGCGGGCTTCAGCACATAGTCCACCGCCCCCTGCTCGAACGCCTCGACCGCGTACTCGCTGTAGGCCGTGATGAAGACCACGTGACAGGCATCGCCGATTTCGCGCGCGGCCTCGACGCCGGTCATGCCCGGCATTCGAATGTCGAGAAAGACCAGGTCCGGTCGATGCTCGGCCACCGCATCCACGGCCTCTCGGCCGTTCCGTGCCTCGGCGACGACCTCGAGTTCGGGCCAGACTTCAGCCAGCCGCGAGCGCAACTGCTCGCGCATGAGTCGTTCGTCGTCGGCAATGACCGCACGGACATTCGGCATGGAGCGATGCTAGCGCCGGTTTCGGGCCGGCGCGAACCGCGCGCGGGCTCGACGGGCTCAGGCGGCCGCCGCTGCTGGCGGCCGGTCGGCTGCGTTCCGCCCGAGATCGGGCTCGTAAGGAACTTCAATCGTCGCGATCGTTCCGGACGGGGAATTCGCCTCGACCGTGAAACGGGCGCGACCGCTGTAAAGCGCCGCGAGACGCTCGCGCACGTTCGCCAGGCCCACGCCGGTGCCAGGCTTGCCCGCCGCGCCGAATCCGAGCCCGGTGTCGGCGACCGTCACCCGCAGGTTGCCGTTCGCGATGTCTGCGGTCACCGTGATCGAGCCGCCCTCCGGCTTGGGCTCCAACCCGTGCTTGATGGCGTTTTCGACCAGCGACTGCAGCACCATCGGCGGGAACTGCGCGCTCATCAGCCCCTGCGGCACGGTGATTGCGAACTGGAGCCGGTCATCCATGCGCACCTTCAGGATCTCGAGATAGGACCGGACCAGCGCCAGTTCCTTGCCCAGCGTGGTCGAACCTTCGCGCATCTGCGGCAGCGCCGCGCGCAGGTACTGGATCAGATTCTTCTGCATCGTCGAAGCACGTGCCGGATCGGTCTCGATGAGGTAGTCGACCGAAGCCAGCGTGTTGAACAGGAAGTGCGGCTCGACCTGCGCCTGCATCATCTTCAGCTGAGCCTCGGCGAGCTGGCGCTTGAGGCCCTCCTCAGCCGCCGTCGCGCTCGCCGCCTGTGCCCGGGTCTCTGCCTTGCGCTTGCCACCCAGCAGCACCTTGGCGATGATCGAGGTCACGATCAGCAGCATGATGAAGCTCATGAACCAATCGCTCGATCGTTCCCGATACACGCGCGTCGTTCGCGCCACCTGCCGGTTGACCTGCTCCTGAACTATCTCTTCGATCCGGTTGCGGGCAGATTCGATGGCCTCGGCAGCCTTCTCCGGATCCGCCAGCTCGCCGGGCGCAACGACCACTGCGCCGTCCGGAGCCGCGCCCGCCGGATCGGCGGCGGCAGCGCCAGGCGCGCGATTGGGCAGTTCCTCGACGCGGACCCCCTTGCTGTCGATCTGAAGGGTCACGCGCTTGCCGTCCTTCGTGGTGACGATCCGTACGCCGTCCTTGCCTACCCTGACCTCGGCCTCCTTGGGGGGCAAGCGCCCGGATTCCGAGTCAGATCCCGGTGCATCTGGCGCAGCCGGTGCCTCCGGCGCAGCCGGTGCCTCAGGTGCGGCTGGCGGCGCCGGAGGGGCGGGCGGCGCGATGCGCACCCCATCGGGCGAGACGGAAACAACCACGCTGACCCGCTCCTTGGGATCCGATGCGTCCACGACCACGGCCGGGCTCCCTTCGAAGAGCCAGCTGTTGATCATGGCGCCGGCGATCAGCAGCAGCAGGGACAGCAGGAAGAACTTGCCCCAGCCGATCGACGTCAGCCAGTCGCCAAAGCGCCGGGCGGCCACCGTCAGCCTCGGCGCAGCAGTTCGTGCCCCGGAGGCGATGTCGGCCGCCATCTGGGCAGTGCGGCTCCGGCCCGGGCTTTCGGGGCCGGTCGAGGGTGATTCGGAGTTTGCGCTCATCCGCTTGTGGAGCTTCTTCCAGCGCTGCAGTTGCAGCCGTCAGGATGAACTCTAGCGGCCGTTCCCTTGAGCGCCGAGCCGCCTGCGACAGGGCGCAGGAAATGCGCCCCAGAACGCGCTGGCGGCGGCCAGACCGCCAGGCCGCACCAGAGAGCCTGGGAGCGCTGCGGTCATGCCCGAGGCTCGGCGCGGGATACTTGTCCCATTGCGCCAGCGCAGGCGCGGCTTAGCGGAGGCAACCGTGCCATTCACGCCCTGGGACAACCCAATGGGAACCGACGGGTTCGAGTTCATCGAATACGCGGCGCCGGACCCCGGCGCACTCGGGCGGCTTTTCGAGCGCATGGGATTCGTCGTCATCGCACGCCACCGGCATAAGAACGTGCTGCTGTACCGGCAGGGAGGCGTCAACTTCATCATCAACGCCGAACCCGACTCCTTCGCGCAGCGGTTCGCGCGCCTGCATGGGCCGTCGATCTGTGCCATCGCATTTCGTGTGCAGGACGCCGCAGCCGCCTACCGCCGCGCGCTTGAACTTGGCGCCTGGGGTTTCGACTCCCGCTCAGGACCGATGGAGCTGAACATTCCGGCGATCAAGGGAATCGGCGACAGCCTGATCTATTTCGTCGACCGCTGGCGCGGCAAGGATGCTGCCACCGCGGGCGGGATCGGCGATATCAGCATTTACGACGTCGACTTCGTGGCGCTGCCCGGCGCGCACGCGGAGCCGGCCGGCTTCGGGCTCGGCACCATCGATCACCTGACCCACAATGTGCACCGCGGCCGGATGAAGGAGTGGGCCGAGTTCTACGAGCGCCTGTTCAACTTCCGCGAGGTACGCTATTTCGACATCGAGGGCAAGCTCACCGGCCTGAAGAGCAAGGCCATGACCAGCCCATGCGGCAAGATCCGCATCCCCATCAACGAGAGTTCCGACGACAAGAGCCAGATCGCCGAATACCTCGATGTGTACCACGGCGAAGGCATCCAGCACGTTGCGCTTTCCACCGCGGACATCTACGGCACCGTGAGGGCGATGCAGGCCAACGGCGTCGCCTTCCAGGACACGATCGACACCTATTACGACCTCGTCGAGAGGCGGCTGCCGAATCATGGCGAGCGGCTCGAAGAACTGCGCCGGCTGCGGATCCTGATCGATGGCGCCACGCATCAGGGTGCGCCAGACGAACTGCTGCTGCAGATTTTCACCAAGACCGTGATTGGCCCGATCTTCTTTGAAGTCATCCAGCGCAAGGGCGACGACGGCTTCGGCGAGGGCAACTTCCGAGCACTGTTCGAGTCGATCGAACTGGACCAGGTACGCCGCGGCGTATTGAACACCAACGGCTCGTCGGGTCGAGGCGACTGAACCTGCGAACCGCATCGGGACGGAAACACTCGTCGCCGGCGTCTGGACTTTTCTCGGCTGCTCAAGCGGCGGATGCGCCACGCCCTCGGACAGTCAGCCACCGGTCGCGGCCGTTCACGCCGAACTCACTCGTCGCGGGCCGGTGAACTTCACTGGCTGAGGGGCCGAGTCGGCATTCCTCGTCGCTGGGGCGTGGCGCCTTCCGTCGATGACGGCTCGTCCTGGTCGGGCTGAGCAGCCTGCGACGGCACCTGCGGCTGCACCTGTTCCGGGGCAGGCGGCCGGAACACGGGCGGCCGGGGCTGAACCGGGCGCGGCGGCGCGGCGGCCTGTTGCGCGGCCGTCGCCACCGAGGGTGCCGTCAGCGTGCTGCCTTCGCGCGTGTATCCCGGAGGTGGCCGAGTTCCGCCCAGGCCGAGCACCTGCTGCGGCGGAAGGGCAAAGTCGCGGCGCACCCCACCCTGTTCGATCGTCACTGCATCCTTGCGGACGTCAACCAGTGTCGCTCCCCGGGCAACTTCCTGACCCAGCAGGTAAACGCGCGCCGGCTGGCCGTCCACTGCAAGGATCGCCGCCGAATCCTTGCCCGCCGCGAACGCGCCGAGCGGCTGGATGTTCAGCGCCGAAGGAATCGGCGCCGCTTGTACAAGCCCGAACATGCGCGCCGCGAGGACCGGATCGGCCTCGCGCAGCGCTGCCGCCGGCTGCGGCGGCGGCACGCTGGCCGGCGCCGGCGTAAGGATGCGGATCGCCCAGTACGCCGCGATCGCACATACGAGCGCCAGCATCGACAAGTGCAGCAAGGCCGCCGCAAACCTCTTCAGCATCGAGACACTCACACCAAGAACGCACGCCGCTGCCGATGCGTCGGTCGCGCGCGCCCGCGAAGATCACCGCCTGGACCCCGGCAGCGGACGGCGATCGGGCAGGCGCATTGATAGTATCGTTGCTCTGCGCTGCTGAGGAGTCTACGCAGTGATTGCGGCTTGCGTCGGCAGCGCGTTGGCACGCCACCTTACTACGGTGCACTCATGAAGCTCACCCTCGGGCGCTCGAATCGCGCCAGCCGCCGGCCACGCGGCTTCACGTTGATCGAGATCATGGTCGTGATCACGATCCTCGGCATCCTGGCCGCGCTGATCGTTCCGCGGGTGGTCGGCCGCACCGACGATGCGCGCATCGCAGCGGCCAAGCAGGACATCGCGTCGATCCTGCAGGCACTGAAACTCTACCGGCTCGATAACGGCGCCTACCCGACGACCGAGCAGGGCCTGCGGGCGCTTCTGGGCAAGCCGACCATCGATCCAATCCCGTCGAACTGGAAGCAGGGCGGGTACCTTGAACGCAGTTCGATGCCGAAGGATCCATGGGGCAACGAGTACAAGTACCTCAGCCCGGGATTGCGCGGCGAGATCGACGTCTTCAGCTACGGCCGCGATGGCGCCTCGGGCGGCGAGGGCGTCGATGCCGACATCGGTTCGTGGCAGCTGTAGTCCCGGCGGTCGAGACCGGCGGCCGTGCGCGCGCAGCCGGTTTCACTTTGCTGGAATTGCTGGTCGTGATCGTGCTGGCCGGCATCCTGCTTTCGATCGTCACCGTCTCCGTGACGCCGGACGATCGGCAGGAACTGGCACGCGAGGCGCAGCGCGTCGGGCAGTTGTTCGCGCTCGCCGCCGACGAGGCGCGCATCCGCCAGCAGCCCATCTACTGGGAAGCCGATCTCAACGGCTATCGCTTCGTGACGATAGTCGCGGGCGAGCGGCGGCTGGTGAGCGACGACGATCTGCTGCGCGAACGCGCCTGGCGGGAGCCCCTTCAGACGCTGGCCATGGTGCCGGCTGGCGCCGAACAGCCATCGCAGATACTGCTTGGCCGCGGCGCGCCGCCGTTGCGGGTGGCGATCGCCCGTGAGTGGCTGCAAACACCGCTGCGGCTGGAACTGGCCACGGCATCGGCCCAGGTGGCGATCGACTTTGACGAGCGCGGACGTGGCACGGTTCGCCTGCGCTGACCGCAGGCTTTCGCGGCAGCGTGCATTCACGCTGCTCGAGGTATTGGTTGCGCTCGTGATTGTCGGCGTGGCGCTGGCCGCGTCGATGCGGGGCATGCTGTCGTTGATCAGTGCCGCCGAAGACACGCGCTACACGATGCTCGCCACCATGCTCGCCGAGAACCGCCTGCTCGAGCTGCGGCTGGCGCGCGAAAGCCTCGACATCGGGCAGTCGACGACACCGTGCGCGCAGGCCAGCGTCGACTTCGAATGCGAACAGACCGTGAGGTCGACACCCAACCCGTACTTTCGCCGCGTCGAGGTGCAGGTTTTTCGCACGACCGGCGACGGGCGGCGCCGCCACGCCGAGATGATGGCCGTGCTGCCGGCGAGCTGATGACCAACCAACGCCCGCGCCGCCGCGCCGGCGGCTTTACCTTGCTGGAACTGCTGGTGGCGATCACCGTTCTGTCGATCGTTTCGCTGATCGCGTGGCGCGGTCTCGATTCGCTCGTCAATGCGCGCGAGCGGCTGCAACCCGAGGCGGAAGGAGTCCGCGACCTGCTCGTGGCGTTCGGGCAGATCGAGCGCGATCTCGCGCAGGTGGTCAGCCCCGCCTTCGTGCCGCTTTCGACCGCCCCGATCGTCGTCCGCGGCGGAACAGCAGCGGGCTTCGAAATGCTCCGCGCCGCCCCGACGACGGAGGGCCTGCCAAGCGCCGTGCAGGTTGTCGCCTACGAACTGCGCGACGGCCGGCTGCTGCGGCTTTCCTCGGCGCCGATGAACACGATCGGCTCGGCGCCGACCACCGAGCTCATCGAAACGCCGCTGCTCGCCGACGTGCAGGCACTGCGGGTGCGCGTCTGGCAGCCGGGACGAGGCTGGGCCCCGCCCGAGGCTGCCTCGTTCGCGAATCCACGCACGGGGCCGGCAGGGCTCGAGTTGGTGGTCGAGCGCTCCGACGGCCGGCAGTACCGGCGGGTCCTGCTGGTGGGATCGGGATGAAGCCGCGAATGGCCGCATGCAGCGCCGACGAGGCCAACGGCCGAAGCCATCTCATCCGTGAGACGCGCCGTGGCCGCCGGCACATGCGGGGCGCTGCCGTGCTGATGGCGCTGTTCGTCGCCACGCTGGCCACGGTGATCGTCTCCGGCCTGTTCTGGCAGCAGTTCGTGCTGCTGCGAACCATCGAGAACCAGCAGTTGGTCGTGCAGAGCCGCATCCTGATGGCGGGCGCGCTGGACTGGGCGCGTGCCATGCTGCGCGAAGACTCGATACGCAGCAGCCATGACGGGCTCGACGAGTTCTGGGCCAAGGGTCTGGCGGAGACGCGCCTCGACCAGCTCGGCGAGTCTTCCGCGCTGGCGGCACAGGCGAGCATCGCGGGCAGCATCGAGGACGCGCAGTCACGGATCAACCTGCGCAATCTGGTTGGTGATGACGGCGAAATCGACGAAAAGGAACTGCAGTCACTGACCCGGCTATGCGAACTGCTCGGTCTGCCGTCGGTCAGTGCCGAGCTGATCGCGCTGCGGATGAAAGAAGCCTTCGCACCGCATTCGACCGACGACAGCGCCAGCGGCGCGACGGTGCCTGACGTGCGCCCGCTGCCGCCCATACTGTCCGGCGACCTTGCGGCCATTCCCGGCCTCGAAGCCGAGGCGGCTGCCAAGCTGGCGCCCTACGTCGTGGTGCTCGACAGCAGTAAGGTGCCGCTCAACGTCAATACGGCTTCCGCCGAGGTGATTGCCGCGCGCATCGGCATCAGCCTCGCCCAGGCGCGCGGCCTCGTCGCACAGCGCGACCGGATCTCCCATTTCGTCGACGTCGGCAACTTCCGCAACTATCTCGGCGAAGGCACGGAGCTCGCTGACAACAGCGTCGCGACGTCGAGCAGCTATTTCTTCGTCCGCGGCCACATCAGGCTGGCGCGCGCGGATATCCGGATGGAGGCGCTGGTGCGCCGCGCTACGCAGGGGCAGGCAGGGCGGCAGATCCGTGGAGGTCTTGTGGCAACGCGAGTTGTGAGAAAGGAGAAGGCGGCGGCGCGGCTGTGGGTCTTCGCGCCCCCGCATCGGCTGCTGACCTCCACGGCCCGCCTGGCTGACTCGACCGTGGTCGGATATGTTGCGCTCGATTCAGGCGGCCGGACAGAGTGGGGCGAGGCGTCGATCGCGTTGCTGCCTCGCTGCCAGCGCCTGGAAATCGTGTTCGACGCAGGCGACGTCTTCCAGACAACGGTCGCGGCACCCAGACTCGCCGAGGCGAAGCTGCGCATGGCGCTGCCGAATCTCCTCGAGGACCGGCTGCTGGCCGAGCCGGCCCAGTGCCACATCGCCTTTCTGCCCGCTGTTCGCGGTGGCGAAGCGTCGTCTGGCACGCCATCCGCGCTACCCGTCGCAGTGATTGACCGCGGGCTCCTGACCCGGCTGCTCGACGTGCTGACTGCGACGGGCGAGCGGCCTCGCGCAGCCTACAGCGCGATCTATGTTCTGCCGACGCCCGCCGCTGACGCGCTGCCGGTCTTCGTGGCGCGCGGCCGCATGGTGGTGCGGACCGCGCTGCACGCCGGCGTGGCCTGCGACATCGAAGATGGCGATGAACCGCCCGCTGCGCTGCGCCTGGCGCTGCACGGCGGCGGCTGGCAGCGCGTCCGCGCCTACGGTCCACAGGCGCAGCGGCTGGCAAAGATGGCCGACGCGCTGGGCGTGCCGGTCGAAGTTGTCGAGAGTCCGCTCGACACTGCAGCGCCGGACGGCGCGATCAACCTCCTGCAGGGCTCCTTCGCTCGTGGCGGGATGCTGGGCGACGTGTCGCGAATGCGGCTCTCGCTGAGCTCGTGGAAAGCGCCACTCGTCTGGAGCGCCATCGCGATCGCGGTGTTCATCGCCGGCATGAACGGCTACTGGCTGAAGCTGCGCTCCGAAGCCGATGCGCTTCGCAGCCGGATGACGACCGCGTTCCGCAGCGCCTTTGCCGATGCCGAGATGGTCGATCCGATCGTGCAGACGCAGCGCGAGCTGGCCCGTCTGCGGGCGCGCGCCGGTCAGGCCTCGGCCAGCGACTTCACCGCCCTCAACGCGCAGGTCGCGCAGCTCCTGGCCTCGGCGCCAGTCGGCATCGTCGCCAGCGTCGAGTACCGCGACGGCGCGCTGCAGCTGAAGTTCAAATCGCCGCCCGAAGCGCCGTTGCAGAACCAGCTGCGGGCGCAAGCGGTGCAACAGGGGCTGCAGCTGCGCTTCGAGGCGGACGGTTCACTGCGCGTGAGCGCGGCCGGAGGTTGACGATGGACGCGTTGCGAGCCTTCTGGTCCCAGCGCGCGCCGCGCGAGCGCCTGGTCCTTGCCCTTGCCGCCGCGCTGATCGTGATCGCGGTCGTGTACCTGCTGCTGATCGAGCCGGCCGCCACGGGCATCCCGAGGCTGCAGAGAAGCCTGCCGGCAGCGCGTACCCAGGCCGAGCAGCTCGACCGTCTGCTTGCCGAAGTCGCCAGCCTGAAAGCGAAGCCGCAGCCGGCCATCGTCGCGCCGGCCGACGCGCGTTCGGCGCTCGAAAAATCCATGGAAGCCGCCGGGCTGAAGGCGAGCCGGATTGTTTCGCTCGCCGAAGGGGACCTGCAGATCACGTTCGCCAACGTGCCGTTTGCCGTGTGGTCGACGTGGCTGGCTGGCGCCGAACGCGAGCTTGGCGCGAGGGCCAGCGTCGTGACCGCGCGTGCGACCAGCACGCCCGGGGCCGCCGACATCGAGATGTCGCTGCGGCTGGCAAGGCGCTAGGCGCCAAGACCAGCGGCCGATGCTGCGCGCCCTGCTCTATGCCCTTGTCGGCGCGGCCAGCATCGGCGCAACCGCGCTGGTGATGGCACCGGCACAATGGGTCGCGTCGGCCATCGCGCGTGCCACCGGCGACCATATCCTGCTCGCCGAAGCCTCCGGTTCCGCCTGGCGTGGCCGCGCGAGCGTCGTGATGTCACCCGGCCCGGACGGTGGTATCGCACGCATCAGCCTGCCGGAGTCGCTGTCCTGGCAGCTGTCGCCCTGGCGGCTTCTTGCCGGTAACGTCGACTTGACGCTGATGCACCCGTCGGCACTGGTGCGCCCGTTGCAGTTGCGCGCCGATCTATCCGGTCGCATCGAGCTTCTGGCAACCACGGTGCGACTGCCCGCGACGGTGCTGGCCGGACTCGGCGCGCCTTTCAACACGATCAGGCCCGGCGGACTGATCAGCATTGCGTGGCAACGCCTCGAAATACATCGCGGCCGCCTGCAAGGCGACCTGGTCGGCGAGTGGCAGTTCGCCACCAGCGCTCTCACCACGGTAGCGCCTTTCGGCCACTATCGACTGCTCGCCGAGGGCGGCTTTCCCGGCACCCGGCTCAAGCTGTCGACCCTGTCGGGCCCCCTCGAACTGACCGGCGATGGCACAATCAATCGAAGGAGGGAATGTGAAATTCGCAGGGCGTGCACGCACTCTGCCGAGCGTAGACGCTTCGACCCGCGCGCAGCTGGCCGGCCTGGTGTTGCTGCTGGGTCCGCGCGACGGTGATTCGGCAATCCTCAGCATTGGACATTGAGATGAGCGCACTGCGCAGCGATGCGCCTGCCTTCCAGCCCCCCGCGCAGGCGTGGCGGTTGTGCATTTTTCTTCTGGCAGCGCTGGTTGCCCTGATCCCGCTCGCCAGTCCGGCCCAGCAGACTGCAACCGGCCCCCCGACGGCCCGTGTCACGGGCGGCGCGGATCCGGTGATGCTGAACTTCGTCAACGCCGACCTGGAAGCGGCCGTGCGGGCGATCGGCCAGTACACCGGCCGCCAGTTCGTCATCGACCCGCGTGTGCGCGGAACCCTCACGCTGGTCACCGAGCGGCCGGTCACCAAGCAGCAGGCCTACGAGCAGCTGCTCGCGGCGTTGCGGCTGCAGGGCTTCACGATCGTCGAGCCGGCGCGAGCGGACGGCATCGTCAGGATCGTGCCCGAGGCCGACGCCAAGCTGCAGGGCGGCCGGGTCGTGGTACCCGCCACGACGACGCCGCGCGGCGATCAGGTCGTCACGCAGGTCTTTCGGCTGCGCTACGAATCGGCGACCAGCCTGGTGCCCGTGCTGCGGCCGCTGATTGCGCCCAACAACACGATCTCCGCCTACCCGGCGAACAACACGCTGGTGATCACCGATTACGCCGAGAACCTGCGCCGTCTCGCGCGCATCATCGAGGCGATCGACGGCCCGGGTGCGGCCGAAAGCGAAATAGTGCAGCTCAACCACGGCCTCGCCGTCGAGGTGGCCACCATCGCCAACCGTGTCCTCGACGAGGGCGCGCGCGCCGCCGGACAGGCCACGGACAGCGGCCAGCGCGTGCAGATCCTGGCCGAGCCGCGCACCAACTCGCTGATCCTGCGCGCCGCCAGCCCATCCCGAATGACGCTCGCCAAGCAGCTGATCGAGCGGCTCGACCGGCCGAGCCTGACGGCGGGCGACATCAATGTCGTGTACCTGCGCAACGCCGAGGCGGTGAAGCTCGCGCCGCTGCTGCGCGCGGTGCTGGCCAACGACCCGTCGTTCGTGCCGCAGGTCAGCGGGCGGGCGCTCTCCGGAACCAGCATGACCGCCGGATCGCAGCAGGGTCTGCTTGGACAGCAGGCGCAACAGCAGCAGCAGCCTGCGCCGCAGGCGCCAGCGGGCGGAGGTTCGGCCTCCGCCGCCGGCAGCGCCCTGGCAGGGATGATCCAGCCCGACGCGGCGACCAATTCGCTGATCATCACGGCACCGGAGCCGCTGTACCGGAACATCCGGGCGATCATCGAGAAGCTCGACGTACGCCGGGCGCAGGTCGTCATTGAGTCGCTGATCGTCGAGGTCCAGGCCGACAAGGCCGCCGAGTTCGGCATCCAGTGGCAGGCGCTGTCCGGCCTCAACGAGAACGACACGCGCGTGATCGGCGGCACGAACTTCGGCGTCGGAGGCACCAACATCCTTAACGTGGCCGCGGATCCCAGCTCGGCCGGCCAGGGCCTGAACATCGGCATCGTCAAGGGCAAGATCACGATTCCCGGCATCGGCGAGATCGTCAATCTCGGCTTCCTCGCACGTGCGCTGGAAACGAAGGCCAACGCGAACGTCCTTTCGCAGCCGAACATCCAGACCCTGGACAACGAGGAAGCGAGGTTCCTGGTCGGCCAGAACGTGCCCTTCGTGACCGGCTCCTACACGCAGCCCGGCATCAGCACGATCAACCCGTTCCAGACCTTCGAGCGGCAGGACATCGGCCTGCAGCTGCGCGTGAAGCCGCAGATCTCCGAAGGTGGGGTGGTGCGGCTGGCGCTGTACCTGGAGAGTTCGTCGATCTCGCCGGCATCGCTCGCCGCCGGGCAGCTGATCACCAACAAGCGCAGCTTCGAATCGGTGGTGCTGGTCGAGGACGGCAACTTCGTCGTGCTCACCGGCCTGATCGAGGACCGCACGACCACCTCGCAGCAGAAGGTCCCCCTGCTCGGCGACATTCCCTTTCTCGGCGCCCTGTTCCGCTACGAGAACCGCGACCGCAATCGCACCAACCTGATGGTCTTCCTGCGGCCGATCATCGTTCGGGACGAGAGCACCTCGGCGGCGCTGGCCATGGAACGCTACGAGTACATGCGCGCCCAGGTGGCCGGCTCGCGCGTGCCCGACGACCTGATCTTCCGCGACCTCAACGTCCCGTCGATGCCCGTGGCGTCCGACTCCCAGCTGAAGCCGCGCGAGCCTGCCGCGGTGCCGTCCGAACCGTTGGTTCCGCCGCAGCCAGCGCCAGCGCCAAGTGCGCCGGTCGCGCCTCCGTCGCCAACGGGGCCGACCGGCAGCACCGCACCTGGCCAGTTCGCCGCCGCTCCGCCGGCACTTCCTGCGCAAGTGCTGCAGATCACGGTGATGCCCGACCTCGACAGCGGCCGCCGCATCCAGCAGGAACTGCGCAACGCGGGCTTCGACGCCTACCTCGAGCCCGTGCGGACCTCGACCGGCGAAATCTTGCGCGTCCGCGTCAAGGTCGACGGTGCGACGCGCTCTCAGGCGGAAGCGATCGCCGAACTCAGGAAGCTCGGCTACAACCCGATGCCGGTGCAGCGCTAGCCGGGTGGCACGCCAGATGAGCAGCGCACAGCGTTACGTTCCCTACGCGTTCGCGCGCGACAACGGCATCCTGCTGCGGCCGCAGACCGAGCGCGATGCCGAGGCGTGGGTTTCCGAGGCCACGCCATTGGCGGCGCTGAACGAGGTGATGCGGATCTTCCCCGGCCGGGTCACGCCGGTGATGGTGGACACCGCTGCCCTGCGCGATGCCATCGCCCAGACCTATGCGGCCGGCGAGGGCTCGGCGCAGCAGATCGTCGGCGACATCGAGGGCGAGTTCGACATCTCGCGCATGCTCGCCGAAGTGCCGGACATCGAAGACCTGCTCGAGACCGAGGACGACGCGCCGATCATCCGCATGATCAACGCGCTGCTGACGCAGGCGGCGCGGGAGGGCGCCTCCGACATCCACATCGAGCCGTTCGAGACCTACTCGCAGGTGCGCTTCCGCGTCGACGGCACCCTGCGCGACGTCGTGCGGCCGAAGCGCGCGCTGCACGCGGCGCTGGTGTCGCGGATCAAGATCATGGCGCAGCTCGACATCGCCGAGAAGCGCCTGCCGCAGGACGGCCGCATCACGCTGCGGGTCGGCGGCAGGGCGGTCGACGTGCGGGTTTCGACGCTGCCGACCGGCCACGGCGAGCGCGCGGTGCTGCGCCTGCTGGAGAAGGATCTCGCGCGGCTGAACCTGGAGTCGCTCGGCATGGCCGAGCGCACGCGTGCGGGCTTCGACAGGCTGATCCACCAGCCGCACGGCATCCTGCTGGTGACCGGCCCGACCGGGTCCGGCAAGACCACCACGCTGTACGGTGCGATTCGCCGGCTCGATCACTCGACCACCAACATCATGACGGTCGAGGATCCGATCGAGTACGACCTCGAGGGCATCGGCCAGACGCAGGTCAACCCGAAGATCGACATGACCTTCGCGCGCGCGCTGCGGTCGATCCTGCGCCAGGATCCGGACGTGGTGATGGTCGGCGAGATCCGCGATCTCGAAACCGCGCAGATCGCCGTGCAGGCCTCGCTGACCGGGCATCTGGTGCTGGCCACGCTGCACACCAACGACGCGGCCAGCGCCGTGACCCGGCTGATCGACATGGGCATCGAGCCGTTCCTGCTGTCGTCGTCGCTGCTCGGCGTGCTCGGTCAGCGGCTGGTGCGCAAGCTGTGCCCGCACTGCAAGAAGCCGGAAGCCGGCGGCAACGGATTCGCCCCGGTCGGCTGCGACAAGTGCAGCCACACCGGCTACATCGGCCGCACCGGCATCTACGAACTGCTCAATGTCGACGAGCCGATGCGGCTGCTGATCCACCAAGGGCGTCAACGACACCGAGATCCGCCGCGCCGCCGAGCGCGCCGGCATGACCTCGATGCGCGCCGACGGCCTGCGCTGGGTCGTGGCCGGCGTCACGTCGCACGAGGAAGTGGTGCGGGTCACGAGAGAGTGAAGGGTGAAATGTGACATGTGAAACGTCGGCGGACAGCGCTCGCCGCGGACGGCCTCTGCGGCGCCGAGCAGATCACACTTCACGTTTCACGTTTCACGTTTCACCCCAATGACGGCATTCAGATACGCGGCCGCCGACATCGCCGGCAAGGAGCAGGCGGGCGTCATCGAGGCCGACAGCGCGCGCGCCGCCCGCCAGTTGCTGCGCGGCCGCGGCCTGGTGCCGCTCACCGTCGAACCCGTCGTCGCCGAGAGCCAGAAGGCGGCGCTGCAGCTTTCGCTCGGCCGCCGCCTGTCGCAGACCGAACTGGCGGTGATCACGCGCCAGCTGGCGAGCCTGCTCGGCGCGCAGCTGCCGGTGGCCGACGCGCTCACCGTGATGGTCGAGCAGAGCGAAAAGCAGCAGGTCCGCGAACTGATGGCCGCGATCCGCACCGACGTGCTCGGCGGCTCCTCGCTGTCGCGAGCGCTGGCCCGCCACCCGCGTCAGTTTCCCGACATCTATCGGGCGCTGATCGCAGCCGGCGAGGAGTCGGGCAAGCTCGGTTCCGTGCTCGGCAGCCTCGCCGACTACGTCGAGGAGCGCTCCAAGCTGCAGCAGAAGATCACGCTGGCCTTCGTCTATCCGGTGATCGTGACGCTCGTCGCGCTGGCGGTGGTCATCGGCCTGCTCACTTATGTCGTGCCGCAGGTGGTTCAGGTGTTCGCCAACACCAAACAGGCGCTGCCGCTGCTGACGCGGGCGCTGATCGCGCTGTCGGAGTTCGTTCGCGCCTACGGCTGGATCGTCCTGGTGCTGGTGGTGATCGCCGTTTTCGTCGTGCGCCGGATGCTCAGGGTCGAGGCGATCCGGCTTGCGTGGCACAAGCGCCTGCTGCAGATGCCGGTGGTCGGCGTGCTCAGCCGCTCGCTCAACACGGCGCGCTTCTCGAGCACGCTGGCCATCCTCGCCGGCAGCGGCGTGCCGATGCTGCGTGCGCTGCAGGCGGCCGGCGAAACGGTGACCAACCTCGCCATGCGCATGCGCGTGCTGGAGGCCACGCAGCGGGTTCGCGAGGGCTTTTCCCTGGCCCGCGCGCTGCGTGCCGGCAGCGATGAAGACCGTCAGCCGGGCCGGGCGCGGCTGTTCCCGCCGGTCCTGATCCACCTGATCGCCTCCGGCGAGGCCACCGGCAAGCTGCCGGAAATGCTCGGCCGCGCCGCGGACATCCATGCGCGTGAAGCTGAGCGGCGGGCGATGTTCTTTACCTCGCTTCTCGAGCCGATCCTGATCCTCACCATGGGCGTGGTCGTGATGCTGATCGTGCTCGCCGTGCTGCTGCCGATCATCGAGATCAACCAGCTGGCGCGCTGAGGCCGCAGTGCGACCCGTCGGAGCCGCGGCGGCCATGCCGGTAACATCCGCGCCCATGCTGCGCCGGTCGCTCGATCGCCTTCCCGCCTCGCGCATCCGCGAGGTCGCCAACGCGGCCCTCGGCCGCGACGACGTGCTCAAGTTCTGGTTCGGCGAAGGGGACCTGCCGACGCCGGCGTTCATACGCGAGTCCGCCAAGGCGGCGCTCGACGCGGGCGAGACGTTCTACAACCACAACCTCGGCATCGGCGAGCTGCGCGAGTCGATCGCCGGCTACCTCAACCGCCTGCACGCGCCCCGGGCTCCGATCGGCGTCGATCGCGTCGCGGTGACCAGTTCGGGCGTCAGCGCGCTGGCGCTGGTGGCGCAGTCGCTGTTCGACCCGGGCGACCGGGTCGCGATCGTCACGCCGGTGTGGCCGAACGTCACCGCGCAGCCACGCATCATGGGTGCGGAGGTGGTACGGGTGCCGCTCGCCTGCCATGCCGGCCGCTGGACGCTCGACCTGCAGCGGCTGCTCGACGCCGCGCGGCCCGGAACACGAGCGGTCGTCGTCAACTCGCCGAACAACCCGACCGGCTGGGTGCTGCCGCAGGACGACTGGAATGCACTGCTGGCGCACTGCCGGCGGCACGGCATCTGGCTCGTCGCCGACGATCCCTACGAGCGGCTGATCTTCGACGGCGCCGCGCACGCCCCCGGCGTGCTCGCGCAGGTCGATCCCGACGAGCGCTTCATCAGCGCCAACACCTTCTCCAAGAGCTGGACGATGACCGGCTTCAGGCTGGGCTGGCTGGTCGCCCCGCGGGGGTTCGTCGCCGACCTCGCCAAGATGGTCGAGTTCAACACCTCGTGCGCGCCGACCTTCATCCAGCGCGCCGGCATCACCGCCATCGAGCAAGGCGACGCGCTGATCGCCGAGACGCGGGCACGCCTGCAGGCCTCGCGCGACGCGCTCGTCGGGCAGCTGGCACGGCTTCGCGGCGTCGAGTGCGCGCCGCCCGAAGGCGCGATGTACCTGTTCTTCCGCATCGAAGGCCGCAGCGACGATTCGCTCGACTGCGCCAAGCGACTTGTCGCGGAGGTCGGGCTCGGGCTTGCGCCCGGCGTGGCGTTCGGACCGGAAGGCGAAGGCTACCTGCGCTGGTGCTTTGCCGCGCAGCGCAGCCTGATCGACGACGGCGTGGCGCGGCTGGCGCGGTTCCTCGGCTGACGGCGTGGCGTTGAAGTTGGCCGCATCGACCGCAGATATCGTTTGTCGGCCGGAACATCCCGGCAGGGAGGAGCGATGAACACGAACGCCACGTACGTCGAACCCGATCCCTCGCTGGTCACGATCACCCACGTGACCTACGCGCTGCACGCGCTCGGGCTGGCCATCGGCGCGTTCGGCGCCTCGACCGTGGTCGGCGCGTTCGTGTTCGGCTGGCCGTCGATCATCGCCGTGATCGTCAACTACGTGAAACGCGGCGAAGCGCGCGGCACCTGGCTGGAATCGCACTTCCGCTGGCAGATCCGCACGTTCTGGTTCGCGCTGCTGTGGGTGATCGTGGTCGCCGTCGTCGGCGGACTGCTGACGATCGTGGTCATCGGCTTCGCGATCTGGGTGATCGGCCTGTTCATCCTCGGTCTGTGGGCGATCTACCGCATCGCCCGCGGCTGGCTGCGCCTGAACGACCGGCGGCCGATGCCGCTGCCAGCCTGAGATCCTGATCGCTCAGGCCGGCTGCGCTTGCTCGATGAGCCCGCGCTTGGCGAGCAGCGGTCCGACCTCGGCGTCGCGGCCGCGGAACGCGCGGTACGCCTCGGCCGGATCGAGCGCGCCGCCGCGCGAGTAGACGAACTTCAGCAGTCGCTCGGCCACCGCGCCGTCGAACGGATCGCCCGCCTCGACGAACGCCTGGTAGCCGTCGGCATCGAGCACTTCGGCCCACAGGTAGACGTAGTAGCCGGCGGCGTAGCTGCCGGCGAACAGGTGCTGGAAGTGCGCCAGGTGGTGGTACGGCGCAATCGCTGCCGGCATGCCGAGACGATCGAGCGTCTCGCGCTCGAACGCCACAATGTCGATGCCACCGAACTCCGTGAGGCCGTGCAGCAGCATGTCGACCAGCGCGCTGGCGGTGTAGCCGACCGTCTCGAAGCCCTGATTGAAGCGCCGCGCGCGCAGCACGCGATCGATCAACTCGGACGGCATCGGCTCGCCGGTCGCGAAGTGGCGCGCGTGGCGCGCCAGCACCTCGGGCTCGAGCGCCCAGTGCTCGAAGATCTGCGACGGCAGCTCGACGAAGTCGCGCAGCACGTGCGTGCCCGACAGCCGCTCGTAGGTCACGTCCGACAGCAGCCCGTGCAGGCCGTGGCCGAACTCGTGGAACAGCGTACGCACGTCGTCGAGCGACAGCAGCACCGGCTCGCCCGGCGCGGCCTTCGAGAAGTTGCTGTTGTTGAAGATGAGCGGCAGCACCTCGCCGCCGCTGCGCGACTGCCAGCGCAGCGCGCTCATCCACGCGCCGCTGCGCTTGTTCGAGCGGGCGAAGTTGTCGAAGGCGAACGCGCCGACGCGGCTGCCGGAAACCGCAAGCACCTCGAACACGCGCACGTCCGGGTGGTAGCGCGGCGCCCCGGGCCGCTCGACGAAGCGCACGCCGAACAGCCGCTGCGCGCAGTCGAACAGCGCCGCCAGCATGTTCGAGAGCGAGAAGTACGGTTTGATCTCGGCGTCGTCGAGCGCGTAGCGGCTGCGGCGCACGCGCTCCGCATAGAAGCGCCAGTCCCAGGGTTCCAGCTGCGCCGGTCCGCCTTCGGCGCGGGCGATCTCTTCCAGCGCCGCCTGCTCCTGCGCCGCGCGGCGCTTGGCCGGCTCCCAGACCGCGTGCAGCAGATCAAACACCGCCGCCGGCGTGCCGGCCATGCGGTCGGTCAGCGCGAAGTCGGCATAGCTGGCATAGCCGAGCAACCTGGCCTGCTCGGCGCGCAACTGCAGCAGTTCCGCAGCCAGCGGCCGGTTGTCGTATTCACCCGGGTTGGCGCCGCGGCCCTTCCACATCCGGAACGCGCGTTCGCGGAGACTCCGCCGCTCCGAAAACGTGGTGAACGGCACCACCGCCGAGCGCGCCATCGTGATCGCCCACGCCTGCGGACGGCCGCGCTCGGCGGCCGCGGCGCGCGCGACATCGATCAGCGAAGGCGGCAGCCCGGCGAGATCGGCCTCGCTCTCCAGCCATAGGCACTGCTGCTCCTCGGCCAGCACGTTCTGCGCGAACTGCGTGCTCAGCACCGCCTGCCGCTCGACGATCTGGCCGAGCCGCTCCTGCGCATGCGGCGCCAGGTGGGCGCCCGCCAGCCGCGCGTCGAGGTGCAGGCGTTCGAGCAGCCGACGCTGCTCGGCGCCGAGCGCCGGCGCCTCACCGCGCCCCACGAGCGCGTCGAGCCGCGCGAACAGCCGCGGATCACGCTGGATCGACGCCCAGTGCGCCGCCAGCCGCGGTGCCATGCGCCGCTCGACCGCCTGCAGTTCCGGCGACGTGCACGACGCGCACAAGCCGCGGAACACCGCCTCGATGCGCCCGAGCAGTCGGCCGCTGCGGTCGAGCGCGGCGGCGGTGTTGTCGAAAGTGGGCGGATCAGGCAGCGTGGCGATGGCCTCGATCTCGGCGCAGTGCTCGGCGAGCGCCGCGTCGAACGCCGGCTCGAAGTGACCGACTTCGATCGCCGCGTAGGGCGGCAGGCCGAGGTCGTCGGTCCACGGTTGCAGCAGCGGGTTGCCGGTTTCGATCGGATCGCGGTTCATGGGTTGTCGATGACTCTGGAGTGGGTCGACCTGCCGGCTCGGCTCGTCGCCGCGGGCAGGCGATTATGCCGAGGCCGCACGTACCGCAGATCTTCGAATCCGTGCTCGAGCCGCAGGGCGCGCCCACCACGATACAAGCGCCACCTCACTCGACGACCACCGCCGTGCCGCTTGCCGAGACCATGAGCATCCCGTTTGCCTGGCCCAGCACCTCGTAGTCCAGGTCGACCCCGACGACGGCGTTCGCGCCAAGCTCCTGCGCGCGCTGCTGGAGTTCCTGCATGGCGATGTCACGCGCCCGCTGCAACTCGCGCTCGTAGGTCGCCGACCGGCCGCCGACGAGGTCGCGGATCCCGGCGAAGAGGTCCTTGAACAGGTTGGCCCCGAGGATCGCCTCGCCGGCAACGACGCCGCAGTACCTGGTGATGCGCTTGCCTTCGACGCTCGGGGTGGTTGTCACTACCATCTGGTGCCTCCGGTGTGGATGAATGGAATGCCGCGCTTGCGGCGCCGGGACGCCGAGTGATCCAGGCCAGCGTCGCGTCCCGTGCGATCCGCGGGACGAACGGCGCCTCGATCCTGGGCGGCTCAGCCGCGCAATCGCCTGCGGCAGTCGGACGCAGGATTATCGGGCGCCGCGACCGAGGCCAACGGCGCGTGGCGATTGAGTCGTGACGGCGCCTTTGCTAGGCTCGCCGCCTTCTTCGGGCCAACTGACGTTGAAGTCCCGACACCGCCGCCGACGCCCACGAAGCGAAGCGCGGCCGCATGCGACGGCCACCCGCCGTCGACGACGCACTCCCAGGAACACGATTTTTGGTTGAGGACTCCCGCATGAACGCCCCGTTGCCCGAATCCGTCCGCCGCGCGCTTGCGGAAGTCTCCCTCGACGACCGCTGGACGCTCGAACGCGGGCGTGCCTACATGAGCGGCACGCAGGCGCTGTTGCGACTGGCGATGCTGCAGAGGCAGCGCGACGCGATCGCCGGCCTGAACACCGCGGGGTTCATTACCGGCTACCGCGGCAGCCCGCTCGGCTCGGTCGACCAGACCGCGTGGCGCGCGAAGAAACACCTCGAGAAGCATCACATCCGGTTCCACTCGGGACTGAACGAAGACCTCGCCGCCACCAGCGTCTGGGGAACGCAGCAGGTCAACATGTTCGCCGGCGCGAAATACGACGGCGTCTTCGGCATGTGGTACGGCAAAGGGCCCGGCGTCGACCGCTGCGGCGACGTCTTCAAGCACGCCAATGCGGCAGGCACCAGCCCCCATGGCGGCGTGCTGGCGCTGGCCGGCGACGACCACGGCGCCAAGAGTTCGACGCTGCCGCACCAGTCCGACCACATCTTCAAGGCCTGCATGATCCCGGTGCTGTATCCGGCCACCGTGCAGGAATACCTCGACCTCGGCCTGCACGGCTGGGCGATGAGCCGCTATGCCGGCGTGTGGGTGGCGCTGAAGACGGTGACCGAGGTGGTCGAGGCCTCGGCATCGGTGATCGTCGATCCCGGGCGCGTGCAGATCGACCTGCCGAGCGACTTCGTGATGCCGGCCGGCGGGCTGAACATCCGCTGGCCCGACACGCCGCTGGCGCAGGAGGCGCGGCTGCTCGACCACAAGCTGTACGCCGCGCTCGCCTACTGCCGCGCCAACAGGCTCAACACCACGGTGATCGATTCGCCGAACGCGCGCTTCGGCATCGTCGCCTGCGGCAAGGCGTATCTGGACATGCGCCAGGCGCTCGCCGACCTCGGCCTCGACGAGGAGACCTGCGCCCGCGTCGGCATCCGCGTGTTCAAGGTCGGCATGGTCTGGCCGCTCGAGGCGCAGGCGGTTCGCGCCTTTGCCGAGGGGCTCGAAGAGATCCTCGTCGTCGAGGAAAAGCGGCAGCTGATCGAGTACCAGATCAAGGAAGACCTGTTCTCGTGGATCGGCACCGGCAGGCGCGTGCCGCGCGTGATCGGCAAGTTCGACGAGAAGGACGGCGGCGAATGGTCGGTGCCGCAGGGCAGCTGGGTGCTGCCGGCGCAGTACGAGTTCTCGCCCGCCATCGTCGCCAAGGCGATTGCGGCGCGCATCGGCAGGCTGGAACTGCCGTCCGACGTGCGCGCGCGGATCCAGGCGCGGCTGGCGATCATCGAAGCCAAGGAAAAGGCGCTGGCGAAGCCGCGGCTGGTCGCCGAGCGAACGCCGTATTTCTGCTCCGGCTGTCCGCACAACACCTCGACCGTGGTGCCCGAGGGTTCGCGTGCAACCGCCGGCATCGGCTGCCACTACATGGCGATCTGGATGGACCGCAACACGGCGACCTCGACGCAGATGGGCGGCGAAGGCGCGACGTGGATCGGCCAGGCGCCGTTCACGAACGAGAAGCACATCTTCGCCAACCTCGGCGACGGCACGTACTTCCACTCCGGCGCGCTCGCGATCCGCGCCGCGGTGGCCGCCAACGTGCCGATCACCTACAAGATCCTGTTCAACGATGCGGTGGCCATGACCGGCGGCCAGCCGACCGACGGCCAGCTGACCGCGCCGGCGATCACGCAGCAGGTGCACGCCGAAGGCGTGCGCAGGATCGTCATCGTCACCGACGAGCCGGAAAAGTACGACGCATCGAGCGAGCGCGACCACTCGGCCATGAACGCGCACGGCGCCACCGGCGATGCGTGGAAGCTCGCCCCCGGCGTGACCGTGCACCACCGCGATCAGCTCGACCAGGTGCAGCGCGAACTGCGCGAGCACCCCGGCGTCTCGGTGCTCGTCTACGACCAGACCTGCGCCTCGGAGAAGCGGCGCCGGCGCAAGCGGAACAAGCCGGACAAGGTGGTCTTCCCCGATCCGCCGCGGCGCGTGGTGATCAACGAGCTGGTCTGCGAAGGCTGCGGCGACTGCAGCGTGCAGTCGAACTGCCTGTCGGTCGAGCCGCTGGAGACCGAGTTCGGCCGCAAGCGGCGCATCAACCAGTCGAGCTGCAACAAGGATTTCTCGTGCCTGAAGGGCTTCTGCCCGAGCTTCGTCACCGTCGAGGGCGGCAGGCTGAAGAAGGGCAAGGCGGCCGCGGCCACCGTGCCTCACCTGCCGCCGCCGGACGTACCGGGCCTCACTGCCGGGCGCGGCTACGGCATCGTGATCACCGGCGTCGGCGGCACCGGCGTGGTGACCATCGGGCAGCTGCTCGGCATGGCCGCACACCTGGAAGGCCGCGGCGTTTCGGTGCTCGACATGGCCGGCCTGGCGCAGAAAGGCGGCGCGGTGTTCTCGCACGTGCAGATCGCACCGAGGCCCGAGGACCTTTATGCCACGCGGATCGCGATGGACGCATCCGACCTCGTGCTCGGCTGTGACCTCGTCACCGCGGCCTCCAACGAGGCGCTGTCGAAGATCCAGTCCGGGCGCACGAAGGCAGTGCTGAACACCGCCGACACCCCGACGGCGGAGTTCGTCAGGAACCCCGACTGGTCTTCCGGTGCGGCCGGCATGCTGCAGCAGGTCCGCGAGGCGGTCGGAACCGAGGCACACGTCGGGGCCGTCGACGCGACGGGACTGGCGACGCAGCTGCTCGGCGACGGCATCTACACCAACCCGTTCGTGCTCGGCTTCGCCTGGCAGAGGGGCTGGATTCCGCTCGCCT
The DNA here is from genome assembly GCA_963847675.1 of uncultured beta proteobacterium. GTDB lineage: Bacteria > Pseudomonadota > Gammaproteobacteria > Burkholderiales > Burkholderiaceae_F > JADJWR01. The sequence goes on from CAWKAP010000008.1 coordinate 246,976, forward strand.
ACGAAACGCTGGTCCGGGCGATCGAACTGAACGGCGTGGCGATCGACGCCAACAAGCGCGCCTTCGAGTGGGGCCGCGCCGCGGCGCACGACGCCGAGGCGGTCAGGAAGGCAGCCTTCCCGGCGCAGGTGATCGAACTGAAGCGCGCCTCGTCGATCGAGGACGTCGCCAGCCGCCGCGTCGAGTTCCTCACCGCCTACCAGAACGCGGATTACGCGAAGCGCTACGACGACCTCGTCGAACGCGTGCGCCGCGTCGAGTCCGACCGGCTGCAATCGACGAGGCTCACCGAGGCGGTGGCGCGCTACTACTTCAAGCTGCTGGCGATCAAGGACGAATACGAGGTCGCCCGCCTGCACGCCGACCCGGCCTTCCGCGAGAAGATCGCCGGCATGTTCGACGGCGACTACAAGCTCAACTTCCACCTCGCCCCGCCGCTGCTCGCGCGTCCCGACCCGCGTCACCGGCAAGGTCAGGAAGATGCGCTTCGGCCCATGGATGCTGGGCGCGTTCGGCGTGCTGGCGAAGCTGAAAGGCCTGCGCGGCACCGCGCTCGACGTCTTCGGCTACACCGACGAGCGGCGCACCGAGCGGGCACTCATCGGCGAGTACGAGAAGCTGGTCGACGAACTGCTCGGCAAGCTCGCCGCCGACAACCACGCGGTGGCGGTCGAACTGGCCAGCCTGCCCGAGGAGATCCGCGGCTACGGCCACGTCAAGGCGCAGCACCTGGAGAAGGTGCGAGCGAAGCGGGCCGAACTGCTGGCCCGCTTCCGCGGCCAGGGCAACGCGCAGGTGATCAAGATGCCGGTGAAGGCGGCGTAGCTCCTGATCGGCCCCGCCCGGGACCGGTCAGGTCGGCGGGGATGGCTGCGACGTCAGCCGCCGATCGGCATCAGTCGATCGGCGTTTCCTGGTAGTAGCGCTGCATCCATTTGCCCTGCTTCTTCAGGTAGATCGACGTCGCGCGGAGCTTCGGCGGCAGCGCCTTGCCTTCGCAGGTCGCATCCTGCGTGGCTGTATACGACACGGCCACGGCGTCGCGGCCGAGGCGGTGCAACTCGGAGTCGTCGAACTTGAAGCTGCGCAGTTCGCACGACTGCGTGGTGATCGCCTTGACGATGGCGTCTCGCCCGACCAGCGGCGCGGTACCGGCAACGATCTCCACCGCGTTGACGTCGAGGGCCTTCCTGAACGGTTCGCCGTCCTTCTTGCCCCATGCGGTCCAGAGACGCTTCTCGATCGCCATCAGGTCGTCAATCAGGTCCGCCGCGACCGCAGGAACGGTCAAAGCGAATTGCAGAACGAGCGCCGCAAGCAGTTTCTTCATCGTCGATTCTCCTTCGGTTGCTGCAGGAAGCGGTCGTCGTCGAACCTATCGCATCGCGCCGCCACGATGGACCCGCGTCACTACCGCCCGGCGCAAAATACGCGGCCGATAGCCAGCGCGCAATTGCAGGGCCGCCGATCCACGACGGTCCCGTGCCTCGTGCTACACGACGGTCCGCGTCAGGCGTCGGCAGTAGCTCCGTCGCCAAACTCCCCCACGCCCCTATCATCGTGGCATGAGCCCCCTTGCTTCGCGGCCCCACGCGCCGGCGGACCTCGGCCGCACGACGCTGCGCTGGTTCACCGGCTGGTGGCGCATCATCCATCTCGGCGCCGTACTGCTGGTGCTGTCGCTGTCGCCGTCGAGCTACCGCGAGCCGAACCGCGCGGCGATGGCGCGCCACATCGCCGTCGGCACGGCGCCGACGCTGCTCTGGTTCACGCTGCTGTCGTCACTGATCAGCCTGGTGCTGATCCGCATCGTCGTCGTCACCGCTGCCAGCTACGGTTTGTCGCAGTACGCGCTGCAGATGGTCGTGCGCGTGCTGGTGCTCGAGCTGATTCCGCTGACCGCGGCGGTGTTCGTCGCCTTGCGCATCTCGCTGCCCGACGGGCGCGAGATCGCCCGCATGCGCGCGCGCGGCGAACTCGACGCGCTGCGCGCCACGGGCATCGATCCGGTGCGCCACGAGGTGCTGCCGCGCGTGATGGCCGGCGTGTTCTCGGTGCTGATGCTCGCCGCGGTGGCGGGCGTGGTGACGCTGGTGCTGGCCTACCTGACCGTCTACGGGTTCACCACCGAAGGCTTCGAGCGCTACACGCGCACGGTGGGCCAGGTGTTCAGCCCGGCAGTCACGTTGATCTTCACGATCAAGACGTTCCTGCTCAGCCTCGCGGTGGCGCTGCTGCCGGTCGCCTCCGCGCTCTACGATCTGCCGCGCACGCGCAGCCGCACGAGCGCCGAACTGCAGGCGCTGGTGCGCCTGTTCCTGGTGATGCTGCTGATCGAGGCCGCCTCGCTGGTCGGCAACTACTACTGATCCCGCCGTGAACGAACAACCGCCCGCCTCGCCGCCGCCGGTCAAGGCCCTGGAGTTCAAGGCCGCGCTGCTGCTGGTGCTGCTGCTGGCCCTGCTCGCCGGCTCCGCGCTTTACGTGATGTACGCGCGCGGCGTGTTCGAGGCGACGCAGCGGCTGGTGCTGATCGCCGATGACTCGGAAGGCGTGCAGGTCGGGATGGACATGACGTTCTCCGGCTTTCCGATCGGCCGCGTGCGCCGCATCGAGCTTGGCGAGGACGGCAGCGCGCGCATCCTGATCGACGTGCCGAAGAAGGATGCGCACTGGCTGCGCGAATCGAGCGTGTTCACGCTGGTGAAAAGCCTGGTTGGCGGCACCGCGATCCGCGCCTATAGCGGCATCCTGAGCGACCCGCCGCTCGCCGACGGCGCGGAGCGCAGGGTACTGGCGGGCGATGCCACCGCCGAGATCCCGCGGCTGATGTCCGCGGTGCGCGACCTGGTGCAGAACCTGACCGCGCTGAGCCGATCCGACGCCGCGCTGGCCGGCACGCTCGCCAACATGCAGACGGCGACCGAGCGGCTGAAGGGTCGCCACGGCGCGCTCGGCCTGCTGCTCGGCAATGACGAGGACGCGAACAAACTGATCACCGCGCTCGAGCGCACCAATACGCTGCTGGCGCGCGTCGATGGCCTGACCGCCAAGGTCGACGGCATGGTGAGCAAGGCCGATGCGCAGGTCTTCGGCCCCGACGGCGTGATGCCCGAGACCCGCGCCGCGATCGTGCAGTTGAATGCCACCCTCGGCGACGCGCGCAACACGCTGAAGAAGGCCGATGCCCTGCTTGCCGAGGCGCAGGGCGTGGCCGCCAACGCGAAAGTGGCGACCGCCGACCTCGACACGCTGCGCGCGGAGGTCGAATCGAGCCTGCGCAAGGTGGAGCATCTGGTCAACGAGATCAACCGCAAGTGGCCGTTTTCGCGAGACACGGAGCTGAAGCTGCGATGAATCTCATCATTCGACCCGTGCGCGCGCTCGCCGCTGCGGCAGCCGGACTGCTCGTCGCTGCGTGCGCAAGCCAGCCGCCGCCGCCCGACTGGCAGATGAACGCGCGGCAGTCGATCGACGCGGCAGTGGTGGCCTATCTCGAAGGCAACGCGCGCGTCGAAGCCGCCGAGACGGCCCGCGCGAGGAGCGAGATCGCGCGCACCGGCCGCGTCGACCTGCTCGCCCGCGCGGAACTGATGCGTTGCGCAGCGCGTGTGGCGAGCCTGGTGTTCGAGCCCTGTGCCAGGGCTTTGAAAAGCTCAGGGCCGACGCCGCGCCGGCCGAGCGTGCCTACGCGGACTACCTCGCCGGCCAGATTCAGGCGCAGGACATCGCGCTGCTGCCGGCGCCGCATCGCGCGGTGGCCGACGGGCGAATGAGCGCGGAGTCTGCGGATTCAGCCCTCGCCGGCATCGAGGATCCGCTGTCGCGGCTGATCGCCGCCGGCGTGCTGTTCCACGGCAGCCGCGCAAGCCCGCAAACGCTGCAGATCGCCGTCGACACCGCTTCGGCGCAGGGCTGGCGGCGACCCCTGCTGGCCTGGCTCGGCGTGCAGCTGATGCGCGCCGAACAGGCCGGCGACACGACCGAAGCGCAGCGGCTGCGCAGGAAGATCGGCGTCGTTCAGGAAGGACGCTGACCAGCGACGCGGCCGGCGTGCGCTGTGTCGGCGGGGAGATTTCGTGCCCGCTGCCCCATCGCACCGGGCACGGATCGCCGCCCGGCGGCGGCCGACGCGCAATCAGTAGTCGATGGTGTACTTCTCGACGTCGACGCGGAGCACTTCGCGGCCCGTCATCACCGCCGCGTGGCGCGCGAACTGCTTCGCCCAGTCCGGATGTTCCCGGAATCGCTGCTCGCCGGAGTACCTCGCCACGCTCAGGATGCGGTCGACCAGCAGCACCTTGCCCATCGGCGTCGGCACGTCGCACTCCAGTTCCTGGAACTCGCGGTCGAACCAGTCACGAGCCTGATCTGCGGTGACACCGGCGACGTCGTCCGGAGTCAGCTTGTATTCGAAGCGCTTGTCATTGCCGAACGACACGATCACATGCTGGTGCATAGACGGCTCCTCAGATCAACTCTGCTGTCGATATCGTCCACATCCGGGCGGCGCATCCGCTCGCCGTGTTGCGGCGCGATTATCTCAGGCGCTTGGGCTCTCCGGCCGCGCGACCGAGCCGGAGATCTGATCGAGCGCATTATTGCCTTTCAAGCGCGCGGCCCACCCTCGCTCGCCAAGCAGCATGCGCCGCCAGGCCCGTCCCCTCCAGCGCCCCGACACGCGCACCGTGAAGGTGCCCGATAACAAGCCCGATTCGAACGACCTGCGCACTGGACGACTCGTCGCGCCGTTTTCGCTGAGCGTGCGCACGTCCGGCGCGTATCACGTCGCCTATCCGCCGCAACGGCCGAAGAGCGAGCGGCTGATGGCCTTCGAGGAGTGGCTGCTGACCGCGGCGCAGGCCGCCGAAGCCCGAGCTATCCGCGAACTCGACTCATGGCGAATGCAACACTGATTGCGTTCCCGACGGCAAAGTCGGATAGTTCGCACGTCCCACGTGGCGGGACATTTCGCAAGGAGAGTGCGTATGGCCAAGGGTCAACTGCGCAAACCCAAGGAGAAGAAGAAACCCAAACAGGCAAAGAAGCCCGGCGCGCCGGCGAACAAGGCTGCAGCGCCCGGCAAGTAGCCTGGAGGTAGAAACGCGGCGGAAGGCCGCGTTTCCGTTGCTGCGTCGTCGCTGGTCTGTCGAGCGGGGCACCCGCCCCGCAGGTGGGATATTCGCCGCCCGGAAACGATGGCCTGCTTCAGCCGCATCGCCGATCAGCCAGCGCACCGCTCGCAGCACCTGTGCCGATGACCACCCCGCCGATCGACCTGCGTTCCGACACCGTTACCCGCCCGACCGATGCGATGCGAGCGGCGATGGCCGCTGCCGCAGTCGGCGACGACCAGTACGGCGAAGACCCGACGACCAACGAGCTCCAGTCGCGCGTCGCCGCACTGCTCGGCAAGGAGGCCGCGCTTTGGCTGCCGAGCGGCACGATGGCCAACCAGGTGGCGCTGCGCGTGCTCACCCGCCCGGGCGACGACGTCATAGTCAGCCGCGAGGCGCACGCCGTATGGCACGAGACGGGAGGCGGCGCGGCCAACGCCGGGGTGCAGTTCACCGAGGTCGGCCGCGGCGGCGTCTTCAGCGCCGAGGACTTCACCGCCGCCATCAAGCCGCGCGGCCACCCGATCTACCCGCCGACCACCCTGGTCGAGATCGAGAACACGCATAACCGCGCCGGCGGCGTGATCTTTCCGCAGGACGACGCCGTGCGCATCTGCGCCGCCGCGCGCGAGCAGAAGATCGCTGCCTTCCTCGACGGTGCGCGGCTGTGGAACACGTACATCGCCACCGGTACCGCGTTCGACGCACTCGCCGCGCCGTTCGACCTGGTCGCGGTGGCGCTGTCCAAGGGACTCGGCGCGCCGGGCGGGTCGCTGCTCGCCGGCAGCCGCGAACTGATCGGCCGCGCGGTACGTCACCGTCGCATGCTCGGCGGCGCGATGCGCCAGACCGGCATCTACGCTGCGGCCGGACTCTACGCGCTCGACCATCACCTGCCGCGGCTCGCCGACGACCACGCGAACGCGCGCCTGATCGGCGAACGCCTGGGGCAGAGCCGTCGCGTGCGGCTCGATCCGGCAACGCTGCAGACCAACATCATCGTCTTCGGCCTTGCCCCCGACGCGCCCGATGCCGCAACCGTCGTCGCGCGAGCGCGCGAACGTGGCGTCCTGCTGATGGCCTTTGGCGTGCGGACGATCCGTGCGGTCATACACCTCGACGTGACGCGCGCGCAGTGCGAGCAGGCCGCGCGGGTCCTGGTCGAGGTCATCGACGGCGGCGTCTGACGTCCTGCGCCGCAACTCCGGCCAAAGGGGTTCCCGTCCGACTGGCATCACCTGAATACGTGCCCCGATGAACCGCGTCGGGCGCGATGCATACACTGAGCGCGCCTTTCGACCCACCGGAGAGACCCCATGCCGTCGGACCGGATGACTCGGCTTCGCGAATTCGCTCGTCGATACACGGCGGCGTGGTGCAGCCAGGACGCGGCCAGCGTCGCCTCGTTCTTCTCGCCCAATGGCTCGCTGACCATCAACGGAGGCACGCCGTCGGTCGGTCGAACCCAGATCGCCGAGGCGGCGCAGGGCTTCATGACCGCGTTTCCCGACCTGAAGGTCTACATGGACGATCTGGTCGAACGGGGCGACAAGGTCATCTACGAATGGACGCTCGAAGGCACCAACCGCGGGCCGGGCGGAACCGGCAACCGCGTCCGCATCAGTGGCTTCGAAGCGTGGCGCATCGGTGACGACGGACTGGTTGCGGAGTCGCTGGGAAACTACGACGCCGCCGAGTACCAGCGGCAGGTCGACCAGGGAACGGCCGGCAGCTGACTCATCGACCGGCCGACGGACCGCGCCAGAGGTGGCCGCGGCAAAGAGAAACCCTGCGCCCAGCCCTCAGCTTGGGCGGAGAGCCGCAGGACGGTCAGCGCATCGCAGTGGCCTCGCATGTCGCGGGCCGCATCGGCAACCGAAGGAGCAAAGCATGAACCTCGGCGCTTTCTCGGTCAGCCTGGCCGTCAAGGACCTCGAGGCCTCGAGGACCTTCTACGAAAAATTCGGGTTCAAGGTCTTTGCCGGCGATGCCGCGCAGAACTGGCTGATCCTGAAGAACGGTGATCACGCGATCGGGCTGTTCCAAGGGATGTTCGACAGGAACATGCTCACCTTCAACCCCGGCTGGGACAGCAACGCCCAGACGCTGGCCTCGTTCACCGATGTTCGCGAACTGCAGCGCCAGCTGAAGGCGCAAGGGGTGCGGCTGGAGCAGGAAGCGGACGAGAGCACGTCAGGTCCGGCCAGTTTCGTCGCCGTGGATCCCGACGGAAATCCGGTCCTGGTCGATCAGCACGTTTGAGAGGGCGGGCTTCGACCGGCCGATCGCGAGGGCCCTTCACGTCGGGCGCTCCGGCCACGAGCAACCCTCGCTTCTCGATGAACCGGATCACCTGATCGACGCCTTCGCCGGTTTTGAGATTCGTCATCACCCACGGTCGGCCGCCGCGCATGCGCTCGGTGTCGTGCCGCATCACGTCGAGCGACGCCCCGACGTGCGGTGCGAGGTCGATCTTGTTGATCACGAGCAGGTCGCTCCTGGTGATGCCGGGGCCGCCCTTGCGCGGAATCTTCTCGCCGCCGGCAACGTCGATCACGTAGATTGTCAGGTCGGAAAGCTCCGGGCTGAAGGTGGCCGCGAGGTTGTCGCCGCCTGACTCGATGAAGATCAGGTCCAGGTCCGGAAAGCGTTTGCACATGCGCTCGACCGCGTCGAGGTTGATCGAGGCGTCCTCGCGGATCGCGGTGTGCGGGCAGCCGCCGGTTTCCACGCCCATGATCCGTTCGGCCGGCAGCGCCTGCGCGGCGACCAGCAGCCGCTCGTCTTCCTTCGTGTAGATATCGTTGGTGACCACCGCGAGCCGGTACGTCTCGCGCATGCGTTTGCACAGCACTTCGACCAGCGTCGTCTTGCCCGAACCGACCGGGCCGCCGACGCCGACACGGAGTGGGGATGTGGAAGATGGTTGTACGTTCATGTGGAACCGGGCCGGTTTGAACGGAAGTCGCCGGACTCCCGCTTGCACGGGAACGACATGAGTGCGCACGAACGCTCGACGAGTGCGAAGTCCGCCATCACGACCGATACAGGCGCGAATACTGCGTCTCGTGCCGGGCGCTGGTGAGCGCAAAGGCCACCGTGGCCGAGCCGAGTTCGTCGTCCTTGAGTTCGCTGGCTACGTCGATCGCCTGGACGAGTTGCGGGTGCAGCGCGATCAGCAGCCGCTGGCCGGCCTGCTGGCCGAGCGGCACCGATTTCACGGCTACCAGCACCTGGTTCTCGGCCCACGCCCACAGATAGGCGGCGAGCCCGGCCTCGCGATCGATGGCCAGCGCAACACAGGCGGTCGCGAAGGCGGCCGGGTACGTGATCGGCTCGAGCGCCGGTGGTTCTGCGCCGAGCGCGGGAAACAGCCGCAGCAGCGAGGCCCCCATCTGCACTGACTCGGCGCGCAGTTCGGCGGTCTCGCGCGCGGCGAGCAGCTCGTCGTTGCACCGTGCGAAGCCCGCTGCATCGTCGGCAGCGCAGGCATCGAAGGCACGCAGCCACAGCGGCGCCTCGAAGCGTGCCAGCGACAGCAGCAGAAGGTCGCCGATCCAGCAGGAGCGTGACGCCGTAACTCATCAGGTCGGCGACCGTGCGACCGTCGCGCGCACCTTCGAGGATCGCCGCGGAGATGAAGGCGACCGCCTCCGGATAGTTGAGCTTCAGTCCCCGTCGCCTGCGCCGCTCGGCGAGCAGCGCCGCGGTGAAGATCAGCAGCTTGTCCTTCTCGCGTGGTGTCAGTTCCATCGCCTCTCCCGGGTCGTTCCGTTCACGTGGCCCAGATGCGCGGCGCCGTGGCGGCCCGGCCGGCAAAGGTCAGCGGCCGCAGTTCGCGCCATACCGCTTCCAGTGCATGCCGCACCGCCTGCGACGTGGCGCCGAGCGCGCGTGCCAGAAGCAGTGTCGGTGTCAGGCGCGTGATCGGCGCGGCTGCGCCGGGCCGATGTTCGCGCAGCTGTTCGAGCTGCGCCTCGCTCCACTGCGGTCCGGCGGCCCATAGGCAGCCGAACACCGTGTTCCCGGCCAGCCCGATCGGCGAGCCGAGCAGCGCATCGCCGCCGGCCAGCCGCTGCGTCGCCACGCAGACGGCCCGCCTGGCGCAGCGGGATTGTCTGCGCGAAGCGGCCCTGCCTGAAGGGCTCGCCCGACGCCGCCCGTCCGAGCGCCACGATGTCCCAGCCAAGCATCGAAGCATCGCCGGCCAGCTCGATGTCGATCTCGGATCGCACGTCGGCCTGGTCGAAGACGATCGCCTCCTGCGGCAGCCACTCGGCGCCGCCTTCGACGCGCAACGCGATGTGCTGCGACGCGCAGCGGCCGTTGGCCTTGTACCACCTGGTCGCCCCCGGCGTGGTGATCAGCGCCTGGGCGCCGGGCTGCACGGCAACGTCGATCGACAACGCGTCGCCGCCGGCGATGCCGCCGGGCGGGTGGATCAGCAACGTATGGCACAGCGACTCGCCCTCCGGGTAGAGGGCTTTCTGGACCTGCAGCGGCCCGCGGTGGTGCCGGGTGAGCACGGTGCGCCCATCCTGCATGCGATAGTCGAGCGCCAGCTCGGCGCGCCACGTGTCCACTCGGGTCGTACTGCGCTTCAGATCGCGATCAGTTCGCGGACGTTCTTCTCCTTCATCTCGCCGCCCGGTCCGGCATGCGTGATCCGGCCGCGCGACATCACCGCGTAGCCGTCGGCGAGCGACTCGGCGAAATCGTAGTACTGCTCGACCAGCAGCACGGCCATTCTGCTCTTCGCCACCAGCGCCCGGATCACGGCGCCGATCTCCTTGATGATCGACGGCTGGATGCCCTCGGTCGGCTCGTCGAGGATGAGAACACGCGGATTGGCGGCAAGCGCGCGTCCGATCGCCAGCTGCTGCTGCTGGCCTCCGGAGAGATCGCCGCCGCGGCGCCTGAGCATCTGCTTGAGCACCGGGAATGTTTCCAGGATGTGCTCCGGCAGCCGGCGCGCCGCGCGCCCGGTCACGGGCGCCAGACCCATCAGCAGGTTCTCTTCCACCGTGAGCCGGTTGAAGATCTCGCGCCCCTGCGGCACGTAGCCGATGCCGAGCCGCACGCGCTGGTACGGCGCCAGTCTCGTGATGTCGTGACCTTCGAGCAGCACTTGCCCGCTGCGGGCCGGCACCAGCCCCATCGCCGTCTTCAGCAGCGTGGTCTTGCCCACGCCATTGCGACCGAGCAGCACCGTGCAGGCGCCTTCCGGCACGGCGAGCGACACGTCGCGCAGGATGTGGCTGCCGCCGTAGTACTGGTTGAGGGTTTCGATGGTCAGCATCGCGTCTTCTCTCTTTGCTCAGGCGGCGCCTTATCAATGCGCTGTGGGCGCATGACACGTTGAGCGCTCTCCGCGGCGCGGGTGCGCTCTCCGCCGCGCGGGCGGTTACTTTCTTTGCTTCGCCAAAGAAAGTAACCAAAGAAAGGCGAGCCTACGAAGTCGGTCGCTGCGCGACTTCCCTGCGCTGCTCGCCGAGGCGGGCGGCGAAAGAGGGCTAAAGCGCTCTTTCGCCGAATGCCCCCGCCTCGGCTGCGCTGCTCGGCGCCTTCGAAGGCAATCAAAGTCAACAGACCACCCCCACCCTGGCCCTCCCCCGCCTGCGGGGGAGGGATTCGGGGGCGCATGTCGCCCAACACAACACAAGCACCCTCTCCCCGGAGGGGAGAGGGCTGGGGTGAGGGGCGAGCCTTGCCCTTGAACGCCCTCGAAGACGCTGAGCAGCACAGGACGGACCGAGGCTCTCGGCGAAAACGTGCTTTAGCCCGTTTTCGCCGCCGGTCCGACCGAGCAGCGCAAGGGACCGGCGAAGCCGGCGGCTTCGTGGGCTCGCCTTCTTTTGGTTACTTTTCTTGGCGAGACAAGAAAAGTAACCGCCCGCGCGGCGGAGAGCGCAAACGGCAGCGAGGCGAGGCTGCGAGTCATTGTCGCGCACGACACCGGGCATCAGCCGCGCAGCGAACAACGCCTCAGCGCCCAAGGTACACCTCGATCACCCGCTCGTTGGACTGCACCTCCTGCATGCCGCCCTCTGCGAGGACCGAGCCCTCGTGCAGCACGGTGACCTTGCGCGCGATCTGCCCGACGAAGTCCATGTCGTGCTCGACCACCACGATCGAGTGCGAGCCTTCGAGTTCGAGGATGAGCTCGGCCGTGTGCGCGGTCTCGGCGTCGGTCATGCCGGCCACCGGCTCGTCGAGCAGGATCAGTTCCGGCTCCTGCACGAGCAGCATGCCGATCTCGAGCCACTGCTTCTGACCGTGCGACAGCGAGCCGGCAAGGCGGTCCTCGGCACCTTCGAGGCGGATCGTCTTCAGCGTCCGCGCGATCAATTCACGTTGCTCGCGGGTCAGCCGCGCCAGCAGCGTCGGCCTCACCCGCTTGTCGGTCTTCATCGCCAGCTCGAGGTTCTCGAACACCGAGTGGCTCTCGAACACGGTCGGCTTCTGGAACTTGCGGCCGATGCCCAGGCGCGCGATTTCGGTTTCCGGCAGCGTCGTGAGGTCGAAGGTCTGTCCGAAGAAGGCCGTGCCCTGGTCGGGGCGCGTCTTGCCGGTGATGACGTCCATCATCGTCGTCTTGCCGGCACCGTTCGGGCCGATGATGCAACGCAGTTCGCCACGGTCGACGGTCAGGCTCAGCTTGTTCAGCGCCTTGAAGCCGTCGAAGCTGACGGTGACGTCGTCCAGATACAGGATCGGGCCGTGCGAGGTGTCGACGCGGTCGGGATCGACGTGGCGACCGTAGGCGGCGCCGGCCGAGCCGCCGAGGCCGTGGATGACGCCGCCTTCGCTCACGGCTTGGCCTCACGCAGCCGCAGTTCGGGTCGCTCGGCCGGGACGCTCCACCGCGCACGCAGCATTTCCACCAGCCCCATCAGGCCGCGCGGGAGCCACAGCGTCACCAGGACGAACAACAGCCCGAGGAAGTAGAGCCAGTACTCCGGATAGGCGACGGTGAACCAGCTCTTGGCGCCGTTGACCGCAAACGCGCCGAGGATCGGGCCGAACAGCGTGCCGCGCCCGCCGACCGCGGCCCAGATGGCGATCTCGATCGAGTTCGCCGGACTCATTTCACTGGGGTTGATGATGCCGACCTGCGGCACGTACAGCGCGCCGGCGATGCCGCTCATGACCGCCGCGGCTGTCCAGATGAAGAGCTTGAAGTACAGGGTGCGGTAACCGAGGAACATCAGCCGCGACTCCTGATCGCGGATCGCGGTGAGCACGCGGCCGAGCTTGCTGGCGACGATCCAGCGCGCCACGACGAGCGCACCGAGCAGGTACAGGCCGCTGAGCACGAAAAGGGCCGTGCGCATCTCCGGCGCGGTGATCGGGTAACCGAGGATGCGCTTGAAGTCGGTGAAGCCGTTGTTGCCGCCGAAGCCCATGTCGTTGCGGAAGAAGGCCAGCATGGCGGCGAAGGTCAGCGCCTGCGTGATGATCGAGAAGTACACGCCCTTGATGCGCGAGCGAAAGGCAAAGAAGCCGAAGACGAACGCCAGCAGCCCCGGCACCGCGACGACGAGAAACAGCGCCCACAGGAAAGAGCCGGAACCGGTCCAGTACCAGGGCAGTTCCTTCCAGTCGAGGAACACCATGAAGTCCGGCAGGTCGACGCCGTAGACGCCGTCGCGGCCGATCTGCCGCATCAGGTACATGCCGAAGGCGTAGCCGCCGAGCGCGAAGAACACGCCCTGGCCGAGCGACAGGATGCCGGTGTAGCCCCAGATCAGGTCCATCGCCAGTGCCACCACCGCGTAGCACATGAACTTGCCGAGCAGCGTGATCCAGAAGCTCGACACGTGCAGCGGGTGGCCGTCCGGCACCGCCAGGTGCAGCACCGGCAGCACGACGATCAGCAGCGCCGCGACCGCGAAGATCGCACTCCAGACGCGCAGCGGAAACAGGCGGGTCATGCTTCCGCGCTCCGTCCCTTCAGCGCGAACAGTCCCTGCGGGCGCTTCTGGATGAACAGGATGATGAAGACGAGCACCATGATCTTGGCCAGCACCGCGCCCGACCACGGCTCGAGGAACTTGGCGATCGAGCCGAGGCCGAGCGCGGCGATCACCGTCCCGGCCAGCTGGCCGACGCCACCGAGCACCACGACCATGAAGCTGTCGACGATGTAGCCCTGGCCGAGGTCGGGCCCGACGTTGCCGATCTGCGAGAGCGCCACGCCGCCGAGCCCGGCCACACCGGAGCCCAGCCCGAAGGTCAGCATGTCGACGCGACTCGTCGGCACGCCGGTGCAGCTGGCCATCGCGCGGTTCTGCGTCACGCCGCGCACGAACAGCCCCAGTCGCGTGCGATTGATGACCAGCCACACGGCGACGAGCACGGCGAGCGCGAAGCCGATGATCACCATGCGGTTGAACGGCAGCACGTAACCGCCGGCAAGGGCGATGCCGCCGGAGAGCCAGGCCGGGTTCTCGACCTCCACGTTCTGCGCGCCGAAGAACGTGCGGCTGGCCTGGATCAGCAGCAGGCTGACGCCCCAGGTGGTGAGCAGCGTCTCCAGCGGCCGGCCATAGAGCCAGCGCAGCACCGTGCGCTCGAGCGCCATGCCGAGCGCGGCCGTGACCAGGAACGCCGCCGGCAGTGCGGCGACGACGTACCAGTCGAAGGCGCCGGGCAGGTGGCTGCGGAACAGGCCCTGCACGACGAAGGTCGCGTAGGCGCCGATCATCAGGAACTCGCCGTGCGCCATGTTGATGATGCCCATCAGCCCGTAGGTGATGGCCAGGCCCAGCGCCGCGAGCAGCAGGATCGAGCCGAGACTGACACCGGAGAAGAGCGCCAGCGCCATCTCGGTACGCTGCAGCCGCTCGTTGATCGCGGCGAGCGAAGCCTGCGCGGCGGCGCGCACGCGTTCGTCGGACTCGGCGTAGCTGCCGTCCTTGTGGCGGGTGACCATCGTCGCCAGCAGCTGGCGCACCTGCGGATCGACGCTCGACGAGAGCCGCTGCGCGGCCGTCAGGCGCTGGCCGGGATCGCTGGAACGGATGGCCAGCGAGGCGCCGGCCAGCTCGAGGATCGCCCTCACCTCGGCGTCGGACTCCTTCGCCAACGCGGCCTCGATGATCGGCAGCGCGTCCTCGTTGTCGGAACCCTGCAGCTCACGGGCAGCTTCGAGCCGCGTCGCACGGTCGGCCGCGCCGAGCTTCAGCGCCGCGATGGCCGAGCCGATCTCGCCGCGGATGCGGTTGTTGACGATGATGGCGTCGAGGTTGGACGGTGCCGCGCCGAGACCCTCGCCTGTGGCAGCGTCCGAGATCTGCCCGTCGGCGACGATCACCGCGCGCGCGCCGCCGTCGACCAGCGCCAGCGCCTCGTCGCCGAGCGCGCGCAGCACCTCGATCCCTCGCGGCTCCCCGGACACGGCGAGCTTGCGGATCGCCTCGATCTTCGCATCCGAATCCTCGGCGCCGAGTTGTGCGAGCACCGCCGCATCCAGCGCCGCCCACGCCGGCGCGCCGAGCGCAAGCAGGACGACGGCGATCAGGCGATGGAGCCAGGACATCGGCAGCACTCAGGGTGAAGACTTCTCGGGCAGGAGACCGCGCGGACGCGTCGGCGCTCCTTCACCCTCCCCCGCAAGCGGGGGAGGGTCGGGGTGGGGGCGCGTGGCCGTTGCCATCGGACCGCCCGCCCGGCCGTCCCAAGGGCGGCCCGCCGAATCGCTTCGCGTGCACGTGCGAGCGGCGAACGCGCTCGCGTACACGCAACGCGCCCGTCACGCCGGGCTTTCGCCCTTCTTCTCGTTGCCGGGAATGAACGGGCTCCACGGCTGCGCGCGGATCGGGCCCTTGGTCTTCCACACGACGTTGAACTGCCCGTCGGCGCGCACCTCGCCGATGAACACCGGCTTGTGCAGATGGTGGTTCTTCTCGTCCATCTTCACCTTGAAGCCGCACGGCGCATCGAAGGTCTGTCCCTCGACGGCCTTGATCACCGGGTCGATGTCGGTGGTCTTCGCCTTCTCGACGCCCTGCTTCCACATGTGGATGCCGATGTAGGTGGCCTCCATCGGGTCGTTGGTCACGACCTTGTCGGCATTGGGCAGCTTGGCCTTCATCGCCCAGTCCTTGTACATCTTGATGAAGGCGTCGTTGGCCGGGTTCTTCAGCGTCATGAAGTAGTTCCATGCCGCCAGATGACCCACCAGCGGCTTCGTGTCGACGCCGCGCAGTTCCTCCTCGCCGACCGAGAAGGCCACCACCGGCACGTCCTTGGCCTTCAGCCCGGCGTTGCCGAGTTCCTTGTAGAAGGGCACGTTCGAGTCGCCGTTGATGGTCGAGATGACGCAGGTCTTGCCGCCGCCGGAGAACTTCTTGATGTTGCCGACGATGGTCTGGTAGTCGGAGTGGCCGAACGGCGTGTAGATCTCCTCGATGTCCTTCTCGGACACGCCCTTGCTTTTCAGGAACGCGCGCAGGATCTTGTTGGTCGTGCGCGGGTAGACGTAGTCGGTGCCGAGCAGGAAGAAGCGCTTGGCCGCGCCGCCGTCCTTGCTCATCAGGTACTCGGTCGCCGGGATCGCCTGCTGGTTCGGCGCCGCGCCGGTGTAGAAGACGTTCTTCTCCAGTTCCTCCCCCTCGTACTGCACCGGGTAGAAGAGCAGGTGGTTCAGTTCCTTGAACACCGGCAGCACGCTCTTGCGCGAGACGCTGGTCCAGCAGCCGAAAACCACCGACACCTTGTCCTGCGTGATCAGCTGGCGCGCCTTCTCGGCGAACAGCGGCCAGTTCGAGGCCGGGTCGACCACCACCGGCTCGAGCGGCCGGCCCATCACGCCGCCCTTGGCGTTGATGTCGGCGATGGTCATCAGCGCCGTTTCCTTCAGCGCCGTTTCCGAGATCGCCATCGTTCCCGAAAGCGAATGCAGGATGCCCACCTTGATCGGCGCCTTCGATTGCCCGAACGCCGCGGTGATGCCGCTGGCACTCAGTGCGGCCGCACCCGAAACCTGCAGAAAATGCCTGCGTTGCATAGCTCTACCCCCCGTGGACGTGATTGGCA
Organism: uncultured beta proteobacterium; assembly: GCA_963847675.1. Classification (GTDB taxonomy): domain Bacteria; phylum Pseudomonadota; class Gammaproteobacteria; order Burkholderiales; family Burkholderiaceae_F; genus JADJWR01. The sequence continues at coordinate 263,133 of CAWKAP010000008.1, forward strand.
GGCGAGCACCTGCGCGCCGCGCCACGGGTCATGTATTCAAGGTTCGTGCCAGGCACCAGGCATGCGATCTGACGCAGTCCGGCCACGTCCGCGCCCGATTGCGTTGCGAACTGCACGATTGCAGTGCAGCAACCGGGGCGACGGCGCCAACGCAGTGCGCAACGGCGACTGAATGCGCGGACTCGCCGCTGCCCCGCTTGCACCGGACGCGATCGCGTCAGCGCAGTGCCGCCTCGAGATCGACCGGCGCGTCGTCGGGCAGGACCAGGTCGAGATTGCCCTCGACGTGGTTCAGGTGCTCGGTCATCAATCGCGCCGCGCGATCGCCGTCGCCGGCCGCCAGCGCATCGACGATCAGGCCGTGCTCCTCGCCGAGGCACGACGGCACGGACGGCTTGTCGTACAGCGCGATGATCAGGCAGGTGAGCGAAGCGAGTTCGCGCATCGCCTTGGCGAGCACCTCGTTGCCGGAACGTTCGGCGAGCAGGACGTGAAACTCTCCTGACAGCCGAACGACGGCGCGGGTGTCGCCGCTGGCGCGCGCCCTCGCCTCGGCGGCAACGTGCTGGCGCAGCGGCGCCAGATCGCTGCGACGGCCGCGATCCAGCGCCAGTTTCTGTGCGATTGCCGGTTCGAGGATCCGGCGCGTTTCGAAGACGTCGCGCGCCTCGGCCACCGACGGCCTGGCGACGAACGCGCCGCGGTTCGGCTCCAGCCGCACCACGCCTTCGTGGGCCAGCCTCGGCAGCACGCTGCGGATACGTGCGCGGCTGACGCCGAAGATGCCGGCCAGGCGATCCTCGCCGAGCTTGGTTCCCGGCGGCAGGCGATGCTCGAAGATCGCCGTCAGCAGCTTTTCGTAAATGGCGTCTTCGCCGGCACTGTCTTCCACCGCCAGCCCGTTCTTCCGGGCCGCCCGCAAGGCCGGCGCGCGCCGCGTCACTGCCGTCCGGCTGCCCGACGCTGGCCCTCTTCTTGCTGCTGACGCAGCGGCAGCCTTCGCGCGCGACGACCGGCGCGCTGAAGGGCGGGCGACGCTCATCTACGTAGACCTTCCAAGGTTCGATTCGCGGGATCGATTTTGTTTGACAAGCTCAAAGCAAAGTGTACACAATGCGTCGCGTTTTGGCGCCAATTTCTCTTTTTTTGTAATCAGAACGGGCGAGCCGCCGTCGCTCCCCAGCCGTTTCCCCCGGAGATCTGGATGAAGCGCTGCCGCGCATCCGGCCAGACTGTTGGCATGGGCCGCCCCCGCCGGGCTGCCGAAGGCGCGAGGCGGTGATGAGTCCGCGCGTGCTGCTCGGCATGCTGACCCCGTCGTCGAACACGACGCTGGAGCCGGTCACCGCGCAGATGCTCGCCGGACTGCCCGAGGCCAGCGCCCATTTCGGCCGCTTCAAGGTCACCGAGATCGCGCTGTCCAAGGAGGCGCTGGGCCAGTTCGACGACAGCGAGATACTGCGCGCCGCCGAACTGCTGTCGCACGCGAAACTGCACTGCATCGGCTGGAACGGCACCTCGGCCAGCTGGCTCGGCTTCGAGCGCGACGAACGCCTTTGCGAGCGCATCACGCAGGCCACCGGAATCGCCGCCTGCACGTCGGTGCTCGCGCTCAACGAGATCTTCCGCGCCACCGGCGTGACCCGCTTCGGCCTGGTCACGCCGTACCTCGACGACGTCCAGCAGGCGATCGTGAGCAACTATCGGAAGGCGGGCGTCGACTGCGTCGCCGAACGGCACCTGGGCATCCAGGACAACTTCTCGTTCTCCGAGGTCGGCGCCGAGCAGTTGCGCACGATGGTGCGCGAGGTCGCCACGGCCCGGCCGCAGGCGATCACCATCCTGTGCACGAACCTGCGCGGCGCGCCGCTCGTCGATGAGCTCGAGCGCGAGCTCGGCATCCCGATCTACGACTCGATCGCCACCGTGGTGTGGAAGTCGCTGAAGCTCACCGGCGTCGACCCCAGGCGCGTGCGCGGCTGGGGTCGGCTGTTTGCGGAAGTGGCCTGAGCGCGTTCCTCATGAACGACCTTGACCTCGTCATCCGCAACGCCGTCGCCGTGACCGCCGGCGACATCCAGCGCTGCGACATCGGCGTCGCCGACGGGCGCATCGTCGCGCTGGGCGCAGACCTGCCGCGCGCCGCGCAGGAGATCGACGCCGCCGGCCGCTACGTGCTGCCCGGCGGCGTCGACGGGCACTGCCATCTCGACCAGCCGATGCTGCCGCCGATGAAGATGGCCGACGACTTCGAGTCGGGCACGCGCTCGGCCGCGTGCGGCGGCACCACGACCGTCATTCCGTTCGCGGCGCAGGCCAAGGGGCAGTCGCTCGTCGCGGCGGTCGAGGATTACCACCGTCGCGCCGAAGGCAAGGCCTGCATCGACTTCGCCTTCCACATGATCGTCAGCGATCCGACGCCAACGGTGCTGCGCGACGAACTGCCGCGACTGATCCGCGACGGCTACACGTCGTTCAAGGTCTACATGACCTACGACGACCTGAAGCTGTCGGACCGCGAGATCCTCGACGTGCTCGAGGTGGCGCGGCGCGACGGCGCGATGGTGATGGTGCATGCGGAGAACGCCGACTGCATCGCCTGGCTGTCGCAGCGGCTCGTCGAATCGGGCCGCAGCGCGCCGAAGTACCACGCCGCCTCGCGGCCGGCGCCGGTCGAGCGCGAGGCGACACACCGCGCGATCACCTTCGCCGAGCTGCTCGACGTGCCGATCCTGATCGTGCACGTCTCGGGCGGCGAGGCGATCGAGCAGATCCGCTGGGCGCAGGGCCGCGGCCTGTCGATCTATGCCGAAACCTGCCCGCAGTACCTGTTCCTGACCGCCGATCACCTCGACGTGGAGGGCTTCGACGGCGCCAAGTGCGTGTGCAGCCCGCCGCCGCGCGACGCGGCCAACCAGCAGAAGGTCTGGGACGGGCTGGTCAACGGCACCTTCCACGTCTTCTCGTCCGACCACGCGCCGTTCCGCTACGACGATCCGCACGGCAAGCGGCTCGGCGGCGCCGAGCCGGCGTTTCCGCACATTCCCAACGGCATTCCCGGACTGGAGACGCGGCTGCCGCTGCTGTTCTCGCACGGCGTCGGCACCGGCCGCATCGACCTGCAGCAGTTCGTCGCGCTGACTGCGACCAACCCGGCCCGCATGTACGGCCTCTATCCGCGCAAGGGCACGATCGCCATCGGCGCCGATGCGGACCTGGTGATCTGGGACGACAAGCGCGAGCTGAAGATCAGCAATGCGCAGTTGCATCACAACGTCGACTACACGCCCTACGAAGGCATTCGCCTGACGGCCTGGCCCGCGGTCACGCTGTCGCGCGGCGAAGTGGTCTGGGACGAAGGTGGCTACCGCGGCGCTGCCGGCCGCGGCCAGTTCATCAAGTGCGGCCTGCCGGCGCCGGCGCGGCCGCGACCGAAGGATTTCACCTGGCGTACGGCGCTGGGTCTATGACGACGACGCACGACATGAGCGCTTCGACCCTCGTTGCGTCATCCGAACGGCCGCGAGCCCGGCCGGCTTTTTCTCGCACCGCGGTGCACTCGCCTGGAGGAAGACCATGAAACTCAAGTTCGCAGCAACCGTCGTTGCCTTGGCGGCCCTGACCACGTCGGCGTGGGCGCAGGAGAAGATCAAGCTGAAGGTGATCGGCCAGCCGCTGGCCACCGGCCTGATCCAGAAGAACAAGGAGCAGCCGTTCTTCGAGTCCCTGGCGGCGAAGACCGGCCTGCCGATCGAAGTCGACTACAAGCCGATCGACACCATCGGCATCAAGGACACCGAGCAGTTGCGCGTGATGAAGGCGGGCCTGTTCGAAATGGCCTCGCTGCGCATGTCGCAGAACTCGCGCGACGAGCCGACCATCCTCGGGCTCGACCTGGTCGGACTGAACCCCGACTACGCGACCGGCAGGAAGGTGGCCGACGCGTTCGCGCCGATCCTCGACCAGCGGCTGCAGAAGCAGTTCGGGGTCAAGCTGCTCGGCGTCTGGCCGTTCGGGCCGCAGGTGCTGTTCTGCAAGAAGCCGATCACGAAGCTCGGCGACGTCAAGGGCCTGAAGGTTCGCGTCTACGACCAGAACCTGGCCAAGTTCGTCGAGTCGCTCGGCGGCACGCCGGTGCCGATCTCCTTCGCCGAGACGCACCAGAGCCTGTCGCTGGGCGTGGTCGACTGCGCGATCACCGGCCCGAGCTCGGCCAACTCGGCCGGCTGGCCCGAGGTGACGACGCACTACCTGCCGATCGGCATGCAGATCGCCCTGAACGGCTACGGCGTCACGCTGTCGACGTGGAACAAGCTGAAGCCCGACCAGCAGAAGAAGCTGCAGGCGGCATTCGACGAACTGATCGCCGACATCTGGAAGTACTCCGAGGAACTGTTCCTCGATGCGTCGAACTGCAACGTCGGCAAGGACCCGTGCACGACCGGCAAGAAGTTCAACCTGGTCAACGTGCCGGTGACGCCGGGCGACCTCGACATCGTGAAGAAGGCGGTTCGCGAGATCTCCTTCCCGGCGTGGGCCGAGGTCTGCGACAAGTCGAACCCCGGCTGCTCGGCCGCGTGGAAGAAGGCCGTCGGCCCGATCATCGGCATGAAGTAACTGCGCGCCGCCGCGCGGGGCGCCTGCCCCGCGCGGCACTGCCACGGAGAGGGAAACATGCGCCGAATCGAGGACATGCTGGCGACTTTGTTCGGCGCCATCTTCGTCGTGCTGTCGTTCGTCGTCACCGTCGAGACGCTGGTGCGCAAGATCTTCAACTTCTCGCTGCAGGGCGCCGACGAACTGGGCGGCTACTCGCTGGCGATCGGCTCGACGATCGCCTTCGCGCTGGCGGTGGCCGGCCGCAACCACATCCGCGTCGACGTCTTCCACGAGCATCTTCCGCGCGGGCTGAAGGCCTTCCTGAACTGGCTGTCGATCGTGCTGCTCGCCGGAATGGCGACGCTGTTCGTGATCGTCTCCTGGCGCGTGCTGGTGGAGAGCCTGGAGTACCGCAGCACCGCGCAGACGCCGTGGGCCACACCGCTGATCTATCCGCAGAGCCTGTGGTACGCGGGGCTGGTGCTGTTCATGCTGATGGCGGTCGGCTTTGCCGCGCGGGCCAGCTGGCTGCTCTTCACCCGCCGCATCGATCAGCTGAACGACGAGTTCCACGCCAAGAGCGCCAAGGAGGAGCTGAAGGAAGAACTCGACAGCGTGAAGAACCGGCAGGCGGCGACGGGAGAGCCGTCATGACCCTGGTCAGCGCCACGATCCTCGCCTTCGTGCTGATGATCGGCATGATGCTGATCGGCATCCCCATCGCCGTGTCGATGCTGCTTGTCGGCGTCGTCGGCGGCGTGATCGCCTACGGCATGCCGTTCCTGAACTCGATGGCCACGGTGATCTGGGGCACGGGCAACGAGTATCTGCTGACGGCGATCCCGATGTTCATCCTGCTCGGCGAGCTCCTGCTGCGCAGTGGCATCGCCGACCGTATGTATGCCGCGCTGTCGGCCTGGCTCAGCGGATTGCCCGGCGGGCTGCTGCACACGAACATCGGCTGCTGCGCGCTGTTCGCGGCCACGTCGGGCTCATCGGTCGCCACCGCGGCCACCGTCGGCACCGTCGCGCTGCCGCCGCTGCAGCAGCGCGGCTATTCGATGCGCGACTCGCTCGGCTCGCTCGCCGCCGGCGGCACGCTGGGCATCCTGATCCCGCCGAGCGTCAACCTGATCGTCTACGGCTCGCTGACCAACAACTCGATCGGCAGCCTGTTCATCGCCGGCATCGTGCCCGGCGTGCTGCTGACGCTGTGCTTCATGGCATTCATCTACGTATCGGCCCTCGCCAAGGGCGGCGCCAGCCGCCGGGAGCCCCCGATGCCGCTGCCGCAGCGCGTGCGCCTGCTGGTGCATCTGCTGCCGCCGGCCGTCGTCTTCGTCGTGGTGATGGGCAGCATCTACACCGGGCTGGCCACGGCCACCGAGTCGGCCGCGCTCGGCGTGGTGGTCGCGCTCGGCTTCGTCACGGCAAGCGGCAGGCTGTCCTGGCAGCTGCTGGCCAACTGCTTCCGCCAGACCGCGCGCATCAGCGGAATGATCCTGCTGATCATCACCACCGCGTTCCTGCTCAACCTGACGATCAGCCTGACCGGCGTGGCCGACGCGCTGACCAAGTGGGTCACCTCGTTCGACCTGTCGCCGACCGCGCTGCTGTTCGCGCTGATCGTCTTCTACCTGCTGCTCGGCATGTTCATGGACGTGCTGTCGATGCAGGTGGCGACGATCCCGCTCACCTACCCGATCGTCACCGCGCTCGGCATCGATCCGATCTGGTACGGCATCTTCATCGTGCTGATGTGCGAGCTCGGCATGATCACGCCGCCGGTGGGCATGAACCTGTTCGTCGTGCACGGCATCCGCCCGGACAAGGGCGGCATCGAGGACGCGATCTGGGGCGCCCTGCCCTACGCCGTGATCATGATCCTGTTCACGATGGCGCTCATCTTCCTGCCGCAGCTGGTGCTCTGGCTGCCGCAGAAGATGTGATCGGACGATGACGAACTCCGGGTCCGCGACGCAATTGCCCTGCTCCGCCGCCAGGCGTCCGGGGCGCGGCGGCCGTGCCCGCTGCACTGCCTGAGGAGGCGCCGTTGAGAACTTCCGTGCGGACGAATCCGCTGATTCCGCGCCGCCTGATCGTCGCAGTGGGCGGCAACGCACTCGACACGGGGGAGGGCAGGGGCACTCCCGAGGAGCAGAAGAACGTCGCCGCGGCCCTGGCCAGGACGATGCTGCCGCTGCTCGAACTCGACAACCAGCTCGTCATCGTGCACGGCAACGGCCCGCAGGTCGGCAAGCTGCTGCTGGCCAACGCGATTGCGCGCGACCGCGTCGTGCCGCAGTCGCTCGACGTGCTGGTCGCGCAGACCCAGGGCGCGCTGGCCTACCTGCTGTCGCAGGCGTTCGAGAACGCGTTGCGGGAGGCGGGCAATCCGCGCCACGTCGTCGGGCTGGTGACGCAGGTGGAAGTCGACGGGAACGACCCGGGATTCCGCAACCCGACCAAGCCGGTGGGACCGTTCTTCGGCGAATCCGAGGCGCAGGCGCTGATGCGGGAGTTCGGCCTGACGATGAAGGAGGACGCCGGCCGCGGCTGGCGCTACGTCGTGCCTTCGCCGGTGCCGCTGCACATCTGTGACATCTCGCTGGTCGAGGCGTTGATGTGCACGCGCACCGTCGTCATCGCCGGGGGTGGCGGCGGCATCCCCGTGGTGCGCGACCAAGCGGGCTGCCGCCACGGCGTCGACGCGGTGATCGACAAGGACCTGACCACCGGCCTGATGGCCAACGTCCTGGGCATCTACGACATGATGATCCTGACGGCGGTGCCGCGCGTGGCGATCCACTTCGGCAAGCCGGAACAGCGGGAACTCGACCGCGTCAGCCTGTCCGATATGCGCCGCTACCAGGCCGAAGGTCACTTCCCGCCCGGAAGCATGGGTCCGAAGGTGGACGCCGCCCTGCGCTTCCTGGATGCAGGCGGCAGACGGGTCGTGATCACCAGCCTCGACACTGCGGCGCCCGCGCTGCGCGGAGAAACCGGGACCCACGTCGTGCATGACCACGACCTATGAAGGCTCTCGTACTCGACCCGAGTCTTGAGCCCGGCATGGGAGCCGGCCTGCTCTCCGGAGGACATATGGGGTTGAGAACGGAGGTCATCACCTCCTTCTATCAGGACTCGGTGATCCTGATGCGGGTCGCCGCGCAGGCCCGCACGCCAGCCCGGCGTGCGCGAGGTCGCGATGTTCATGGGCACGCCGGCCAACCATGCGGTGCTGGAGCAGGCGGGTCTCGTCACGGAGGCCGGCCGCAAGGCCGGCCCGAACGACCTGATCATCACCGTCGATGCCGACAGCGAGGAAGTGGCCGCAGGCGCCATCGCCGCGGCCAAGGCAGCACTGCTCGAAACCCGCCAGGCCAGGGAAGCGTCGTCGGAGTTCCGCCCGCGTTCGCTGGATTCGGCGCTGCGCGCGCTGCCCGAGGCGAACCTGGTGTCGCTGTCGATCCCGGGCGCCTACGTCAAGGGTGAGGCACTTTCGGCGCTGCGCCGCAACCTGCATCTGTTCATCTTCAGCGACAACGTGCCGATCGACGACGAGATCGCGATCAAGCGCGAGGCGGTCAGGCGTGGCCTGCTGTGCATGGGGCCGGACCAGGGCACGGCTTACCTCGGCGGCGTCGGCCTGGGCTTCGCCAACGTCGTCAGGCGCGGCCGCGTCGGCTGCGTGGCGGCCTCGGGGACCGGGCTGCAGGCGGTGGTATCGCGGCTCGATGCGCTGGGCGAAGGGATCTCGCATGCGATCGGCGTCGGCGGCCGCGACCTCACCGAAGCCGTCGGCGGTTTGATGGCGCTGCAGGCCATCGATGCGCTGGCGGCAGATCCGGGCACACGGGCCATCGTGCTGATCTCCAAGCCGCCGCACCCGTCGGTGCTCGAACGCGTCGTGGCGAAGCTCGAGCAGGTCGGCAAGCCCGCGGTCGTGTGCTGCATCGGCGCGCCGCCTGCGGCATCCGGAAGGACAGTCTTCGTCGAAACGCTGGACCAGGCCGCCGATGCCGCGATCGCCGCGTTGTCGGGCAAGCTCGTGGCAACCCGCCGACTTCAGCGATGCGGATCGAGTTGCCGGGGCTCTCGCGACCGTGCGGACGCTCGACGGCGCGCAGGGCCGGCAGATCCTCGGCCTGTACACCGGCGGCACGCTGGCCTACGAGACGAAGCACCTGCTGAACCAGGCGCTCGGCCCCAAGCACGCGCACCGGATCCTCGATCTCGGCGACGACGAATACACGGTGGGCCGGCCGCACCCGATGATCGATCCGACGCTGCGCGACGACATGATCCGCAAGGCCGGCGCCGACCCGGCGGTCGGCGTGATGCTGCTCGACCTCGTGCTCGGCCAGGGCGCACACGAGAACCCCGCCGAATCACTGGCCGCGGCGGTGACCGAGGCGAGGCGGATCGCCGCCAGCGAAGGCCGGCAGGTCGCCTTTCTCGGGTACATCCTCGGCACGGCCGGCGATCCGCAGAACCTCGACGCGCAGGCGACGCAACTGCAGGCGGCCGGAGTCCACCTCTTCTCGTCCAACGCCGACGCGGCCCGCTGTGCCGCAATGCTGGTCAAGCCGGAACTGCAGGCGTCCTGGCTGAACAAGGAGGCTGCATGACCGTCACTCTGCCGACCGGCGATCTGCAGGTCATCAACATCGGCCTCGAAAGCTTCGCGCAGGACCTGAAGGCGCAAGGCGTTGCGGTGGTCCAGCTCGACTGGCGACCGCCGGCGGGCGGCAACGCCCGCCTCGCCGCGCTGCTCGCCAGCCTCGAGGACGACGAGGAGGCCTGACCGCGCCCGACCGGAAGGCGGCGTTTCAATCGACCGACATCTCAAGGCGAAGAAGATGAGCATCAAGCAGGCCAACGAAGAATGCATCCGGCGGATCGAGCAAGGCAACGCGATCTGGGCCGACATCCGCCTGGCGCGCGAGGTCGTGCCCGGCATGGACGACTACACCGTGTTCCATGCCGGCCCGCCGGTGGCGTGGGCCAACATGTGCGGGCCGATGCGCGGCGCGATCATCGGCGCCAGCATGTTCGAAGGCTGGGCGAAGACGCCGGAGGAAGCGGTGGCGATCGCCGAGAGCGGCCGGCTGAAGTTCGATTCGAGCCACCATCACCGCGCGATCGGCCCGATGTCCGGAATCATCACGCCGTCGATGCAGGTCAACGTCGTGCGCAACGAGCGCTTCGGCCTCGAGACCTATTCGACCCTGTACATGGGCACCGGCAAGGTGCTGCGGCACGGCGCCTACGACGAAACGGTGCTGGCAAAGCTCGCCTGGATGAACCACGAGCTGGCGCCGCTGCTCAGGCAGGCGCTGCACGCGGCCGGCGGCATCGACCTGATGGCGCTCGTCGCCCAGGCGGTGCAGATGGGCGACGAACTGCACAACCGCAACAAGGCGAGCAACCCGCTGCTGATCACCAGGCTGGCGCCCCACCTCGTCGCCGTCGGCGAGCGCGACAGGGTGATCCAGGCGATCCGGTTCATCGACGACGCCGGTCACTTCATCCTCAACATGGTGATGGCCGGCTGCAAGGGAATCCTCGATGCGGCGAGCGGCATCAAGGACTCGACGATAGTCACCACGATCGCCCGCAACGGCTACGAGACCGGCATCCGCGTCAGCGGCACGGGAGACCGCTGGTTCACCGCACCGGCGCCGCAGATCAAGGGCGTGTTCTTTCCCGGCTATCGGGCCCGAGGACGCCAACCCCGACATGGGCGACTCGGCGATCACCGAGACCCTGGGGCTGGGTTCGCTGGCGATGGCGGGCGCGCCTGCCGTCGTGCAGTACGTCGGCGGCACGCCGGAGTTCGCCGTCCAGACGACGATGAACATGTACGAGATCACGGTCGCCGAGAACAAGACCTTCAAGATGCCGACGCTGAACTTCCGCGGCACGCCGCTGGGCATCGACATCCGCAAGGTCGTGAAGACCGGCATCACGCCGGTGATCAACACCGGCATCTCGTGCAAGCGGGCGGGCGTCGGCCAGATCGGCGCCGGGCTCACCGCCGTGCCGATGGAGTGCTTCGAGAAGGCCCTCGAGGCGTTTGCCGCCACGCGTGATGCCGCGGCGGCCTAGGTCGGCGCCGACCGCTTGACGGAGGGTGACGATGCACGGCAGTCGCCGCCGACTCCTTGTGCCCGCCGGCGCCTGCACTGCGCCACACCGCAATTCGGTTCCCGGTGCGTGCCCTGTCGGCCGATGCCGCCTTGTCGGATTGCCTGTCGGCGCTGCCTCGGCATGGCCGCGTCCACAGCGTGTTCGAGCGCGTGATCAACATCGAGATCGGCTCGGGCAGGCTGCTGACGCTGGCGCATCGCGATTCGGACAACGCGCCCGATACCGTCGTCGTCGATCTCGGCTCGTGGACCGCGCTGGGCCTCACGCCCGGCATCGACGCGAGCCTTTCGGGCCGCCGCATCGTGCTCGGCAACGGCGGCAGCATTTCGCTCGGCCATGCCCGTCCCTGGCATGGCCGGCTGCCGGCCTACGCGCCGGACGACGCGATCCTGCGCGCCAACCTGCCGGTAGCGCGGGACCATGTCGAGCGCCACGGCAAGGGCATCGGACCCGGTCGTTCGGCCGGCGCGGCGTCGACCGCTCTCGACACGGCAACGGCCGGAGCCTTTCGCCGCGCCACGCGCGGCCTGTGCGAGGCAATCGCGCGCGGTGATGAACCGGCGGCCCTCGAACACGTCGACCGGCTGGTCGGACTCGGGCCCGGCCTGACGCCGTCCGGCGACGACTTCCTGCTCGGACTGCTCGCCGCGCTGAACCTGCCCGACAGCCCGTGCCGGGCGTGGCGACGCATCGGAAAACGCGTCGTCGAATGCGCCCGAACCCAGACTCACCTCATCAGTGCGGCCGCGCTGCGCCATGCGGCGGACGGCCGCGTACGCGCGAGCGTGATCCGCCTGTGCGATGCACTGATGACGGCAGCGTCGACGACGACGCTCGACGCCGTCGACCGCGTGCTCGGCATCGGCTCGAGTTCGGGCACCGAGATTGCCCTCGGCGTGCTGGCGGGGTTGCGACTGCACCTGGCCACGGACGAGAAGCGCCAGGTGCCACCGGCACGACACGAATCATCGGGAGCCACTCATGGACGTTGAAGTGCACCGGGCGTCGGCCCGCGTGCTTGCACGACGGGTTCAGGCGCGAGAAGTCTCGGCGCTCGAAGTGGCGCAGGCGATGTGCGAGCGCATCGCAAGAATCGAACCGCAGATCAATGCATTCGCCGACTTCGACCCGCAAGTGCCGCTGGCCGCCGCGCGGCTCGTCGACGAGCGTCTCGCGCGGGGCGAGGCGCTGCCGCTCGCCGGCGTGCCGTTCACGGTCAAGGACAACCTGTGGCTGGGCGGTCGTCCGGCCACGTTCGGCTCGCACCTGTTCGTCGATTTCGTCGCGCCGCGCGACTCGTGGTGCGTGGCGCGGCTGCGCGAACTCGGCGCGGTGCCGCTGGGCGTGACCAACTGCTCGGAGTTCGCGTGCAAGGGCGTCACCTCGACGCCGCTGCACGGCCACACGCGCAACCCGTGGGACCTGCAGCGCACGCCGGGCGGCTCCTCGGGCGGTGCGGTGGCCGCCGTCGCCGCGGGCATCGGTCCGCTGGCGCTCGGCACCGACGCCGGCGGCTCGACGCGACGGCCCGCGGCGCACACCGGACTGGTCGGCATGAAGCCGACGCTGGGGCGCGTGCCCAATCCGTGGGGCTTCGACGACCCGAATCACCTGGTCTCGGTCATCGGCCAGATCGGTCGCGACGTCGAGGACGTGGCGTGGATGCTCGACCTGCTGACCGCGTGGGAGCCCGCCGATCCGTTGTCCTGCCCGGCCTTCGCCACGCCCGATGCGATGGCGGCGCTCAGGCAGCCGCTGCCCCGCTTGCGGCTGGCCTATTCGCCGCAACTCGGCATCGGCATCCCGATCGATGCCGACGTGCGGGCGGCGGTCGATGCGGCGGTGGCGCGCCTGCGCGCTTCCGGTTGGGCGATCGAGGAGGCCGATCCCGAGCTGGCCGGAACAGCAACGCGAGTACCCGCTGATCGAACTGCAGCAGGCCACGCTGGCGCAACTGTTCGGCAGCGCGTGGCGGCGCGCGCCGGATCGCTTCGATCCGGACATCGGCGCGCAGATCGAGCTCGGCTTCTCTGTCACCGGTGCGCGCGTCGCCGAGTTGCTGCGGCTGCGCGAGCGCCAGCATGCGAGCCTGACCGAATTCTTCGCGCAGCACGATGCGCTGCTGTGCCCGGTGTCGCCGGTGGAGGCGTGGCCGATCGGACTTTCCGGTCCGCCTGAGATCGGTGGCCTGCCCGCCAGTCCGCGCGGCCATGCGGCGTATCACGCCGCTGTTCAACTACACGTCGGTGCCCGCCGTTTCGGTTCCCTGCGGCAGCGGCCGCAACGGCCTGCCGGTGGGCCTGCAGATCGTCGGACCGCGGTTCGCCGATGCGCGCGTGCTGCAACTGGCCTGGCACGCCGAGCAGGTGCTCGGCCGCTCGCCGCCGTCGCCCCTGATGCTGGACTGACGCAGCGCCGGCACCGTGTCGCCCGTGCGGCAAGGCGGAAGATCTTGCTCCGCGCCGCGCCCGCTGCCCCGACGCCTTGTTCAGCGCTGGAGCACCAGTTCAGCGCTGCCGATGCCGGGGAAGTGCACGCGGATCGCGTCGCCCGGGCGCCGCCTGCGTCATGCCGGTCCAGCTTCCGGTCGTGACCACGTCGCCGGCGCGCAGACCGTCGCTGTGCTCCGTGCAGTGCGCAACGATCGCCGGCAGCAGGCGCGAAGGATCGACGGTCGGATGCGAGCCGCGGTTGCGCATGCGCACCTCGCCGTTGATCGACGAGCTCCGACCTCCTGCTGCGCGAAGTCGAGGCCGCGCCAGTCGCGGCGCGCGTCGCCGACGACCAGCATCGCGCCGGACTGGAAGTCGGCCAGCCGCCACAGCGGCGGCGCCTCGGCCCAGTCGGTCAGCCGCGTGTCGCACAGTTCGATCGCCACGCAGATTTCCTGCACCGCCTCGAGGATTTCGTGCCTCCGCATAAGGCGTCTTTCGCGGCGGCAGACCGGCACCGAAACGGAATGCGAGTTCCGCCTCGATGCCGAGCATCTGGAAACCGGCCACGTCGGCGACCGCCGGCGACGCGATTCGCCTGCCGGGAAGCACCGGGGCGCCGGTTGCCGGCATGTCCGGCCGCGGCGGGCTGACCTTCCACGTATCGACGCGCGCTCCCGCCCGCCAGTTCGCGCGAGCAGCCTCTCGTGGATCCGGTAGACCTCGCGAAGGCCGGACGGCGCCGGCTGCGCGCGTGACGCGAAGCGGCGGCCGTGCCGATGTGCAGCGACGAGCAGCGAGCAGGCGTGTTCGATCTCGGCGTCGGTCATGCCGCCAAGATACACGGCGACGCGCGGCCGGGCAGCACGGCTGCGGCCGGCGCTTCGTGCAGCCTCGAAGGCGGCCGTTGCATCGGCAATGCAATCGCGGAGGCCGTGTTCGGATACCAGTCGAATGAACTTGTTCCCGGCTGCACCGGGCTGACGGTGCCGGGCTGGCCGTGCGAACGCGGCTGGCGCCCGGGCGGGCCATATGTCGTCGAACGCGTGGTCGGACAGGTCGGCTCCTGCGGCGACGGCACCTGCGGCGACGGCGAGTATCCGGCGACCTGCCCGGCGGACTGCGGCTGCGGCGACGGCGTCTGCGCGCCGGCCGAGGTCGGCAGCTGCACCGCCGACTGCGGCTTCTGCGGCAACGGCATCCGCGATCCCTGGGAAACACCGAAGAACTGCCGGCAGGACGCACCGGTCGCTGCCGACGATGGTTCGTGTGACCCGAGCGAGGTCGGCAGCAATTCGGCCGACTGCGGCTGTGGCGCGCTGTCGGCCGGACTGAGCGACTTTCCCGGCCGTCTGCGGCGACGGCGTGTGTACGCCGGGTGGACATTTGCCGGAAACCTGCCTGACCTGCCCGCAGGACTGCGGCGCGGCGACCGATAGCGACAACGACGGCCTCGCCCACTGCATCGACAACTGCCCGAACGTGAGCAATCCGGATCAGGCCGACTTCGACGGCGACGGGCTGGGTGACGCCTGCGATCCCGATGTCGACGGCGATCAGGTTGCGAACAACCTCGACCTATGCCCCGGAACGATGATTCCGGAGGCCACACCGACCTCGGGCGTGTTGCACACGAACCGCTGGGCCCTGCACAACATCGACGGATCGTTCGTGCAGGCTCCGCCGCAGGCCGGCTCCAAACATGGTTTCACGACAGGGCACACGCGCGGCTGTTCGTGCGAACAGATCGTGGCGAGATCGGGCATCAGCGCAGAGCACGTGCGCAACGGCTGCGCGACGGGCGTGATCCAGCAGTGGATCGCGCGTCACTAGTCAGGAGGGCCGCGCCTCCAAGCCGCGAACGCGCCGCGCACGAGTGGCGGCGGGCGCGTGGCCCTCCGCTTTGCCGTTCGGCGACCAGCACGGTGCATGGCCGCTTTGATTTCGCAGTGTGACGGCCGGACGCGAGGCAAGGCGTTCAGCAACACGGCAGGACACCGCCGGCGCGCGCCGGCTGGGCGCGCTTGCGCCGACGCGGCCGCCGATGGAAGCGGCACGCGTACGTCAGCGCGGCTCGCGTTGTTTCAGGTCGGCACGAAAGAACGAATCGAGCTGCTGACCCGAGGCGGCATCGGCAAAGCCGTCGAACCGGCCGCGCTCGGCGAGCAGCGTGGCCGCGTTCATCAGCCCGGCCCAGGCCGCGCGCGCCAGCGCCCCGCCGACGCTGACCCGCCGCACGCCGAGCTCGGCGATGTCGTGCAGCGTCAGTTCGCTCGCCGTGCCGACGAGGAGATTCACCGGCCTGGGCGCAACGGCGGCGACCACGGCAGCGATCTGCTCGCGCGTGCGGATCCCGGGTGCGTAGAGGCAATCGGCACCGGCATTCGCATAGGCCTGCAGCCGCGCGATCGTTTCGTCGATATCCGGCCGGCCGACGAGAAAACACTCGGCGCGCCCGACCAGCAGCGTGTCGCCGCCGGCATTGTCGATCGCGCCGCGCGCCGCCTTGATTCGCGCCACCGCGGCGTCGAGATCAAACAGCGGATGGGCCGCATCGCCGGTCGAGTCTTCGATCGACAGTCCGGCGACACCGGTCTCCACCGCCAGCCGCACGCTCTCGGCAACGCCAGCGGCATCGCGCGCGAAGCCGCTCTCGAAATCGGCATTGACCGGCACGTCGACCGCGGCAACGATCTCGTGCAGATGCGCGAGCACCGCCTCGCGCGAACTGGAACCGTCCGGGCGCCCCTGCGACCAGGCGAACCCGGAACTCGTCGTGGCCAACGCCTTGAAGCCAAGGCTCTGCAAGTAGCGCGCGCTGCCGACGTCCCAGGGGTTGGGAATGACGAAACAGCCGGTGCCGTGCAGCTGCCGGAAGGCGCGCCGCTTGTCGGCGATGCTGGGGCGCGTTGCGGACATTCGGGACTCCCGATTGAAGATTTGATTGTGCACGGGCATCAAAGCTGGGCGCCGAATCGATTACGAAAGCAGCGTCGCATTAAACGGGATTCGGCCATGAGCCGTCGGTCGACGAATGCACCGGACAGCGGACAGTGGCATGCGCGATGGCCGCTGGTCCCATTACCCCGTGTCGGCGGTAACGCCTGCGCCATCGTCCTGTGCCGTAGGTCAACTTGGCGATCCGGTGGCGGCGTGTAATTCATCAGGCGTCGTCCGTTGGGGAGGTGGTCACGGCACACGCAGGATTCGTCAATCGACTCCTGAAATCGTATGCGCTGGTCGCTTTCCTCGCCGTTGTGGCTGTCTGCGGCGGAGGTGTCGGCGCTACGTCCTTGACAACATGGCATTTAGTGTTGATCAGCCGCACTCTGAGCTTGCAAGCCACTGCCGCCGATCTCGGCTCCGACGCATCAGTCAAGTGACCAAACTGGACCAGGGACGAGGAAATTCTGATGAGTCGCGGACTTCGGTCATGGATCGCTGCAACTGCATTGCTTCTTGCGTCCTGCGGGGGCGGCAGTAACGAGCCGGAACTTACTGCAATTGCAATCTCAGGCGCTCCGAGTACCTTTCTCGCTCCGGGCCAGTCGACCCAACTAACCGCGACAGCGACCTACTCCGACAGTTCGGTCCGGAATGTCACAGCGACAGCGTCGTGGTCGACGACGGACCCGAATGTGCTAGTCGTCTCGTCTGCCGGACTGCTCACGGCGGTCGCCCCAGGCCGGGCGTATGCGACAGCGACGATGCAAAGCCAGACCGGAATGCAGGCCGTACAAATTTCACTGCCGGCGGCCTATTTCATTGACGGAGTCGAGTATGCGTTCGAATACCAACTCGATGCGCAGGGGCGGGTCGATAGCTATCGGACACCATTTGAGGGGTGCCAGGGAAGCCTACACGGTACCTTTGAATGTTGGCGGTCGGTTAGAGCTGGCGTCGCCACAGCAAGTGGGGTGGCCGGCCGTCTCGTTCGGACGTACTTTCCCGCTGGTGCGACTGGGACCATCACTCGAAGTTACACCTACGGACCGACAGGATTGGCCGAATCAGTTGAACAACAGACGCCTTCTTTTGCGGTAACCACGACGCTGAGTCACGACTCGTTCGGTCGCCTGCAGGAGGTTTTGCAGACATCTACTGGCTGCGACTGGGCTGGATGCGACTACACCCGAAGGAAGAGTGCCCGAATAGCAGTTGACTCCTTTGGGAGACTGCAACATGCGGACGTGGTTGGCTTCTACTTGGACCCTGCTTCTGGCGCCGAAGTGCTCTACGTCAATGGGGCAAAAGACTGGACCTACAGTTCGTCAGGCTGGTGCGAGCAAGTCGTCTCGACTGAGAATGAGACGACAGTTTCCGATCACTATGTAGTAGACGCTGGCGGATGGGTCATAAGTCATACACACAGCGTTGGAGTCATGCAGACGACAAGCTCGTACGCGATCGTCCGCTCGGTTGAGGGCATTCTGGAAGAGCAGTTCTCGCAGGCCACGGACTGTCGCATTCCCGGCGGCAGCCCCGCCCAGCAATCAGTTCGCTACGAGTTAGGCCGTTTGCCGAGTGAACCGCTCTTTGTGCCTCAGGCCCTCAGCGGCTTGAACGGTGCCGACTACTTTGGTCTGATCAGCAACTGCCTTCGCTAGCGATCAACCAGCCGGCGTGAAGCCACTCACACATATCGAAGCGGCCTAAGGGAGAGTGTGTATTCGTCAATGTCCAGGGCCGCACTGCGAAATGCTTGGTCGACGCCTCACCCTTTGCCTCGAAGGACCCATGCGTCGGTGCCGGGCGAACCGACAAGGGCACGGCACCGCCGTTCAGGCGCGCTTGAACATAGCGATGACCGACAGCTCGCTTGGCCAGTTCAAATGTCCGCTTCGCACCGACCTTGGAGGCCGCAGCGAGTCGATAGCCGCCGTCACATCGCGCACGAAATGCGAGAAGCGCGGTTCGCTTAGCGGCCGGGGCGCCTCACCAGCAGCGCACGAAAGTCATTGACGTTCGTGCGCGTCGGCCCGGTGATCACCTGGTCGCCGAGCGCTTCGAAGAAGCCGTGGCCGTCGTTCTCGGCGAGCCGATCCGCGGGGCGGATGCCTTTGCCGAACGCGCGCGCGATCGTGTCGGGCGTGACGATCGCGCCGGCGACTTCCTCGGCGCCGTCGACGCCATCGGTATCACCGGCAACTGCCCACACGCCGGGCTCGCCGCCGAGCGCTACGGCCAGCGACAGCAGGAACTCGACATTGCGGCCGCCGCGGCCACTGCCGCGCACGGTGACGGTAGTCTCGCCGCCCGACAGCAGCACGCACGGTGGCTCGAGCGGATGGCCGTGCTGCGCGACGGACTTCGCGATGCCGGCCATCACCTTGCCGACGTCGCGCGCCTCGCCTTCGATCGCGTCGCCGAGCAGCAGCGGCGTGATGCCGGCCTCGCGCGCTACCTGCGCTGCCGCTTCGAGCGACTGCTGCGGCGTGGCGACGAGCTTGATCTCCGCGCGCGCCAGCCGCGGGTCGCCGGGCTTGATGGTTTCGCCGCGGCCGCTGGTGAGCACCTCGCGCACTGCCGGCGGCAGGTCGATGCCGTAGCGGCGCACGATCGCCAGCGCGTCTTCGCAGGTGGTCGGATCGGCGACCGTCGGGCCGGAGGCGATGTTGATCGGGTCGTCGCCCGGCACGTCGGAGATCGCCAGCGTCAGCACGCGCGCCGGGTGGCACGCGGCGGCGAGCCGGCCGCCCTTGATGGCGGACAGGTGCCGGCGCACGCAGTTCATTTCGTTGATGCTGGCGCCGGATTTCAGCAGCGCGCGGTTCAGCGCCTGCTTGTGTTCGAGCGTCAGGCCGTCGATCGGCAGCGGCAGCAGCGCAGAGCCGCCGCCGGAGATCAGGCACAGCACGAGATCGTCGGCGCTGAGCCCGCGCACGGTGTCGAGCAAACGCCGCGCGGCTGCCAGGCCCGCCTCGTCCGGCACCGGGTGCGCGGCCTCGACGATCTCGATCCTTTCGCACGGCACGGCGTAACCGTAGCGGGTGACGACCAGCCCGGACAGTTCGCCCCTCCAGTGCTGCTCGACCGCGCGCGCCATCTCGGCCGACGCCTTGCCGGCGCCGATCACGAGCAGCCGTCCTTTGCCCACCGCACGCGCCGGCGGCAGATGCGGCGGCACGCAGTGCGCGGGCTGCGCGGCTTCGATCGCCGCGTCGAACATCCGTCGCAACAGCGCGCGAGGGTCGGGGGTCATCGTTGCCCGGGAAATTCGCCGCGTCGCCGTTGCGGCGGCTTGCAGGCGCGGCGGCAAGAGGCGCCGCCGGCCTGCGGCACGACTACTTGGCCACCTCGTGGTTGGCGAGCTTCTCCAGCGCGCGCACCATCGCCGAGTGGTCCCATTTCGAACCGCCGTTGGCGGCGCAGGAATTGAACAGCTCCTGCGCGGTGGCGGTGTTGGGCAGCGAGATGCCGAGCTGGCGCGCGCCCGACAACGCCAGGTTCAGGTCCTTCTGGTGCAGCTCGATGCGGAAGCCCGGATCGAAGGTGCGCTTGATCATCCGCTCGCCGTGCATCTCGAGGATCTTCGACGAGGCGAAACCGCCCATCAGCGCCTGGCGGACCTTGGCCGGATCGGCGCCGGCCTTCGAGGCGAACAGCAGCGCCTCGCCGACCGCCTCGATGTTCAGCGCCACGATGATCTGGTTGGCGACCTTGCAGGTCTGCCCGTCGCCGTTGCCGCCGACCAGCGTGATGTTCTTGCCCATCAGGTCGAACAGCGGCTTGACCCTGTCGAACGCACTCTGCGGGCCGCCGACCATGATGGTCAGCGTCGCGTTCTTGGCACCGACTTCGCCGCCCGAGACCGGCGCGTCGAGATAGTCGCAGCCGAGCTCGTTGATGCGCTTGGCGAACTCCTTGGTCGCCATCGGCGCGATCGAGCTCATGTCGACGACGGTCTTGCCCTTCGACAGGCCCTTGGCCACGCCGTCGTCGGCGAACAGCACCTTCTCGACGTCGGGCGTGTCCGGCACCATGATGATGATGATGTCGCCCTTCTGCGCGACCTCGGTCGAACTGGCGCAGGCCTTGCCGCCGGCCTCGGTCACCTCGGCCGGCACGTTCGGTATCGAGTACGCAAACAACTCGTGCCCCGCCTTCAGCAGGTGCAGTGCCATCGGCTTGCCCATGATGCCCAGCCCGATGAAGCCCACTTTTGCCATGACTCTCTCCTTTGTCTGTGTTCCGTCCGCGATCAACCGTCAGAGGCCGTGCGCGGCGCGCCAGCCGAGGCCGGCTTCGGTGGTCGCCTTCGGCTTGTACTCGCAGCCGATCCAGCCCGTGTAGCCGATCGAATCGAGCCAGCCGAACAGGAAGCGGTAGTTGATCTCGCCCGTGCCCGGCTCGTTGCGCCCCGGATTATCGGCCAGCTGCATGTGCGCGATCTTCGGCAGGTTGGCCTTGATCGTGTTGGCGAGTTCGCCTTCCATCCGCTGTGCGTGATAGATGTCGTACTGCACGTAGAGGTTGTCCGAGCCGACCTCGGCGATCAGGTCGAGCGCCGGCTGCGTGCGGTTCAGGTAGAAGCCCGGGATGTCGAAATAGTTGATCGGCTCGATCAGCAGCCTGATCCCGGCGGCCTTCAGCTTCTCCGCGGCGAAGCGCAGGTTGTCGACGAAGGTCGAGCGCAGCTTTTCGGGCGCGACGTCCTTCGGCGCGATGCCGGCCAGGCAGTTCATTTGCGGCACACCGAGCGCCGTGCCGTACTCGATCGCGCGGCCGACGTTGTCGCGGAACTCGGCGACGCGGTCCGGATGGCAGCCGATGCCGCGCTCGCCCTTGGCCCAGTCGCCCGGCGGCAGGTTGTGCAGGACCAGCTTCAGGCCGTTGGCGTCGAGCCGCGACCGCAGGTCCGCGGCCTTGTACTCGTAAGGGAACAGGAACTCGACGGCGTCGAAACCGGCCTTGGCGGCGGCTTCGAATCGGTCGAGGAACGGCACCTCGTTGAAGAGCATCGTGAGGTTGGCGGCGATGCGTGGCATGGGATCTCCGTAGTGTTCTCGCTCACACGCGCAGAAGCAGCAGCATAAGCCGTCTCACTCGAGCAGGCCGGCCAGCTCGAGCCCCTTGCGGCCCTCGGGATGGCGGCAGTCGATGTCCTCGAACTCGATCACGTTGTCGATCTCGGTGCCCATCGAGATGTTGGTCACCCGCTCGAGGATGCACTCGACCACCACCGGCACGCGATAGCGCTGCGCCATCTCCTGCGCCTGGCGCAGCGCGCCTTCGATCTTGCCGGGCTCGGTCACGCGCAGCGCCTTGCAGCCGAGGCCCTCGACCACCTTGCAGTGGTCGACGCCGTAGCCGCGCACTTCGCCTGCCTCCTCCGGCGTGTTCTGGTTCTCGAAAGCGAGCTGCACGCAGAAGTCCATCTCGAAGTCGCGCTGCGACTGGCGGATCAGGCCGAGGTAGCTGTTGTTGACCAGCACCTGCACGTAGGGCAGGCGGAACTGGGCGCCGACCGCCAGCTCCTCGATCAGGAACTGGAAGTCGTAGTCGCCGGACAGGCCGACGACCTGGCGCGTCGGGTCGGCCGCCACCACGCCGAGCGCGGCGGGAATGGTCCAGCCGAGCGGGCCGGCCTGGCCGCAGTTGATCCAGTGGCGCGGCCCGTACACGTGCAGGAACTGCGCGCCGGCGATCTGCGACAGGCCGATCGTGGTCACGTACACGGTGTCGCGGCCGAAGACCTTGTTCATCTCCTCGTAGACACGCTGCGGCTTGATCGGCACGTCGTCGAAGTGCGACTTGCGCAGCATCAGCCGCTTGCGCTCGGCGCAGCGCGCGGCCCACGTGCCGTAGTCGCGCAGCTGGCCGGCGCTCTTCCGCTCGCGCGCCACCTCGACGAACAGCTGCAGCGCCGCCTTGGCGTCGGAGACGATGCCGTAGTCGGGCATGAACACGCGGCCGATCTGGGTCGGCTCGATGTCGACGTGCACGAACTTGCGGCCCTTGGTGTAGACGTCGACCGAGCCGGTGTGCCGGTTGGCCCAGCGGTTGCCGATGCCGAGCACGAAATCGGCGGCCAGCAGGGTCGCGTTGCCGTAGCGGTGGGAGGTCTGCAGGCCGACCATCCCGGCCATCAGCGGATGGTCGTCGGGGATCGCGCCCCAGCCCATCAGCGTCGGGATCACCGGCACGCCGGTGAGCTCGGCGAACTCGACCAGCAGGTCCGCGGCGTCGGCATTGATGATGCCGCCGCCGGCGACGATCAGCGGCCTCTCGGCCGCGGCCAGCATGTCGAGCGCCTTCTCGATCTGCCGGCGCGTGGCGGCCGGCTTGTACACGGGCAGCGGCTCGTAGGTGTCGATGTCGAACTCGATCTCGGCCATCTGCACGTCGAACGGCAGGTCGATCAGCACCGGGCCCGGGCGGCCCGAGCGCATCAGGTGGAACGCCTGCTGGAAGGCGCGCGGCACCTGCGCCGGCTCGCGCACCGTGACCGCCCACTTGGTGACCGGCCTGGCGATCGACTCGATGTCGACCGCCTGGAAGTCTTCCTTGTACAGCCGCGCGCGCGGCGCCTGGCCGGTGATGCAGAGGATCGGGATCGAGTCGGCGATCGCCGAGTACAGGCCGGTGATCATGTCGGTGCCGGCCGGGCCCGAGGTGCCGATGCACACGCCGATGTTGCCGGCGCGCGCACGGGTGTAGCCCTCGGCCATGTGCGAGGCCGCCTCGACGTGCCGGGCAAGGATGTGCGTGATGCTGTCGCGCCGGCGCAGCGCCGAGTAGAGCGGGTTGATCGCCGCGCCCGGCACGCCGAACGCGGTGTGAATTCCCTCGCGCTCCATCACGAGCACGGCGGCTTCGGCGGCAGTCATTCGGGCCATGGTTTTCTCCTTCGCAAGCGTATCGATCGGCTGCCATCCACTGTAGGCAGCCGCCGCCCGCGCGGGAACGCCAGCGCTGGCGATAACACCTATTCCGTGCTGGAATGGCTGCGCAGAAGGAGGGCCAGACATGGACCGGATCACCGGCTGGCAGCTGTTCGTGCGCGCGGCCGAAAGCGGCAGCTTCTCCAAGGCGGCGCGCGACCTGAACCTCACGCAACCGACCGTCACCAAGCACGTTGCCGCGCTGGAGAAACAACTCGGCGCGCGGCTGCTCAACCGCAACACGCGCGGCCTGAGCCTGACCGAGGTCGGCGCGCTGTACTACGACAAGTGCAAGGAGATCCTCGAAAGGATCGAGGACGCCGACGACATCGCCAACGCGCGCCAGGGCCAGGTACGCGGCACGCTGCGCATCGGCACCTCGGTCGCCTTCGGCCGCCGGGTGATCACGCCGCTCGCGCTCGAGTTCATGAAGCGGCACCCGGCGCTGAGCATCGACCTTTCATTCGAGGACACCTACGTCGACCTGGTGGCGCGCGGCATCGACGTGGCGATCCGCATGGGCAAGCTCGCCGACTCGTCGCTGGGGGCGCGCTACCTCGGCACCAACCCGTGGGTGATGGTGGCCACGCCGGCGTACCTGAAGAAGCACGGCACGCCGCGCGCACCCGCCGACCTCACCCGGCACAACGTGCTGATCTACAGCACGGTGCTCGGCGACGACCGGCTGCACTTCATCCGCGCCGGCGGCCGGCCGTTGAACGTGGCCGTGCACGGCAGCCTGCGCGCCAACAACCTGTCCGCGATCCTGCACGCGGTGCGCACGCACATGGGACTCGCCGCGCTGCCCTGGTACGTGGCCGGCCAGTCGGTCGCCGCCGGGCGGGTGGTGCCCGTGCTCGAGGACTACCTGCTGCCGGAACAGGAGATCCATGCCGTCTACGCCTCGCCAAAGCAGGTGCCGGCGAAGGTCACCGCGCTGATCGCTTACCTGCAGGACTTCTTTCAGGGAAAGTGGTGGGTGCGGAAGATCTGATCGATCCGTTCAGAACACCATCATCCGGCAGCCCGGCTCCATTGCCGCCCCCACGACCGTGGCCGCGCCGGCAATCCCGGTCGTTTCACCAATGAGCACCTCGCCGCGCCGCCGCTCGTTGAGCGCCATCGCGCAGGCGTACGACCGCATTTCCCGCCAAATAGAAGCGAACGATTTCCCGAGGCAGCACGGCGGTGATCGCGGTGCTTGCGCCCGGGTCGCGGCAATTACTATCAACCTCCGGCCTGCGGCGACTAGCATGTTGCGCGTCGAGGAAACACGTTGAGGGACGACAGTGGCAGACGAACTGAAGCGGTACCGGCTGGAGAAGACCGGGAAGATCCTGCTGAAGCGCTTCGACGCGGGGGCGAAGCCGCTGGTGCGGCACGGAAAGGCGGCCGCCAAGCTGCGCGTGGCGGAGCAGTCCGAGGAACTTGCGCTGGTGCAGGACCGCTTCTACGCCCTCAGAAAAGACAAGGTGCTGCTGATCCTGCAGGGAATGGACACCAGCGGCAAGGACGGCACCATCCGCGCGGTGTTCCAGGCGGTCGACCCGCTCGGCGTGCGGGCGGTGTCGTACCGCGCGCCGACCGAGCCGGAGAAGGACCGCGACTTTCTGTGGCGCCATCATCGCGACGTGCCGGCCAAGGGAGAGATCGTGATCTTCAACCGCTCGCACTACG
Source organism: uncultured beta proteobacterium (assembly GCA_963847675.1). Classification (GTDB taxonomy): domain Bacteria; phylum Pseudomonadota; class Gammaproteobacteria; order Burkholderiales; family Burkholderiaceae_F; genus JADJWR01. Next base: position 287,878 of record CAWKAP010000008.1, read on the forward strand.
AGGCCGTGCTGATCGAGTACGTACATGGCTGGATCGACGACGCCGAGCGCAAGCGGCGGCTGGCGCGCATCGTCGAGTTCGAGCGGCTGCTGGTCGAGACCGGCACGACCATCGTCAAGTGCTTCCTGCACATCGGCAAGGACGAGCAGCGCAAGCGCCTGCAGGAGCGGATCGACGATCCGGAGAAGCACTGGAAGTTCAATCCGCAGGACCTCGAGGAGCGCAAGCTCTGGGACAAGTACCGGCAGGCCTACGAGACGATGCTGGGCGCCACCGGCACGCCGCATGCGCCCTGGTACATCGTTCCGTCGGACAGCAAGACGCAGCGCAACCTGATGGTGACCGGGATCCTGCTTGAGACGCTGAGCCGGCTGGCGCCGGCCTACCCGCCGCCGCAGCCGAAACTGGCCGGACTCAAGGTCGACTAGATCACCCGCTTGCGCCGCGCCGGCCAAGCGGCCTCGTCGCAGGGCCGGCGCGCTTCGGCCACTACAATCTTAGGCCCTGTCGCAGGCAGATCCCCAGGCGATCTCGGAAAATCGGTGTCGGGCTCGACTGAACCCTCGGAAGCGCCGGCGCTCGCCGGCAGGACCGCGCTCGTCACCGGAGCGGCGCGCGGCATCGGCTGCGCGACCGCCCGCAAGCTGGCCCGCGCCGGCTGCGACGTGATCGTCAACTACTACAACAGCCACGACGAGGCCGAGAGGCTGTGCGACGAACTGCGCGCGCTCGGCCGGCGCGCGCTGGCCGTCAAAGCCAGCGTCGGCATCCCCGACAGCGTCGAGGAAATGTTCGCCGAGGTGGGCAGGCACTTCGAGCGCCTGGACATCGTCGTCAGCAACGCCGCCAGCGGCGTGCTGAGGCCGGCCCTCGACATGAACCTGAAGCACTGGCGCTGGTGCATGGAAACCAACGCCTTTGCGCTGAACCTGCTCGCCCGGCACGCCGTGCCGATGATGGGCGAAGGCGGCCGCATCGTCGCCATCAGCAGCCTCGGCTCGGTCCGCGCCATGCCGAACTACGCCTTCATCGGCGCCTCCAAGGCGGCGCTGGAGTCGCTGGTGCGCTCGCTGGCGCAGGAACTGGGCCCGCGCGGCATACGCGTCAACGCGGTCAGCGCCGGGGTCGTCGAGACCGACGCGCTGGCCTATTTTCCCAACCGCGACGAGCTGATCGCCTCGTTCCGGGCGCGCGCGCCGGCCGGGCCGGTGCTGACCGCGCAGGACGTGGCCGGCGCCGTGTACCTGCTGTGCCTGCCGGAGGCCGGCATGATCAACGGCCACACGCTGTTCGTCGACGGCGGCTTCGCAATCTCGGGCTGAACCGCGTGACCGCCGCCGACGCACATTCGATCGTCTCCGGACTGGCCGGCAAGGTGGCGCTGGTCACGGGGGGCAGCCGCGGCATCGGCCGTGCGATCGTCGAGTTGTTCGCCGCCGACGGCGTGGACGTCGTCTTCTTCTACCGCGCCGATGCCGAGGCGGCGCACGAGGTCGTCGATGCCGTGGCGGCCGCGGGCGGGCGCGCCGAGGCGATGCAGGTCGACGTCGCCGACGCGCAGGCGGTCGCGCGCGCCGTCGAGGCAGTGATCGAGGCGCGCGGGCGGATCGACGTGCTGGTCAACAACGCCGGCGTCGTGCGCGACAACCTGCTCGCCATGCTCGACGAGGCCGACATCCGCACCGTGCTGGACACCAACGTCGGCGGCGTGTTCAACGTGACGCGCGCGGTGGTTCCGCACATGATCTCGCGCCGCTCGGGACGGATCGTCAACCTCGGTTCGGTCGCGAGCGAGAAGGGCGGCCGCGGCCAGACCAACTACGCGGCGAGCAAGGGCGCGATCGACGCCTTCACCCGCTCGCTCGCCGTCGAACTGGCCTCGCGGAAGATAACGGTAAACTGCGTTGCGCCCGGGGGTGATCGAGACCGAGATGTCGCAGTCGGTCCGCGACCTGGCGGGCGACCAGGTGAAGGCGCGCATCCTGTTGCGCCGTTACGGACAGCCGACCGAAGTCGCGCACGCCGTCTGGTTCCTGGCTTCGCGCTTCGCCGACTACATCACCGGCGAGGTGCTGCATGTCGACGGCGGTTTCAAGATGGAGTAGACGAATGTCGAGAGCAGGCAATCAGCCAGGAAGAAATCGACGCGGTCTTTCCGAAGGTGGCGCAGATCGTCGCCGATGCGCTGGGCTGCGACGTCGAGGCCGTCAAGCCGAAGGAGTCCCTGATCGAAGGACTCGACGCCGAGTCGATCGACTTCCTGGATCTCGTGTTCCGGCTCGAGCGCGGCTTCGGCGTGAAGATTCCGCGCGGCAAGATCGTCGAGGATGCCCGCGGACCGCTGGCCGAGGCCGAGTTCGAGCAGAAAGGCATCGTGACCGACGTCGGGCTGGCCCGCCTGCGCGAGTTCCTGAGCGAGGTGCCCGCCGACCGTTTCAGGACGCCGCTGAAGGTCGCCGACATCCCGCGCCTGTTCACGCCCGAAACGTTCTGCAAGGTCGTGATCCGCGCCCAGCGCGCCGCGCGGGCAGTCGCCTGAGCGTTGCGGTCGAGGGCTCGGGCGGCGGCTTCTCCGGCCTTGGCGAGGCATCGAGCAATGGACGAGCGCTTCAGCGCCTTCTCGTTCGTCGACCGCATCACCCGATTGCGCACCGGGCCGCATCGAAGGCCGCTACACCGTGCCGGCACGCGCGACACGCTTTCCGGCGGCGCTGATGGCCGAAGCCGTCGGCCAGCTGGCGGCCTGGTGGGCAATGTCCAGCCTCGACTTCCGGCTGCGGCCGGTGGCGGGGATTGCCGGCCAGGACGCGTTACCACCAGGTGGCCCGCCCCGGACAGACGCTGATGCTCGAAGCGGACGTCGCGCGATGTGACGGCGAAGCGGTCGCCTACAGCGGACGCGCCGCAATCGACGGCCGCTGTGCGCTCGAACTCGTCGACTGCATCGGGCCGATGCTGCCGATGGACGAGTTCGATGCGCCGGACGCGGTGCGGGCCGACTTCGACACCCTGTGCGGCGCCGGCGCCGCACAGGGACGCTTCGGCGGGGTCGCGGCGCCGCAGATCGAGATCGGTGAACACCTGACCGGCGAGCGGCTGCGAGCGACGCTGCGGATCCCCCGGCGCGACGAAGCGCCCTTCTTCGGCGACCACTTTCCGCACCGGCCGGTCTACCCGGGCACGCTTCTGCTCGACGCCCTGACCGGACTGGCGGTGCAACTGGCGAACGAGGCCGTGCCGGGAAGCGCCGCCGGCGCGCTGACGACCACCCTCGTAACCGACGTCAAGATCAGGGCCTTCACGCCGCCCGGGGCGACGCTCGAACTCGACGCCGAAGTGCTCGGCGCCGATAGCGGCGGCGCACGGCTGAAGCTCGCGGCGCGCAGCGACGGCAGGGGCATCGCTTCGGCAAGAGCCGAAGTCGGCAGAGCGGGCACCGGGTGACACCGGCGCGCCGCAGGGTCGCGATCACCGGCCTGGGCCTCGTTACCCCGGCCGGCAACGACGTCGCATCGACCTGGTCGGCCCTGCTCGCCGCGCGCAGCGGCGTCGGCGCCGATCGCGCAGCTTCGACGCCAGCGGCTTTCCGGTGCGCATCGCCGCCGAGGTCAAGGACCTGTCGCCGGAGGCGGTGGCGGGCGCCGCCGGCGACCGCAAGCTGCTCAAGCATGCCAACCGGGCGCATCGTTTCGCCCTGGTGGCGGCGGCGCAGGCGCTCGACGACGCCGGCATCCGGCCGACGCCGCAGACCGACCGACCCGCTGGGGCTGCGTCGTCGGCACCGGCATGATGGGGGTGACGTATCGACGAACTGGCCCAGGTGCAGCGCGACGCCGCCCCGAACGGCGGACGTCGAGCCGGCCCGCCTGATCGCGGCGACAGGCTCGGCGGCCGATCCGATGGTGTTCTGCCGCAGCCAGTCCAGTGCCGGCGCGGCCCTGCTGCTGCGCGAGTTCGGCATTCGCGGCTATGCGAGCTCTGTGCACACGGCTTGCGCCTCGGGCGGCCAGGCGGTCGGCACGGCGCTGAAGCTGATCCGGCGCGGCGTCGCCGATCGCGTGCTGGCCGGCGGCTTCGATTCGATGATCAATCCGGTCGGGCTGGCCGGCTTCTGCCTGCTCGGCGCGGTGTCGCCCGACAACGCATGCGCCGGAGCGCGCCAGCCGCCCGTTCGACGCGACCCGCAACGGTTTCGTGCTGGGCGAGGGCGCCGGGTTCCTCGTCCTCGAAGAGTGGGAGGCCGCGCGCCGGCGCGGCGCCCGCATCTACGCCGAACTCGCCGGCGACGGCAACTCGCTGTCGAGCTATCGCATCACCGACTCGCACCCGTCGGGCGACGGGCCGATCCAGGCGATGCGGCAGGCCATTGCCGACGCCGGCTCGGCGCCGGACGAGGTCGACTACCTGAACGCCCACGGCACCTCGACGCCGATGAACGACCGCAGCGAGTGCGCGGCGGTGCGGCGGTGTGTGCGGACCACGACTGGCGGCTGGTCGCCGTCAGCTCGACCAAGAGCGTCATGGGGCACCTGATCGCCGCCGCCGGCGCGGTGGAGGCGGCGGTGTGCGCGCTGGCGATCTCGCACAGCGACGCTGCCGGTCAACGCCAACCTGACGGAACTCGATCCCGACTGCGACGTCGACGTCGTGCGCGGCGCGCCGCGCGCGCGGCGCGTCCGCCTGGCGCTGTCGAATTCCCTCGGCTTCGGCGGTTCGAACAGTTGCCTGGCGTTCCGTCATCCCGACGAGACGGCGGCGCAATCTCGGCTGCGGCCTGACGCGCCCGCCATCGCGATGAATCGGCCCGCATCGTCATCACCGGCACCGGCGCGATCTGCGGCGGCGGGCGTTCCGCCGAGGAGGCGCTGGCCGCGATCCTCGCCGGGTGCTCGGCGATCCGCCCGCTCGCGCAGTGGGACGCCAGCGGCTGGCCGGTCGGCATCGCCGCCGAGGTCCCCGACTACAACCCCGGCGCGCTGACCGGCGACCGCAAGGTGCACAAGTTCATCCAGCGCACCGACGTCTTCGGCCTGTACGCCGCCGATCGCGCCATCGGGCAGGCCGGCTGGGCGGCCTGGCGGCGAGCAACTCGACGAGGGCGCCGCGGCGCGGTTCACCGACTCGACCGCGGCGTCTTCGTCGGCTCCGGCGGCGGTACGTTCGGCAACCAGTACGATTACCTGCCGCTGATCGACGGCGGCGGGCGCCAACCTCGCGCACTTCGGCCGCGAACTGTCGGCGACGGTCAATCCGATGTGGCTGTTGCGCGCGCTGCCCAACAACGTGCTCTGTCACGTCGGCATCCGCCACGGCTTGAAAGGGCCGAACGCCTGCATCACCAACCACAGCATCAGCGGCCCGCTGGCCCTGTCCGAGGCCGCCGAGGCGCTGCGCGCCGGCGAGTGCGACGCGCGCCGTCGCCGTCGCGCACGACGCCGACGATCGAACCGCAGACGGTGCTGTACTATGGGCAGGCCGGCCTGCTGTCGCGCGAGGCGCTGCGCCCGTTCGATCGCCGCGCACGACGGCAGCTGATCGGCGAAGGCGCCGCGGCCTCGTGCTCGAGACCGAGGACGCTGCCCGCGAGCGCGACGCCGCCGTGCTCGGCGAGGTTCTCGGCGCCGGCAGCGGCAGCGACGGGCTCGGCCTGCTGCCGATACGCGACGACGGCGACGGGCTGGTGCGCGCCATCGAAGGCGCTTGGCGATCGTCGGGGATCGTGCCGGGCGAGGTCGGCATGATCGTCGCGCACGGCAACGGCACGCCGAGCTCCGACGCCTCCGAGGCTCGCGCGCTGGCGGCGGTGTTCGGCGCCGATATGCCGCCGGTCACGGCGTTCAAGTGGGCGTTCGGCCACCTGCTGGCCGCCTCGGGGATGGTCGAAGCGACCGTCGCGATCGCCGCCCAGCACGCCGGAGTTGTCCCCGGCATCGCGACCCTGGACGAGTGCGATCCGGCCTGCGGCCCGCTCAACGTCGCGCGCGGACATCGCGCGCCGCGCAGCGCCGTCACCCTGCTGCTGTCCCGCGGCTTCGGCGGCACCAACGTCGCCTGCCTGCTGCGCGCGCCGGCGAAGTGAACGGTCCGCCGCCTGCGCCGGCCGCGCCGGACGGGTCGACCCGCTGTGGCGTCGATACGGTCGAGATCGCCCGCATCGAGCGGCTGCTCGCCGAAACGCCCGCCGACGACCTCGGCAGGCTCTTCTCGGCGCAGGAACTGCGCGACGCCGGTGACGGCCCGGGCCGCGCGGCCAGCCTGGCCGCCCGTTTCGCGGCCAAGGAGGCCTGCGTGAAGCTGTTTGCGCGCGAGGCCGCGCTCGGCACCGTCGGTCCGGCCGACTTCTCCGTGGTTCGCGATGCCTACGGCGCACCGGCCGTCGAGCTGAGCGAGGCGGCGCAGACCGCGCTCGGCCGCAATCGGCTGCGCTCGATCAGCATCTCCCTGAGCCACGACCGGACCCAGGCTTCGGCGGTCGCGCTGGCGCAGGCCGATCGCGCCACGCCGACGCGCGCGGCGCGGCTGCTGTTTCGCCTGCTGCCGGTACGGCGCGACACGGTGCTGGCCAACCTGCGCCGCGTCTACGGCGAGACGGCCGACGACGCCGAGATCGAGCGCATCGCACAGGCGCACTACGGCCACCTCGGCCGGCTGCTGTGGGAGTTCGCCTGGTACCCCTGGCTGCCCCGGACCCGGCGCCTGGCGATGGTCCGCGTCGACAACCTCGATGCCCTGCTTGCCGCGCATGCGCAGGGCAAGGGCGTCCTGATCCTGACCGGCCACTTCGGCAACTTCGAGGTGGCCACGGCGGCCGGGCTGGCCCAGTTTCCGCAGGCGCGGGGCCGCTTTCACTTCGTGCGACGGCCGATCCGACCGCAGTGGCTCGATGCGCTGGTCAACCGCCGTTTCCGCCGGGCGGGCTTCGGCGTGCTGCCGAAGCGCGGCAGCCTGGAAGCGATCCTTGACCGGCTGGCTGCCGGCGATCTCGTCGTCTTTCCTTTCGATCAGCACGCCGGCCGCAAGGACGGCGTGCTCGCCGAGTTCTTCGGCCATCCGGCCGGCACCCTCCGCAGCCTGGCCGTGATCGCGCTGACCACCGGCGCGCCGGTCGTGCCGGCGTGCAGCTGGCGTGAAGCCGATGGCCGGCACGTGCTGCGCTTCGAGGCCGAGATCCCGCCGCTCGAGCACGCCGATGCCAACGAGGCCATCCTGCTGAACACGCGCGCCTACAACCGGGCGCTGGAAAGGATGATCGTGCGGCGGCCGGAGCAGTGGTGGTGGACGCACCGCCGGTGGCGGCCGTGGACGCCCCGCCGCTGAGAGCGACTCGGCAGAAGGTACGGCGTGCCCGGCATCGATAGAATCGCTGCGGAGCAGCCGGGACAACGACGGAATCAAGGGCGTGAGCCGAACAACAGCCAAGCTGCGGGACCGGGCGACAGCTGATCCGGAGCGAAGCGCTCGCCTGGCGGCGAAGATTCGGCTCTTCCTGAGCCGGTTGTCGGCGGCGAGGCCGTCGTCGCTCGCGGTCCGCGTACTGGCGGCGCTGCTTCTCGCGCACGCCGTGGTGGCTTCGGCCCATGAATCGGAGCAGTACACGCTGCCGGCCGGGCGCGAGTTCGCCGATCTGGGCCCGTATCTTTCGCGCATCGTGTACGACGCCATCGTGTCGGCGGTCGCCGACACCAACGGAGCGATTGAGGAAGCTGTTGGGACAGGCGAGGCCGCGGCGATCGAGGAGCGGCAATCGGCGGGGTTCGTCGCCAACAAGGTCTGGGGGTATCTGTTCAGCGCCATTCCGGCCAATGAACTGCTCGACCTGCAGCTCTCCTCGACGTCGATGCTCGAGCGGTTCCCCGGCCTCGTCACGATCCATCAGCCGGCGCGCGCGATCTACAACGACCCGCTGCTGGTGATCGATCTGACCAAGGCGGTGCGAACTTTCTTTCGTTCCGGGACGGTGAGTGCCGCGGGAACGGTGTTCGGCACCGACAAGCTCATCCATTTCATCAACATCGGCCGCGTCTACCACGCCAAGTACTTGACGCGGCGCGGGCGAGGGCTGCCGGCGGATCACGCTTCCCGCTCGGCAGTCGAGTCGACCGCGCGCAATCTGCTGGTTTCCGAGGACGGCGTGCTGGGCATGCTGACGACCGGCATCCGTTCCAACGGCGACCTGGCCGCCGACTACGCCGGCCTGAAGTTCTATCGCAACCTGACCGAGGAAGTGCGCATCGGGCGCAAGGTCATGCCGCCGATGCTCGTGCGGGACGGACCGTACTGGCGGGTCCGGATCGAACCGAACTCCGACTTCTTCATCGCGTTCATCACGCCGCACTGGAACGAGGTGCTGAATCCGAACAAGTACATGGGCTACACGAGCGGTCGCATCCGTGCACTGGTCCATGAGCGCTGCGCCGAAACGCTGGACTGGTATCGGGACGAGCGCGGGCAGCCCCTGAGCCGGGAGCGCTACGAGGCGATCGAAGAGGAACTGGCCACCTACTTTGGCGAGGACTACGGCCACCTGCGCGGCAGCAAGCACCCGGTCAGCGTGGCCAGCGTGTGTTTCTCGTCACCGGCGCCGCCGGTTATGGCCAGCGACGAGTCGCCGGCCCGGCCTGGCACCAGCACGGATGCACTCGGAAGATCCGTGTTGTGGTGGGCGGCCAGGAGCGGCGATCTCGCGCGGGTGCAGGCGCTGCCGATTCAACCGGTGCTCGTCGATGCGCCGGATAACGACGGCGAAACGCCCTTGCATGCCGCCATACGGGCCGGCAGCGAGGACGTAGTCCGGGAGTTGCTCGCCCGAGGCGCAGATCCGAACGTTGCCGCCAACTACGGCGTGACGCCGCTGATGCTGGCCAGCGCAGGGGGCAAGCCGGTCATTGCCGACCTGCTGCTGCGGGCTGGCGCCCGACCGAACCAGCGCGACCTGTTCGGCAAGACCGCCCTGTTCGATGCCTTGCTGAGCGGGAATGCCCGGGGGGTTGCCCTGCTGCTCGACCACGATGCCGACCCGCAACTGGCCGACGACGCCGGCAACACCGCGCTTGACATCGCCGCGCGCAGCGGCAACGCGGCAGCCGGCGCCGATTTGCTTTCGCGCGGCGCCGACGCGGGGGACAGGCAACAAGGCGAGGTCGATGGAGGGAGGCGGCAGCCACGGGCGAGGGCCGTGCAGGTCCCGCGCACCCGTCGCAAACGCAGGCTGCGCCCCCGGCTGTCGCGGACGAGACGCCCGCGGGGACGCATTGACCCGGGAGGCACGGCGCAAGTGACGAACGAGCCTCCCGCATCCACCCGCCAGAGGCGTGCGGCTGCCCTGCCCCGCCGTTCGCGGGCGCAGGTGTTGCGCAGCCTCGGCGCGTCGCTGCTGCTGGCGAGCGTGCTCGCCGGATGCGCAGCGCCGAACTATCGTGCGCGTGCGGTCGCCTCGGAACACGCCTTCGTGGCGGGCAGCGAAAAGACACCATTGGAGCAGTGGCAGCAGCAGCTCGCCGAGCACGTGATGCGCAGCGGCGGCGATCCGGCGGTGCTTTCGCGACTGCCGATGCTGCGCGCGCCCGGCACATTGCGGCCGGGCCGGATCGTTTTCGCCGCTCTCGACGTCGATGCCTCCGTTTCGGAACGCGACGGCTACGACGTGTTTGGCCTGCTGCTCGGCAAAGCGCAGGATCCGGCGGGACCGTGGTATGTCTTCGTGGTCGGTTCGATCGAGCGTCGCGAGTACCGGCCCGTCGAGGTCGACGACGTTCGCCTCGCCGCCGTGTCGATCCGCGACGGCGTGGCGACGTGGAAAACCGGGCCGGCCGCACCGCTGGCGGTGGCGCGCTACCGGCAGCGGGTCGACGCGTCCACGGTGTTGCGTTTCCCGGCCGACCGGGATGAATTCCGCATCGCCCCGTGCAGCGAAGGCGTGTGTGCAGAGGAGGTCCGCTCCGGCGCGCGGTGGTCGATCGGGCTGGACGCGCGCCGCTGACGCCTGCGGACGAGGCCGGCAGGCCGACGGCATCCGGACGGAAACTGAACCGCCCGGCCTACGGCTCGGCGGGGCGCACGGCGCGCAGCCGTTGATCGACCACCAGGCCGTCGTCGTTGCCGTAACGCACGCGCACCGGCAGCGAGCAAAGCTTCGGCGCCAGCCAGACTTCGACCTTGTCCTTGCCGCCCGCGCCCTCCCGCTCGAATTTCACCGTATCGAAACGACCGGCCGGCAGATCGAGAATCTCGTTGTCCCGGGCAACGAAGTGATACTCGGAGATCCGTGTGCGGCCGGCCACCGGAAGATCGAAACTGCGCAGGCGGGGTTCGGCTCGCAGGATCCAGGGCAGCTGCACCAGCAGACTGAGACGGTCCTGAAGTCGCGGCCGGGTCGGCTCCGAAGTGCCGGCCGGGCCGAAGGTCACCCGCTGCGCCGCCCAGTCGATATCGACCGAGAGCGTCGGCCGGCGGCCCGCCTGATGCGTGAACGAACGCGGCACCAGGCCCTGTGGCCCGATCGTGCCCACGGAGTTCTGCCGCGCCTCGAGCACACCCAGGGCAGTCACCGACGAGTGCAGGGTGTAGCCGTTGCCGCTGCTCCGGTAGACGACCAGGCCATCTCCGGAAAGTGAAAACGGCCCGCGGCTCGCCGTCACCGAAAATTCAAGCCGGACCGGCGGGATCGCCGAAGGCGCCGTACCGCATACCAGCTCGTTTCCGGCGACGACTGGCGATACGGTGGCCAGGCCGGCCGCGAAGGCGCACAGGCTTCGTCTCATGACTTCGGGATCGATTCGAGCACGCTCTCGGTCGCCCGCCCGAGACGGTCGGTGAAGCGCAGCCGGACCGGCAGCCAGCCCAGCTGCGGAACCAGCCAGACATCGATTCGGGCATCGCGCTCGCGCGAGACGATTCTTTCGAGTCTCACCGCGTCAAGCACACCGAGGCCGGTGGCCGTCGACTCGCGGCCGGCGACACGGAAGTGGTAATCCGCCAGGTCGTCGCGGCCGGCCATCCACATCACCAGTTGCGCGCCGGGCCGGAACAGTCCCGGTTGCGCCTGACCCAGCAGCATGAGCTGGATCTGGAACGAAACTCTGTCCTGCGTGCCATAGGCCAGCGGCCGTTCGTACGTGCGGGCGCTGAACGTGATGCGGCGGCCGTCCCAATCGAAATTGGCGGCTTCGGCCGCGCGGCGCACGCGCTTTTCGGTGTAGCGATCCGGTGCCAGCCCGAAATCGCCCACGTTGCCCTGCGACAGCAGTTCGAGCACGGTGATGCCGACCGCCGTCGTTGTCAGGCGGAGTTCGTAGCGTCCGTCGTCGGCGAGCGTCCAGTCGACCACCGTGGTGCCGGTTGCAATCCGGATCTCGGAGTTGGACGTGCGGTACACGTAACGAGCCGCCGCCGGCATGGCTGCGCGCATTTCGGGCAGGTTGGCCAGCGCGAAAAACAGCACGTCGCCGGTGGCCTCGAAAGGCACGGGTTCGGCGGCCAACTCCGGGGCGTCCGGCCCGGGCTGCGCCACGACTGCGTCTGCCGGCGCCTCCTGTACGGCAAGCGGCGCGTCCGGCATGGCCGGCGATCCATCGACGGGCACCGGTACCTGCGCCGGCTCCGCGACCGGCTCCGCGACCGGCTCCACAACGGGCTCCGCAACCGGCGGCGGAACGGGCGGCGGGGGTTTCGGCCGCACCATTTTCGGCGGGCGCGGCTTCGGCGGCGGAGGTGCAGGCGGCGGAGCCTCGGGCGTCGGCGGCTGCAGCAGTCGTACATGAACCGTTGCCACCTCGTCCGGTCCGGTCAGCGCAACCAGCAGCACCCGGCCCATCCGCTCCAGGACGAGCGCGTGCGCCAGCAGCGTGGCGACCAGCACCAGCGAGGCGCGCCAGAGCAGGGAACGGGATGAGTCGTCGACGCGCGGGGTGAACATGAGGCCTGCGGCAGTCCTCCGACGTGCTGCCGCGGCGACGCGCGACTGCCGGCATAACACCGCCCGCCGCTAAGATACCCGCGATCTGCCCTGCGGATTCAGTGATGAAGCTTGCCACCCTGCGCGACGGTTCCCGTGACGGTCAGCTGATCGTCGTCTCGCGCGACCTGACGACGGCCCACCTGGCCAGCGGCATTGCGGGCCGGCTGCAGCAGCTGCTGGACGACTGGAGCTTCATCGCTCCGCAGCTGAACGATCTCTACCAGACGCTGAACGAAGGCCGCGCACGGCATGCGTTCGCATTCGACCCGCACCAGTGCATGGCGCCGCTGCCGCGCGCCTACCAATGGGCGGACGGCTCGGCCTACGTCAACCACGTCGAACTCGTTCGCAGGGCGCGCGGCGCCGACATGCCGGAATCGTTCTGGACCGATCCGCTGATGTACCAGGGCGGCTCCGACGACCTGCTCGGGCCCTGCGACGACATCGTCTGCCCGAGCGAGGACTTCGGCATCGACTTCGAGGCGGAAGTCGCGGTGATCACCGACGATGTGCCGATGGGGACGACGCCGGACGACGCCGTCGGCCATATCCGGCTGCTGATGCTGGTGAACGACGTGTCGCTGCGCAACCTGATCCCGGCGGAGCTCGCCAAAGGCTTCGGTTTCTTCCAGAGCAAGCCGGCCACGGCGTTCTCGCCGGTGGCGGTCACGCCGGATGAACTCGGCGACACGTGGGACGGCCGCCGCGTGCATCGGCCGCTCGTCGTGCACTTCAACGGCGCGCAGGTGGGCGCCGCCGATGCCGGCGTCGACATGGTCTTCGATTTTGCCCAGTTGATCGCGCACCTCGCCAGAACGCGCAACGCGCGCGCCGGCAGCATCGTGGGCTCCGGCACGGTCAGCAACAAGGACGCTTCCCGTGGCTACTCGTGCATCGCGGAGAAGCGCGCGCTCGAGATGATTGCCGACGGCAAGCCCGCGACGGCGTTCATGAAGTACGGCGACAGCGTGCGCATCGAGATGTTCGACGCATCCGGAGCATCGATCTTCGGCGCGATCGAGCAGAAGGTGGCCGCGCCGCCAAGACGGCGCGGCTGACGGCGCCGGTGCGATACTGAATCGGCTCGAGCAGCGAACGCGGAGGCAACGATGGCCGGCAGGAGCAAAGCAACGACGCTGCCCTTCATGGGCGTCAGCGAGGGATTCGACCTGGTGAAGAAGGTGTGGGGCGTGACCGGGCTGCCGATGCTGCCCACTCCTTCGAGCATGGCGCAGTTCGCCACGCGCCTGCCGCAGACGCTGCCGTCGATGATCGCTCCCACGCTCGATGTCGAGGAACTCGACAAGCGCATCGCCGACCTGCGCGCGGTGGAGCAGTGGCTGAACCTGAACCTGAGCATGCTGCGCACCACGGTCCAGAGCCTCGAAGTCCAACGCAACACGATCGCCACGCTGAAGTCGTTCGGCGGCGCGATGCTCGCGGCCGCACCCGCGCAGGCCGCCGGTGCGCCGTTACCACCGGCGAACTGGCCGTACCCCGCGGGCCAGCCGTTGCCGCCGATGCCCGCTGCCGCGCCGGTCCCGGCCGCGGCGCCGGCGGCGCCGCGGCGCAAGGGGCGCGCGGTCCGCGCGCGACGGCTACCGCAGCAGCTGCCGCGTTACCGCTGAACCCGGCGGCCTGGTGGAACACCCTGCAGGATCAGTTCACGAAGATCGCCGCCACTGCCGCGGCCGAGGCGCAGGCGGCGGCGAAGGCTGCCGCCACGCAGACCGCGGACGAGAAGAAGACTCGTGGCGCAGCATCGAAGGCGGCGCCGCGCAAGCGCAAGCGGCGCACGCCGCAGCGGGGATAAAGCATGCGCTTCCGCTATGCGCACGCGGCCCATCCCGACGGCAGCACTGCCGTCGATCTGTGCCTGGCCCAGCTGGCGGCGCAGGCGGGCGACGAGTCGACGCAGCGCGGTGCGAACCTCGGCTTCGTCTACCTGACCGAGGGCCTGCAGGCACAGGCTGGCGCAATCCTGGCCCTGTTGAAGGTTCGCACCGGGGTTTCGAACTGGGTCGGCGCGAGTGCCGCCGCGGTGTGCGCCACCGGAGTCGAATACGTCGACGAGCCTGCCCTTGCCGTCATGCTGGGACGCTTCGAGCCCGGCAGCTTCAACGTGTTTTCCGGAGCGCAGCGGCCTCCGGCGCGCGGCACGCGCACCGGTCGCGCCGGCAGCGTGGCGTACACCGCGCTCGTGCATGCCGACCCGAACGCGCCGGGCCTGCCCGGACTGATCGAGGACATGGCGCTGAAGGTCGACAGCGGCCACCTGTTCGGCGGGCTGGCCAGCGGCCGCGAGCCGCCGCTGACGATCGCCGATCGGGTGCTGCGCGGCGGACTGTCCGGGGTGGTGTTCGCCGAGGACGTGCGGCTCGTCTCGCGCGTGACGCAGGGCTGCCACCCGCTGCCGGGCAGCCGCCGGCGCAGGATCACCGCCGGCGCGGACAACCTGATCGACACGCTCGACGGCGAGCGCGCCTTCGACGTGCTGCTGCGCGATGCCGGAATCGTCGAGAACGTCGCCGCGGCGGGCGCGGAAGAGCGCGCGCGCGAATCGATGGCGCAGCTCAAGGTTCTCGGCCGGCGCGGCCTGCTGTTCGTCGGCATCGAGCCGGAGCAGGCGAGTCCGCCTGCGCATCGGTGGCACGACGACTACCTGGTGCGGCCCGTGCTGGGGATCGACCCGTCGCGCGGGGCGGTCGCGGTGGGCACGCCGGTCGAGCCCGGGCAGGTGGTGCGTTTCTGCGTGCGCGATGAGGCCGCCGCACGAAAGGACCTGACGCGCATCTGCGCCGAGATCCGCGACCATCTTCACGAGCAGTCGGAACGTCGGCGCCGGCCGATGGCCGCCCGGGGCGCCGTCTATGTCTCCTGCCTCGGCCGCGGCACGCACATGTTCGGCGAACAAGGCGAAGAGCTGCGCGTGATCGCGCAGCAGCTCGGCGACGTGCCGCTCGTGGGCTTCTACGCCAACGGCGAAATCAGCGGCCACAGCCTGTATGGCTTCACCGGCGTGCTGACCGTCTTCTATTGAGATAGTCGCGGCGCGCCTCAGGCGAGGCACGCCGTGCGCCGGTTACGGGCAGTGAACGCCGGGATCTTCGCGGGCGCTCAGCGCGACCGGTTCGGATACCAGTAGGTCCGCCGTCTCGTGTTGTCGACGGCAATCGTCGGCCTGGATGCGCCGATCGACGAACGGCTGCCGCCGTAGCTGCCGCCCGGAGGAGCACCACCGATCAGGAAGCGCTGGATCACGCCGTTGCCCATGTCCACCAGCCCGGACACCGGGGTCGGCGGCAGTCCGCCGTTGAGCAGGTCGACCGACGCCACCGTGCCGCAGAACAGCGGAATCGCATACGTCCGCGCCGTGCCCAGGCTGCCGCACTGGTTGACCGACGGCTGGGCCGGCGTATTGGTGGAGAAAAGCGTCCGCCCGGCAACCGTCAGGCCGGCATTGACCGTCTTCTCGCCGACGGCGGAGAAAGGCAGCGGAAAGAAGCAGCCCTTGGGGTTTTCGGTCGTCGGGAAGCTCCCGTGCGTGACGAGATCGGACGCGGTGGCCGGCGACGAAACGCTCGGCGCACCCTTGGTGCGCTTGGCGTCGAACAGGGTGATCAGCCCGTCCTTGGTGTCGGTCTCGCTGGTTCCGGGGTACGGCATGCGGCCGAGCAGTGGCCTTTCCCGGTCACCGCTGCCGAACAGGATGGCGATCCGGGTCTTCGTGATCACCACGTCGGGCTCGAACAGGAACTTGCGCTCCGCGTTCTCCACGGCCAGCGCGGCCATCCGCGTGATGGTCCAGTGCTGCGGCGCGTTGCCGCCGCTGCCGTCCTCGAAGTCGACCCGGTAGACATTGGCCCGCGCGTCGCCGAGATAGGCGCGGTCGACGTAGCCGTCGCTGTCGATGTCGACCAGCGTCAGCGCGCCGGGCACGCTGCCGAGGGTGTTCAGGCTGCCGACCAGTGCCCCGGTATAGGCGTCGATCACCAGCACGGCATTGCCCATCGTGGTCGTTGCCCGCGGCGAGGCATCCTCCGCGGCGGCGTCGTAGCCGGCCCCCATCACGATCACCGGGTTGGCATGGCCGCGCAGCATCGCCAGCCTCGGCTCCGACCACGTCTGGCCAAGGGCGCTGAACTGGCCGGGCCCGAAGCGCCACTTGTACCGCGGCGCCGCCGGATTCGACACGTCGAGCGCGTAGAGAACCCTTCCGCCGCGACGCATCGCCACGTAGATGATCACTTCGCCGGTGCTGCCGTTGCGCAGGACGGTAATCGGGCCGTCGACGAAATAGTCGCGCCGGGTCGCGGTCGGATCGGGATTGTTCGGATACTTGACCTCCGGCCAGTTGCTGCGCAGCCGATTGAGCTTGCCGAACATTTCCTCCGGCACGAATGCCCACAGTTCACGGCCCGCATCGGTACCGGTCTGCTCGCCGCCAGTTGCGCGCAACGTGCCGTCGTTGGCGCCGTAGAACACCACCACGCCGGTACTGCCGCCGTAGTCGATCACCGCGGGCCGGGAATGCAGCAGGTCGCCGTGGATCGACGGCCGCACCGTCGTCGCCGGACTCGTCGTCGGGCCGGGTTCCTCGCCACCGCCGCCGTCGTCGTCCACGTTGTTCGTGCCGCGGACCCAGTCGATCAGCGCGTCGCGGTCCGACGAGGACACGCCGAGCGCGGTTGCCGATATGGCGCCGTTGCCGGTCGCAAACCGCGCGGCGTCGTTGGCCGACAGGACGGTGTTCGTCGCGCAGCCGACGCACGTGTACACGTTGCGGCCCGACTGGCCGGTCGCGAATGCCTCGCGCAGCCGCTGGGCGGCGCCGCCCTTTTCGGTCACCTCGCCGTCGGGAGAATCCGAGGCCGGATTGATCGCGCCGCGCGGCGCGTTGACCCAGAACGTGCTCGATTGCGTCCAGTAGCTCACCGCCGACGACTCGACGTAGCCGGTGATCGAGCTGATCGCCGCGTTTCCTGCCGAGTCGACCAGCGACAGGGCGCCCGAACTGTCGTCGTAGGCGAACTTGTACTGCTTGACGTTGCCGTACCAGCGCGGCCGCATCGACTCGTCCGGACGGAACATGCCGATGAAGACCTGGTTCTTGTAGGTGCCCTGCGTGCTGACGCTGATCGGCAGCGCGGCCGAAGTGAAGACCGTGTTGGCCGAGAGGATGCGGCCGAAGATCGCATCGATCGACGTCGGCGATGGCGCCGGGTCCGAGCGCGGGATAGAAGTACGACGGCCTCGCCGACGCCGTTCAGGTACCTCGGACTGCCGCCGTAGCGGGCCATCGAATCGACGTACGAGAAGAAACCGGAGAACGGCGGATTGGTCGTGTTGTTCGGATCGCTGTTGGCGCCGATGACGCGCGACTCCGAACGTCGTGATGCTCTGCGCCCCGTCGCGGCTGCTGAAGTCCAGGCTGAGCAGCTCGCGCGCATATTCGTCGCCCCAGCTCGCGAAGAGGTTGCGCGTCGGGTTGTTCACCCCGCTCGGCGCCGGAATCGCGGTGGTGTTGGCGGCGATCTGCTGCAGGAATGCGCGCTCGGCATTGACCGTCTGCGTCTGCGTGGCCGGGTCGCCGTTGGAGATGAAGATGATGAAGTTGCGCCCGCACGAGGCGCTCGCCGGGCTGTTGTACTGGGTCGACCCCGAAACGAATGCGTTCGGGTCGAACGACGGCGTGTCGCGTCCGTACTGGGCCGGCTGTCCCTTGAACCACAGGTAGGCCTCGTACATGCCGAGGCCGACGTCCGGCGCCGCCGCCGCCGTGTCGCTGCCGCGGCTGATCGTCTTCAGCTGCGTCTGCAACGCAACCTTGTTCGACGGCGTGACGGCAGTGAAGTTGATGC
Source organism: uncultured beta proteobacterium (assembly GCA_963847675.1). Taxonomy (GTDB): domain Bacteria; phylum Pseudomonadota; class Gammaproteobacteria; order Burkholderiales; family Burkholderiaceae_F; genus JADJWR01. Next base: position 305,695 of record CAWKAP010000008.1, read on the forward strand.
GGGGGTAAGCGCCGACCTTGCTCGATCCCGAGTTGAACATCATCACGCCGATGCGCGCGACCGGATTGCCGCCGTTCGCCGCCGCCCGCGCCGCGAGCCGCTCGACGACGGTGACCAGCGCGCAGATCTGCGCGCCCGACTTCTTGGAGTTGTCCGCATTCGGCACGGCGGCGCCGGAGTCGGGCCACTGCGCGCAGGTGCCGTTGGCGAGGTCGGCGCTCCAGTTGGCCGAGTTGTCGATCATGAACAGCACGTTCGGCAGGTCGGCGGCGCTCGGCGGCAGCGAGTAGATGTCGATGTCCTCCGCGCGCGCGAAGGACGGTGGCCAGGCAGGCCGCGGCGGCGAGCAGCGCGCGCCATACGCGCCAGGACGTGGGTCTCATCTTCGCTCTCCCCTGCTTGCCGTCAGATGCAGCTGTTGGCCGCTTCGACGCGATCGGCGCGAACGGCGACGCCCTGGTTGACGGTCAGGGCCGCGCCGGTCACCGGATCGGCCGCCGCGGCCGAGATGTTCCATTCGCTGTCGGCGCATTGCGATTCATTGGGGTTGGCGGCGGCGCCACCGCCGCCGCCGAGGACGAGGATCGAGCCCGCCGGACCGACGCCGCTGATGCAGGCGGCGTCGCCCGCGCGCCGGTCGTCGAGCTCGGCGAGCGGCACGACCCTCAGGCGATAGCAGCCGGGCAGGCCGACCGTGACGTTCAGGTCATCGGCTCCGTTGCCGTCGATGTCCACGCCGACCGGTGTTGCGGCAACCGTTGCCGGCGTGCGCAGGAAGTCGACCCCGCTGATCGTCTGCTCGATCGCGAAGTTGGCCGCGGCGAGCATGTGCGCGCGGCTCTGCGCGTTGCCGGCCAGTGCCAGCTGCTGGCCGCTCAGGCGATACGCGGTGAGCACGACGAAGGCGACGATGACCAGGAAGATCAGCGCGATCAGCGCCGAGGCGCCTCTCTGGCGGCACACGCCAGCAGGGATGTTCATGGAAGCTCCCGCCCTCCACCGACGTTCATCAGCCGCACCAGCGTCGTGTGAACGTGCCGCTTGAAGCCGTCGCCGGCGGCGGCCAGCGTTCCGTTGAGACCCAGGTCGAACGTCATCGCGTCGACGTATCCCACGGATGGATCGCGACTGCGCGCGATCACGTACAGGCGCACGGCGACGACGTTGGCCCAGTCGTTGTCGGCCGCGCCCCCGACCCCGCTCAACCCGGTCCGGTAGATGTCGGGCAGTCCGTCGTTGTCGGTGTCGAAGCCGTATTCGTACTGCAGGTCCTCGATGCCGTCGACCAGCGGCGTCACGGCGATCGTCCCGCCCGTCGTCAGCTCGGCTCGTGCCAGCCGCGGCACCGTGCCGGCGCCGCAATCGCCGACGCACTGGACGAAGTAGGTGCGCGCCAGCACCCGACGCGCAGGCGCCACGGCGGCGCAGTCTCGCGCGCGCAGGTCCATCGCCGTGGCGTCGGTGCCGACCACGAATGGCTTGGCGACCGGATCGTTGCGACAGGTCGAGACCTGCAGGTGGATGCCCTCGGGCAGGCTCGCCACCGCCGCGGCGGTGAAGTCGGCCCGGCGCAGCGTCAGCATCGCCGTGCCGGCGCGGCGGTCGCTGACGCACCCCGGCGTGGCATCGCCCGCGCCCAGACCGACGAGCGGCAGCGGTGCCGTCGCCGGCGACGACGCCCAGCCAAGCGCCACCGGCGTCACTGCGCAGGGATCCGCCGCCTGCCAGGTCACCGATGTCGATTGCAGTTCGGCGAAATAGCCGGCCGCGCGAATCTCGTCGGCCAGCAGTTCGGCGGCATACGTCGCGTTGTCGAACATCTGGCCGGTGTTTTCGAGGTTGCGCCGATGCTCGCTGGCCGGCCCGAAGAATGAGGTGATCACTGCGATCACCACCAGGCCCAGGCCCATGCCCACCATCAGTTCGACGAGCGACACGCCGCGCTGTCTGGACGGCGGGCAGCTCGGCACGGCGGCTCGGCTGTCGCGGGACGGGATCACGGTACGGGTGCCAGGTTGGCGATGCGAACGGTGACCGAATGGACGCGGCGCTTGCTCTCCTCGTCGAACTGCCCTTGGCCGCAGGAGTTCTCCGGCGCAGCGGTCGGCACCAGACCCTGCCAGGCGATCGCCACCACATAAGACCGTTCGATCGCGGCGCCTGCCGCGTCGGCCAGACGGCGGATACATCCGCGAGCGCCCAGCACGCTGCCCAGCTGCGCCGAGCCCTCGGCGGCAGCGACACCACGGAGCAGGTTGGTCCATTCGCACACATCCCGGGCGGCGCCGGCGGAGACTTCCATGCAGTCCTGCGCCTCGCCGGCCGTTTCCAGTTCGTCGGCCTGCACGTAGGCCTCGGCGTCGCGGCGGTTTGAGTTGATGCGGTCGACCATGTCCTGCGCGAGCTGGATCGCCTGCGCCCGCTGCACCGCCTCGGTGCTGGCCAACGATGTCTTCATCTGCAGGCGAGCCAGTCCGAGGATGCCGAAGGCGAACACGACGACGGCGATCAGCACCTCGATCAGCGAGAAGCCGAGCGAGGGCCGACGACCGATGTTCACGAGCAGGCGCCGACGCTGGCCTGCGGCCGGCCCGAAAGGTCGATCGAGACGCAGCGCGGGGACGCGAGCGCATCGCCGCGGCTGTCGTTGAGCTGAATGCTGATGCCGCCGGCTGTCGTCATCCGGCCGCTGCCGTCGAAGGTGATCGCCGCCGGCGTCGCCGACCCGTCGATGTGGCCGGTGGAGACGTCCTTGCGGTCGATCTGCAGGCCGCCGGCGGCCGTGGCCGTCCAGCCGCGCCCCCAGTTCGCGTTCTCGCCGGCCACGGCGGCAGTGACGGTGACTTGCGCGTTGCGCTTGATGGCCTCGCTGCGCGCCACGAGCAGGGTCGTCACGAGATCCGTGGCTGCGCCGCGCAGGCGCTGATTCGACGCAAAGGACGTGAAGCTCGGCGCCGCCAGCGCCATCACGATCGAGACGATCGTGATCACCGCCAGCATTTCGACCAGCGTGAAGCCGGCCTGGCGAACATCGATGCGGTGGTTGATGGACATGGTCTCCTCCCTGTATTTCATTGCCAGCAACGCGCCGGAGCGCGTTCGCCGGAACTGGTCAGGCTCAGCGTGCCGCAGCCCTCGATGGTCTGCGCGCCCTGCGGCGCCGCGCTGATCGTGAAGCTCGGCGGTATGGCGGCCGGAGCCGACATCGACACCGTGTACTTGCCGGCAAGCGACTGGGGCAACGCGAGGCCGAGATCGCCGAGCGTGGCCGCGTAGGCGCGGCGATCGACCAGGCGCTGCTGCTGGCGCAGCGCCACTTCCATCAGGAACGCCTGCGCATCGGCGCGCGTGCCACGCTTGACGAACTCTGCGTAGCTGGGCAGAGAGACGATGGTGAGGATCGCCACCACGGCCACCGCGATCAGCACCTCGACCAGCGTGAAACCGGCGTTACCGGGATGCGTGCGACGCGTGGCTGACGACATGTTGCGAACCTCCGAAGACGTCTTGCTTGGGAGGAATTCTGCGCAGGAAACACGCCGCATTGGGACGCGAAAACCGCTCGCGAAGACAGGCGGCGGACGATGCCGATCAGTGGACGAAAAGTCGTACCGTGACGCTAGGCCGTGCGCATGTCTCACGGCATCCCGTGCTCATCCGTACGGACGCATCCGCGCACTTTTCCGAGCGCGCTGCACGTGGCGATCGCGCCCGGAAGGCGCGGCGTTTACATCACGTAGTTGAGCGCCATCCGGCCACCATCGGGATACAGCGTGGTGCCGGTCAGGTAGGAGGCATCGTCGCTCGCGAGAAAGACGGCGATGCGCGCGATCTCGTCGGGCTCGCCGAGCCTGCCCATCGGCGTGCGCGAAAGAATGCGTCCCTTGGCCGCATCGTTGGTCAGCACGGCAGCCTTCAGCATCTCGGTGGCAATCGATCCGGGACCGATGCCCACGACGCGGATGCCCTTGTCCGCCAGTCCGATCGCCATCACCTTGGTGAGCTGATTGAGCGCGCCCTTGCTGACCGTGTACGGCACCTGGTTGGCGATCGCCAGCACGGCGTTGACGCTCGACATGTTGATGACCACGCCGCGGCTGCCCGTGCCGTGCGCATCGGTGCGCGGCGGCTGCGCCAGCATCTGCCGCGCGGCAGCCTGTCCGCACAGAAACGCGCCCTTCAGGTTGACGCGCAGCACGCGATCGAAATCCTCCTCGGCGAGATCGACGAAGTCGGCCGCGTGCACGATGCCGGCGTTGTTGACCAGCACGTCGAGCCGGCCGTAGTGCTCGACCGCGTGCGCGACCAGTCGTTCGGCGTCCCGCTTCTCGCCGACGTCCGCACGGCAGAAGATCGCCATGCCGCCCGCAGCGGCGATGTCGCGCACCAGTGCCGTGCCGCCGACCTCGTTGACGTCGCCAATGACCACCCGCGCGCCCTCTTCCGCAAATGCCCGCGCGCACGCGGCGCCGATGCCCTGCGCCGCGCCGGTGATCACTGCGACCCGCTGATTCAGCTTCATCCGCATCGCCCCGCTGCATGGCCTCGAAGGAGGTCGGGATTGTCGGGCATTTCATCGGCACGGGCGTCGCTTGCCAGGCGCTCTGCCGCATCGAAGCGGGCGGCGATGCTCGGCGTACGCCGAGCGGGCGCGCGCTGCCGGACAGCCTCGCCTCGCTGCCGTGCGCCGCTGTCGGAGACCGTCTGCCAGCGACGTTACTGTGCCGGCCTCGCCTGCCGCCAGCGCAGCAGCGCGGGCGCGATCTCGTCGAGCGCGCCGAGCGCCAGTACACCGTGCAGCGAACGCCGCTGCAACGCCGGGCAGCTGCCGCCGGCCCAGAGCTCGACGTCAGGCGAAAGCTTGCCGCGCAGTTCAGCCAGCCCTTCGACGGCCTGGTTCGGGTTGACCGCCGCCGAAAAAGAGAGCGCCACGATATCCGCGCGCTGCGCATCAGCGGCAAGCGCGATGTCCCATACCGGCGTCTGCACGCCGAGCGAACTGCAGTGGCAGCCGTTGAGCGCGAAGATCGCCTCGGCCATCAGGATGCCGAGGCCGTGCGGTTCCTGGGGAAACGTGGTCAGCAGCACGCGAGGCCGCTGGTCCGCGCGCGGGATCGAGCCAAGCGCGTTGCGCAGCAGGCCCTGGACGGCTTCGGTGTAGAGGTGCTCCTCGAAAATCTGCAGCGCACCGCGAGTCCACGCGTCGCCGACCAGTTCGTTCATCGGCGCGACCACTTCGGCAATGAACCGCTCCAGCCCTTTGCGGAGCAGGAGCTGCGCGAGCTCGCCGCGCAACTCGTCAAGCCGGTGCGCGGTCACGTGGCCGAGCAGCGCCTCAAGATCGTCGCGCGCGTCGCTCTGCGGGAAGCTGCGCGCCGTCGTGGTGTTGCGGCTGGCCTCCGCGAGCCGCTGCAGCTCGTCGAGCGGCAACCTGACGATCCGGCCCGGCCGATGCCCCAGGTCGAGCAGCCGCTTCAGCGTCCGCAGCTTGTCGACCTGTTCGACGGGATAGAGCCTCTCGCCGAGCGCGTCGCGTCGCGGGGCCGGAAAACCGTAGCGCCGTTCCCACACGCGGAGCGTGTCTTTCGACAGTCCCGTGTCGCGCTCGACCGAGGCAATCGTCAGCGCCACCGGCACCTGCGCGGCTCGAGCAGTCGTCAATTCGGCCATGGCGATCCTCGCCGACTCCTCGAGCGCCCGCCGCCGTGGGGGCCGCGGCGAATCCCTGCGGATAAGACGGACGGCATTTTTGTCATGGACAAGTATTTGACTTTTGTTGATGTGCTCGTATCATAACGCCAGTGTCCATGATTTGACTAGGTCAGCCAAACGACGCGGACTGGCCGGCCAGCACCGGGCGACGCGATCTTCCAGTCCTTATTTTCTCGGATTTTTCATGAAAGTAAGCGCTAACAGTTTCAGCAGGCTCATAGGCGCTGATGCGCCGGCACTCGTTCGCCTCAGACTTCTCTGCACAGCCTGCCTACTGATTGCCGGCGCGGCCATTGGCTGGACATCTCCGGCGGCGGCGAACCCGCCCCCGGCATGCCCGGCGCTGCTCAGCCACACCCTGCCGCGCCTGCAGGACGAAAAGCCGCAGGACCTTTGCCAGTTCGCGGGCAAGGTCGTGCTGGCAGTGAATACCGCCAGCGCCTGCGGTTACACGCCCCAGTACGAGGGGCTGCAGAAGCTGCACGAACGGTATGCGTCGCGCGGACTGGTCATCATGGGTTTTCCCTCGGCCGACTTTCGCCAGGAGCCGAAGGACAACCAGGGCATCGCCGAGTTCTGTTTCGATATCTACGGCGTGCGCTTCCCGATGTTTGCGAAATCGGGGGTCGTCGGGCAGACTGCCAACCCGTTCTTTGCGGCGCTGACCCGGGAAACCGGCCAGGCGCCGAAGTGGAACTTCCACAAGTACCTGATCGACCGGCAGGGGCGCGCGGTGGCGTCGTTCCCGAGCGCGATCGATCCGCTCGATCCCCGGCTAACGAGCCGGGTCGAGCAGTTGCTGGCGACCCGCTGAGACGCGGGGTTGATATGGCCGGCACCAAGCGCAAGGTGGGAGTTCCCGCGTGCTGTCCGCTTCGGCCCCTTGCCGGGGCGCCGGGCGGCGAGATCGGGGACAATTCAGGATTCGCCGATGAACGCGCCCGACCCGATGTTCCTTCCCGACGTGCAAGCGAGTCACGACCTGCGCAATGTCGCGATCGCGCGTGTCGGGGTGCGTTCGCTGACTCATCCGGTGCAGGTGGCCACCGCCGCCGGCAGCCAGCCGTCGGTGGCTTCGGTGGACATGTTCGTGGCGCTTCCGGCGCCGATCAAGGGCACGCACATGTCGCGCTTCATCGAGGTGCTGGCCGGCCATCGCGAACCCCTGTCGACGTCTTCGATCCGCACTTTGATGGACGCGATGCTGGCCCGGCTCGAGGCGGCGCGCGGCGAGATCGAGGTCCGGCTGCCGTACTTCATCATGAAATCGGCTCCGGTGTCCGGCGTGCAGAGCCTGATGGACTATCAGCTGACGCTGCGCGCCGAGGCCGCGGAAGGCAGCACCCGCGTATGGCAGAAGGTGACCGTGCCGGTCACCAGCCTGTGCCCGTGCAGCAAGAAGATCTCCGACTACGGCGCGCACAACCAGCGCGCCCACATCGTGATCGGTGTCGAACTGGCCGCGCCGATGACGGTCGAGGAGCAGGTGCGCGTCGCGGAAACCGCGGCGTCCAGCGAGATGTGGGCGCTGCTGAAACGGCCGGACGAGAAGTACGTGACAGAGCGGGCCTACGACAATCCGAAGTTCGTCGAAGATGTCGTGCGCGACGTGGCGCTGGCGCTGAACGCCGACGACCGGGTCCTCGCCTACACCGTCGAGTCGGAGAACTTCGAGGCGATTCACAATCACTCGGCCTACGCGATGGTCGAGTTCGACAAGCGCGTGGCCGGCTAGCGTCGGGCTCGAACCGCGCCGGCGGCGCGCCGCGCGCGCCACTTCAGTCTTTCCAACCCCGGCGAGCGGGCGGCCCTGAGGCCGCAACCGCCGTCGCGTCACTGCGCGCGGCGCGCGCACTCGAGGGCTGCACATGAGAGTTGCGATCGTCGGCAGCGGAATTTCCGGGCTCGGCTGCGCGAATGCGCTGCTCGCCGAGCGCAGACACGGCGTGCAGGTCACGCTCTTCGAGGCGGCGCCGCGCCTGGGCGGCCACACCAACACCGTCGACGTGCGGCTCGACGGCATCGAATACCCGGTCGACACCGGCTTCCTCGTCTTCAACGAGAGGACGTATCCGAACCTGATCCGGCTCCTCGCCGATCTTGGCGTGCCGACCGCGAAGAGCGACATGTCGTTCGCAGTGAGCGTTCCCGCAGCGCGCGGCGGGGGCAGGATCGAATGGGCCGGGACGAACCTCGCCGGCGTGTTCGCACAGAGGCGCAACCTCGCCTCGCCGCGTTTCCTCGGCATGCTGGCCGACATCCTGCGCTTCAACCGCCAGGCGACGCAGATCGCACGGCATGGCGGCGACGACGGCGAGCAGACGCTGGGCGAGTTCCTCGACCGCCATCGCTACGGCGAGAATTTCCGCCGCTGGTACCTGCTGCCGATGGCGGCGGCGATCTGGTCGTGTCCGATGCGCACGATGCTCGGCTACCCACTCGCCACCTTCATCCGCTTCTGTCACAACCACGGCCTGCTGCAGGTCAACGACCGGCCGCAGTGGTTCACGGTCGCCGGCGGCGCGCGGCAATACGTGCAGAAGATTGCCGCCCGCCTGCCCGACCTTCGCCTCGATACCCCGGTCCTGGAGATTGCGCGCAACGAAGCGGCCGGCAAGGTCAACGTGCGCACGGCCCGCGGCACGGAGGCATTCGACCAGGTCGTGCTCGCCTGCCACAGCGACCAGTCGGCCGCGATGCTCACCGACGCGGACGCCACGGAACGCCTGCTGCTTGCCGGCCGCTACCAGCCCAATCGCGCCGTGCTGCACACCGACGAACGACTGATGCCCCGGCTGCGCTCGGTGTGGTCGTCGTGGAACTACCTGAGCGACGGCGGACGCGAACCCAACGTGTCGGTCACCTACCTGCTGAACAAGCTGCAACCCCTGCCGTTCCGTTCGCCCGTGTTCGTCAGCCTGAATCCGCTGGTCGAACCGTCGCCCGACAAGGTGATCGCGGAATTCGACTACGCCCACCCGATCTTCGACGCACGGATGATCGAGGCGCAGAAGCAGCTGCCGCAGGTGCAGGGACAGCGCCGCGTGTGGTTCGCCGGCGCCTGGACCGGCTACGGCTTCCACGAGGACGGGCTGAAGTCCGGACTGGCGGTGGCCGGGGCACTCGCCGCACAGGCCCGCTGGCCGCAGCGCCTGGCCGCCTGACGCGGCCACCTACGAGACCGCGTTCAGGACGGCCGCGTGGCGAGCCCGGAGAAACAGGTTTCGGTGATCAGTTCGACGATCTCTTCGTCGCTGTAGGCACCCGAGAGCTTGAGGAAGTCAGACACCGGGTCGCAGGCCCGCGCAAACACCGTGTACAGCACGACCTCGCCCGAAAGCCGCGGATTGATCGCGCCGTCGTGCTGCGCCGCCTCGATCCAGCCGCCAAGATGCTCCGTCACCCGGATCAGGCGGTCGACGTACGGCTTGTGCGCGATCAAAGCCTCGCGCAGCGCGGAGCGGGTCGACGGCAGCGCCGGCATCTGCCCGCGCAGGTGCTCGCGCACGGCCCAGCGCACGACCGACTTCAGCTTGTCCAGCGGCGCGGCCGAGGCCGCCTGCGCCTCGATGATTTCCAGGGTGCGGTCGAGCAGCCGCACCATCGCTGCGGCGGCCAGACGCTCCTTCGACTCGAAGTGCTTGTACAGCGAGGCCTTGGCGATGCCGACCACGGCCGCGACCTCGTCGACCGTCATCAGGTCGTAGCCCTTCTCGGCGAGCAGCGAGTTGACCGCCTGCAGGATCACGTCCTCGCGCAGGCGGTGCTGCTGCTGCTTCAATGACATCCGCTCCATCGCCATCACCACGCCATGAAATTACTGATTAGTCTATTCTTCATCCACAATAGTCGCAAGGAAATGACGGCATTATTTAGAGGAGATTACCCTGCCGCTTGGAGTCCGCTGACATTCGAATCGCTTGACATTTCCTCGTATAATTACCGATCAGTATAGACTTGAACTATTCAGTTCAAGCGGTACACTTGAGTTTCTCTGCCCGACGTTCTGACGAGCATTTCAACGCCGTAACGAATGACCCCGCCCGCAACCGCCAGCATCGGACTCGGCCACGTGCGCCACACGCGGCTCCGGCCGACGCGTCATGCGTTTTCCTACCGCAGCTTCTTCCTGCGGCTGCCGCTGCGCACGCTGGCGACGCAGGCCTGGCCGTTCCGCCGTCTGCCGCGCAACCGCTTCGGCTGGCTGTCGTTCCACGACGCCGACCATGGCGACGGCCGCGATCCGGTGGTGTGGCTCGATGCGCTTCTCCGGCGCGAGGGGATCACCGATGCCGCGGGCGAGGTCTGGCTGCACACGCTGCCGCGCGTGCTCGGCTACGTGTTCAATCCGGTCAGCTTCTGGTTCTGCCACCGCGCTGACGGCGCGCTGCGCGCCGTGCTCTGCGAGGTCAACAACACCTTCGGCGAGCGCCACTGCTACCTGCTTGCACACGACGACGGCCGCCCGCTGGCGTGGGGGGAGGAACTCACGGCGCGCAAGGTGTTTCACGTCTCGCCGTTCTGCCGAGTCGAGGGCCGTTACCGCTTCCGCTTCATGCTGGCGCGGCGCGCCGAAGGGGACCGCTTCATCGGCTGCATCGACTACGACAGTGCCGACGGCCCGTTGCTGCAGACGTCGGTCGAAGGCCGTCTCACGCCGCTCGACGATGCCGAACTGCTGCGCACGCGCCTCGCCTATCCGGCGTTCACCCTTGGCGTGATCTTTCGCATCCACTGGCAGGCGCTGAAGCTGTGGCGCAAGCGCGTGCCGTTCTTCTCGAAGCCCGAACCGCCCGCACTCGACGTGACCCGATGAATCACGAATTCGCCAAAGCTTTTTCGCCTCCGATCGCTCCTCTGTCGCCCCCCGACGGCGTGCGCGGCAGCGCCGGGGCGCTGCGGCGACAGCCGCGTCTTTCCCCCGCTCCCGGGCACCGCAGGCTGGACACCTCCGCCTATCCGTCCTCGGCGCGCTGGGCACTCAGGCTGCTCGAGCGTTTCTCCAACGGCACGTTGGAATTGATCCTCCCCGACGGCCAGCATGCGCGATTCGGCACCGGCGGCCCGCACGCGCAGGTCCGCCTGCACAACTGGGCCCCGCTGCAGGCCGCGCTGAGGAGCGGCGACATCGGCTTCGCCGAGGCATTCATCGACGGCGACTGGTCGACCGACGATCCGGTGCGCGTGCTGAAGTATTTCGTGCGCAACCGCGAGGCCGCCGAGGCCATGATCTACGGTTCCTTCTGGGGCGGCCTCGCGTACCGGCTCAAGCACCTGGTGAACAGGAACACGCGGGCCCAGGCGAAGAAGAACATCCACGCTCATTACGACATCGGCAATGCGTTCTACGCGTTGTGGCTCGACCCGACGATGACCTATTCGAGCGCGCTGTTCGAGCCGGTCGCCGGCGATCCGCACGCCGCGGCGAGCAGCGACGAATTGCGCGCCGCGCAACGTCTCAAGTACCAGCGCGTGCTCGACGAACTGCGCCTCGGCTCCGGCAGCCGCGTTCTGGAGATCGGCTGCGGCTGGGGCGGCTTCGCCGAAACGGCGGCGCGCGCCGGCCACCTGGTCAGGGGCCTGACCTTGTCGGCAGCGCAGCTGGAGTACGCGCAGAAGCGACTCGAGCGGGACGACCTGCCGGCCGAACTCGTGCAGCAGGACTATCGCGACGAGCGCGGCCAGTACGACGGCATCGCCTCGATCGAGATGTTCGAGGCGGTGGGCGAGGCCTACTGGCCCGCGTACTTCGCAACGCTGGCGCGCTGCCTGAAGCCGGGCGCACGCGCCTGCGTTCAGACGATCGAGATCTCCGACAGCCTCTTCGACCGCTACCGGCGCAGCACCGACTTCATCCAGCAGTACATCTTTCCGGGCGGCATGCTGCCGTGTCCCGCGGAGTTTCGTCGCCAGGCCGGACGCGCCGGGCTGCGCGTCGTCAACGCGCATTCGTTCGGCACGCACTATGCGAAGACGCTCGCCACCTGGCGCGCGCGCTTCCTGTCGCAGCTCGATGCCGTCCGCGCCCAGGGCTTCGACGAGCGCTTCATCCGGATCTGGCACTTCTACCTCGCCTACTGCGAGGCCGCCTTCGCGGAGGGCAACACCGATGTCACGCAATACACGCTCGAAGCGGCCTGAGCCGCAGACGGACACTGAACAGGACGCCGATGCCATGTCACCGACCCGCTTCGCCGCCGCGGCCCTCATCGCCGCGGCCTCTGCCGTGACCGAACCGGCCGCGGCATCCGCCGCAGGCACCGATGTGCAGGCTCCCGTGCACGTGCGCAAGTACCTCGCCGACGTCAGGCTGGCCGGCACGGGCCGACTGACCTGGTTCGGCTTCCACGTCTACGACGCCGCGCTGTTCGTGTCGCCGGGCTTCGATCTCGCCAACGCCAGCGCCCAGCGGTTCGTGCTCGAACTCACCTACGCGCGCCGGCTCGACGGCAAGGGAATCGCCGAGGCGAGTCGCGACGAGATCGAGCGGCTCGGCTTCGGCACCGAGACGCAGCGGCTGCGCTGGCACGAACAGATGCTGAAGCTCTTCCCGGACGTCGAGAAAGGGCGGCGGCTCGCCGGCGTCAACGTGCCCGGCAGCGGCGCGCGCTTCTACTTCGACGGCCAGTTCGTGGGCAGCATCGACGATCCGGCGTTTGCGCACGCCTTCTTCGCCATCTGGCTCGACGAACGGACGCGGGCGCCGCAGCTGCGCGAGACCCTGCTCAAGGGCACGCCCGCGACACGCACCGCGGGACTCTGAAGCCAGAAGCCGAAGCCGATGACGCCACCGCACGCGTCCGCGCAGCCGCCCCTCCGCATGTCCGTCGCCCCGCCGGATCGCCCGCATCCGCGCAGCGCGTCGACGGCGGCGCTTGGCGCGTACAGCCTGCTCGCGGCACCGCTGATGATGACGGCGTTGCCGCTGAACATCCTGCTGCCGGACTTCTACGCCGCGAACACCGCCTTGTCGCTGCAGACGATCGGCCTGGTCCTGCTCGCCACACGGCTGATCGATGCCGTGGCCGATCCTTTGCTCGGCAGCTGGGTCGACGCGCAGAAGTCGCTCGGCTCGTACCTGCGCCCGATCCTGCTCGCCGTGCCGGTGCTGGCGGCTGCCTTCTATCTCGTATTCCACCCGCTGCAGTCGTTCAGCGCCGGCGGGCAGGCGACCTGGCTGTTCTTCACCCTGGCCGCGGCCTATCTGGGCTACTCGCTCGCCACCGTTGCGTACCAGGCGTGGGGCGCCGAACTCGCGCACGACGACGCCGGGCGCGCGCGCATCACCGGCGCGCGCGAGGGCGCGGGACTGATCGGAGTGCTGATCGGCGGCAGCCTGCCGCAGCTGGCGGGGTACGGCGCGACCGCGGCCGTGCTGCTGGCGCTGCTTGCCGTCGGATCGACGATCCTCGCGCGGGGTGCGCCGCGCCCGCCGCGGGCGCGGCCCTTGCCCCCGGGCAATCCGTACCTCGCCTTCGTCGTGCCGCTGGCGGCCAGCAACACTCGCTGGCTGCTCGGCATCTTCGCCTTCAACGCGCTGGCGCCGTCGATCACCGCGACGGTGTTCCTGTTCTTCGTGTCGGACCGGCTCGGGCTGAAGGAATACGCGCCGGCCTTCCTCGCCGTGTACTTTCTCGCCGGCGCGGCCAGCATGCCGCTGTGGACCCGGCTGGCGCGGCAGATCAGCCTGCACGCGCTGTGGCTCTCCGGCATGGTGGCCGCCGTGGCTGCGTTCGCGTGGGCATTTGCGCTGCCCGCGGGCGCAGCTGCCGGTTTCGCGGCGATCTGCGTGCTGTCGGGACTGGCGTTCGGCGCCGACCTCGCGCTGCCGCCGGCACTGCTGGCCCGCGTGATCGACGCCAATGGACACAGCGGCCAGCGCGAAGGCGCGTACTTCGGGCTGTGGAACTTCGTCAACAAGCTGGTGCTGGCACTTGCCGGCGCACTGGCGCTGACCCTCCTCGAGTGGCTCGGCTACAGCCGCGGCGCGCAGGACCCGGCTGCGCTCGACGCGCTGGCCTTCACCTACGCGGTGGTGCCGTGCGCGCTCAAGCTCGTCGCCGCCGGCTGGCTGCTCGCTGCGTGGCGGAAGCAGCGATTCTGAGGACCTCCAAATGCTGAAAGGACTCCTGGCGCGTCTCGCCGCCATCTCCGCAACGGTCGTGCTGGCGACGAGCTGCGCCGCGATCGACCCGCAGGTCTACGCGAAGGAGAAGCCGACGCTGGACCTGCAGCAGTACTTCAATGGCACGCTGGTCGGTCATGGGCTGTTCATGGACCGCTCGGGCCAGGTGCAGCGGCGCTTCGTGGTGACGATCAAGGCCTCGTGGGCGGGCGACGTCGGCACGCTCGACGAGGACTTCGTCTGGTCCGACGGCGAGAAGGAGAAACGCGTCTGGACGCTGCGCCCCGCGGCCGGCCAGCCGGGCCGCTGGACCGGCACCGCGGCCGACGTGAAAGGAGAGGCGACGGGCACCGTCGCCGGCAACGCGCTGAACTGGTCCTACACCTTCATGCTCAGGACCAGGGAGGGCAAGCGCTATGACATCGACTTCGACGACTGGATGTTCCTCGTCGACGAGAGGGTGATGCTGAACCGGGCGGTGATGACCTTCTGGGGCTTCAGGGTCGGCGAAGTGCTCATCTCGTTCACGCGGACATGAATACGGCCGTTCATCGCGGGAGCGTCGCGTCGCCGCAGGCCGCCCCGGCGCCGATGCCGGGGCTGTTCGGACCGCTCAACCCGCCGTTCGCCGACTACCGCGGCCGGCGCGTCTGGGTGATCGGCGCCTCGTACGGCATCGGCGCCGCCATCGCGCGCGAACTGCTCGGCCGCGGCGCACGGGTGGCGCTTTCGGCGCGCAAGCGCAACCTGCTGCAGGAGGTCGCCGACGGCCATCGCAACGCGCTGCTCGCGCCGCTCGACGTCACCGACGTCGCCAGCGTGCATGCGGCGGCGCGAAAGATCGAGCAGGCCTGGGGCGGCTTCGACCTGGCGCTGGTGGTGGCGGGCACACACGTCGAGATGCACGCTCGCCTGGGAGACGTGGCCGGGCGCCACGACGGGGAAGCCGGTGCGGCACACTGGGACCTCGCCACGGCGCGGCAGCTGCTCGACGTCAACCTGCACGGGGTGCTGAACTGCGTCGACGCGATCCTGCCGGTTCTGCTGCGGCAGGGCAGCGGCGGCATCGGCATCGTGTCGTCGGTCGCCGGCTATGTGGGGCTGCCCAGTGCGCTGATCTACGGCGCGAGCAAGGCCGCGCTGATCAATTTCACCGAGTCGCTGTACGGCGACCTGCGGCCGCGGGGCATCGGCGTGTACCTGATCAATCCGGGCTTCGTCGACACGCCGCTGACGAAGAAGAACCGCTTCGCGATGCCGGCCCTGATGAAGGCGGACGACGCGGCGCGCGTGACGCTCGACGAGATCGCCGCCGGCCGCTTCGAGATCCATTTTCCGAAGCGATTCACGCGCTGGCTGAAGCTGCTGCGCGTGCTGCCCTACCGGCTGCAGCTGGCCGCGGTGCGCAAAGCCACGCGACCATGACCACCGCCGGCCTCGAACGCGTGCGCGCCTATTTCGAGTCGATCTCGCCCGAGTCGGCGCAGCGCATCGGCGAGTTCTATGCTGCCGACGCGTACTTCAAGGACCCGTTCAACGAAGTGCGCGGCGTCGCGGCGATCCGCCGCATCTTCGAGCACATGTTCGTGCAGGTCGAGGCGCCACGGTTCGTCGTTCGCGAGATCGTGGCGCAGGGCAGCGACGCGTTCCTCACCTGGGATTTCCTCTTCTGCATCCCGCGGCTCGGCGGCCGCGAGCAGGTGATCCGCGGCGCCAGCCACCTGAAGTTCGACGGCGAGGGCAGGATCAGCTACCACCGCGACTACTGGGACGCTGCCGAGGAACTGTATGAGAAACTTCCCGTTCTCGGAGGACTGATGCGGCTGCTCAAGAAGCGGGCCGCGCGCTGACAACGGGGCCGACTGCAATGAACATGCTCTATCCGGAACTCTTCAAGTCGCTCGAATCGGTACGCTGGAACATGGACCGCGACGTGCCGTGGAGCGAATTCGACGCCGCGCGGCTGTCCGACGAGCAGGCGCAGACGATCAAGATGAACGCGATCACCGAGTGGTCGGCGTTGCCGGCGACCGAGATGTTCCTGCGCGACAACCGGCACGATTCCGATTTTTCCGCCTTCATGAGCGTGTGGTTCTACGAGGAGCAGAAGCACGCGCTGGTGCTGATCGAGTACCTGAGACGCTTCCGCCCCGACCTCGCGCCCACGCCGGAAGAACTGCACGCGGTGCGCTTCGAGTTCGACCCGGCGCCGGCGCTGGAAACGCTGACGCTGCACTTCTGCGGCGAGATCCGCCTCAATCACTGGTACCGGCGCGCGGCCGAATGGCACACCGAGCCGGTCATCAAGCACGTCTACAAGCTGCTGTCGCAGGACGAGGCGCGCCACGGCGGCGCCTACCTGCGCTACATGAAGAAGTACCTGGCCGAGGTCGGCGACAGCGCGCGCGCGGCGTTCGCCAAGGTCGGCGTGCTGATGGCCTCGGCGCGGCGCACCGCACAGGCGCTGCACCCGACCAACCTGCACGTGAGCAAGGCGCTGTTCCCCAACGACACCATCCAGTCGCGCCTGCCCGACCCGGCCTGGCTGGAGCGCTGGCTCGACGCGCAGATCAAGTTCGACGACGCCTGGGAAGGCAAGGTCGTCGAGCGCATCCTGCACAACATGAGCCTGCTGTTCGAGCGCACGTTCAGTTCGGTGCAGGAACTGAACCGCTACCGCAAGGAGGTGGCGGCAAGGCTGGCTGCCTCGGGAGCGCCGGCAGCAGCGTGACGCCGCAGGCGCCGTCATCCCCATGCGCGAAGCGCCAGAGCATGTCCCGCTGATCCGCACCACGCGCGGCGGCTTTCCCGAGTGCGTGCACGTCGGCTCGATCGCCGTGGTCGATGACGAGGGACGGCTGATCGCCGGCGTCGGCGACGCGCGCGGGCTGAACTTCACCCGCTCGGCGCTCAAGCCCCTGCAGGCGCTCGGCTTCGTGCAGGACGGCGGCATGGAGCGCTTCGGCTTCGACTCGCAGATGATGGCGCTGATGTGCGCCAGCCACGGCGGCGAGGCGATGCACGTCGCCGTCGTGCAGCGCATGCTCGAACGCATCGGCGCGAAGGAGTCCGACCTGCGCTGCGGCTGCCATCCGCCGAGCTACTACACGCACACCTCGACCTCGGCGCCGCCGGGCGCGCGCTTCAGCCAGCTGCACCACAACTGCTCGGGCAAGCACGCCGGCTTCCTCGCCTTCTGCCGCATGCACCATCAGCCGCTGGCCCGTTACCTCGACCTCGACTCGCCGCTGCAGAGCCGCGTGCGCGCCAACGTCGAGCGCTTCGCCGGCGAGCGCGACCTGCCGATGGGCACAGACGGTTGCAGCGCGCCGAACTACGCGATGCCGCTGTCGGCACTGGCGCACACTTTCTGCCGGCTCGCGCTCGGCGAGACGCCGGAACTCGCCGCGCTGGCCTGGGCGATGGCGCGCCACCCGGACCTCGTCTCCGGGACCGCGCGCGGCGACCTGATGCTGATGCAGGCAGGCAAGGGCGACTGGGTCAGCAAGGTCGGCGCCGACGGCATGCAGGCGATCGGCGTGCGCTCGCGCGGCATCGGCATCGCGATCCGCATCGCCGACGGCAACCGCCGCGCGCTGCACGTGGCGACGATCGCCGTGCTGCGGCAGCTCGGCCTGATCGACGAGCCCGCCGGCACGCCGCTGGCGAAGATGGACGAGCACGTGATCCGCAACTACCGCGGCATCGCGGTCGGCGCCGTCGAGCCGATGTTCTCGCTGCCGCGGCAGGCCTGATCCTCGCCTGCGGCTCCGCGCCGCTTCCTCCCGCAGTAATCCGAAGCAGGCAGACCCGCGGCTGCACGCTCAGCGCAACTCGACTGCGCCGCGCGGCGTGTCGATGCGCGCCGCGAGTGCTGCCGCGCCGGGTCGAACCCGCACCGGCCCGTCCAGGCCCAGGCCGGCGAACAGCGCCTCGATGCGCGCCGCCTCCGGGTGCCGCAGTTCGAGTTCGCGCAGCGCGCAGCCGCGATCTTCGAGTCCGTCGCACGGATGCGCGTCGCCGTCCCACTGGATCAAGGTCGGCGCGATGCCGTCAGAGGACTGGCGGCCGTCGGCCGGCACGGTGATGCGCCAGGAAAACGCGCCGCGGCTGGCCGCGATCACCTCGCCGAAGCCGGGATCGAGGGCGGCCGCAGCCGCGACATCGCTGCACGTGGCGACCCACGTCAGCAGAAACGGACCGCGTGTCATTCGTTCGCGCACCGCCGGCGTGTCGAGCCCGAACCAGCGCGGCCGCTGCGCCTCGCCTGCAGGGTCGATGGCGATCAGCTCGAGGTAGGTTCTGGGCCCGAGCTTCAGCAGCGCGTTGTGCGTGCCCATCAGCACGTGCCTGCCGCCTGGCTGAGGCTCGACGCCGAGCCGTGCGCGGATGGTTTCGGCGCCCTGCGCCAGATCGGCGCAGGCGAGCACCAGATGGTCGATGCGGCTGGACAGCAGCGCCGTCATCCGCCCGCCTTGCCGCGGTGCGCGCGCACGCCCATATCAGCGGCCGAGGATGCCGCGCAGGAGGTCCACCGCGCCCGGCATCCTGGTCTCGTCCTTCTTCTGCGCCTCCTTGGCCGCCTCCTTCTGCGCTTCGGCCGGCTCGGCATCCGGCGCACGCTGCCCGGGCCGGCCGCCGCCCATCGCACCCATGTCCATGCCGAGCATCGCGCTGGCCACGCTCTTCACGCGAACCTTGACCGCCCACTGCGGCTCCCAGGCGACCTTCGGGTCCGTCGGCCGCGGCGGATGCGCGAGGTTCAGCTCGGAGCCGTAGGCGATCATGCGCAGCATCGCCCCCTCGCCGAAGATGCCCTTGGGTACCGCGCAGCTCGTTGCCGAGGGCGCCAGCAGCACCTTCTCCCTCAACCAGCGGTCCACCGCCCCGTTGGTCTGGTAGTCGACGAGCCCGCTGCCGGTGTCGGGCTCCTCGCTCGAGGTCCAGAACACGATCTCCGCGCCGTCGCCGCCCGCGGCGCCTTCGCGCGCACCCATCGCCGCGATGAAGTAGGCGCGCGCCGTCGGCAGCGCCTTCCACTCGAGCACTGTCGCACCGCCGGCCTCGCGCTGCGCCAGTTCGACCGCCGGCATCAGGTCCTGGGCGGCCGGGATCGAGAACCTGAATCCGTCCGGCACGCCCTGCCCCGTGAAGCCGTGCTCGCCGACCAGCGAGGCACCGGCCGGCACCCTGCGCGTGTCGTCGCGACTCGGCCAGTGCGGCCGTCCGACGGCGGAGTGCGCGCCGCGCTGAGTGGCGCGCCGGGCGACGAAGAACTTCTGAAAGTCGGCCGGCGCCGCGGTGGCAAAGTCGACCACCCGCGGCTGGCCGGGACGGACCGTCTCGCCGCAACCCCAGTAGAGCAGCATCTTCCCCTTCGGACGCTCGTACTCGGGCTGATCGACCGAGTCGTCGTCCGGCCGCACCGGCTTGCCTTTCTGCTCCACCGGCGACATCAGCCGCAACGTCGGCGTCAGCTGCGTGCCCGGCGGCACGGACTGCAGCGCCTCGGCAAGGCCCGGGTTGCGGCTCGTATACAGGGTGACGTCGACATACTGGCCAGCCGAGGCCGCCTGCGTCATGCCAAAAGTGTTCGGTCCACCGCCTCCCCCGAACATGGCGCCCATCATGTTCATCGGACTGCCGCCACCCATCGGCATGCCCATGCCGGCAAACGTGGCCACGTCGATCCATGCCTGCGCCACGGGCGGCCTGACGACCTGCTGCGGACCCTTGGCGGTCTGGGCGGCTGCCGAAGCAGCCGCCAGCGCGACCGTGACCGCCACTGAAATCGTTGTGAATCGGCTCATTCTTGTTCTCCTGGTCCAGGTCACCATCCGCCGCGGTCAACCCGGCCGGGCATTGTGGACAATCCTAATGTGTGCCGGCGCGACCGGCCGCCCGGCGTCGGCGGAGCCCGCATCGCTAGAATCCGCGATCCTTTCCCTGCGCCGCCACACAAATGCTTGCCCAACACCGCGACACGGTCGCCGCACTGATCGAGCAGGCGCTGAGCGGACTGGGCATCACCGGCGTGCCGGTAGTGCTCGAACGGCCGAAAGTCGAAGCACACGGCGACCTGGCGTGCACGGTGGCGCTGCAGATCGCCAGGACCCTGAAGAAGAATCCGCGCGAGGTGGCCACTGCGATCGCCGACGCGCTGCGCGTGAATCCCGGCGGCAGCGGCCTGATCGACGCGGTCGAGATCGCCGGTCCGGGCTTCATCAACCTGCGCATTGCCGCCGCGGCCAAGCAGCAGGTACTGCACGCGGTGCTGCGCGAGGGGAACTGCTTCGGCACGTCGACCGCCGGCGGCGGGCGCAAGGTGATGGTCGAGTTCGTCTCGGCCAACCCGACCGGGCCGCTGCACGTCGGCCACGCACGCCAGGCGGCGCTCGGCGATGCGCTCGCCGCGCTGCTCGCCGCGCAGGGCTGGGACGTCACGCGCGAGTTCTACTACAACGACGCCGGCGTGCAGATCCACAACCTGGCGCTGTCCGTGCAGGCGCGTGCGCGCGAGCTGCGCGGCGAGAACGTCGAGTTCCCCGACGCCGGCTATCGCGGCGAGTACATCGTCGACATCGCCCGCGATTTCGTCGCCCGCGCCACGCAGACGGCACGCGACGGCTCGCCGGTGCAGGCGAGCGGCGACGCGAACGACCTCGAAAACATCCGCCGCTTCGCGGTCGCGTACCTGCGCCACGAGCAGGACATGGACCTCGCCGCCTTCGGCGTCGCGTTCGATCACTTCTACCTGGAGTCGTCGCTGTACGCCGACGGCCGCGTCGAGGCCGCCATGAAGGCGATGGTCGACTCGGGCATGACCTTCGAGGCCGAAGGAGCGCTGTGGCTGCGCACCACCGAGATCGAAGGCAGCCACGACGACAAGGACCGCGTGATGCGCAAGTCCGACGGCACGTTCACGTACTTCGTGCCGGACGTCGCCTATCACCTGGCCAAGTTCGAGCGCGGCTTCGGCAAGGTCATCAACGTGCAGGGGTCGGACCACCACGGCACGGTGGCCCGCGTGCGCGCCGGGCTGCAGGCCGCGTCGAAGAGCCTCAGGCTGGCGATCCCGCCCGGCTACCCCGACTACCTGCTGCACAAGATGGTGCGCGTCGTGCGCGGCGGGGAAGAGGTCAAGATGTCGAAGCGCGCCGGCAGCTACGTGACGCTGCGCGACCTCGTCGACTGGGTCGGCCGTGACGCGACGCGCTTCTTCCTCGCCTCGCGCAAGGCCGACACCGAGTTCGCGTTCGACGTCGACCTGGCACTGTCGCAGAGCGAGGACAACCCCGTTTACTACGTTCAGTACGCGCATGCGCGCATCTGCTCGGTGCTGGCGCAGGCCGCGACCGCCGGGGTGGCGCTCGACGAGGCCACGGCGATGCAGCGCGACCTGTCGCCGCTGACGGGAGCGCGCGAGCTGGCGCTCGCCGGCCGGCTCGCCCTGTACCCGCAGGTGCTGCGCGACGCCGCCGAGGAGCTGGCGCCGCATCAGATCGCCTTCTACCTGAAGGACCTCGCCGCCGATTTTCACGGCTTCTACAATGCCGAACGCGTGCTGGTCGACGACGGCGCGCTGCGCGATGCGCGGCTGGCACTGCTGCTGGCCACCCGCCAGGTGCTGCGCAACGCGCTGCGGCTGCTGGGCGTGTCCGCGCCCGAGCGGATGTAGGCACGACACCGTCGTCGATGCCGATTGCTGGAGCCGAAGAGGCGACGAAGTGAGCCCACAGATGCAACACGGAGTTTCCCGCCAGGGCGGCGGCATGGTGCTCGGTTTCGCGATCGGCATCGTCATCGGCCTGGCCATCGCGGTCGCCGTGGCGATGTACATCAGCAACGCGCCGCTGCCGTTCGTCACCAAGGTGCGGCCGCCGTCGGCGAGCCCGACCCTGCCCGCCGACGGCAAGCTGCCCGATCCGAACAAGTCGTTCAGCGTCGGCGCACCGTCGCCCGCGCCCGCGGTTGCGAGCGCGCCGGCGAGCGCGCCGCCCGCCCCGCCGCCGGCAGTGCCGGCGGACAAGGCAGCACCCGACGCCGCCGCGCCCGGGGCGGCGCCGACAAAGGACGAGCCGCTGCCCGAGGGCTCGCGCTTTCTGCTCCAGGCCGGCGCATTCAAGTCGCCGGCGGACGCCGACGGCATGCGCGCGCAACTGGCCCTGATCGGTCTCGACGCACGGATCTTTCCGATCGAACAGGGCGGTCAGACGCTTTACCGGGTCCGGCTCGGCCCTTATGGACAGCTCGACGATGTCAATCGCGTGCGCAAGCTGCTCGCCGACAACAGCATCGAGGCGCAGATCGTGCGGCTGCGCTGAAGGCAGCGACCGCCACGCCGGCGGGAACCGTCAGCCGCTTTGGCGGTCACTGCGTTAGCCACCAAGGTGAACCGGCGCGGTAGGACCGTGCCCTGACCATCGACAACAAGGAACCCAAGATGCATTCGACCCGTCGTCGTTTCGTCCTTGCCGCGGCCCTCGTGCCGGCCCTATCGATCGCCTACGCCCAGCCCAGGACGCCCGCCCTCGGGACGGACTATCGCGAAGTCAAGCCATCGCAGCCGACCACGACCGGCGACAGGATCGAGGTGCTGGAATTCTTCTGGTACGGCTGCCCGCACTGCGCAAGCTTCGAACCGGAAGTCGAGCCGTGGCGCAAGAAGCTCCCGGCCGACGTCGAGTACAAGCGCCTGCCGGTGGCGTTCGATGCCTCGCGCGCGAACCACACGAAGATCTACTACGCGCTGGAACAGCTCAAGCGCGTCGACGACATGCACCGGAAGGTCTTCAACGTGATGCACGGCGCCCGCAAGAAGATGCTCGACCCGGACGAGATCGCCGACTTCATGGCCGCCAACGGCATCGACCGCAAGGCCTGGATGGATGCCTTCAACTCGTTCGCCGTGGCCGCGCAGACCAACCGGGCGGCGCAGGTCTGGGCCGCCTACAAGCTCGAGGGGACTCCCGCGGTGGCGGTCGACGGCCGGTACATGACCGCGCCGTCGATGGTCGGCAGCCGCGCCGGCACCCTGCCGGTGCTCGACTACCTGATCGACCTCAGCCGCAAGCAGCGCGCGAAGAAGTAACGAAAATCGGGGTCAGACTCCGATTTCCGGCCGGCCACCGGCCCGCCCGATGAACGTCTTCCTGACCGGCGCCTCGAGCGGCATCGGCGCCGCACTGGCGCGGGAGTTCGCGCGTCGCGGCGCCACCCTCGGACTCGTCGCGCGACGGCGCGACGCGCTCGAAGCACTCGCGGCCGATCTGCCGGGCAGGCATTACTGCCATCCGGCCGACGTCACCGACAAGGACGCGCTGATCGGGGCGGCGAAGGCCTTCGAGCAGGCCACCGGCGGCGCCGATCTCGTGATCGCCAACGCCGGCATCTCGGTCGGCGTGCTGACCGAGTACTACGAGGACCTCGACTGCGTTCGGCGACGTGCTGAAGACCAACGTGCTGGCGATGGCCTACACCTTCCATCCCTTCATCACGCCGATGCGCACGCGCGGCCGCGGCACGCTGGTCGGCATCGCCAGCGTCGCCGGCATCCGCGGCCTGCCCGGCTCGGAGGCGTACTGCGCGTCGAAGGCGGCGGCGATCAGCTACTGCGAGAGCCTGCGCGTCGAACTGAGGCGCACCGGCGTCAAGGTGGTGACGATCGCGCCCGGGTTCGTGCGCACGCCGCTGACGTCGAAGAACCCGTACCGGATGCCGTTCCTGATGGAGCCCGAGGACTTCGCGCGGCGCGCCGTCGACGCCATGCTCGGCGGAGCCTCGTACACGGTGATTCCGTGGCAGATGGGGCTGGTGGCCAAGCTGCTGCGCCTGCTGCCGAACGCGCTGTTCGACCGCGCCTTCGGCAATCGGCCCTACAAGCCACGCCGTCAGCCCGGTGCGCCCGACTGAGGCCTGACCCGGCTGCGGCGCGGGCGGCACCGCGATGAGCGACCTCTACACCGACGCGCTCGGCACCACGTTCGCGCGGCACAGGAACGCGCGCATCGTCTCGCTGGTGCCGTCGATCACCGAGACGCTGATCGGTCTCGGCCTGCGCGATCGCCTCGTCGGTCGCACCGGCTTCTGCATCCACCCGCGCGAGGCGGTGCGTGACATCCCGAAAGTCGGCGGCACCAAGGATGTGAAGATCGAACGCGTGCGCGCGCTGCGGCCGTCGCACGTGATCGTCAACATCGACGAGAACGAAGCGCCCGTCGTCGAGCGGCTGCGCGAGTTCGTGCCCCACGTGGTCGTCACGCACCCGAATGCGCCGGCCGACAACCTCGCGCTTTTCCGCCTGCTCGGCGGCATTTTCGAGCGCAGCGAGGCTGCCGAATCGATGTGCACGCGGCTGCAGGCGCGGCTCGATGCGATCGACGCCGTCCGCTGGCCGCCCGAGACGGTGCTGTACCTGATCTGGATGGCGCCGTGGATGACGGTGGCCGCCGGGACGTACATCGCGAACACGCTGGCGACGGTCGGCTGGCAGGTGCCGCACCCGGCCGGCGGCAGCAGAGGCGCCGCGCGGTATCCGCAGCTTGCCGACCTCGATGCGGAGGCGGCGCGCGTCGACCGGCTGCTGCTGTCGAGCGAGCCGTTTCGTTTCGGCGAGCGGCACGTGCAGGAGCTTCGTGCGAGATTGCCCGGCAAGCCGGTCGACCTGATCGACGGGGAGTGGACGAGCTGGTACGGCGTGCGGTCGATCGACGGACTGGCGCAACTCGCCGAGTTCCGCCGCGCGCGCCTGTCCGCTGAGGCGCACCGGCCCGGCTGAGGGCGCGTCAGGCCTGCGCGCGCAGCCGCGCGAAGCCGGCCTCGAGGTCGGCGACGAGGTCGTCCGCGTCCTCCAGCCCGGCGTTGATCCTGAACAGGCGCCCCGCATACGGCGACGGCGTCGCCGTGCGCTCGGGCGACGTCGGAATCAGCAGGCTCTCGAAGCCGCCCCACGAATAGCCGTGACCGAACAGCTCCGTGCCGTCGATGAAGGCGCGATAGTTCTTCTCGGCGATACCGGGCCGCAGTACCGCGCCGAACAGGCCCGACGCGCCGCTCATGTCGCGTTTCCACAGCGCGTGGCCCGGATCCTCGGGGTCAGCCGGATACAGGATGCGTTCCACCTCGGGTTGCTGCTTCAGCCACGCGATGAGCCGCTCGGCGGTCGCGCGATGCTGCGCCAGCCGTGCGCCCATCGAGCGCAGGCCGCGCAGCGCGAGCCAGCAGTCGTCGGGGCTGGTGGTCAGTCCATAGTGGTGCACTGTCTCGCGCATCCGCGGCCAGGCGCGCTCGCTGCAGGTGACCGTGCCCATGATCAGGTCGGAGTGGCCGCCGATGTACTTGGTCGCCGCGTGGATCGAGACGTCGACGCCATGCGCAAGCGGCCGGAAGTACAGCGGCGTCGCCCAGGTGTTGTCGATCACGCTGAACGCTCCGCGCGCGCGCGCCACGTCCGCCAGCAGCGGCACGTCCTGCATCTCGAAGGTCAGCGATCCCGGCGATTCGAGAAACAGCAGCCGCGTGTTCGACCGGAACAGGGCCTCGACGGCCTCCCGACCCTGCTCGCCCACGCGCGGGTCGTAGAAGCTCGCCTCGACCCCGTAGCGCGGCAACGTGTCGCGGGCGAAGCGGCGCGTCGGCCAGTAGACGGAATCCGGAATCAGGACGTGGTCGCCGTGCTGCACGTAGGCGAGGATCGACATCGTGACCGCCGCCAGCCCGGACGGAAAAGCCCAGCTGCGATGGCCGCCTTCGAGCGCGGTCAGTGCGCGGTAGAACGCCTGGTGCGTCGGCGTGCCGTAGATGCCGTAAGTGACCGCGGCACCCGCCTCGCCGTCGGCCCCCTCGAAGCGCAGCCGGGCGCGCTCGCGCAGTTCGGCGACGTCCTCATGCAGCACCGTCGAGCCGCGCACCAGCGGCGGGTTGACGAAATCGAAGCTCGCGCGCGCATCGCGCCCGAGCGTGACCAGTTGCGTCGCCGGCCGGCCCGCCTGTTTCTCGCTCATCGAATCCCCGTGTGCTACCGGCGCGCTGCGCGCTAGACGGCCGCGAAACGAAACACGCCATCGTCGCCGGCACGGCGCTCGACCCGGCCCTCGAACCACAGCGCGTGCAGGTGCGCCAGCGACTCGCCGAGCGCGAAGGTGGTCTGGTGCAGGTCGAGCTCGCGCCGGAACAGCACCGGCACGATGTCGGCCGCGCTGGCCGGCCGGCTGCATGCGGCAAGCACCTCCTCGAGCCGCGCCTGGTGGTGCGCATGCTGCTGCGCCACGCGCCTGTGCAGGCCGAGGAACGGCTTGCCGTGCGACGGCAGCACCAGCGCGTCTTCCGGCAGCTGCAGGTAGCGGTCGATCGAATGCAGGTACTGCGGCAGCGGATTGCCCTCCGGCTCGACCTCGAAAACGCTGACGTTGGTCGAGATGCGCGGCAGCACCATGTCGCCCGAGATCAGCAGGCCGATCCTCGGCGCAGTACATCGACACGTGCTCCGGTGCGTGGCCGCGGCCGACGATGACCTCGAACACCCGCTTGCCGCCGTGCGGTCCGATCGCGATCAGGTCGCCGTGCAGGATGCGGCGGTAGGACGGCGGCACCGCGGGCACGAGCTTCGAGTAGTAGCCGCCGCCGCGCTGGCGCACCTTGTCCAGCGCGTCCGGATCGCGCAAGCCGTGGCGGCCGAAATGCGCCGCCGCGCGCTCGCCGGCCTCGACGCCGAGCTCGCCCTTCGACTGCGACAGCAGGCGGCCGATGGTCCATTCGGTGGCGCTCATCCACAGCGGCACGTTCCAGCGCCGCTTCTCGCCGCCGGACGTCAGCCAGTGCGCCAGGCCGAGATGATCGGGATGGAAATGGGTTGCGATCACGCGCAGCAGCGGCCGGCCGTCGAAGACGGTATCGAAGATCCGCTCCCAGCCCTCCTTGGTGTCGTCGGACGTGATGCCGCAGTCGACGATGGTCCAGCCGCGCACGCCGTCGATTTCGTCGTCGAGCAGCCAGAGGTTGATGTGATCGAGCGCGAACGGCAGCCGCATGCGCACCCAGTGCAGGCCGGGCCGCAGCGCGGTGGTCGTGCCGAGCGCCGGCACGTCCGGCCACGGATACGAGAGCTCGTGCTCGAGCGGATTCATGCCGCGCCCGTCGGCACGGCGCCGCGCGGCTCGACCGCGTAGGCCGAACCCATGCGGCCGTCCGGCAGCGCCACCCGCATCGGCCGCATCCGCTCATGGGGCTCGAGCTCGGCCAGCTGCAGCAGCGAGCCGAGCTGCGACGACAGGAGGACCTGTCCCGGCTGTGCCGCGGCGGCGAGGTCGCAGGCCTGCAGCACGCCGCGCTCGCCCGCCCGCGCCGCGCCGTCGGCTGCGCCGGTTTCCTTGATCGCCGACGCGAAGCCGAAGCGCAGCATCGGTGGCTTGCCCGCAAGCGCCGTGCGGCAGGCGTGCAGGATCAGCTGCGCGGTCGGGGCGTCGAACTGCACGAACATCGCCTCGCCGCCTTCGTGCGCAAGCGTTTCGGCGCCGTAGCGACGCGTCCATTCGAGGCAGTCCTCGACGGCCGTCGTCATCGGCGGCAGGCCATCACGCAGCCGACAATATGGAAGGATGCTCATCCTTGTCTTTCGTCTTCTGGTCCGCGTTCAGCGACCGCCGGAAGAATCGCGGCCTCGACGGCACGAGCCGTGCATTATCGTCGGTCTGCCGCCGCGCCCGGTCCCACGGGCCGACGGCACAAGCCCAGGCGACAAACACCCGCATCCGATGCTCAGATCCATCCGCGATTTTTTCGAGCAGCACATCGGCCAGCCCTCGGCACCGGCGGACGAAACGCGCGGACTGCAACTGGCCACCGCCGCACTGCTGTTCGAAGTCGTCCGCGGCGACGGCACCATCGCGCCGGCCGAGCGCGACGCCCTGCTGACGGCAGTCGGCAGCAAGTTCGGACTGACGGCGGCCGAGGCGGCCGAGTTGATCGACCTGGCCGAGCAGGAGACGCAGCTCGCCAACGACTACTTCCAGTTCACGTCGCTGATCAATCGCCGCTTCTCGCCGCAGCAGAAGCAGCAGGTGATCGAACTGATGTGGCGCATCGCCTATGCCGACGCATCGCTCAGCGCGCACGAGCAGCACGTGCTGCGCAAGGTGGCCGAGCTGCTGCACGTGCCGCACGGCGACTACATCGCCGCGAAGATGCGCGCCAGGCAAGCCGCCGGCTGACGGCGAACCGGCGCCGGCTCACTGCCCGACCTGCGCCAGCAGCTGCGCGCCGTAGTTGGCGAGCTTGCGCTCGCCCAGGCCCGGGATCGCGCGCAACTCGTCGATCGTCGCCGGCCGCGCCCGCGCGATCGCTTGCAGCGTGCTGTCGTGGAGCACCACGTAGGCCGGCACGCCGTGCGCCCTGGCGATCCCGGCACGCCAGGCGCGCAGCGTCTCGAACAGCTTTGCGTCTGCTTCGCCGAGCGCCGCGCCGGCGACGACCCCGGCCTTCTTCGAGCGGCTGCGGGGCGCCGCGACCTGCCTCCGCAGTTCGACCCGCCGTTCGCCGCGCAGGACCGCGCGGCTCGCCTCCGCGAGGCGCAGCACGTTGAAGTGCTCGTAATCGACCTCGACCAGGTGCTGCGCCACCAGCTGGCGCAGCAGCAGCCGCCACTCCGCCTCGGCGACGTCGGCGCCGATGCCGAAGGTGCTGAGCCGCTCGTGACCGAACTTCTTCACCTTGTCCGTCGGCTTGCCGCGCAGCACGTCGATGATGTGGGTGGCGGCGAAGCCGAAGCCGCCCGCCTGCTGGCAGCGGTAGATCGCGGACAGCAGCTTCCGGGCGTCGTCGCTGGCGTCGCGCACCTGCGGCGGCGCCAGGCAGTTGTCGCAGTTGCCGCACGGCGCGCTTGCCTCGCCGAAGTAGGCGAGCAGCCGCACGCGCCGGCAGTCGGCCGCCTCGGCCAGGCCGAGCATCGCGTCGAGCTTGGCCATCGACAGCCGCCGGTAGGCATCCTCGGCCTCCGACATCTCGATCAGCCGGCGCTGCTGCACGACGTCGGACAGGCCGTAGGTCATCCACGCGTCGGCGGGCAGCCCGTCGCGTCCGGCACGGCCCGTTTCCTGGAAATAGCCCTCGATGCTCTTCGGCATGTCCAGGTGCGCGACGAAGCGCACGTCGGGCTTGTCGATGCCCATGCCGAAGGCGATCGTGGCGACGATGACCCGGCCGTCCTCCGCCTTGAAGCGATGCTGGTTTTCGGCACGCGTCGCGGCGTCCATGCCGGCGTGGTAGGGCGCGGCGGCGATGCCGTGGCCGGCCAGGAACGCGGCCACCTCCTCGACCGTGTTGCGCGCCAGCGCATAGACGATGCCTGCCTGGCCCGGATGCTCGTCGCGGATGAAGCGCAGCAACTGTTCGCGCGGCTCGCGCTTCTCGACGATGCGGTAGCGGATGTTCGGCCGGTCGAAGCTGGCGACGAAGACGCGCGCGTCGGCGAGCAGCTTCTCGACGATCTCGCGTCGTGTCGGCACGTCGGCGGTCGCGGTGAGCGCGATGCGCGGCACCTGCGGCCAGCGCTTCCTCAGCAGCGCGAGCTGGCCGTACTCGGGCCGGAAGTCGTGGCCCCACTGCGACACGCAGTGCGCCTCGTCGATGGCGAACAGCGCGATCCTGCATTCGTCGAGCAGCCGCTGGCAGCGCTCGGTCAGCAGCCGCTCCGGCGCGACGTAGACGAGGTCGAGCTCGCCGCGCCGCATGCGTCGCCTCGACCGCGGCCGCGTCGCGCGCCGACAGCGTGGAGTTGAGGAACGCGGCGCGCACGCCGAGTTCGCGCAGCGCCGCCACCTGGTCGGCCATCAGCGCGATCAGCGGCGAGACCACGACCCCGACGCCTTCGCGCAGCAGCGCCGGGATCTGGTAGCAGACCGACTTGCCGCCGCCGGTGGGCATCAGCACCAGCGCATCGCCGCCGCCCGCGACGTGGTCGATGACCTCGCGCTGGAAGCCGCGGAACGTCCCGTAGCCGAAGGTCTCGCGCAGGATCGACTGCGCATCGCGCCCGTTCATGGTCGTGGAGGTTAGCAACCGGCAAGGCGCCGCCTGACGGACGCGCCGCGCAACTCACGGGCACGCGCAGGTGCGACGGACTGCGGATTCGGGCGCCTGAAGCGCGCGTCGCCGGCCGCCGCGCGGGCTACGATCTGCGCCGACCGGAGGAAACTTGCCATGCCCAACGACGCCATCGCCCCCGACACCGAGCCGTCGAGCGCCGAATACAGCACGATCTGGGTCGCCTATGCGTTGCAGGCGATGGGGGTCTTCGGCTTCGTCCTCGGGCCGCTGATCGGCCTGTTCATCAACTACGTCCGCCGCGACGCCGAAGGCGCCGGCTTCATCGCCTCGCACCACAGCTGGCTCATCCGCACCTTCTGGTGGACGCTGCTGTGGTACCTGCTGTGCGTGGCGGTGATCCTCGCCGGCGCGTGGCCGATCATCTCGGAGGTCGTTCGCGAGGCGATCCGCACCGGCGGCCACGGCCATGAGTTCAGCCTCGGCATCGCGTGGGACGCCATCTTCGCCACCGTCGGCGCGGCGATGCTGGGCGGCCTCGGCATCCTCGTCGTGTGGGTCTGGAACCTGTACCGGATCGTGCGCGGCGGCTTCCGGCTCGTCGATCGCCGCCCCGCCCCCTACTAGCCGGCCGACAGCCGCCCGCGCCGCGGCCGGCGCGCGGCTACGATTGGGGCCCTCTCGACATCGTCCGGCGGCGCCCCGATGGACTTCAAGACCCTCGACCCGAACTTCGAGCAGCGCGTGCGCGGCTCCTTCGCGCGGCAGGCGGCGATGGGGCTGATCGGCGCATCGATGACGCGCGTCGTGCCCGGCCGCTGCGAGATCGAACTGCCGGTGCGGGAAGAGCTCACGCAGCAGCACAGGTTCGTGCACGGCGGCGTGGTCGGCATGATCGCCGACTCGGCCGGCGGCTACGCCGCCTTCACGCTGATGCCTGCGGATGCGTCGGTGCTGACCGTCGAGTACAAGATCAACATGCTCGCGCCGGCCAAGGGCGAGCGCCTCGTTGCCCGAGGCGAGGTGGTCAAGCCCGGCCGCACGCTGTCGATCGTGCGCGCCGATGTCTACGCGCTCGACGGGGGCCGCGAGACGCTGGTCGCCGCCACGCAGCAGACGCTGATGGTGATGCACGGCATGAGCGACGAACGGCTCTAGCTACGGATGATTAACGCAAAAGACTCTTGCCACGGATGAACACGGATTACACGGATCAGAAAACAACAAATCCGTGTTCATCCGTGTGAATCCGTGGCAAAAATTTTTCTTTGGAGACAGCCATGCAGCTCCCCGGACTCGACTTCGGCCTCGGCGACGACATCGAGGCGCTGCGCGACACGGTGCGCGATTTCGCGCAGGCCGAGATCGCGCCGCGCGCGGCCGAGATCGACCGCACCGACCAGTTTCCGATGGACCTGTGGCGCAAGATGGGGGACCTCGGCGTGCTCGGCGTCACCGTGCGCCGAGGAATACGGCGGCGCCAGCATGGGCTACCTGGCGCACATGATCGCGATGGAGGAGATCAGCCGCGCCTCGGCATCGATCGGCCTGTCGCTACGGCGCGCACTCGAACCTGTGCGTCAACCAGATCCACCGCAACGGCACCGAGGCGCAGAAGAAGAAGTACCTGCCGAAGCTCGATCACCGGCGAGCACGTCGGCGCGCTGGCGATGAGCGAGACGGGTGCCGGCTCGGACGTGATCTCCATGAAGCTCACCGCGCGCGACAAGGGCGGCGTCTTCGTGCTCGACGGCACCAAGATGTGGATCACCAACGGCCCGGACGCCGACACGCTGGTCGTCTACGCCAAGACCGAGCCGGAGATGGGCGCGCGCGGCGTCACCGCGTTCCTGATCGAGAAGGGGATGAAGGGCTTCTCGATCGCGCAGAAGCTCGACAAGCTCGGCATGCGCGGCTCGCACACCGGCGAACTGGTGTTCGACAGACGTCGAGGTGCCGGCCGAGAACGTGCTCGGCGCCGTCAACGGCGGCGCCAAGGTGCTGATGAGCGGGCTGGACTACGAGCGCGCGGTGCTCGCCGCCGGGCCGATCGGCATCATGCAGGCGGTGATGGACAACGTGGTGCCGTACATCCACGACCGCAGGCAGTTCGGACAGAGCATCGGCGAGTTCCAGCTGATCCAGGGCAAGGTCGCCGACATGTACACGGTGCTGCAGGCGGCGCGCAGCTTCTGCTACACGATCGGCAAGAACCTCGACGCGCTCGGCGCCGCACACGTGCGCCGCGTGCGCAAGGACTGCGCCAGCGTGATCCTGTGGTGCGCCGAGAAGGCGACCTGGATGGCCGGCGAAGGCATCCAGATCTTCGGCGGCAACGGCTACATCAACGAGTACCCGCTCGGGCCGCCTGTGGCGCGACGCCAAGCTCTACGAGATCGGCGCCGGGACCAGCGAGATCCGCAGGATGCTGATCGGCCGCGAGCTGTTCACCGAGACGATGTGAGTCCTGGCCGATTCCAATGACGAAGACAGGCAAGGTCCTTGCGATGGTCCTGTCCGGGCGCACCGACGCTAACATCGCCTTTGCGGACCTGACGCGGCTGCTGGCTTCGCTGGACTCGTGTCGACGCCAAGCGCTTCCGAGTTGGCGTCGATGCGCGTGAACTCTGCCGCATGCTGATCGGCCGCGAACTGTCCACCGAGGCGATGTGAGCCTGCCGACACTGCCGCTTGGCCTTGACGGCTGGTGCCTGCGTCCTTGGCGCGAGGCCGATGCGCCATCGCTGGAGCAGCTTGCGGACAACGTCAACGTCTGGCGCAACATGAGCGAACGATTTCCGCACCCGTACACGATCGAAGTCGCGCGGCACTGGGTCACGCGCGGTCATCTCGACTTCGGCGGCGAGAACTGGGCAATTGCGCTCGATGACGTTGCGGCCGGAGGCTGCGGCCTGCGTCCCGGCGCAAGCGACGCAAGCTGCGCGGTCGAAGTCGGCTACTGGCTCGGCGAGCCTTACTGGGGCCGCGGCGTCGCCACTCAGGTCTTGCGCGTGCTGGCCGAGCGCGCCTTCGACATACCGGGTGTCGTCCGCGTCTTCGCCGGTGTCCACGCCGACAATCCGGCATCGATGCGCGTACTGGAGAAGAGCGGCTTCGAGCGCGAGGGCGTGCTGCGCAAGAGCGCGCTGAAGGCAGGCCGGCCGATCGACCGCGTGATCTACGCGAAAATCGCCGCCACGACGGGAACCTGACCATGCACCCCTGGCAGCAAACGATGGCGCAATCGCGCGCGCACGCGCGAGCCCGGGCGCGTCAAGCCCGGCCACGCAGCCAAGCTCGGCGGGCATGACTGATTCGGCGGCGGGCGGTTCCACGGTCCGCGGCGATGCGCGCGTGGCTGCGTTCTGGCGCGAGTATTGCCACCGTGCCGGCCTTCCCGAGACGACGCCGTATCAGGTCTGGCCTTTCGGCGACTCGGCCGAACTCGCGCACGAACTCGTCGAACTGGTTCTGCACGGACCCAAGCGCGCCACCGCCGGGCTGGTCGAGTACAACGAGCGCCATCCGGGCGAGGCGCCCGTGCCCGACGGCTACAGCGTCGTCACCGAATTCGACGGCACGCCGCGCTGCGTGATCCGCACCGCGTGGCTGGAGCAGCGCGCGCTGCGCGCCGTCGATGCGCAGTTTGCGTGGGACGAAGGCGAAGGCGACCGCACGCTCGACGACTGGCTGGCCGGGCATCGCCGCTTCTTCACGCGCGAGTGCGCTTCGCTCGGCATGCCCTTCTCGGATGACATCCC
Source organism: uncultured beta proteobacterium (assembly GCA_963847675.1). Classification (GTDB taxonomy): domain Bacteria; phylum Pseudomonadota; class Gammaproteobacteria; order Burkholderiales; family Burkholderiaceae_F; genus JADJWR01. The sequence goes on from CAWKAP010000008.1 coordinate 339,331, forward strand.
GGTGCAACTGGAGCGCTTCGAACTGCTCTACCCGTTCGAGGCGGCGCTGAACCCCGTCGACTGCGGTCCGCGCATCGTCCCCGGCTACCTGCCCGGCGCGATCGGCGCGATCGCGTCCCTGCACGCGCGCTTCTACGCCCGCGAGCACGGTTTCGGCGCCTACTTCGAGGCCAAGGTCGCCGCCGAGTGCGCCGAGTTCTGCTCGCGCTTCGACCCGTCGCGCGACGGATTGTGGCTGCTCGTCGACCGGGGCTGCATCCACGGCTCGATCGCCATCGACGGCACGCCCGGCGGCGCACACCTGCGCTGGTTCATCGTCGCCGAAGAATTGCGCGGCGGCGGCTTCGGCCGCAAGTTGATCGACGCGGCGCTCGGGTTCTGCCGCCGCGCCGGCCACCGTCACGTGTACCTGACGACCTTCGCCGGGCTCGACGCGGCGCGGGCGCTGTACGAGCAGGCCGGCTTCCGCCTGGTTCGGGAAGCCGAGGGACGGACCTGGGGCGCCGCCGTGCGTGAACAACGCTTCGAGCTGAACACATGAGCCTGTTCGGCCTGAGCATCGAGCGGCTGTGGCTGTTCGCGCTGGCGGTGATGCTGCTCGCGCTCACGCCCGGGCCGGTCTGGGTCTACCTGCTGTCGCGCACGCTGACGCAGGGGCGGCGTGCCGGCTACTTCTCGCTGCTCGGCGTGGCCGCCGGCGTCGTCGTGCACGTGCTGCTCGCCGCGCTCGGCATCACGGTGGTCCTGCTGGCGATTCCGTTTGCCTTCGACGCGATCAAGCTGGCCGGTGCCGCCTACCTGCTGTGGCTGGCCATCAACACGCTGCGCGGCGGAGGCATCTCGTTCACGCCCCAGCCGCTCGACCCGGTTCCCGATCGTGTGCTGTTCCGCCAGGCGATGGTCGCGGCGCTGCTCAATCCGAAGGTGGCGGTGTTCTACCTGTCGCTGTTCCCGCAGTTCGTCGAGCCGACGGCCGGCCCGGTGTTCGCGCAGAGCCTGCTGCTGGGCATCGTGCACCTGGTCGTCTCCACGCTGATCGACGGGCTGCTGGTCACCGTGGCCGGGGCGCTGGCGGTGTGGTTTGCCAGCCGCCCCTTGTGGCTGAGAATGCAGCGCTGGCTGCTCGGCACCGCCTTCGGCGCGCTGGCCGTGTGGCTGGCGGCAACACCGCGTCATACGAGCGTCAACTGAACTCCCGATGAACGAGCCCGGATCACCCAATCTGGCCACTGCCGGCGGCGTCGACCGGTCGACGCCGCAGCCGGCGGCGATCGCGCGCGCCATCCTGGAGGGCTTCGACCGCCACTACCGCCTGTTCCGCTACGTCGCGCAGCAGGCCAAGGGGCAGTACGAGAACGGCGCCTGGCGGCGCATGCAGCAGGCGGCGCGCAGCCGCATCGACTTCTACGACCAGCGCGTCAACGAGGCGGTGGCCCGCGTGCGCGCCGACTTCGACCTCGATGCGCTCGCCGACGAGCAGCGCGACGCGGTGTGGCAGGCGGCGAAGCAGCACTACGTGGCGCTGCTGGCCGACCATCGCCAGCCGGAGTGCGCCGAGACCTTCTTCAACTCGGTGAGCACCAAGCTGCTGGTGCGCGACTATTTCCACAACGAGTTCCTGTTCGTGCGGCCCGGCGTGGCCACCGACTACATGGACTCGGACCCGCCCAGCTATCGCAGCTACTACCCGGGCAGCGGCGAAGGCAAGACCGGGCTGCGCTCCACGCTGCGCAAGATCATCATCGACTTCGGGCTGGCCTGCGCGTTCGTCGACGTCGAGCGCGACATCCGGCACGTGATCCGCGCCCTGTGCGAGGCGCACCGCAATCGCGAGGCGTTCGCCCGTCCCTGGCATGCCGAACCCGACTGCCAGATCCAGGTGCTGTCCAGCCTGTTCTTCCGCAACAAGGGTGCCTACATCGTCGGCCGGATGATCAACGGCACGCGGCTCACCCCGATCGCGGTGCCGCTGCTGCGCGACGAGCGCGGCCGCGTCTACATCGACACGGTGATCTTCACCACCGACCTGATCGCCACCCTGTTCTCGTTCACGCGCGCGTACTTCCTGGTCGACATGGAGGCGCCGAGCGCGTACGTCGACTTCCTGCAGACCCTGCTGCCGCACAAGCCGGCCTCCGAGCTGTACACGATGGTCGGCCTGCAGAAGCAGGGCAAGACGCTCTTCTATCGCGACTTCCTGCACCACCTGCGCCACTCGTCGGACCGCTTCGTGATCGCGCCGGGCATCAAGGGCCTGGTGATGTCGGTGTTCACGCTGCCCTCCTACCCGTACGTGTTCAAGATGATCAAGGACGTCATCCCGTACCCGAAGGAGACCGACCGCGAGCAGATCAAGGGCAAGTACCAGCTGGTGAAGATGCACGACCGGGTCGGCCGCATGGCCGACACCTGGGAGTATTCGCAGGTGGCGCTGCCGCGCCAGCGCTTCCACCCCGACCTGCTGCGCGAACTGATGCAGATGTGCCCGAGCCTGCTCGAGCTCGACGCGAAGACGGTGGTGCTCAAGCACGTGTACATCGAGCGGCGCATGACGCCGCTGAACATCTACCTGCAGCACGCCACCGACGCGGAGCTCGATGCGGCGATCCGGGGCTACGGCCACGCGATCAAGGACCTCGCCGCGGCCAACATCTTCCCCGGCGACATGCTGTACAAGAACTTCGGCGTCACCCGGCTCGGCCGGATCGTCTTCTACGACTACGACGAGATCGAGTACATGACCGAGTGCAACTTCCGTCGCATCCCGCCGGCGCCGGACGAGGAGTCGGAGATGTCCGACGAGCCGTGGTACCGGGTCGAAAAGGGCGACGTTTTCCCGGAGAACTGGGAGCCGTTCCTGCTCGGCGACCCGCGCATCCGTGCCGCGCTGCTGAAGTACCACGCGGACCTGTTCACCCCCGACTTCTGGCAGGCGCGCAAGGAGCGGATCAAGCGCGGGCAGCTGGAGGACGTGTTTCCGTATCCGCTGGAGAAGCGCTTCGCCAACCGCTTCGCCGAGGGACAGGGCTGACCTGCGACCGACCGCTGCGTTCGCCGGGCCGGTGGCGGAACGCGGGCGGATGACCCTCGTCAAGCTTCCCGCGCGCTGCCCGCAGCGGAACCCCGTGCCGCGGCGGATAATGCGCAGCGGTCGCTGCTGCGGCCATTGCCTTGTGCCGGTCGACTTCGGCCTGCGCGCTGTTCAGCTTCCGCGCGCGGCCGACGACCACGATCGAATGCGCCGCTTCCGCCACCCGTTCGAGCCAGCCAGCACGTTGCACCGCTTCGGCGGCGTGCCGGCCCGCCCCTAACCGACGCACGTTCTTTCTGGAGGATTCGCCATGTCAGATCCCATCGTCATCGTCTCAGCAGCCCGCACGCCGATCGGCGGCATGCTCGGCGATTTCGCCTCGCAGCAGGCGTGGCAACTCGGCGCCGTGGCCATCAAGGCCGCCGTCGAACGCGCCGGCGTCAAGGGCGAGGCCGTCGACGAAGTGCTGATGGGCAACTGCCTGATGGCCGGCCAGGGCCAGGCGCCGGCGCGGCAGGCCACGCTCGCCGCCGGGCTGCCGCAGTCGGCCGGCGCGGTCACGCTGTCGAAGATGTGCGGCTCGGGCATGCGCACGATGATGTTCGCGCACGACATGCTGGTCGCCGGCAGCGCCGACGTGCTGGTCGCCGGCGGCATGGAAAGCATGAGCAACGCGCCGTACCTGATCCCGAAGGGCCGCACCGGATACCGCTACGGCCACGCGATGATGTACGACCACATGGCGCTCGACGGGCTGGAGGACGCCTACGAGCGGGGCAAGGCGATGGGCGTGTTCGCCGAGCAGTGCGTGGCCAAGTACAGCTTCACGCGCGAGGCGCAGGACCAGTTCGCCATCACCTCGCTCGAACGCGCGGCCAAGGCCAACACCGACGGCAGCTTCGCCTGGGAAATCGCGCCGGTGAAGATCGCCGGCAAGGGCGGCGAGGTCGAGATCGCCAAGGACGAGCAGCCGTTCAAGGCCAGGATCGACAAGATCCCCGGGCTGAAGCCGGCGTTCAAGAAGGACGGCACGATCACCGCCGCCAATGCCTCGTCGATTTCCGACGGCGCGGCGGCGCTCGTGCTGATGCGTGAATCGACCGCGGCCAAGCTCGGCTGCAAGCCGATCGCCCGCATCCTCGCGCACAGCGTTCACGCGCACGCGCCGGAGTGGTTCACCACCGCGCCGGTCGGCGCGATCGACAAAGTGCTGGCCAGGACCGGCTGGAAGGCCGGCCAGGTCGACCTGTGGGAGGTCAACGAAGCCTTTGCCGCGGTGACGATGGCGGCGATGACCGAGCACAAGCTGCCGCACGACAAGGTCAACATCCACGGCGGCGCCTGCGCGCTGGGCCATCCGATCGGCGCCTCCGGCGCGCGGATCGTGGTGACGCTGCTCGGCGGACTGAAGAAGACCGGCGGCACGCGGGGCATCGCCGCGCTGTGCATCGGCGGCGGCGAGGCGACCGCGATGGCGGTCGAGATGATCCGTTGAGCGGCACGGCGGAAAGCGCCGCCCGACGCCCGATGACGCCGGCGGCGGTTCTGGTCGTCGGCGCCAGCCGCGGCATCGGGCTGGAATTCGTCCGCCAGTACGCGGGGGCCGGCGCGCCCGTGATCGCGACGCATCGCGCGCCGGCCGACGGCGAGCGGCTGAGTGCGCTCGGCGCCGAACCGCTGCGGCTCGACGTGCTCGATGCCGCGTCGCCGGCCGTGCTGGCGCAAGCGCTGGCCGGCAGGCCGTTGAGCGTGGCGATCCTCAACGCCGGGGTCTATGGCCCGCGCACGCAGGGCCTGGTCGCGCCGGACGCGGCGGATTTCGACCACGTGATGCACACCAACGTGCTGGCCGCGATGCGGCTGATCCCGACGCTGGCGCCCTCGCTGGCCGCTTCGCGCGGCACATTGGCGGTCGTGTCGAGCCGCATGGGCTCGGTGTCGCAGATGCAGTCGACCGCCGGCTGGCTGTACCGGGCCAGCAAGGCGGCACTGAACAGCGTAATGAAAGCGGCGAGCCTCGAACTCGGCGCGCAGGGTATCGTCTGCGTCGCGCTGCATCCCGGCTGGGTGCGCACCGACCTGGGCGGTGCCGGGGCGACCGTCGAGGCGGCCGACAGCGTGGCCGGCATGCGGCGCGTGCTCGGCGCGGCCGATGCCTCATACAACGGCGGCCTGTTCAATTTCGACGGCGAGCGGATCGCCTTCTAGCGGGGTCGAATGGCAGTACAGCGGATCAGTTCGGGCTCGTCGTTCGAGGCGCTGGCCGGCTACAGCCGGGCCGTGGTCGACGGCGATACCGTCCTCGTGGCCGGCACCACCGGCTTCGACTACGCGACGATGCAGATCGACGAAGATCCGCTCGCCCAGTGCCACCAGTGTTTCCGTAACATCGCGACCGCGCTGGCTCAGGCGGGATGCACGCTGGACGACGTCGTGCGGGTGCGCTATTACCTGACCGATGCGCGGCTGTTCGAGGTGCTGGCGCCGGTCTTCGGCCAGTATTTCGCACGGGCCCGGCCGGCAGCCACCGCGATCGTCTGCGGGCTGGTCGATCCGCGCATGAGGCTGGAGATCGAAGTCACTGCACGCCGGCCCTGAGGCGAGGCAGGCGAGCGAACCGGTAGTCAGATGAGGCGACAGTTGTCGATCCCGGTATTGGCGGCGCTGCTGTTCGGCGCCTTCGGCGCGATCGCCGCCGCGTCGCTGCACGCCGTCATGCTGCGCTTCGCCGACGAGGCGGGCATCGACCCGTGGGTCTTCATCGCCGTGCCCGCGCTGCTGGCGATGCTTTTCGCGCTGGTCGTCTACGGCCGTGCCGCCACGCGCGTGCGCAGCATCAGCCAGTCGCTGTCGCGCGGCCTGCTGGTGGCGATACTGACCTGGCTCGCGTTCTCGGCGCTGGTCACCTGGGCGTGGTGCGTGCCGTCGTTGTACGCGGACTGCATGATGCAGACGTTGCTTATCTCGGGTGCGCTCGGCGGCGGGCAGATGCTGCTCGCGGCGCTCGCCGCCGCCGCGATCACCGGCTACGTGATCCGCCTGCGCTCGTCCGGCGCCGCGAAGATAGGGAGCTGATCCCGGCATGCTGAAAGAAGAACACCGGCTGCTGCGCGAGGCGCTGCGCGAGTTCGCGTCCTCGCGGCTGGCGCCCCATGCGGCGCAGTGGGACCGCGAGCACGCCTTCCCGAAAGAGGCGCTCGCCGAGCTCGCCGCGCTCGGCACCTTCGGCATCGCCGTGCCGGAGGAGTACGGCGGCGCCGGCATGGACTACACCTCGCTGGCGATTGCGCTTGAGGAGATCGCAGCCGGCGACGGCGGCGTCTCGACCATCATCAGCGTCAACAACTGCCCGGTGTGCGCGATCCTGATGGGCTTCGCGTCCGAGGAACAGAAGCAGCGCTTCCTCGTGCCGCTGGCCGCAGGCAGCGCGCTCGGCGCGTTCTGCCTCACCGAGCCGCACGTCGGCAGCAACGCCGCGGCGCTGCGCACCAGCGCCCGCCGCGACGGCGGCGACTACGTGCTGAACGGCGTCAAGCAGTTCATCACCAGCGGCAAGCACGCCGACTACGCGATGGTGATCGCGGTCACCGACAAGGACGCCGGCAAGCGCGGCATGAGCATGTTCGTCGTGCCGACGGCCACGCCCGGCTACGTGGTGGCGAGGATCGAGGAGAAGCTGGGCCAGCACTCCTCGGACACGGCGCAGATCGTGTTCGAGGACTGCCGCGTGCCGGCCGCCAACCGCATCGGCGACGAGGGCGAGGGCTACCGGATCGCGCTCTCGGCACTCGAAGGCGGGCGCATCGGCATCGCCGCGCAGTCGGTCGGCATGGCGCGCGCGGCGTTCGAGGCGGCGCTCAAGTACGCCAAGGAGCGGGAGAGCTTCGGCACGCCGATCTTCCATCACCAGGCGGTGAATTTCCGGCTCGCCGACATGGCCACGCAGATCGAGGCGGCGCGCGCGCTGGTGCTGCACGCCGCGGCGCTGCGCGACGCAGGCCGCCCTGCCTGAAGGAAGCGGCGATGGCCAAGCTGTTCGCCTCCGAGATGGCCGAGCGCGTCTGCTCGGACGCGATCCAGATCCACGGCGGCTACGGCTACGTGACCGACTTCCCGGTCGAACGCATCTATCGCGACGTGCGCGTGTGCCAGATCTACGAAGGCACGAGCGACATCCAGCGGCTGCTGATCGGCCGCGCGCTGGCGTAGCGCGCGCGGCGCGCCGCCGCCGGCCACTCCCTTCCTCTTCGACAGGAATAGCGATGACATCGACCCCCTCTGTCTCCGTCGGCCTGATCGGACTCGGTGCGATGGGGCTCGGCATGGCGCAGTCGCTGCGCCGCAAGGGCTACACGCTGCGCGTGTTCGACGTGCGCAGCGAGGCCGTGCAGGCCTTCGCCGCCGAAGGCGGCGTCGCCTGCACCTCGCCGGCCGATGTCGCCTCCGGCTGCGACGTGCTGATCAGTGTCGTCGTCAACGCCGCGCAGACCGAGAGCGTGCTGTTCGGCGAGACACGGCGCCGCGGCGGCGCTGAAGAAAGGCAGCGTGTTCGTGATGTGCTCGACGGTCGACCCGAACTTCTCGATCGGGCTCGAAGCGAAGCTGGAGAAGCTCGGCCTGCTGTACCTCGACGCGCCGATCTCCGGCGGCGCGGCGCGCGCGGCACGCGGCGAGATCACGATGATGACCGCCGGCAAGCCGCAGGGCTACGACAGGGCGATGCCGGTGCTGGAGGCGATGGCGGCCAAGGTCTACCGGCTCGGCGATGCCGCCGGCCCGGGCAGCACGGTGAAGATCGTCAACCAGTTGCTCGCCGGCGTGCACATCGCCGCCGCGGCCGAGGCGATGGCGCTCGGCATCCGCGCCGGCGTCGATCCGCAGCAGGTCTTTGACGTGATCACGCACAGCGCGGGCAACTCGTGGATGTTCGAGAACCGCATGCCGCACGTGCTGTCCGGCGACTACACGCCGCTGTCTGCGGTGGACATCTTCGTCAAGGACCTCGGCCTGGTGCTCGATACCGCGCGCGCCAGCAAGTTCCCGCTGCCGCTCGCGGCCACCGCGCACCAGATGTTCTCGATGGCCTCGAGCGCCGGCCACGGCCGCGAGGACGACGCGGCGGTGATCAAGATCTTTCCCGGCATCGAACTGCCGAAGAAGGGCTGAGCTTTTCACGAGGAGCAGCGATGCGAGTCGACAGCCTCGACCACCTGGTGCTGACCGTGCGCGACCTGCAGGCGAGCATCGACTTCTACGTCCGCGGGCTGGGCATGACCGAGGTCACGTTCGGCGCCGGCCGCAAGGCGCTCGCCTTCGGCACGCAGAAGATCAACCTGCACGAGGCCGGCAAGGAATTCGAGCCGAAGGCGGAAAGGCCCACGCCGGGCTCGGCCGACCTCTGTTTCCTGACCTCCACGCCGGTCGAGCAGTACGCGGCGCACCTGGCGGCGCTCGGCATCGCGGTGATCGAGGGCCCGGTGGCGCGCACCGGCGCGGTCGGACCGCTGCTGTCGATCTACGTGCGCGACCCGGACCTCAACCTGATCGAAATCGCCAACCTGAAGGGTTGAAATGAAGCGACATCCACGCTCACGTCGGCACGACTGCGCCCCGAAGGGGCTGTCAGTGGCCGCGGGCGACCGGGTGCCACGGACATGGCTGAACCGCTGCGCGTCATCGTCGCCGGCGCCACCGGCTGGGCCGGCGCGGCGCTCGCGCGCGGCATCGCGCGGACCGACGACGTGCGGGTCGTGGGTGCCGTGGCCCGTGCCAGTGCCGGCCGCAACCTCGGCGAGGTGCTGAACGAGCCGCGCCTGGACTGCCCCATTCATGCCAGCGCCGCCGCGGCACTCGCCACGCCCGCCGACGTGTTCGTCGAATACACCAAGCCCGATGCGGCCAAGGCCAACATCGTCGCCGCGCTGAATGCCGGCTGCCACGTCGTGGTCGGCACCTCGGGGCTCGCCGACGCCGATTACGCCGAGATCGACCACGTCGCCCGAGACCGGCAGCGCGGCGTGCTCGCCTGCGGCAACTTCGCGATCACCGCGGTGCTGGCGATGCAGTTCGCCGAGATCGCCGCGCGTTACCTCGACCACTTCGAGATCATCGACTACGCGCACGAGACCAAGGTCGACGCGCCGAGCGGCACCGCGCGCGAACTGTCGGCGCGACTCGGCCGAATCAAGCAGGCGACGCTCGGCGTGCCGCTGGAGCAGGTGCGCGGCCCGCGCGAGGCGCGCGGCGCGCTGCTCAACGGCGTGCAGGTGCACTCGGTGCGCACGCCCGGCTTCGTCATCGGCGTCGAGGCGATCTTCGGCGCGCACGGCCAGCGGCTGCACATCCGCCACGAGTCCGGCGAAAGCGCCGAGCCCTACGTCGGCGGCGCGCTGCTGGCGATCCGCCGCGTGCACACGCTGACCGGCGTGCATCGCGGGCTGGATACGGTGATGAAGGATTGAGCCGCTTGCTCGCCAGCGACGACAGCACCACGGCGTGTCATTCCCGCGCCAGCGGGGATCCAGTCCTGAACGACGGAGCCCCGTGGATTCCCGCTTGCGCGGGAATGACACCGTGAGGCGCTCGACCGGCGCCGTGGCGGGGCCAGAACAACACCGGCGCCGGGCGTTGCGGCATCATTCATCCATGAATCGAGCCGAAACCCTGGCCCTGCTCGGCCGGCACAAGGATGAAATGCAGCGCCGCTTCGGCGTGCGCAGCCTGGCCCTGTTCGGCTCGCGCGCACGCGACCAGGCGCGCGCGGGCAGCGACATCGACGTGCTGGTCGAGTTCGACGGCCCGGCCACCTCGGCGCGCTACTTCGGCCTGCAGTTCTTTCTCGAAGACCTGCTGGGCGCACCGGTCGATCTGGTGACGAACAAGGCCCTGCGGCCGCAGCTGCGCCCCGTCATCGAGCGCGAAGCGATCCATGTCTGACGCCGTGCCCCGCGAGTGGCGCTTCTACGTCGAGGACATGCTTGCCTTCTGCGACAAGGTGCTGGCCTACACCAAGGGGCTCGATCGCTCGACCTTCGCCGCCGATCCGATGCGTTACGACGCGACGTTGCGCAACCTCGAACTGATCGGCGAGGCCGCGACGCACGTCCCTGAAACCGTGCGCAACGCGGCGCCCGAAGTGCCCTGGCGGATGATCGTCGCGGTCCGCGACCGCCTGATCCACGGCTACCTCGGCATCGACGACGACACGCTGTGGAGCATCGTCAGCGACGATCTGGCTCCGCTGCGCGCCGCGCTGAAACGGTTGCTCGCCGCACAGTCCTAGTGTCGGCGGGCATGGAAACGCTCCCCGCCTCCGCCCGCGTCGTCGTCATCGGCGGCGGCATCATCGGCTGCTCGGTCGCCTATCACCTGGCGCACCTGGGCTGCGAGGTGCTGCTGCTCGAACGCGACCGGCTGACCTCGGGCACCACCTGGCACGCGGCGGGGCTGATCGTCACCTTCGGCTCGACCTCGGAGACGTCGACCGAGATGCGCAGGTACTCGCGCGACCTCTACACGCGGCTGCCGGCCGAGACCGGGCAGGAGACGGGCTTTCGGCCCTGCGGCTTCATCGAGGTGGCGGCCGATGCCGACCGGCTCGAGGAATACCGCCGCGTCGCCGCGTTCAACCGGCTGATGGGCATCGACGTGCACGAGCTGTCCCCGCGCGAGGTGGGCGAGCTTTTCCCGCTGGCGCGCGTGGACGACATCCTGGCCGGCTTCTACGTCAAGGAAGACGGCCGCGCCAATCCGGTCGACGTGACGATGGCGCTGGCCAAGGGCGCGCGGATGAAAGGCGCGAAGCTCGCCGAGGGCGTGGCGGTGACCGGCGTGCGCACGCGCGGCGGCGCGGTGGTGGGCGTGGACACCACGCACGGCGCCGTGCAGTGCGAGACGGTGGTCAACTGCGCCGGGATGTGGGCGCGCGAACTCGGGTTGCTTGACCGGCGTGAACATCCCGCTGCAGGCGGCCGAGCACTACTACCTGATCACCGGGCCGCTGGCGGGAATCTCTCGCGACTGGCCGGTGCTCGAGGACCCGGCCTCCTACGGCTATTACCGCGAGGAAGGCGGCGGGCTGATGATCGGCCTGTTCGAGCCCGAGGCCGCGCCGTGGAAGGTCGACGGCGTGCCGAAGGACTTCTCGTTCGGCGAGATCGAACCCGACTGGGAGCGGATGACGCCGTTCCTCGAAAAGGCGCTGGCGCGCGTGCCGGCGGCGCAGGGGGCCGGCATCAAGAAGTTCTTCTGCGGCCCGGAGAGCTTCACGCCGGACCTGCTGCCGATCGTCGGCCCCGCCCCCGAGATCAAGAACTACTTCGTCGCCGCCGGGCTGAACTCGATCGGGATACTGACCGGCGGCGGCATCGGCCGGCTGCTGGCGCACTGGATCACGACCGGCGATCCGCAGGCCGATGTCACCGGCATCCACGTCGACCGCTTCCACCGCTATCAGTCCAACCCCGAGTACCGGCGCACGCGCACGGCAGAAGCGCTCGGCATGGTCTACCAGTGCCACTACCCGACGCGCTCGATGGCCACCGCGCGCGACGCCAGGCGCTCGCCGCTGCACGACCGCCTCGCCGCGCGCGGCGCGTACTTCAAGGACGTGAGCGGCTGGGAAGGCGCCGACTGGTACGCGCCGCCCGGCGTGCCGGCGAAGGTCGAGCGCCTGGGCTGGGGCCGGCAGAACTGGTTCCCGTACTGGCGCGCCGAGCACGAGGCCGCCGCAACGGCGTGATCCTGATGGACATGTCGTTCATGTCCAAGTTCTTCGTGCAGGGCAAGGACGCCGGCCGCGTGCTGAACTGGCTGTCGGCCAACAACGTCGACGCCGAGCCCGGTCGCATCACCTACACGCAGTGGCTGAACGAGCGCGGCACGATCGAGGCGGACCTCACCGTCACCAAGTTTGACGACGAGCACTTCATGGTGGTGGCCTCCGACACCGCGCACGGCCATGCGCTCGCGAGATTGAGACGGCACTGCGAGGGCGCGCACGCCTTCGCCACCGACGTGACTGGCGCTTACGCGCAGATCAACATCCAGGGGCCGCGCTCGCGCGAGCTGCTGCAGTCGCTGACCAGCCACGATCTATCGAACGACGCCTTCCCGTTCCGCTGCGCGCGCGAGATCGACCTCGGGCTGGCGCGCGTGCTGTGCGTCCGCATCACCTACGTCGGCGAACTCGGCTACGAGCTCTACGTGCCCGCCGAGCAGGCCGTGCACGTGTACGAGCGGCTGGTGCAGGCGGGCGAAGCGTTCGGCCTGCGCCACGCCGGCCTGAAGGCGCTGGCCAGCCTGCGGATGGAAAAGGGCTACCGCGACTACGGCCACGACATCGACAACACCGACTCGGTGCTCGAAGCCGGGCTCGGCTTCGCGGTGGACCTCGCCAAGCCCGGCGGCTTCATCGGCCGCGACGCGGTGCTGGCGAAGAAAGCGCTGGGGCCGCTCGACGCGCCGCCTGCTGCAGGTGCTGGTGCTCGACCCCGAGCCGCTGATGTTCCACGCCGAGGTCGTCTGCCGCGACGGCAAGCCGGCCGGCTACGTGCGCGCCGCGAGCTACGGCCACACGCTCGGCGGCGCCGTGGGGCTGGCGATGATCGACGCCGGCGAGCCGATCGACCAGGCGTGGTGCGAGGCGGGGCGGTGGGAGATCGACATCGCCGGCACGCGCTATCCGGCGCGGGCGTCGGTGAAGCCGATGGTTGACGCGGAGATGATGCGGATCAGGGCGTAGCGGAGTTGGACAGGCTCGAGGATCGTCAGATGGGTTCCTCTCGATCAAGGCCAACCCCGCGAGCCTGTGGCCGCGGCCTTCCGGTCCGCAAGGTTCTTTGAACCGCAGTCCGGGCGCTGCGGCGAACCGCGGTCGGTCATTTGCGGACCGCCAGTCCCCCGGCGAGAATCCCCCGCAGGCGAACAAGACTCGAACGGGTGACCGAGATGCTCGAAGGCTCCTGCCACTGCGGCGCAGTTCGATGGCAGTTCAACGGCATGCCGGAGTCGGCCACCGCGTGCAACTGCACCGTCTGTCGTCGCTACGGCGTCCTGTGGGCCTATGGCTTCGAGGGCGAAGACGTCCAGGTCTCGGGGCCGACCCGGGCCTATGTCCGCGGCAAGGCGATCGAGTTCCACTTCTGTCCCACCTGCGGCTGCGTCGCCTTCTGGCGAGGGCGGGAGACCGGCGAGGACGGGCGGCGTCGCATCGCGGTGAACCTGAGGCTGGCCGAGCCGGAGCCGGTGGCCCGGCTTCCCATCGACCACTTCGACGGCCTGGTGAGCTTCAGCGATCTGCCGCGCGACGGGCGCTGCGTCGCGGATTACTGGTTCTGAGCCGGCATGCGCCGCGCGGGGCTGCGCGCCGGGCAACGAAAGGCGATGATGACCGACCGCGTCGACCGCTTTCATCGGGAGCGCGGCGAATGAGCCAAACCGAAGGCAATCGAATGGCCGGGAAGCTCGAGGGCAAGCGGATTCTCGTCACGCAGGCGGGCGAGTTCATGGGGCCGATGCTCTGCGAAGTCTTCGCGGAGCACGGCGCGGAAGTCGTTGCCAGCCACGACCCTCTGGCGGAAGCGGGCGCGGCCGAGACACTGGTGGCCGCCTCGGGCGACCTCGACGTCCTCGTCGCGAACCTGGCCCTTGCGGCGCCGAGCACGCCCGCCGTCGACGTCACCGATGCCGAGTGGCGGCAGACCTTCGCTGCGCTCGTCGATCCGCTGCCCGGTCTGGTCCGGGCGGTCGTTCCCGGCATGACGGCGCGGGGCCGCGGCAAGATCCTGGTCATCGGAAGCGCATCCGCGCTTCGCGGCATGCGCCGGGCATCGACCTACAGCGCGGCGCGCGGTGCGCAGCTCGCCTACGTTCAGGCGGTCGGGGTCGAGCTCGCCCCACACAACATCCAGGTCAATGCCATCGCGCAGAACTTCGTGGACAACCCGACCTACTTTCCCGAAGAGGTGCAGCGAAACCCGCGCTTCCAGGAGCGCCTGAAGCGCGAGGTGCCGTTGGGCCGCCTCGTCTCGGCCAGGGAGGACGCGGAGTTCGCCGCGTACCTGTGCAGTGATGCCGCCGACTGCTTCGTCGGCCAGGTTTTCCCGATCTGTGGCGGCTGGGCGACCCGCTAGAGTCGCGCGCCGACTGGACTTCCCCCATGCGCCCCGCCGCCGACTCCACCGAACGCTTCACCTCGCGCGCCGGCGACTACGCCGCGGCGCGGCCCGGCTATCCGGCCGACATCGCGACGACGCTGATCGCCGAACTGAAGCTGCCGCACGATGCGGTGGTCGCCGACATCGGCAGCGGCACGGGCCTGTCGTGCGAGCCGTTCCTGCGCGCCGGGCTCGCCGTGATCGGCGTCGAGCCCAACGAGGCGATGCGCGCCGAAGGCGACCGGCAACTCGCCGCGTTCGCGCGCTTCAGCAGCGTGGCCGGCACGGCCGAAGCGACGACGCTGCCCGACGCGAGCGTCGACCTGCTGATCGCGGCGCAGGCATTCCACTGGTTCGACATCGGCCCGGCGCGCGCCGAGGCGCTGCGCATATTGAGGCGGCCGCCGAACGCGGCGCTGATCTGGAACGACCGCGTCTCGACCGGCGACGCCTTCGCCGAGGGCTACGAACAACTGCTGCTCGACTTCGGCATCGGCTACACGGAAATCAAGCACCGGCACGCGCACGAGGATTCGGTGGCGGCCTTCTTCGGCCACCACGCTTTCCGCGTCAGCGGCTTTCCGAATCCGACCGTGCTCGACTACGCGACGCTGCTGGCGCGGCTGAACTCCGCCTCCTACGTGCCCAAGCCCGACCACCCGAACTACGCGCCGATGGTCGAACGGCTGCGGCGGCTCTTCGACGCCGCGCAGCGGGACGGCCGCGTGACGATGGACTACGTGACGCGCGTGTTCTTCGGCGCGCTGGCCGCGTAGTCGGGACCCATCCCCTCCCCACCCTCCCCTTGAAGGGGAGGGCGCCCGATCACCAGCCGCTGCCGCCGCCCCCGCCGCCGCCGCCGCCGCTGGAGCCGCCGCCTCCGGAACCCGAGCTCGATCCGGGGGCCGTCGACGCGGCGCTGACAGTCGAACTCATCGACGAAAGCCCGTCGCTCAACGCGCCGATGCTGCCGACCGAATCGGTGTTGAAATCGCTGCCGCGGTAGTAGCTCGACACCGCCTGCGCGACGGCTGCGGTGCCGAGCACGGCAGCGAAGCGGTCGGCCCAGGTCTTCTCGACGCCGAGCGCGAGCGCGTACGGCAACTGGCGGGCGAATTCTTCCGGCGTCAGGCGCGGCGTCTGCAGGCGCGCGAGGTTGTCGCCCTCGGCCACGCCGAGATACAGGCGCAGTCCCTCGATCTCGTCCTTCAGCCTGCGCCCCTGCACGCTGTAGGCCGGCAGCAGGTAGCCGCCGAGCAGCATGGCGGCGGCGAGCAGCACCGCGGCACCGATGACCACCGGCAGCGCGGCGTCGAGCGCGCCTGCCGCGATCACCGCGCCCACGCCGCCCAGCCCCGCCAGCACCAGCGGCACGCGGTTGCGCCTGAACAGCACGCCGTCGTACTGGTCTTCGAGCGCCTTGTTCAGCTGCTTCTGCGCCGCCGCCACCGACGGCGCGTATTTCTTCGCGATGGTCGCGACGTCTTTGCCGCCGAACAGTTCGTAGCTCATCATCTTCTCGCCGGGGCCGAACGGTGCGTCGCGTCCGGTGCGCGTCAAGGTGAAGCCGTCCTCGTGCTGGTCCACCGTGAGGTAGCCGCGCGCGCCGAGCCCGAGCAGCGCGGCGGCAAAGCAGCGGCTGTCGGCGCCCATGCGGTCGACGAAGCGCACTGCGGCGGGGCTCATGTTCGACGGTGGCTCATATCTCGGGAACAGCGGCCCCGGCTTCGGATCGCGGCCGATCCTGTCCCAGCGCCAGTAGAGGAACGACAGCACCGCCAGCAGCCCGCCCGCGGCCACGCCCGCGCCGACGTTCTCCGCGAGGAACCAGCCGGCACGGTCGAGCAGCGACGGCGCGCTGACGACGCCCTTCGGGAAGGCAAGCACGATCGTCAGTCCCTCGCGCGGCGCCAGCCGGCGCGTGGTCTCGAATTCGCCGCCGCCGTCGAAGACCTGCGCGACGTAGTCGGTGCCGCGCGCGCCCTGTCGCCCGGTGTAGCCCTCGGCGGCAAGCTGCGCCGCCGGCACCGCGCGCGGCAGCGTGACGCGCGCCGCGGCGCGGTCGATCGCGAAGGTCCAGCCGTTGCCGGTGACGTTCCAGTACAGCTCGTCGTGCGATTCGAAGAAGCCGATCTGGCGCGCCGTGCGGTAGGTGATCGTGTAGGTGTGCTCGCCGCGCGGCAGCAGCACGTCGCGGTTGCCGATGCGGATGCGCACGCCGTTGGCCAGCGTCTCGAGCGCGTAGTTCTCCGCCGCGCCGTCGCGCGTGACCCTGATCACGTCGAACGGCACGCGCACCTTGTTGCCGGCGCGGTCGCGGTACTCGGTCGGAAAGTCGCGCAGGATGCCGCGCTTGATCACCTGGCCTTCGACCTGCACGTCGATCGTCTCGGTCACCGTCAGCGCACCGTCGGCGGCGATCGAGACGTCGCTGCGAAAGTCGACGATCCGTTCCTGTGCGCCGACCGCCGCCGCCAGCAACAGCCACGCGAGGGCGAGCCAGCGTGTCACAGCTGCACCTGCACGGCGGCGCGCTCGTCGGTCTCGAAGAACGCCGGCGCGCGGAAGGCAAACAGCCGCGCGACGATCAGTTCCGGAAAGGTCTGCGAGCCGCGTGATGTACTGCTTGACGGCGCCGTTGTAGAAGCGGCGCGCATACTGCAGGTGGTCTTCGATCTCGACCAGCTTGGCCGACAGGTCGCGGAAGTTGGCGTCGGCCTTGAGCTGCGGATAGTCTTCCTGCAGCAGCAGCACGTTTGCCAGCGCACCGCCGAGCGCGGGTCTCGGCCGCGAGCCGTTCCGCGTGCGAACCCTTCGGCACGTCGCGCGCCGCCGCCTGCCGCGCCTGGTCACGGAGTTCGACGACCGCTTCGAGCGTGGCCCGTTCGTAGGACGCATAGCCGCGCACGATCTCGACCAGCCGCGGCACCAGGTCGGCGCGCCGCTTCAGCTGCACGTCGATGTCGGCGAACCCCTGCGCGCACCAGATTGCGGTCGGCGACCAGGCGGTTGAACACCCAGATGCCGTAGACGACCCCCACCGCGAGCACCGCCCACCACCACGCCACCGCGACCTCCGCTTTCGCACTGCGTCCGCTCCTGCCGCGAGCATCGTACGCAGGCGGCGACTGCGGCACAATCGGCCCTTCGTGCCGACGCGCGCCAGCCTTGCGTTGCGGCCGCATCGATCGCGCCGGAGCTCCGGCGCGGACCCCGTCGCAGCGGAAGACCCGACATGCCAACGCCCATCGAATTCTGGTTCGACTTCTCGTCGCCGTACGCCTACCTCGCCAGCGAGAAGATCGACGAACTGGCGGCGCGTTACGGCCGCAAGGTCGAATACAAGCCGACCCTGCTCGGCGTGATCTTCAGGACCACCGGCGGCGTGCCGCTGACCGAACTGGTGCCGCCGAAGGCGAGCTACTTCGCGCACGACTTCGAACGCAGCGCGCGTTTTGCCGGCGTGCCGTTCCGGCAACCGGGCAGGTTCCCGATCGCGACCGTCGGCGCCGCGCGCGCGTTCCTCTGGCTGCAGGCGCAGGACGAGGCGATGGCGGTGCGCTTCCTGCACGCGGCGTTCCGCGCCTACTTCGCGCAGGACCGCAACCTCGCCGAGCCCGAAGTCCTCGGCGCGCTGGCCACCGAGGTCGGCGCCGACCCGGTGGCGCTCGCCCGCGGCATGCAGGAGCCGGCGGTCAAGGACAAGCTGAAGTCGCTGGTCGACGAGTCGATCGCCCGCGGCGTCTTCGGCGCGCCGACGCTCTTCGTCGACGGCGAGATGTTCTGGGGCCACGACCGGCTGCCGCAGGTCGAGCGCTGGCTCGCCAGCGGGCCGTTCTGAGCCCACGCACACGCTTCGCCGTGCGGGCGCCCGCTGTGCTCATTTCGTGAACCGTGCCTGAGATGTCCTACCTGTATCTCGCAATCGCGATCCTGGCCGAGGTGATCGGCACCTCGGCGCTGAAGGCGGCCGAGGGCTTCACCCGTCCGCTGCCGTCGCTGGTGGTGGCGGTCGGCTACGGCACCGCCTTCTATTTCCTGTCGCTGGCGCTGAAGGTGATCCCGGTCGGCATCGCCTACGCGATCTGGTCCGGCGTGGGCGTGGCGCTGATCACGCTGATCGGATGGGTGATGTTCAAGCAGCGCCTCGACGCCCCGGCGCTCGCCGGCGTGGCGCTGATCGTCGCCGGCGTGGTCGTGATCCAGGTCTTTTCCGGCGCGGGGGCGCGTTGAGCAGCGCATCCCGTCCGCCTCCGCCGTCGGCGCCGGAAGGCGCGCACGCGCACGAACTCTTCGACGTCGAGCCGGGTGCGCACGAGCCTCTGGCCGACCTGGCCGCCGCCGCGGGCGCGCGCATCGAGGAGTCGATCCATGAGCTGCGACCGGCACGAAGGCGCTGGGCCGCCTACCTGTTCCTCGGCATCGCGATCGTCGCCGGCGTCACCGGCACCTCCGCGCTGTCGGCAAGCGCGGGCTTCACCCGGCTCGGGCCGTCGGTCGTCGTCGGGCTCGCGTACCTGACCTGCTTCCTGGCCATGACGCGCGCGCTGCGCCTGATCCCGATCAGCGTCGTCTATGCGATCTGGTCCGGCGTCGGGATGGCGCTGATCACGCTGATCGGCTGGCGGCTGTTCGGACAAGCGCTGGAGGCCGGCGAGATCGTCGGGATCGTCCTGATCCTCGCCGGCGTGGTCGTCATTCACCTTTTTTCCGAGGCGAGCTGACATGCCGCATCCCCTGCCGGCGCTGCTGCCGCATCGCGTCTACGGGACGAGCAGCAGCGGCAACTGCCACAAGGTGCGGCTGGCGCTCGACGTGCTCGGCCTGCCCTGCCGCTGGCACGAAGTCGACATCCTGAAAGGCGAGACGCGCACGCCCGGATTCCTCGCCATGAACCCGAACGGCCAGGTGCCGGTGCTGCAGATCGACGATCACACCTTCCTCGCCGAGTCGAACGCGATCCTGTGCTACCTGGCCGACGGCAGCAGCCTGTGGCCCGGCGACCGGCTGGCGCGCGCGCAGGCGCTGCGCTGGATGTTCTTCGAGCAGTACTCGCACGAGCCGGCGATCGCGGTGGCGCGCTTCATCCGCATGTTCCAGAAGCAGGACGACCACCCGCGCCTTGCCGAACTGACGCGGCGCGGCCACGCGGCGCTGGCGGTGATGGAGCAGCACCTGGCGCGGAACCCGTTCTTCGCTGCCGGCCGGTTCTCGATCGCCGACATCGCGCTGTTCGCCTACACGCACCGCGCCGATGAAGGCGGCTTCGACCTGGCCGGCTATCCGGCGGTGCGCGGCTGGCTCGACCGTTGCCGCGCGCAGCCCGGCGTGACGGAGATGCCGGCGCCCTGACCGAGCCCGACGTGTCGCGCCGGCCGGCCATCCCGTTCGTCCTCATCACGGTGCTGATCGACATGATCGGCGTCGGGCTGATGCTGCCCGTGCTGCCGGTCCTGGTCGGCGAGTTCACCGCCAGCCGCGAGGCGCAGACCTACTGGTACGGGGCGCTCGCCGCCTCCTACGGGCTGATGCTGTTCCTGTGCGCGCCGGGACTCGGCGCGCTGTCGGACCGCTACGGGCGGCGGCCGATCCTGCTCATCGGCATCGCCGGACTCGGCACGTTGTTCCTCGTGGCCGCGCTGGCCACCTCGCTGTGGATGCTGTTCGCCGCGCGCATGCTGGCCGGCGCCACCGGTGCCACGCTGGCGGTGGCCAACGCCTACCTCGCCGACATCACGCCGCCCGAGGACCGCGCCAGGCAGTTCGGCCGCATCGGCGCGATGTTCGGCGTCGGCTTCATCATCGGCCCGGCGGCCGGCGGCGTGCTCGGCGCGATCGACGTGCGGCTGCCGTTCTACGCCGCCGCCTGCCTGTCGCTGGCCAACTTTGCCTACGGCTGGTTCGTGCTCCCGGAGTCGCTGCCGCGCGAGCGACGGCAACCGTTCGTGATCGCGCGCGCCAATCCGATCGGCTCGCTCACGGCACTGGCGCGGCTGCACGGCGTCGGGCCGCTGGTCGCCGTCTACGCGCTCATCAACCTGGCCCAGTTCATCCTGCACACCAACTGGGTCCTGTACACGAACTTCCGCTTCGACTGGGGCCCGCGCGAAAGCGGTCTCTCGCTGTTCGTCGTCGGCCTGATGTCGGTGCTGGTGCAGGGCGTGCTGCTCGGCCGGCTGATCCGCCGTTTCGGCGAACGGCGGATGGCGCTGGCCGGCATCGGCTCGTGGCTGCTGGCATTCATCGCCTGGGGCGTGGCCACGCAGAGCTGGATGATGTACGCGGTGATCTTCGCCAACCTGCTCGCCTTCGCGGCCGCGCCGTCGCTGCAGGCGATCGTGTCGAAGGCGGCCGACCCGACCGAGCAGGGCCGCACGATGGGGGCGTTGAGTTCGCTGGCCAGCCTGACCGTCGTGATCGCGCCGATGATCGGCGCGCCCGTGCTGGCCGCGGTCAGCCACCTGCCGGCGGGCGACTGGCGCATCGGCGCGCCGTTCTTCGTCAGCGCGGCGCTGCAGGCGCTGGCGTTCACCCTCGCCGCGTGGCACTTCTCGCGGCGCGCGCCGCGGCCGGGGTGGCCGTCGCCATGAGGTGACGGTGCGACGCTGCTGGTTGCGGCCGCGGCGTTCGCACTACCATGCGCCATGCCTCGCGCCGCGCAACGATCCGCCCGCTCCTGACCCGTCGAGAACATGGCCGTCCTGCAGACCAGGCTGAACCCGCGCGCCGACGAGTTCCGCGCCGCGACCGAGCACATGCGGCTGCTCGTCGCCGACCTGAAGGTGCAGGTGGCGCGGTCCGGCGCGGGCGGCGGCGCCGCGGCGCGCGCCAAGCACGCCGCGCGCGGCAAGCTGCTGCCGCGCGACCGCGTGCAGATGCTGCTCGATCCCGGCACGCCGTTCCTCGAGCTGTCGCAGCTCGCCGCGCACGGCATGTACAACGACGAGGCGCCGTGCGCCGGCATCATCACCGGCGTGGGCCGGGTGGCCGGCCGCGAGTGCGTGATCGTGTGCAACGACGCCACGGTCAAGGGCGGCACGTACTTCCCGATGACGGTCAAGAAGCACCTGCGCGCGCAGGAGATCGCGCGCGAGAACCGGCTGCCGTGCATCTACCTGGTCGACTCCGGCGGCGCCAACCTGCCGAACCAGGACGACGTCTTTCCCGACCGCGAGCACTTCGGCCGCATCTTCTACAACCAGGCCACGCTCTCCGCGCTGGGCATCCCGCAGATCGCGGTGGTGATGGGCTCGTGCACCGCCGGCGGCGCCTACGTGCCGGCGATGTCGGACGAGTCGATCATCGTGCGCGAGCAGGGCACGATCTTCCTCGGCGGGCCGCCGCTGGTGAAGGCGGCCATCGGCGAGGTGGTCAGCGCCGAGGAACTCGGCGGCGGCGACGTGCACACGCGGATGAGCGGCGTGGCCGATCACCTGGCGGTGAACGACGCGCATGCGCTGGCGCTGGCGCGGCGCATCGTCGCCACCACCAATTACGTCAAGCCTTCGCCGCAGCAGTTGCGCGAGCCGCGGCCGCCGGCCTGCAACCCGGAGGACCTCTACGGGGTCATCCCCACCGACACGCGCAAGCCGTACGACGTGCGCGAGGTCATCGCGCGGATCGTCGACGCCAGCGAGTTCGACGAATGGAAGGCACGCTACGGCACCACGCTGATCACCGGCTTCGCGTGGATCGAAGGCATGCCGGTGGGCATCGTCGCCAACAACGGCATCCTGTTCTCCGAGAGCGCGCAGAAAGGCGCGCACTTCATCGAGTTGTGCTGCCAGCGCAAGGTACCGCTCATCTTCCTGCAGAACATCACCGGCTTCATGGTCGGCAGGAAGTACGAGAACGAGGGCATCGCCCGGCACGGCGCCAAGATGGTCACCGCAGTGGCCTGCGCCGCCGTGCCGAAGTTCACGCTGATCATCGGCGGCTCGTTCGGCGCCGGCAACTACGGCATGTGCGGCCGCGCCTACGGCCCGCGTTTTCTGTGGATGTGGCCGAATGCGCGCATCTCGGTGATGGGCGGCGAACAGGCGGCAAGCGTGCTGGCCACGGTGCGGCGCGACGGCATCGAGGCGCGCGGCGGCGCGTGGAGCGCCGAGGAGGAAGCCGCGTTCCGCCAGGCGATCCTCGACCAGTACGAGCACCAGGGCCATCCGTACTACGCCAGTGCGCGGCTGTGGGACGACGGCGTGATCGACCCGCTCGACACGCGCATGACGCTGGCGCTGGGCCTCTCCGCGGCGCTGAACGCGCCGATCCCGGACACGAAGTTCGGCGTGTTCCGGATGTAGGGTCGGGGCGGACGGGATTCGCGCAGCGAGTCGGCTGAAGCGCAACGCACGACGTGGAAACGATCTACCTCGGACCCGAGCACGACGAACTGCGCCGCCAGGTGGCGCGGTTCGTTCAGCAGCAAGTCGAGCCGAACGCGCTCGCGTGGGACGAAGCGGGCGTCGTGCCACGCGACGTGCTGCGGCAAATGGGCTCGCTCGGTTGGCTCGGGCTGCGCTATGCGCCGGAGCACGGCGGCGCCGGCGCCGACATGGTCACCAGCGTCGTGTTCCAGGAGGCGCTGTCGCGCGCCACTTCGGGCGGCTTCGTGGTCACGGTGCTGGTGCACACCGACATGGCGAGCCCGCACCTGGCCCATGCCGGAACGGCGGAGCAGAAGGCGCGCTGGCTGCCGGCGATCTGCCGCGGCGAGTGCATCACCGCGGTGGCGGTCACCGAACCCGATGCCGGTTCCGACGTGGCCGCGCTGCGCACGCGCGCCGTGCGCGACGGCGACCACTACGTGCTCGACGGCAGCAAGCTCTACATCACCAACGGCGTGCACGCGGACCTGTACTTCGTCGCCGCGCGCACCGACGCCGGCGCGCGCGGCGCGGGCGGCATCTCGATCTTTGCCGTCGAAAAGGGAACGCCGGGCCTGCGCGTGAGCCGCGCGCTCGCCAAGCAGGGCTGGCTGGCCTCCGACACCGCGGAGCTGGCCTTCGAAAGCTGCCGCGTGCCGGCGGCGAACCGGCTCGGCGAGGAAAATGCCGGCTTCTACGCGATCATGCGCAACTTCCAGACCGAACGCATCGCACTGGGCGCGATGGCGGTCGGCCACTGCCTCACCGCGCTCGACCTGACCTTCCGCTACGTCAACGAGCGCCGCGCCTTCGGCGCGCCGCTGTGGGACAAGCAGGCGATCCGCCAGCGGCTGTCGATGCTGGCGGCGAAGGTCGAGGCGGCGCGGCAGTTCCTCTATCACTGCGCGTGGCAGGTCGACCAGGGCGTCGACAACGTGCGCGAGGTCTCGATGCTGAAGGCGCTGACCGGCGAACTCGCCAACGAGGTGATGTACGACTGCCAGCAGTTCCACGGCGGCATGGGCTACATGCGCGAGTCGCCGATCGAGCGGCTGGTGCGCGATGCGCGCATCCTTGCCATCGGTGGCGGCGCTACCGAGGTGATGCTGGAGGAGGTCGCCAAGCGCTTCGACCGGGGCCTGCAGCGATGAGCCTGCGCGAGCACTTCCTCACGCTGGCCCGCTACCACCAGTGGGCGACCCTGCGGCTGCTCGACGAGCACGTGGCGAGGCTTCCCGACGCCGACTACCGGCGCGACTGCGGCCTGTTCTTCAGGTCGATCCACGGCACGCTCAATCACCTGCTGGTGGCGGAGTTGTCGCTGTGGCTGCGCCGCTTCGCCGAGGGCGTCTCGCCCGAGGTGCGGCTCGACGGCGAGGCCGAGGCCGACCGCGCGCGACTCCACCGCAGCCTGCTCGACGGGTCGGCGCAGTGGCTGAACTTCGTCGAGGCGCAGCCGGCGTCACGCTTCGAGCAAACGCTGCGCTACCAGACCACGAGCGGCAGAATGGTGGAGCTGCCTTTCGCCGCCGCGCTGGCGCACGTGTTCAACCATGGCACGCATCATCGCGGCCAGATCAGCGCGGCGTTGACGGCTATGGGCCACGCGATCCCGCTGCTCGACCTCGTCTTCATGCTGCAGCAGAGGGCCGCGCGATGAGGCGCGCCGGCGCGGCCGTGCTGTTCGCGGCGCTGGCCTGCCTGTCCGGTGCGCTGGCGCGCGCCGAGCCGGTGGTTTTCCCGAGCCAGGACGGCACGGCGCTGAAGGCACACTGGATGCCGGCAGCCGAGGGCGCGCCGCGGCCGGCGATCGTCGCCCTGCACGGCTGCGGCGGCCTCTATCGGCGCGACGGCACGACGCTGGAATCCCGCTACACCGAATATGCGGCGCGATTCGCCGACGCCGGCTATCACGTGCTGCTGCCCGACAGCTTTGGCTCGCGCGGCTCGGGACCGATCTGTACGGTGCGCAACGGCGAGCGCACGATCACGGTCGAGACGCGGCGCGCCGACGCGCTCGCCGCCGTGCAGTGGCTGGCGCAGCGTCCGGAGGTCGACGCGAAGCGCATCGTGCTGCTCGGCTGGTCGCACGGCGCGACGACGCTGCTCGTTGCGCTGAACAGCGCGCGGCCCGGCGCCGCCGCGGTCGCCGGTGCGATCGCGTTCTATCCCGGCTGCCGCGCGGCGCTGAGGGCGCCGTTCGCGCTCGACGCGCCGCTCCTGATGCTCCTCGGTGCCAACGATGACTGGACCGCACCGGCACCGTGCGTGCGGCTGGTGGCGCGGACGCTGCAGGCACAGCCGCAGGCGGACGTCGTGCTGAAGGTCTACCCTGACAGCGTGCACGGTTTCGACAGCCAGCGGCCGGTGCGCTTCCGCGACGACGTGCGCAACGGCGCCGATCCCGCCGGCGTGAACCTGGGCGGCAATCCGCAGGCGCGCGCGGCCGCCTTTCTGGAGATGGACCAGTTCCTGGGGAGGATCCTGCGATGAGCGACGGTCTCGACATTCACATTGCACGCCGCGTCGCCGTCGTGCGGCTGGCACGCGAGAAGGTGCGCAACGCCTTCAACGAAACGCTGATCGCGGAACTGGCGGCGGCGTTCACGCAACTCGGTGCCGACGCCGGCGTGCGGGCGATCGTGCTCGCCGCCCGCGGGCCGGCGTTCTGCGCCGGCGCCGACCTCGACTGGATGCGCCGCATGGCCGGCTATTCGCACGACGAGAACCGCGCCGACGCGCGTGCCCTGGCCGACATGCTGCGCACGATCTACGAATGCCCGAAGCCGACCATCGCGCGCGTACACGGCGACGCCTACGCCGGCGGCATGGGGCTGGTGGCCGCGTGCGACATCGCGGTGGCGGCGGGCACGGCGCACTTCTGCCTGAGCGAGACGCGGCTGGGCCTCATCCCGGCGACGATCAGCCCGTACGTGATCCGTGCCATGGGCGAGCAGGCCGCGCGCCGCTACGCGCTGACCGCCGAGCGCTTCGACGCCGCGGAGGCGCTGCGCATCGGTTTCGTGCACGCGGTGGTCGCGGCGGAAGATCTCGACGCGCGCATCGTCGAGGTCCTCGCCGCGCTGATGCAGACCTCCGCCAGCGCGGTGGCCGAGGCGAAGCGCCTGGTGCGAGAGGTCGCCGGGCGGCCGGTCGACGGGCAACTGGCCGCCGACACCGCCGAGCGCATCGCCGCCGTCCGCGCCTCCGACGACGGCCGCGAGGGCGTGCGCGCGTTCCTCGACAAGCGCAAGCCGCGCTGGGTCACCGACCACGAAGCCGAGATCGCCGCCGCCGAGGGCGACGACGAAGAGATGTAACCAACACGCGCTGGCCGCTGAAGGGACTTTTTTTGCCACGGATGAACACGGATGAACACGGATTTGTTCATGGCGCGTGAATGAAGGGCGGCGACATCACCGAGGCCGTGATCGGCTGCGCTTTCGACGTGCACAACGAACTGGGGGCCGGCTTTCTGGAGAGTGTTTACGAGAACGCGCTCGCGCTTGCATTGGTTGAGCGGGGCCACGCGGTTCAGCAGCAACCCGCGCTGCAGGTGCAGTTTCGCGGCCGTATCGTGGGAGACTTTCGGCCTGATCTGATCGTCGATGGCGAGGTCGTGGTGGAAATCAAGGCGCTCGCGGTGCTCTTGCCGGCGCATGAGGCACAGCTGCTGAACTATCTCAAGGCCGCCGGACTGGAAGTGGGTCTGCTGATCAACTTCGGCCGCCGCGTCGAGTACCAGCGACGGGTCCGATGAAGAATGCCTTATCCGTGTCCATCCGTGTCCATCCGTGGCAAGAGCCCTTCGCTCGCGAACTCGCGACGCAACCGTGACTGATTCCCTCGACACCGCCCAGCTGATCGCCGTCGCCTCGGTGCTCGGCTTCGCCAGCGGCATCCGCCTCTATGCGGTGCTGTTCGTTGTCGGTCTGGCCGGCTACATGCAGTGGGTGCCGCTGCCGGCGGGGCTGCAACTGCTTGCGCACCCGTGGGTGCTCGGCGCCTCCGGACTGATGATGGCGATCGAGTTTCTCGCCGACAAGATTCCGGCGCTCGATTCGCTGTGGGACACGGTGCACACGCTGATCCGCATCCCGGCCGGCGCGGCGCTTGCCGGCGCGGTCTTCGGCGGCGACTCGGCGCTGTGGGCGACGATCGCCGCACTGCTCGGCGGCTCGCTCGCCGCGACCAGCCACTTCACCAAGGCCGGCGGGCGCGCGCTGGTCAACACGTCGCCCGAACCGTTCAGCAACGTCGCCGTTTCGAGCGCAGAGGACGCGCTGGTCGGCGGCCTGCTGCTGCTGGTATTCGCCTACCCGTGGGTTGCCGCGGCGATCGTGCTGCTGCTGGTCGTGCTCGCCGCGTGGCTGCTGCCGAAGCTCGTTCGTTTCATCGTGCGGCTGCTGCAGCGGCTCGTCGGCGGCGCGTCGGCGCGGGAAGGCGCGCCATGAGGCGACGCACGCTGCTCGCCGCGGCGGCCGCGTGGCTCGCGGCCTGCGCGACCCGGCCGCCCGAGCCGCCGAAGAGGCGCCATCTCACCGGCGCAGACGTCTTCGCGGTCGAGCCTGCCGTGTTGCGCGCGGCGGTGCTGACCGATCCGCGGGTCATCATCCAGGCGGCCGTCATCGAGCTGCGCGCGCCGACGCTCGACGAGCGTTTCGTGTTCCGCCTGCAGCAGCCGGCCGCGTTCGATCCGCGCCTGGCGCCCGCCCCGCCCGGACACGCCTGGCAGGTGCTTGCGCTGTCTGCCGACGGCGCAACGACGCTGGTCACGGTGCGGCAGCTGCTCGCCTCGCGCGGTCTCGGCCCCGCGAGCGTCGACGTGACGGTATCGGCCCAGCCCGCGCTGGTGCCGGCCGACCTGCTCGCCGCGGTGCCGCTGCGTATCGAAGCGCTGGTGGACAATCGCGAGGGCTGGTTCACCCTGTTCGAAGGTTCGCTCGACCTTCGCCGCTGATCGACCACCGGAAACGGATCCATGTTCGACAAGCTCGTGATTGCCAACCGGGGGGCCGAGCGGCCCGCGGCCGCGAGCCGCATCAGGCCGCCGCGCGCAGCGCGGGGCGATTCCGCCGCGGGGCACATATGTTCGACAAGATCCTGATCGCCAACCGCGGCGAAATCGCCTGCCGCGTGGCAGCGACCGCGCGGCGGCTCGGCGTGCGCACGGTCGCGGTGTATTCGGACGCCGACGCGGCCAGCCGGCATGTGGCTTTCGCGGACGAAGCGGTCCGCATCGGCCCGCCGCCGGCGCGCGAGAGCTATCTGCAGGGCTCGCTGATCATCGCGGCGGCGAAAGCCAGCGGCGCGCAGGCGATCCACCCCGGCTACGGCTTCCTGTCCGAGAACGAGGCGTTCGCGAAGGCGGTGGCCGAGGCGGGACTGGTCTTCATCGGCCCGCCGCCGAATGCGCTCGCCGCGATGGGCAGCAAGTCCGAGGCCAAGGCGCTGATGGAGGACGCCGGCGTGCCGCTCGTGCCGGGCTACCACGGTGCCGAGCAGGACCTCGCGCTGCTCGCGCACGAGGCCGGGCGCATCGGCTATCCCATGCTGATCAAGGCGGCCTACGGAGGCGGCGGCAAGGGCATGCGCATCGTGAACGCGGCGGAGGAGTTCGAGGCCATGCTCGCCTCGTGCCGGCGCGAGGCGCTGGCCAGCTTCGGCGATGACCGCGTGCTCGTCGAGAAGTACCTGCAGCGGCCGCGCCACGTCGAGGTGCAGGTGTTCGCCGACGCGCACGGCAACTGCGTCTACCTTTTCGAGCGCGACTGCTCGGTGCAGCGGCGGCACCAGAAGGTGATCGAGGAGGCGCCCGCTCCCGGCATGAGCGCCGAGCGCCGTCGCGCGATGGGCGAGGCGGCGGTCGCCGCGGCCGGGGCGGTCGGCTATGTCGGCGCCGGCACGGTCGAGTTCATCGTCGACGCCGACGGCACGTTCTACTTCATGGAGATGAACACGCGGCTGCAGGTCGAGCATCCGGTCACCGAGATGATCTGCGGCCACGACCTCGTCGAGTGGCAGCTGCGCGTGGCCGCCGGCGAGATGCTGCCCGTGGCGCAGGATCAGCTCGACATCCGCGGCCACGCGATCGAGGCGCGCGTGTATGCCGAGAACCCCGACAAGGGCTTCCTGCCGGCGATCGGCACGCTGACGCACATGGCGATGCCGGAAGCGGTGGAGTTCAGGCGCAACGCCGACGACAACGGCTTCCACGACCCGGCGCCGGTGCGCATCGACAGCGGCGTTCGCGCCGGCGATGCGATCAGCCCGCATTACGACCCGATGATCGCCAAGCTGATCGTCTGGGGCGAGGACCGTGCGCAGGCCATCGCGCGCATGCGCGCGGCGCTCGCCGAGTTTCACATCGTCGGCCTGGCCAACAACGTCGACTTCCTGGCGCGGCTGATGGACAACCCGGCCTTCGTCGCCGCCGACCTCGACACCGGGCTCATCGAGCGCGAGCGCGAGCGGCTTTTCGTGGCCGAGGAGCGCGTGCCCGAGGACATGCTCGCCGCCGCCTGCGCCCGCGTGCTGGCCGACGAAGCCGCCGCCGGCGCCGGCCGGCGCGACCCGTTCGATTCGCGCAGCGGCTGGCGGCTGAACAACACCTACACGCGGACGCTGACGCTGGCCTCGGCGCATGGCGTGCACGACGTGCTGCTCGACTACGGCCGCGACGGCTATCACTTCCGGCACGCGGGCCAGGACGCGGCGCTCGCGATCGCGGCGCGCGACGGCTCGCGTCTGCAGCTGCGCTTCGGTCATCGCCTGCTGTCGGCCGACGTCGTTCGCGACGGCGACGACCTGCACGTGTTCAGCAACGGCCGCCACCGGACCCTGAGGCTGGTCGACGTGATCGCCCACGCCGGCGAGCACGACGGCACCGATGCCGGGCTGGTCGCGCCGATGCCCGGCAAGGTGATCGCCGTGCACGTGGCCGCCGGGGCCAGGGTGGCCAAGGGCGCGCCGCTGCTGGTGATGGAAGCGATGAAAATGGAGCACACGATCGTCGCCCCCGACGACGGCACGGTCGAGGCGGTGCTCTACGGCGCCGGCGAGCAGGTCACCGAGGGCGCGCCGCTGGTGACCTTCGCTGCCGCCGACGCCTGAACGCAGCTTGCGGTGCACCGCCCACGGGCAGATGATGCTGCGCCTGGGGCCCTGCGATCCGGCCGGGCCCCGTTCACAGGGAGGGCGCCACCCATGACAGCCTTCAACGTCGTGCGCTTCCGGGTCAAGCCCGGGCGAGAAGCGGACTTCATCGACGCCCACCGCAAGGCAACGCGGAACTGGCCGGGCAGCAGGCGCTTCTCGCTGATCAAGACCGGCGAGCGGACCTTCTGCGTCGTCGGCGAGTGGGACGACCTGGCGAGCCTCGCCAACGCGCGGCCGCAGATGATCGCCGTGCTCGACGGCTTCCGCGACACGCTGGAGGACCTCGGCGGCGGGCTCGGCCTGACCGACCCGGTCTCAGGCGAGGTCGTCGTCGAGATGTAGGAAGCAAGCGGGCCGCTTAGTACTCGCGCATCGCGTCGTCGGCGGAATCCGCTGGGCGCGTCGTCACGGCGCTATTGTGCGCGGCGCGCCCGAACGTCCGCACCGCCGACCATGACCCCGCCTGTTCGCATTGCCGTCGCCCTGTCCGGCATGAATCCGCAGGCCTGGATCGAGCCGCTGACCGATGCCTGCACCGCTGCCGGCGTGGCGGCCCGGTTCGAGGTCTTCGACGGCCGCCCGATCGACGCGCGCTACGCGGTGGTCTGGCTGCCGCCGCCCGAGTTGTTCACCGTCGAGACCGGCCTGCGCGCGGCGTTCAACGCCGGCGCCGGCGTCGAGCGGCTGCTGGCCATGCCGTCGCTGCCGCCGGACCTGCCCATCCTGCGCCTGGTCGACGCCGGCATGGCGCCGAAGATGGCCGAGTACGTGTGCTTTTTCGTTGCCCGCATCACGCGCGGGCTCGACCGCTTCGGCGGTCCCGACGCGGTACGCGACTGGAATGTCGACCGGCCACGCGGCAGGCCGCCGACCGTCGGCGTGCTCGGACTCGGCGCGATCGGCACGCAGATCGCCCGGGCCGTGGCGGTGTTCGGCTATCCGGTGCGCGGCTGGTCACGCACCCCCAGGCGGCTCGACGGCATCGAGAGCTTCTCCGGCGCGGCACAGCTCAGTGAATTCCTTGCCGGCACGCAGATCCTGGTCGATGCCCTGCCGCTGACCGGCGAGACGCGCGACCTGCTCGACCGCGTGCGCCTGTCGCAGCTTCCGGCAGGCGCGCACCTGATCAACGTCGGCCGTGCCGGCACGATCGTCGACGACGATCTGCTCGCGCTGCTCGATTCCGGTCACCTCGCCGGCGCCGTGCTCGACGTGTTCCGCATCGAGCCGCTGCCCGCCGACCACCCGTTCTGGAACAACCCGAAGGTGACCGTCACCCCGCACCTTTCCGGGCCGACGCCACGCGAGCCGGCCGCGCAGCAGATCGCGCAGGCGATCGCCAAGCTCGAGCGCGGCGCGCCACCGTCGTCGCTGCCGGGCTACGTCGACCGAGCGCGCGGGTACTGAACGCCAGCGATCCTCTGGCGGCGGACGCTCCAGCCGGTCAGACGGTCCGCGCGCGTAGACTCTTCGCGATGCCGGAGCTCAGCCGATTTCTCGGAATCATCATCGCCATGTACTACCGTGACCACGGTCCGGCGCACTTCCACGCCGTCTACGGCGACTTTGAGGTCACCGTCGAGATCGAGTCCGGGAAAGTCAATGGTTCGTTTCCGCCCCGCGCGCTGACTCATGTGCAGGAATGGCGCCTGTTGCATCAGGCCGAGCTCGTTGAAGCGTGGTCACTCGCCCGATCGGCCCGACCCTTGCCGCGCATCGAACCGCTGGAGTAGACGCGATGTTCCCTCGTCTGGTCGAGGCCCGCTATGTATCGGGCTACACAGTGTGGATCCGGTTCAGCGACGGCGCAGCCGGCGAGGTTGACCTGTCCTCGGCGCTCGATGGTCCGATCTTCGAGCCACTGAAGCGGATCGAAATGTTCAGGGCGTTCCAGGTGCATCCGGAACTCAAGACGCTCGTCTGGCCAAACGGTGCCGATCTCGCCCCGGAATACTTGCGGGCGGCACTGCGGGTAACGGCCTGAGCGGCCCGTACTGCCCTGTCGGGTGCCAGAGACGGAGAGAACGATGGCCCAGCTGCCCAGCAAAGTCACCCTCGTCGACGTCGGTCCGCGCGACGGGCTGCAGAACGAGAAACAGATGATCCCCGCCGAGGTCAAGGTCGAGCTGGTCGACCGGCTGACCGACGCCGGCTTCGGTGCGATCGAGGTCACCAGCTTCGTGTCGCCGAAGTGGGTGCCGCAGATGGCCGATGCGGCCTCGGTCATGGCGCGCATCAAGCGCAAGCCCGGCGTCGTCTACTCGGTGCTGGTGCCGAACATGAAGGGGTTCGAAGCGGCACTGCCGGCGAAGCCCGACGAGATCGTCGTCTTCGGCGCCGCCAGCGAGGCGTTCTCGCAGAAGAACATCAACTGCTCGATCGCCGAGTCGATCGAGCGCTTCCGCCCGGTGGTCGATGCGGCGCGCGGCCACGGCATCCACGTGCGCGGCGCGATCTCCTGCGCGGTCGGCTGTCCATACCAGGGCGAGGTCAGGCCCGAGGCCGTGGGCTACGTGGCGAAGCTGATGAAGGAGATCGGCGTGCAGCACTGCGGCGTGGCCGACACGATCGGCGTGGCCACGCCGCGCGCAACGCAGGCGGCGATGGAAGCCGCGCTGAAGCACTACGAGCTCGCCGATGTCTCCGGCCACTTCCACGACACCTACGGCCAGGCGATCGGCAACATCTACGCCTGCCTGGAGATGGGCATCTCGATCTTCGACACCAGCGTCGCCGGGCTGGGCGGCTGCCCGTACGCCAAGGGCGCCACCGGCAACGTCGCCACCGAGGACGTGCTGTACCTGTTGCAGGGGCTGGGGATCGACACCGGCATCGATCTCGCCAAGGTGGTGGCGGCCGGCCAGTGGGTGAGCGGCATCCTCGGCCGCAAGGCCTTCGCCCGCGCCGGCAACGCGATCGCGGCGAAGCTGGCGGCGTAGCGGTCCCGGCCGCGGTCCTGTGCGGGCGAGGCGCCGCTCCCCGACCGGCCGTCGCGCTGCCTCGTTGATCCGGTGCAGGGCATCGGCCCGGCGAGGCGACTACGCTAGCTTCCTGAAGCGAACCCGTTGCCCAGCGCACGCCAGAGCGGCGCGCCGCTTTTCAGGAGGATCCGTCTCATGACCCACATCGCTCAACTGCTCGGCGCCGACGCCGACAACCTGCTCGGCTTCTCGACCCCGAAGATCGCCAGGACCAGCCTGCACCTGCCCGGCCCGGATTTCGTCGACCGCGTGGTCGCCGCCAGCGACCGCAAGCCGACGGTGATGCGCAACCTGCAGGCACTGTTCAACCACGGCCGGCTGGCCGGCACCGGCTACGTGTCGATCCTGCCGGTCGACCAGGGCATCGAGCACTCGGCCGGCGCATCGTTCGCGCCGAACCCGCTCTTCTTCGACCCCGAGAACATCGTGAAGCTGGCGATCGAAGGCGGCTGCAACGCGGTGGCCTCCACGCTCGGCGTGCTGGGCAGCGTGTCGCGCAGGTACGCGCACAGGATCCCGTTCATCCTCAAGTTCAACCACAACGAGTTCCTCAGCTATCCGAACACCTACGACCAGTCGATGTTCGCCAGCGTCGAGCAGGCCTTCGAGATGGGCGCGGTCGCGGTCGGCGCCACCGTGTACTTCGGCTCGGCCGAGTCGCGGCGGCAGATCTGGGAGGTGTCGCAGGCGTTCGCCCGCGCGCACGAACTCGGCATGGTGACGATCCTGTGGTGCTACCTGCGCAACAGCGCCTTCAAGCAGGACATCGACTACCACGTGTCGGCCGACATGACGAGCCAGGCCAATCATCTCGGCGTGACCATCGAGGCGGACATCATCAAGCAGAAGATGGCCGAGAACAACGGCGGCTTCAACGCGGTGAAGTTCTCCAAGACCAGCTCCAAGGTCTACAGCGAGCTGACCTCGGACCACCCGATCGACCTGTGCCGCTACCAGGTGGCCGACTGCTACATGGGCCGCGCCGGGCTGATCAACTCCGGCGGCGAATCGAAGGGCGCCGGCGACCTTGCCGCCGCGGTGCGCACCGCGGTGATCAATAAACGCGCCGGCGGCATGGGATTGATCTCCGGCCGCAAGGCGTTCCAGAAGCCGATGGCCGAAGGCATCCAGCTCCTGAACGCGATCCAGGACGTCTACCTGTCGAAGGAGGTCACGGTCGCGTAGCTGCGCGGCGCGCCTGCATCGCCTTGCGGCCCCAGACGGTGACGTACTGGGCGCCGGAGGCGATGACGGTGAGCGACGTGATCCACAGGAAGACGCGGAACCACGGGCCCTCGTCGATATAGCCTGCGCCGAAGGCGAGCACGCTGGCCAGGAACAGGAACTCCAGCGCGGTGTTCGCCTTCGACAGCCAGGTCGGCGCCATGTCGACGTGCCCGATCAGCAGGTGGTAGGCCGTCGCCCCGCTGACGATCAACACGTCGCGGCCGATCACCAGCAAAGCGAACCACCACGGCAGCCAGCCCTGCTGCGCGAGCAGCAGCACGGTGGTCAGCATCGCAAGCTTGTCGGCGAGCGGATCGGCGATGGCGCCGAAGCGCGTGCGCAGGTTGAAGCGCCGCGCGATGACGCCGTCGGCCAGGTCGCTCAGCCCGAGCGCGACGAACAGCGCGAAAGCGCGCTCGTGGTCGTGCTCCAGCAGCAGCCACGCCAGCAGCGGCACCAGCGCGGCGCGCAGCACCGTGATGGCGTTGGGCAGGTGTCTCATCAGCCGGTCGACTCGCGTGCGCCTGCGCCAGAGCCTACCCCATGGGCGGCGCCCTGCCTTGATCCATCTCGCCGGCGCGGCAGCCGGCCCGTGCCCTCGCGACCGGCCAGGCGGGCTTCAGAGCGCGTCGAACGCCGCGGCGATGCGGCGCTGCTGCCCGGCATCCGGCAAGGGGCCGCGCAACGCGCCCATGTTCTCGACCGCATGCGCCGGATTGGTGGTGGCCGGGATGGCGCAGGTCACGCCTTCATGGGCGAGGATCCACTTGAGGAAGACCTGCGCCCAGTTGGCGCAGCCGACTTCCCTCGCCGCCTCCGGCAGCGGCCGGCTGCCGACGCGGTTGAACAGCAGCCCGCCGTCGAACGGCCGATTGATGATGACGGCCACGCCGCGCGTGGCCGCCAGTTCGATCAGCGGCAGCGCCGAGCGGTCGGCGAGGTTCAGCGTGATCTGCATGAAGTCGATCGGCTCGCGCCTCAGGATTCGCTCCATCTCGTCGTGCTTGCGGCCGTGCGAGGTGGTCACGCCGATGTAGCGGAAGCGCCGCTCGTCGCGCCAGGCGCGCAGCGTCCTGATGTGCCCGGTCCAGTTGAGCAGGTTGTGCACCTGCATCAGGTCGAAGCGCCGCGGCTCGGCGCCCGGCACGGCGCCGTCGGCACCCTGCCCCCAGAGCCGCAGCGATTCGGCCATCTGCGTCGGGCCGACGCCGGTGAACGCCGTCCACACCTTGGTCGCCGCGAACAGCTTGCCGCGATGCTCGACCTGCGGCAGCAGTTCGCCGAGCAGCTTTTCGGCGCGGCCATACATCGGCGACGAGTCGATCATGCCGCCGCCGGAGCCGAAGAAAGCCTGCAGCACTTGAAGCCGGCGCGTGCGCGCGACGACCTCCTCGCCGACGTCGAAGGTGAGCCAGGTGCCCAGCCCGACCGCGCTGATCTTCTCGCCGCTTACCGGGATCGTCCGCCGCAGCAGTTCCGCCTCCACGGCTGCGGCGGGAAAGAGCGCGGCGCCGGCCAGCGCCGGCACGGTGGTCAACAGGCTGCGTCGCTTCATCAATCGGACAGACCACGTAAAGCGCCGCGGAGTTCAACGGCGTCAACGGCGGAAATTGACCAGCCCGATGCCGGCGCCGACCAACAGCGCCGCCACCGCGAACGTCGGGCTGAGCCGCTCGCCGAGCAGGATCACGCCGAAGGCCACGCCGAACAAGGGCGCCAGAAAGGAAAAGACGGCGAGCCGCGCCGCGTAGTAGCGCGTCAGCAGCCAGAACCATGCGAGGTAACTGGCGAAGGCGACCACCACGCCCTGGAACAGCAGGCTGCCCACGGCCACCGCGTCGACGCGGACGACACCTGGCTCGCCGATCATCCATGCCGCAAGCGGCAGAAGCAGCGCCGACACCGCAAGCTGGTACAGCAGCGTCTTCTCCGCCGACACGCGCGCCAGCCGCGAGCCGCGGATCAGCACGGTGGTCGCCGCCCACAGCGCCGCGGCGATGACGCCAAAGGCATCGCCGAGCAGCGTATTGGGCCCGGACGCGGCGAAGCCTTCGGCAAAAGCGGTGGCGAGTCCGGCGAAGGCCAGCAGCACGCCGCACCACTGCAGCGGCGCCAGCCGTTCGCCCGGCACGAACAGCACCAGCCCGAGCGCGGTCAGGACCGGTGCCAGGTAGACGAAGACCACCAGCCGCGACGCGCTCGTGTACACGAGCCCGCTGTAGATGAAGCAGAACTCGCCCGCGAACAGCGCGCCCGCGGCAAGTCCCACGGCCAGCGTGCCGTCGCGGCCGAACAGCGCGATGCCGCGCCAGCGCGCCCAGCCGAGCAGCAGCAGCGTGGCGAGGATCGACCGGATCGTGGCCTGCGTGAGCGGCGCCACCGCCGGCAGCGCAAGCTTGATCGCCACCTGCTGCAGACCCCAGAGCATCGTGCACACGAGCAGCGTCGTGTAGGCGCGCGCGTCGAGCGGCAGTCGGGTTGCGATCATGGCCGGTCGCAGCTTAACGGTGTCGTCGATCGGCACGAACGCGCGTAGATTCGCGGCTCGGCCGGGCGGACGCTGCCGCTTCCGCCTGCGCCCGAATGCCTGCCTGTGCCAGCATGAGGATCTGTCGACGCAATGACCACCGCCGATCCACCTTCCGGCGTGCAACTCGATCCGCAGATTGCGGAGTTCATCACCGGCGTCACGTCGATGTCGGTCGCCACCCGCGATGCCGGCCTGGTGCCGGCCGTGGCCAAGGCGGTCGGCTGCGCGGTCAGCGCCGATCGGCGCTGGCTGACCGTCTTCGTCGACCGGGAACAGGCGGCGCAGGTCACTGCCGACATCGCCGCCGGGAGCCCGATCGCCGTCGTGTTCTCGCTGCCGTCGACGCATCGCACGGTGCAGATCAAGGGCGGGCCGGTCACCGCGACCGCCGCGACGGCGGCGCAGAAGGTTCGTGCGCGCCTGCACGTCGACGGCATCGTCGAGCACCTCGTGCAGCTCGGTTACGCGGAAGGCGCCCTGCGCGGCTTCTTCGGCTACGACCCGGGCTCCCTGCTTGCGCTTCGCTTCGCCCCGACCGCGGTGTTCGCGCAGACGCCCGGGCCGCGCGCCGGCGAACGGATCGCCGGATGAGCGCGCCGGGCCGTCCCAAGCGCGAGTCCTTCGCGCGCAGCGAGAAGGCAAGCCTCATCAGCCCGCCGCTCACCGCCCTGCGCGCCTGTTTCGAGGGCGAGATCCCGGCGCTGCTGGCGAGCTGCAGCCTCGACGGCATGCCGAACGTGACCTACGTGTCACAGGTGCACTACGTCGACCCCGGGCACGTCGCGCTGAGCTTCCAGTTCTTCAACAAGACACGCGAAAACGTGCTTCAGCATCCGCACGCGGTCGCGCTGGTCGTCGACCCGGTCACCGGGAAGCGTTACCGGCTGCAGCTGCAATACCTGCGCACCGAGGAGTCGGGCCCGCTCTTCGAGTCGATGCGCGCGCGGCTGGCCGGCATCGCATCGCACACTGGCATGGCCGGGGTGTTCCGGCTGCGCGGCTCGGACGTCTACCGTGTGACGAACATCGAGCCCGTGCCCGGCCCGAGCCTGCCGCCGCCGCCGGCGGGCAGCAGTCCGCTCGGGCTGCTTCGACCGCTGGCGACCCGTATCTCCGCTCACACCGATCTGGCTGCGCTTCTCGATGACACGCTCGCCGCGCTGGAAGGCGAACTCGGCATCTCGCACTCGATGCTGCTCCTGCTCGACGCCGGGGGCCGGCGACCACCGCGACTGTTCATGGTGGCCAGCCGTGGCTACGACGCGTCCGGCCTCGGTTCGGAAATTCCACTCGGCCACGGCGTGATCGGCGTGGCTGCGGCGCAGCGCACGCCGATCCGCATCTCGCATTTCACCGCGGAGTACGCGTACGGCCGCGCCATCCGCGAGGAGATCCGCGCCTCGGGCCTCGGCGAGCAGCTCGAAAGCGAGATCCCGCTGCCGGGGCTGGCCTCGCCACGCAGCCAGCTCGCGGTGCCGATCGTCGTCACCGACCAGGTCGTCGGCGTGCTGTACGCAGAAAGCGCCGAGGACCGCCGCTTCTCCTTCGAACACGAGGACCTGCTGGTCGGGCTGGCCGCGCAGCTCGGCGCCAGCATCGCACTGCTGCGTCTTTCCGCCGAATCGCACGACACCGCGCCCGCCGAGCCCGCGCCCGCAAGCCAGCCCCTCGGCGGCACGCCGGTACGCATCCGCCACTATCCGGTCAACGACAGCGTGTTCGTCGACGACGAGTACGTGATCAAGGGCGTGGCCGGCGCCATCCTCTGGAAGCTGGCGCGCGAGTTCGCCGCAGGCCGCCGCACCGAGTTCACCAACCGCGAACTGCGCCTCGATCCGACGCTGCACCTGCCCGACATCAGCGACAACCTCGAAGCGCGGCTCATCCTGCTGGCGCGCCGCCTGAACGAGCGCTTTCCGAGGCTGCGCATCGTCAAGACCGGGCGCGGCCGCTTCCGCTTCGAGGCCGACGCGCCGCTTCGGCTCGAGGAGGCAGCGGCCTGAAACGGCGCGCCGCGTCGGCGCCTTACTTGGGCGGCGCCGGAAACGTGACCACCGGCCCGGACACCTTGCCGCCGGGGGGCACGTAGGCGGGCGCCGGCGCGCCGGCAGGGCCCAGGCTGCGGACGTAGCGATAGGCCGCGCGCAGGTCCGCGTCGGTCATGTCGCGCAGGTTGAACCACGGCATCGGCGGCCGGTACTGCGCCGAACGTGCACGCCGGACCCATTCCTCTTCCGACATGCCGGCCACGACCCGCCGAAGATTGGCGGCGTAGGTGGTTCCCCACGGTCCGCTCCAGCCGAGCGCATCACCCGTCAGCCACTGCGCCTCGGGAACGTCGCCGCCGCTCTGTGCGTAGCCCGGCGTGTGACAGTCGTTGCAGCCGGCGATCCTGATCACGTAGCGACCGCGGTCGATCGTCTTCTGCTCCGAGCTTGCGCGCCGCGCGGAGTCGGCCGCGGCTACGCCGGTGATCGCCAGCGCCGCGACGACGCCGGCCAGCAGAACGCCCGCTTTCCCTTTCACGTTCATGATGACCTCCGTTCAGGCGGCAAGCGGCGCGGCCGCGATGCCAACGACGAGCTTGTTCCACTCGCGCGGCGCCAGCTGGGATCGCGCCACTTCCAGCAGACGGTGAAAGACCTCCGCCGGCGCCTTCGCCTGCAGCGCGCCGAACAGCGTGCTGCGCTCGTACGGCGTCAGGCTCGGCGCCATCCAGCGGATCACCTGGGCCATCTCCTGCGCGTCGATCGAGGCAACGATCCGGTCGTGGATCGCGGCCAGTTCGTCGTCGGTCAGCTCGGCCCACAGCACCGCGTTGTTGACCGTTTCCTCCTCGTGCATGTGGGCAAGGTTCTCGGCGACGAACAGCGAAAGGTGCCGGTAGAGCTCGTGCGCCGCGATCGCGCGCGCCGCCCCCGCAGCCCATTCGACCTCATCGGCCTGCCGGCGCAGGTCGCGCAGCGTCGCGCGCTGCCGGTCGTGCTCGGCGCCGGTCTCATCTGCCGAGCCGGGCCGGCGCGCCTGCATCGCCACGTGGATGAACTGGTCCTCGATCTGCGCGTGGTGCTCCAGCAGATCGAGAAGCGAGCGCAATTGCTGCAGCGTGGCGTGGCGCTCTTCTTCGTCGTCGGCGTCCATGCGGCCGACGGCGCCGAGCGTGTCGGCCATGAAACTGCGCAGTGCCTTGTGAATCGATGCGTAGAGATCAAAACGTGCCATGGTCATCTTGCCTTCCTCGTATGGTGTGCGGTTACGGAAACTTCCCTGTCGCCGCCGATGGCGGCACCCCGATGGAAGGCATCGTAGGAAACCGTGCCGGCCCGCGCTCCTAAATGTTGGCTAACGGCTTGCTAAGAAATTCGTAAGGCGGCAACGGTGCGAAAATCAATCCTTTCCGCAACCCTTACAGGCCCGGCGAGTAGTGATGCCCGACCAAGCCCAGCACGCATCCGGCGCCCGCACCGGAACCGTGCCATCACCGTGCGTCTCGGTGTGCAAGATCGACGCGGCCACCGGCTGGTGCGAAGGCTGCCGCCGGACGATCGACGAGATTGCGCACTGGGGCCTGCTCGACGACGACGAGAAGCGCGCCGTCTGGGCCGACCTGAACCGGCGGCGGGCCGTGCTGCGATGAGCGTCGCCACGCCGCCGTCGGCCGAGATCGACTGGTACTTCGATTTCATCTCGCCGTACTCCTACCTCGCCTTCGAGGCGCTGCCGGCGGCGTTGGCCGCGATCGAACCAGCACCGGTGGTGCAGCTGCGACCGGTGCTTTTCGCCGGCCTGCTGAATCACTGGGGGCACATGGGGCCGGCCGAAGTGGCGCCGAAGCGCCGCTTCACGTACGAGCACTGCACGTGGCTGGCCGACCGGCACCGCATTCCCATGCGCGCGCCACGCCACCATCCGTTCAACCCGCTGCCGCTGCTGCGCGCCGCGATCGCCGCCGGCAGCGGGCGGGACGTCGTCGCACGGCTGTTCCGCTTCGTCTGGCGCGACGGTGCTCTGCCAGACGAGCCGGCCTTCGCACGGCTGCTCGCCGATCTCGGCGTCGCGCCAGCGGCGCTCGATGCGCCCGAGGTGAAATCCGCCTTGCGCGCCAACGGCGCGGCGGCGATTGCCGCCGGCGTGTTCGGCGTGCCGACCGCGGTGGCGCGGACCGCTCGCGGCGTGCGCGCCGTGTGGGGCTTCGACGCCCTGCCGATGCTCGCGGACTGGCTGCGCGATGCGTCCGTCTTCGGCAGCGACGAGATGCGGCGCGCGGCCGACCTGCCCGCGGGCGAGCAGCGCCGGAGGGTTTCGCCTTGAGCGCCGCACGGCCGCTCCGAAGGCGCTCAGTTTCCCCTCGGGGGGACAGCCCGCAGGGCGACGGGGGCGGCATTAACGCCGCACGGCCGCTCCGAAGGCGCTCGGCTTCGCAGGAGACGGCATGACCCGCGCCACCGTCGGCGAGCGCTTCACGGAGACCGCCCATCTGAGCGCTGACTCGATCCGCGCCTTCGCCGACTCGGTCGGCGACAGCAATCCGCTGCACCACGACGAGGCGCTGGCGGCGCGCTCGCGCTTCGGCCGCCTGATTGCCAGCGGCACGCACAGCGCCTCGCTGCTGATGGCGCTCACCGCTTCGCACTTCTCGCGCCACGCACAGCCGCTGGGCCTGGAATTCAAGCTCCACTTCCACCGGGCGGTGTGCGCCGGCGATACGCTGGAACTGGCCTGGACCGTGACCCGCGTGCAATGGAAGGCCTCGCTCGGCGGCGACCTGGTCTGGCTCGATGGCGAGGCACGCAACCAGAACGGCGAACTGGCGCTGGCGGCCACTGCGACGCTGCTGGTCACCGACCGAGCGCCATGACCGAGCCGCCCGACTTCTCGCAGCCCGTATCGGGCCCCGCGTATGGCCGCACTTTCCGGGTGCTGGCCACGGGACTGTTGCTGTTCGTGCTCCTGATGGCCGCGCGCGCGACGCTCAACCTTCCGGAGGACCATCAGGCGGCGCAGGGGTACTGGATCCTCGGAATCGGTCTGCTGGGGCTGCTGGCCTCCTACTGGGTGTTCCTGCGATCGACGACGACGATCGACGCGAAAGGCATCCGGCAGAGCGGCTTGACCGATAAGAAGGTCGAATGGCGCGAGGTGTACAGCGCAAGACTGTGGGGACCGCCGTTCGCGCGCCGGCTGATCGTGCGGACCGTCGGCGGCCGCTTCCGCTTTTTCTTCGGCGGATCACCTGAAGTGCTGGCGGCATTCGCCCGTATCGCGCAGGCGTACCGCCGGTGAGCGGCGCGCATCCCGGGCTGCCGGGCACGATCGAAGTGCTCGAGCGCGGCTGGCTCAGTTCGAACAGCGTCGTCTTCGACGACGGCGGCGAGATCAGCATCGTCGACACGGGCTACGTGACGCACGCGCCGATGCTGGTGCGGCTGATCGAGCACGTGCGGCGCGGCCGGCCGATCACGCACATCGTCAACACGCACCTGCATTCCGATCACGTCGGCGGCAACGCGGCGCTGCACGCACGCTGGCGGCCGGCCATCACGATCCCGCCGGGGCTGGCTCCGGCGGTCCGGCACTGGGACGAGCAGCGGCTGAACTTCACGGCCACCGGGCAGCGCTGCGCGCGCTTCGACTACGACAGCCTGATCGATCCGGGCGCGTCGCTGCGGCTCGGCGGGCTCGACTGGCGGGTGCTCGAAGGCGGCGGGCACGACCCCGAAATGGTGCTGCTGTACAACGACGACGAGCGCATCCTGCTCTCGGCCGACGCACTGTGGGAAGACGGCTTCGGAGTGATCTTTCCCGAACTGGAGGGCGCTTCGGGCTTCGCCGAGCAGCAGGCGGTGCTCGAGACGATCGGCGCGCTGTCGCCGCGCGTCGTCGTCCCCGGGCATGGCAGGCCTTTCACCGACGTTGGCGCCGCACTGGACAACGCCCGCCGGCGCCTCGACTACCTGAGCAGCGATCCGGAGCGCAATGCGCGGCATGGCTCCAAGGTGCTGATCAAGTTCTGGCTGCTCGACGTGCGCAGCACGACGCTCGAGCAATTGCACGACCACTTCGCGCGCACCGATTACCTGCGCCTGATCCATCGTCGCTACTTTGCCGGCCAGGATTTCGCGCGGATGGTCGATGCCCACGTGGCCGAACTGGTACGCGCCGGCGCGGCCGAATTCGCCGGCGGGATGCTCCACAATCGCGACGCATGAGACGCGCCGTTCTTGTCTGCTTCACTGCCGCGCTGCTGTTGGCCGGCTGTGCCGCGCCGCCGGCGGCCGACCGCCCCGGCGCAGCCGGGCCGGAGCCGCCGTCGCTCGGATTCTTCAGCCGAATCAAGGTGCCCGACAGCCATGAGCCGGTGCTGAAGCTCGCCGCCAAGGGCGTGCAGATCTTCCGCTGCGAGCGCGTCGGCAACGTTTACGAGTGGCGTTTCCGTCAACCCGAGGCCGAGCTTTTCGATGCCCAGGGCCAGCCGGCGGGCCGGCACGGGGCCAACTTCTCGTTCGAGCACCGCGATGGCAGCCGCATCCTTGGCGCCGTGATTGCCCACGACCGTGCCGATTCCGCCGACACGCTCCCTTGGCTGCTCCTTTCGGCGAAGAGCTTCGGCAGCGGCGCGCTGGCCGGCGTCAGCTACGTGCAGCGGGTGAATACCCGCGCCGGCATGCCTCCGGCCGGATGCAGCGCCGGCCAGGCCAGCCGCCTGCTGCGCGTCGATTTCAGCGCCGACTTCGTCTTCTATCGGCCGCGCGGATAGCCCGCCGCGGCGCGGTCCGGCTCACCCGGAAGACGCCTCGGCGCGCCTCTTTGGCGCCGCTCGGCCAGGCCCAAATTCATGGCTCACCGCGAGGTGCGGGGGCAGTCGGTTAAAATTGCGTGTTGTTCGGACGTAGAAGCCGGAGGAAGCAAGAATGGACATGACCCCCACGACGGTCGGCGCCTACCTCAGGGATCTGCCGCCAGACCGCAGGGTCGCGATGGCTCGCGTATGCAGCATGATCCGCCGCTCCGCACGGGG
This sequence comes from uncultured beta proteobacterium, assembly GCA_963847675.1. GTDB lineage: Bacteria > Pseudomonadota > Gammaproteobacteria > Burkholderiales > Burkholderiaceae_F > JADJWR01. The sequence continues at coordinate 382,795 of CAWKAP010000008.1, forward strand.
AGTGCGCGAGAGCATGCGCTACGGCCTGGCCTTTTACGAGCTGGACGGCCCGCTTTTCGCGCTCGAATCCGGTCGGCGGCACATGGCGCTTTACGTCGCCGAGCAGGAAGTCATTGTCAGACACAAGGATGCGTTGCCGGGCATCAATGCCCAGCGCAGCTTCATCAGATTCTCCGACCTGACCCGGCTGCCGCTCGACGTGGTCGAGAAGATCGTCCGCGACTCGGTGGCGGCGCGCCGCTCGCGCGTCACGGCCGGCACGGTACCCACGCAGGCCGACGCGCTCAGGCTGTGGGCAATCAACGAGGAAAAGGCGGCGCCGCCGCCGGGCTACCAGGTGATCTCGACCAAGCCGCCGCCGGAAGCGGAGGGCGAGGCCGAGGCGGCAGGCAAGCCGCCGGCCGAACTGGTGCCCGCGAAAAAGGCCGCGACCCGGCCCGCTGCAAAGGCACCGACGAAAGCGGCTCCCGCACGCAAGAAGGTGGCCGCCGCCAAGGCGCCAGCGAAGAAGGCGGTAAAGAAAGCCGTCAAGAAGGCGCCGGCAGCAGCCAAGAAGAAGCGCTGAACGCGCGCCGCTAGCTGTAGCTGCGCGCGTCCTCGATCACCTTGCCGTCGTTCGGCAGGCTGCCGGGCGGACGGAGTTCGACCGCCCCACCCAGCTTGGTCACCGCGCGAAGCGTCTCGCCGATCGCCTGTGCCAGCGCGGGGTCATGCGAGTTTGATTCCGCATTCAGCGTCATTGCATCGCTTGCACCGCTGCGCGTGACCACAAGCCGCAGACGTCCGAGCTCGGCGTGTCGCCGGCCGATCTCGGCGACCTGTTCCGGCCGCACGAACATCCCCTTGACCTTCGTGGTCTGATCGGCGCGTCCCATCCAGCCACGAATCCGCGTGTTGGTCCGGCCACAGGGCGATGCGCCCGGCATCACGGCCGACAGGTCGCCCAGGGCGAGCCGGATCCACGGGTGATGGTGATCGAACGAGGTGACGACGATCTCGCCCACCTCTCCCGGAGCAACCGGCTCGCCGGTGCCCGGACGGACGATCTCCAGCAGCACGTCCTCGTTGACCACCATGCCCTCGCGCGCCGGCGTCTCATAGGCGATGCAGCCAAGGTCCGCGGTCGCGTAGAGCTGATAGGCATCGATGCCGCGGTCGCGGATCTCCGCTTGAAGCGACGGGGGAAACGCGGCGCCGGAGACGGCTGCCTTGCGGATCGATTTCGCGGGACGACCTGCCTTGTCGGCGGCGTCGAGCAGGATCTTCAGGAAATCCGGCGTGCCGCTGTACGCGACCGGTCGCAGATCCTCGATCAACTCGAGTTGCTGCTCGGTGTTGCCCGGCCCGGCCGGAATCACCGAGCAACCCACGGCGCGCGCGCCGGAGTCGAGGATGAAGCCGCCCGGCGTCAGGTGATAGGAGAACGTGTTCAGCACCACGTCGCCGAGGCGGAAGCCGGCGGCGAACAGCCCGCGCCCCGCGCGCCACGCGTCGTCGTGGCGCCCCTCCGGTTCGTAGATCGGGCCCGGCGAGGTGAACAAACGGCCAAAAGAGAACGTGGCGTCGGGCAGCAGGCCGCCGAACGGCGGCGCTTCCTTCTGCATTGCCGGCAGGCTTCCCTTGCGCAGCACCGGCAGCCTGGCCAATGCATCCGCCCCCTTGACGGCGGACGGGTCGATGTTGCCGAGGTGCGCCCGCCAGCCGGGTGCCCTGACCGCCGTGGCGATCAGCGCCGGCAGACGCTCGTAAAGATCGTGTTCGCGTTCGGCCGGGCTGCGCGTTTCACGCGCGTCGAAATGTTCGCTCATTGCATGGTCTCCGTGACGCGGCGGCTACTTGGTCTGCGCCTCCATCTCTTCGCGCCGCTTTGCGTCCTTTGCCGCCGCCTCGTCGAGCCGCTTCTGCACGTTATCGATCGTCGCCTTGGGGTTGAGGATCGACGGGCTGCCCGACTCGCTCTTCTCGGCCGCCTTCTCCGCCGCCGCCTCACCGGCGTTGTCGCGCTTGGGGCTGCAGGCGGCAACCGATACGACGATCAGCATCAGCAGAAAGAGGCATTTCAATCAAACACTCCCAGAAGAAGAGAGCGGCTCGGTTGCTGCCGCCGCAGTTCGAGGTCAGTTGCGATTTATCACCGCGTGCGGAATGGGCGCGTCAACCCGGTGCGTCAGAAAGCCGCCAGGCTAGGCGCGCGAGCGCAGACAGTACGAACAAGTACGGCAAGCGAGCGCAACGACGCATGGCGGTTTTCTGACGCGCCGGCCCCTCAGGCGAGCCAGCGCTTGCGGCGGCGATAGAACTTGGCGTCGCGGAAGCTCTTGCGCCCCTCGCGCGAGATGCCGAGGTAGAACTCCTTGACGTCCTCGTTTTCGGCCAGATCCTTCGCCGCGCCGTCCATCACGACGCGCCCGCTCTCGAGGATGTAGCCGTAGTGCGCGTACCTCAGCGCGATGTTGGTGTTCTGTTCGGCGAGCAAAAACGACACCCGCTCCTTGTCGTTCAGGTTCTTGACGATGCCGAAGATCTCGTCGACCACCTGCGGCGCCAGCCCCATCGACGGCTCGTCGAGCAGGATCATGTGCGGGCTGGCCATCAGCGCCCGGCCGATCGCCGTCATCTGCTGCTCGCCGCCGGACGTGTAGCCCGACTGCGAACTGCGGCGCTGCTTCAGGCGCGGGAAATACGCGTAGACCTTTTCCAGGCTGGCGTCGACTTCGCTGCGCGACGCCGCGCGCGCATAGGCTCCGGCGAGCAGGTTTTCCTCGACCGTCAGGTGCGCGAAACAGCGCCGCCCCTCCATCACCTGCACCACGCCGCGCTTGACGAGATCGTAGGCGGTCAGCCGCTCGATGCGGTCGCCCTTGTATTCGATGTAGCCCTTGGTGACCTCGCCACGCTCGCCCTGCAGCAGGTTCGACACCGCGCGCAGCGTGGTGGTCTTGCCGGCGCCGTTGGCGCCGAGCAGCGCGACGATGCCGCCCTCCGGGACGGTCAGCGACACGCCCTTCAGCACCAGGATCACATGGTTGTAGATGACCTCGATGCCATTGACGGTCAGTAAAGACGACACGGTAGTCCCCGATCGGTTTTGTCGACTTCGGTGAGGCCCGCGCACGGCGGCCTCACCGAAGCCGCCCGCGCAGCCTGCCGCGCGGGCGGGCCCCAGACAGCAGCGTTCAGCCGCCTGCCAGTTCCTTCGCGCAGTCGCGGCGCGGCAGTTTCTTCTCGGCCAGATACGCGTTCGCGGACTTCTGGATCATCGGCTTGAGGATCTGCTGGTCGGCCTCATACCAGTCGGAGCTGAATTTCCAGTCCTTGCCGTCCCACGTCTGGAGACGCGCATAGTGCGCGCCGCCATGCTCGCGGCAGCTGGTCGAGATCGGCCGCATCACGCCGGCGAAACCCATCGCATCGAGCTTCTTCTGGTCGAGCGCGAGGTTCTCCAGTCCCCAGCGGACCTGTTCGCCGGTCAGCGGCTTCTTGCCGAAGCGTTCCTGTGCGCGGCGCACACCTTCGACGCCGAGCATCGCGCTGATCATGCCGCGGTTGTACAGCACCGAGCCGACCTCGTCCTTCGGACCGGTGCCCTGGCCCTTGTCGTGCAGGAACTTCAGGATGTCCTCGTGCACCTTGGCCCGCCCGGCGCCGTGCTGCAGCGCCAGCCCGTGATAGCCCTTGGCGTCGGCCGCCACCGGCTGCACGTCGGGTTCGGCAGCCGACCACCACACGCCGTACATCTTGTCGCGCGGATAGCCGGTGGCCACCGCTTCCTTGATCGACGTCGAGTTCATCACGCCCCAGCCCCACAGGAACACGTAGTCGGGACGCTGCTGGCGGATCTGCAGCCAGGTGGCTTTCTGCTCGACGCCCGGGTGGGTCACCGGCAGCAGCAGCAGTTCGTAGCCGTGCATCTTGGCGCGCTCCTGCAGCAGCGCGATCGGCTCCTTGCCGTACGGCGAGTCGTGATAGACGAGGGCGATCTTCTTGCCCTTGAGCTTGTCGAGACCGCCGTTCAGTTTGCCGACGTGCTGGACCAGGATGTCGGCCGCGTCCCAGTAGGTGCCCAGCAGCGGGAAGTTGTACGGGAACGCCTCGCCCTCGACCGAGTCGGCGCGGCCGTAGCCGGCGGTGATCAGCGGGATCTTGTCGGTCGAGGTCTTGTCGGTCAGCGCGAACGTGATGCCGGTCGACAGCGGCTGGAACACCGTTGCGCCCGTGGGGCCCTTGCCCTTCAGCCGCTCGTAGCACTCGACGCCGCGGTCGGTCGCGTAACCGGTCTCGCACTCCTCGTAGGTGATCTTCACCCCGTTGATGCCGCCGTCGCGCGCGTTGATGAGCTTCAGGTAGTCGCCGTAGCCGTTGGCGAACGGCACGCCGTTCGGCGCATAAGCGCCGGTCCGGTAGACCAGCGCCGGGAAGAACTGCTCTTTCGCCTGTGCGCAGCGCGGTGCCGCTGCTCAGCGCAGCAACGACGCCCATCGCGGCCGCCAGGGTCTTCAGTTTCGCGTATCTCATAGTGCCTGTCTCCTTTCGAAGGTCGTTGCCAGGGTATAGCGCCCGAGCGCTTGAAAAATCGTTGTCAGTGCGGGAACGGCCACAGTCGCAGCTTCTCCTTGCCGATGGCCCACAGCCGCGCCAGCCCGTGCGGCTCGGCGATCAGGAACAGCACGATCAGCGCGCCGAAGACGATGAATTCGAGGTGCGAGACCATCGCCGTCGAAATCGGGATGCCGAGCCAGTTCGGCAACTGGTTCAGCACCAGCGGCAGCACCACGATGAACGCAGCGCCGAAGTAGCTGCCGAGGATCGAGCCCATGCCGCCGATGATGATCATGAACAGCAGGTTGAAGCTGAGGTTGATGTTGAACGCCAGCGGCTCCCACGCGCCCAGGTGCACGAAGCCCCACAGGGCGCCGGCCACGCCGGCAAAGAACGAACTGACCGCGAACGCGGACAGCTTCGCGTGCAGCGGCCGGATGCCGATCACGCTGGCCGCGACGTCCATGTCGCGGATCGCCATCCACGAGCGGCCGATGTGCGAGCGCGTCAGGTTCTTGGCCAGCAGCGTCATCACGACGAGCACGCCGAGCAGGAACCAGTACTTCTCGACCGGTTCGTCGACGATCCAGCCGAACAGGTTCAACGTCGGCCGGCGACACCGAACCCGACGGCGAGTAGTTGGTGAACCACTTGACGCGCGCGAACACCCAGTCGATGAAGAACTGCGCCGCCAGCGTCGCCACGGCCAGGTACAGCCCCTTGATGCGCAGGCTCGGCACGCCGAACAGGATGCCGACCAGCGCCGCGACCAGTCCCGCCAGCACGAGCACGATCAGGAAGTTCAGGAACGGGAAGCGGATCACCAGGTTGTAGGCGGCATAGGCGCCGACCGACATGAAGGCCGCGTGGCCGAGCGAGATCTGGCCGCAGTAGCCGACCAGGATGTTCAGCCCGATCGCCGCGATGGTCAGGATCAGGAACGGCACGACGAGCGCGCGGAACATGTAGTCGCTGGCCAGCAGCGGCACCAGCAGGAAGGCGAGCGCGACCACGCCCCAGACGAAGAAGCGGTCCTGCGTGATCGGCAGCATCTGCTGGTCCGATCGGTAGGTCGTCTTGAACTGGCCGTTTTCTCTATAGAGCATTCTCTTCCTCTTGGGGACAGGCCTCGCGCTGCGCGCGCAGCGTGCCCGCGAGCTCTGTCCTCAACCGATCTTCAGACGCGATCGATGATCTTCTCTCCGAACAACCCCTCCGGCCGGACCAGCAGGAACGCCAGCGCCAGCACGTAGGCAAACCAGTTCTCGATGCCGCCACCGGCAAGGTCGAAGGCCTGGACCAGCACCGGACTGAGAAACACCTCGGCGAACTTCTCGCCGACGCCGATGATCAGCCCGCCGATGATCGCCCCGGGCACCGACGTGAGCCCGCCGAGGATCACCACCGGCAGCGCCTTCAGCGCCACCAGCGCAATGGAAAACTGCACGCCGAGCTTGCTGCCCCAGATCATGCCGGCCACCAGCGCAACGATGCCGGCCACCGCCCAGACGATCACCCAGATGGTATTCAGCGGGATGCCGATCGACTGCGCGGCCTGGTGGTCGTCGGCCACCGCGCGCAGCGCGCGGCCGGTCGAAGTCTTCTGGAAGAACATCGCCAGCACGATCACCAGTACCGCGGCGGCCAGCGCCGCGACGAGGTCCTCCTGGTTGATCAGGATGCCGCCCTGGAACAGGCCGTCGAGGATCAGCGTCGGCGTCTTCGGCAGGCCGAGGTTGATCTCGTAGATGTCGCTGCCCCACACGGTCTGGCCGACGCCGTCGATGAAGTAGGTGATGCCGAGCGTGGCCATCAGCAGCACCACGCCTTCCTGGTTGACCAGATGACGCAGCACCGTCCGCTCGACCAGCCAGGCGAAGCCGATCATGATCACCACGGCGAGCGAGAACGCGATCAGGTTGCCGAGCAGGCGGCTCTCGATGCCGAGCAGCGCCGGGACCCATTCCGACAGGCGCGCCATCGCCAGCGCCGCGAACAGCACCATCGCGCCCTGCGCGAAGTTGAACACGCCCGAGGCCTTGAAGATCAGCACGAAGCCGAGCGCGACCAACGAATACAGCACGCCCGCCATCAGCCCGCCGAGCAGCACTTCGATGTAGAAGCCCGGTGCGCTCAGTCCGAGCACGAGCGGCATCGCCATGCCGATCAGGATCGCGACGATCAGCGTGATGATCGGCCAGTTCTTCTTCAGGTTGCCCATCGTCCCGCCCCGCTCAGTGCGCCACGCCCAGGTAGGCGTCGATCACGTTCTGGTTCGCCCGCACCTCGTCCGGCGTGCCGTCGCCGATCTTGCGCCCGTAGTCGAGCACGACCACGCGATCGGAAATGTCCATGACGACGCCCATGTCGTGCTCGATCAGCACGATGGTGGTGCCGAATTCGTCGTTCACGTCGAGGATGAAGCGGCACATGTCCTCTTTCTCCTCGACGTTCATGCCGGCCATCGGCTCGTCGAGCAGCAGCAGGCGCGGCTCCATGGCCAGCGCACGGCCGAGGTCGACCCGCTTCTGCAGGCCATAGGGCAGTCGCCCGACCGGCGTCTTGCGATAGGCCTGGATCTCGAGGAAATCGATGATGTGCTCGACGAAGGTGCGATGCCGCAGCTCCTCGTCCAGCGCCGGACCGATCCGCACGGCCTGCAGCAGGATGTTGCTGTGCATCTTCAGGTTGCGCCCGGTCATGATGTTGTCGAGCACGCTCATGCCCTTGAACAGCGCCAGCGACTGGAATGTCCGCGCAATGCCCATCTCGGCGGCGGTGTGCGAGTTCATCTGCTCGAAACTGAACTGCTTGCCGTCGGCGGTGCGGAACGTGATGCGGCCCTGCTGCGGCGTGTAGACGCCGTTGATCACGTTCAGCATCGAACTCTTGCCGGCACCGTTCGGACCGATGATCGCGCGCACCTCGTGCTCACGGACGTCGAACGAGACGTCGGTCAGCGCCTTGACGCCGCCGAACGACAGCGAGATATCGTCGATCTTCAGAATCACGTCGCCGATGTGGCGTTCGCGGTCCGTCATGGGTTGCGACCCTGCTGATTCACCGGTTGGTCCTTCATCGTCCAGGCCGCGTTCGCGGCCGGCTTGATATTGCTCTCGGCGCCCATCGGCCTGCTGGCGCCTGCGATCCATTGCCAGACGAGCACCCAGAAGGCCAGCACCAGCCCGATGCCGGCCAGGCCGACGTGCAGCATGCCGTTGGCCAGCCCCCAGGCGGCCAGCGGCACGCCTGCAACCAGGCAAAGCAGGGCAAGCCAGTTCTTCGCGGACATTCCGTTCACGCCGCCTTCGCCATCGGCGCGAACACCTTGGCGTCGCGGATCTGCAGCGTCGCGCTGATCTTGCCGGTGCGGCCGTCCTCGAACTTCACCTGCGTCTCGATGAACTGCTCCTTGCGGTCCGAGTACAGCGCCTCGACCAGCAAGGCGTACTTGTCCTGGATGAAGCGACGCCGGACCTTGCGCGTGCGCGTCAGTTCGTCGTCGTCCGGGTCGAGCTCCTTGTGCAGGAGCAGGAAACGGTGGATCTGCGAATTGGCCAGCTTGTCGTCGGCGGCGAGATCGGCGTTGACCTTCTCGACGCACTCGGTGATCAGGTCGAGCACCTCCGGCTTGCCGGCGAGGTCGATGTAGCCCGCGTACGGGAGCCCGCGCCGCTCGGCCCAGTTGCCGACCGCCTCGAAGTCGATGTTGATGAAGGCGGTGGCCTCGTCGCGCCCGTGACCGAAAGCGACCGCTTCCTTGATGAACTGAAAGAACTTCAGCTTGTTCTCGATGTATTTCGGCGCGAACAGCGTCCCGTCCGAGAGCTTGCCGACGTCGTTGGCCCGGTCGATGATCTTCAGGTCGCCGTCGCTGTCCAGGTACCCGGCGTCGCCGGTGTGGTACCAGCCCTCGGCGTCCATCACTTCGGCAGTCGCCTCGGGGTTCTTGTAGTACTCCTTGAGCAGCCCCGGGCTCTTGAGCAGGATCTCCCCGTTGTCCTTGATCTTCACCTCGACGCCCGGGATCGGCGGACCGACGGTGTCCGGCTTGACGCGTCCGTTCTGCTGCACGCAGACGAACACCGCGGTCTCGGTGGAGCCGTACAGCTGCTTCAGGTTGATGCCGATCGAGCGGTAGAAGCTGAACAGATCGGGCCCGATCGCCTCGCCGGCGGTGTAGGCCACCTTGACGCGGCTCATGCCGAGCACGTTGCGCAGCGGCCCGTAGACGGACGAGGTCGCCGAGCCGATACAGCAGCCGGTCGCCGAAGCCGACCGGCTTGCCGTCGAGGATGTCGGCGCCGACCTTCCTGGCCACGTCCATGAAGTAGTGGAACATGCGCCGCTTGATCGCGCCGGCGTCTTCCATGCGGATCATCACCTGCGTCAGCAGGCCCTCGAACACCCGCGGCGGCGCGAAGTAGTAGGTCGGGCCGATCTCGCGCATGTCGTTGGTCACCGTCGACGGCGACTCGGGACAGTTGACCGTGTAGCCGGTGGCCAGCGCCTGCGCATAGGAGAAGATGTTCTGCCCGATCCAGGCCAGCGGCAGGTAGGCCAGAACGTCCTCGTAGACGGTGAGGCCCTCCATCTCGGTGCACACGCGGGCGCGGTCGATCAGCGAGTGGTGCGTCTGCACCACGCCTTTCGGCTTGCCGGTCGTTCCCGACGTATAGAACAGCGCCGCCGTGTCGTCGGGCGAGCCCTTCTCGATCTCCTCGTCGATGAACTTCGGCTGCACGGAGAGCAGTCCCTCCCCGAGCCGGGTGAGTTCTTCGTAGGGCAGCAGTCCTTCCTGCGTGTAATGGCGCAGGCCGCGCGAGTCGTCGTAGTAGATGTGCTTCAGGAGGTCGTGCTGCTCGCGCACTTCGAGCATCTTGTCGACCTGCTCCTGGTCTTCGACGATCGCGTAGGCGATCTCCGCGTTGTGGAACACGTAGACCATTTCGGCGGCGATCGCGTCCTGGTACATCGGCACCGGGACTCCACCGAGCGACTGCGCCGCCATCATCGCGAAGTACATCCGCGGCCGGTTCTCGCCGATGATCGCCAGGTGATCGCCGCGACGGAAGCCCTGCACGTGCAGGCCGGCAGCCAGCTTCCGGACCTCGTCGGCCACCTCGGCCCAGGTCCACGTCTGCCAGATGCCGAGGTCCTTCTCGCGCAGCGCAGGGTGCTTGTCGCGCCAATGCGCGTGATGCAGCAGCAACCGCGGAAAGGTGTCCGGCAACGCGGCCGGGGCCTGCGCCATCGTGATGTCTCCTTGTCTGTCCGAAGGTTGCGGCGCAGCAAACGGCTGGCCGCTCCTTGCTCTTATTTCTGCGCCGAGACTCTACACAATCGCCGTATCCCGGCAACCACCGCCTGGCGCGTGGTCTGCGCCAGGTCAAGGTAACCGGTCGCCTGCTCGTTGCGCTGTCATCTGGGCGACAATCGCCACCATGGCCGCCGAGAGTCTGGAGCAGTCACTGCGAGCAACGCGCTGGGGCGCCTCGCTTGCTGCCGATCAGCTGGCGCGGGTGGCGGCCGAATCGGGGGAGGTGGTCGTGCCCGCCAACGGCTATGTCTGCCGCAGCGGCGAACCGGTCGACGCCTGGCTTGGCGTGCTCGACGGGATGGTCAAGATGATGATCTCGACCCCATCCGGCCGCGCCTCGACCTTCACCGGCATCCCGGCCGGGGGATGGTTCGGCGAGGGAAGCCTGCTCAAGACCGAGCCGCGCCGCTACGACGTGGTCGCGCTCCGGGAGTCGCGTATCGCACGGGTGCCGCGCCGCACCTTCGAGTGGCTGGTGAACACCAGCATTCCCTTCAACCGCTTCCTGCTCGTGCAACTGAACGAGCGGCTCGGCCAGTTCATCGGCATGCTCGAGAGCCAGCGCCTGCACGATCCGGACGCGCGCGTCGCGCGCTGCGTGGCCGGACTGTTCAACACGATCCTTTATCCCGGCATCGACAAGAAGCTCGAGGTCTCGCAGGAGGAGATCGGCTACCTGGCCGGCATCTCGCGCCAGCGCGTGAACCAGGCGCTGCACGCGCTGGAAGCGGCTGGCCTGCTGAAGGTCGAGTACGGCGCGATCGTCATCATCGATCTCGACGGCCTGCGCCATTACGGGTCGTGAGCCGAGGGGACGCGCGCCGCCATGCATTCGATCGACCTTCCCGCAGGAGCCTCGGTCCCGGCACTCGGCATCGGCACCTGGCGCATGGGCGAGCGCAAGCGCGAGCGAGCGGACGAGGTGGCGGCGCTGCGGCTGGCGATCGACCTCGGCATCCGCCTCATCGATACCGCGGAGATGTATGGCGACGGCGGCGCGGAACAGGTGGTCGGAGAAGCGATCGCCGGTCGCCGCGACGAACTCTTCCTCGTCAGCAAGGTCCTGCCGGGCAACGCCAGCCGCAGCGGCACCCGGGCCGCCTGCGAGCGTTCGCTGAAGCGGCTGGGCACGGACCGCATCGACCTGTACCTGCTGCACTGGCGCGGCGCCGTGCCACTGGCAGAGACCGTCGACGCGCTCGAGGCGCTGCAGCGCGAAGGCACGATCCGGCACTGGGGCGTGAGCAATTTCGACGCCGCCGACATGGCGCAGCTGTGGAAACTCGCGAACGGCGGCGGCTGCGCGGCGAACCAGGTCTATTACTCGGCCTCGCGGCGCGGCATCGAGTTCGACCTGCTGCCGTGGCAGCGCTCGCACCGCGTACCGGTCATGGCGTACTGCCCGCTCGACGAGGGCCGCCTTGCCCGCGACGCCGCGCTGGCCGCGGTCGGCAAGCGGCACGATGCCAGCGCGGCGCAGGTGGCGATCGCCTGGCTGCTGGCGCAGCCGGGCGTGATCGCGATCCCGAAGGCGGTGCGCGCGGAGCACGTGCGCGCGCTGGCCGCCGCCGGCGAACTGCGGCTCGACGCGGAAGACCTGGCGCGGATCGACCGCCACTTTCCGCCGCCGCGTCAGGCCGAGCCGCTGACGATCGTCTGACCATGTTCGACCTCGAGGCCTGGGAGCTGGCCAGCTACGTCGTGACCGTGATCGGTCTGCCGCTGGCGATCACGCTGTTCCTGTACGAGCAACGCAAGGAGCGCGCCAACGAGAAAGACGAGGTCTACCAGCTGCTGTCGAACGCCTACAACGACTTCCTCAAGGTGGCGATCGACAACGCCGACCTGCACCTGCGCTCGAACTCGCCCACGCCCGACCTGACCCCCGAGCAGCGCGAGCGGATGCTCGCCATCTTCGACATGCTGATCTCGCTGCTCGAGCGCGCCTACCTGACCGCCTGGTCGCCGGAAATGACGCCGGAGCAGAAGCGGCGCTGGAACTCGTGGGAGGACTTCATGCGCGACTGGGTGCGCCGCGACGACTTCTACAACCGGCTGCCGGAACTGCTGCGCGGCGAGGATCCCGAATTCGCGGCCTACCTGCGCGCGCTGGCGCAGGCGGAACGTGGCGAGGCGGCGCGATCAGGCCGCCCCTGAACCTCACGACGCCGCCGGCGCACCGGATCAAGCCGGCGACTGCCCGGCACGCCGCGGCGGCCGCGGACCGAGCACGATCGCGGCGGCCGCCAGCGCGCTGAAGAGCGCTCCGGCCAGAAAGGTCAGCGACGCGCCGAAGGCGTCCCACAGCAGTCCGGCGAGCGCGCTGGCTGCGAGCATCGCGATCCCCGAGACGAGATTGAAGAAACCGAAGGCCGTGCCGCGCAGGTCGGCCGGCGCCGTGTCGGCGACCATCGTCGCGAGCAGCCCCTGCGTGATGCCCAGGTGCAGTCCCCACAGGGCGATGCCGGCCCAGATCCACGGGCCACGGCTGCTCCACGCCAGCAGGAGGTCGGCGGCGATCAGCACCAGCAATCCCGCGGCCAGCAGCGCGCCGTGGTCCAGGCGGTCGGCCAGCCGGCCGAACGGGTAGGCCGCCAGCGCGTAGACGACGTTCATGGCGACCAGCACCAGCGGCGTCAGCGCGAGCGACAGGCCGCCCTGCTCGGCGCGCAGGATCAGGAAGGCCTCGCTGAAGCGCGCCAGCGTGAACACGGCGCCGACGCCGACCACCCACCAGTAGGCGCCGGACAGCCGGCGCAGATGCTCGCGCCGGATCGGGTCGACCGGCGGCTGCCCGGGGTCGCGCCGCGGTTCGCGTACACCGAGGACGAGCAGGATCACGGCGAGCGCGCCGGGCACCACGGCCACCCAGAACACGGCGCGGAAGTCGTTCGCCCACGCGATCATCAGTCCGATCGCCAGCAGCGGGCCGACGAAAGCGCCGACCGTGTCGAGCGACTGGCGCAGGCCGAACGCGGCGCCGCGCATCTGCGCCGGCGCGATGTCGGCGACCAGCGCGTCACGCGGCGCGCCGCGGATGCCCTTGCCGACGCGGTCGATCAGTCGTGCGGCGAGCACCAGGCCGCTGCTCGCCGCGAGCGCGAACAGCGGCTTCGACAGCGCGCCGAGCCCGTAGCCCAGCACGGCGAGCGGCTTGCGCCGCCCCCAGTAGTCGCTCAGCACGCCCGAGAAGACCTTGACGATCAGCGCGGTGGCCTCCGCCGCGCCTTCGATCAGCCCGACCGTCAGCGCACTGGCGCCGAGCACCGTGACCAGGAACACCGGCAGCAGGCTGTGGATCATCTCCGACGACACGTCCATCAGCAGGCTGACGAGGCCGAGCGCCCAGATCGCGGGCGGCAGGCGCGCGGGAGCCGGCGCGGCGCGCGGCCGCTCGGACGACATCAGTGCGACGGGTCCGGCGCCACGCCGCGAAGCGACGCACGGCCCGGCGACAGGGCGGCCGCGTCGACGCCGAGGTCGGCAATGTCCGCCGGAATTGGTGCGCCGCTGACGAGCGCGGCCGCCGCGCGGGCCACGGCCGGCGCGGTCTGGATGCCGTAGCCTCCCTGGCCGGCCAGCCAGAAGAAACCGGCAACCTCGGCATCGAAGCCGGCGACGATCGTTTTGTCGGCGACGAAGGAGCGCAGTCCGGCCCAGCGGGCGTGGATACGCGGCACCTGCAACGTCGTCACCTGGCCCAGCCGATCGACCAGCACCGCCACGTCGAATTCGTCCGGCTGCGCATCGCAGGGCGGCGACGGCGTTTCATCGGCCGGCGACGCGAGGATGCGCCCCGCGTCCGGCTTGAAGTACCAGCGCTCGTCGACATCGATCACCGCCGGCCAGTGCTCGATCGACATGCCGCTCGGCGGATCGAAGGTGATCGCCGTGCGCCGCTTCGGCACCAGCCCGAGCGGGCGCGCGCCCGCCAGCCGTCCGATCTCGTCGGCCCAGGCCCCGGCAGCGTTGACGAGCGTCGCCGCGCTGAACTCGCCGGCCTTCGTCGACACGCGCCACCGGCCGCCATCCGGTTGCAGGGCGAGCACTTCGGCGTTGCATACGAGGGTGTCGCCGCGCGCGCGCAGACCGCGAAGAAAGCCCTGATGCAGCGCGTGCACGTCGATGTCCATCGCATCGGGCTCGAGCAGGCCGGCAACGACCTGGCCGGTGCTGAAACACGGCACCCGCGCCCGCACCTCGTCGCCGGACCACCACGCCAGGTTGCCGACCAGCGCAGCGCACTCGTCGGCAACCTGCTGCAACTTCTCCCGCTGCGACTGCCGCGCCACCAGCAGCGTGCCGCGCGGCGTGAGCAGGGGTGTCGTGGAAAAACCGGGCGGAGGCTGCTGCAGGAACGTCTTGCTGGCACGGGTCAGCGCGCGCATCACCGCGTTGCCGTAGGTCTCCGTGAACAGCGCGGCCGAGCGCCCCGTCGTGTGATAACCGGGCTGGCTCTCGCGCTCGAGCAGCAGCACGCGATGCGCCGCGGCGAGTTCGCACGCGACCGACGCGCCGGCAATGCCGGCGCCGATCACGATGACGTCGGCGCTGTCGACCGCACTCATGGCCGGGCAAGCATAAGCGTCGGCGCTGGCACAATCGGACTCCTCCCGACGAGCCGAGAAACCGCATGGCCGCGCTGCACCCGTTCCACCTCGCCTTTCCCGTCACCTCGCTCGCCAACGCACGCGCGTTCTACGGCGATCTGCTCGGCTGCCCGGAGGGCCGCTCGTCCGACGACTGGATCGACTTCAACCTGTACGGACACCAGATCGTCGCTCACCTTGCGCCCTCGGAAGCAGGCCACCGCGTGACCAGCGCGGTCGACGGCGACGCGGTGCCGGTGCGCCATTTCGGCGTCGTGCTGTCGATGGCCGAGTGGGACGCGCTGGCCGCGCGGCTGCGTGGCCGCGGCGTGAAGTTCATCATCGAGCCGCACATCCGCTTCAAGGGGCAGGTCGGCGAACAGGCGACGATGTTCTTCCTCGACCCCTGCGGCAATGCGCTGGAATTCAAGGCCTTCGCCGATCCGAGCCGCCTCTTCGCGAAATGAGAACATCGTCGCCTGTTCCACACCTTGCGCACCGCGCTGGCGAGCGCAGGCGAGCCGGCGCGACGATGTTCTTCCTCGACCCCTGCGGCAATGCGCTGGAATTCAAGGCCTTCGCGGACCCGAGCCGCTTGTTCGCGAAGTAGTGCGGCCGGGTCAGATAGTCCGGGAGGAGCACCCATGGGTGACGCAGCCGAATCCAGAACCGTCCGCATTCTCTTCGGCGACGCCGGCCTGCAGATCCGCCTGCCGCAACACGCGCGGCCGACGGTGATCGGCAAGCGCCCGATGCCCAGGCTGCCGGATCCGCGCGCGGCAGTGCACGACGCGCTCGCGCACCCGATCGGCGCGCGCCGCCTACGACTCGCTGGTGCGCGGCCGCCGCAGCGCCTGCATCCTCATCTGCGACATCACGCGGCCGGTCCCGAACCGCCTCTTCCTGCGCCCGTTGATCGAGGGCATGCTCGCCGCCGGCATGCCGCGCGAGCGCATCACCGTGCTCGTGGCCACCGGCCTGCACCGGCCGAACGAGGGCGACGAACTGGCCGAAGTCGTCGGCGACGCGTGGGTCCTCGACACGGTGCGCGTCGAGAACCACTTTGCGCGCGACGACGCGGCACACGTCGATCTCGGCGTGACGCCGCGGCGCCGCACCCCGGTGAAGCTCGACCGCCGCTTCGTCGAGGCCGACCTGCGCATCGCCACCGGGCTGGTCGAGCCGCATTTCATGGCCGGCTATTCGGGCGGAAGGAAGGTGATCGCGCCCGGCGTCGCCCACGCCGACACGATCCGCACCTTCCACAGCGCGCGCTTCATGGAGGACCCGGCGGCGATCCAGTGCAACCTCGACGGCAACCCGCTGCACGAGGAACAGCTCGAGATCGTGCGCATGCTCGGCGAGGTCTACGCGGTGAACACGGTCATCGACGAGGACCGCGACCTGGTGCACGTCAACTTCGGCGAGGTGATCGAAAGCCACCTCGCGGCGGTCGCCTTCGTCGCCGACAGCACGCGCGTGCCGGTCGGACGGCGCTTCTCGACGATCCTGACGTCCTGCGCCGGACACCCGCTCGACAAGACCTACTACCAGACCGTCAAGGGCATGGTCACGCCGCTCGACATCCTCGAGCCCGGCGGCACGCTGATCGTCGCCTCGGCCTGCTCGGAGGGCTTCGGTTCGTCCGAGTTCCGCGCCGCGCAGGGGCGGCTGAAAGCGCTCGGCCCCGACGCGTTCCTGCACAGCCTGCTCGCCAAGAATCTCGCCGACGTCGACGAGTGGCAGACCGAGATGCAGCTGAAGTCGCTGCGCGTCGGCCGCGTGCAGCTGTACACGACCGGGCTCGACCAGGAGGACCTCGGTCTCACGTGCGTGGAACCGATCGACTCGGTCGAGGCTGCGGTCGCCGCGGCACTGGCACGCGCCAACGATCCCGCGATCGCAGTTCTTCCCGAGGGTCCCTACGTCGTGCCCGTGGTCGCCTGAGAGGCCCCGGCCACGGCGGGCGCGGGCATGGCGATCCGAAACGCCTGCCAGGCCGAGCGATTAAGCTCGGCCGCCTCTGCCGAAGGGTGACCGCCCGCCATCCGGTCACGCCTCCTGCTCACCGCGCAACGAGGGTCCGCCCCATGGGAATCATCGAAAGTCTTCTCCGCGACGTGGAACTGCCGAAGATGGTCCGCGTCCGGCAACTCTTCCCCGACGATGCACTCGCGGATGTCGCCGCGGCGCTGCGCGCGGAACTCGCTGCCCCCGCCATCGCCGAGCGGGTCCGCAAGGGCGCGCGGATCGCCGTCGCGGTCGGCAGCCGCGGGCTGGCCGACCTGCCGCTGGTCGTGACCACGGTGATCGACGAGCTGAAACGGCTTGGCGCGGCTCCCTTCATCGTGCCGGCCATGGGCAGCCATGGCGGCGCGACCGCCGAAGGCCAGACGGGCGTGCTGGCCGCGCTGGGCGTGACCGAGGCCAGCGCCGGCTGCCCGATCGTCTCGTCGATGGAGACGGTGCAACTCGGCACGCTGGCCAATGGCCTGGGCATCTTCATGGACCGGAACGCGATGCAGGCCGACGGCATCGTGGTGATCAACCGGGTCAAGCCGCACACCAGCTTCAGCGGCTCGCACGAAAGCGGGCTGGTGAAGATGATCACCATCGGACTCGGCAAGCAGAAAGGCGCAGATGCCTGCCATGCGCTGGGCTTCGGCGAGATGACGAAGAACATCGTCGACATGGCCCGGATCAAGCTGCAGAAGGCGCCGATCCTGTTCGGCGTGGCAACCGTGGAGAACGCCTACGAGAAGATCTCCCGTGTCGCCGCCGTTGCGGCAGAAGACATCATCGCCCGCGAGGAGCAGTTGCTTCTCGAAGCGAAGAACAACATGCCGAGCATCCGCTTCAACCCGATCGACATCCTCGTCGTCGACCAGATGGGCAAGCTATTTTCCGGCACCGGCACGGACCCGAACATCACCGGGCGCGCCTCGACGCCCTACCTCGAGACGCGGCAGCAGGTCGGCAAGATGATCGTTCTCGATCTCTCCGACAAGAGCAAAGGCAACGCCACCGGGGTCGGGCTGGCCGACGTATGCACGCGTCGGCTGTTCGACAAGATCGACCTCGCCGCGACCTACGCCAACCACATCACCTCGACGGTGATCTGGCACGCCAAGATCCCGATGGTCATGGACACGGACCGGCTCGCCATCCAGGTGGCGCTGAAGACCAGCAACGTCGCCGATCGCAGCCGCCTGCGCGTCGTCCGCATACCGAACACGCTGCATCTCGAGCACATCGAGATCTCCGAGTCGCTGCTCGACGAAGCCCGCCGCGATCCCGGCGTTGCCGTGGCCGGCGAGCCGCGGGAGTGGGCGTTCGATGCGCAGGGCAACCTGACCGACCTCGCGCACTGAGCGGCCGTCGACCTCGCTGCGGAATTTCCCGCTGATGGCCGAAGGCCTGCACATCCATCTGGACGCCGTCGGCGGCGTGGCCGGCGACATGTTCGTCGCGGCGCTGCTCGACGCGAGGCCGGACCTGCGGCCGCGCGTGTTCGCCGACCTCGCCGCAGTTCTCCCGCCGGACTGCGGCAGGCCGACGCTGACCGACGGCCTCAGTGGCGGCATCGCGGCGTGCCGGTTCGGCCTGGCGTGCGACGACATTCCGTCGGAAGAACACCGTCACGGCGCCCGTTTCCCGGACCTCGCGCGGCGCATCGAATGCGGCGTCGTTGCACGCCGGCACCGCGCAGCAGGCGATCGGCATCCTGCGCCGGCTCGCCGAGTCCGAGAGCCGGCTGCATCGCGTTGCCGTGGAGGACGTCCACTTTCACGAACTCGGCGACTGGGACTCGCTGATGGACGTAGTGGCGGCCGGCAGCATCGCGGCGGCGCTTGCGCCCTGCGCGTGGAGCGTTTCCGACCTGCCGCGGGGCCACGGCCTCGTGAAGACGCAGCACGGTCTGCTGCCGGTGCCGGCGCCGGCGACCGCCGATCTGCTGCGCGGCTTCCACTGGCGCGACGACGGCATCGGCGGCGAGCGCGTCACGCCGACCGGGGCGGCCATCCTCGCCCACCTCGTCAATGCCGCCGAGCCTCCTGCGGAGCGCATCGTGCTGCGCGCCGTCGGCATCGGCGCCGGCACGCGCGAGATGGCCGGGCTGCCCAACATCCTGCGCGCGCTGGTCTTCGAGGTCGAAGAACCGCGCGCCATGACGCCGCAATATCGCGACGAGGTGATCGTGCTGAGCTTCGACATCGACGACATGACCGGAGAGGAAGTCGGCGTCGCGGCGGAGCGCCTGCGCGCAGCCGAAGGCGTGCTCGACCTCGCCATCGGCAGCCGGCAGGGCAAGAAGGGCCGGCCGCTGCTCGACTTTCGCCTGCTGATCCGACCAGACGCGCTGGCCGCGGTCAGCCGGCTGTGCTTCCTCGAAACGTCGACGATCGGCCTGCGCTGGCGGCGCGAGCAGCGCATCTGTCTCGCGCGCAGCACCGAGTCCTGCGCGGTCGAAGGCGAAACCTTGCGTCGCAAGCGCAGCGCGCTGCCCGACGGACGATCGGCGCTCAAGGTCGAAAGCGACGACCTGGCCCGCTTCGACGGCCTGTTTCGCAGGCGCGAAGTGAAGCTGCGCGGCGAACAGGGGAGCGACGACTCGTGACCCTCGAACGCAAGTCGGCCGAACTGGTTGCGGTGCTCGATCGGCACGACGAACTGGCGATCGCGGTGAGCGGCGGCGTCGACAGCATGACGCTCGCCCACCTGGCGCAGCGTTACTCGCGGGCGGCGGTGACCGTCGTGCACGCCGTGTCGCCGGCCGTTCCCGCCGAAGCCACCGCACGCGTGCGGCATCACGCGCAGCAGCACGGCTGGCGGCTGCGTCTGATCGACGCCGGCGAACTGGCCGACCCTGCGTATCGCAGCAACCCGGTCGACCGCTGCTTCCACTGCAAGACGAACCTCTACGGGCGCGTTCGTTCGGTCACCGGAGCGCCGATCGCCTCCGGCACCAACGTCGACGACCTGAGCGACTACCGCCCCGGCCTCACGGCAGCACGGCACTACGACGTGATCCACCCGTTCGTCGAGGCCGGCATCGGCAAGAGCGACATCTACGCCATCGCCGCAGCCCACGCGCTGCACGATCTCGCCGCGCTGCCGGCGCAGCCGTGCCTGGCGAGCCGGATCGAAACCGGCATCGAGGTCGACGAGCCGTCGCTGCGCTTCATCGAGAACGCCGAGAGAGCGCTGGCGGAGCTGATGCCGCACGCGGGATCGATCCGCTGCCGGATCACGGCCGCGGGCGTCGTCGTCGAGTGCGCGACGCTGCCCGAGAAGCGACGACCGTCTGCGGGTCGAACATTGGGCCGCTGACCTCTGCGCCGCCAGCGGCCGGCATTTCGCAGGCATGCGTCCCTACCGGCGCGGCGCGGCGTTTCTCAGGAGCGCGGCGTGAAGGACTTCGAACTCGACTGGGAGCGCGAACAGCGCACCGGTGTCGCCGAAGCGCTGCTGTGCGACGGCAAGTCCGCGGCGCAGATCGAGGCGATCCTCGCCGCCGCGGGGCAACGGCGAATGCTGCTGACGCGGCTCGACGCGTCCAAGCTGGCCCAGTTGCCGGAAGCGCGGCGCGAAGCGCTCGACTACGACCCGCTGTCGAGCACCGCCTTCCACGGAAAACGCGTTGCGCCGACCCTCGACGGCCCGGGCATCGTCTGCGCGGGAACCTCCGACCTGCCGGTGGCGCGCGAGGCGGCGCGCAGCCTCGTCTTCGCCGGCTATCTGGCGCCGGTCATCGCCGACGTCGGTGTCGCCGGGCTGTGGCGGCTGATGCGGCGGCTCGACGAGATCCGTTCCTTCAGGGTCGTGATCGCGGTGGCGGGCATGGAGGGCGCGCTGTTCAGCGTGCTGGCCGGTCTGGTCGATGCGCCGGTTATCGCGGTGCCGACTTCGGTCGGTTACGGCGTCGCGGCCGGTGGCCACACCGCGCTGCACAGCGCGCTGGCGTCCTGCGCCACCGGCCTGGTCGCGGTCAACATCGACAACGGCTTCGGCGGCGCCAGCGCGGCGATTCGCATCCTGCGCCGCATCGACGGGCACGGCACCCCGGCCTGTTCCTGACTTCGATGCCGGCGGTGCCCGCCCGCGAGGGGCGCGTCGTACAGTGCGCGCGATGAACGCTGCCGTTCCGAGGCGCATCCTGCCGGCCATCGTGCTGTCGCAGCTCGCGGGCACGTCGCTGTGGTTCGCGATCAACGCGGTGATGCCCGATCTGCAGCGCGACTGGCAGCTCGCCGCCACCGCGGTCGGCACGCTGACCTCCGCGGTGCAGGCCGGATTCATCGCCGGCACGCTCACCTTCGCGCTGCTCACCATCGCCGACCGCTTCTCGCCGCGAACGGTCTTCCTGCTCTGCTCGCTCGCCGGCGCCGGCTGCAACGCGACGGCGGCGCTGCTCGACGGCCAGTACCAAGCACTGCTCGTGCTGCGCTTCGCCACCGGCTTCTTTCTCGCCGGCATCTATCCGGTCGGCATGAAGATCGCCGCCGGCTGGTACACGCGCGGGCTCGGCGCCGCGCTCGGCCTGCTGGTCGGCGCGCTGGTCATCGGGACCGCCGCGCCGCATGGGCTGCGCGCGCTCGGCGCGCAGTGGCCGTGGCAGACGGTGATGTGGGCGGTCTCGGCGATCGCGGCCGCCGGCGGCGCGCTGATGTACGTGCTGGTGCCGGACAGCCCCTCGATGCCGCGCGCGGCGCGCATCCGGCCGCAGGCGCTGGCGGTGATCTGGACCGACCGCAAGGTGCGCGCCTCGGCCCTCGGCTACTTCGGCCACATGTGGGAGCTGTATGCGGTCTGGGTGCTGGTGCCGCTGATCGTCGCCACGCGGCTTTCCGCGGAGCAGGTGTCGGCGGCATCGTTCGCGATCATCGGCGCCGGTTTCTTCGGCTGCGCGGTCGGCGGCCTGCTGGTGCGGCGCTTCGGCAGCGCGCAGGTTGCCGCGGCTCAGCTGGCGGCGAGCGGCCTCGCCTGCGTGCTCGCGCCGCTGCTGCTCGATGCGCCGCTGTGGCTGTTCATGACGTGGCTGCTGGTCTGGGGGGTCACCGTGGTCGGCGACTCGCCGCAGTTCTCCACGCTCACCGCGCTGAACTCGCCGCGCGAGTCGGTCGGCAGCGTGCTCACCTTCGTCAACTGCATCGGCTTCGCGATCAGCATCGTCAGCATCGAGCTGTTCGCGCGCGCCGCACAGCACTGGCCCCTGGCGATGGTGCTGCCGTGGCTGGCGATCGGCCCGGCGCTCGGGCTGCGCGCGCTGGCGCCGCTGCTGCGCAGGCCTGCGGCGTAGACAGGCGGCACCGCTCCGCTACGGCAGCGCCGCGCACCAGCCCTCGATGATTCGCCTCACCTCGTCCGGCCGCTCGGTCAGCGGCCAATGGTGGCATTCGATCGTTCGAACTTCGCCGCGCGGAAAGCGCGCGGCGATCGCCCGCATCGCGGCGAGTTCGGCGAACGTGGCGCCGGTCGACAGCAGCACCAGCGCCGGCATCGGGAACGACTCCGGCGCGGCCACCGGCCGGAACATCTCGACCAGCTCCTGCAGGTAGTGCGCGGTGCGGAACGTGCGCAGGTCGGCGCGTGTCGAGCTGTAGCGGCGGATGAACTCCGCCTCGGCCGCGGGCGAGCCGAGCGATTCGCGTGCCAGTGCGTCGAGTGCGCGCAGGTCGAGCGGCGCAATGCTCTGCCTGCGCAGGCCGAGCGCATTGAGGCCGCGCGCGACGGCTGCCGCGGCGACGAACAGCGGCGCGGCGCGGGCCAGCCACTTCCAGCGGCCCTTGAGTGCCGTCCGGAACACCGGATCGATCAGCACCAGCGCGGCAACGCGCTGCGGCGCGCGTGCCGCGCAGGCCAGCGCCACCTGCGCGCCGAGGCTGTGGCCGACCAGCACCGCACGCTGCGCGCCTTCGGCATCGAGCAAGGCGAGCAGGTCGTCGCTCCACAGTTCGAGGCCGATGCGGCCGCGCGTCGGCGAGTCGCCGTGACCGCGCAGGTCGACGCGCAGCAGGTCACGCTGCTCGGCCAGCGAGGTTCGCTCGACGAACTCCGACCAGCGCGACAGGTTGCTGGCCAGCCCGTGCAGCAGCAGCACCGGTGGCCTGCCGGCGGGTTGCCGCGCGGCGGTGCGCCGGTAGGCGATGCGCACGCCGTCGGGGCGCGCCAGCGCGCACTGCTGTTCGCCTGCCGGCGCCGGAGGCTCGGTCACCGCGGTCAGCGAACGTAGCCCCACGCCTTGAGCCGGCTCATCGAGTACTCGGCCGGCCGGCCCTGCCCGCCGCCGCGGAGGAAGCGCGCATAGCTTTCGGCAGCGGCGCGCTGGTTGCCCGTGCCCTCGTAGCTCACGCCCTTGAGGAAGGCGATGCCCGGATCGCCGGGCAGCAGCCGGTCGACCTGCTCGAAGTGCTGCACCGCTGCAGCCGGGTTCTTGTTGGCGAGCTGCAGGACGCCGGCGAGCTTCTGCGCCTGCGCCTCCTGCGGATAGATGGTCCGCGCCGCGTCCGCGTAGCGCACCGCTTCCTTCTGCCGTCCCTGCGCCGCAAGGCACCTGGCCATCAGCAGGTTGGCGGCGTAGTCCTGCGGCGCATGCTTCAGCGCCGCCGCGAACTGGCCCTGCGCCTGCGGCAGCTGCTTGCGCGCCATCGCCACCTCGCCGTTCTTGCACGCGTCGATCGCCGGCTTCAGGCGGCGCAGGCTCGCGATGCTGTCCATGAAGCGATCGCGCTGCGGACTGGCCTTCAGGCTGGCCGCGTACTTCGTCTCGGCCATCCGCTGCGCGGTGGCCAGCCGCTCGCTGCTCATCGGGTGCGTCGAGAACATCGTCTCGAGCAGCGACGGTTTTTCCTTCGCTTCGCGCACCAGCAGGCCGTGCAGCTGCGTCATGCCGCTGGCCGGATAACCGGCCCGCACCATGTAGTCCTGGCCGAGGGCGTCGGCCTCGCGCTCGTTGTCGCGCGAGTAGGAGGCGAGCAGCGCGCTCGCGCCGATCTGCCCGCCGACCGCCGCCAGCCCGCCCCACGACGAATCGGTGGCCGCCGCGGCGACGGCCAGCCCGGCCACCGCCGCCTGGGCCAGCATCGCCTGCCCCTGTCGCTGCGCGGCGTGGCGGGCATTGACGTGGCCCATCTCGTGCCCGAGCAGCGCCGCCAGTTCGGCCTCGTCGTCCAGTTCGGTCACGATGCCGCGTGTCACGCCCATCGCGCCGCCGGGAAACGTGTAGGCGTTGATGTAGTTGGCGTTCAGCACCCGGTACGAGTACGGCATGCCGGGACGCTGCGTCAGGTCGTCCATCCGGGCACCGAGGCCGGCGACATAGCGGTTGACGCCGTCGTCCTGGATCGCGCCCATGTCCTGCGAAAACTGGTGCGGCGAAACCTCGCGGTCGACCTGCCGCTCCTGTTCCTCGCTCATGCCGACGAGGATCCGCTCGCCGGTCACCGGCGAGGTGGCGCAGCCGGAAACAGCGCTGGCGGCCACGCCGGCGCCGAAAAGCCACAGCACGTCCCTTCGATTGAGTCGGTTCTTCTGCAGCCTCAACGAGAGTCCGCCAGGTGCGTGTTCGTTCATCGTTGCGCCCTCCGCGTCCGGGGTCGAATCCCTGACGGAAATCTACCGCGGCCAGCCTAACCCGGTCGCTGACGAAGCCCGTATCCTGCGCGGGATCAGACGACACGCCGCATTGCCATGACCGGACGCCTGCAACGCCTGCTCGACAACAACCGTGAATGGGCGCAGCACGAGGCGGAGCGCGATCCCGCCTACTTCTCCAAGCTGCTCGGCCAGCAGGCGCCCGAGTACCTGTGGATCGGCTGCTCGGACAGCCGCGTGCCGGCCAACCAGATCACCGGCCTGGCCCCGGGCGAGGTGTTCGTCCACCGCAACGTCGGCAACCTGGTCGTGCACACCGACCTGAACTGCCTGGCGGTGATCGACTTCGCGGTCGACCTGCTGCATGTGAAGCACGTGATCGTCGTCGGCCATCACGGCTGCAGCGGCGTGCGCATGGCGCTGCGGCGCTCGGCCGGCGGGCTGGCCGAGCACTGGCTGCGCCACCTGCAGGACGTGCAGGCGAGGCACGCGGCCCTGGTCGACTCGGTGGCCGGCGCCGACGACAAGGTCAACCTGCTCGCCGAGCTGAACGTGCTCGAGCAGGCCAGCAACGTCTGCGAATCGACGATCGTGCGCGAGGCGTGGCAGCAGCACGCCGACCTCACGGTCAGCGGCTGGATCTATTCGCTGCGCGACGGCCTGCTGATCGACCTCGGCTTCAACGTCGACGCCCGCACCGACCTCGACGCGGCGCGGGCCTCCTCGCTGCAGGTCATCAGGTCACGCTACGGACACTGAGGACACAACGCGGAACCGACGGCATGTGCGGCCGCTACGATCTTTCCGACAACCCGGCGGCGATCCGCGCCAAGTTCAGCGTCCCCGAGGTGCCGGAGTTCGCGCCGAATGTCGACTGGCGGCCGACCCACAATGCGCCGATCGTGCGGCTGGCCGCCGACGATGCGCGCGAATGCGTGCTCGCGCGCTGGGGCCTGGTGCCGGGCTGGGCACCCGACCTGAAGTTCGGCAGCCGCTGCATCAACGCGCGCAGCGAAACCGTGGCCAGGCTGCCGGCGTTTCGCGGCGCGTTCCGCAAGCGGCGCTGCCTGGTGCCGGTCAACGCATTCTTCGAATGGAGCGGCGAGAAGGGGCACCGCATCAAGTGGCGCATCCGGCTCCGCGACGAGCCGCTGTTCGCGCTCGCCGGCCTGTGGGAGTGGTGGCAGGACCGCGACGATGGCGAGGCCGTCACCAGCTACACCATCATCACCTGCGCCGCCAACGCGGCGATCGCGCCGCTGCACGACCGCATGCCGGTGATCGTGCGCGAGGTCGACTACGCGCGCTGGCTCGATGCGTCGACCGACGGGCAGCCGCTGCTGGCGCCGTTCGCCGAAGAAGCGATGAGCATCGAAAAGGCCTGACGGGCCCTTGCGGCGCAATCACGCGACCCTGGTGCACATGCCGCGCAGAGGGTTTTTCGCGCACCGATGCAGGGTAGATTTCCGCATGCCTGCGGATCTTTGCTGAAGGAGAATTCGATGCGTTCTGGGCTTCCGGAGGCCGCAGCCGCGATCGTCGGCCGCGGTCTTCATCGAGCAGGGGTCAACCTGTTCGCGCCGATGCGAGCGGCCGGGCTGCTGAAGGGCGGGGCGGCTGCGCTCGCCGGCGCGGCCGTCGTGCTGTCCGCGGTCCCCGCACAGGCCGCCGATACGCTGGCGTTGACCGAGCTGGCCAGGCCCGGGCGCGTGCTGATGCTGCGTCATGCGAATGCGCCGGGCGTGGGCGACCCGCCGGACTTCAAGCTGAAGGATTGCACGACGCAGCGCAACCTCGATGCCGTCGGCCGTGCGCAGGCGGCCGAACTCGGGGCGCGGCTGGCCAGGGCCGGCGTGACGCAGGCGAAGGTCTACTCCAGCCAGTGGTGCCGCTGCCTCGAGACTGCGCGGCTGCTGAAGCTCGGCGCGCCGGTCGAGTTGCCCGCGCTCAACTCGTTCTTCGGGCGATCGCAGGACCGCGAACCGAACCTCGCGGCGCTGCGCAAGTTTCTCTCCGAACTGCCCGTCGCCGGCCCCCCCGTGATCCTCGTGACGCACCAGGTCACGATCAGCGGCATCACCGGCGAGGGCACCGCCTCCGGCGGCGGCCACCTGCTCCAGCTGAACGGCTCGGGCACGCCCAGGGTGCTCGGCCGGATCGAGGCGAACTGAACCACTCTTTCGAGATCTGTCCGATGCGCGCTTTCATCTTTGCACTGATCGTCCTGCTGTCGCCGAACGCCATCGCGCAGCCACAACTGAAGGCGACACAGGTCGCCGAGTTCGCCGGCGGGCTGACGCAGCCGCACGATGCCGTGTTCTCTCCGGACGGGAAGCTCGTCTTCGTCACCGACATGCGCGGCCACCGCATGCGCGTGCTCGACGCGATGACGCTGAAGCTCGCCGGCACCTTCGGCGAAGGCGAGCTGTCGGCCCCGCACGACGCGGTGTTCGACAAGGCCGGCCGGCTGCTCGTCGCCGACACCGGCAACGACCGCATCGCGATCTACGCGGTCGACGGCGCGCAGGCGAAGCTGACCGGCGAACTGAAGGGACTGTCGGGACCCGAGGGCGTCGCGGTGGCGCCCGATGGCCGGGTGATCGTCAGCAACACGCGTGGCGCGATGCTGAGCGTCTTCCGCGACGGCCGGCTCGAGCGCACGGTCGGCAGCCGCGGATCGCGCGACGGCGAGTTCTCCAGCCCGCACGACGTCGACGTGGCGCCCGACGGCAGCGTCTACGTCGTCGACTCCGGCAACGACCGCGTGCAGGTCTTCGATGCCGAGTTCAGGCACCGCGCGACGTTCGGCGCGGCGCTGAAGCTGAGCGGACCGAAGTACCTCGCCTTCGACGGCGACCGGATCTGGCTCGCCGACGAATACAACCACCGCATCCTGCTGCTCGACCGCGCGCACCGGCCGCTCGGCGTGCTCGGCACCGGCCAGCGCGGCCGCAGCGCCGGCGAGTTCCACAAGCCCGAGGCCGTGCTCGCGCGCGCGCCTTACGTCTGGGTCGTCGACACGTACAACGACCGCATCGTGCTGCTGCGCGTCGAGTAGTCGCCTGGAACGGTCGACCCGGCAGGGGAAGCGCCCGCCCGCCGGCACGCCTCAGTCGCGCCCGCGCCGCCCCGAGCCGACGAACGCGCCGCGACCTCTGCCACCGCCTTCGCGTGCAGTTCGGCGCTGCGGCGCTCGTCCTCGGCGACTTCGGCGCGCAGTTCGGCCTCGCTGCGCGGTTCGGTCAGCTTGCGGTCGGTGATCAGGCGGAAGAAGAACGGCACGAAGAAGATGGCCAAGAACGTCGCGGCCAGCATGCCGCCCATCACGCCGGTGCCGGCCGAGATGCGCGCGCCGGCGCCGGCGCCGACGGCGAACGCCAGCGGCACGACGCCGAGGATGAAGGCCAGCGACGTCATGATGATCGGCCGGAAGCGCAGCCGCGCGGCCTCGATCGCCGCTGCCGTCGTCGAGTAGCCCTCTTCGCGCTTCTGCGAGGCGAACTCGACGATCAGGATCGCGTTCTTCGCCGCCAGGCCGAGCAGCGTCACCAGCCCGATCTGGAAGTACACGTCGTTGGTCAGTCCGCGCAGCCACACCGCGGCCAGCGCGCCGAAGGTGCCGAACGGCAGCGCCATCAGCACGGAAAACGGCAGCGACCAGCGCTCGTACTGCGCGGCAAGGATGAGGAACACCATGGCGACCGCCATGCCGATCGCCAGACCGGCGGTGCCGCCCGATCTCTTCTCCTGGAACGACGCGCCGCCCCAGTCGTAGCTGAACTCCGGCGGCAGCACCTGACCGGCGATGCGCTCGACCTCGGCGATCGCCTGCCCGGTGCTGATCCCCGGCGCGCCCTGGCCGAAAATCTTCACCGCCGGCAGGTTGTTGAAGCGGTCCAGCGAGTCCGGCCCCGAGGAGAAATTCACCTGCGCCAGCGACGACAGCGGCACCATTTCGCCGCGCTCGGACCGCACCCACACGCGACCGATGTCGCCGGGCTGGTTGCGGTAGGCGGGCTCGGCGCTCATCAGGACCTGCCAGGTGCGGCCATACTTGTTGAAGTCGTTCACGTAGAAGCTGCCGAGCGTCGCGGCGAGCGTGTCGAACACGTCGTCGACCGGCACGCCGAGCGACTTGGCCTTTTCGCGATCGACGTCGATCGAAAGCTGCGGGACCGCCGCCCGCCACAGGGTTTGCGCGCCGCCGAGCTGCGCACTTGAGTTCAGCGCGCCGAGCAGTTGCTGCGTGACCTCGTTCATCCGCTGCGCGCCGCCTTCGCCGCGGTTCTGCACGTACAGCTCGTAACCGCCGGCGGTACCGAGCCCGAAGATCGCCGGCGGCGCGAAGGCCAGCGCCAGGCCCTCCTTGAGGTGCGCGGTCTTCATGAAGAACTCGCCGACCAGCTGCGGCGTGGCCACCGTGCGCTCGTCCCAGTGCTTCTGCGCGACGAAGATCGTCGCCGCGTTGTTGCGGAAGCCGCCGCCGATGAAGTCGAAGCCGGTGAACGCCACCACGTCCTCGTTGACCGGGTTGCTCTTCAGGATCCTGACCACTTCGTTGACCATCCTGTCGGTGCGCTGCAGGCTGGCGCCGTCGGGGAGGATCACCACGGCGATGAAGAAGCCCTGGTCTTCGTCAGGCACCAGCGAGCCGGGCGTGATGCGCCACAGCCCGGCGGCGATCGCCACCATGCCGATGAACAGCAGGCTGGCGATGGCGCCGCGCCGGATCATCCAGATCACGCCGCTCGTGTAGCGCAGGCGCAGGCGGTCGAAGGCGCCGTTGAACCAGGAGAAAAAGCGGCCGGGCTGCCTGTGCTCGCGGCGCAGGATCTGCACGCACAGCGCCGGCGTCAGCGTCAGCGCCACGACGCCGGAGATCACCACCGCGATCGAGATCGTGATCGCGAACTGCCGGTACAGCTCGCCGGTCAGCCCGCCGAGGAAGGCGATCGGCACGAACACCGCGGTGAGCACCAGCACGATGGCGATCACCGGGCCGGTGACCTCGCGCATCGCCTCGATCGCCGCCTCGCGCGCGTGCATGTGCTCCTCGTGCATGATCCGCTCGACGTTCTCCAGCACGACGATCGCGTCGTCGACGACGATGCCGATCGCCAGCACCATGCCGAACAGCGTCAGCGTGTTGATCGAGTAGCCGAGCACGAACAGCCCGGCGAAGGCGCCGACCAGCGACACCGGCACGGCGATGATCGGGATCAGCGTGGCGCGCCAGTTCTGCAGGAACAGGTAGACGACGAGGAACACGAGCAGCATCGCCTCGCCGAGCGTCTTCAGCACCTCGCGGATCGACACCTCGACGAAGCGCGTGGTGTCGTACGGCACCGCGTAGGCCAGGCCGGGCGGGAAACGCTGCGACAGCCGCGCCAGCGTGCTCTTCACCTCGACGGCCACGTCGAGCGCGTTGGCGCCGGGTTGCAGGAAGATGCCGACCAGCGTGGCGCTGTGGCCGTTGTAGCGGCCGATGAACTCGTAGTCCTTGCTGCCCAGCTCGACGCGCGCCACGTCGCGCAAGCGCAGGATCGAGCCGTCGTCGCCGGCGCGCACGATGATGTTGCCGAACTGCT
Organism: uncultured beta proteobacterium; assembly: GCA_963847675.1. Taxonomy (GTDB): domain Bacteria; phylum Pseudomonadota; class Gammaproteobacteria; order Burkholderiales; family Burkholderiaceae_F; genus JADJWR01. Next base: position 412,425 of record CAWKAP010000008.1, read on the forward strand.
CCTCGTCGACCAGCCGCCCCTGCGTGGTGAGCGTGTAGACGAGTTCCTGGCCTTCGCTCGCCGGCGGCTGGCCGATCTTGCCGGCGGCGAACTGCGCGTTCTGCTCGTTGATCGCGCGCGATCAGGTCGCCGGTGGTCAGCTTCAGCTGCGCCAGCCGGTCCGGGCGGACCCAGATGCGCATCGCGTAGTCCTTGGCGCCGAAGATCTGCACGCCGGTCGTGCCGGGAACGCGCTTCAGCTGGTCGAGCACGTTCAGGGTCACGTAGTTCGACGTGTACAGGTCGTCGAAGCGGCCGTCGGGCGAATAGAACGCCAGCACCTGCAGGAAGCTCGACGAGCCCTTCTCGACCGTCACGCCCTGGCGGCGCACTTCCTGCGGCAGGCGCGACTCGACCTGCTTGACGCGGTTGTTGACGTTCAGCGCCGCCTGGTCGACGTCGGTGCCGATCTCGAACGTGACCTGGATCTGCACCACGCCGTTCGACGCCGAGTTCGAGCCCATGTAGAGCATGCCCTCGACGCCGTTGATCGCGTTCTCCAGCGGCGCGGCCACCGTCTGCTCGAGCACGCTGGCCGAGGCGCCGGGATACACCGCGGTGACGCTGACCACCGGCGGCGCGATCTCCGGATACTGCGCGATCGGCAGCACCCGCATCGAGGCCAGCCCGGCCAGCACGATGAAGATCGACAGCACCGCGGCGAAGATCGGGCGGTCGATGAAGAAGCGGGAGAACATCGGCGGGTCCTTGTCGCGGGATCGTCGGCGCCTTGCGCGTCATTCCCGCGCAGGCGGGGCTCCAGAACCGCGCGCCGGACAGATCACTGGATCCCCGCGTGGGCGGGGATGACGCGCGGCTCGCGCATCATTTCTTGCCGCTCGGTTCACCTTGACCGGCCGCCGGCGGCGGCCCGAGCGCGATCGGCGCGCCGCCCGGCACCGGGAAGATCTTGCCCATGCCCTCGACGACGACCCGCTCGCCCGCTTTCAGGCCCGATTCGACGATCCACAGTCGCTCGTCGTCCAGCTGAACCCAGTCGCCGACGGCCACCGGCCGCGGCAGCGCGATGTCCTTGCCTTCGGCAGACTTCGCGGCGACGTAGACGAACTTGCCCTGCGGCCCTTCCATCACCGCGCGCTGGGGCACGACGATCGCATCCGGACGCTCGCCGGCATCGAGGATCACGCGCACGAACTGGCCCGGATGCAATGCGCCGTCGGGATTGGGCACGGTCGCGCGCGCACTGAAGGCGCCGCTCTTTGCATCGATGCGCGGATCGATGAACGCCAGCCTGCCCTGGCGCGGGAACATGCTGCCGTCGGCCAGCCGCAGGCCGACCGGCTGCCCGCCGCTGGCCAGTTCCTCGGCGACCAGCGTTCCGGCGGCGATCTGCCGGTTCATCCGCAGCCGTTCGCCCTCGGCGATGCTGAAGTTCACGTACATCGGGTCGAGCTGCGACACCGTCGTGAGCAGGCTGTCCTCGCCCGGCGATACGAGACTGCCTTCGGATTTCAGCGCGCGGCTGGCATAGCCCGCCACCGGCGCGGTCACCGTCGTGTACGAAAGATTCAGCCGGGCCTCGGTCAGCCTCGCCTGGGCCAGCTTGACGGCGGCGTCGGCCGACTCCACCGCAGCAAGGGCGTCGTCATAGTCGCGCCTCGTGGTCATGCCCTGCGCCACCAGCGACTGTTGCCGCTCCAGGTTGCGGCGCGCCTGCGTCTGCTGTGCCTGCGCCTGCGCCAGCGCGGCTGCGGCCTGTTCGAACTGGGCCGCGTAGGGCTTCGGATCGATGACGAACAGCGTCTGCCCGGCCTTCACGCGGCCGCCTTCCTGGTAGCTGCGCTTCTCCAGGATGCCCTGCACACGCGCGCGCACCTCGGCTTCCCGGCTGCCCTCGGTCTGGCCGACATATTCGAAGCGGACCGGCACCGTCTGCGGCTTGATCTCGCGCAGCGTCACCGGCGCCGGAGGAAATCCGCCCGGTGCGCCCTGCGGCGGACCGCCGCGCCCGCACGCCGCGATCAGCAGTGTCGCCAAGGCAGCAGACGCCAGCGCGCGCGGCAGCTGCCTTAGGCCATGGTCCGTATTCAGGAAGGTTGGCATTCCGATCTCGCCGCTAACGTTGGGCCGGACTCGAAACGAATGAGGTCGAGCAAGCCCGCACCATACCGGCAAGCATGAATATTTGCGGGAGGCGCCGTCGCCGATCCATGGCATGCGCGCCCAGTCACGCGCGATTGCGTGGTGCAATCGAAGCTGCACGCAGCGCAGCGGGATGCGCGAGTGACACGAATGGCGCTCCGGACAACCGGCGACAGTGACGACGTGGGAGCAACGGCTCGCCGCGGCGGCCGGGCGCGGTCAGCGTCGGGTGCAGGCGCATGAACGCGGCGGCGATTTCCCCGCTGCGGCCGTGGTTACACGACGCCCGGGCGATCACGTCCATCGCCTATCTGGCGGCGACGCTGTGCCTGCTGACCGCCTGTGGAGGGCGTCCGCCACGGCCCGATTCGCTCGGCGTCAACTATGTCGCGGTCTCGCCGGGGATCGGCACGGCCGGCATGCCGCAGCCCGATCAGTTCGAAATGATTGCAAAGGCGGGCTACCGGACGGTGATCAACCTGGCGCCGCCGGCCGAGACCGGTGGTCTCCCTGACGAGGCCGAACTGGCCGCGCGCCACGGCCTGGGCTACTACAACGTTCCGGTGGACTTCGCGCATCCGACTGCGGAGGACTACCGGCGCTTCGCCGAGATCATGCGGCGGCACGCCGGCAGGCAGGTCTACGTTCACTGCCAGTTGAATTTCCGTGCCTCGTCGTTCGTGTTCCTGTATCGGGCGCTGGAACTCGGTATCGATGTCGACCGCGCCTACGACGACGTGCTGCACATCTGGCAGCCGGCGCCGCAGTGGCGCAGCTTCATCGATGACACGCTCACCGAGCGCGGGGCGCAGTTGCCGATGGCATTGCGGGGCTGAGTGCCCCGACGACCGCAACGGCACGCCGTTCAGTCGAGGCGAAAGACGCCGGCCTGACGTTCGATGCGGCGGATGCGCTGCTCGAGATCGAAAATGTTGTTCGCCTGCGAAAGATAGCGGTCGACCTCGCTCATCTCGGCAAGGTAGCTGTGGTGCGCGAGCCAGGCGGACAGCTTCGGGAAGAAACCGCGCATCGCCTCGGCGCGCCGTTCGCTGACCTGCCGTGATGCCGGCGGCGCCACGAGAGCGGCTCGCGGAGCGCGAACCGCTGCAGGCTTGCGCAGATGCAGGAAGTCGAAAAGTCCGTGGCCGAATTTCAGGGTCCATGTCGCCATGGTGAACTCCGCTGTGATCGATCGGGTCAGTAGTAGCGGACGCCGACGCCGTCCCGGCCGGGCCGCGAATTCGCGGAACCGAGAATCGCCGTGGTCCGTTCGATATGGGCCCGGGCCTGCTCTTGCCGAACCTGCACCAGTCGGTCGCCGAACCGGCGCGCGGCGGCAGCAATCGCCAGCCAGGCGGCATGTACAGAGGCCGGAATCGGATCCCCGGACTGCGGCAGTCGACGAATCGCCCGGGTGGTGCGGTTGGTGCTGTGGGCATCCCGCAACATCGGGGAGTAGTAGAGGCCACCGATTCCGGGGCCGACGGGACGTTGTCGCATATGAGTTCCTTTACTAATCAGCGGGATGCACGCTTTGGTGCGCCGCACATGACCAATCTATGGCCGTTAGAGGAACAAATAAAATCGTCATTTCAGATGCTTAGCATCGGTTTATCCGATCGCGATCCGAGGTAGATTTCTGCATCGCAACATCGCGGCCGGAAAGTCCATTCCCGGCAGGCACTTATGGATCTGTATCAGTTACGAACCTTTGCGGCGGTGGCCGAAGAGGGCCATCTGACCCGGGCCGCCGAGCGGCTGCACGTCAGCCAGCCGGCGGTCAGCGGCCAGATCAAGGCGTTGGAGCAGGAATTCGACGTGCGCCTGTTCGAGCGGTCGGCCAGCGGCATGGTCCTGACCGTGGCGGGACGGGAACTGCTCGCCCATGCCCGGCGCGTGCTGGTGGCGGCCGACGAAATGAAGCGGACCGCCCGCCAGCTGACCGGCGAGGTCGCCGGCGTGCTGCGCATCGGCACGGTCAGCAACCCCGCGTCGATCCGGCTCGGCGACCTGCTGGCCACCGCCGTCAAGCGCCACCCGCGCCTCGAGCTGGAACTGCACCACGAGGTCTCGGGCGCGGCGCTCGAAGGCGTGCGCGACGGCCGCCTCGATGCCAGCTTCTACTTCGGCGATTCGCCGGAGCGCGACGTCACCACGCTGCGCCTGCGCGAGTTCGTCTACTGCGTCGCGGCCCCGGCCGCCTGGGCCGAGCGCATCCGGGACGCCGACTGGGAAGAGCTCGCGATGCTGCCGTGGATCCTCACGCCGGCGATCAGCACGCACAACCGACTGGTCACGCGGCTGTTCGAACAGCAGGGCGTCGAGCCGCCGCAGCGCCGCATCGAGGCCGACCAGGAATCGGTGATCGACACGCTGGTGATCTCCGGCGTCGGCATGTCGCTGATGCGCGAGGAATCGGCCAGGGCCCGTGCCCAGGCCGGCGAGATCTGCATCTGGAACAAGGCGCGGCTGCGGACCACCTTGTGGTTCGTCTGCGCGGCTGGGCGGGAACGGGATCCGCTGCTGAAAGCGCTAATTGGTCTGGTGCGGGAAACCTGGCAACTGCCGTCGGAGGCGGTCGCCGACGCCGACGCGCCCGCATTGGCGGGCTGAGTCCGGCCGCATCGTCGCCTGCGGGACGGCAGGCGGGCTAAGCTCTCCGGCGACGACCCGTGCGGTCGCCCGTGGAGCCTGCGCCATGACCGACCTGTCCGAAATCAAGAAGCTGGCTGCCTACCGCCCGAAGCACAAGGTGCGCTTCGTGACCGCTGCCGCGCTATTCGACGGCCACGACGCCAGCATCAACATCATGCGGCGCATCCTGCAGAGCATGGGCACCGAGGTGATCCATCTCGGCCACAACCGCTCGGTCGAGGAGATCGTCACCGCCGCGCTGCAGGAGGACGTGCAGGGCATCGCCGTGTCCAGCTACCAGGGCGGACACGTCGAATTCTTCAAGTACATGATCGACCTGCTGCGCAGCCGCGGCGGCGAGAACATCAAGGTCTTCGGCGGCGGCGGCGGCGTGATCGTGCCGGCCGAGATCAAGGAGCTGCACGACTACGGCGTGACGCGCATCTTCTCGCCCGAAGACGGCCAGAAGATGGGCCTGCAGGGGATGATCGGCTCGATGGTCGCCGCCTGCGACGTGGATCTTGCGCCGCTGGCGCCGAAGTCCCTCGAGCTGCTCACCGAAAAGGACCTGACCCGGCGCTGGCGCGCGCTGGCGCAGGCGATCACCGCGCTCGAACTCGGCCAGTGCGATCCGAAGCTGCGCGACGCGCTGCGCAAGCGCGCCGACACCGCCAGGGTGCCGGTGCTCGGCATCACCGGCACCGGCGGCGCGGGCAAGAGTTCGCTGACCGACGAGCTGATCCGCCGCTTCCGCCTCGACCAGGACGACGCGCTGTCGATCGCCGTCATCTCGATCGACCCGTCGCGGCGCAAGAGCGGCGGAGCGCTGCTCGGCGACCGCATCCGCATGAATGCGATCAACCCGTGGGGCAAGGGCCCGCGCGTGTACATGCGCTCGCTCGCCACGCGCGAAGCGGGCAGCGAAATCAGCCAGGCACTGCCCGACGCCGTGGCGGCGTGCAAGGCGGCCGGTTTCGACCTGATCCTGGCCGAGACCTCGGGCATCGGCCAGGGCGACGCGGCGATCGTGCCGCATGTCGACGCCAGCCTGTACGTGATGACGCCCGAGTACGGCGCGGCGAGCCAGCTCGAAAAGATCGACATGCTCGACTTCGCCGACTTCGTCGCGATCAACAAGTTCGACCGCAAGGGCTCGCTCGACGCGCTGCGCGACGTCGCCAAGCAGGTGCAGCGGAACAAGGGCGATTTCACCAGGAAGCCCGAGGAGATGCCGGTCTTCGGCACCATGGCCGCGCGCTTCAACGACGACGGTGTCAGCGCGCTCTACTTCGCGATCCTGCCGCGGCTGCAGGAACTCGGATTGAAGGCAGGCGACTCGAAGCTGCCGCACAAGGCGACCCGGCACTCGACCAACCAGACGCCGATCGTGCCGCCCGACCGCGTGCGTTACCTGGCCGAAATCGCGCAGACGGTGCGCGGCTACAAGAAGCGCGCCGCCGAGATGTCGCGCATCGCGCGCGAGCGGCAGCAGCTGAACGAGGCGCGGCGCATGCTCGCCGCCGAGTGCACGGAGGAGAACGCGAACCTGCGAGGCGCTCGCCGCCGACCGCGATGCCAGGCTCGGCGCACGCAGCAAGAAGCTGCTCGACATGTGGCCGAAGATGCAGAAGGCCTACGCCGGCGACGAGTACGTGGTCAAGATCCGCGACCGCGAGGTGCGCACCAGGCTGACTTACACATCGCTTTCGGGCAGCAAGATCCGCAAGGTGGCGCTGCCTCGCTTCGAGGATCACGGCGAGCTGCTCAAGTGGCTGCTGCTGGAAAACGTGCCCGGCTCGTTCCCTTACACGGCCGGCGTGTTCGCCTTCAAGCGCGAGACCGAGGACCCGACCCGCATGTTCGCCGGCGAGGGCGACCCGTTCCGCACCAATAGGCGCTTCAAGCTGCTCTCCGAAGGCATGCCGGCCAAGCGGCTCTCCACGGCGTTCGACAGCGTGACGCTGTACGGCAACGACCCCGACCTGCGCCCCGACATCTACGGCAAGGTCGGCAACAGCGGCGTGTCCATCGCCACGCTCGACGACCTGAAGGTGCTGTACGGCGGCTTCGACCTCACCGCACCGAACACCTCGGTCTCCATGACGATCAACGGCCCGGCGCCGTCGATCCTGGCGATGTTCATGAACACCGCGATCGACCAGAACCTGGAGAAGTTCGCCAGCGAGAACGGCCGCGAGCCGACCGAGGACGAGGCGGCGAAGATCCGCGCCTGGGTGCTGGAGAACGTGCGCGGCACCGTGCAGGCCGACATCCTGAAGGAAGACCAGGGCCAGAACACCTGCATCTTCTCGACCGAGTTTTCGCTGAAGGTGATGGGCGACATCCAGGAGTACTTCGTCCACCACAGCGTGAAGAACTTCTACTCGGTGTCGATCTCCGGCTACCACATCGCCGAGGCCGGCGCGAACCCGATCAGCCAGCTCGCCTTCACGCTTTCGAACGGCTTCACGTTCGTCGAGGCGTATCTGGCGCGCGGCATGCACATCGACGACTTTGCGCCGAACCTCAGCTTCTTCTTCAGCAACGGCATGGACCCCGAGTACACGGTGATGGGCCGCGTGGCGCGGCGCATCTGGGCGGTGGCGATGCGCGACAGGTACGGCGCCAACGAACGCAGCCAGAAGCTGAAGTACCACTGCCAGACCAGCGGCCGCTCGCTGCACGCGCAGGAGATCCAGTTCAACGACATCCGCACCACGCTGCAGGCGCTGATCGCCACCTACGACAACGCCAACAGCCTGCACACCAACGCGTACGACGAGGCGATCACCACGCCGACCGAGGAGAGCGTGCGCCGCGCGATGGCGATCCAGCTGATCATCAACCGCGAATGGGGCCTGGCGAAGAACGAGAACCCCAGCCAGGGCAGCTTCATCATCGAGGAGCTGACCGAGCTGGTCGAGGAAGCGGTGCTGAAGGAGTTCGAGGCGATCAGCGAGCGCGGCGGCGTGCTCGGCGCGATGGAGCTCGGCTACCAGCGCGGCAAGATCCAGGAAGAGTCACTGCACTACGAGCACCTCAAGCACACCGGCGAGTACCCGATCATCGGCGTCAATACCTTCCGCAACCCGCACGGCGACACGACGCCGCAGCACGATCGAGCTGGCCCGCTCGACCGAGGACGAGAAGCGGAGCCAGCTCGAGCGCCTGCACGACTTCCACAAGCGCCACGCCAGGGAAGCGCCGGCGATGCTGGAGAAGCTCAAGCAGCGCGGTGATCCGCAACGAGAACGTGTTCGCGGTGCTGATGGACGCGGTGCGCGTGGCCTCGCTCGGGCAGATCACCAATGCGCTGTTCGAGGTGGGGGGGCAGTACCGGCGGAGCATGTAAGCGCCGTTGACGCCGCGCGTCGCCGCGACCCCCTGCAGGAGCGGTCCATCGACGCCAGCACGAGGTTCACCGATGAAGCGCCGACCGTCGCGTTCCTGTTCGATCCGGGAGATGTCGATCCACGACCTGGCCGACGTCTACGAACTCGGCCGTTCGCAGTTCAAGGCCGAGACCTGGCCGATGCTGTACCGCAGCTGGGACGAGTACGAGGTCACCACGCGCTTTCACGTCGACGGCGAGTACTGCCTGGTTGCGGAGAACAACGACGATGACGGCCCACAGCGCATCGTCGGCTTCGTGCTCGGCACGGTGGTGTCGAAGCCCGGCTCGGCGTGGAACTACGGCTACATCGTCTGGATGTGCGTGCATCCGCGCTGGCGCCGCCGCAACGTCGCCGCCCGGCTCGTCGACCGCCTGGTCGAGACGATGGTCGAGGTCGACGGCATCCGCATCCTGATGACCGACACCGACCCGGAGAACAGGCGGGCGATGAAGTTCTTCGCGGCACGCGGATTCACCGAGCAGCACCCGCACGTGTACCTGTCGTCGAACCTGGAGGCCAACCCGCACTACGCGCATCTGCGCCGCGACGCGTTCCGCGAGCCGCGCAATGCGACCCGGCGGCGCGGCCTGCCCAGCCCGGTGTCGACCGTGCTGGTGGGCGGCGGCCCGCAGAAGAAGTCCGCGCCCAAGGGAGGCAAGAAGGGCAAGGCGGCACGCGGCAAGGCCGGCATCGCGCCGGCAGGAAAGAAGCGCGAGAAGAAACGCAGGAAAACCAAGGGCCGTTAGTGCCCCGGCCGCGCACCCGCACGGGCCTCAGTTGCCGCCCGCCTCCTCGAAGCCGCGCAGCACGCCGGCGACGTTCTCGCCGATCTCGGCCACCGCGTAGCCGCCCTCGAAGACGAACAAGGTCGGCAAGCGCAGGGCCGCGAGCCTTGCGCCGAGCCGCACGTAGTCGGGCGTATCGAGCCGGAACCTGGAGATCGGATCGCCGACGTAGGTGTCGACGCCGAGCGAGACGACCAGCGCGTCCGGGCCGAATTCGCGCGCACGGGTGCACGCCATCTCCAGCGCCTCGAACCAGACCGCAACGCTGCTGCCGGCCGGTAGCGGGTAGTTCCGGTTGAAGCCGGCGCCCGCACCGGCGCCGGTCTCGTCGGCGTGGCCGAGGTAGTAGGGGTACTCGGTCCGCGGATCGCCGTGGATCGACTGCACCAGCACGTCGGCCCGGTCGTAGAAGATCGACTGCGTGCCGTTGCCGTGGTGATAGTCGACGTCGACGATGGCGATGCGCCGCGCGCCGTCGTCGATGAACGCCTGGGTGGCGACCGCGGCGTTGTTGATGAAGCAGTACCCGCCGAAGAAGTCGGCGCCGGCGTGATGGCCGGGCGGACGTGTCAGCGCGAACGCGGCCCGCGCGCCACCGGCGATCCGCCGCTGCGCGGTCAGCGCAACCTCGGCCGCCGCGCGCGCCGCGGTCCACGTGCCGGCGGTCAGCGGCGTTCCGGTATCGAACGAGTACAGCCCCAGTTGCGCCATGAAGTCGTCGGGCTCGATGTCGTGGCGAAAGCCGCGGATCGGCCACACGTCCGGCAGCGCGTCGTGCTCGTTGCCCAGCGCGCGCCACATGTCCCAGGCACGCTCGAGGAAGCGCAGGTAGCGCGGCGCATGAACGCGCTCGACCGGCGCCAGCGAGAACGACGAAGGCTCGCTGATCTGCATGCCGCACCCGGCGAGCGTCGCGAGCACGACATCGGCCCGCTCCGGCTTCTCGAAACAGGGCACCAGCGTGCCGTGGAAAAACTCGCGCTCGCCCCGGTGCGCACGATGACGGTCGCTGTAGATGATCTGCATCGCGCTACTTTAGCGGGCGGCGGGAGACGGGTGCGATCACCTGCCCGCCCGAAAGACGCCACATCATGAACGCAGCACGGGCGCGGTACTGACTGCCGGCGGAAGGTGCGGTTGTCGCCGCACCGGCACGGGCAAGCCGGGCCTGCGCGGCCTGCGAATCACGGTCGACGACGCGAACGTACCGTGCCAGCGAGCAAGAGCGCCGTTGCAGCATTGAAGTCGCGGACGGACTTCGCTCATCCGCCGATCTCCTTGACGTAGGCGTCGAGTTCCGGCGCCCACAGCGCCGGATCATTGACGATGAAGTGCCCGTCGAGCCCCGGCGCCCGCGTGTAGATCGCGAACGACCCCTTGCCTCCGGCGGCGACGAAGCCGTCGAAGTTTCCACGGCTGTGGCTGGCGCTGTAGAAGGAGTCGTTTGCGCCGTACAGCCACAGCGTGTCGGGCGGAAAGCCGGCGCCACGCGCAAACGTCGCGCGGTTGACGACGGCCGCATCGGTGCAGCCCTCGCCGAGCCAGCCGCCGGCGAAGTTGACCGCGCCGCGGTAGTCGCCGGGCCGCCGCCCGGCGTGGGCAACGGCAAGGATGCCGCCGCGCGAAGTGCCGGCGGCGATCAGCCGCGAAGCGTCGACATCACCGCGGCTCTTCAGGTAGTCGAGCGCGGCGTCGAGGTCGGAGAGCGCCCGATCGACGCCGGCCAGTGCCGGCTCCTGCACACAGGAATAGCGCGAGCGGTCGGGCGTGAAGCCCTCGTCGTACAGCCCGTCGGAGGCGCCGCGACCGCGCCGTTGCGGGAAGGCGACCATCCAGCCGCGCTCGGCGAAGAATCGGGCGACGGCTTCGCTGGTGTAGGTGACGCTGAACTGCGACGGATCGTCGCCGTTGCCGGTCGAGCCGTGGTTGAACATCACGGCCGGAAACGGCCCGGCGCCGGGCGGCCGGAACAGCACCACCTCGAGCGTCACTGCCCTGCCGCTTTCGACGAAGGGTGTTGGCGCGCGGGCATCGAGCCGGACCGCGAAGGGCTGGCAACGGGTGCCGTCCCACGTGGAAGCGCTCGCGCACACGCCGCTTGCGGTCCTGTCTGCCAGCCTCGTTGCCCCGTCGAACAGTGCCACCGATACCGGGCCGAAGCCGAGCGCCGCCTGCGCGGTTCCTGCCGCCGTGCTCGCCAGCGTTGCGCCGCCCACTTGGACCCGCGGCGAAACGGCGTTCGCAGCGCTCCAGCTGATCGCTGCCTGGCACGACGATGCGCCGGCGGCGATCACGCAGTTGGTCACGTCGAGTGTTCCGGTGGCCTGCGGCGACACCGAACCTGATCCGCCTCCGCCGCCGCAGGCGACAAGAGAGGCGGTCGCAACCACAAGTCCGCCGCGCGCCGCGCGCGCGATTTGTCCGATTCGGTGCATACCGGCTTCCTCCGTTGGCGCCGCGATCATCGCCGAGAATCCGTGACGACGGCCGAGGGTGTTGTGAAACCGAATGTGTGCTTCGGTGGCCGGGTCTCGGCACTGCGCCCGCGGCACGCCGATAATCGCAGCCGCAGCAGCACACCATTGCGGGAACTCGTATCACGACCAACGAACTGCACCGCAAGCGCGCACCGGGCGTGCGCACGATAGAACCCGCGCGCGTGCCGCAGACCCGTCTCGGGCGTCTGGCGAGCGCGGCGCTGGCGGTGGGAGAACTCGCGCTCGGCGGCGCGGCCGAGCGTGTGCGCCGGCTCGCCGGTGGCAGGAGCGAAGCCACGAGCGCCTTCCTCACCGCCGAGAACGCGCGCCGCCTCGCGCAGCGGCTGGCGCGCCTGCGCGGCGGGGCGATGAAGCTGGGCCAGATGATGTCGCTGCAGGGCGCCGACCTGCTGCCGGCGGAGTTCGCGCAGGCGCTCGCCGTGCTGCGCGCGCAGGCGGCGCCGATGCCGGTCGCGCAGCTGCGCCGCGTGCTCGGACGCGAATACGGCAAGGGCTGGGAAGCACGGTTCGAGGAGTTCGACTACGAGCCGATCGCGGCGGCCTCGATCGGACAGGTGCATCGCGCCCGCACGACGGATGGCCGAGAACTGGCGCTGAAGATCCAGTACCCGGGCGTGGCGCGCTCGATCAGAAGCGACGTCGACAACCTCGCCACGGCGCTGCAGGTGCTGAAGCTGCTGCCGCACGAAATCGACGTTTCCGCGATCGCCGCCGAGGCCGCGCGCCAGCTTGCGCAGGAGGCCGACTACCTGGCGGAGGCGGCCTCCCTCGAGCGCTACGCCGCGCTGGTCGCCGACGAGCCGAGGCTCGTCGTGCCGCGCGCGCACGGCGACCTGACCACGCCGCGCATCCTGGCCATGGACTACATGGAAGGCGAGCCGCTCGACACGCTCGCCGAAGAAGGCGTCGCGCAGGCCACGCGCGATGCGATCGGCACGCTGCTCGAGCGGTTGATGTTCCGCGAGCTGTTCGAGTTCGGCGTGATGCAGACCGATCCGAACTTCGCCAACTATCTGTGGCAGCCGGACACCGGCAAGGTGGTGCTGCTCGATTTCGGCGCCACGGTGCATTTCGAGTCCGGGTTCGTCGACAACTTCGCGCGCATCACGCGCGCGGTGATCGACGGCGACCGGGCCGCGGTGGCGCGCCGGGCCGTTGCGATCGGCTACGCCGCCGCCGACGATCCGCCCGCCCTCATCAAGGCGACCGACCGACCTCATCATGCTGGTGTGCGAGCCGCTGCGGCACACCGGCCGCTACGACTTCGGCGCCTCCGACCTTCCCTCGCGCGCGCGGACGCTCGGCATCGATCTCGGCATCCGGCAGGGACTGCTGCGGGCGCCGCCGCCGGAGACGATGTTCCTGCACCGCAAGCTGGTCGGCTCGTTCCTGGCGCTGGCCCACATCGGGGCGCGCGTCGATGCACGCGCACTCGTGCTGCCGCTGCTGACGGCGGCGAAGCGCGGCTCGCCCTGACGCGCCGGCAGTCAGGCCTGGATCGAATAGCCGCCGTCGACCGGCAGCGCCACACCGGTCACGAAGTCCGACGCCGGCGCGGCAAGAAAGACCGCCGTGCCGGCGAGATCCTCCGGCAGCCCCCAGCGTCCGGCAGGGGTCCGGGCTTCCACCCGCTCGTGCAGGCCCGGCACTTCGACCCGGGCGCGTCGCGTGAGGTCGGTGTCGATCCATCCCGGCAGCAGCGCATTGACCTGGATGTTGTCGCGCGCCCAGGCGCTGGCCAGCGCCCGCGTGAGCTGCACGACCGCGCCCTTGGACGCCGAATAAGGCGCCGCGAACGACGCGCCGAAGATCGAAGTCATCGATCCGATGTTGATGATCTTGCCGTGCGCCGCCGCCTTCAGGTGCGGATACGCGGCCTGGCAGCAGACGAAGACGCCGGTCAGGTTCGTGTCGATGACGGTCTGCCACTCCTGCAGCGTGTAGTCCTGCGGCGGCTTGCGGATGTTCGTGCCGGCGTTGTTGACGAGGATGTCGAGGCGGCCGTGAATGGCGGCCGCGCCGGCGATCGCTTCGCGGCAGCCGTCGGCAACGCCGAGGTCGGCGACCAGGGCGTGGGCGGTGCGACCCAGCGCGCCGATTTCCCGTACCGCGCGCTCGTTCTTGGCGGCGTTGCGGCCGACGACGACGACGTCCGCGCCGGCGCGCGCCAGCCCGCACGCGATCGCCAGGCCGATGCCGCCGTTGCCGCCGGTCACGACGGCGACCTTGCCGGTGAGATCGAATGGGGTCATGGTTTCCTCGTGGAATGGAAGGCGCTACGAACCGCGCGACTCGACGACAGCGCACCTGCCGCCGGCACCGCTCATCGCCGTGTCTACGCCCGGCTGACGGTGCAGCACCCGGTCGCCGGCGCAGACGGATGACGGTCGGAGGGCGCCGGCACGACCGCGCAGACGGGTAACTGCTACTTCGCCGGCTTGATCATCAGGCCGCTGAAACGGCGCTGCGGCCGTGGCGTGATGACCAGCGATTTCTTCGCCGCAAATTCGTGCATCGGGAAGAACAGCGGGATCAGCGCCTGGTCGGCCATCGCCGCGTTCACCGCCCGCGCGGCCTTCTCCTGCCGCGCCTCGTCGTCCATCTCGCGCAGCGTCTCGTCGACCAGCGCGTCGACCAGCGGGTTCGAGTAGCGGGTCCGGTTGGCGGTGCCGTAGCCCTTCTCTCGCGTGAACGTGGCCACCAGCGCGCGCGTGCTGTTGATGCCGTCCTCGGCGCCGTACTGCGCGCAGAACGCGCTGAACTCCTGCTTGCTGGCGCGCGAGAAGAACACCGCGCCGGGCAGCGTCTCGACGTCGACCTTCAGCCCGAGCCGGCTCCACATCTGGCCGACGCCCTGCGCCACCGACGAGTCGTTCGGATAGCGGTCGGAGGTCGCGGTCAGCACGATGCGGAAGCCGTCGCCCCAGCCCGCTTCCTTGAGCAGCGCCTGCGCGCGCGGCAGGTCGAACGGGTCGGGCGCGAGCGACTTGTGCGTTCCCGGAAACTGCGCCGGCAGCAGCTGGCCGGCGGCGATCGCCGAGCCTTCCATGACCTTCTTCACGATCAGGTCGCGGTTGATCGCCAGCGACAGCGCCTTGCGCACCCGGGCGTCCTTGAGCGGGTTCCTGCCGAGCGGCTTGCCGTCCTTGGCGGTGACGCCGGGCGATTCGTCGCGCGCCGAGTCGAGCGCGATGTACTGCACGATGGAGGCGGGGCCGCGAAACAGCGCGAACTTGGCCTCGCGCTTGAGCCGTTCGATGTCCTGGATCGGCACCGCGTCGATCGCGTCGACCTCGCCCGACAGCAGCGCCGCCAGCCGCGGCGCATCCTTGCCGATCACGCGCTCGGTGACCTTGGCCCAGGTCGGCTTGCCGCCCCAGTACTTGTCGTTGCGCTCGACGACCAGCCGGTCGCCGTTGACCCAGCTCACCAGCCTGTACGGCCCGGTGCCGACGGCGGCCTTGCCGGAGTTGAAGTCGGCGGTGGTCGCGCCGGTCGCGGCCTTCGACGAGATGATGAAGACGTTCGACAGGTCCTGCAGCAGCTGCGGGCTCGGCGCCTTGGTGCGCACGAGGATCGTGTGATCGTCGACGCGGGTGATCTTGTCGATGCCGCGCGTGAACTGGGCGAACGAGTTCGGCGAGTTCGGCACGTTGGGCACCCGCTCGACGGTGAAGATCACGTCGGCGGCGGTGAACGGCGAGCCGTCGTGGAACGTGACCCCCCTGCGCAGCTTGAACTCCATCGTCAGGTCGTCGATGCGCCGCCACGACTCGGCCAGCGCCGGCTTCAGGTTGAGCTTCTCGTCGTAGTCGACCAGCTTCTCGTACAGGTACGGGTGCGAGGAACCGGTCGGGAAGGCGGCGAAGAAGTGCGGGTCGAGCGTGTTCAGCTCGAGCTTCGTGCCGAGCGTCAGTTCCTGCGCCGGTGCCGGCGCAGCCAGCAGTGCGGCAGAGGCAAGGGCGGCCATGGCCAGGCCGGAGCGCAGGCGACGAAGCATCGTGGTGGACCTGTTGGATGGTGGCGCGGCGGGTTGCCGCGCGCGGTTCGGCGACAATAAACGAAGCGCAGGCGGAGCGGTCCGCCCGCATCAAAAGAAGACGACACCCATGCCCGGCCCGCGCATCGCCCTTGGCGCCTTCATGCTCGAATCCAACGCGCACTCGCCGGTTGCCACGCGCGAGGAGTTCGCCGCCAACTACGCGCTGGCCGGCGCCGACATGCAGGCCGACTGGCAGGGCGCGCACCCGCGCTGCCCGATGACGCTGTCGGGGTTCGTCGACGCGATGAACGCCGCGGGCGACTGGACGCCGCTGCCGCTGCTGGGCGCCTCGGTCGGCGCCAGCGGCCCGGTCGAGCACGGTTATTTCCTCGAAGTCGCCGACGGGCTCGAGTCGCGGCTGCGCGCCGCACTGCCGGTCGACGGCGTGTACCTGTCGCTGCACGGCGCGGCGATCGGCACGCAGGAGGTCGATCCCGACGGCGCGATCCTCGAGCGCGTGCGCCGCCTGGTCGGCCCCGACGTGCCGGTGCTTGCCACGCTCGACCTGCACGCCAACGTCTCGGAGAAGATGGTGCGCGAGGCGAGCGTGCTGGTCGCCTACCGCACCAATCCGCACGTCGACATGGCCGAGCGCGGCGCCGAGTGCGCAAAGCTGATGCGCGAGTGCCTGGCCGGCGCGCGGCCGACCGCGGCATTCGTCAAGCTGCCGCTGATCCCGCCCTCGGTGACGCAGAACACCAAGGCCGGGCCCTACGCGGACATCCTCGCCTACGGCCAGTCGCGCATCGATGCCCGCGTGATGAACGTGTCGATCTCGAGCGGCTTTTCGCTCGGCGACACGCCGAAGAACGGCATGAGCGTGGTGGTCACCACGCGCAACGACGCGGCACTGGCGCGACTGCTGGCGCGCGAGATCGCAGCAAAGGCCTGGGACGACCGCCACCGCTACGTGCCCCACCTGACCTCGCTCGCCGACGCCACCGCGATGGCGCTCGCCTGCGGGCGCGACGCGTCGCGCCCGGCACTGCTGTTTGCCGACGTCGCCGACAACCCCGGCGGCGGCGGGCGCGGCAACACGGTGTGGATCCTGAAGTCGTTCGTCGAGGCCGGCGTGCAGGGCGCGCTGCTCGGCATCTTCTTCGATCCGCCGCTGGCGGCCGAGGCGCACGCGCGCGGGCCAGGCACGACCTTCCCCGCCCGTTTCAACCGCGACGAGACGCATCCGCTGTCGGGTCGCTTCGAGCACGAGGCGACCGTCGAGGCGCTGCACGAGGGCACGATCATCGGCCGGCGCGGCATCTCGGCCGGGCACACGATCGTGCTCGGTCCGATGGCGCTGCTGCGGGTGGGCGGCGTGCGCGTCGTGGTGGTCAGCGTGCGCCAGCAATGCAAGGACACGGCGATGTTCGAGGAACTGGGACTCGACATCGGCGCCGCGCGCAGCGTGATCGTGAAGTCGCGCGGGCATTTTCGCGCCGCCTTCGACCTGCACTTCCCCGACGAGCGCATCGTCGAGGTCGACGTACCGGGGCTGACCACGCCGGTGCTGTCGCGCGTGCCGTTCCGCGACGTGCCGCGGCCGATCTATCCGCTCGACCCGGACATGCAGTGGTCGCCGCCGGCCTGAGCGTCGCGTCCGGCTGACCCTCGAAGGCGCGGCGCGCGCTACGCTGCGGCCCCCGCAACAGCGAAAGCATCCCTTGCCACTGCCTTCGATCGGTGTGCGCCTGCGCACACTGGCGCTCGCCCCGGACGACCTGCTGCGCGGCGCGGCCTATCGCCGGCTGTTCGGCTCGATCCTCATCAGCGGGTTCGGCACGCAGATGAGCATGCTGGCGCTGCCGCTGGCCGCGGCGGTGCTGCTCAAGGCAACGCCGACTTCAAATGGGCTGGCTCGCGGCGATCGAAGTGCTGCCGTTCGCGCTGTTTTCGCTGCCCTCGGGCGTCTATCTCGACCGGGTGCGCAAGCTGCCGATCTACGTCGCCGGCGAGAGCGCGCTGGCGCTGGCGATGGCCAGCGTCACCGTCGCCTGGTGGTTCGGCTGGCTGACGATGACCTGGCTTTACCTGGTGGGGTTCGTGCTCGGCACGGTGCACACGGTGTCGGGAAGCGCTGCCCAGATCGTGCTGACGCAGATCGTGCCGCGCTCGCGGCTGGTCGAGGCGCACGCGCGCAACGGACTCGCCAATTCCGCCGCCGAAGTGGCCGGGCCGGCGCAGCCGGTGCACTGATCAAGCTGCTCGGTGCGCCGCTGACGCTGCTGCTGAACTCGGTGCTGATGGCGGTCGCAGCGCTGATCCTGGCGCGCATCGGCCTGCGCGAGCCGCGCCCCGCGGCGCGCATGGCCTTCTGGCCGGCGCTGCGCGCAGGAATCGGGTTCGTCGCCACCCACCGGCTGCTGGTGACGATGGCGCTTGCGGTGGGCGTATGGAACCTGTGCTACTACGCGGCGCAGGTGGTGCAGATCCTGTTCGCCACACGCGTGCTGGGACTGTCGGAGCGTGCGGTCGGGCTCGCCTACACGATGCTCGGCGTCGGCACGGTCGTCACCAGCCTGGTCGGCCATCGCATCTCCCGGCGGCTGGGGCCGGGGCCGACGATGGTCGCCGGCTTCGCCTCATGCGGCATCGGCTGGCTGCTCGCCGCGGCGGCGCCGAAGGACTCCGCCGGCGTGGCGATGTTCGCGCTGATGCTGATGCTGCTGGGCTGCGGCGCGATCCTCATCTTCGTCAACTTCCTCGCGCTGAGGCAGGCGGTGACGCCGATGCCGCTGCTGGGCCGCATGACGAGCACGATGCGCTGGCTGATCATGGTGCCGGCTGTTCCCGGCGCGCTCATCGGCGGCTGGCTGGGCGATCACTTCGGGCTGCGCGCGACGCTCGCCTTCGCCGGCTGCGGTGCCCTCCTGCTGGCGCTGGCGGCCTGGCAGCAACCGGTGATCCGCACCACCCGCGGGCTGCCGGAGCCCTCGGAGGAAAGCGCGGCCATGAGCGCCGTCACCTAGCGGGCGCAGGAGCCGGCCCGGGTCCGGCCAGAGCCCGGACCCGGCAGCGACCGCGAGCGCTGTGCGAGGATCACGCGATGACCTGGCTCGCCGCCTACGCCGCTGCCGGCGCGTTCGTCGGCTTCCTCGCCGGCCTGCTCGGCATCGGCGGCGGCATGACGCTGGTGCCGATCCTTTCGGCGCTGTTCTCGGCGCAGGCGTTCGCGCCGGCCTACACGGTGCATCTGGCGCTCGGCACCGCAATGGCGTCGATCGTGTTCACGTCGAGCGCCAGCGTGCGTGCGCACCACCAGCGACGTGCGGTCGACTGGGCGATCGTGCGCCTGCTGGCGCCGGGCATGGTCATCGGCTCGCTGCTGTCGACGCTCGCCAGCGGCCTCATCCCGCAGCGGGCGCTGGCGCTGGCCTTCGCGGCGATCGTCTACGCGGGGGCGCTGCAGATGCTGTTCGGCGGCCGGCCCTCGGCCACCCGCGGTCTGCCGGGCACGCCCGCGCTGCTCGGCATCGGTGCCGCGATCGGCGTCGTCTGCGGGCTGGTCTCTGCCGGTGGCGCGTTCCTTACCGTGCCGCTGATGCTGTACTGCGGCGTGCCGCTGGTCACCGCGATCGGCACCGCGGCGGCACTGGGCATTCCGACCGCCGTGATCGGCACGGCCGGCTTCATCGCCAGCGGCTGGCGCATCGACGGGCTGCCCGATGCCGCGCTGGGCTTCCTGTTCCTGCCGGCACTCGCCGCGCTGGTGGCAGGCAGTGTTCTGACGGCACCGCTCGGCGCGCGGCTGGCGCATCGTCTGCCTGTCGTTACGCTCAAGCGGATCTTCGCCCTGCTGCTGTTCGCGCTCGCCACGCGGATGGTGGTCGCCTACGCGTAACCGTCGGCAACAGCAGGTGCCCGGCGGGCCCGCCGCGATGATCGCAGTGCAGCAGGCAGGGACTTTCAGACCAGATCAAGAATCGACACCGCAAAGCGGCTAACCTTTCGCGCACCGGCCGTGCCGGTGAGATCGAAGGCGTCGCCAGGACTGCGCGGAGACACGCATGACGAAGTCGTACGGCCCGCTGAAGCTGCACGTGCCCGAGCCGCCCGAGCGGCCGGGGCACGAACCCGACTTCTCTTACCTTCACGTCAAGCGCGCCGGCGAGACGCGCCGGCCACCGGTGGAGTCTCTGCCGTCGGCGACCAGCGACCTCGCCTACGGCCTGGTGCGCGTGCTCGACGACGACGGCCGCGCGGTGGGACCGTGGCAGCCCGACGTCGAGCCGCAGCTGCTGGTCGCCGGCCTGCGCGCGATGATGACCACGCGCGTCTACGACGCGCGCATGCTCACCGCGCAGCGGCAGAAGAAGATGTCGTTCTACATGCAGAGCCTCGGCGAGGAGGCGATCTGCATCGGCCAGGCGCTGGCGCTCGAGCCCGACGACATGTGTTTCCCCGACCTACCGCCAGCAGGGCATCCTGATCGCGCGCGGCTGCAGCCTGGTCGACATGATGTGCCAGCTGTTCTCCAACTCGCGCGACCCGATCAAGGGCCGGCAGATGCCGATCCTGCACTCGCACCGGAAGCACGGCTTCTTCTCGCTCGCCGGCAACCTCGGCACGCAGTACATCCAGGCGGTCGGCTGGGCGATGGCCTCGGCCATCAAGGGCGGCACGGCAATCGCCTCGGCGTGGATCGGCGACGGTTCGACTGCCGAACCGGACTTCCACAACGCGCTGACCTTTGCCGCCGTCTACCAGGCGCCGGTGATCCTGAACGTGGTCAACAACCAGTGGGCGATCTCGTCGTTCCAGTTCATCGCCGGCGGCGAGGCGACCACCTTCGCCGCGCGCGGCGTGGGCAACGGCATCGCGTCGCTGCGCGTCGACGGCAACGACTTCCTCGCCGTGTACGCGGCGTCGAAGTGGGCCATCGAGCGCGCGCGGCGCGGCCTCGGGCCGACGCTCGTCGAATGGATCACCTATCGCGCCGGCGCGCACTCGACCGCCGACGATCCGACCAAGTACCGCCCCGCAGACGACTGGGCGCGTTTCCCGCTCGGCGATCCGGTCAAACGGCTGAAGCAGCACCTGATCGCCATCGGCGCCTGGTCCGAGGCCGAGCACGAGAAGATGCAGAAGGACGTCGAGGCGCAGGTGATCGCCGCGCAGAAGGAGGCGGAGAGCTACGGCACGCTCGTCACCGGCCCGCATCCGAGCGCGGCGCTGATGTTCGACGACGTCTACAAGGACATGCCGGAACACCTGCGCCGGCAGCGGCAGCAGCTGGGAGTCTGACCATGGCGCACGATGACGATGGTGCAGGCGATCCGCTCGGCGCTCGACGTCGCGCTCGGGCGCGACGAGAACGTCGTGATCTTCGGCGAGGACGTCGGCTACTTCGGCGGCGTGTTCCGCTGCACCGAGGGACTGCAGGCGAAGTACGGCGCCTCGCGCGTGTTCGACACGCCGATCGCCGAGGGCGGCATCGTCGGCATCGCCGTCGGCATGGGCGCCTACGGCCTGCGGCCGGTGGCCGAGATCCAGTTCGCCGACTACATGTATCCCGGCTACGACCAGATCGTCTCGGCGGCGGCGCGGCTGCGCTACCGCTCGGCGGGAGACTTCACCGCGCCGCTGACGATCCGCATGCCCTGCGGCGGCGGCATCTACGGCGGACAGACACACAGCCAGAGCCCGGAGGTGCTGTTCACGCACGTGTGCGGCCTGCGCACGGTGATGCCGAGCAACCCGTACGACGCCAAGGGCCTGCTGATCTCGGCCATCGAATGCGACGACCCGGTGATCTTCCTCGAGCCGAAGCGCATCTACAACGGCCCGTTCGACGGCCATCACGACAAGCCGGTGGTGCCGTGGTCGAGCCACCGCCTGAGCGAAGTGCCCGAGGGTCACTACAGCGTGCCGCTCGAATCGGCGTCGGTGGTCCGGCCCGGCACCCAGCTCACGGTGATCACCTACGGCACGATGGTGTGGGTGTCGGAGACAGCGGCCAGCGAGACCGGCATCGACGCCGAGGTCATCGACCTGCGCAGCATCTGGCCGCTCGACCTGAAGACGATCGTCGACTCGGTGAAGAAGACCGGGCGCTGCGTGATCGTGCACGAGGCCACGCGCACCAGCGGGTTCGGTGCCGAGCTCAC
Source organism: uncultured beta proteobacterium (assembly GCA_963847675.1). GTDB lineage: Bacteria > Pseudomonadota > Gammaproteobacteria > Burkholderiales > Burkholderiaceae_F > JADJWR01. The sequence continues at coordinate 434,025 of CAWKAP010000008.1, forward strand.
CGCGCTGGTGCAGGAGCACTGCTTCTACCACCTGGAGGCGCCGATCGAGCGCGTGGCCGGCTGGGACACGCCGTATCCGCACGCGCAGGAGTGGGCCTACTTCCCCGGCCCGCAGCGCGTCGGCGAGGCCTTCCGACGCACCGTGGAGAAATGATGAACCGCCCCCACGTTTGCGGCTGCGCCGCTGCACTGCCCCCCGAGGGGGCGCAGGCCTCCCTTGGGGCGGCCCTACGGGAGGCCTGATGGGCATCCACGTAATCAAGATGCCGGACATCGGCGAGGGCATCGCCGAGGTCGAACTGGTCGAGTGGCACGTGCAGCCCGGCGACGCGGTCGTCGAAGACCAGGTGCTCGCCGACGTGATGACCGACAAGGCCACCGTCGAGATCCCGTCGCCGGTCAAGGGCCAGGTGGTCTCGCTCGGCGGCAAGGTCGGCGACGTGATGGCGGTCGGCACCGAGCTGATCCGCCTCGAGGTCGAGGGGGCGGGCAATGTCGCTGCGGCTGCGGCCCCCGCACCGGCGCGCAAAGCTGAGTCGGCCAAGCCGGTCGAATCCGCCGGACCGCCCGCGCCGATGCCCGGACCGCCGCCGGCGCCGAAGCCGTCGCCGCCCACTGCGCCAGCGCCTGCCGCAGCTCCGACTTCGGCGGCACCGCCTGCGGCCGTTGCGCCACGTGCGCCCGGCGAGAAGCCGATCGCTGCGCCGGCGGTGCGCCGGCGCGCGTGGGAACTCGGCATCGAGCTGCAGTTCGTGCCGGGCAGCGGCAACGCCGGCCGCATCCTGCACGAGGACCTCGACGCCTACCTCGCCCGCCGCGGCGCGGCGGCGCCGGCGGGCGCACGCCTCGTCGAGCGCCACGACGAGCAGCAGGTGCAGGTGATCGGCCTGCGCCGCAGGATCGCGCAGAAGATGCAGGAGGCGAAGCGGCGCATCCCGCACTTCACCTACGTCGAGGAGATCGACGTCACCGAACTCGAGCTGCTGCGCGCCCGCTTGAACGAGCGTCACGCCGGGACGCGCGGCCGCCTCACGCTGCTGCCGCTGCTGGCGCGGGCGATCGTGCTGGCGCTGCGCGACTTTCCGCAGATCAACGCCCGCTTCGACGACGACGCCGGCATGGTCACCCGCTACGGTGCGGTGCACCTCGGAGTCGCCACGCAGACCGACGGCGGGCTGATGGTGCCGGTGCTGCGCCATGCCGAGGCGCGCGACCCGTGGGCGTGCGCGGCGGAAATCCTGCGCCTGGCCGAGGCGGCACGCGGCGGTCGCGCCACGCGCGAGGAGCTGACCGGCTCGACCATCACCATCACCAGCCTGGGACCGCTCGGCGGCATCGTCACCACGCCGGTGATCAACTACCCCGAGGTCGCGATCGTCGGCGTCGGCCGCATCGTCGAGCGGCCGATGATCCGCGACGGCCTCGTGGTGGCGCGCAGGCTGATGAACCTGTCGTCGTCGTTCGACCACCGCGTGGTCGACGGCGCCGACGGCGCGCACTTCGTGCAGGCGGTGCGCGGCCTGCTCGAAGCTCCCGCGCTGCTGTTCGTGGAGTAGCCCGTGGACACGCAACTTCTCGTCATCGGCGGCGGCCCGGGCGGCTACATCGCCGCCATCCGCGCCGCGCAGCTGGGCATCGCCACCGTGCTGGTCGAAGGCGAGTACCTCGGCGGCGCCTGCCTGAACATCGGCTGCATCCCGTCCAAGGCGCTGATCCACGTCGCCGGCGAGTTCGAACGGGCGCGGCGCTACGCCTCCGACAACGCGCTCGGCATCCGCGTGCAGCAGCCGGGCTTCGACGCGGCGCAGGCCATGCGCTGGAAGGACGGCATCGTGCGCCGGCTCACCGGCGGCGTGGCCGCGCTGCTGAAGAAGCACGACGCGCAGGTGATCCACGGCTGGGCCGACATCGTCGACGGCAAGACGGTCGAGGTGCGGGCGCAGCGCGCCGGCGGCGAACAGACGCGGCGCATCAGCTGCGAGCACCTGTTGCTGGCGCCCGGCTCGGTGCCGGCAGCGCTGCCTGCGATGCCGTTCGGCGGGCGGGTGATCTCGTCGACCGAGGCGCTTTCGCCGACGAAGGTACCGGGCCGGCTGGTCGTCGTCGGCGCCGGATACATCGGGCTCGAGCTCGGCATCGCCTATCGCAAGCTCGGCGCCGAGGTCACGGTGATCGAGACGCTGCCGCAGGTGCTGCCCGCCTACGACGCGGAGCTGGCGCGGCCGCTGGCCGCATCGTTGCGCCGTCTCGGCGTCGCCGTGCACCTGGGCTGCACGGTGCAGGGCATGAACGACGCCGGCGACGCCGTGCGCATGCGCGACGCCGGGGGTGCCGAGCACGAGATCGCCGCCGACCAGGTGCTGGTGGCGATCGGCCGCCGGCCGGCGACCTCCGGCTGGGGCCTGGAGCGGCTGCGGCTCGACATGGACGGCCGCTTCGTCAAGGTCGACGCGCAGTGCCGCACGTCGATGCGCAACGTGTGGGCGATCGGCGACGTGACCGGCGAGCCGATGCTCGCGCATCGCGCCAGCGCGCAGGGCGAGATGGTCGCCGAGATCATCGGCGGTGCGAGGCGGCGCTTCGAGCCTGCGGCGATCCCGGCGGTGGTCTTCACCGACCCGGAGGTGGTGACCGTCGGACAGTCGCCCGACGACGCGGCGCGCGCCGGGCTCGATTGCATCCACGCGCACTTTCCACTGGCCGCCAGCGGCCGCGCGCTGACCCGCGAGGCCGGTGACGGCTTCGTGCGCGTGGTCGCCCGCCGCGACAGCCACCTGATCGTGGGCTGGCAGGCGGTCGGCAGCGAAGTCTCCGAGCTCGCCGCGGCGTTCGCGCTGTCGATCGAGATGGGCGCACGGCTGGAGGACGTCGCGGGGACCATCCACGCGCATCCCACGCTCGGCGAGGCGGTGCAGGAAGCCGCGATGCGTGCGCTCGGCCATGCGCTGAACGTCTAGCGCCGCGAAAACGACGAGAGACGATCCGCCGACAGTGCGCCAGGCGAACACGGTACTGCGGGTCCAGACGCCGGGTCGGGCGCTGGTCGAGATCACGCGACAGGTTGCCGCCTGGGTCGACGAAAGCAGTTTCGTCGACGGGCTGCTCACGGTGTTCGTGCGCCACACGTCGGCCAGCCTGCTGATCCAGGAAAACGCCGATCCCGAAGTGCGGCGCGACCTCGAGCGCTTCTTCGCCCGGCTGGTGCCCGATGGTGATCGCCTGTTCGAGCATCGCGCCGAAGGCGCCGACGACATGCCGGCGCATGTACGCAGCGCGCTGACGCAGACGCAGCTTTCGATTCCGCTCGTTGCCAGGCGCCTCGCGCTCGGCACCTGGCAGGGCATCTACCTGTGCGAGCACCGTACGCGCGGCCATCGCCGCGAGGTGGTGCTGCATCTGCTCGGCGAATAGCGCAAGCGCCGTCGGCAGGCATTCGCCCGCGACATCAGTCCGGCGCCTTTGCGAGCCGCGGCGGCAGTTCCCGCAGCGCGGGCGGGCCGGCAAAGCTCAGGGGCTGCGCAGCCCATCGTTCACGCTCTGTCCTCGGCAGATCGCGCATCTGCTGCAGCACGCGGACGGCGCGCGCGGCGTCGGCAGCGTCGGCGAGAAACTCGTTCTCGTAGGCCTGCGCCGGGTTGGGCAGGATCGAGGCCAGCCATGCGGCCTCGAGCGGCGTCAGCTGGTGCGGCCGCTTGCCGAAGTAGCTGCGTGCGGCGGCGTCGGCGCCGCAGATGCCGGGTCCCCAGTGAACCGTGTTCAGGTACAGGGCGAGGATCGCGCGCTTGCCGAGCGTGCGCTCCATCTCGACCGCGTAGAGCAGCTCGCGAAGCTTGCGTGCGGCGGTGCGTTCGCCGCCGGTGAAGAGCGTACGTGCGAGCTGCTGGGTGATCGTGCTCGCGCCCCGGACCGGACCCTGCTCGTCGACCGCCGCCAGCACGTTCGCGATCTCGACGCGGTCGAAGCCTTCGTGCCTGTCGAAGCGCTGGTCCTCGGCGGCGAGAACGGCGTCGGCCAGCAATGCACCCGACCGCGTCGGACTGATCCAGCGGCCCTCGCCGGGCACGACGCGCATCGCGCTCGGAAACGCCTCCGCGCCGGGACAGGTGAACGCGACGGGTCCCTCGGCGAGCGCTTCGGTGCCGAGGCCATCGACCGCGAAACCGTCGATCGCCACTTCGACCCGGGCACGCCGCTGCGGCAGACGAAGGCTGCCGCGCGCGTCGATGCGCCCGTCGATGCGCGCCAGATGCGCCTCCGGGACCACGCTGCCGAACAACCGGTACGCGACAGCGATCTCGGTCGACGGCAGCCGCCAGTCGATGTCGATGCGCTCGGGCCGCAGCTTCGCGGTGAAACGCACGTGGACCCCGCCGCCGTCGATCTCGCCGGCGAGCGTCTGCTCGTCCGACCGGGCGAGCCGCAGCTGCAGGCGGTCGATGCGGACCCGCTGCGCGGCCAGGCGCGCATCGTCGAAGCGACACGGCGCGCAGACGACGCGCAGCGCGCCGCCGTCACGCGCCAGCTGCACCTCGCCGAAGCGGGTGACGATGGTGCGACCGTCGAGCAGCCGCAGCCCGGTGGGCGAAACGGCCAGGCGCGCGAGCCCCGGCACGCTGACCTTTAGCGCAACGCCCGGCAGCGGCGCGAGGCGGACGACCCACGCACCGGGTGGCGTGGTCAGCGCGCCGGAAGCCGCCGCTGCGAGGACGAGGACAGACACGACGGCGACCAGGCCGAACGCGACGCCCGCGGCCAGCAGCGCCGGCCACCGCCACCGGGTGGGCGCACTCACGCGCCTTCTCCCTGCGCGAGCGGCGTGACCACCGTCACCGCCCACCATGCCGACGCCGCGCGGCGCCACTGCGCCTGCCAGAACCACGCCGACACGTCGGTCCAGCCTGCCTCTGTCGCATCGTCGAGCCGCTCGCCGATCCGCTCGCAGACGCGCAGCCGCTCCTCGCCGCGCGCGGCGATGAAACAGCGCCAGCGAAGTCCCAGCGGATCGACGGCGGCGTGCTCGCCCGACACCGCGTAGCCCGCGCCGCGAAAGCAGTCGCTGGCCGGATGCAGCAGCCGCGTGGCCCGGCGCACGTGGCGCAGGATCAGCAACTGCTCGCCGTCACTGAAGCGCGCCACCGCACCCGGAAATCGCGCGGCAAAGCGCGCCTCGAGGTCGGTCGGCGGCAACGGGGTCAGCGGCTGGCCGCGGAAGTGGGTCGGCCACTCGAAGGAGACGGATCGAGGGTCGACCACCGCCGCCGGCGTGCGGCCCACCGCCCCGGAGGCGGCGAGCCGCGCACCGAGCGACGGCAGCACTGCCGCGGCCAGACAGGCGCCGACGAAGAAGGTGCGCACGTTCATGCGCTGCGCCGGTTCGCGAAGGCGAGGATCGGCGACAGCGCGACGGCAAAGGCCACCAGGCCGATCGCGGCGTGCAGCCAGGCGGGCGACGGCACCAGCCCCGCCTCGGGGAAGAACAGCAGCGCGTTGCGCAACACGTTGGCCGCAAACACGGAGACCGCGGCCACGCCACCGTTGACGAGCGTGCGCCGCGCCGGCGCGCCGTTCAGGTAGGAGAGCAACGCAGCAGTCCAGGCGCCGACCCACAGCATGCCGATGCCGGCGCAGGGAGGATCGACGAGGATCGTCCGGCCTCGCCACACGAGCGCGGCACCGGCCGCCTGCGCGTCGATGCCGCCTGCGGCGAGCAGCGGCGCGGCCGCGTGCGCGGTGGCCAGCCGCAGCGGATAACCGAGATAGAACTGCAGCGAGGCAATGAGCGGCAGCGCCAGCATCAGCAGCGTGACGATCGGCGCAGCCGGACGGTGCGGCAGCGCCGACGTGATGAACGCGGCGAGGGCCAGCATCGCCACGGCGGCGGCGAAGATCGGCGGCACGACGAAGGTCAGCAGCGCGGCCAGTACGGCAAGCGTCCCGCTCGCCACCAGCGCCGAGCGCGTCGGCATGACCAGTTCGCGCCGTGCACGAACCAGCAGCACCAGCACGGTGAGCAGCGCCAGCAGGCCCCACGGCTCGTCGGAGCCGTCGGTCAGCCGGCGCGCCAGCCACACGCCGTGCGGCCACGACGCCGCCAGCAGCAGGGCGAGCAGCCATCCGACGCGCGGGACGCCTGCCAACGCGCCGCGCCACGAGCGACGTGCAGGTTCGTGCGCGCCGCCGGCCGAGCCAGGCAGGGCGACCAGCGTGCCGAACAGCGGATTCGTCATCACGCGGCCGACGCGCGAATGAAGCGCTCCGGCCTCAGCCATGGCGCACCCGGCGGCGACGGCGCTGCCACCACATCAGGCCTCCGGCCAGCATCGCCAGCAGCGCGAACTCGGGCTCGGGCGTGCTCGGCACCTGGCCGACGGCGAGATTGCTCACGCCCTGTGGCAGCGGCAGCGGCTGGTCGACCGTCGTCGCGTTGCCGCCGGGGTTGCGCACCACGTGATCGACGGCGATGAACGACGTGTAGTCGGTCATCAGGTTGTGCGCCAGCCCGAGCCGGGTGATCTCGCGCACCGCCTCGTCGTCGCGGCCGAGCTTGCCGAAGTCGCCCAGTTGCGCGATGCGGCTGCGCGCCCACAGGTAGCGCAGCGCCGGCGTCTCGTCGCGCTGCGCGGCGCGTTGCACATCGATCGGTATCCGCACCGCACCGCCGGCGGCGAGCCCTTCGACCTCGATGCGACCCGTCGCCCGGCCACGGAACTTGCCGCTGATGACGACCGGCCGCTGCGCGAACAGATCCGGCACCTGCGGAGGGTCCACGTCGTAGGCGTCGAAGCCGTCGAACGTCACCTGGATGCGGGTCAGCACCGGCTGCTCGATCATCGCGCGCAGCCGCGCCGCCTCGGCCTCCGCCTGCTGCGCGTCGAGGACGAAGAACGGCTCGCCCCTGCCCGCGCGGGCCAGCCCCTCGACCAGGAAGCGATTGACCGACGAGCCGATGCCGAAGGCGAAGAGGTTGGCCTTGCCGAGGTTGGCGCGAACCAGTTCGAACGCCTCCTTCTCGATCGTCACGTAGCCGTCGGTGACGACGATGAACGTGCGCGCGCGGCCATCCTCCGCAGGCATGGCAAGTGCGGTGCGCAGCGCCGGCAGCAGCTCGGTGCCGCCGCCGCCCTTCTGGCCGTCGATGAAGCGGATCGCGCGCGCGACGTTGTCTGCCGTCGCCGCGACCGACGCGGGATGCAGCAGCGAATGCCCGCCCGCGAAGGGAATCACGTTGAAGGTGTCGGTGGGCCGCAGTCGCGCGATCAGCTCGCGCAGCAGCGTCTTCACGGTGTTCAGCGGAAAGCCGTGCATCGAGCCCGACACGTCGACGATGAACACGTACTCGCGCGGCACGATCTCGCCGGCCGCGACGCGCGCCGGCGGCTGGGCGAGCAGCAGGAAGTAGTTCTCGTCGCCGCCCTCGTGCACCAGCACACCGGCGTCGATCGCCTGCCCGGCGAGCATGTAGTCGATCACCACGTCGCGGTCGGCGTGGGCGGCGTCGGGCGGCAGATCGATCCGGACCTCGCGGTTGCCTTCTCCGTGCACCTCGATCGCATGCGACGGCGAGCGGAGCGTGGCGATCGGCAGCGGCGACCGGATCGTCGCGTTCAGCGCGAAGGTCGCGTTGCCCTTCTTCCCCGCCTTCAGTGTCGGCTGCGCGATCCAGCTCTCGGTCTTGTGGCTCTCGCTGGCGTCGCCGCCGGCGGCGACGCCGCCGTTGTAGCGCGGCCCGACGACGGTCGGGAACACGAAGCGGTACGTGCCGTCGGTCGGCACGATGCTCTCCGTGTAGCGCAGGTCGACGGCGATCTCGTCGCCCGGCATCACGTTGGCGACCGCCATCTGCATCACGTTGGGGCGCTGCTGCTCGAGCAGCGAGGCGCTCTTGCCCTCGCGCCTGGCCTGCTCGAACTCGCGCCGCGCCCGCTGCTTCTCGCGGATCTTCGCGTCGACGGCGCGATCGCCGACGCGCAGCCGCAGCGCATACACCGCCGCGCGTGTGGAGGCCGGGAACACGTAGCGCGCATCGATCGGCGTACTGCCTTCGTTGCGATAGACCTGCGTGACCCGGACGTCGGCGATCACGCCGGCAATCGTCGCCTCGACTTCGGTTCGCTTCAGCGGCAGCGCATCGACGCCCGGCGCGCCGCCTTCGACGACGAAGTACGGGGCGAGGCTGCGCGTCGCAGGAGGTTGCGCCGCGAGGGCCGCCGGCAGCAGGGCCACGGCGGCGAGCGCCAGGCTCAGCACGCGAGAACCGTTCATCGCCGCCTCACCGGTTGCGCGCAGGCGGCGCGCCGTCGAGCGCGGCCATCGGCGTGCGATGCGCGGCCGCGTCGACTTCGAACTCCACGTCAAGCTGCGCCTGCCGGTAGACGAAGCCGTCGGCCACGGAGAGCAGCGCGGTGCGGCTGCCGACGCCGTCGACCAGCGCCTCGTGCGTCGGCGATTCCAGCCGGACGATGGGCCGGTCGGCCTCGACCAGGACATCGGCGCTGAAGCGCGGCACCCACGGCGCGCCGCGATCGACGGGCAGCCGCAGCTGCAGCCGCTTCACTCCCTCCGTCGCGACCACCGGCACCTCGCGCAGCACCTCGAGCGTGATCTGCTCGCCCGGTGCGACGACGATGACATCGTGACTGCGCGCCAGCCGGCCGGAGGCTGTCTCGGCCTGCTCGGCAGCCACCGGCGACAGGTCGGTCTCGTCGCAGAGCGAGGAGATGTCGTCCCGACCCAGCAGGGTCCAGTCGTCGCCACGGACGACGCGCGCGGGATGCGGCAGGACGTATTGGGTCGAGATTGCGGCGGCCGTGTCGTTGCGCAGCAGCAGCAACGTTCGCACCGACGCCTCGTCACCAGCGATGCGGACGTCGAAATGGTGCGCGGCGAGCGTCAGGCCCGAGTCCGCTACCGATCCCTCGACCGCCAGCGGCGCGGCGGCGCGCGGCGGCGCGACGGTCGACTGCGCGGCCGCGGGCCCGGCGGCGTTCAGGCTGAACAGCATGGCGGCGTAGGTCGCGGCGCGCCGCGCGCCTTCGAGCACGACAGTGGAAAGCGACATCGTTGTCCTTCATCGACCGGCGCAGCCACGGCGGCCGCGCACGAAGCGAACTGTGCGCACGCCGCTTGAAACGCATGCGAAGCGCCGGGGAACCCGACGTGAAGAAACGATGAACCGCTGCCCGACTCACGGCCGGCGACCGCTGGCCGCGCGGCGGCCTTCGGCGCCTGCCTGGGTCCTGCAGCCTGCGGCGGCGCGCCTGATCCCGCGCTACGCGTCAGCCGCCCGCGGCAACTGCAGCGTGGCGACCGTTCCGCCGTCCGGGTGGTTCGCCAGCCGCGCAGCGCCGCCGTGCAGCGCCGCGACCTCACGGACGAACGCCAGTCCGAGCCCGGTGCCTTTCTTGCCCGTATCGGGCCGGGCGGTCGAGAAGAACTTTTCGAACACCCGTCGCTGCGCAAACGGCTGCAGCCCCGGCCCGAAGTCGTGCACCGTCAGCTCGATCTGCCGCCCTGCCTCGCGCGCGGCGATCTCGACCGTCGAATGCGCCGGCGCGAAGTCGATCGCGTTGCGCACGAGGTTCGAGATCGCCCGCTGCAGCAGGAACGCGTCGCCGCTGGCGAGCAGCGGCTCGGGGACGTCGACCTCGAAGCGCATGTGCTTGCGCTCGGCGATCGGGGCCGCCTCGGTCACTACCACGCGGACCACCTGCGCCAGCGACACCAGTTCGACTCTTTCGAGCGAGCCGCGCCGCTCGAGGTGGGTCAGTTCGAGCATCCGCTCGACCAGGTCCTGCGCCCGCGCCACCTGCTCCTCGATGTTGCCGGCAAAGCGCGCGCGCGCCGACTCCGACATCGGCTCGCGCAGCAGTTCCGCGGCGCCACGGATCGCGGCGAGCGGACTCTTGATCTCGTGCGCCAGCGTCTGCACGTACTGCTCGGCGTAGCTGCGGCCCGCGAGCGCATCGCGCGCTTCGGCCACGGAGGCGCGCAGCGCATGCGCCATCAGGCGCAGGCGCGCCGACAGCGGTCCGCCCTGCTGGCGCAGCGCACGCCACAGGTCGCCGATGAGTCCCAGCGGGCGCAGCAGCCAGATCGCCGCCAGGGCGAGCGCGGCCAGCAGGGCGCCGACCGAGATCAGCACGACCTGGACCAGCTTGGCGCGCGCGTTGGCGATGAAGGGCGCGAACGACTCGATCGGCTTGCCGACGCCGACCATGCCGACGATGTCCTCGCCGGCCTCGACGCTCACGCCGGCGCCGCGCTCGCGGATCGCCGCGCCGACGTACATCACCGCCGAGCCGGTGTCGTCGTCGTCGGCCAGCGTCGTGCGCGCGCCGTAGGCGCCGGCGAGCGTCAGGCGGACGTCGCGCCAGTCGAGATAACTCTTGCCGACGTCACGGCCGCGCGAGTCGAACAGGACGATGCCGTTGCGGTCGGTCACGTACACGTGCAGGTTCACGCGCGTCTTCTCGATGTCGAAGATGCGTGCGTACACGGGCCGCTCCGCCAGGTGGGCCAGCGTACGTTCCAGCTCGTCGGTCGGGATCACGCCGCTGAAGGTGCGCCGCTCGAGCAGCGTGGCGAGCAGCTGGGCGGTGTCGACGAGCGACTCCTCGGCCGACTCGCGGTAGCGCGGATCGATGTCGGCCGCGACGCGGTACAGCAGCAGCCCGACCGCCGCCAGATAGACGACGAAGATGCCGATGAAGACGGTGGAGCGGCGGGTCATTCGGTGGCGAAGTGAACTGTGGAAGGTGCAACGCTGCCGGCCCGCTGCCGATGCGCGCCGGGTCCGTGCCGCGTTTCACATTTCACGTTTCACTTTTCACGTCCTTCCTCGCGCAGCGAATACCCCATTCCCCGGTGCGTCACGATCGGATCCTCGTCGGGCGCGATCGCACGAAGCTTGGCGCGCAGCGTCTTCACGTGCGCGTCGACCGTGCGGTCGAAGGCGGCGCCCGGATCGTCCCAGGCACGCTCCATCAGTTCGTCGCGCGAGTAGACGCGGCCGGGCCGTTCGACGAGCACCCTGAGCAGCCGGTACTCGATCCGCGACAAATCGAGCGCCGTGCCGTGAAAGCGGATCAGCTTGCGCTCGTCGTCGGTCTCGAATGCCGCAGGCGCGACCGGCTGCTCGGCTGCAACTACCGCGCGCTGTGCCCGGCGCAGGACCGTGCGCACGCGCGCCACCAGTTCGCGTGGCGAAAACGGCTTGGCCACGTAGTCGTCGGCGCCCATTTCGAGCCCGACCACGCGGTCGATCTCGCTGGAGCGCGCGGTGAGAAAGATCACCGGCAGCGCCGGACAGGCGCGCTGCAGCTGGCGAAACAGTTCGAACCCGTTGATGTCGGGCAGGCCGATGTCGATGATCGCCAGCGCAAAGGGCGTGTCCGACGCCGCCGCCAGCGCCGCTTCGCCGCTCGCCGCCCAGCGCGGCGAAAAGCCGTCGGTCGACAGGGCGTAGACGACGGTATCGGCGATGGCCGGCTCGTCCTCGACAAGCAGGATGTGGGGGCCTGCACTCATCGGACCAGGCGCTCGATCCGCTCGAAGAATTCGCCGCTGAGGCGGCTCGGCGGCGGGCTCATGGCCGCGGACGATCGCACACCACGGTCGCCGTTTCAGGAGGCGAGCCGCAGCGGCAGCGAGATCTGCGGCTCGCGGCCGGAAACGACGATGCGGTTGCGCCCGCCGCGCTTGGCCTGCAGCAATGCGCGGTCGGCTGCCGCCAGCAGCTCCTGCGCACTGTCGAGTCCGTTCCAGGTCGCGATTCCGGCCGAGAACGTCTGCCTTTCGGGCACCAGCGGCTGCAGCCGCTCCACCATGTGCTCGGCCTCGTTCTCGCCGCACACCGGCAGCACGAGCGTGAACTCTTCGCCGCCGTAGCGGGCGAGCAGGTCGGTCGGCCGCAGCTGGCGCAGCCAGGCCTGTGCGGAATCGCGCAGCAGGGCATCGCCGGCCGCGTGGCCGCGGCGGTCGTTGAAGCGCTTGAAGTAATCGAGGTCGATCATCACCACCGACAGCGCGTACTTGTGCCGGCCCGCCCTCGCCATCTCCTGCGGCAGCCGCTCGTCGAGCGTGCGCCGGTTGGCCACCCCGGTCAGGCTGTCCTCCCGGGCCAGCTGGGTCAGTTGCGTCATCAGCGACGCGTTGGTCGACAGCGAGCGCCACGCCACCAGGGTCAGCATCAGTCCGAGCGCGAGGCCCAGCGCGCCGGCCGCGAAAACGCTGATGCGCGCAACGTGATCGGCGCGTTGCTCGAGACGCGCGGCATCGTCGATGCGCGCCCGTCGCGCAACGAGCAGATCGCCAAGCGCATTGTTGATGGTCTCCAGTTCGCCTTCGGCGCCGTCCATCAGCCGGCTGCGCAGCTGCGCCGGCTCCGCCGCGGCCGCCGGGCGCTGCATCTCGCGGGCCAGCGCCAGCAGGCGCGCAGTGGCTTCGCCGGCACGTGCCAGTTCCTTGCCCGCGGTCGTCTCCGGCTCGAACTTGCGCAACGCCGCCAGCTCAGTGCTGAGCGCCTCGAGGCTGTCGACCAGATTCTGCAGGGCCGCGCTGAGCTCGCCGCTTTGCAGCGACGTATCGGCGCCGCGTCCGGCGATGCGGACCAGGTTCTGGTGGACGTGCGCCGTTGCCTGCTGCGCGTCGAGCGATCGCGCCGCCAGATCGAGGACGCTTGCGTACCGCTCGTGCAGCATCGCATCTTCGCGTGCCGCGCCGAGCGCGAACAGGCCGCCTGCCAGAAGCAGCAGGATCGCCGTAACGATCAGGCCGTTCCTTGCCCACCTGCCTCGTGCCGACGAGAAAGGCATCAGCGCCAACTGCGCTCCCTGTTCCTGCGGCCGCCCAGTCAGCCTGGCGACCCGCCGCGCCCGATTAGCGGCAGCGTTGAGATAATAACGATGTAAGCATTTACACGCCCCAGGTCACATCGACGCGCTTGCGTTCGGCGGCCCGCAGCATTTCGAGCAGCGGGTGGGCCCGCTGGCCGAGGGTGATCGCTTGCGCCGCTTCATCCGCGGCAGCTTCGCCGCGCCGCTGTGCCGCCTCGGACGCTTCGCGGGCCTGCCTGATCTGCGCCTTCTCCTCCTCGACCGCCGCTGTCAGTCTCGCAAGGGCGTCGGCAATCTGCTCGGCGCTGATCACGCCGCGCGGGGAGTCCTGCTTGCCGATGATCGCCAGCAGGCGGCGTGCGGTCTCGGCGAACATGAAGATCTCGCCGGCGGCTTTAGAACGGAACACGACGAGGGCCATGGCATGCTCGACGACGGTATATGTGACGCAAGTCTAGTGTCCTGCGGGCGCCGATATACTTGCTGCCCTCCAGAAAGCAACCAACGGAGCCATCATGGGCAAGGGTGACCGGCGCACGCGGCGCGGCAAGATCTACAACGGCAGCTACGGCAAGACCCGCCCGAATCGGGTCAAGCAGAAGGAGGATGCCGCGGCCAAGGCGGCTGCGCGCACCCGCAGCAAGTAGGCCGGTCGCTTGTCGCGCAAAGCCGGGGCAGCCCGGCTTTTTTCGTCGTGAAGCCGTTTCGAATCGTCCTCGCGGCGACCTGCGTGGTGCTGATCGCCGCCTGCAGCCCGCGCTTCAACTGGCGCGAGTACCGGCAGCCGGACGCAGGGTACGTGGTGGCGCTGCCGGACAAGGCGCAGGAAGTCACGCGCGGGATCGCGTTCGAGCACCCGGGCGGACCGGTGCGCGCCGAGATGTCGATGCTGTCGACCGGCGTCGGGGCGTCGCTGTTCGCGGTGGGCAGCGTGCGGCTGCCGCCGTTCGCAGTCGACTCGCCGGCCGCGCTGGCAGTCACGGTGGCGTGGTTCAGCGACGGGCTGCTGCGCAACGTCAAGGCGGGGCCGGTCGAGCCCATCGACGCCGGCGCCCCGGCGGGCCTCGGCGCGCGAACGCTGCGCGCCGCGCGGTCGATCGAGGCATCAGGTACGGCCGGCGGCGGCCGGCCGGCGCGACTTGCAGTGCGCCTGTACGTGGTCGATGATCGCCTCTTCCAGCTCGTCGCGCTCGGCGCGGAGGGCGAAATTCCGCCACAGGCGCTGGAGACGTTCTTCGACTCGTTCCGTCTCGCGCCCTGACCGGCGCCCGCGGGCCGGCACGCGGAACGCAGCCGCTCACCACGGGCGGCCCGCCGTGACATGTATTCGCAACGGAGGACTGAATGAAGCTCGACAATCCGCTCACCGGCACGATGGTCTCGCTCGACGAGTGGTGGATGCCATTCACCGCCAACCGGCAGTTCAAGGCGGCACCCCGGCTGCTGGCGAAGGCCGACGGCATGTACTACTGGACGCCGGACGGCCGCCAGATCCTCGACGGCACGGCCGGGCTGTGGTGCGTCAATGCCGGGCACAACCGCAAGCCGATCGTCGAGGCGGTCCAGAAGCAGGCGGCGACGATGGACTTTGCGCCGCCGTTCCAGGTCGGCCATCCGGTGGCCTTCGAGGCCGCCACCACGGTGGCCAACGTGGCCCCGGCGGGGATGGGCCATGTGTTCTTCGTCAACTCCGGATCGGAAGCCGCGGACACGGCGATCAAGATGGCGCTCGCCTATCACCGCGCGCGCGGCGAACCGAGCCGGCGCATCATCATCGGCCGCGAGCGCGGCTACCACGGCGTCAATATCGGCGGCACGATGGCCGGCGGCATTCCCGGCAACCGCAAGGTCTGGCCGGCGATGATGGCCGGCGTCGACCACATCCGCTCGACCCACGATCTCGCCCGTAACGCCTTTTCGCGCGGCCAGCCCGCGCACGGCGCCGAGTTCGCGGACGAGTTGGACCGGCTGATCGCGTTCCACGACGCCAGCAACATCGCGGCGGTGATCGTCGAGCCGATGGGCGGCAGCGCCGGCGTGCTGATCCCGCCGCAGGGCTACCTGGAGAAGCTCGCCGCCTCCTGCCGCAAGCACGGCATCCTGCTGATATTCGACGAGGTGATCACCGGCTTCGGCCGGCTCGGGGCGCCCTTCGCGGCCCACCACTTCGGCATCACGCCGGACATCCTGACCTGCGCCAAGGCGATCAACAATGCCGCCGTGCCGCTCGGCGCGGTGCTCGCCAGCGACGCGGTGCACGACGCGATCGTCAACGGCTCCCCGGAGGGCGCGATCGAGTTCCTGCACGGCTACACCTACTCCGGTCACCCGCTGGCCTGCGCGGCCGTGGTGGCAACGCAGAAGCTCTACGCGGAGGAGAAGCTCTTCGACCGCGCGCGCGACCTTGCGCCCTTCTGGGAGCAGGCGCTGCACTCGCTCAAGGATGCGCGACACGTGATCGACATCCGCAATCTGGGGCTGGTCGGCGGCATCGAGCTCGAGCCGCGCGCCGGAGCGCCGGCGCGGCGCGGGCTCGAGGCGCATGTCAGGTGCTTCGAGTCCGGTGCGCTGGTGCGCTTCACCGGCGACATCCTGGCCATGAGCCCGCCGCTCGTCATCGAGAAGCCGCAGATCGAGCAGCTGGTCGAGACGATCCGCGAGACGCTGAAGAAGATCGACTGACGCCGCGCTCCGGCGCGCGATCGCCGGGGCGTTGCGCCCTGGCGGGTGCCGCGCATCGCCTGCATCGGCGCTGGCGCCCGGCGCCGCGCAGGAGCAGACTTTCCCTGCTGCGGCCGCCACCGAGAGGATCGACGTTCGGGGCCCGGCGGGAGCAGTGGGGCGCGACTGCCGCGCCTGCCTGCGGACCCGGCGACACCCGGTGAGCCTTGCCTTCGGGCGGCCTGGCGCAACTTCAGGGAGGCTGCCATGTCAATGCCATCGCGTCTTTCGAACTATCTGCTCCGCCGCGGCATCCGCTATGAGGTGATGTCGCACACGCACAGCCACAGCAGTGCCGAAACGGCCCGTACCGCGCATGTTCCGCCGCACCAGCTCGCCAAGTCGGTCGTGCTCGAGGACGACGACGGAGGCTGCGTGATGGCGGTCGTGCCGGCGGATGCGCGGGTCAATGTCGGGCTGCTGGGACGCATGCTCGGCCGCGACTCGCTGCACCTGTCCGACGAGCAGCGACTGTGCGAACTGTTCCCCGACTGCGACCGCGGCGCCGTGCCGGCAGTCGGAATGGCCTGGGGAATGGACACGATCGTCGACGATGCGCTCGAGCAGAACGCCGAGCTGTTCATCGAGGCCGGCGATCACGACATGCTGATCAGGATGTCGCAGCAGCAGTTCCGCGAACTGATGCGCGACGTACAGCACGCCGGAATCTGCCGGGCGACGCCACATTGATCGCGGCGCCGCTGCGCGGACAGCGGCCAGGCGCCCGCAGCCGCTGCCCGCCCGCTGGCGTGCAATGCGTAGCGCTTCCTCGGCGCGAGGCGGCCGACGGCACACGGCGTGAATTCGCGTCGGCGTTTGCAGGCAGAATCGACAGCCTGCAGCAGTGAAGGCAAGGAGACCGCCATGGGCAAGAACGAAAGCGCACTGAACGACATCACCCACTGGATCGGCGGCCGGCGGGCCGGCGGCCCCCCGTCGCGGACCAGCGAAGTCTTCAACCCGGCGACCGGCGAGGTCAGCGGCCTGGTGCGGCTCGCCGATGCGGCAACCGTCGATGCTGCCGTGCAGGCGGCCAGGGCCGCTTTCCCCGCCTGGGCCGACACGCCGCTGCTGAGGCGCGCGCGCGTGATGTTCAGGTTCAAGGAGCTGCTGGAGAAACATCACGACGAACTGGCGCGGCTGATCACCCTCGAGCACGGCAAGGTGTTCGACGACGCCAAGGGCGAAGTGGTGCGCGGCATCGAGGTCGTCGAGTTCGCCACCGGCATCCCGCACCTGATGAAGGGCGAGTACTCGGAGCAGGTCTCCACCGGCATCGACCAGTTTTCGCTGCGCCAGCCGCTCGGCGTCTGCGCCGGCATCACGCCGTTCAACTTCCCGTGCATGGTGCCGATGTGGATGTTCCCGATCGCGATCGCATGCGGCAATTCGTTCGTGCTCAAGCCGAGCGAGCGCGACCCGTCGCCGTCGCTGCTGATGGCCGAGCTTCTCAAGCAGGCCGGACTGCCGGACGGCGTGTTCAACGTCGTGCAGGGCGACAAGGAAGCCGTCGACGCGCTGCTCACGCACCCGGACGTCGCCGCAGTGAGCTTCGTGGGCTCGACGCCGATCGCCGAGTACATCCACAACGAAGGCGGCCGCCACGGCAAGCGCGTGCAGGCGCTCGGCGGTGCCAAGAACCACATGGTGGTGATGCCCGATGCCGATCTCGACCAGGCCGTCGACGCGCTGATCGGCTCGGCCTACGGTTCGGCCGGCGAGCGCTGCATGGCGATTTCGGTGGCGGTGGCGGTGGGCCGCATAGCCGACGAACTGGTCAACCGCCTGAAGCCGCGCGTCGAGCGGCTCAAGATCGGCGACGGCATGGAAAAGAATTCCGAGATGGGGCCTCTCGTCACCGCCACCCATCACGCGAAGGTCAAGGGCTACGTCGACCTCGGCGTCGATGAGGGCGCGAAGCTGGTCGTCGATGGCCGTGGCTTCAAGGCCGCGGGGCGCGACAAGGGCTTCTTCCTCGGCGGCTGCCTGTTCGACGACGTGCAGCCCGGCATGCGCATCTACAGGGAGGAGATCTTCGGGCCCGTGCTCAGCGTCGTGCGCGTGCCGGATTTCGCCGCCGCGGTCGACCTCGTCAACGCGCATGAATATGGCAACGGCGTGGCGCTGTTCACCGCCGACGGCAACACCGCGCGCGAGTTCTCCCGCCGCATCAAGGTCGGCATGATCGGCATCAACGTGCCGATACCGGTGCCGATGGCGTTCTATTCGTTCGGCGGCTGGAAGAAGAGCCTGTTCGGCGACACGCACGCTTACGGCATGGAAGGCGTGCGCTTCTACACCCGGTACAAGGCGGTGATGCAGCGCTGGCCGGGCTCGATCGGCAAGGGCGCCGAGTTCGTGATGCCGACGGCGAAATAGGACCGGCGGCCGGCTGATCCGGGCGCTGCACCTCGCAGCGCAGCGCATCTCCGCCCGGTGTGTCGGTCCGCGCACCAGGCCCGTCGAACGGCGGACGCGGCACATCGCCGATCCGGAGAACCTCGCGGTAGAACGCGATCGTCGCCGCCGGGCCTGTGGCACAGAGGGTGATGCGCGCCCGCCCGGCGATTCCGCACGCTACGCTCGCGCCTGCCCCCCGAGACTGCCGAACACTGCCGCGCGATGCTGGTCCGCCGTTCGCTGCTGTTGCCCTATCCGGCCGAGGATATGTTCGACCTGATCGAGCAGGCCGAGCATTACCCGCAGTTCATCCCCTGGTGCACCGATGCGGTGATCCTCGAACGGACCGACGAACTCGTTGCGGCGCGCCTGTCGATGCGCGTCGCCGGGCTGACGCTATCGCTGCAGACCCGCAATCCGAAGCGTCGTCCCGAATGGCTCGCCTTGCGCATGGAGCGCGGGCCGCTGCGCCGCTTCGAAGGCGAGTGGCGTTTGACGCCGCTCAACGCGGCCGCCTGCCGCATCGAGTTCACTCTGAACTACGAATTCGCCGACCGGCTGACCGAGCGCGTGGCCGGGCCGGTGTTCGCGCGCATGGCCGACACGATGGTCGACGCGTATGTCTCGCGCGCCGAGCGTATTCTGACTTTGCCACCCTCGGCGGCTGCGCCTGTTGCCAACCCACTTCCGGAAGCGACCATGAACGACCAACCGATGTTCGACGCACTGCGCCCCTCGAAGCTGGCATCGGAACTCACCGACGAACAGTGCCACCGGCTCGCCGCCGCGATGGAACTGCGCGACCTGAAGGATGGCGATGTGCTGGTCAACGAGGGCGACGACGATCACCACTTCTACCTGATCGTCAGCGGCAAGATCGCCGTCGTCAAGGGCGTCGGCACGCCGGAGCAGGTGACGCTGAACACGCGGGCCGCGGGCGACTTCGCCGGCGAACTGTCGTGGCTCGACGGCAGCCGCCGCTACGCATCGCTGGTCGCCAAGGACAGCACGCGTGTGCTCGGCCTCGAACGCGAGAAGCTCGAATCGCTGCTCGAGGCGGATCCGTGGCTGGTCTATCGCGTGATGCGGGCGATCGTGCGCGCGGTGCACCAGATCCAGCGCCAGCTGTACATGCAGCAGAACGAGCTGACCAACTACATCTACAAGCAGCACGGGCGTTACTGAGGTCCGTCGCCCTGACTTCTCTCGTACGTAGATATCGCAGTGTCGCTGCACCGTACGGCAGGGTTTAATTGCGCCGGATCAACGGATGGCCGGACCATTCGGTTAGAAACTGTGGCTTCGCGGCCGGGCGCAGGCGCCGGTCTTGATTTCCAAAGAAAAGGAGACAGAGGAATGAAACCAACAAATCGTATGCGTCGGCATGTGCTGTTCACGGCGGGCGTGATGGCCGGCGCCCTGGCGATGCCGTTCGCGGCCTCGGCGCAGGCGCCGATCGTGGTCAAGTTCAGCCACGTGGTGGCCGAGAACACCCCGAAGGGCCAGGGCGCGCTGAAGTTCAAGGAACTGGCCGAGAAGAAACTGCCCGGCAAGGTGCAGGTGCAGGTTTTCCCGAGTTCGCAGCTGTTCGGCGACGCCAAGGAGATGGAGGCGGTGCTGCTCGGCGACGTGCAGCTGATCGCGCCGTCGCTGTCGAAGTTCGACCGCTACACGAAGAAGATCCAGGTCTTCGACCTGCCGTTCCTGTTCGACGACATCGAGGCGGTCGACCGCTTCCAGGCGACGCCCACCGGCCAGTCGCTGCTGACGAGCATGAAGAACCGCGGCCTGATCGGGCTGGGCTACTGGCACAACGGCATGAAGCAACTGTCGACCAACAAGGACAAGCTGACGCGGCCGGATGACGTCAAGGGCCTGAAGTTCCGCATCCAGGCCTCCGACGTGCTCGAGGCGCAGTTCCGTGCCCTCGGCGCCAATCCGCAGAAGATGGCGTTCTCCGAGGTCTACCAGGCGCTCCAGACCGGCGTGGTCGACGGCCAGGAGAACACCTGGTCGAACATCTTCTCGCAGAAATTCTTCGAGGTGCAGAAGACCATTGCCGAGACCAACCACGGCGTGATCGACTACATGGTCGTCACCAACGCCAAGTGGTGGGACGGACTGCCGGCCGACATCCGCAAGGGCCTGTCGGAAGCGATGACCGAGGCGACCGCTTATGCCAACAAGCTGGCGTTCGACCTGAACGAAGCCGACAAGAAGAAGATCATGGACGCCGGCAAAGCCAAGATCCAGAAGCTGTCCAAGGAAGACGTGGCGGCATGGCGCAAGGCCATGGAGCCGGTCTGGAAGAAGTTCGAGGGTGACATCGGGCGCGACCTGATCGACGCCGCGCTGAAAGCCAACAGCTGACGCACCAAAGCTAGGGCCCGCGAGTCGCGGGCCCTCACTTTATGCGCTGGATCGAGAAACTCGAGGAGTACCTGCTGGCGGTGCTGCTGGCGGTGATGGTGTCGATCACCTTCACGCAGGTGATCGCCCGCTACATCTTCAACTACAGCTTCGTCTGGGCCCTGGAAGTGACCACGGTGCTGTTCGCGTGGCTGATCTTCATTGGCATGTCCTATGGCGTGCGCATGGGATCGCACATCGGCGTCGATGCGCTGGTCAGGTCACTGGGGCCAAAGGCAGCGCGCGTCGTCGGGTCGATCGCGGCGGCGCTGTGCATCGTCTACGCGGTGATCGTCACCATCGGCGGCTATCAGTATGTGAAGAAGATGCACGACGTCGGCATCCTGATGCAGGACGTGCCGATCGAGCAGTGGATCCCGCGCCTGGTGCTGCCGATCGGTTTCTCGCTGCTCGCCTTGCGCTTCGCGCAGGTGCTGTACCGGCTGTTGAGCGGCAAGGAGGCGCGCCTGCTCGGCGATGAAGCGAAGGAAGCGCTGAAGCTTCGCGCCGACCAGCCGGAAGGTGAGGGACAGAAATGAACACCCTGGTGCTGTTCGTTCTGCTGTTCACCTGCATGCTGCTCGGCATGCCGATCGCCGTGGCGCTCGGCCTGTCCTCCTTGCTGACGATCCTGTTCTTCGCGCAGGACTCGCTGGCCTCGCTGTCGCTGAAACTCTTCGAGACCTCCGAGCACTTCACGCTGCTGGCGATTCCGTACTTCATCCTTTCCGGCGCTTTCATGACCACCGGCGGCGTGGCGAAGAGGATGATCCGCTTCGCCAACGCCGCCATCGGCCACCTGCGCGGCGGGCTGGCGATGGCCTCGGTGCTGGCCTGCATGCTGTTCGCAGCAGTCTCCGGTTCGTCGCCAGCGACCGTGGTGGCGGTCGGCTCGATCGTCATCGCCGGCATGGTCAAGACGGGCTATACGCAGCCGTTTGCTGCCGGCGTGATCTGCAATGCGGGCACGCTGGGCATCCTGATCCCGCCGTCGATCGTGATGGTCGTGTACGCGGCGGCGACCGAAACCTCGGTCGGGAAACTCTTCATGGCCGGCGTGATCCCGGGGATCATGCTCGGGCTGATGCTGATGCTCGCGATCTACGTTCGAGCCCGCATGCTCAACATTCCGCGCCAGCCGCGCGTTGTGTTGAGTGAGGTGCTGACCTCAGGCCGCGATTCGCTCTGGGGCCTGCTGCTGATCGTCATCATCCTTGGCGGCATCTACGGCGGCATCTTCACGCCGACCGAGGCGGCCGCGGTGGCCGCCTGGTACGCCTTCTTCATCGCCGTTTTCGTCTACCGCGACATCGGCATGAAGGACGTGCCGCACGTGCTGGTCGAGGCGGCCAAGGTCACGATCATGCTGATGTTCATCGTCGCCAACGCGCTGCTGTTCGCGCACGTGCTGACGACCGAACGCATCCCGCAGGCCATCGCCGAGACGATCGTCGGCTGGGGCATGGAGCCGTGGCAATTCCTGATCGTGGTGAACATCCTGCTGCTGATCGCCGGCAACTTCATGGAGCCGACGGGCATCATCCTGATCCTGGCGCCGATCCTGTTTCCGATCGCGACGCAATTCGGCATCGACCCGGTGCACCTGGGCATCATCATGGTGGTGAACCTGGAGATCGGCATGGTCACGCCACCGGTCGGGCTGAATCTCTTCGTCACCGCCGGCATCACCGGCATGTCGATCATGCAGGTCGTTCGCGCGGCGCTGCCGTGGCTGATGGTGCTGCTCGCTTTCCTGGTGATCGTCACCTACGTGCCGGCGATCTCGCTGTTCCTGCCCAACCTGCTCTTCTGAGGACCTGGCACGGGTCGGACCGGGAGCACCGCGCTCTCGGCGCCGGCCCCTTCCGGCGCCACACCGGGCGGGCGGATCCCGGCGTCTCGACCGAGACGCGTCCGGTACAACGGGTACGTCACCTGACGCGGCGCAACAGCGTCGTCCGGGACGCGTGGAACCTCCCCACGCCCGCAGGACTCGGGCGGGACACTGTTTGTCGAGCGTCAATCCGGCGTAGACTGCCTTGGCGTAAAAACCCGTACCTACATATTCGTAGGTATGCGAGATGCAATCAGGCCAAGGAGGATCGACATGAACAGCGAATACAGCCGTCGGAGACGAACCATCCTGGCGGCAACCGGCGCGGTTGCGGCGACGACGCTACTGCCGAACCTCTCACGGGCGCAGGCGCCGATCGTGGTCAAGTTCAGCCACGTGGTGGCCGAGAACACCCCGAAGGGCCAGGGCGCGCTGAAGTTCAAGGAACTCGCCGAGAAGAAACTGCCCGGCAAGGTGCAGGTGCAGGTCTTCCCGAGTTCGCAGCTGTTCGGCGACGCCAAGGAACTCGAGGCGCTGCTGCTCGGCGACGTGCAGCTGATCGCGCCGTCGCTGTCGAAGTTCGACCGCTACACGAAGAAGATCCAGGTCTTCGACCTGCCGTTCCTGTTCGACGACGTGGAGGCGGTCGACCGCTTCCAGGACGGGCCGAAGGGTCAGGAACTCCTGGCGTCGATGAAGAACCGCGGCCTGATCGGACTGGCCTACTGGCACAACGGCATGAAGCAGCTGTCGACCAACAAGGACAGGCTGGTGCGGCCGGAGGACGTCAAGGGCCTGAAGTTCCGCATCCAGGCCTCCGACGTGCTCGAGGCGCAGTTCCGCGCGCTCGGCGCCAATCCGCAGAAGATGGCGTTCGCGGAGGTCTACCAGGCGCTGCAGACCGGTGTGGTCGACGGGCAGGAGAACACCTGGTCGAACATCTATTCACAAAAGTTCCACGAGGTGCAGAAGACGATCGCCGAGACCAACCACGGCATCATCGACTACATGGTCGTGGCCAACGCCAAGTGGTGGGACGGGCTGGCGCCGGACATCCGCAAAGGCCTGTCCGAGGCGATGGCCGAAGCCACCAGCTTCGCCAACAAGATGGCCGATCGACCTCAACGAGGCCGACCGCAAGAAGATCGTCGACGCCGGACAAGGCCAAGATCCAGAAGCTGTCCAAGGACGACATCGCCGCCTGGCGCAAGGCGATGGAACCGGTGTGGAAGAAGTTCGAGGGCGACATCGGGCGCGACCTGATCGACGCCGCCTTGAAGTCCAACAAGTAGCCTCCCAACGGAAGGGGCCCGTCACGCGGGCCCTTTTGCTACCCATGCGCTGGCTCGAACATCTCGAGGAAGGCCTTATCTCCTTCCTGATGGCGGCGATGACGATCGTGACCTTCATGCAGGTCGTCGCCCGCTATGTCTTCAACTACAGCTTCGTCTGGGCGCTGGAACTGACTGGCGTCATGTTCGCGTGGCTGATCTTCATCGGCATGTCCTACGGCGTGCGGGTCGGCGCGCACATCGGCGTCGACGCCCTGGTCAAGACGCTGAGCAAGGGCGCGGCGCGTGCCGTCGGCATGGTCGCGGCAGCGCTGTGCATCGTCTACGCGCTGATCGTCGCCTACGGCGGCACGCAGTACGTGCGCAAGATGTACGACGTCGGCATCCTGATGCAGGACATTCCGATCCAGCAGTGGATTCCGCGCGTGATCCTGCCGCTGGGCTTCGCGCTGCTGGCGCTGCGCTTCGCTGCAGGTGCTGTACCGGCTCGCCGCGGGCAAAGAAGCGCACCTGCTCGGCGACGAGGCCGAGGAGGCGCTGAAGCTCAGGGAAGACCAGCCCGGCGAGGTACGCAAATGAACACCGCTCGTGCTGTTCGCTGCTGCTGTTCGTGCTTCATGTTTCTGGGCATGCCGGTGGCGGTGGCGCTCGGCCTGTCCTCGCTGCTGACCATCCTGTTCTTCGCGCAGGACTCGCTCGCCTCGCTGTCGCTGAAGCTGTTCGAGACCTCCGAGCACTACACGCTGCTGGCGATTCCCGTTCTTCATCCTCGGCGGCGCCTTCATGACCACCGGCGGCGTGGCGAAGCGCATGATCCGCTTCGCCAACGGCTGCATCGGCCACCTGCGCGGCGGCCTGGCGATGGCCTCGGTGCTGGCCTGCATGCTGTTCGCGGCGGTGTCCGGCTCGTCGCCGGCCACGGTGGTCGCGGTCGGCTCGATCGTCATCGCCGGCATGGTCAAGGCCGGCTACCCGAAGGCCTTCGCCGCCGGCGTGATCTGCAATGCCGGCACGCTCGGCATCCTGATCCCGCCGTCGATCGTGATGGTGGTCTACGGCGCCGCCACCGAAACGTCGGTCGGCAAGCTGTTCATGGCCGGCGTCGATTCCCGGCATCGTGCTGGGCCTGATGCTGATGGTCGCGATCTACGTGCGCGCGCGGATGATCGGCCTGCAGAAGATGCCGCGCGCGCCGATCGGCGAGATCCTGACCTCGGGCCGCGACTCGCTGTGGGGACTGCTGCTGATCGTCATCATCCTCGGCGGCATCTACGGCGGCATCTTCACGCCGACCGAAGCGGCGGCGGTGGCCGCCGTGTACGCCTTCGTCATCGCCGTGTTCGTCTACCGCGACATCGGCGTGAAGAACGTGCCGCACGTGCTGCTGGAAGCCGGCAAGGTGACGGTGATGCTGATGTTCATCGTCGCCAACGCGCTGCTGTTCGCGCACGTGCTGACGACCGAGCGCATCCCGCAGGCGATCGCCGAAACGATCGTCGGCTGGGGCATGGCGCCGTGGCAGTTCCTGATCGTGGTCAACATCCTGCTGCTGATCGCCGGCATGTTCATGGAGCCGACCGGCATCATCCTGATCCTGGCGCCGATCCTGTTTCCGATCGCCACCCAGCTCGGCATCGACCCGGTCCACCTCGGCATCATCATGGTGGTGAACCTGGAGATCGGCATGATCACGCCGCCGATCGGGCTGAACCTGTTCGTCACCGCCGGCATCACCGGCATGTCGATCGGCCAGGTGGTGCGCGCCGCGCTGCCGTGGACGATGGTGCTGCTGCTGTTCCTGGTGATCGTCACCTACGTGCCGGCGATGACGCTGTTCCTGCCGAACCTGCTCTTCTAGACGCAGGCAGCGCCGCGACTCACGCCGGGCCGCCGTGCCGGTTCGGACAGGAGTCGCAGGAGAGTTTCTGCCCGTCGGGGCCGAGCACCGCCGGGCCGCCACAGGAGCCGCGCAGGCACGGCCGGCGGAACATCACGCCGATGGCCATCCCGGCGACGGCCAGGCCGAGCAGCACCACCGCGATCGCGAAGACGAGCCAGAACGTACTCATCAATTCACGCCGCGTCGGTCAGCGCCGCGAAGGCCTCGGTGGCACGGTCGTGCAGTCGGCCGTCGGCGTCGCGGACGATGAACCAGGCCGCCAGGCTCTCGCGCTGTGCCAGCGCCCAGCCGGCCTGCGGGCCGAGCACGATCAGCGCGGTGGCCAGGGCGTCGGCGCTCATGCAGTCGTCGGCGACGACGGTGACCGAGGCCAGCCCGTGCGCGATCGGCGCGGCGGTGCGCGGATCGATCTCGTGCGAGTAGCGGCGCCCCGCCTGCTCGAAATAGATGCGGTAGTCGCCCGAGGTGGCCATCGACCGGCCGGCCAGCGGCACCACGGCGCGCGCGCGCTGCGGCATGGCGTCAGGCTCCTCGATGCCGATCTGCCAGGGGCGGCCCTGCGCATTGCGGCCGCGCGTGCGTACTTCGCCGCCGACTTCGATCATGTAGTTCTCGACGCCGTTTGCCTCCAGCGCGAGCGCAGCAAGGTCGACGCCGTAGCCTTTGGCAACGCCGCCGAGATCGACCTGCAGGCCGGTGTGCGCCTTGGTCGCCGCACGGTGCCCGGCATCGAGACGCAGGCCACGATAGTCGACCGCCGCACGCTGCGCCTGCACTTCGCCGCGAGCGGGCACGACCCTTCGCTTCTCGCTGCCGAAACCCCAGGCATTGACCAGCGGCGCCACCGAAACGTCGAATGCCCCCTGCGACAACTCCGCGACCCGCTGGCCGGCGGCCAGCACCGCGTACAGGTCTTTCGACAGCGGCAGCGGCGTGGCGGCGACGTGGCGATTGAACCGCATCAGCTCGGAGTCGGGCCGATATAGCGACATGCCGCGGTCCACGCCGTCGAGCGCGGCGTGCACGTCGGCCGCGAGCCGCTCCAGTCGCACGGCCGAAACCTCCGCGCCCGCCAGCTTGACGAGGTACGCGGTGCCCATCGTTTCGCCCGCGAACTGCAGCGGTGCATTCGCCGATTGTCCGCTACGGACTCGTTCGCCGCAGCCGGCAAGCGCAAGTGCGCCGAGGCCGCCGAATGCGCCGAGCAGCCGGCGCCGGCAGGGAGAAAGCAGCGTATCCATCAGGAGGATCCTCCAGCCTGGTCGGCGCCTGCCGCCCCGGACTGCGCCAGATTCTTGCGCACCGCGGCCTCGAAGCGCCCTTCGCCATGGCGGATCAGGTAGTTGGTCATGTCGCCCATCGACACCAGCCCGAGCACTCGCGGACCGTCCATCACCAGCAGGTGGCGGAAACGGTTCAGCTGCATCAGCGCCATCGCCGCCTCGACGGTGGTGCCGGGCGAGACGAAGCGCACGTCGCGTGTCATCACCATCGAAATGGGCGTCGTCTTCGGGTCGAGCCCGGCATGGACGACCCGCAGCAGCAGGTCGCGCTCGGTGAAGATGCCGTCGACCAGGCCGTCCTCGTTGCGGATCAGCACCGCGCCGATGTGATGTTCGGCAAGCGAACCGACCGCGTCCATCACGGTGGCGCCGGCGTCGACGGTGACCAGCACGTCGGCGTGCTGCTTGAGCGCCATCACGGTTTCGACTGTCTGCTGCATGGTCCGTCCTCCGAATGGCTACAGCCCGAAATCATCGAGCATGACGTTCTCGCGGTCGGCGCCGAAGTCCATCGCCAGCTTGATGACGGCCTTGTTCATCACGTCCGGCCCGCACAGGTAGAACTCGATGTCTTCCGGCGCCGGGTGCTTTTCAAGGTACATCTTGCGCAGCACGTTGTGGCGCACCAGGCCGACCGGGCCGGTCCAGTTGTCCTCCGGCCGCGGCTCCGACAGAACGACGTGCCAGCTGAAGTTCGGATGCTCGGCGGCAAGCCGGTTGAACTCGTCGATGTAGAAGGCTTCCTTCAGGTTCCGCGCCGAGTACCAGAACACCATCTTGCGCCTGGACTTCAGGCGGATCAGCTGGTCGAAGATATGCGCGCGCATCGGCGCCATGCCGGCTCCGGCGGCAACGAAGCACATCTCCCTGTCGGTGTCCTTGGCGAAGAACTCGCCGAACGGACCCGAGACGGTGACCAGGTCACCCGGCTTCAGCCTGAACAGCCACGAGCTCATCTTGCCCGGCGGGATGTCGTCGCGGTAATCGGGAGGGAAAGCGATGCGGATGGTGAACAGCAGGATGCCTTTCTCGAGCGGGAAGTTGGCCATCGAGTAGCCACGATCCACGTTCTCGGTCACGACCGACTTGAAGCGCCACAGGTCGAAACGGTCCCACTCCTCGCGGAACTCGGGCTCGATGTCGAATTCCCTGTAACTGAGCTCGTGCGGCGGACACTCGATCTGCACGTAGCCCCCGGCCTTGAACGGGACCTCCTCGCCCTCGGGCAGGGCCAGCTTGAGTTCCTTGATGAAGGTCGAGACGTTGCGGTTGTGGATCACCCGGCACTGCCACTTGCGCACCGAGAAGATCTCCGGCGCGACTTCGATCTTCATGTCGCGCTTGACCTTGACCTGGCAGGCGAGCCGGTAGCCGTGCCTCGCCTCGCGCGGCGAGATGAAATTGGACTCGGTGGGCAGCAGCGCACCGCCGCCTTCCTTGACCACCACCTCGCACACGCCGCACGACCCCCTGCCGCCGCAGGCGGCCGGAAGGAAGATGCGGTTGGCGGTCAGCGCCCCGAGCAGCGTGCCGCCGGCCGGCACCTTCAGCGCCTTGGTCGGATCCTCGTTGACGACGATCGACACGTCGCCGGTGGCCACCAGCTTGCGCCGCGCGCCCATCAGCAGGAGCACCAGCGCCAGCACGACGACGGTGAACATGACGATGGCAAGCCCGATCGAAAGCACGGCGCGCTCCTACAGCTGGATGCCCGAGAACATCATGAAAGCCAGCGACATCAGGCCGGCGCTGATGAACGTGATGCCGAGGCCGCGCAGGCCGGCCGGAATGTTCGAGTAGGTGAGCTTCTCGCGGATCGCCGCCAGCGCAATCAGTGCAATCGCGAAGCCCAGCCCCGAACCGATGCCGAACACCACGCTCTCGCCGAGCGAGTATTCGCGCTCCTGCATGAACAGCGAGCCGCCGAGGATCACGCAGTTCACCGCGATCAGCGGCAGGAAGACGCCGAGCGTGTTGTACAGCGTCGGCGCAAAGCGGTCGACGGTCATTTCGACCACCTGCACGGCGGCGGCGATGGTGGCGATGAACAGGATGAACGACAGGAAGCTGAGGTTGACGTCGGCCAGCTGCGGGCTGATCCAGGTCAGCGCCCCTTCGCCGAGCAGGTAGCGCAGCAGCAGGTGGTTGAGCGGCACGGTCAAGGTCTGCACGAACACCACCGCGACGCCCAGGCCGATCGCCGTCTCGACCTTCTTCGAGCAGGCCAGGAACGAGCACATGCCGAGGAAGTAGGCGAGCGCCAGGTTCTCGAGGAAGATCGAGCGCAGGCCGAGGTTGATGTAGTGCTCCATCGCCTCAGTCCTTTTCCTGAAGCTGCGGCTTCCACGTGCGCAGGGCCCAGATCAGCAGGCCGATCAGGAACAGGGCCGACGGCGCCAGCAGCATCAGGCCGTTGGGCACGTACCAGCCGCCATCCTTGGCCAGCGGCAGCACGGTGAAGCCGAGCACCTTGCCCGCGCCGAGAAGTTCGCGCGCGAAGGCCACCACCACAAGCACCACCGCGTAGCCGAGCGCATTGCCCAGCCCGTCGAGCACCGACAGATAGGGCGGGTTGTTCATCGCGAAGCCCTCGGTGCGGCCGAGCACGATGCAGTTGGTGATGATCAGGCCGACGAACACCGACAGCTCGAGCGACAGCTCGTACAGCGTCGCCTTCAGCACCTGGTCGAAGACGATCACCAGCGAGGCGATGATCGCCAGCTGGACGATGATGCGGATCGACCCCGGCGTGCGCTCGCGCACCAGGCTCACCATCAGGCTGGCCAGCGCGCCGACCGCGATCACGCCGGCGCTCATCACCAGCGCCTTGTCGACCCGCGTGGTGATGGCCAGCGCCGAGCAGATGCCGAGCACCTGCACGCCGATCGGGTTGTTGAGGAGCACGGGGTCGAGCAGGATCGACCGCTCCCTGGGGCCGAACGGAAGCCCGCGCGCAGCGGGACTGACGGCGCTCATTTGATTCCCCCTTCGCGGAAGCGTTGCAGGAACTTGCCGTAACCGTCGTCGCTCAGCCAGAAGCGCATCAGGTGCGTGACCGCGTTGCTGGTGATCGTCGCGCCCGACATGCCATCGACGCGCAGCGGATCCTGCGCCGGCGGGCCGGCCGGACCCTTGATCACGGCGATCGCCGGCTTGCTCTGCTCGTCGTAGCCCTTGCGGCCTTTCCACAGCGCCAGCCACGCGGGATTGCTGATCTCGCCGCCGAGCCCCGGCGTTTCGCGGTGCTCGTAGTAGGTCAGCCCGCGCACCGTATTGGCGTCCGGCGCCAGCGACAGGAAGCCGTAGATCGTGCCCCACATGCCTAGACCCTCGACCGGAACCACGACCTGGTCGACCTTGTCCTGCTGCATGATGAAGTAGACGACGCCGTACTCGGGAAGGCGCCGCACGCCGGCGTTGTTCGCCGGCGCTGCCGAACTCGTCGCCGGATCGTTGCGGGCCGCGCGCTGGTCATAGCTGCGCGCGTCGAGCTTGTCTTCGGGGACCAGTTCGCCGGTCGCCAGGGACACCAGACGCGCCCTGATGTCGCGCTTGAAGATCGCCTCGATCTCGCCGCGACTCAGCGACTGGCCCGGCTGAGCCAGGCCGGCGGCCACCAGCACGTTCTTCTCCATGTACAACCGGGCGTTGGCGGCCTGCCGCGGCTGCAGGCTGACGGCAGTGACCGATACCAGCGCCGCGCAGACGACACAGACCACCGCGGCAAAGATGACCGTGTAGCGCGTCGAATTGATGTCGATGGCGCGGGTGTCAGCCACGGCGCGCGAGCCTCCGCCGGATGTTGGCCTGCACGAAGCCGTAGTCGATCACCGGCGCCATCACGTTCATGAACAGGATCACCAGCATCACCGATTCCGGATACGCGGGGTTGACCACGCGGATCAGCACGATCAGCGCGCCGATCATCGCCCCGTAGATCCACTTGCCTTTCTCGGAAAACGGCGAAGTGACCGGATCGGTGGCCATGAACACGGTGCCGAACGCCCAGCCGCCGAGCACCATGTGCCACCAGAAGGGCACGGCGAACCAGGGGTTGGTCGTCGAGCCGACGGCGTTCAGCAGGCCCGCCATGGCGATCGTGCCGAGCACCACGCCGGCCATCGTCCGCCACGAGCCGACCTTGGTGACCAGGATGATGACCGCGCCGATCAGGCAGGCCAGCGCCGAGGTCTCGCCCA
The DNA here is from genome assembly GCA_963847675.1 of uncultured beta proteobacterium. Classification (GTDB taxonomy): domain Bacteria; phylum Pseudomonadota; class Gammaproteobacteria; order Burkholderiales; family Burkholderiaceae_F; genus JADJWR01. Next base: position 464,896 of record CAWKAP010000008.1, read on the forward strand.
TGCTGCCGGGCTCCCAGCCGACGAAAGCGTTCCACCACGAAAAGCCCTGCTCGGCGAACGGCCCGGTCATCACGCGCATCTGCGCCAGCAGCGTCGCGCCCGAAAAGCCGTCGACCGCGGCGCCGTCGGGCACCGCCGTCCACACCTTGTCGCCCGAGATCTCGGCCGGGTAGGCGAAGAACAGGAACGCGCGTGCGGCGAGGGCCGGGTTGATGAAGTTCATGCCGGTGCCGCCGAACAGTTCCTTGGCGATCACCACGCCGAAGCTGATGCCCAGGGCGGCCTGCCACAGTGGCGTGGTCGGCGGCAGGATCAGCGGGAACAGGATGCCGGTGACGAAGAAGCCCTCGTTGACCTCGATCTTGCGCACGACGGCGAACAGCACTTCCCAGGTCAGGCCGACTGCCATCGTCACGATGTACAGGGGCAGGAAGTACAGCGCGCCGTGCGTCAGGTTGGCGAAGAAGCTCTGCGGCGAATAGCCGACGCCGAGCAGCCGGATCACGTCGTGCCGCCAGCCCTCGAGCGCCGCCGCCCTGGCGGGGTCGATCGCCAGGTTGGCCTGCAGCCCGGTGTTGACCATCGCCATGAACACGCACGGCAGCGCGGCGATGACCACCAGGATCATCATCCGCTTCAGGTCGATCGCGTCGCGCACGTGGCTCGAGCCGCGCGCCACCGACGCCGGGGTGTAGAAGAACGTATCGGCCGCCTCCCACAGCGGATAGAGCTTCTCGAGCCGGCCGCCTTTCTCGAAATGATGGGCCTGGCGATCGAGGAACGCGCGCAGCGGCCGCATCAGTGCTCCTTCTCGATGCGTGTCAGCGCGTCGCGCAGCAGCGGCCCGTACTCGTACTTCGACGGGCACACGCAGGTGGCCAGCGCCAGATCCTCCTCGTCGAGTTCGAGCGCGCCGAGCTGTTGCGCCGCCTGGTCGTCCTTGATGATCAGCGCGCGCAGCAGGAACACCGGCTCGATGTCAAAGGGCAGCACGCGTTCGTAGGTGCCGATCGGGACCATCGCCCGCGGCCCGCCGTTCGTTGTCGTCGTCAGCACCCGCTGCGCGCGGGAGAAAGCGCCGAGCACGCTGCCGGTGACCGAAAACTTGTCGGCGCCCGGCAGCACATAGCCGAACATCTCGCGCTCGCGCCCTTCGGGGAGCGCGGCGACCTGCAGGTGGTAACGACCGAGGAAGCCGTCCGCTTCGCCGGCGGCGACGCGACCGTCGAGCACCGAACCGGAAATCACGCGATTCTCGCCGTCGACGAGTTCGCCGGCGACCAGTTCGTCGATCGAAGCGCCCAGCCGCGTGCGCAGCAGCCTGGGGGCGCGCACCGCGGGGCCGGCGAGCGAGATCAACCGCGCGACGTCGAGTTCGCCGGTGCGCAGCAGGTGGCCGAGCGCGATCACGTCCTGGTAGCCGATGTGCCAGACGCGCCGCTCCATGCTGACCGGGCGCAGGCAGTGGATGTGCCACCCGACCGATCCGGAAGGATGCGGCCCGCTGAACTCCTCGACCTGCACTCCGGCGGGCGCATCGATGGACTCGCCGGCAGCGACGCACAGATAGACCTTGCCGGCACCGAGACGGGTCAGTGCGACGAGACCCTCGCGAAAATCATCGGCGCGTGCTCCGATCACCAGCGACGGCGGCGGAGCGTGCGGCCGCGAGTCGGTGGCGGTGACGAAGATCGCGTCGGCGGCGCCGTCGCCCGCCGGCACGTGACCGAACGGCCGCTGGCGCAGCGCGGTCCACAAGCCGGATTCCTGCATCAGCGCGCGCACCGCACCCGCGTCCAGCCCGGCTGCACCGCGGCCGCTGAATCCGGCGAACTTCACCTGCTGCGCCGGACCGTCACCGGCATCGACGTCGATCACCACCGAGATCAGTGCGCGCCGCTCGCCGCGATGGATCGCGGCCACGGTGCCGGCCGCCGGCGCGGTGAATGCCACGCCAGGGATGCGCTTGTCCTCGAGCAGCTTCTGCCCGCGCAACACCCGATCGCCGACCTGGACCGCGAGCGCCGGCTTCAGGCCAGGCACGTCGGCCGCCAGTAGCGCCACCCGCGCGCTCAGCGCTGCGTCGCTGACCTGCAGCGTCGGCGCGCCTGCCAACGGCAGATCCAGCCCCTTGCGGTTGCTGTGCACAGCCATGGTCGTGTTCTTCGAGTGCGCAGCCTCAAGAATCCCGTGGCGGTGCCAAGCACGGCAGCACCGGCGGCGTAACGGTCAGCGGAACGGTGCAACCGTATGCGGATCGATTCTCGCAGACCTTGAGCAACGTCAATGACCGCAACGAAGCCCGCGCCGTCGGCGCAGTTTCGCCCGGCCGCCGCAGCTCCCCTGGCTGCGTCGCACGCATGTCGCGCCTCGCGTTATGCGTAAGGCACGTAATCCGGCGAATACATCTGCGAGTGTACGTAGGCCAGCATGTCGGCCGGCGCGTCGATGCCGGCCAGGCCGGCCGACAGCGCCTCCTCGATCACCGCTGCGGCGATGAACGCCGACACCTCGCGCACACGCGCCAGCGGCGGGTACAGGCTGCCCTGCGCCAGGTCGGCGTCGCTGACCTGCGCGGCGAGCGTGCGCGCCGCGGCCATGAACATGCGATCGGTCACGGCCGACAGGCTGCCCGCAATCGCGCCCAGGCCAACGCCCGGGAAGATGTACGAGTTGTTGCCCTGCCGGGGAACGAAGTGCTTCCCGTTGACGGTGACCGGGTCGAACGGACTGCCCGAGGCAAACAGCGCCCGCCCGCCCGACCAGGCGTAGGCCTGCTCCGCGGTGCACTCGGAGCGCGAGGTCGGATTCGACAGCGCGAAGACGATGGGCCGCTCGTTCAGCTTCGCCATCGTCTCGACCACTTCCTGGGTGAAGGTGTTCGGCGTGGCGGACACGCCGATGATCGCCGTCGGCTTCAGTTGGCGGATCGCGTCGATGAAGTTCGGCACTGGCGCATGCTCGTGCGCATACGGCTTCTTGTGCGCCGCCAGTTCACCGCGCCCGGCGACGACCAGCCCTTTCGAGTCGACCAGCCAGCAGCGGCGGCGGGCCTCCTGCTCGGCCAGGCCGCCGTCGACCATCGCCTCGACCAGCAGGTCCGAGATGCCGGTGGCCGCCTCGCCCGCGCCGAGACACATGAAGGTCTGCTGCGACAGCGGCCGTCCGGTCACGCGCAGCGCCGAGAAGATTCCGGCCGCCGTCACCGACGCGGTTCCCTGGATGTCGTCGTTGAAGCTGCAGATGCGGCCACGGTACTTCTGCAGCAGGTGGAAGGCGTGGTGGTTGGCGAAGTCCTCGAACTGCACGACGATGCCCGGAAACACCTGTTGCGTGGCGTCGATGAACTCCTCGACGAACTCGTCATAGGCGGCGCCGGTCAGGCGCGGCTGCCGCAGGCCGAGATAGAGCCGGTCGGTGTGCAGCGGCGTGTTATTGGTGCCGACGTCGAGCAGCACCGGCAGGCAGTGGCGCGGATGCACGCCGGCGCAGGCGGTGTACAGGGCAAGCTTGCCGATCGGAATGCCCATGCCGTTCGCGCCGAGGTCGCCGAGGCCGAGGATCCGCTCGCCGTCGGTGACGACGATGATCGCCGCCTCGCGATACGGCCAGTTGCGCAGCACCTGGGCGACCCGGCCGCGGTCGGCGGCCGACACGTACAGGCCGCGCGGCCGCCGGTAGATGTGGCCGAACTGCTGGCAGGCCAGGCCGACGGTCGGCGTGTAGATGAGCGGCATCATCTCGTCCGGGTTCTCGGTGACGACCCGGTAGAAAAGCGTCTCGTTGCGGTCCTGCAGCGACTCGAGCAGGATGTACTTGGACAGATTCGAGTCGAGCCGCCGGATGTTCTCCAGCACGCGCTCGACCTGGTCCTCGAGCGTGGCGACCCGCGCCGGCAGCAGGCCGCGCAGCCCGAGCGCCTCGCGCTCCGCGTCGGTGAAGGCGGTGCCCTTGTTCAGCGTCGGATCGCGCAGCAGCGTCGTTCCGCGCGGGAACCACTCGGGCAGGGGCGGCGGCAGAACGCGTTTGCGGGCTCGATGCGGCATGGTGTCTCTCCTCGATGGCAAAGCCCCGTGGCCGCCGTTTCTTGCCGCGGCGGCTCGGTCGGTGCCTGGTTGGAATACGTGCGCCTCGCCTTGTGCAGCGCACGACGAAGCGAGGCTGCCGTAACGCTAGAGGCGTGATCCGAATCGGCTTTGACAGCGGTCAACGGAAGCCCGTGCGCGGGATGCGCCGGCGTCGCGATCACGTGCAGACTTGGTTTGTTTCAGAGGATGCCGGCGACCGACATTGCCGCGGCTCCGCGCGCTGCGCCGGCGTTACACCACGCCAAGGAGGCACGCACCGATGAACGCGCAGAACTTCCAGCCGCTTCTCGCGCAGCACCCGTTCTCGAAGGACTTCCAACCGAAGCAGGTCGAGCGCCTGGCCACGCTGGCGCGCCCGGTGAAATTCGCCCCCGAGCAGGTCATCTTCCGCGAGGGCGACGAGTGCAAGGAGTTCTATCTGATCGTCAGCGGGCGCGTAGCGCTCGAAATGGTGGTCGGCGGGAAGGTGCTGCCGATCCAGACGCTCAGCGACGGCGACGAATTCGGCATCTCGGCACTGATCATGCGCCGCGGCACGCACTTCCAGGTGCGCGCCCTGCAGCCGGTCGACGCGCTCGCTTTCAACAACAGCGAACTGCTCGAGGCGTGCCGCCAGGATCCTGACTTCGGCGTCAGCGTGATGCGGCAGATGCTGCTGGTCGTCTCCGAACGCCTGGATGCGACCCGGCTGCAGCTGATGGACACCTACTCGCCGGTGGCGGCGCGGGCCGGCGCGTAACGCGCTGCGCCTGAACAGGCGCAGGAGGCGCGCAGCGCCGGTCGTCAGTCCCAGGGAGGGAAGAAGCGCGCGGCTCGTGCCGCGATGGACTGCGCTACAGCCCGCCGAGGAGCCCGCCCGGATAGAGCATCAGCACGACCGTCGGCACCAGGCACACCAGCGTCGCGCCGAACGCCAGCCGCGCCGTCGGCTGCGGCTGCAGGCCGGCCGGCGTCGGGCTCATGAACATGTACAGCAGCACGCGCAGGTAGAAGTAGATGCCGAGATAGCTGCCGACGAGGCCGAGCACCGCGTACATCGTGTAGCCGGCCTCGATCACGTTGCGGAAGATCAGGAACTTGGCGACGAAGCCGGGCAGCGGCGGGATGCCGGCCAGCGAGAACATCGCCATTCCGATCATCACCGCGGCAAACGGCGCGCGCTGGTAAAGCCCCTTCAGGTTCTCGAGCCGGTCGCGCTCCGCGTCGTCACCCGCGGCGGGCAGCGACGCGAAGGCGAGCAGGTTCATCAGGCCGTAGACGAGCGCGTAGAACGCCACCGCCTGGAAGCGGCCTTCGCCATCGCCGAGGAAAGCGTAGAAGAGGTAACCGGCATGGGCGATCGACGAGTAGGCAATCATGCGGCGGAAGCTCGTCTGCCGTATCGCCGCGAGGTTGCCCCAGACGATCGACGCCAGCGACAGGATCGCCAGCAGTTCGACCAGCCTTCCCGACAGCGAGTTGAAGCCGAACAGCCGCACCGCGGCAAGCAGCACGCCGGCCTTGACCACCGTGGACATGAAGCCGGTCACGGGAATGCTGGCCGCCTCGTACGCGTCGGGCGCCCAGGTGTGGAACGGCACGATCGCCGCCTTCAGGAAGAAGGCCAGCAGGATCAGCACCACCGCCGCCTGCGCCATCGGGCTGCCCGTGTCGAGCAACTGCCCGAAAGCGTCGAGCTCGAGCGAGCCGGTGAGTCCGAACAGGAACGAAACGCCCATCAGCAACATCGCCGTGGCTGCGCCGCCCAGGATCAGGTACTTCAGCGCCGCTTCGGCGCACTCGCTGCGCTTCATCGCCAGCAGCACCAGCACGTAGACGGGAATCGACATCAGCTCGATGCCGAGGAACAGCGTCAGGAAGCTGTCGGCCGACAGGATCAGGCAGGCACCGTACAGCGACGACAGCAGCAGCGTGTAGAACGGCCCGTCCGGGAACTCGTCGCGCGCAAGCAGCAGCACCGGGATCGCCAGCACCAGCACGATCGCCTTGGCGGCGAACGCCGACGAGTCGACCGAGAGCTGGGCCGGGAACGGCGCGGCCGCGTAACCGGAGATGGCGAGCAGCGCGGCGGCGAGCGCGGCGCCGGCCACGGCGAGCAGCGCGACCGGCAGGTGCCCGCGCGGCCGGTCACTGGCGGAGTCGATGGCAAGCAGCACGACGATGCCGGCGAGCAGCAGGTGCTCGGGCGACATCGCCACCAGCAGCGTGGTCCAGTTCATCGCGTCGCCTCCACGCGGCGCTGGGCGACCGTGCCGGGCGCAGCGGCCGTTGCCGGGGCCTGCGCCCCCCCGACCAGCCTCTGGAAGTGCAGGGCCGCGCCTTCGGTCTTGCGCATCGGCTCATCGGGCGCCAGCCCGATCCAGAACACCGGCACCAGCAGCGCGGCGAGGATCAGCTTCTCGCGCCGGTTCAGATCGAGCACCGGGCCGTGCGGAATCTTGGTCGTGCCGTAGAGGAAGCGCTGCGCGAACCACAGCATGTACAGCGCACCGAGCACGACGCCGCTCACCGCGATGACCGCAAAGACCAGCGGCGCCGAGTCGCCGGCCAGGTGCTGCGGCCACGCCGCGGTGAACGCGCCCATCAGCACCAGGAACTCGCCGGTGAAGCCGCTCGTCGTCGGCAGCCCGATCGCGGCCAGCGTCAGCACCATGAAGAACACCGAGTAAACCGGCAGCGCCTTCGCCAGCCCGCCGTAGGCCGCCAGCTCGCGCGTGTGGCAGCGCTCATAGATCATGCCGACCATCAGGAACAGGCCGGCTGCGGTCAGGCCGTGGCTGACCATCTGGATGATCGCGCCCTGGATGCCGAGCAGGTCGAGGCTGGCCAGGCCGAGCATCACGTAGCCGAGATGGCTGATCGACGAGTAGGCGATGATCTTCTTGATGTCGGTCTGCACCAGAGCGAGACACGCGCCATAGACGATGCTGACCACGGCCAGTGCCATCACCGCCGGCATCGCGAGCTGCGAGGCCTGCGGGAACAGCGGGAAGCCGAGCTTGATGAAGCCGTAGGTGCCCATCTTCAGCAGCACGCCGGCCAGGATCACCGAGCCGGTGGTCGGCGCCTCGACGTGCGCGTCGGGCAGCCAGGTGTGAAACGGCACCATCGGCACCTTGATCGCGAACGACAACGCGAAGGCGGCCAGCATCCAGCCCTGCTCGGTCACGTTGAGCCTGGTGCCGAACAGATCCGCGAAGGCGAACGACAGGTTGCCGGTGGTCTGGTACTGCGACCACACCAGGTAGATCAGCGCGGCCAGCATCAGGATCGAGCCGAAGGCCGTGTACAGAACGAACTTCAGCGTCGCGTAGATGCGCCGCTCGCCGCCCCAGATGCCGATGATCAGGAACATCGGGATCAGCATCGTCTCCCAGAAGATGTAGAACAGCAGCAGGTCCTGGGCGACGAAGGTGCCCAGCATCGCGAACTGGATGAAGAACACCATCGAGTAGAAGAGCTTGATGTCCTTCTGGATCGCGGAGAACGCGCCGGCGACGACCAGCGGCCCGAGGAACGCGGTGAGCAGCACGAGCAGCACGTTGTAGCCGTCCAGCCCGATCTGGTAGTACACGCCCCACTCGGGGATCCACGGCAACCGGGTCTCGAACTGCAGGCCGGCGACCGCCGGATCGAAGCGCAGGTACAGCAACGCCGTGATCACGAACTGCGCCAGCATCACGCCGAACGAGATCGTGCGGACGCGGTCGTCGTGCCCCGCCGGCAGGGCGACGATCAGCGCGATGCCGAGCAGCGGCAGGTACAGAACGATGTTCAGAAGCACCGCGTCACCCATTGCGCCAGCTCCAGATCAGCGCGCCGACGATGCCCGCCAGCACCAGGAACGCATACAGGTGCAGATTGCCGGTCTGCAGCTTGGACAGACGGCCGGCGCTGCGCTGGGCCAGCGCTGCCAGCCCGTCGAGCGTGCCGTCGATGAGGAAGCGGTCGCCGATGCGCAGGAACACCTTCTCCGAGATCCAGGTGAGCGGTCGGCCGATCACGGCCTCGTACAGTTCGTCGATGTAGTACTTGCCCGACAGCAGCTTGTGCAGCGGCTCCAGGCTCGGTCGCAGCGCCGCCGCCCGCGCTCCGTCCTTGCTGTAGAAATACCAGGCGAGCAGCAGGCCGCCGACGCCGAGCCCGATCGCGATCCACACCAGCGGTCCGTGGAACGCCTGCGCCTCGGGACGGATCTGCGGCAGCGGCAGCATCGGCTCGAGGAAGTGCGGGATCGAGAAGAACCCGCCGACCGCGGCCAGCGCCGCGAGGACCACCAGCACGCCGGTCATCGACCACGGCGACTCGTGCACGTGGTGCGCCACCTCCTCGTCCATCCGCGGCGAGCCGAAGAAGGTCAGCCACAGCAGCCGGAACATGTAGAAGGCGGTCAGCAGCGCCGTGATCGAGGCAAGCGCCATCAGCCACGCCGAGCCGCCGAACGTGCTGCCGTAGGCGAACCACAGGATCTCGTCCTTGGAGAAGAAGCCCGACAGCGGCGGCAGGCCCGCGATCGCCGCCGTGGAGATGGCGAAGGTGGCGAAGGTGATCGGGATCTTCTTCGCCAGCCCGCCCATCTTGCGGATGTCCTGCTCGCCGCTCATGGCATGGATCACGCTGCCCGCGCCGAGGAACAGGCACGCCTTGAAGAACGCATGCGTGTACAGGTGGAACACCGCCACGCCGTAGGCACCCACGCCGGCGGCGACGAACATGAAGCCGAGCTGCGAGATCGTCGAGTAGGCGAGCACGCGCTTGATGTCGGTCTGCACCACCGCGATCGTCGCCGCGAAGAACGCCGTGAGCACGCCGATGGTGGCCACCAGCTGCGAGGCGAACTCGGCGTGCATGAAGATGCCCGACAGCCGAGCGAGGAGGTAGACGCCGGCGGTCACCATCGTCGCCGCATGGATCAGCGCCGAGACCGGGGTCGGGCCGGCCATCGCGTCGGGCAGCCACACGTGCAGCGGGATCTGCGCCGACTTGCCGGTGGCGCCGATGAACAGCAGCACGCCGATCAGGCTCGCCGACACGCCGGCCGGCACGCCGGTGGCGAATGCCGCGTTGATGCGGTCCATGTCGAGCGTGCCGACCGCGAAGTACAGCAGGAACATGCCGAGCAGGAAGCCGGCGTCGCCGACGCGGTTGGTGATGAACGCCTTCTTGCCGGCGGCGGCCTTCTCGGGATCCTCGAACCAGAAGCCGATCAGCAGGTAGGAGGCCAGGCCCACGCCTTCCCAGCCGACGAACAGCACCAGCGCCGAACGGCCGAGCACCAGCAGCAGCATGAAGAACAGGAACAGGTTCAGGTACGCGAAGAAGCGCGCGTAGCTCTCGTCGTCCTTCATGTAGCCGATCGAGTAGACGTGGATCAGCGAGCCCACGCCGGTGACGATCAGCACCATCACGCTCGACAGCCGGTCGAGGTAAAAAGCAATCTCGAAGCTCTTGCCGCCGATCAGCGCCCAGGTGAACACGGATTCGATGCGCGGCGCGCCGCCGGCGGCCAGAAGCCCCGCCACCGCGCCGACGGCGATCACGAACGACAGGATCGGCAGTCCGCAGCCGGCCACCGAAACAAAGCGCTTGCCGAGCGCGTTGCCGGCCAGGCCGTTGACCAGGAAGCCGATCAGCGGCAGGACGACGATCCAGGTGAGGGCTCCCATCCGGTCAGCCTTTGAGGTCGGTGTAGGCGGCGAGGTCGAGCGAATGCTTGCGCTTGACCAGCAGCATCACGATCGGGATTGCCACCGCGATCTCGGCGGTGGCAACGACGAAGATCAGGAACACCAGCACCGCACCGACCGCCTCGCCCATCTGGTGCGCGAAGGTCACCAGGCTGAGGTTGACCCCGTTGAGCATCAGTTCCATGCACATCAGCATCACCAGCAGGTTGCGGCGGACGATCACGCCGAGCAGGCCGATCGCGAACAGCGCGATCGACAGCGACAGCAGCAGCTGGAGCCTATCCACGGTCCCTCCGAATCAGCTTCACCACGGCGACCGCAGCCACGATCGCCGCCACCAGCAGCACGGAGGTCAGTTCGAACTGCAGCCAGTACTCGCGCAGGAAGGCCACCGCGAACTGCTGCAGACTGAAGCCCGCCGCGCCGCCGGCCGGCAACGGAGGCGACGCCTCCCAGGTCGCACCGACCAGCACCGCGATGAGGAGCACGAAAGCGATCACCCCGGGCACGGCCATCTTCGAGAAGCGCTGCGCGATCGCCGGGTCGCGCGGATCGAGCATCATGATCACGTAGACCATGAACACCATCACCGCGCCGACGTAGATCAGGACCTGGAAGGCAGCGATGAAGTGCACGCCGAGCAGGCCGTAAATGGCGCCGAGGCACAGCATCGTCGAGATCAGCGCGATCGCCACGCGCATCGGCTGGCGCAGCACGATCATCAACAAGGCGCCTGCCAGCGCGCCGGCCGCGCACAGCACCAGCAGCAGATTGGTGATCATGGCCGGCTCCCCGCCGCCGGGGCGGACGGTGGCGGCGCCGGGTAGGGCTTGGCGACGTCGCTGCGTGGCTGCCAGTCGAGCAGTTCCTGGCGGGCGATCCACATGTTGCCTCGGTCGCGGCTCGGCAGATTGGGCACTTCCTTGACCATCCGGATGGCGTCTTCGGGACAGGCCTCGACGCACAGCCCGCAGAAGATGCAGCGCGAATAGTCGATCTCGAAGCGCGTCGGGAACTTCGGGTGCGCGCTGTCGGCCGGATCGAAGCCGGCGTCGATCTCGATCACCTTGGCCGGGCACACCGTCGCGCACATGTTGCAGGCGATGCATTGCGGGCTGCCGTCGGGCCGCCGCGTCAGGATGTGCTTGCCGCGGTTGCCGGCGGCGTAATCCCAGCGGGTCTCTTCCGGGTAGTAAGTGGTCAGCGCGCCCTTGCGGCCGGTGATCCACTTGAACATGTTGCGCAGGAACACGCCGCCGGTGATCGACAGGCCGCGCAGGACCTCGGGCAGGTAGGCGCGCTCCCACCAGCCCATCGCGGGCTCGTTCCAGTACTGCTTGCGGACGTAGGGCTTGCGGCTGCTCATTTCGGTGTCACCCCAGCGCCCAGACGAACACGACCGTGACGATCAGGTTGGCCAGCGCCAGCGGGAACATGAACTTCCACGCAAAGCGCAGCACCTGGTCCCAGCGGAAGCGCGGCAGCGACCAGCGCACCAGGATCTGGAAGCTGCAGACCACGAAGACCTTGGCCAGGAACACGACGAGCTGCGTGATCACCACCGCGCCGTGGCTCATTGCGACCTCGTATCCGCCGGGGAAGACGAAGCCGGCGTCGGTCATGTACGGCAGGTTGTAGCCGCCGAGGAACAGCGTCGTGAACAGCGCGCCGATGATCGCGATCTCGATGAACTCGGCGAACATGAACAGGCCCATCTTCATGCCGCTGTATTCGGTGAAGTAGCCGGCGATCAGCTCGCTCTCGGCCTCGGGCAGGTCGAACGGGATGCGCTTGTTCTCGGCAATCGCCGCGACCATGAACAGGACGGCGGCGAACGGCTGGTAGACGACGCCCCACGCCGGCAGGAAGCCCGCGACGATTCCCGACTGCTGCCGCACGATCTGGTCGAGGTCGACGGTGCCGTAGATCAGCAGCAGGCCGAGCAGCGTCAGCGCCAGGATCAGCTCGTAGGAGATCATCTGGCTGCCGGCGCGCAGCGCGCCGAGCAGGGAGAACTTGTTCGCCGACGACCAGCCCGCCAGCATCGCGCCGATGATCGAAATGCCACTGAAGGCGAAGACGATCAGCAGCCCGGCGTCGAGCTGCGCGATCTGCATCGGGTAGGACCTGTCGCCGAACCACCCGGCGAGCCCCGGAAACAGTTCGGCCGGGATCAGCACGCCGCCGAACGGCACCACCGCGAAGACCAGCAGCACCGGAGTGAACACCACCCACGGCGCGATCATGTAGGCGAACCAGTCGTAGGTCTTGGGCTTGAAGTCTTCCTTCAGCAGCAGCTTCAGGCCATCGGCCATGCCGTGGAACAGGCCCCACCAGACCAGCTTGATCTGCGTGTACGGGAGGCGGATGTAGGCGCGGTTGGCGCCGATGCGGTCGGACATGACCGCCGCCTGCTTGCGCTCGACCCAGGTGAGGATCGTGCCGAAGCCCATCAGCACCGAGATCGCGTAGGTGATGAAGACGATGAAGATGACGAGGTCCTGGATCATGTCGCCCCCTTCGCGCTTCGCGCTGTCCCCCCGAGGGGAAGCGCGCACTTACGGAGCGGCCGGGCGGCGCTCATGCGACCTCCGCGGTGGCCGCCAGCCGGGCGAAGAACTCCTCGGCGTGCGCGACGGAGGGACCTTTGCCGAAGCAGCGCTCGAAGCGGCTGGTGACCCCGGCAAAGTTCGTGTAGTGGCCGCTGCGCTCGGTCTGCAGGCTGGTCGGCACGAACACGTCGGCGTGTCCGTTTTCCGGCGCCAGCCACGCGTTCATGAAGATGACCCTGGCGCCGCGCGGCAGGCCGCTGAAGTCGAAACCCTCGCCCCAGACCAGGACCAGATCGGTGCCTTCGGGGAACGCGACCGGCGCAGCGCCGAACAGCTGCTGCGCGGTCGCGGTGTTCGGGTTCTTGTCGGCACGGATCAGCAGTTCGTCCTGCAGCGGCTCGCCGGGCGCGGCGGCGCAGTCCTGCTTGACGAAGCACGTGAAGCGGCTGCCGAGCGCGGCCTTGAAGGCGCCCAGCTCCTCGTTCGAGCCCCAGTTCGACACCAGCGCCACCGGCGCTCTGGCTTCTTCGATCAGACGCCGCGCCGCGGCTGCAGCCTGCTCGAGTGTCGCGGGCTTGCCCTTGAGCATCGGCTGCTCGGCGCGCGCCCGGTCGAAGACCTGCGCCAGGTCGCGCCCCTTGTTGCAGATCCACGGTCCGTTGACGGCCGCGTTCTCCAGCGGCGTCACGCGCGCGATCTCGGTGTTCTGCTTCGGATCGAGGTGGTTCAGCTTCCACTCGCGCTTGCGGTGCCACAGGTTCACCGTGCAGCCGCGCGCGCAGCCCGGGCACACCGAAGGCGTGGCCTGCAGGTACCACACGCGTGCCTTGTGCAGGAAGTTCTTCGCCAGCAGCGCGCCGACCGGGCAGATGTCGACCACGTTGTCCGAGTAGGCGTCGGCGTTGAAGCGCCCGTCCTCCGCCGCCCGCACCAGCGACGTGTCGCCGCGGCTCTGGATGCCGAGCCCGTGCGTCTTCGAGACCTCGCGGGTGAAGCGCACGCAGCGCGAGCAGACGATGCAGCGCTCGTTGTCGAGCACGATGCGGTCGGACAGCTGGAAATACTTGGTCGTCCTGACCTTCGGCACCGTCGAGATCGACGGCTCGCCGTTGTAGGTGTAATGGTGGTCCTGCAGCAGGCACTCGCCGGCCTTGTCGCAGATGCCGCAGTCGACCGGGTGGTTGAGCAGGATGAACTGCAGGGTCTGCTTGCGCTGCTCGCGGACGGTCTCCGAGTCGGTCAGCACGCGCATGCCTTCGCTCACCGGCATGTTGCAGGCGATTTCCGACCAGCTGCTGCCGCCGCCCTCGCCCTCGACCTCGACCACGCACACGCGGCAGTTGCCGGCCACGGAAAGGTGCGGATGCCAGCAGAAGTACGGGATGAAGAAGCCGGCGGCCAGCGCCGCCTGCATCACCGTCTGGCCCTTCTCGGCGTGGACCGGCTGGCCGTTGATGAAGAAGTCAGGCATGCGCGGCCTCTGCCACTTCGAGCCGGCCTTCGCACTTCGACCGCTTGTTGGCGATGTAGTACTCGAACTCGTCGCGGTACTTGGCGATGATGCCGACGGTCGCGTAGCCGGCCGCGTCGCCCATGCCGCAGATGGTGGTGCCGTCGTTGGCGTTGGAGATGCGGATCAGCGCGTCGATGTCCTCGGGCCGGCCGTCGCCTTTCACGATGCGGTCGATGATCCGGTGCATCCAGCCCATGCCCTCGCGGCACGGCGTGCACTGGCCGCAGGACTCGTGGTGGTAGAAGCGCAGCATCACCTGCAGCAGCCGCACCATGCAGGTGCCCTCGGCGATCACCACCATGCCGCCGGAACCGACCTGCGAGCCGGCCGCCTCCATCGACTTGTGGTCGTAGGTGACGCCCTCGATGTCCTTGGCGGTCATCACCTTGGTCGAAATGCCGCCGGGGATGATGCACTTCAGCCCCTTGCCGCCGAGGATTCCGCCGCAGTCCTCGTAGATGAACTTGTCCAGCGGGTAGCCGTACTCGACCTCGTACACGCCGGGCTTGTTGACGTGGCCCGAGATCGACACCAGCTGCGTCCCCGGACTCTTCGGCATGCCGACCTTGCGGAATTCCTCGGCACCCATGCGCATGATGACGGCGACGTTCGACAGCGTCTCGACGTTGTTGATCACGGTGGGCCGCTGGTACAGCCCGCGCACCGTCAGCCGCGGCGGCCGGTTGCGCGGATAGCCCTTCTTGCCCTCGATGGAGGTGATCAGCGCCGAGGCCTCGCCGCAGACGTACGAGCCGGCACCGCGGTAAATGACGATGTCGCAGGCAAAACCGGTGCCGAGGATGTTCTCGCCGAAGTAGCCGGCGGCGTACGCCTCCTCGACCGCGGCGGCAAGCCGGCGGTACGGCTGGTCGAACTCGCCGCGGATGTAGACGAAGCAGTTGCGCACCTGCAGCGCGTAGCAGGTCATCAGCATCGACTCGAGCAGCAGGTGCGGCGCGTGCTCGAGGATCCAGCGGTCCTTGAACGTGCCGGGCTCGCCTTCGTCGGCATTGGCGCACAGGTAGTGCGGCTGGCCGTCGTCGAGTTTCACGACCGCCCACTTGCGGCCGACCGGGAAGGCGGCGCCGCCGTGGCCGAGCACGCCCGCGGCCGTCACCTCCTTGGTGACGTCCTCCGGCTTCAGGGTTGTCAGCGCCTTGCGCAGCATCTGGTAGCCGCCGCGCGCCTGGTAGTCCGGCAGCAGGTGCGAGGTCGCAGTGACCTCGAAATCCATGATGAGTTGACGGCCGGGCATGTCAGTGCCCGCCCGGCCGCCCGAAGGGCGCTGAGCGCCCCCTCGGGGGGCAGCGAACGCAGTGAGCGTGGGGGTCTTTCATTTCAGTCCCTGCAGCAGCGCGTCGAGCTTCGCTGCGTCCATGTTCTCGTGGTACGTGTCGTTCACCATCACCACCGGCGCGGTGCCGCAGGAGCCCAGGCACTCGACCACCGACAGCGTGAAGCGGCCGTCGGCGGTGGTTTCGCCGACCTTCACGCCGAGCTTGCGGCTCAGGTGGTCGATCAGCCGCTCGGCGCCACGCATCGAGCAGGAGACGTTGCGGCAGGTCTGCACGTGCCAGCGGCCGATCGGCCGGCGGCGGAACTGCGTGTAGTAGCTCAGCACCTCCTCGATCTGGATGCGCGGCACGCCGATGTACTCGACCAGCCACTCGATGTCCTGCTCGGCGACGAAGCCGCGCTCCTCCTGGATGCGGCGCAGGCAGGGCAGCGTCAGCGACGACTCGAACCCGGCCGGGAAGCGCTTCTTCAGCGCCTCGAACTCGGGCTGCAGGTGCCGCATCGAAGGAACGGTCGGCGCGTTCACCGCATGCACTCCATCGGCCAGCAGCGAGCGCACCGGAAATTGGAGTCTGACCCCGATTTCATCTTCACCGGTCGCACTCCCCGCCGATCATGTTGATCGAGCCGAAGGTCGGCACGATGTCGGCGAGCTGGTAGCCGTCGAGCATCCGGTGCGCGCCACCCATGTGCACGAAGCTCGGCGCCCGGCAGTGCACCTTGTACGGGCATGCCGCCGCCGGTGCTGACGATATAGAAGCCCAGTTCGCCGTTGGCGCCCTCGTGCGCGACGTAGACGTCGCCGACCGGCACCTGCGGGCCTTCCATGATCAGCTTGAAGTGGTTGATCAGCGACTCGATCTCGCCGTAGACGAGCGGCTTCGGCGGCAGCACGCAGCGGCGGTCGTCGACGTTGATCGGACCCGCCGGCAGCATGTCCGCCAGCTGCCGGATCATGTGGATCGACTCGTCGATCTCGCGCATCCGCACGTAGTAGCGGTCGTAGTTGTCGCCCTTGATGCCGGTCGGCACCTCGAAGTCGAGTTCGGCATAGGCCAGGTACGGCGTGTCCTTGCGCAGGTCGCGCGGCGCGCCGGTCGAACGCAGGATCGGCCCCGTGTAGCCCCAGTTGACCGCCTCGGCGGCCGAGATGCATCCGATGTCGCGCATGCGGTCGATGAAGATGCGGTTGCGGTCGACCAGTCCGTGCACGCGGCCGAGGAAGTCGTCGGACTGCACCAGGATTTCCTCGAGCCGCTTCAGCCAGCCGTCCGGCAGGTCCCGCGCCAGGCCGCCGATGCGCCCGTAGCTGTAGGTCACGCGCGCGCCGGTGAGATCCGCCAGGTGCTCGTAGATGTAGTCGCGGATCGTGACCATGTACAGGAACGCGGTCATCGCGCCGAGTTCCATCAGCGCCGCCGCGATGCAGGTCATGTGGTCGGCGACGCGCGAGTATTCGGACAGCAGCGTGCGCAGGTACTTCGCGCGCGGCGTGATCTCGACGCCCATCAGCGTCTCGACGGCGTCGCAATACGCGAAATCGTTGATCAGCGCCGAGCAGTAGTTGAGCCGGTCGACGTACGGGATCAGGTTGTGCCAGGTATGCGCCTCGCACTCCTTCTCGAAGCCGCGGTGCAGGTAGCCGCAGTGCACGTCGGTGCGCAGCACGCGCTCGCCGTCGAGTTCCGCGATGATCTGGATCGTGCCGTGCGTGGCCGGGTGCGACGGCCCGATGTTGACGATCGTCGTGTCGTCGCGCTCGGTCTTGGTGAACGCCGGGCGGACGGGGTTGGGAATCCTGATGTCCACGGTCGCTTTACTCCCCGCCCGGCATCTCGAAGCCTTCGCGGTACGGCACCAGCGGCTGCTCGAGTTCCTTCGGATAGTCCTTGCGCAGCGGATGGCCCTTGAAACCCTCGTACAGCAGGATCGGCCGCAGGTCGGCATTGCCGCGGAACACGATGCCGTACATCTCGTGGCACTCGCGCTCCATGAAGTGCGCCGAGCCGTACATGCCGGTCAGCGTATCGACGACCGGTTCTGCCTCCGACACGCGCGCCTTCAGCCGCACGCGCAGCTTGTGCGCCGTCGAGTAGAAGTGCCACACCACCTCGAAACGCGGCTCCTGGCCGAGCCAGTCGACCGCCGTCACGTCCGTGAACATGTCGAAGCGGAACTGATCCTTGAGCAGGCCTGCCGCGTCGAGCACCGCGCCGGGCGCCGCCTGCAGCACCAGCACGCCGTGCGCCTCCGAGGCCTCCGTGACCTTGGACGCCAGCGACTCGCGGATGCGTTCGAAGATCGGGTTCACGTTCTAGAACCTGTCGTTGACGATGAGGTGCTGCTGGTTGGCGATCTTGTCCTGCAGCTTCATGATCCCGTCGATCACCATCTCCGGCCGCGGCGGGCAGCCGGGGATGTAGACGTCGACCGGCACGATGCGGTCGATGCCCTGCACCGCCGCGTAGTTGTTGTAGAAGCCGCCGCTGGTGGCGCACACGCCGAACGCGATGACCCATTTCGGCTCGCACATCTGCTCCCACACCTTGAGCAGGATCGGCGCCTGCTTGTGGGTCACCGTGCCGACCACCATGAGCAGGTCCGACTGGCGCGGCGTGAAACGGGGCAGCGCGGCGCCGAACCGGTCGGTGTCGTACGGCGTCGAGCTGACCGCCATGAACTCCATCGCGCAGCAGGCGGTGACGAACGGGTAGGGGAACAGCGAAAACTTGCGCGCCCAGCCGATCAGCTCGTCCTTGCGCGTGGACAGGTACTCGAAGGCGGCCGACTTCTGTCCTTCGGCCCGGATCGGGATCGTGCGGTCGCTCATGATCAGTCCGTCACCGCTTCGACCAGCCGCGCCCGGTACACGTACAGCAGCACCAGGACCAGCAGGAACATGAAGATCGAGAAGGTGGCAACCATGAAGCCGTCGAGCGGCTGCGCGCCGAGCGCCCACAGGATCAGGAACACCGTCTCCAGGTCGAACAGGATGAACACGATCGCCACCGCGTAGTACTTCACCGGCACGGTGTGCATGCCGCGTGTGTCGAGCAGCGTCGCGCCGCACTCGAACGGCTCCTCTTTCAGCCGCGTCATCGCCGGCTTCGGGCCGAGCAGCTTGTTGGCCAGCAGCATCACGCCGACGAAGCCGAGTATCGCGACCAGGTACAGCAGAAACACGACATACGGGTTCATCGTCGGCAGTTCTCGTCGGCGGCTGTGGGTCGGGTTTCGGCGGGTGCAGCGCGGCGGGCCGCTGCGCCCCTTGGCGCGTGCGTTACGCGGTCCCCTCGCGTGGCAGCAGCATGTTCTCGGTGTCTCTGTCGCCGGGCAGTGTTACGGATTCCGTGCCAGCCCGTTTTTTCAACTTCGCTACCGTAGGCGGACTGCGGCCGCGTTTCTTGATGACCGTCAACGGAATGCGGCTTGCGCAGGCGTGTGGGCGGAGACTCGTGGCGGCTGTGGCGGACCTGCATCAGCGCCGCTGCGCCTGCACACGAACCCGCGCTGCGCGGCCTGCCACTGTGGCCGGTGCCGCCGGCCCGGGGGTCTCACCCGGCCTCGAACCACCTGCGCCGCTTCTCCTCGCAGACGAAATCCTCGAGCTCGGGATCGAGCGCGTTGCGCGCAGAGACCATGCCGATCGCCCGGCCTTTCTCGACCACCGGCAGATGGCGGCAGTGATGCTCGTGCATGACCGCCATCGCATGCCCGAATGATCGATCGGGTCCGATGGTCACCGGCGCCGGCGTCATCACGTCGGCAAGCCGCGTCGTCCCCGGCTCGAGTCCGCGGGCGACGACGCGAAACACCGCGTCGCGCTCGCTGAAGATGCCGACCAGGTGTCCGTCGTCGATGACCACGACTGCCCCGACCTGCTGTTCGGCCATCAGCTCGGCCGCCCTGCACACGGTCGTGCCCGGCGACGCGGCGACGAAGCCGTGATTCGCGATGACGCTCCTGACCGGCTGGCTGAGCATGCGCCCTCCCTGCACCCGCACTGCCTGCGGCCGTGGGGTCGATCGGGCGGCGGTGCCGACCGCAGACCTGCCGCGGCCTCCTGCAGGAGATGCGTTGCCGCATTCCTGACGCAACGCTAACGGGTGCGGCGCCGGTCGTCGTTGATCGCGCTCAACAGCCGGAAAGCAATGCGACGCGCATCGGCGCCATTGCGCCGGCCGCCACTTACTCGCCGTGCAGGCTCTTGTACTTGGCGAGCAACTGGTCCTTCGACTCGGCGTTGTTCGGGTCGGGGACGATGCAGTCCGCCGGGCACACGTCGATGCACTGGGGATCGTCGTGCGCGCCGACGCACTCGGTGCACTTGGCCGCATCGATGACGTAGATCGGGCTGCCGGCGGTGATCGCCTCGTTGGGGCACACCGGCACGCAGGCGTCGCAGGCGGTGCAGTCGTCGTTGATCAGAAGTGCCATCTCGATCTCCTAGATGAGGGTGTTCGGCAGGCGCCGCAGGCCGTAGCCTAGACGAACTCGCTCGTGTACGACTTCAGCGCCTTCATGTAATTGGCGCGCTCGAAGGCGTCCGGATCCGGGCAGGACTCCTGGCTCAGCGAGCCTTTCAGCTGTGCCACCGAGGAATACTCGCGCTCGCGCATCCACGCCTCGATGCCGCGTACCAGCGTGCCGACATGGTTCGGCCCCTTGGTCAGCAGGCTGCTGGCCAGCATCACGCAGTCGGCGCCCGCGAGCAGCAGCTTCAGCACGTCGTCCGGCGTGTGCGCGCCTCCGGTGGCGGCCAGGCTGACGTCGACGCGCCCGCGCAGGATCGCGATCCAGCGCAGGGCCAGCCGCAGCTCGTCGGAGGTGGACAGCACCAGGTGTGGCGCCACCTCGAGTTCCTCGAGCACGATGTCCGGCTGCAGGAAGCGGTTGAACAGCACGAGGCCGCGCGCGCCGGCCCTGGCCAGCCGCGCCGCCATGTTGGCCATCGCGCTGAAGTAGGGCGCGACCTTCACGGCGACCGGAATGCTGACCTGCCGCGTCACCGACTCGACCAGTTCGACGTACCGCGCCTCGACCTCGGCGCTGGTGTCGTCGATGCTGGCGGCGAGGAAGTACACGTTCAGCTCGATCGCGTCGGCGCCGGCCTCCTGGAACTTGTGCGCGATGCTGGTCCAGCCGCCCGGCGTATGGCCGTTCAGGCTGGCGATCACCGGCACGCGCAGCGCCTTCTTGGCGTCGGCGATCAGCTGCAGGTACTTGTCCGGCCCGGTGCTGAACTGCATCTCGGGAAAGAAGCCCTGTGCCTCCGGCGAAAGCTCCGCGCCGTACATCATCAGGTTGTGCGTGGCCATCTCGTCGTGTTCGATCTGCTCCTCGAACAGCGACGGCAGCACCGCCGCGGCGATGCCGGCATCCTGCAGCCGCTTCAGGCTCTCGAGCGAGCCGGTCAGCGGCGAGGCCGAGGCCACGATCGGGTGCGCAAGGTCGAGGCCCAGGTAACGGGTACGAAGATCGACGCTCATTCTGCTGCCTCCTCCGATTTCGGCTCCGCCGGTTTGTCCTTGCCCGTCGCCTCGCTGTCTGCGGTCGCCACGTGGCCCTCCTCGGTCACCACGCGATGCACCCCGGCCACCTGCTCGTAGAGCTGCCAGCGGGCGTCGGCATCATGCTGCGCGGCCTTGAACAGCTGCTTGGCGCGCGCCGGATCGGACTGCGCCAGCATGGCGTAGCGGCCCTCCTTCATGACGAACTGCTCGAGCGGCTGCGTCGGCTTGCGCGAGTCGAGCTTGAGCGGCTGGTCGCTGCCGCCCATGCCGAGCCGCGGGTCGTAGTGGTACAGCGTCAGGTAGCCGCTCTTCACCGCGTCGCGCTGGTGGCTGAATCCGGTGGTCATGTCGATGCCGTGCGCGATGCAGTGGCTGTAGGCGATGATCAGCGACGGCCCCGGCCACGAGGCCGCCTCCTGGAACGTGCGCACCGTCTGCACCGGGTTCGCGCCCATCGCCACCTGCGCCACGTAGACGTTGCCGTAGGCCATGGCGATCATGCCGAGGTCCTTCTTGCCGATCGGCTTGCCGGCGGCGGCGAACTTGGCCACCGCGCCGCGCGGCGTCGACTTCGACGCCTGGCCGCCGGTGTTCGAGTACACCTCGGTGTCGAGCACCAGGATGTTGACGTTGCGGCCCGAGGCGAGCACGTGGTCGAGGCCGCCGTAGCCGATGTCGTAGGCCCAGCCGTCGCCGCCGACGATCCACACGCTGCGCACGACCAGGTTGTCGGCCACCGCCAGCAGCCGGCCGGCCTCGGGGAAGCGCAGCCCGGACAGGATGCCCTTGAGCTGCCTGACCCGCTCGCGCTGCGCCTTGATCTCGCCGTCGTTGTCCTGCGGTGCGCTGAGCAGCGCCTCGGCCAGTTCCTCGCCGATCTCGCCGCGCAGTTCGCGCACCAGGATCTGCGCCAGGTCGCGCTGCGCGTCGACCGCCAGGCGCATGCCCAGCCCGAACTCGGCGTTGTCCTCGAACAGGCTGTTCGCCCACGCCGGGCCCTGGCCTTCCGCGTTCTTCGAATACGGCGTGGTCGGCAGGTTGCCGCCGTAGATCGACGAGCAGCCGGTCGCGTTGGCGATCATCAGCCGGTCACCGTACAGCTGCGAGAGCAGCTTGATGTACGGCGTCTCGCCGCAGCCGGAGCAGGCGCCGGAGTACTCGAACAGCGGCTGGCGCAGCTGCGAGCCGCGCAGCCCGTCGATCGTGTCGAAAGAGGGTCGCACCTCGGGCAGGCCGAGGAAGAACTCGTAGTTGGCGCGCTCGGCCTCCAGGTGCTCCAGCTTGGGCGCCATGTTGATCGCCTTGTGCTTGACCACCTGCTTGCTGCGCGACGGACACACGTCGACGCACGCGCCGCAGCCGGTGCAGTCGTCCGGCGCCACCTGCAGGCTGTACATCATGCCGTCGAGCGGCCCGCCGTCCTTGCGCGCCCACGGCACCGCCTTGAAGGTCGACGGCGCGCGCTTCATCTCCTCCGGCGAGAAGACGTTCATGCGGATTGCCGCGTGCGGACACACCAGCGGGCAGATCGCGCACTGGGTGCAGATCGTCTCGTCCCAGATCGGGATCTCGTGCGCGATGCTGCGCTTTTCCCACTGCGTCGTGCCGGTGGGAAAGGTTCCGTCCACCGGCATCGCCGAGACCGGCAGCAGGTCGCCCTTGCCGTCCATCATCATCGCCGTCACGCGCTGCACGAACTCCGGCGCGGCACGCGGCACGATCGGCCGCCGCGACAGCAGCGAGTCGGCGTGGCCGGGCACGCTGACCTCGTGCATCGCCGCCAGCGAGGCGTCGACTGCGGCGAAGTTGCGGCTGAGCACCGTTTCGCCGCGCCTGCCGTAGGTCTTGCGGATCGCGTCCTTGATCTTGGTGATCGCCTCCTCGCGCGGCAGGATGCCGGAGATCGCGAAGAAGCACGCCTGCGTCACCGTGTTGATGCGCCCGGCGAGCCCGGCCTGCTTGGCCACCGCCAGCGCGTCGACGACGTAGAACTTCAGCTGCTTGTCGATGATCGTCTGCTGCGCCTCGCGCGGCAGCTTGCTCCACACCTCGGCCGGGCCGTACGGGCTGTTCAGCAGGAACGTTGCCCGCTTGCGCGCCAGCGACAGCACGTCGAGCTTTTCCATGAACTCGAACTGGTGGCAGGCGATGAAGTCGGCCTGGCGGACCAGGTAGGTCGACTCGATCGGCCGCGGGCCGAAGCGCAGGTGCGACACCGTGATCGCGCCCGACTTCTTGCTGTCGTAGACGAAGTAGCCCTGCGCGTGCAGCGGCGTGTTCTCGCCGATGATCTTGACCGTGTTCTTGGTCGCGCCGACCGTGCCGTCGGCACCGAGCCCGTAGAAGACGGCGCGCGTGACGCCCTCGGCCTCGGTATCGAACGCGTCGTCCCACTTCAGCGACAGGTGCGTCACGTCGTCGACGATGCCGACGATGAAGTGCCGCTTCGGCTTCGCGGCACTGAGCTCGTCGAGCGTGGCCTTGGCCATCGCCGGCGTGTACTCCTTCGACGACAGCCCGTAGCGGCCGCCGATCACCCGCGGCACCGCCGTCCCTTCCGGCCACGCCTCGGCCAGCGCGGTGACCACGTCCTGATAAAGCGGCTCGCCGATCGCCCCCGGTTCCTTGGTGCGGTCGAGCACGGCGATGGCGCGCACCGTCTTCGGCAGCACGGCGACGAAGGCCTCGGCGTCGAACGGCCGGTACAGGCGCACGGTGACCAGGCCGACCTTCTGCCCCTCGGCGACCAGCCGCTTCACGGCCTCGTGAGAGGCGCCGACCCCCGAGCCCATCTGCACCAGCACCCGCTCGGCGTCCGGCGCACCGCTGTAGTCGAACAGGCCGTAGCGACGCCCGGTGAGCTTCTCGAAGCGGTCCATCGACTCGCGCACGATGTCCGGCACCGCCATGTAGTAGAGGTTGCAGGCCTCGCGGGCCTGGAAGAAGACGTCCGGGTTCTGCGCCGAGCCGCGCAGCACCGGCGCGTCCGGATTCAAAGCGCGGGCACGGTGCGCCTCGATCAGTTTTTCGTCGACCAGTGCGCGCACGTCCTCGTCGAACAGCAGGTCGATCTTGTTGACCTCGTGGCTGGTGCGGAAGCCGTCGAAGAAGTGCAGGAACGGCACGCGCGACTTCAGCGTCGACATGAAGGCAAGCATCGCCATGTCCTGCGCTTCCTGCACGCTCGCCGACGCCAGCAGGGCGAAACCGGTGGTGCGCGCCGCCATCACGTCGCTGTGATCGCCGAAGATCGACAGCGCGTGCGTGGCCAGCGTGCGCGCGGCGATGTGGAACACCGCCGGCGTCAGCTCGCCGGCGATCTTGAACATGTTCGGCAGCATCAGCAGCAGCCCCTGCGACGCCGTGAACGTGCAGGTCAGCGCGCCGGCCTGCAGCGAGCCGTGCACCGCGCCGGCAGCGCCCGCCTCGCTCTGCATCTCGATGACCTGCGGCACCATGCCCCAGATGTTCTTCTGGCCCGCCGCCGACCAGGCGTCGGCCAGTTCGCCCATCGTCGAGGACGGCGTGATCGGGTAGATCGCAATCACCTCGCTGGTGAGATGGGCGATCCGCGCGGCGGCCTCGTTGCCGTCGAGCACGTAAGAGCGTTCAGTCATGGGTTCAGGTGAAACGTGAAATATGAAACGTGAAACGAGCAAGGCAAAAGGCGAAAGGCGAAACGTGCCGCCGTTCTTTCCTCGCCCGGCAGGGGAAGGGGCGGGAAGGGGGCATCACATTTCACGTTTCACTGCTCACGGGTCTAGAGAATCCCCGCCTTCCCCGTCTGCCACCGGCGGTACTCGGTGGTCAGCAGCGCCACGTGTTCGCGCTCCTCGGCCGCGAGTTCCTTGTACAGGTCCCGCTCGACCGACCCCTCGGGTGCGCGCTCGCCTTCGCGACTGAAGAAATCGACCGCCCGCTGTTCGAAGGCGATCGCGATGCGGAACAGGTTGGCCGGATCCTCGGGCTTGCGGTCGACGCCGGAAAAGATGGCGGCGCGGTCGAGCTGGAAGTCCGCCGACGGCTTCGGCAGCTCGGCGTGGTAGCGCTTCGACAGCGTGTCCATGTGCTCCTTTTCCATCTCGGCAAAACGTCCGAAAAGGTCGCGCAGCTCCTCGTCACTCGCCTCCCGCGAGGCGCGCTCGTAGAACGCGTGGCCGCCGAGTTCGATCTCGAAGGCCTTGCGCACCGCCTCCATCGCCTCGTCGCCCTGGATGGCGCCGCGGTCGAGCAGTTCGAGCTTGCCTTTGCAGTGCGGGCACATGCCATAGGGAAAGGCGAAGCCTTCGCTGACCTTGTGGCAATCGGCGCAGCGCCAGCGCAGCTCCACTCCGGCGCAGCAGACATAGGGTTCGTCGTCCTCCAGCGGACGGCGGCAGCGTGGGCAGACGTTCATGATTTCACCTCGCTCGTGACTGCGGTTTCGGTGGCGGCCGGCGTGGGCGTCGCGCCGATCCGTGTCGGCGGCACGAAGGCTTCGGCGTCGGCCTGGGTGATGGGCCACTTGGTCTTGCTGCTCGCCAGGTAGGCACCGATCGCGCGCGCCGCGCGGCGGCCCGCGCCCATCGCCAGGATCACGGTGGCGCCGCCGGTGACGATGTCGCCGCCGGCGAACACACCGGGCACGCTGGTCGCCTGCGTGTAGTCGTCGGCGACGATATAGCCCCACTTGTTCAGCTGCAGGCCCGGCGTCGACTTGGTGATGATCGGGTTGGCATTCGTGCCCAGCGCATAGATCACCGTGTCGCATTCGAGCTCGAGGAACTCGTCGAGCGGCATCGGCTTGCGCCGTCCCTTGTCGTCGGGCTCGCCGAGCACCATCTTCTGCACCTTCATGCCGCGCACGTTGCCGTCGGGATCGACGAGGATCTCCACCGGCCCGTGCAGGAAGAAGAATTCGATGCCTTCCTCCTTGGCGTGGCGCAGTTCCTCGATGCGGGCCGGGGCCTCCGCTTCCGAGCGGCGGTAAACGCAGCGCACCGTCGGCGCGCCCAGCCGCTTGGCCACCCGCAGGCAGTCCATCGCCGTGTTGCCGGCGCCGATCACCACCACGCTCTTGCCGATCGTGATCGGCGTGTCCAGGTACGGGAACTTGTCGCCGCCCATCAGGTTGACGCGGGTGAGGAACTCGTTGGCCGAGTAGACCTGGCCGGCGAATTCGCCCGGGATGCCGAGGAAGGACGGCGCGCCGGCCCCGGCGCCGACGAACACCGCGTCGAAGCCCCGCTCGCCGAGCAGCTGCGGGATCGAGAACGTCTTGCCGACCACCTTGTTGGTCTCGAACTTGACCCCCATCGCCCTGAGCGTGTCGACCTCGCGGCTGATGATCTCGCGCGGCAGCCGGAACGACGGAATGCCGTACTGGAGCACGCCGCCGACGACGTGCAGCGCCTCGTAGACGGTCACGTCGCAGCCGAACTTGACGAGATCCGCAGCCACCGCGAGCCCCGCCGGGCCGGAGCCGACCACGGCCACCTTGCCCAGCTGACGCTCGAAGCGCGGCGGCTCGATCTTGCCCGGCCGCGCGCTGTCGCCGACGAAGCGCTCGAGCCGTCCGATCGCCACCGCTTCGAGCTTGCGGCCGACGATGCACTGCGCCTCGCACTGCGACTCCTGCGGACACACGCGGCCGCAGATCGACGGCAGCAGGTTCGTCTCGTTGATCACCGCCAGCGCGCCGTCGACATCGCGCACCAGCAGGTGCTTGATGAAGCGCGGGATGTCGATCGCGACCGGGCAGCCCTCGATGCACGCCGGCTTGCTGCACATGATGCAGCGCTCGGCCTCGGCCAGCGCGTCGGCCATCGAGTAGCCGAGGTTGACCTCCTTGAAATTGCGCGAGCGCTCGAGCGGATCGCGCTCGGGCATCTTGGTGGCGTGCGGGGCGAGGTCCTTGTACTTCTTGTAGTTCTTCTTGTTCTGCTCGAACAGCGTCTTCTCGACCTGGCACACGTGCGCGTAGTCGGTGTTGGCGGTCGACTCTTCGCCCCTGAAGCGCTTCTGGCGCAGCATCAGTTCCCTGAAGTCGACCTGATGGCCGTCGAAGTCCGGACCGTCGACGCAGGCGAACTTGACCTCCTTGCCGACCGTGACGCGGCACGAGCCGCACATGCCGGTGCCGTCGACCATGATCGCGTTCAGCGACACCATCGTCTTGACGCCGAACGGACGCGTGGTCTCGACGCAGGCGTTCATCATCGGCAGCGGGCCGATGGCGATCACCAGGTCCGGCTTGTCCTGCTCGAGGACCTCCTGCAGCGCCGCGGTGACGAAGCCCGGCTTGCCGTAGCTGCCGTCGTCGGTGCACACGATCAGGTTGTCGCAGTACTTGCCGAACTGTTCCTCCCAGAAGACCAGGTCCTTGGTGCGGAAGCCGATGATTCCGGTGGTGCGATTGCCGGCTTCCTTGAAGGCGCGCAGCTGCGGATAGACGGGCGCCACGCCGAGGCCGCCGCCGACCAGCACCACGTGCCCGGCCCGGCCGACGTGCTGCGGCAGGCCGAGCGGGCCGACGAAGTCGGCAAAGCTGTCGCCCGCCTTGTAGTTGTCGCGCATCTCCAGGGTGGTCTTGCCGAGCGCCTGGATCACCAGCGTGATCGTGCCCCTGTCGCGGTCGTAGTCGGCAACCGTCAGCGGGATGCGCTCGCTGCCCTCGTGCAGCCGCAGCATCACGAAGTGGCCCGGCTCGGCCACTTTCGCGACATCGGGCGCCATCACCTCCCAGAGGAAAGTGGTGTCCGAGAACGCTTCGCTGCGGATGATTTCGTACATGGCAAACCTTCCGGTCGTTTGACTGATCGGGGATCGCGGCGCCCAGGTGGGTCGTCCGCGGACGAGACGCTACCGGAATCGCGGCTCCTGCCAAAGCCCGCAGCGGAAATCCGCGAGGGCCTGCAGTGCCTGAACCTGCCGGCGATTTTCCCGCCCGGATGTTCTTCGACAGCGTCGCCAGCCGTTTGCGTCAGATCAACAACAGCCTCCGCGGCCGACCTGACACCCTGCGCCGCAGCGATGCGGCCGCGGTTGATCTAGGTCATGCCCGCAGTACGGACTCGGCGGAAATTTGCGCCTGTTGTTCGCTGCGCCGCAATGCCCTTGATGCGTGTGGAGGTTTAGTGATGAATACCCGTAGCAATGTCATCGCCGGCATGGATCTCGGCGACCGGCCGCGCAAGAGCCGCTGGCCGGCGCGGATGGACGTCGCGCAGAGCGTGAGCGGCCTCGTCCTCGCGCTGTTCATGTGGGGCCACATGTTCTTCGTCTCGTCGATCCTGCTCGGCAAGGACTTCATGTGGACGATCACGAAGATGTTCGAGGGCTACTTCGTCTTCGGCCGGTCCTACCCGGGCATCGTCTCGGTGATCGTGTTCGTCATCCTGTCGCTGATCGTGCTGCACGCGTTCCTGGCGATGCGCAAGTTTCCGGCCAATTTCCGCCAGTGGCGGACCTTCGCCGGCCACCGCACGCTCCTCGACCACTCCGACACCACGCTGTGGTGGTGGCAGGTCCTGACCGGATTCGCGCTGTTCTTCCTCGCCTCGGTTCACCTGTACCAGATGCTGATGCACCCCGGCATGATCGGCCCGTCCGAATCGGCCGACCGCGTCTGGAGCGGGCGCTGGTGGCCGCTGTACCTGATCATGCTGTTCGCGGTCGAGATCCACGGCGGCGTGGGCCTGTACCGGGTGGCGGTGAAGTGGGGCTGGTTCGAAGGGACGGACCCGGCCGCCTCGAGGCGCAACCTGCAGCGGCTGAAGTGGGGCCTGACGGCGTTCTTCCTCATCCTCGGCCTGGCCACGCTGGCCGCCTACATGAAGATCGGCTACGAGCAGCGCTACGTGCCGGGACAGACCTACACGCCGGCCTGGCTCACCAATCCCCCGCAGGCGGCTCCGCCGTCCTGGTGGCCGTCCTGGCTGAAGGAGACGTCCCAATGAAAGTCATCTACACCGATGCGCTGGTGATCGGCGGCGGGCTGGCGGGACTGCGGCTGGCGATCGCGGCCAAGCGGCGCGGCCACGACGCGATCGTGCTGTCGCTGGTGCCGCCGAAGCGCTCGCACAGCAAGGCGGCGCAGGGCGGCATGCAGGCTTCGCTGGGCAACGTGATCAAGGGTCAGGGCGACAACGAGGACGTCCACTTCGAGGACACCGTGCGCGGCTCGGACTGGGGCGCCGACCAGGAAGTGGTGCGCATGTTCGTCAACACCGCGCCGAAGGCGGTGCGCGAACTGGCGGCGTGGGGCGTGCCGTGGAGCCGGGTGCGCAAGGGCGACCGCACGGTGATCATCAACGGCCAGAAGGTCGTCATCACCGAACGCGACGAGGCGCACGGCCTGGTCGCGCAGCGCGACTTCGGCGGCACCAAGAAGTGGCGCACCTGCTACGTCTCCGACGGCACCGGCCACGCCATGCTGCAGGCGGTCGGCGACCGCGCCATCGGCGACGGCATCACCGTGCACGAACGGGTCGAGGCGCTCGCCCTGATCCACGACGGCAAGCGCTGCTACGGCGCGGTGGTGCGCAATCTCGTCACCGGCGAGCTGGCCGCCTACGTGGCCAAGGCCACCGCCATCGCAACGGGGGGCGCCGGCCGGCTGTATCGCGTCACCACCAACGCGGTGATCTGCGAAGGGATGGGCCACGCGATCGCGCTCGACACCGGCATCGCCGCGCTCGGCAACATGGAGGCGGTGCAGTTCCATCCGACCGGCATCTTCCCGGCCGGCATCCTCGTCACCGAAGGCTGCCGCGGCGACGGCGGGCTGCTCAAGGACGTCGACGGCCACCGCTTCATGCCGGACTACGAGCCGGAGAAGAAGGAACTGGCCAGCCGCGACGTGGTGAGCCGGCGCATGGAGGAGCACATCGCCAAGGGCAAGGGCGTGAAGTCGCGCTTCGGCGAACACATCTGGCTCGACATCACGCTGCTCGGCGAGCACCACATCAAGCACAACCTGCGCGAGGTCTTCGACATCTGCCATTACTTCCTCGGCGTCGACCCCACGCGGGAAATGGTTCCGGTACGACCGGCGCAGCACTACACGATGGGCGGGGTACGCACCCTGCCCACCGGCGAGAGCCCGGTGCTGAAGGGGCTGTTCGCCGCCGGCGAGGCCGCCTGCTGGGACATGCACGGCTTCAACCGGCTGGGCGGCAACTCGGTGGCGGAAACCGTCGTCGCCGGCATGATCGTCGGCGAGTTCCTCGCCGACTTCTGCGACCGCGAGGACCTCGACATCCCGCTCGGAGTCGTCCGCGAGGCCGTCGAGCGCGAGCAGGGCAAGCTCGATGCGCTGCTGACCGGCAAAGGCAAGGAAAGCGCGCCGGCGCTGAAGGAGCAGATGCAGGCACTGATGACCGACAAGGTCGGCATCTTCCGCACCGGCGAGAAGCTGCAGCAGGCGGTCGACACGCTGCAGGAACTGCTCGTGCGCAGCCGCAACATCGTCGTCCCCTACAAGGCGGTCGGCGCCAATCCGGAGCTGGTCACCGCCTACCGCACGCAGAAGATGATCAAGCTGGCGCTGACCATCGCCTACGGCGCGCTGGTGCGCACCGAGAGCCGCGGCGCGCATTTCCGCAACGACTATCCGCGCCGCAACGACGCCGAGTGGCTCAAGCGCACGCTGGCCACCTGGAAGAACGAATCGGACACGCTGCCCACGCTCGCCTACGAGCCGCTCGACCCCAGGAAGATGGAACTGCCGCCGGGCTGGCGTGGCTACGGCGCCAAGGATTACGTCGACCACCCGGACACCGCGGCGCGGCTGGCCGAGGTCGAAGCGGTGAAGGCCAGGCTGGCAGGCGACCGATTCGCGCTGCAGCAGACGCTGATGCCCTTCGACAACCTGCTGCCGGCGCGGCTGCGCGGCCGCAACGAGCGCATCGACGAACCGATGGCCGCCAGGGCCGCCGAATGAGGCTTCAAGATGAGCACCGCGACCCCCACCGTGAAGACCGGCGACAAGATCCGCCTGCACGTGCTGCGCTTCAACCCGACCCAGCCCGGCGACGAGCCGCGCATGCAGACCTACGAGGTCGAGGAAGCCGACGGCATGACGCTGTTCATCGCGCTGAACGAGATCCGCGACAAGCAGGATCCGTCGCTGTCGTTCGACTTCGTCTGCCGCGCCGGCATCTGCGGCAGCTGCGGGATGATGATCAACGGCCGGCCCGGGCTGGCCTGCCGCACGCTGACCCGGAACGTCGGGCCCGACGTCACGCTGGCGCCGCTGCCGGTGTTCGAGCTGATCGCGGATCTCTCGGTCAACACCGGCAAGTGGATGCGCGCGATGAGCGAGCGGCTGCAGACCTGGGTGCACCTGAAGCAGCAGGAGCTCGACCTCACGCGCATCGAGGAGAAGATGGAGCCCGAGCTCGCCGAGAAGATCTACGAGCTCGACCGCTGCATCGAGTGCGGCTGCTGCGTGGCCGGCTGCGGCACCGCGCGCATGCGCAAGGACTTCGTCGGCGCGGTGGGCCTGAACAAGGTCGCGCGCTTCCGGCTCGACCCGCGCGACGGCCGCACCGACGAGGACTACTACGAACTGGTCGGCGACGACGACGGCGTGTTCGGCTGCATGTCGCTGCTTGCCTGCCACGACGTCTGTCCGAAGGAACTGCCGCTGCAGACGCAGATCGCCTTCATCCGCAGGAAGATGGCGGCGCAGGGGTTCAAGTAAGGCACGCCGCCGACGCAGGACGCGCGCAACGAGTTCCCCTCGCTCGCGAGCCCGCGCTGCGCCAAGTTCGACCGGCAGTGCGCCGGGCCGGCTCGATCGATGCCGCGACCCATGCGCGGCACGAAGTCAGCGCGGTGCCGTACGTCACGCCGATCCTCGGCAGAGCACCGCGCGATGCGCCCTGGCTCGCCACGAGCCGGGCCCGATGGCCGGCGGCAGTGTCTTCCCGGCCGGCCTTCCCATTACGATGGCAGGCGTTGCGCTCATTCGAGGCTCGGAGCCATGAATACCTTAGCGACGGTACCCCACAAGGCGCTCGCGATCGCTGCGGCGGTTTCCATGCTCGCCTTATGCCGCCCGGCGCTGGCGGCAGAAACGGCCCCGCTGGCCGCCTCGGCGAAGGCGCCGCGCATCGGGCTCGCCCTGTCCGGCGGCGGCGCGCGCGGCATCGCGCATGTCGGCGTGCTCAAGGTGCTGGAGGAGATGCGCGTGCCGATCCACTGCGTGACCGGCACCAGCATGGGAGCAATCGTCGGCGGCACCTTCGCCGCGGGAAGGACGCCCGCCGAGATGGAGAGGCTGGTCCTCGACGCCGACTGGGAGACGATCTTCCGCGACCAGCCGCCGCGCAAGGAGATCGCGCTGCGGCGCAAGGTCGACGACTACAAGACGCTGTTCGCGCCCGAGTTCGGCGTCACCGAGAACGGGCTGGCGCTGCCGAAGGGCGTCATCGCCGGCGTCTCGATCGAGTCGTTCTTCCGCTCGCTGGCGACGCCGGCTTTCGGCATCACCGACTTCAACAGGCTGCCGATACCGTTCCGCGCCCTGGCCACCGACATCGAGACCGGCGAATCGGTGGTGCTCGACCGCGGCAGCATCGCCCAGGCGATGCGCGCCAGCATGTCGGTGCCCGGCGCGATCGCGCCGGTGGAGATCGACGGCCGGCTGATGGTCGACGGCGGCATTGCCAACAACCTGCCGATCGACGAGGCGCGCAGGCTGTGCGCCGACGTGGTGATCGCCGTGAACATCTCGACGCCGCCGCTGAAGCGCAGTGAAATCACCTCGGCGCTGACCGTGGTCGGGCAGCTGATCAACTTTCTCGGCAAGCAGACCGTCGACGACCAGCTCAGGCGCATGGGCCCGCGCGACGTGCTCATCGCGCCGGACCTCGGTGACATCTCCGCCGGCAAGTTCGACCGCTCGGTCGAGGCGATCGGCATCGGCGAGCAGGCGACCCGCGCGATGGCCGACTCGCTGCGGCGCTACAGCCTGCCGCCGGCGCAGTACGCGGCCCTTCGGGCAACGCAGGTCGCCGAGGGCAAGGGCCTGGGCACCGTCGACGAGATCCGTGTCGAAGGGCTGCAGCGCACCAACCCCGAGGTGCTGCGCGCCCTGGTCGAGAGCCGGCACGGCGAGCCGCTCTCGGAGGAAAAGCTCGGCGCCGATCTGCGGCGCATTTACGGCCGCGGCGACTTCGAGAGCATCAGCTACCACCTCAGGGGCGGGGGCGCCGGTCCGCGCGCCCTGGTCATCGAGCCGAGGGAGAAGTCGTGGGGGCCGGATTATTTCCGCTTCGGCCTCGGTCTGGCGAGCGACTTCCAGAGCGACAGCCAGTTCAACCTGCTGGCCCAGTACCGCCGGACCTGGCTCAACCGCCTCGGCGGCGAGTGGCTGACCGAAGCGCAGCTCGGACAGGACACGCACCTGTTCAGCGAGTTCTACCAGCCACTGAACGAGGCCGGTCGCTGGTTCGTCGCGCCCTTTGTCGACGTCGGACAGCGGACCCGCGGCGTCTTCGCCGGCGAGGACAAGGTCGCCGACTACCAGGTCCGCTATGGCATCGCCGGGGTCGACGCGGGGGCGGTGCTCGGCACCTGGGGCCACGTGCGGCTCGGCCCGGTGTGGTCGCGCATCGATGCGAAGGTCGACACCGGTTCCCCTCTCCTGCCGTCGATCAAGGAGACCACCGCGGGGATGCGGGCGGCGCTGTTCATCGATCAGGCGGACCACGCCTACTTCCCGACCCACGGCTTCGCCGCGGGCGGCAGCGCCTACGCCGCGCTGGAGTCGTTCGGCTCGGCCGTCGATTACCGGCGGCTCGAAGGCTTCGTTCGCGGCATGCGAACCTGGGGTCCGCACACCTTCCACGCCTTTGCTGCCGGCGGCACCGACCTCGGCTCGGACATGCCGGCCTATGAGGCGTTCACGCTCGGCGGGCCGCTGCGCCTGTCGGGCTACCGCATCAGCCAGTTCGCCGGCCGCGAATTCGCCTTCGGCCGCCTGATGTACTACAACCGCACGCTGCCGCTGCCGGACATCCTGGGCAGCGGCATCTACGTGGGCGGCTCGGCCGAAGTCGGCCGGATGACCGACCGTTTCGACGGGCTGCCCTCGGCCGGCACGCTGTGGTCGGGATCGGTATTCCTCGGCGCCGACACGTTCCTGGGCCCGGTCTACTTGGGCCTCGGCGTTGGCGCATCGAGCAACTGGAGCCTGTACCTGCTGCTCGGCGCGCCGTAGGCCGGGGCACGGCGCGGAGGCCCCGGGCGCGTCCTGTCTTCGTGCGCGGTGCGGAGCGCACGCGCTGCCGTGCTCAGTCCGCGGCTGCGCCGATCCGTTTCCCTTCCGGCCGGAACGCAGTCTGCCGACCGTAGTTTTCGCTGTCCGACCGGGCGCTGTCCTTGGCGAGCGCAGCCGCCTGCGGGTACGGCACGGGTTCCTTGCGCTTGTCGATCTCGAGCAGCCGGGTCGCTTCGTTCACCCGCACGCTGTACCTGCCGAGGTTGTAGAGCAGGTACATCGCGAACAGGTTGTCGACATCCTGGTATTCGCCCGCTTCATTCCGGAAATCGCGCGACAGGACCGACGGAAACCGGTCGGGCAGGTCCTTGAACGCGGTCTTCTCCTCCTCGTGCGGGTCGACCCAGGTCGAGCCGGCGTACTTCCGGTAGAAGACCACGTCCAGCCCGTAACCGCGCGCGTTCCATTGCCGCAGCAGCTTCAGCGCCATCTCGGTGGGGATGTTGGCGTTCAGCGCCGCGACCACCTTGCGCCGGGAGAACAGCCACGCGCTGTCGATCTCGAGGTCTTCGTAGCCGGCGCCGTACCTGAAGGCGGAACCGATCGTCTTGGCGCAGTTCAGGCGCAGGTAGTCGTATCTGACTTCACCGTCGTGGTACTCGGTGTCCCTGGCCCGCTTGTGAAAGTCGTCGTTGATGCGCCTGAAGTAGTCGGTCAGTGCGTCCTTCTCCCGGGCCGGCACGCCGTAGACGCGCACGCCGATGACCGAGCGCTTGTAGATCTCGCCGAAGTCGAGCCCGAACGAGGCCTTGCCACTGACGGACGAGGAGGTCCCGAACAGGTATTCCTTCTTCGGAATCCTGACCATGAGATCGTCGGTGTAGTAATCCTCCGCATGCTCGGGCTCGCGGTCGGCGTAGAAGTTCGCCGAGTAGACGAGGTCGTCGCCCGGCGCCTGGTCGCGGATGGCGAGCGCCAGGTGCCCCGCCGAGCCGCCCTTGGAAGTGCCGTAGCTGATCAGCAGTTCGAGGTCGTACGGGTCCTGGCGCAGGACGGCCGCGATCTCCTCGACGTTGGCCGGGCCCGGCCCGCCGGGACTGCCGAAGTCGGCCGCCGCCGCCAGCGAGGCGAAGGCGACCGCCACGGCCATGAACCAGGGTTTGAGCCTCATCGTTGCCTCTCCCGTCACACCGGATGGACCCCATGATGCCGCACAGGCCGTTCGCTTCCTGCGCAGCCTGCCGGAGCCGAACGGCCACACGCGATCGAACCCGCGTCGCGCCGGCACCCCGGTCGGTCGTCTCCATTCATTATCCTGTCGCCGACATCACGCTTGCATCGCCTGCCCCTCACCGTGCGCCTGCTGCTGGTCGAAGACGATCCGAT
Source organism: uncultured beta proteobacterium (assembly GCA_963847675.1). Classification (GTDB taxonomy): domain Bacteria; phylum Pseudomonadota; class Gammaproteobacteria; order Burkholderiales; family Burkholderiaceae_F; genus JADJWR01. Next base: position 500,138 of record CAWKAP010000008.1, read on the forward strand.
GATCGGCGCCGCCGTGGCCGACGGCCTGCGCGGCGACGGCTACGCGGTCGACTGGGTCCAGGACGGGCTGGCCGGCGCACGCGCCCTCGACGCCGGGACGCCGTACTCGGCGCTGCTTCTGGACCTCGGCTTGCCCGGGCGCGACGGCCTGAAGCTGCTCGCCGACCTGCGCGGCCGGGGCGACGCGCTGCCGGTGCTGGTGCTGACTGCGCGCGACACGGTGCGCGATCGCATCGCCGGGCTCGACGCCGGCGCCGACGATTACCTGGTCAAGCCGTTCGATCTCGACGAACTGCTGGCGCGCGTGCGCGCACTGCTGCGCCGTGCGGCCGGCCGCGCCGAGCCGCAACTCGCCTGCGGCCGCCTGCGGCTCGACCCCGCCACGCACGCGGCGTGGCTGGACGACGAACCGCTGCAGCTGTCGGCGCGCGAGTTCGCGCTGCTGCAGGCGCTGATGGAGCGGCCCGACGCGGTGCTGTCGCGCGCGCAGCTCGAAGAGCGGCTGTACGGCTGGAACGAACCGGTGGGCAGCAACGCGGTCGAGGTGCACATCCATCACCTGCGCCGCAAGCTGGGCGACGGCGTGATCCGCAACGTGCGCGGGGTCGGCTACCGGCTCGGCGAGCCCGCGGCGAACCCCTGATGCCATCGATCCGCCGTTGGCTGCTGCTGGCGCTGCTCGCCCTGCTCGCCGTCGTCGGTGTGCTCGGCGGCGCGCTGACCTACGGCAGCGCCCGCGCCGAGATCGACAGGCTGCTCGACGAGGAGATGCGTCAGGTCGCGTTGTCGCTGCGCGACCATGCGCGCCTGGACACCGACCGCATCGCGCGCTCGGCGGAACGGCCCGAGCAGCGCCTGCTGGTGCAGGTCGACGACCCGCGCCGCGGGCAGCAGTACCGCTCGCGCGACGTCGCGCCGCTGCCGTCGGCCGCGGACGAGGGCTTTCGCGATCTCGAGCACGACGGCCAGGCCTGGCGCGTCTATGCGCTGCCCTACGAGTCGCAGCTGATCCAGGTGGCGCAGCCGACCGCGCAGCGCCGCGCGCTGGCGCTGCAGACCACGCTGCGCATCGTGACGCCGCTGCTGCTGCTGATGCCGCTCGCCGCGGCGCTGCTGTGGTGGATCGTCGGTCGCGCCCTGCGCCCGCTCGACGCGCTCGGTGCGCAGCTCGCCCAGCGGCAGCCGACGGCGCTGGCGCCGCTGGCGCTCGACCACCTGCCGCAGGAGGCGCGGCCGATGGTGGGTGCACTGAACGACCTGCTGGCGCGGCTGCACGCCGCCTTCGAACAGCAGCGCAGCCTGACCGCCGACGCTGCGCATGCCTTGCGCACGCCGCTGGCGGCCGTAACGCTGCAGGCCCAGCTCGCGCGCCGCGCGGCCGAAGGCTCTGCGCGCGACGCCGCGCTCGATCGGCTCGAGGCCGGGGTGAAGCGCGCCAGCCACCTGGTCGCGCAGCTTCTCGCGCTGGCAAGGCTGGACCCGGACGCCGCGCGCGACCCGCCGGCGACGCTGGACCTTGCGCTGCTCGCGCAGGAAGCGGCGGCAGAAGTACGACCCCTGGCCGAGAGCGCGCAGCTCGAGTTCGACGCGACCCTGCCCGCCAGCGCGCCGATACAGGGCCACGAGCCGGCGCTGCGCATGGCCATCACCAACCTGCTCGACAACGCGGTGCGCTACACCCCGGCCGGGGGTCGCGTTTCCTTGAGACTCGACGAGGACGGCAACGGCCATCGGCTGACGGTGAGCGACACCGGGCCGGGGTTGCCGGCCGATGAGCGGGAAAGCGTCTTCGATCGCTTTACGCGTGGGCGGGACACCGCAGTGCCCGGCAGCGGGCTGGGGCTGGCGATCGTGCGCGAGGTCGCGCGCCTGCACGGCGGGCGCACATGGATCGAGGACGGTCCGGGCGGGCGGGGACTGACGGTGTCGCTGTGGCTGCCGGAGCGGGGAGGCCCGGTCTCGACCTGACGGCCGAGCTGGACCTTAAGTCGCTGTTAAGTCTGGCTGTGTACCGTTCTTTCGTCAGCGCGGTTTCGCGGCCGCGCTGTCCTCACTGAGATGATTTGGCGCCGCAACCCGGCGCCATTTTTTTCGGCCGCCTCGATTGCGGCGTGCGCTGCAATGGCCGCGCCAATCGCAGGCAGAAGCGGCGGCAGGCAATCACACTGCGTCGGCGACGCGACGGCCTGGCCGCACTCGACCCGCTCTGCCTGTTGCCCGCTCACCTGACGGCGGCCGTCTTACTTCGGGCGTGACATCCGGACACGCCGCTGCATCCGCCACTGCGCCGGCGTGGTGCCGCTCCAGCGGCGGAATGCCCGCGTAAAGGCGCTGGCGTCGGCATAGTCGAGCGTCGCGGCAATCTGGCTCACGTTCATCGCAGAATCCTCGAGCATCTGCCGGGCGATTTCGAAGCGGCCTTCGTCGACGAGGGCCCGGAAGCTGGTGTCGCAAACATTCAGGCGCCGATTCATGGTCCGGCTGTGCATTGAGAACAGCGCCGCGACCTGGTCGGCCCCGGCTTGATCCGTCAGGAGCGCGGTTCGGAGCACGCTGCGTACCTGCGCCGGGAACTCGTCGCCGTAGCGAGCTTCGAGTGCCTCGATCTGCTGCTGCAGCAGACGGAGCAGTTCGGGATCGTTGTCTGACAAATGACGGCTCAGCCAGCCGGAGGAGAACACGAGCCCGTACTGCTCCGCGTCGAAGCGCAGCGGGACCGCGAAGAACCGGCGAAAAATCCCGACGTCTTCCGGTCTCCGGTGGGCGAAGTGGGCTTCCTCGGGCGTCCAATCGGCGCCGCACAGGTCGCGCATGACGTTCAACATCACGGCGACGGCGCCATCGCCTATCTGGTCGGCGGCCTCGATGTGCGGCTGAAAGCTGCCGAAGCTGAGCTTCGCCCGGTCGCCATCGATCGCCAAGCCTACTGCCGCCCCACGATTGTGAAGATGAAAGTACCGCACGAGGCTGCGCAACGCCGTTTCCACGTTCTCCGAGTACCTGACCAGCAAGCCCACGAGCCCGAGGGAGCGCAGACTGCCCTGCTGGCCCACGAGGAGCCCGAAGTGGCGGCAGCCCGTCCTGGCCACGCAATGGCTGAAGAGGCGGCCGCGGGCGGCGTGCGAGATCAGGTTGTTCGGGTCATTGAAGAGTCCGGGTTCAAACCCGGTGCCGGCCAACACCTCGGTCGGATCCGCGCCCAGTTTCCTGAGGACCTCCGGGATCGCTTGCAGGGGTCCGATGCGGACGGTCGCTGCGCTCGACCCGCGCGTGATCGGCCGGCGTCGGCTTCCAGGTGACTGCGGCTCGATTGATTTCACGCAACCAGCTTAGCCGGCCGCGTCCGGAAATGTCCAACTGGCGTCTCGAAATGTCCAGCAAGCGAAGAGGCGACAAATGGATACTTTCACTTCCGGCAGTCGAACACGCCATCGATCCGTCGCGGGCGGACGACGGCAATCGAGCGCCCGCCGCCGCTTCGGCTCACGCCGTCCGGGCCGAGTACGCTATTGGCTGTCCCGGCGCCGCGGTCGGGCCTCATCAGGAGTCAGGGTTCATGGGCATCAGTCGATTCAGAGCCGCAGCCGATGGCTTGCGAGCCAAGGGGTCCGTTTTCATCGCGATGGCCCTGGCGATGGTGGTCGCCACCAGCGCGATCGCGCAGGCGCCCGCCGCGCCGGGCGGGGCCGCGCCGGCGTACTCCGCCGAGGAACTCGACCAGCTCGTCGGGCCGATCGCGCTGTATCCGGACGACCTGGTGGCGATCATCCTGCCGGCGTCGACCAACCCGCTGCAGGTCGTGCAGGCCGATCGCTATCTCGACAAGCGCAAGGCCGATCCCAAGGCCCCCATTGACGACAAGTGGGACGACCCGGTCAAGTCGCTGCTCAACTATCCGGACGTCGTGAAGAAGATGAGCGCCGACCTGGACTGGACCGCCGCGCTCGGCGAGGCGGTGGTCACCGACCAGGGCGCCGTGATCGAGGCGGTGCAGGCGTTCCGCCGCAAGGCCAAGGCGGCGGGCAACCTCAAGAGCGACGACAAGCAGGTGGTGAAGACCGAGCAGGAGATCGTCATCATCGAGCCGGCCGACCCGCAGGTGATCTACGTGCCGCAGTACAACCCGACGACGGTCGTCGTGGCGAGCGCGGCACCCGTGTACGGCTATTACCCGGCGCCGTATCCGTCCTACTACTACCCGTATCCGCCCGGCGCCGCGATGGCCGCCGGGCGTCATCTGGGGGGCGGCGATCGGCGCCGCCTGGAGCGGCAACCACTATGGCTGCTGCGGGGACACCAACATCAACGTCAACCGCAACACCAACGTCAATACCGGCAACGTCAATCGCGGCAGCGGCGCGCAGGCAGCAGCCGGCGGGCGGCGGCACCGCGTGGAAGTCCAACAAGCAGCCCGGCCAGGTCAGCGGCTCGGTCGGCAAGAGCGCCTCGACCGCGCGCGCCGGCGACACGCGTGCGGGCGCAGGCGGTGGGGCGGGACGTGCCTCGGCGCAACCGGCAGGCGGTGGAGCAGGACGCGCATCGACGCAGCCGAGCAGCGGTGCAATGGGCGGCGGCAGCGTCAGTCGGGGCAGCGGGGGCGGCGGCGACGCGTTCGGCAGCTACGGCTCCGGGCGGCAGGCCCAGATGGACAGTTCGCGCGGCGCATCGAGCCGCAGTTCGATGTCCGGCGCAAGCTCAAGGTCGGCGCCGAGCGGCGGTGCGCGGGGCGGCGGTGGATCACGCGGCGGCGGTGGTGGGCGCGGCGGCGGTCGTCGGTGATGGCAGGAGCACGCTCATGACCTCATTCCCTGCAAGCGAACACAAGGCATCAGCCATGAACATCATCCGCCTCCGCTCATTCCTTTGCCGCCTCATGCTGGCGCTGGCGCTGGCGGTCCCGCTCGCGCTCAGCGCGGCCCCGCAGGAAACCTTTGCCACGCCGGAAGCGGCAGTCGATGCGCTGATGGCCGCGCTCAAGGCGGACAGCGATCCGGCGATGGTCGCGCTCTTCGGCGAGGAGCACAAAGACCTCATCGTCCAGTCCGATCGCGCCGCGACCAGCGCCACCCGGGCCAGGATCCTCGAGGCCATGCAGACGCTGCGTGTTTTGAAAGAGCCCAGCGCCGACCGCCGCGTACTGGTGATCGGCGCCCAGGCGTGGCCGGTGCCCATTCCGATCGCGCGCGCAGGCGATCGCTGGCGCTTCGCCACCGAGGAAGGCCGGGAGGAGATCGTCAATCGCCGCATCGGCGGCAACGAACGCAATGCGATCTACGTGATGCACGCTTATGTCGACGCGCAGCGCGCCTACGCGGCGGCCGACCGCGATGGCGACGGTGTGTTGCAGTACGCGCAGAAGCTCGGCAGCACGCCGGCCAAGCACGATGGGCTGTACTGGCCGGCCGACGCCGCGAAGGGCGAAGAGCCGAGTCCGTTCGGACCGCTGGTCGCCGAAAGCGCGGCCTATCTCGAGGGCCACAAGGCAGGCGACCCCTACCGCGGCTATCACTTCAGGATCCTGACGCGGCAGGGAAAGAACGCACCCGGCGGCGCCTACAGCTACGTGATAAACGGCCGCATGATCGCCGGCTTCGCGATGGTCGCTTACCCTGCCGAGTACGGCAGCAGCGGCGTGACGACCTTCATCGTCAGCCACAACGGCAAGGTCTACGAGAAGGACCTCGGCAAGGATTCGGCGCAGCTCGGCGCGAAGATGACGACGTTCGATCCGGGCGCGGGGTGGACGGAAGTGCCGCGCTAAGCGAGCATCTGCTCGACCCGAACGGCGGGCGGCTGGTGGGCCGTTTCACCAGTCAACCCCGCCGCCCGCTACCCCGCGTGCGGCTGCCCTGAAAAGGGAACCTTCTCTTCGGCGGAAGGGGCATGAACGCTGCGTCACCGCCGATACCGTGCGCGACTGCCAGCCCTACACCAACCAGAAACGCGCGAAGGAACCTGGAAGGCGGCCCATCGACGTCACCGGAGGCCCTGACAAGTCATGATCCTGATGGCTGCATTCGTGCTGATCGTCTTCCTGTACAGCCTGGTGTCCCGGCGGCTGGAGCGGACACTCGTCACGGCGCCGATGCTGTTCACGGCCGCCGGCGCCGCCGCCATGCTCCTGCCGGCACTGGCACTGGAACTCGCTCTCGACCGCAAGGCCCTGCTGCTGATCGCGGAGCTGGGCCTCGTCATGACGCTCTTCACCGACGCGAGCCGCATCAACCTTTCGTATTTGAGGGCCAGCCGCAGCCTGCCCATCCGCCTGGTCAGCACGGGCATGCTGCTCACGCTTCTCCTGGGTGCCGTGTTCGCGGTTGTCCTTTTTCGCGGCCTGACGTGGTGGGAAGCGGGCATCCTGGCGGCGATCCTCGCGCCAACCGACGCCGGTCTCGGCCAGGTAATCGTGAGCAGCGAACGGGTGCCGCAGCGTATCCGTCAGGCCCTGAACGTGGAGGCCGGCCTCAACGACGGACTTTCCGTTCCGTTCCTGTTGCTGTTCATCGCGTTGGCCATCACCGAGGAAGGAACGTCTGGTGCAGGCGTCGTGCTGACCCGATTTCTCGGTGAGCAGCTTGGCTACGGCACCTTGATCGGACTTGCGATTGGCGGCGCTGGCGGATGGCTCATCGGCCTGGCCCATAGCAAGCGCTGGATGGCGCCCGCGCTCGGGCAACTCGGCGTCGTGGCGCTGCCGCTGCTCTGCGTCCTGGCATCGGAGGCGAGCGGGGCAAGCATGTTCATCGCCGCGTTCGTCGCCGGGCTGGCGGTCCAGTTCGGCTTCAGCGAGGCGGGCCGGCACAGCATCGACTTCACCGAGGACTGGGGGCAGTTGTTCAACTACTTCGTCTTCTTCCTCTTCGGCACGATCGTGGTCGGCACCTTGGCGCATTTCACGCCGGCCGTGCTGCTGTATGCGGTGCTGAGCCTGACCCTCGTGCGCATGGGGCCCGTTGCGCTGGCACTGCGAAGCACCCGCCTGAGCAAGGCAACCATCCTGTTCATGGGCTGGTTCGGGCCACGGGGCCTCGCCTCGATCGTGCTCGGGCTCGTCTACCTGGAGCATGAAGCACGGCTCGAGGGCGAGTCGACCATCCGCCTCGCGGTGATGGCAACGGTATTGCTCAGTATCTTCGCGCATGGCTTTAGCGCACTGCCCGGCATAAACCTGTACGCGAGGCAGATCGCGGCGCTCGATGAGGCGGCCCCCGAGCGTCAGGCATCCGAAGCAGATTCGCCCACACCACCGCATGCGCCGAATGACGGTCCCTCGGGGCGCGCGTGAAGCAGTGGCCCAAGCGCTTGTATCGGTCGGCACCTCGACCTGGGGCGAGCTCATGGACGTTTTCGGCAATATTCGAAATTGGACTCGTTTTCCATCGCAGGCCTTGCGTCTGCTTCTGATACCGAAAGCCGAAGCCGGCCATGAGCGCAAGCATCGATTCGGAACTCACCGGACTGTTCGGGCGCTGGACGTTTGCCGCCGCGCAGGTCAGACGCCTTGACGAGTTAGACGTCGACCCCGAAGCCATAAAGGCGGCCGCACATCTGATCATCAAGGAGCGCGGTCATCCGGAGCGTCAGCGTGCGATCGTCGATGCCCTCGATGACGACACGGCGGTCGCGCTGTGCAACTGGCTGCGTGATCCTGCGAACGCATCCGGTCTCCTCAAGCACGCCAGAGCAACGGCGCGCAAGCGAGGGTGAGCGCGGAAGAAGGAGTGGCGTCGGCCGCCACGCCGAGATGCGTGTAATCACGGCAGACACCCGCGCGGTCCGCGTAGCGCGAAAATTTCAGACGCCCTTTCCCGGCCCCGGCCGACCGCACCTTGCCGGCCGATGCTTCAGCCGCCGTTCCTGTTGCCTCCTGCCTGAATGTCCCTTCGCTTGATTGCGCGCAAGCGGCCAGGACAGAGTGTCTGAAAATGCGCAGGCTGTGTCTGGAAATGTCAAGCACGGCTGAGGCCGGCGACACACAATCGCTATCCGCGGAAAGGCGACGATCCCGACATGAAGGTCTACCAGCGCATCCTCGACTACGGGCTGGTCACCTCGTACTCGGTCGTGGCGGTGTTATGGTTTGACGCGGTCGTCGAACGCCTGCACATCTGGCGCAGGCAAGTCGTGCACCGCAAGCCGCGATGCGCAGCGCGCAGTCTCGACGCGGCAGACAATGGGTGCTTCATGGTCCAGGCGCCGGCAAGTGGCGCCCTGATCGATCGAGGCCAGCCTGCCCAGCCGCGCCGGACTGGAGTTAGGGTGACCCCCGTGGCCGGCTACGATGCCGGCCGACTGACGTGTCGGACCGGGACGGGATCCCGGGTCCCGCCGCAAGGAGATGGAGATGGCCGTGTTGCAATGGTTTCTGAGGGGCCGGTCGCAGGCCAGGGTCTTGACGGTGCTCGGCCTGGCGGGGCTGGCCATCTCGCTCGCCGCCTGTGATCGGGGCAAGGACGCCGACAAGGCCAAGAAGGCAGCCGCCCCACCGCCGCCGGCCGTGGTGGTCACCGAAGTCGCCCAGAAGACGGTGCCGATCTACAGTGAGTTCGTGGCCGAGACCGACGCCCGCGAAACGGTGGAGATCCGCGCCCGCGTGCAGGCATTTCTCGACGCGCAGCACTTCACCGAGGGCACGATCGTCAAGAAGGACCAGCTGCTGTTCACCCTGGACAAGCGCGAGTACGAAGCGAAGCTGCAGCAGGCGAAGGCCGAACTCGAAATCGCCATGGCGCGGCTCGGCAAGGCCGAAACGGACGAGCGCCGCCTCAAGCCGCTGGCGGAACGCAAGGCGGTGCCGCAGCAGGACTACGACAACGCGGCAGCGAACCTGCTTTCCGCGCAGGCGAACGTGTCGGCCGCCCGAGCCAAGGTCGTCTCGGCCGAGCTGGATCTGAGCTACACGACGATCCGCTCGCCGATCGCGGGACTGATCGGCAAGCGCCTGGTGGCCCCCGGCAACCTCGTCGGCAAGGGCGAGGCGACGCTGCTCGATACCGTGTCGAGCATCGACCCGATCCGCGTCAACGCGACCATCAGCGAAGCGGAATACCTGAGGTTGTATGACCAGCATGTCAAGGGTGCGCGTAAGGCCAACCAGGCGGCACTGGAACTGATCCTGGCCGACGGCAGCGTTTTCCCGCCGAAAGGCAAGCTCGTCATCGTCGATCGGGCAGTCGATCAGAAGACCGGCACCCTCACGATCGTCGCCGAGTTTCCGAACCCCGAGGGCAAATTGCGTCCGGGACAGTTCGGCCGCGTGCGCGCGGTCTCCGAGACAGTCAAGGACGCCATCCTTGTTCCGAAGCGGGCGGTCCAGGAGATCCAGGGCATGCAGACCGTGCTCGTGGTCGGCGCCGATGACATGGTCGCACTGCGCACCATTCAGCCCGGCGAGACAGTCGGGGACCTGCTCATCGTCCGCGACGGCCTGAAGCCCGGTGAACGGGTGATCGTCGATGGCGTCCAGAAGGCCCGGCCGGGGTCGAAGGTCAATCCGACCGCAGCCGCCGCAAGCCCGGCGGAAGCGAAGCCGGGCGAGAAGGCACAGGGCAAATCGGCCAATGCGAAGGCGGCGGGGAAATAGGCCGTGGGCAACTTCTTCATCCGCCGGCCGATCGTCGCGATCGTCATCGCGATCCTGACTGTCCTGTTCGGGGTGATCACGCTCACCCGGCTGTCGATCGAGCAGTATCCGTTCCTGGCGCCGCCGAACATCCGCGTGACCGCGACCTACCCGGGCGCCTCGGCCGAGGCGGTGGAGCAGTCGGTGGCCACGCCGGTCGAGCAGGAGGTCAACGGCGTCGACCGGCTGATCTACATGAAGTCGTCGAACACCAGCGACGGCCGCATGCAGCTCGACGTCAACTTCGAGGTCGGCATCGACCAGGACATCGCCAACGTCCTGACCCAGAACCGCGTCTCGGCGGCGCAGGCGCGCCTGCCGGTCGAGGTCACGCAGCAGGGCGTGACGGTCAAGAAGCAGAGCCCCAGCATCCTGATGGTGATCTCGATCTACTCGCCGACGGACACCTACGACGCGCAACTTCCTGATCAACTACGCCGGCATCAACCTGCGCGACCAGTTGCTGCGCATCCCGGGGATCGCGCAGGTCGATCTCTTCGGCGGCACCGACTACGGCATGCGCATCTGGTTCCGGCCCGACCGGCTGGCCAAGCTGGGCCTGACCCCGGCCGACGTGATCAACGCGATCAAGGAGCAGAACCTTCAGGCGCCTACCGGCAAGGTCGGCGCCGCGCCGACGCCGAAGGACCAGCAGTTCACCAACACGGTCAGCGCCCCGGGCCGGCTCGTCACGCCGGAGGAGTTCGAGAACATCATCGTCCGCCAGAGCGACACCGGCGCCGTGGTCCGCATCAAGGACATCGGCCGAGCCGAGCTGGGCTCGCAGGACTACAACTCCTTCGGTCGGCTGAACGGCAAGCCGGCCGGCGCGATGGCGGTCTACCTGCTGCCCGGCGCGAACCAGCTCAAGGCAGCCGAGACGATCTACGCGACGATGGAGCGGGCCAAGGGACTGTTTCCGCCCGACATGGACTACAAGATCGTCTACGACACCACGCCGGCAGTGGAGGCGTCGATCGAAGGAATCGTGCATACGTTCGTCGAGGCACTGATCCTGGTGACGCTGGTCGTCTTCATCTTCCTGCAGAACCTCCGCGCGACGATCATCCCGCTGCTGACGATCCCGGTGTCGCTGATCGGCACCTTCATCTTCTTCCCGATGCTCGGCTTCTCGGTCAACACGCTGTCGATGTTCGGCCTCGTGCTGGCTATCGGCATCGTGGTCGACGACGCCATCGTCGTGGTCGAGGCGGTGATCCACCACCTCGAGCATGGGATGGAGCCGCGCGAGGCGACCATCAAGGCCATGGAGGAGGTCTCGGCGCCGGTCATCGGCATCGCGCTGATCCTCTCGGCGGTGTTCGTCCCCGTCGCCATGCTCGGCGGGCTGGTCGGCAGCATGTACCAGCAGTTCGCGCTGACCATTGCCATCTCGGTGCTGCTGTCGGCCTTCAACGCGCTGTCGCTGACGCCCGCGCTGTGCGCCATGCTGCTGAAGCGGCCGAAGCCGATGCGGGGGCCGCTGGGGGCGTTCTTCCGCGGCTTCAACAAGACCTTCGACGCCAGCACCAAAGGCTATGTCGAGCGTGTCGCGCCTGCTCGTGCGCAAGTCGCTGCTGACGATCGGCCTCGTCGCGGCGGTGGCGATCGGGGCCGGGCTGTTCGCACGCGCGCTGCCGGCCGGCTTCATCCCGGAAGAGGACCAGGGCATCTTCGGCGTCAACGTCCAGCTGCCGGCCGGGGCGTCGCTGGAGCGCACCAGCCTCGTGCTGAAGAAGGTCGAGGACATCCTGGCCAGGACCGACGGGCTCGACTCCTACCAGACCGTCGGCGGTTACGGGGCGGTCACCAGCACCTTTCAGCCGAACTACGGCACGCTCTTCGTGCGCATGAAGCCGTGGGGGGAGCGCAAGACCGCGGAGTTGCACGTCAACGGCATCATGGGGAAACTGCGGCCGCAGTTCGCCGCCATTCCGGAGGCGCTGATCTTCCCGTTCAACATTCCGACCCTGTCCGGCTTCGGCGCCGCCTCGGGATTCAACTTCCTGCTGCAGGACCGCAGCGGCTCGCTGTCGGTCGAGCAGTTGGGCGAGCAGTCGCAGAAGTTCCTCGCCGCGGCCAGGCAGCGGCCCGAACTGGGTACCGCCTTCACCTCGTTCGACCCGAACAACCCGCAGGTCAGGGTCGATCTCGACCGCGAGAAGGCGCGCACGCTGGGCGTCCCGGTCAACGAGGTGTTCCAGGCCCTGTCGACGACTTTGGGCGGCTCCTACGTCAACGACTTCAACCGCTTCGGCCGGCTGTATCGCGTCTACGTGCAGGCCGACGCCGAGACCCGGCTGAAGGCGGAGGACATCGGCAAGATCTACGTGCGCTCGAAGACGACCAACGAGATGGTGCCGCTCGCCACCCTGGTGACCATCCGCGACATCGCCGGCGCCGAACTGACGACGCGCTTCAACCTGCAACGCTCGGTTGAGATCCAGGGCTCGCCGGCGCCCGGCTACACCTCCGGACAGGCGCTCGCCGCGCTGGAGCAGGTGTTCGCCGAGACCATGCCCTCGGAGATGGGCTTCGCCTTCTCGTCGATGTCCTACCAGGAAAAGGTGGCGCCGCCCGCAGCCCCGACCTTCATCATGGCCATCGTCTGCGTGTTCCTGCTGCTGGCGGCGCTGTACGAGAGCTGGCGGCTGCCGTGGGCCGTGCTGCTCGGCTCGCCGCTGGTGGCCCTGGGCGCCTTCTTCGGCGTCTGGCTGATGGGCTACGACAACAACGTCTATGTGCAGATCGGCCTGGTGATGCTGATCGGACTGGCGGCGAAGAACGCCATCCTGATCGTCGAGTTCGCCAAGGCCAAGCACGAAGAGGGCGCTTCGCTCGAGGAGGCGGCGCTGGAGTCGGCGCGGCTGCGCTTCCGGCCGATCCTGATGACGGCCTTCGCCTTCATCCTCGGCGTGGTGCCGCTGATGCTGGCGAGCGGCGCAGGCGCCGGCGCGCAGAACGTGATGGGCACCGGCGTGTTCTGGGGCATGCTGGTCGCCACCGCGCTTGGCGTGTTCATCATCCCCGGCAACTACACCTTCGTCGAGGGACTCGGGCGGCGCCGGAAGGCGACGAAGACTGCGCCGGCCGCCGTCCCGCACGGGGAAGGAGCCGAGTGAGATGACCTCCCGTCAGTCTCTCCTTCTCTGCGCCGCTGGGCTCGTTGCGGCCGGCTGCACTACGGTCGGGCCCGACTACCAGCGGCCGGAGGTCTTGGCCCCGGCAGCGTATCGCGGGGCGGATGCCGTACCGGCGGCCGCTACCCAGTCGTTCGGCGAACTCGCCTGGGCCAGCATCTTTCCGGATCCGGACCTGCAGGAACTGATCCGCACGGCGCTGGCGCAGAACTACGACCTGCGGGTGGCGGCCGCACGCATCCTGCAGGCACAGAGCCAGGTCACGATCGCCGGCTCGCTGGCGGTCCCGTCGGTGGGCGGCAGCGTCGAGGCCCCCTACAACACGACCACGGGCTCCGACCGACCCTCGCCCGACAGCATCTTCGAGCCGCGCGCCGGTTTCGGCGTCGCCTGGGAACTGGACTTCTGGGGTAGATACCGGCGCGGCACGGAGGCGGCGCAGGCCGACCTGCTTGCCGCCGAAGAGGCACGCTACGCGGTCATGGCAACGCTGGTCGCCCAGGTCGGCCAGGCTTATCTGAACCTCCGCGCGCTCGACCTGACGCTGGAAATTTCCCGGCGCACGGTCGAGTCGCGGGTGCAGTCGCTCGACCTCGTCAAGGCACGGCTGGAGGGCGGCGTGGCCGGGATCCTCGAAGTCCGGCAGGCCGAGACGCTGCTGTACACGGCGACGAAGACTATCCCCGAGATCCAGCGGCAGATCGAGCTGACCGAGAACTTCATCAACATCCTGCTCGGGCAGGATCCGGGACCGATCAAGCGCGGGCGCCCGCTCGAAGCGCAGATTGCGGCTCCCGCGCTGCCGCCCGGCCTGCCGACGGAATTGCTGACACGGCGGCCGGACATCCGCCAGGCCGAGCAGCAGCTGGTCTCGGCCAACGCGCAGATCGGCGTCGCCACGGCCCTGCTCTATCCGCAGGTCACGCTGTCGGGATTCGCCGGCGTGGGCAACTCCACCATCAGCGGCACAAGCATCGGCCCGTACGGGATCTTCAGCCTGCTGCCTGCGATCACCCTGCCGATCTTCAACGCCGGACGCCTGCAGGCCAACGTCGAATACAACGAGGCGCGCGCCCAGGAAGCGGCGCTGCTGTACCAGCAGACCCTGCGGCAGGCCTTTCGCGAGGTATCCGACGCCCTGGTCGACGTGCGGAAGCGGCAGGAGTTTCGCCGCCAGCAGGAACTGCTCGTCGGCGCACTTTCGGATGCCAGCCAGGTGGCGAAGTTGCGCTACGAGGGCGGGGTGTCCAGCTACCTGGAAGTCCTGGATACGGAGCGCCAGTACTTCGACGCGGAAATCCAGCTGGTCCAGGCGAAGCGCGACGAATCGGCGAGCGTGATCCAGCTCTACAAAGCCCTTGGCGGAGGATGGCAGGCCGACGCCCCGGCGATGGCCGCGGCTGAAGGGAAGTCGGTGGGAGGCGCAGCCAAGTCACCGTGACGGCGGACCGCGCCGGTTCCGGCTTGCGACGCGGCGGGCGTTTTCTGCGAAGAGCCGCCGCGACGGCGCCCGGCGAAACCTGCGTGTCGGCGCGCTGCTTCGCGGCGTCAAAGTGCTCGCTGCACCGCCGCCGGAAGCAATCGATGGACTGGCGGCCGTCCACCCAGTCCTGACGCCCGTGGTCGCGCGCTCTGTCGATCCGCGCGCTGTGCGTGACGGTTTGTTGATGCCGCACAAGTGGCGCAGGCACGGCCGTCTTGAAACGTCCAGCCCGTGTCTGAAAATGTCAGGCAGAGGCACGCGGCGGCGAGGTAGTTTTCGAGGGGAACCGATTGCGGATCCGATCGTGACGCGGCGCGATCGCAGACGTTGAACTGCGTCCGTCGGTGGACCACCGCCGAACGTGCGAAAAACGGCAGGGCCCACGTGATCTCTTGTCACGAGCCGCGCGCATCGTCTCCGGCGCCCGGCAAAGCGACGCGTCGCCGCGCCCGGCGAGCCGCAGCGGCGGCAGGCTCGCGCAACGAAATCCTGTCGCGGGATGCCGTCGATGCGTGGAACCACTGTCTACCGGCATCGATCTCAGTGACGTCCGATTCCAGCCTTGAAGAGATTCAACGATGAGCAACCGATCCTCGACCGCTTTCGAACCCATGCAAGCCCTGACCGCGCCTGCCCAGCAGGCGATGGAATACTGGGTCGACGGCTGGCAGCGCACGATCCTGTTCTGGGACGTGCTGCGCCAGCGCAGCACCGCCTATTACGAGCAGCGGGCCAAGCCCGTGCCGCACGTGCTCACTTTCGATGCCGAACTGGTGCTCGACGGCCGCACGTTCGACCGGCCGGCCAACTACCTGCTGGTGCGGATCAAGCCGCCGGCCGGCGTGCGCATCGATCCGAAGAAGCGCCCGTTCGTGGTCGTCGATCCGCGTGCCGGCCATGGTCCCGGCATCGGCGGCTTCAAGGCAGACAGCGAACTCGGCGTGGCGATGCGCGCCGGCCATACCGCCTACTTCGTCGGCTTCACCCCCGAGCCGATGCCGGGGCAGACGATCGAAGACATCATGCGCGCCGAGGCGGTATTCCTCGAAAAGGTCATCGAACTGCACCCCGAGGCCGACGGCAAGCCCTGTGTGATCGGCAACTGCCAGGCCGGCTGGGCGGTGATGATGCTGGCCGCCACTCGGCCGGAACTGTTCGGGCCGCTGATCATCCCCGGCTCGCCGCTGTCGTACTGGGCCGGCGTCGAGGGCGAGAACCCGATGCGCTACACCGGCGGCGTGCTCGGCGGCAGCTGGCTGACGGCGCTGACCAGCGACCTCGGCGGCGGCAAGTTCGACGGCGGCAATCTGGTCAGCAACTTCGAGAGCCTGAACCCCGCCAACACCTACTGGAGCAAGGACTTCAACCTGTGGTCGAAGGTCGACACCGAGGCCGAGCGCTTCCTGGAATTCGAGAAATGGTGGGGCGGCCACGTCAACCTCAATGCCGAGGAGATCCAGTGGATCGTCGACCAGCTGTTCATCGGTAACCGCCTGGCCACCGGCGAGCTCGTCACCAGCGAAGGCAAGCGGATCGACCTGCGCAACATCCGCTCGCCGATCGTCTGCTTCTGCTCCAAGGGCGACAACATCACGCCGCCGCAGCAGGCGCTGGGCTGGATCGTCGACCTGTACCAGAAGGACGACGACATCCGTGCCGGTGGTCAGACGATCATCTACGCCATCCACGACAGCGTCGGCCACCTCGGCATCTTCGTCTCCGGCGGCGTGGCGCGGAAAGAGCACGACGAGTTCGCCTCCAACATCGACCTGATCGACGTGCTGCCGCCCGGCCTGTACGAGGCGGTGATGACGCGCAAGTCCGGTGACGCCGCGAACCCGGATCTCGTCGGCGGCGACTGGATCGTCCGCTTCGAGCCGCGCACGCTGGCGCAACTGCGGGCGATCGTCCAGCCCAGCGACGAGAACGAGCGCCGCTTTGCTGCCGCGCGGCGGGTCTCCGAGATCAACCTCGGCCTGTACCGCACCCTGCTGCAGCCCTTCGTTCGCGCCTTCGCCGGCACGCAGTTCGCGCAGCAACTGCACGCCTTCAACCCGGCCGAGCTGCCGTTCCAGCTGTTTTCCGACAACAACCCGCTGATGCAGCAGGTGGCCGCACTGGCCGAGCAGGTTCGCGCAAACCGGCAACCGGTCGCGCCGGACAATCCTCTGCTTGCGGTGCAGGGGCAGGTCTCGGAAGCGATCGTCACTACGCTCGAACGCTTCGGACAGATGAAGGACCGCACGTTCGAGCAGATCTTCCTCACCCTGTACGGGTCGCCGCTGCTGCAGGCGATGCTCGGCATGCGCGCCTCGGACGAGCCGCCACGCCGACATCCCGGCGTCGAACCTGAACGCATCGCGTTCATCAAGCAGCGGATCGCCGAGATCGAGGCGCGTGTTGCCGAAGGCGGCGCGCGCGAAGCGGCCATCCGCAGCCTCGTCTACGTCGGCATGGCCGGCCCGGGCGTCGACGAACGCGCGTTCAATGAACTGCGCCGGATCCGCGCCGACCATGGCGCCATGACGCTGCAGGAGTTCAAGCAGTTGCTGCGCGAACAGTTCTTCGCCCTGCTGCTGGACCGCGATGCGGCGCTTGCCGCGATCCCGCAGATGCTGCCCGCCGCCGCGGCGGCCCGCACGGCGTTGCTCGGCAGGATCCGGCGGGTGGTGTCCGCCGCCGGCGGGCCGAGCGGCGAGCGGGCCGAACGGCTGGCGCAGATCGAGAAGCTGTTCGGCGCCGGTGCCGCGACGGGCCGGCGCCGCAAGACAGCGGCCAGGAAACCGGCAGCGGCGCGGAAAGCCGCAAGCGGCCGGGCGAGGAAGAAGGCAGGATGAGCACGACCTGAGAGCGGAGTCTCCATGATGAAACAACACGAGAAGTACCAACGGCTTCTCGACTTCTGCAAGACGCTGCCGCCGACGCCGACGGCGGTCGCCCATCCCTGCGACGAGAGTTCGCTGCGCGGCGCCGTCGACGCCGCCAAGCTGGGCCTGATCAAGCCGATCCTGGTCGGCCCGCGGGCGCGGATCGAAGCGGTGGCGCGCGAGCACCAGATCGACATCGGCGGCCTGGAAATCGTCGATGCGCCGCACAGCCACGCGGCCGCCGAGAAGGCGGTCGAGCTGGTGCGCGAGGGCAGGGCCGAGGCGCTGATGAAGGGCAGCCTGCACACCGACGAACTGATGGGCGCCGTGGTCCGCCGCGACACCGGGCTGCGCACGGCGCGCCGGGTCAGCCACTGCTTCGTGATGGACGTGCCGAGCTACGAGCACACGCTGATCGTCACCGACGCGGCCGTCAACATCGCGCCGACCCTGGCGGACAAGGTCGACATCATCCAGAACGCGATCGACCTCGCGCACGCGCATCCAGTTTCCGGAAGTGCGGGTGGCGATCCTGTCGGCGATGGAGACCATCAACCCGCAGGTGCCGTCGACGGTGGAGGCCGGGGCGCTGTGCAAGATGGCCGACCGCGGCCAGATCACCGGCGCGATCCTCGACGGGCCGCTGGCGCTGGACAACGCGATCAACCTCGAATCGGTGGCGATCAAGAAGATCGACTCGCCGGTGGCCGGCCGCGCCAACGTGCTGGTGGTGCCCGACCTCGAGGCCGGCAACATGCTGGCCAAGAGCCTGTCTTTCCTGGCCGGGGCGGACGCCGCCGGCATCGTGCTCGGCGCGCGCGTGCCGATCATCCTGACCAGCCGCGCCGACTCGGTGATGGCGCAGGCTCGCCTCGTGCGGCGTCGCGGCGCTGGTGGCGAACGCGCGGCGCGCGGCATCGGGCAAGGCGGTCGGCTGAGGCTGAAATGGCTGACGTCATCGCGGTACTTAACGCCGGCTCGTCGAGCCTGAAGTTCTCGCTGTTTGCGGTCGCTCCCGACGGGCTGACGGTGCTGGCGCGCGGGCAGGCCGAGGGCCTGACCACGTCGCCGCGCTTCGTCGCCAGGGACGGCGCCGGCGTGGTGCTCGAGGAGAAGGCCTGGGACGCCGGCACGCAGCTCGGCCATGCCGGCGCGCTCGACCATCTGGTGGCATTCCTGCGCACGCGGTACAGCGAGCACCGGCTCGTTGCCATCGGCCACCGGGTCGTGCACGGCGGCTCCGAGTACGCGGCGCCGGTCCGCATCGACGCCGCGGCGCTGGAAGCGCTGCAGAAGTACGTTCCGCTCGCACCGCTGCACCAGCCACACAACCTGACGCCGATCCGCGCCGTGCTCGAGCGGCAGCCGCAGCTGCCGCAGGTGGCCTGCTTCGACACTGCCTTCCATCGACGCCAGCCGCCGGTCGCGCAGGCGTACGCGCTGCCGCGGTCGATCAGCGAACGCGGCGTCCTGCGCTACGGGTTCCATGGTCTGTCGTACGAGTTCATCGCGCAGGCGCTGCCGCAGCACGACGAGCGCGCGGCCGCCGGCAAGGTCGTCGTCGCCCACCTCGGCAACGGCTCGAGCATGTGCGCGATCGAGGCGGGTCGCAGCGTGGCGAGCACGATGGGCTTCACCGCCGCCGACGGGCTGCCGATGGGCACCCGCTGCGGCAACCTCGATCCCGGCGTCGTGCTCTACCTGATCGACGAACTCGGCATGGACACGCGCGCGGTCGAGAAGCTGATCTACCAGCAGTCGGGACTGCTCGGCGTCTCAGGCATCTCGAGCGACATGCGCACGCTGCTGGCCAGCGACGCGCCGACGGCGAAGGAGGCAGTCGATCTGTACGTGTACCGGATCGGTCGCGAACTCGGCTCGCTCGCCGCCGCGCTCGGCGGACTCGACGCGCTGGTGTTCACCGCGGGGATCGGCGAGAACAGCGCCGAATTGCGCCGGCAGGTCTGCCGTGATGCGGCCTGGCTCGGCATCGACCTCGACGAGGCGGCGAACGCGCGCGGCGGCCCGTGCATCAGCCGGCCGGGCAGCCGCGCCTCGGCGTGGGTCATCCCGACCAACGAGGAACTGATGATCGCGCAGCACACGCGCCGCGTGATCGAAGGCCACTGAAGGAGGCATCCGAATGACCGTGGAAGTCCCGCGCCCGGCGCTCAAGGGCAGCAAGGCGCTGGTCGTCGGCGTCGCCAACGAGCATTCGATCGCCTATGGTTGCGCGAAGGCGTTCCGCGAACTCGGCGCTGACCTCGCGCTCACCTACCTGAACGACAAGGCGCGGCCGCACGTCGAGCCACTGGCCCGCGACCTGCAAGCGCCGCTCATCCTGCCGCTCGACGTGAGCGTCGACGGCCAGCTCGAGGCCGTGTTCGAGGCGATCGCCCGCCAGTGGGGGCGGCTCGACATCCTCGTGCATTCGATCGCCTTTGCGCCGAAGGAAGACCTGCAGGGCGGCCTGATCAACTGTTCGGCGGCCGGCTTCGCCAAGGCGATGGACGTGTCGTGCCACTCGTTCGTGCGCATGGCGCGACTCGCGGCGCCGCTGATGACCCACGGCGGCACGATGTTCGCGATGAGCTACTACGGCGCCAACAAGGTGATCCCGACCTACAGCGTGATGGGTCCGGTGAAGGCGGCGCTCGAATCGTGCTGCCGTTACCTCGCGTACGAACTGGGCGACCAGGGCATCCGCGTGCACGCGATCTCGCCCGGGCCGCTGAAGACACGCGCCGCCTCGGGCCTGAAGGACTTCGACCTGCTGCTCACCGAAGCGGCGCAGCGCGCGCCACTCGGCGAACTGGTCGACATCATGGACGTCGGTTTCACCTGCGCCTATCTGGCGACGCCGTATGCGCGGCGGCTGTCCGGCGAAACGCTGTACGTCGACGGCGGAGTGAACATCATGGCGTGAGCAGATGAGCCATCGCGGGCGTGAATACCGGGCGCGGCCGCCTGGAGCGGCCGGAGACGAGACCGGTGGCGCATTGACTTGCCGGCCGCGGCGCTGAGAATGAGTAGCTGAGCTGATGCCGACCGCTCGCGGGGCGTCCGGCTGTACCAAACCAAGGAGATGACGATGGCGAAGAAGAAGGCGGCAACGAACGACAGCCCCGAAGGCAAAGCGAAGAAGGGCAGGGATGATGCGGCCAAGGCCGGCAACGATGCGGGTGATGCGGCGAAGGGCGGCGGAAAGCTGTCCAACAAGGACTACGCGCGCGAACTGAAGAAGATGCACGTCGAACTGGTCAAGCTGCAGGAGTGGGTCAAGGAGAAGGGCCTGAAGGTCTGCATCGTGTTCGAGGGCCGGGACGGCGCCGGCAAGGGCGGCACGATCAAGGCGATTACCGAGCGCGTCAGCCCGCGGGTGTTCCGCGTCATCGCGCTGCCCTCGCCGACCGAGCGCGAGAAGACGCAGATGTATGGGCAGCGCTTCTTCCCGCACTTTCCGGCCGGGGGCGAGGTCGTGATCTGGGACCGCAGCTGGTACAACCGCGCCGGCGTGGAGCGCGTGATGGGTTTCTGCACCGAGGAGCAGGCCAAGGGCTTCCTGCAGGTGATCCCGCTGTTCGAGCAGCTGATGGTCAAGTCGGGGATCATCCTGCTCAAGTACTGGCTGGAGGTGAGCCCCGAGGAGCAGACACGAAGGCTCGAGTCGCGCATCGACGACGGCCGCAAGATCTGGAAGCTCTCGCCGATGGACATCAAGTCCTACGACCGCTGGGACGACTACACGAAGGCGCGCGACGAGATGTTCGCCGCCACCGACACCTCGTGGGCGCCGTGGTACGTCGCCCGCTCGGAGGACAAGAAGCGGGTGCGCCTGAACGTGATCAGCCATTTGCTGAAGCACGTCCCCTACAAGGCCATCAAGACCGAGAAGGTCAAGCTGCCGAAACGCAAGATCGGCCGCTACAAGGCCGCCGACTATCCCTTCAAGTACGTGCCGGAGAAGTTCTGAGCGCGGCACGGCAGGCGGCGACTTCGCGGATCGGTCGCGGTCGCCGGCCAGCGCCGTGGCGACGGCCTCCAGGTTAGGCGATGAGCGATCAGAAGGCTGCGGCGGAGCCCGCACGAGAGCCGGTGCTCAGCCCGGTGGACCGCGTGTCGGAACTGCTTTTCGGCCTGTTCATGGCGCTGACCTTCGTCGGTGCCATTTCGGTGGCGGAGTCCGGGCGCGAGGAAGTCCGCTCGATGCTCGCCGCGGCCCTGGGCTGCAATCTTGCCTGGGGGCTGGTCGACGCCGTCATGTACCTCGTGCGCACGGTCACCGATCGCGGGAGATCGCTCACGCTGGTGCGCTCGGTACGGGCGGCGGCGGATGCCGCAGCCGGACGCAGGCTCATCGAGCAGTCGCTGTCGCCGGCGGCGGCGGGTCTCGTCGCCGAGGCCGAGATCGAGGCGATACGCGGGCGGATCGCTCACGCTGCCGACGGTGCCGGAGCGGCCGTCGCTGAAGTGGGACGACCTGCTCGCCGCCCTCGCCGTCTTCCTGCTCGTGGTCGCCTCGACCTTTCCGGTGGCGCTGCCGTTCGTGCTGTTCGACGATGTCGGCACGGCGAAGAACGTCTCCCGCGCGGTCGCGTTGACGATGCTGTTCCTCGGCGGCCTCGCGCTCGGCCGGTATGCGGGCTACGGCAGCTGGAAGGCCGGCTTCATGATGGCCGGCCTCGGCGCAGCGCTGGTGGCCGCGAGTCATGGCGCTCGGCGGATGACGGCTGCGCCGCGCCTGATCGCCGCGTTGGCGATGGCTGACCGTCGCGACGGCCGCTGCCGCCGCCGAGGAGGAACGCGCATGGGAGTTCGGCCTCACCGCGTACCCCACGATCGTCCGCGACGGCGAGAACTACACGTCGGCCATCGCGGCGGCCGATCGCGGCCCGCTGCACCTGGAGGCCCGCTACAACTACGAGTCGGTCGGCGCGCGCTCGGCCTTCGTCGGCTGGACGTTTTCCGGCGGCGAGACCGTCGCCTGGGAACTGACGCCCCTGCTCGGCGGCGCGTGGGGCGACACGCGGGCCTTCGTGCCCGGCTTCGAGGCAAGCGTCGCGTGGAAGCGGCTCGACTTCTACGTCGAGGCCGAATACGTGCGCGACAGCGGCGAGCGCGACGACAGCTATTTCTACGCCTGGACCGAACTGGGCTTCACGCCGGTCGAATGGCTTCGCCTCGGAATTGCCGGCCAGCGCACGCGGGCCTACGACAACGAGCGCGACATCCAGCGCGGGCCGTTCGTGCAGTTCACCTGGCGCCGCGTCACGATCGGCGGCTACTGGTTCAATCCGGGCTCCGGCGAGCAGGTCTTCGTCGGCTCGATCGGCGCGACGTTCTGAACTCGGGAGCGCAGCAGATGAACCACCCTCCGACGATCCACGCGTGGCGAGGCGAGCCAGGCGCGCCGTCACTGCGCTTCGACATCGTGGCCGGTCTCGTGGCCGCGGCGGTGGTCCTGCCCAAGGCGATGGCCTACGCGACGGTGGCCGGCCTGCCCGTGGCCGTTGGCCTGTACACCGCCTTCGTCCCGATGGTGATCTACGCGCTGCTCGGCTCGTCGCGCGTGCTCAACGTCAGTTCCACCACCACGCTGGCGATCCTGGCCGGCACGCAGCTCGGCCTGGCGGTGCCGGACGGCGACCCGGCGAAGCTCGTCACGGCGACCGCCACGTTGACCGCGCTCGTCGGCGTGATGCTGCTCGCGGCGCGGCTGCTGCGGCTGGGCTTCGTCGCCAACTTCATTTCCGCGCCGGTGCTGACCGGCTTCAAGGCCGGCATCGGCCTGGTGATCGTGCTCGACCAGGTGCCGAAGCTCGCTCGGCCTGCACATCGACAAGCACGGGTTCTTCCGCGATGTGGTGAGCGTCGTGCAGCACCTGCCCGAGACCTCGCTGATCACGCTGGCGGTGGCGGCGGCGACGTTCGCGGTGCTGATCGGCATGGAGCGGCTGTGGCCGCATTCGCCGGCACCGCTGGTCGCCGTCGGCGGCGCGATTGCGGCGTCGTGGTTCTTCGGCCTGCATGCGCTGGGCGTCTCGACGGTCGGCCTGATTCCGCAGGGTTTCCCGGCGTTGACGCTGCCAGACCTCGGCGCTGGTCGCCGAGCTGGTGCCCGGCGCGCTCGGCATGGCGCTGATGAGCTTCACCGAGACGATCGCCGCGGGCCGGGCCTTCGCGAAGCCGGGCGAACCGCCGATCGATGCCAACCGCGAACTGGTCGCCACCGGCGCGGCCAACCTCGGCGGCGCGTTCCTGGGCGCCATGCCGGCCGGCGGCGGTACCTCGCAGACCGCGGTCGTGCGCGTCCGCTGGCGGACAGTCGCAGAAGGCCTCGCTGGTCACCGCGGCCACCGCACTGGCCACCATGCTGCTGCTGGCGCCGATCCTGGGCCTGATGCCGAACGCCACGCTGGCGGCGGTGGTGATCGTCTACTCGGTCGGGCTGATCCAGCCGGCGGAGTTTCGCGCCATCCGCAGCGTGCGCACGATGGAGTTCCGCTGGGCGCTGATCGCCTGCCTCGGCGTGCTGGTGTTCGGCACGCTCAAGGGCATCGTGGTGGCGATCATCGTCTCGATGATCGGGCTGGCGAGCCAGACCGCGCAGCCGCGCGTCTCGGTCATCGGCCGCAAGCGCGGCGCCGACGTGCTGCGGCCGCTGTCGCCCGAGCATCCGGACGACGAGACCTTCGAGGGCCTGTTGATCCTGCGGCCCGAGGGGCGCCTGTTCTTCGTCAACGCGCAGCACGTCGGCGAGCAGATTCAGGCGCTGGTCGCCCAGCACCGGCCGCGCGTGGTAGCGCTCGACCTGAGCCGGGTGCCCGATCTCGAATACTCGGCGCTGCAGATGCTGATCGAAGGCGAGAAACGGGCGACCGAGGCGGGTACCGTCGTCTGGCTGGCCGGATTGAACCCCGGCGTGCTCGAAATGGTGCGCCACGCCGGCCTCGACCAGCGCCTCGGCCGCGAGCGCATGCTGTTCAACGCGCGCGCGGTGATCGAGCGCTACCAGGCGATGCAGGCAGCGGGCGCAGCGGCGACGCCCGCCGCGTCCTGATCATGGAGGACTCGCCGTGATTAGAATCGCCCAGTCGAACATGGCCGGGCGAACTTTCGTTGCAGCCAAACAGGAGGATTACCCATGCGTAGATTGATGATTGCAGCAGCACTTCTGGCATCGGGCGCGGCGGTCGCGGCCGATTCGAGCACCTTCCAGTTGCGCGACACGAATGATCTCGTCCGCGCCTGCAGCGTGCCCGCGGACGACGTCCACTACGCGAATGCCACCGGCTTCTGCCACGGCGTGCTGACCGGAGCCTATCGCTATTACGAGTCGACGGTGAAGGCCGAGAACCGGTTCGTCTGCTCCCCGAACCCGACCCCGACGCGGGCCAAGGTGATGAACGATTTCGTCGCCTGGGCCAAGGCGCGCCCGCAGTTCATGAAGGATCCGCCGGTCGATACGCTGTTCAGGTATTTGGCGGAAACCTATCCGTGCCGGAAGTAACCGAACGAGACAAGATGGACAAAGGAGAACTTCGATGAAACGCAACATGACGATCAGCTGCACCCTGGCCGCCGTCCTCGCCCTTGGCGGATGCGAGAGCATGACCGACACGCAGAAACGTACGACGACGGGCGCCACAGTAGGTGGCGCCGTCGTCGGGATCGCCACCGGTGAATGGGGCTGGGCTGCCGCGGGCGCCGCGGCCGGCGCGGCGACGGGCTACCTGTACGACCAGCAGACCAAGAAGCACGAGCAGCAGGCTTACGAGAAAGGCCTGAAGGACGGCCAGGCGAGCAAGCCGAAGTAGCGTGCCGGCGGCGGCGTCCCGATGGCGCAGGCCGCGGCGCGCCCTAAGCCGCGCGCAGCGGCAGGCGACAGACGCGAAGGGACGGATCGTCGGGATCGGGCGCGACGCTGAAGCCAACGCGTCGGGCCAGCCGCAGCATCGGCTGGTTTGCGGCGAGCACGAAGCCTTCCATCTGCGCGAGGCCGCGCTTGCGCGCCGCGTCGATCAGCGCGCGCATCAGCGTGCCCGCCAGCCCGGCACCGCTGAACTCGGAGGAAACGGTAATCGCGAACTCGCACGTCGTCGGGTCGTCGCGGCCGACGAAGAAGACGGCGCTGCCGGCGATGTCGATGCCATCGGCGGCCGGCACGGTCGCCACGATGCCCATGCCGCTTTCGGGAAACGAGGCGAGCGCCTTGCGCAATCGCTCCAGGTTGGGCTCGCGGACGGAGCGCATGAAGCGCATGTAGCGGGCGTCGTCGCCCATCCGGTCGAAGGCCTGCAGCAGTTCCGCCTCGTCCGCCGGTCGCATCGCACGAATGTGGACGGCGCGCCCGTCGCGCAAGGTGGCGTCGAAATCAGTGAAGCCGGAGGCGGTCATCGTCGGTCATCGGGAGCGCTGCAACGGATGCAGTATGCGGCGGTCTCGCCGGGTGGGCGCGCGGTCCTTGCAGGTCGTCCTGCGCCACCCCTTACCGCGGTCAAGGTTCGGCGCCGCCCGAGCGGGCCTGTCGTATCTGTTCGAACGCCTCCTG
The DNA here is from genome assembly GCA_963847675.1 of uncultured beta proteobacterium. GTDB lineage: Bacteria > Pseudomonadota > Gammaproteobacteria > Burkholderiales > Burkholderiaceae_F > JADJWR01. The sequence goes on from CAWKAP010000008.1 coordinate 525,801, forward strand.
GCAGCCTAACGCGCCCTCTCGCGCCTGGCCTCCTGCGCCCTTCAACCAGTTCAGCGCGAATCCGGACAGCGGCGCGGCCATCCGCAGCGGCACGTTCAAGACATTCTCGGGCGCCACGCTCAGACGCGGGCTGTCGAGGGTGCCGCCGAGGCGCATCGTCGGCGCGAAGGTGAGGAACCGGGGCTCCTTGGACAACGGATCGATCCGACCCGACAGCGCCCGGGTTGTCAGGTCGGCCTCGAACTCGCCGACGATACGCACGCGCGCCGTGTCGACGAACACGGCGGTCGATCGCACCATCCCGCCGCCGAAGTCGAGGCTGGTGACGGCGCACTCGATCGCGGAGCGCGATTGCGGGTCGAGCTGCCCCAGCATCGAATCCAGCAGGCCGGTGCCCCAGAAGGCGAGGCCGTCGGAGTGCAGGCCGCGCGGGTAGATCGCGGCGTCGAGCGTTCCGGTCAGCGCGGGCAGCAGTCTGGCCGTCGGCCCCTGGGCCGCGAGGTCGGCGATGAGGTCGAGCTTCCCGGCCGCTGTCGAGCCGGGATCCATGGCGCGCGCCAGCGGTCCGTACTCCACATCCCGGACTTGCGCCCGCAGGCCGAATTTCGGCGGCTTGACGCTCACGTCGACGAGAATGTCGGCGTCGAGCACGCCGCCGGCCGCGCGCACCTCCTGCAGTCGGGCGTGCAGGACACCGGCCTCGCCGGTCACGCGCAGGCGGCCGCTGGCGTAGCGCTCGCCAGCGCCGTGCAACCCATCGATGTCGATGGTGGCGTCGATGTCCGCGGCACGCAGGAAATCCAGCCTGCGCTCGATCTCGACCTCCGCACGCCGCCTGTTTGGCGCCCCTGCGCCCGAACCGGAGCCGCCGCCGCTGCGCAGCCATTGGTCTGCGCCGACGTCCTCGAGATGCAGCACCGGCACGCGCAGCTCGGCGAGATAGCGCGGACGGCCGCTGCTCCGGCGCTCGATGCGCAAATCGCCTGCGATGCGGCTGCGCCCGAGGCTCACCGCGAGTTCGCTGGCGCGAATGATGTCGGCCGAGATGGCGAGGTTGGCGCTCGCCGAGTAAGGGCCCTCCTCAGGCAGCGGCACGCCGATCAGTTCGCCCAGCCGATCGAGTCGCGCACCCGACAGCTGCAATCGCCCTTCCCCGGTGCCGTCGCGCGTGACTTTCCCGGTGCCGTCGAGGCGAGCCTCGCCCAACGTCATCCGCGCGGTCACGGGCATCGCTGCGTCGGCGCGTACGAAGTCGGCCAGGCTGGAGGTCTCGACGGAGAGATCCAAAGGCTGGCCATCGATCGCGCCGCGCGCCGCCAGCGTGGTTGGCTGGCCCGGCGCCGCGGTCAGTGTCGCCGCGAACTCGCTGCGGCCGGACAGACCGGGCACGGGCCCTCGCAAGAGGTCGAGCTGGCCACGTTCGAGGGTGGTGCTGAGTGTCGCGCTGGCGAGCAGCTCGCCGAGCTTTGCGCCTTCTGCGCGCGCTTTCAGCGACAGCACGCCGGCGCGCAGCCCGACCTCCGCATAACCGAATCGGGCAAGCAGCGCGCGCAGGTCGGCGTCGTTCGCCGCGGCGTCGAGCTCGATGCGTGGTGCGGCGCCGCTGAAGTCCGCGCCGAGGTTGCCGCTGACGGAGGCGCCCTCCCATTCGAACCGGAACGGCGTAGGCGGCAACTTCAGCGAACGAATGGCCCCGGCGAACGTCAGACGACGCAGCTTCGCATCAGCGACCTCGACGCGGTCAACCGCGATTTCGAAATCGAGGTCGGCCAGGCGCATGTCCTGCCCGTGCGCGTCGCGCGCGGAGCGACCGGCCGCCGCCGGACCGGGATCGGAGGGCGTACCGAACTCGTCCAGATTGAGCAGGGTCAGCGCGAGCTGGACGCGCGCCGCGCCATCGGCGCCGAGCGGGAAAATGAGTTCCCCCGATCCGGCGGTGCGACGGAGGTTCAATGCGCCGAGCTGCACGCGCGCGAGCTTCTCGTCGAGCACGAGCTTGCCGCGCGCCGCGATCGGATGCGGCAGGGTCGGTGCAACGCCAAGCGCCTGTGCCACGGGTCCGAGGCGGTCGGCGGCCGCATCGAACGCCAGCTCGCCGACGACGTGCCGCTGCGCCAGCGCGAGGTTGCCCTTGGCGCTGAATCGTTCGCCCGGGCACGACGCCGCAGATCCGCAACGGCCACGGCTCGCCTTCGAGCAGCGGCGCCAGCGCGCCCCCGGAAACCTTGAGCGAGCAGGCGGCGTCGCCCAGCTTTCCGCTCACCTCGGCGGAGGAAGCGCGCGTGCCCTGCACCACAACGCGCATGAGATCGAACCGCCCGCTGAGCGGCGGACCGCGGCGCTGGTCAATTGACCAGCGCAGATCGCGCGCCTCGAGGTTCGCCTCCGCGGACGCCACGAGGGAACGGGCGTCCTCGCCCTGGGCTCGCAGCCGGCCGCGAATGCTGGCCACGCTGCCCGACACTTCCTGCGGCAGCGCCTTGCCGGGGAGTTTGGCAGTGGAGGCACCGCCGCCTTCGATCTGCGCAGCGAGGATGCGCTGGCTCTTGCCCGCGTCGTAGTCGAGGCGGGCCGCGACGCGTGTGCCCGAAACGACGGCGCCGCCGTTGACCCCGACCACCCGAGCGCGGCTGTGGCCCTCGAACTTGAGTTCGTGTGCCGCAACCGGCAGCCCGACCAGTTCGCCGGCCGCCAGCCTGACCTCGGCGTCGACGTCCGCCGCCGCGCGCTCGAGCAGTTCGACGAGCGCTTCCGCCGTGGTCTTGTCCTGCGGCCGCGATTTTGCGGAGGCAAACGGCTCGACGTCGATCCGTTCGCCCGCGAGGTCGGCCGCGATGCGCCACCGGGGCCCGGCCCACGCGACGCTTGCGCTTCCGGACGCGACGCTGCGGCCTACGGTCAGCGAGAGGTCACGCGCGTTCGCTTCCGTTGCGGAGACGCCGATGCGCATCCGCAACTCCAGCCGACCGGGCTGATCCGCCGCGATGCCCAACGCGGCAAGCGGCGCAGTCGCATCGTCAACCGACGCCAGAAGGTCCGCGTCGAACCGCGAGCCGTCGCGCGCGAGTTGGCCGTCCACCTTGGCGTGCATGCCGGACCAATCGACGGTGCCCTGCACAGGAAACGCCGCGACGGAGGACACGAGGTCGGCGAAGGACGCGCTACGCAGGTCGAATGCGACCGACTGGGCGGCGACCTGCACGTTGCCGCGCGCCGCCACCGGCTCGCGCAGCGGCATGCCGCCGTCGAGCGCCGTGATCGCAAACGGCACGGTCGCGTCGCCTTCGCGCTCATAACGGCCCGTGACGGTGCCGATGCGCAGGCGGTCGATGCCGCCGAACGAAACCGAGGCCGAGCCGCCGTCGGCGGAGCGGGAAAACATCGCCGCCCAATTCGCGCGCCCATCGGCGCGGCGCACCAGCGTGAGTTCGAGCCGCTCGCCCGTCACCTCGTCGAGAAGAACTACGCGCCGCAACAGCGCGATGAGGTCGATCCGCGCGGCGGGCCGGATGCCGCGGACCAGTGTCGCGTCTCCAGGGCCGGACGGGTCGGCGAGCACCAGCGCGTCCGCCGCGACGGTCGCCATGAGCCCCGTGCGCAGCTTCAGCGGCCCCTCGATCCGCGTCGGCACCTTGAACGTGGCGGTCAGCGCGCGTTCGATCGGCGCGCGGAGGAATTCCGCGGGGACTTCGATGCCCGTCAGGAACGTCGCCACTGCAGCCGCGAGCACGGCCGCGACAAGCGCGATCGCCACGAACGCGAAGCGCAGTCCGCGATGCATCAGGCTCCCGCGCGCCTAGCCGCCGACATGCTTGTTGTTCCCGGCGCGCCGCTCGACAGTAGTAGATCCATTGGCGTCAACGTCGCTGGCCTGCGGCTCGCGCCGTCCTCCCACTGCAGCCTGCAGCGCCTGCACGCCGACCGCCGCGACCAGGCCCGCGAGCAGGATGCCGGTCAGCCCGATCGAGACGGCGAGCACCCGCGCCAGCGGCGCCTTAGGCACGAGGTCGCCGTAGCCGATCGTCAGGCCGGAAACGAACGCGAAATAGACCCCGTCGGTCAGCGGCCAGCCCTCGACGAGCGCGACGAGGATGCCCAGCACCGCCATCAGGCCGAGCAGCCCGGACAACACCGGCCACACGACGGCGAGCCCGTGCGCGAGACCGGACAGGAAACGGCGCCTCAGCGCGTGCGACAAGGACATTTGCGGCTCCCTTCAGCCGTTGCGTTGCCGGCCCCACCTGGGTCGGCGATCCGGCGGCTCGCACTTGCGCGCCGCCGGCGCCACGCGACATCGATCTCGATCGAAGCGACCGGACTGGCGAGTGCGGCAACGATCGTAGCAACGCTGCCGGGCCGGGCCCGGATCGGCGTCGCCGTCGGCGGTCCGACGCCCGGGCCGCGCGCCGGCCCGGCCTCCACGACGACCGCCCTCGGCATCGCCCGGCCGCACATCCAGTAATGTGCGTTTCATCGAGCGACGGTCACGAAAGAAGGAAGGCAGCAACGCACATGGCAACCTCGCCGCTGGCCGGCAGACCGGCAACCAGTGACATGCGGGTCGATCTACTTCGGCTCGAGCGCGACTACTACGGGCGCATGCCCGACGCGGAGGATCCGGCGCAGCGGGTCGCCTTCGGCACCAGCGGCCATCGCGGCTCGTCGCTTGCGCGGCTCGTTCAACGAGGCGCACATCCTGGCCATCACGCAGGCGATCTGCGAGTACCGCCGCGGCGCAGCGGCATCGACGGGCCGCTTTACATGGGCAAGGACACGCACGCGCTGTCGGCGCCGGCGCAGCGCACCGCGCTCGAGGTGCTGGCCGCCAACGGCGTCGAGACCGTGCATCCAGCGCGACGACGGCTTCACGCCGACGCCGGTGATCTCGCGCGCCATCCTCGTCCACAACCGCGGCCGCAACGACGCATCTCGCCGACGGCATCGTCATCACGCCGTCGCACAACCCGCCCGAGGACGGCGGCTTCAAGTACAACCCGCCCGACGGCGGCCCGGCCGACACGCAGGTGACGCGGTGCGATCGAGGACCGCGCCAACGAACTGCTGCGCGCCGGCAACCGCGGCGTGAAGCGCGTGCTCGCTCGACGCGGCGCTGCGCGCGCCGACGACGCGGCAGGACGACCTCGTGCTGCCCTACGTCGAGGACCTGCGCAACGTCATCGACATGGAGGCGATCCGCGCCGCCGGCCTGAAGCTCGGCGTCGATCCGCTCGGCGGCGCCGGCGGTGCACTACTGGGAGCCGATCAACGCCGTCTACGGACTCGACATCACGGTCGTGAACCCGGCGGTCGATCCGACCTTCGCCTTCATGACCGTCGACCACGACGGCAAGATCCGCATGGACTGCTCGAGCCCGTACGCGATGGCGCGGCTGGTCGGGCTGAAGGACCGCTACCGCGTCGCCTTCGCCAACGATCCGGACGCCGACCGGCACGGCATCGTGACGCCGTCGGCCGGGCTGATGAACCCGAACCACTACCTGGCGGTGGCGATCGACTACCTGCTGACGCACCGCCCGCAGTGGCCGGCGAGCGCCGCGGTCGGCAAGACGCTGGTCAGCAGCGCATGATCGACCGCGTGGTGGCGCGGCTCGGCCGCCGGCTGTGCGAGGTGCCGGTCGGCTTCAAGTGGTTCGCGCCCGGGCTCTTCGACGGCTCGTTCTGCTTCGGCGGCGAGGAGAGCGCCGGCGCGAGCTTCCTGCGCCGCGACGGCACGCGTCTGGACCACCGACAAGGACGGCCTGATCATGAACCTGCTCGCCGCCGAGATCACCGCGCGCACCGGGCGCGACCCGGGCGAGCACTACCGCGACCTGGCGGCCGAGTTCGGCGCGCCGCTACTACACGCGCATCGACGCGCCGGCCACGCCGGAGCAGAAGGCGAAGCTCGGCAGGCTGTCGCCGGAAGTCGGTCACGGCAGCGACGCTGGCCGGCGAGCCGATCACCGCGCGGCTGACCCGCGCGCCCGGCAACGACGCGCCGATCGGCGGCCTGAAGGTGGTGACCGAGAACGGCTGGTTCGCGGCGCGGCCCTCCGGCACCGAGAACATCTACAAGATCTACGCCGAGAGCTTCCGCGACGAGCGCCACCTGCAGGCGATCGTCGACCGAGGCGCAGCAGATCGTCGACAAGGCGCTGGCCGCCACCTGACATGTCTTGACCGGAATCCGGTCTGACAGACAACGGCTGACGGCTTCGAACCATCCCCTGTCAGAGGGCTGGAATGAGACTGCGCCCTGGACAGCGCGCACGCATGTGGCTGCCGGCTTCCCGCTGATGAAGCTTCAGGGCTAGGGCAAACTGCGCGCCGTGATTGCGCTCATCTACGCCCATCCGCATCCGGCACGCTCGCGCGCCAATCGCTTGCTGCTCGACTCCGCGCGCTCCGCCGCCGGCGTCACCGTGCGGTCGTTGTACGACACCTATCCGGACTTCGAGATCGATGTCGCCGCCGAGCGCCGTCTGCTCACCGAGGCGAAGCTGGTCGTCTGGCAGCACCCCATCATGTGGTACACGGCGCCGGCCTTGCTGAAGCTGTGGTTCGACACGGTGCTCGCGCACGGTTGGGCCTATGGCGAAGGAGGGACGGCGCTCGTCGGCAAGTCGTGCCTGTGGGTCACCACCACCGGCGCGCCGCCGGCCGGCTACACGCCCGACGGAATTCATCGCCATCCGTTCGAGGCGTTCGTGCCGGTGATGGAGATGACAGCGCGTTACTGCGGCATGCACTGGCTGGAGCCGATCATCGTGCACGGCGCGCATCAGATCGACGCGGCCGCGCTGCAGTCCCATGCGAGTCGCTATCGCGCCGCGCTGGAGACCTTCGCCCGGGAAACCGCACATGGCTGAACCTTCGATCCTGCGCGACGCGCTCGTCTACCTCGGCGCAGCCGTGGTCTGCGTGCCGCTCGCCAAGCGAAGCGGACTGGGCTCGGTGCTTGGATACCTGGTGGCCGGTTTCCTGATCGGCCCTTCCGCCCTGCGCTGGGTCGGCGACGTGCAGTCGACGCTGCACTTTGCCGAATTCGGCGTCGTGCTGATGCTGTTCCTGATCGGCCTCGAGCTTGATCTGAAGCGGCTTATCGAGATGCGGCATGCGGTATTCGGCGGCGGCGCGCTGCAGATGACCGCGTGCGGAATGCTGCTGGCGGCCGGGTTGCTCGCGCTGGGACTGCCCTGGCAGTCGGCGCTCGTGGCCGGCCTGGCGCTGGCGATGTCATCCACCGCCATCGCCGTGCAGACGATGAACGAGCGCAACCTCATGTCGGCACCGGTCGGCCGCGCGGGCTTCGGCGTACTGCTGTTCCAGGACATCGCAGCGATTCCGCTGATCGCCCTGGTGCCGTTCCTCGGCGCCGGCACCGGTACCGGCGGCGGGGAAGGCTGGCTCGGCGCCGGCAAGGCCGTCGCGGCGATCGTCGCGGTGGTGCTGATCGGCCGGTTCGCCATTGCGCCGCTGATGCGGCTGATCGCCAAGGCCAACGTGCGCGAGATCTTCACTGCCTTCGCGCTGCTGCTGGTGGTCGGCATCGCGCAGCTGATGGCGGGCGCGGGCTTGTCGATGGCGCTGGGCGCGTTCCTCGCCGGCGTGCTGCTGGCGAGTTCCGAGTACCGCCACGCGCTGGAAACTGACATCGCGCCGTTCAAGGGACTGCTTCTCGGACTGTTCTTCATCGCCGTGGGCATGTCGATCGACCTGACGCAGGTGCTGGCCCGGCCCGGCCTGCTGGCGGTTCTGGTGATCGGCTTGCTGACGCTGAAGGGCGCGACGCTGGCGCTGATTGCGCCGACGCTCGAGGTGCCGCGCGCCGAACGCTGGCTGTTTGCCGCGCTGCTGGCGCAGGCCGGTGAGTTCGCCTTCGTGGTTTTCGGCGTCGGCCGCGAGGCACAGGTGCTGCCACGCGACTGGGAGGGGCTGCTGACGGCGGCCGTGGCCTTGTCGATGGCAGCCACGCCGCTGCTGCTGATCGCGTTCGACCGGCTGACTGCCCGCCGTGCGAGAGCGGAACGTTTGCCGGACGCGATCGACGACGACACGGCGCCGGTGATCATCGCCGGCTTCGGCCGCTACGGGCAGATCGTCGGTCGCGTGCTGCTGGCGCAGGGCATCCGGATCACGGTGCTCGATCACGATCCCGACCAGATCGAGTCGATCCGCAAGTTCGGTTACAAGGTGTTCTACGGCGACGCCACGCGGCTCGACTTGCTGGAGGCCGCCGGCGCGGCCAAGGCCAGGTTGCTGGTGGTGGCGATCGACGACGTGGCCGACAGCCTGGCGCTGGTGGACCGCGTCAGGGAGAGTTTCCCCAACCTGGCGGTCGTCGCCCGCGCGCGCAACGTGCGGCACTGGCTCGAGCTCGCCGACCGCGGTGTCACCGCGATCGAACGCGAGACATTCGAGTCGGCGCTGAAGAGCGCACGGGCGACGCTGACGCTGCTCGGTGTCGAGCCCTACGAGGCGCGCGAAGTGGCCGAGGCGTTCAGGCGGCAGAACCTGACGACGCTGACGGCCCTGTTGCCGCACTTTCGTGACGAGGCCAGAACCGTGGCGATTGCCAAGAGTGGGCGCGAGGAGCTGGAGGAAAACCTCAAGCGCGACCGCGAGGCTCGCGCGCAGCGGTCCGCGGCTGGCTGGCACTGAGTGCGCCGGGAATTCTGCGGCGGTTGATCTTGAATGCGGCTGTGCACGCCGCGGATGCCGCGAGAGAAGTCCCGCTGCGGACCAATGGATGTCTGAGCAGTTGGTCGCTGACGCTCGACTGGAGAAGCTGAAGTAACCGCATTGCAGCGAAGCGGTCCGTCAGTCTCGGCGCTATCAAGGGCCGCAGCCGGCCAGTTACGGGCCGTCGCGGGCAAGTACGCCTGCCCTAGTTGGGGCGCGATCGAGACGCCGGGGCGCCCTGTTCCGCTCATGTCCCCCGTCGCCCGCCTTCGGCAGGCGCCTCCTCCTTTACTTCGCTCCGCAGGGCACCCCAGCGTCTCGATCGTGGTGCCGCGTTGCACGGCGCCGGTAGCAGGTCGCGACGGTGGATGGCCAAGGGCGGCGGGTGGCCGCCGGAGCGAAGTCAAGGAGGAGCGGCGGGCGAAGCCCGACGCGGGGGACATGAGCGGAGGCGGCCTCCCGCCGCCCTTGGCGAGCACGACTTCCTCAGTCAAGCCCGTGAACGCAGCAACAGTCAGCAACGGGTCGACTGAGGCCGTTGTCCCGCTGGCACTGAGCTATCGCAAGCAGCCTGAACCGGTAGTTCATGGTGACCGGTCCGGGCAGGCGCTCTCGGCGCCTGCCGTCTTCGGGCCACGCTTGGCTCGGCAACGTTCGACATCGTTTGTCAGGTCTAATCGCGGCAACGACACATGACAGCCGCCCATTTCCACCGGAAGAAGACGACATGACCACTGCCTTTGATGGCCAGGAAGCAAAGCGCCTCGATGCGGCGCGGCAAGGCATCGAGTGGAAGAAGTGGGGCCCGTACCTCAGCGAGCGCCAGTGGGGCACGGTGCGCGAGGACTACAGCGACGACGGCGACGCCTGGAACTACTTCACCCACGACCAGGCGCGTTCGCGCGCCTACCGCTGGGGCGAGGACGGGCTGGCCGGCATCAGCGACGACCACCAGGTGCTTTGCTTCGCGCTCGCCCTGTGGAACGGGCGCGACCCGATCCTCAAGGAGCGCCTGTTCGGGCTGACCAACAGCGAGGGCAACCACGGCGAGGACGTCAAGGAGTACTACTTCTACCTCGACTCGACGCCGACCCACTCGTACATGAAGTACCTGTACAAGTACCCGCAGGCGGCCTACCCGTACGCCGACCTCGTCGACACCAACCGCGGCCGCGGCAGGCACGAGCCCGAGTACGAACTGCTCGACACCGGCGTGTTCGACGGCGACCGCTACTTCGACGTGTTCGTCGAGTATGCGAAGGCGGCACCCGAGGACGTGCTGATCCGCATCACCGTCTGCAACCGTGGCCCGGAGGCCGCGGACCTTCACGTGCTGCCGACGCTGTGGTTCCGCAACACCTGGTCGTGGGCCGGCGGCGGCGCCAAGCCGCTGCTGGAGGCGGCGCCGGCCACGGGTCACTCGGTCGTGCATGCGCACCATACCGACCCGCTGTTCCAGGAGTCGCTCGCCGATTACTTCCTGTACTGCGAGGGCGACACGGCGCTGCTGTTCACCGAGAACGAGTCCGACAACGCGCGCCTGTTCGGTGGCGAGAACGCTGCGCCGTACGTCAAGGACGCCTTCCACCGCTACCTCGTCGACGGCGAGACGGCGGCCGTGAATCCGGCGCAGCAAGGGCACCAAGGCGGCCGCGCACTACGCGGTGAACGTCGCCGCCGAAGGCACGCAGGTGATCCGCCTGCGGCTGACGCGTCGCGCCCCCGCCGAGGTCGCCACGCCCTTCGCCGACTTCGACGCCGTGTTCCGCGACCGCCTCGCCGAGGCGGACGCGTTCTATCGCACCGTGATGCCGCCTGCCGTGCAGCAGGACGCCGATCGCGCCAACGTGATGCGCCAGGCGCTGGCCGGCATGTTGTGGACCAAGCAGTACTTCTATTACGACGTCGACCGGTGGCTCGACGAGCACGGCGCCGCGCCGAAACTGCCGGCGCACGAGCGCCGCCCGGTGCGCAACCGCGACTGGTTCCACATGCACAACGACGACATCATCTCGATGCCGGACAAGTGGGAATACCCGTGGTACGCGGCCTGGGACCTCGCCTTCCACATGATCCCGCTCGGCATCGTCGATCCCGATTTCGCCAAGCAGCAGCTCGACCTGATGCTGCGCAACGACTACCTGCATCCCAACGGCCAGCTGCCCGCCTACGAGTGGAACTTCGGCGACGTCAACCCGCCGGTGCACGCCTGGGCCACCTTCCAGCTCTACCTGTTCGACAAGGCCAGGAGGGGCGGCAAGGGGGATGTCGAGTTCCTCAAGTACGCCTTCTCGAAGCTGCTGGTGAACTTCACCTGGTGGGTCAACCGCAAGGACCGCGCCGGCGCCAACGTCTTCGAGGGCGGCTTCCTCGGCCTGGACAACATCGGCGTGTTCGACCGCTCCTCGCCGCTGCCCACCGGCGGCTACCTCGACCAGGCCGACGGCACCGCGTGGATGGTCTTCTTCAGCCAGAACATGCTGCGCATCGCCGCCGAGCTGGCGCTGCACGAGCCGCTGTACGAGGAGTTCGTCGAGAAGTTCTTCCAGCACACGCTGTACATCGCCGGCGCGATGGACCGGGTCGGCGAGCGGCACGACGAGATGTGGGACGAGGAAGACGGCTTTTTCTACGACGTGCTGCGCTTCCCCGACGGCTCGGCGACACGGCTGAAGGTGCGCTCGATGGTGGGGCTGCTGCCGCTGGCGGCGGTGGCGGTGTTCGAAGAGGACATCGTGGCGAAACTGCCCCACTTCAGGGAACGCGCCCGCGCCTTCGGGGAACGCCACCCGGAACTCACCGCCAACATGCACCTGCCGGGCCAGCCGGGCGTGGCCAACCGGCGCATGCTGTCGATCCTGAACGAAGACAAACTGCGCCGCGTGCTCGCGCGCATGCTCGACGAGAACGAATTCTTCAGCCCGCATGGCATCCGCGCACTGTCGCGCGTGCATGCCGAGCAGCCGTACGTCTTCAGCCACGGCGGACAGGAGTTCCGCGTGGCCTACGTGCCGGGCGATTCGGACAGCGGCATGTTCGGCGGCAATTCCAACTGGCGCGGGCCGGTGTGGATGCCGGTGAACATGCTCCTTTATTCGTCGCTGGTGCGTCTGTACGCCTATTACGGCGACGAGTTCAAGGTCGAATGCCCGACCGGCTCGGGCCGGATGATGTCCCTGCTCGACGTGGCGAAGGAACTCGGTGAGCGATTGATCCGCCTGTTCCTGCGCGATGCGTCGGGCAGGCGTCCCGCCTATGGCGCCGCGGCCAGGTTCCAGGACGATCCGCACTGGCGCGACCTGCTGAACTTCTTCGAGTACTTCAACGGCGACAACGGCGCCGGCATCGGCGCCAGCCACCAGACCGGCTGGACCGGAATCGTTGCGCGGATCATCCAGCTCAACGCCCTGCTCACTCCCGAGTTGCTGCTCGAACCCGGTGCCGAGGGCGCGGTGATCAAGCTCGCGGCGGGAGGCGGCTCAGCCAGTTGAGGCGTCCGTCTGCTCCGCAGCGGAACCCCTCGGCGGACGCCACGACGGAGGTCAGCCGGACCGTCGGCCCGGTGCAGTCGTGAATGGGCGCGCCGCCGGGCGGATCACTTCGACGGATCGACTTTGGTCCACGTCGCGTCCGGATCGAAGCGCGCGATCGCCGCGGCGCGGGCCGCGGTATTCGGGCCGAGGTCCTTCTCGTACACGACCCCGTCGTGGCTGACCATGAACGTCATCACGCCGGTATCGCCATATCCGACGGGCCAGGCCACGGCGGCAAATCCGCCGATCTTCTTGCCGCGCACGGTGTACTCATAGGCGCCGCCCGGCGCGTTCTTGCCCTGCGCGTTCAGCAGCTTGTAGCGATACCCGTAGTAGCCGGCATCGGCCCCGCCGCCGCCGGCCTTCGCCGCGGCGAACGTCGGCCCGAGCGGGCTCGGCGCCTCGCCCGTTTTGGTGGGCCAGTACAGCCCGTCCTGCTTGCCCCGGGAGCTTTCGAACCTGCCGGCGTACTCGCGCACGCCGTTGCCGTTGCGATCGAACATCGCGTATTCCTTCTGCGCATCGTAGATCGCCAGCATCACCTGCATCACCGCCAGTTCGTTGCGGCCGATGCGTCGGATGCGAATCTCGTCGGCACCGGCCCGTGCGTCGAAGCGCCAGCCCTGCGTCGTCCTGACTATCGGGATCGGCATCGTCCAACCGTCATCGCCCACCACGATGGCGGCCTTGGCGTCGCCCTCCGTCTTCACCGCATGCGCCTTCGCCCATGCTGCAAGGAAACGAAGGCGTATGGCGTCGCTGGCCGGTGGAATGAACCGGCGATAGTCGGCACCGAGCAGCGCCTTCATCGCCTCGTCGTCGCTGGTGGCAAGCGCATCGCCGAACGCGTCCATCGCCGCTTCCGGCGTGGCAAACGCCTTCTGCTGCGCGTACGCGGCCGGCGCCAACGTGAGGCAAAGCACCAGCGCGCCGGCGAGACCTGCCAGGCGGATCACCGCCCCGCGGCGTTTCGAGTTCTTCGTGATTTGCATTTTCGAGTCCCCCTAGCGCCGCCTGCCACCACCGCCGCCGCGACCGCCGCCGCCGCGCGGAGCGGGCGCGGGCCGTGCCGCGGGCCGCGCCGAAGGGCTGGGCCGCATGGACGCACCACCGCTGAAGCCGCCACCGCCACGGTGGGAGGTCATCGAACTGTTGCTGGCGCTGCCACGATTGAAGTCGCGCTGCGAAGCGCCGCCACTGCCGACACCGGAAAAGGCGTTATCGCGGCTGGCAGCACCTCGATCGATGCCTGCAGAGCGATCGGAAATACCGGCACTGCGGTCGGCGGCGCCGCCCCGATCGCCGGGTCGATCGCCCGCACGGTCGCTGGGTCGTGCGCCGGCCCGATCGCCCGCGCGGTCGCCGGGGCGCGCACCCGCGCGATCCCCGGCGCGGTCGGCCGCACCGCCATCACGACCGCGGTAATCCTGGCGCCCGCCAGCCCCCGGCACGTCCCGGCCGTACTTCTGCCGGCTGGCGTTGTCGCGGTAAGCCACGCCCTGTCGGTGCGACTTGTTGTGCTCCCACCGGTTGCCGCTGCCGACCCGGTCGCGGTTGAAGTTGCGGTCGATGTTGGTCGCCCGGTTGACGTTGATGTTGACGTCGCCGCGGCCCCAGTTGCAGCCACCGAAGATTGCCCCTGCAGCGAAGCCCCAGGCGACACCCCAGGCGAAGGCGCCTCCGTACCAGCCGCCGGGGTAGTAGATGGGCGAAGGCGGCCAGAAGTACGGCGGATAGCCCGGATAGCCCCAGACGCCGTAGACGACGGTCGGGTTGTACGAGGGCACGTAGATCACGTCCGGCTTCGCCGGCTCGATGACGATCACCGTCTGCTGCGCCTGCTGCTCGACGACGACCTTCTGCTGCTCGGTGGACTTGAGGTTGCCCTCGGTCTGCGCCTTGGTGCGCAGCCGCTGCACGGCGTCGAGCACCGCCTTCTGGTCGGCAAGGAAGGCGTCGCCGAGCTTCTGCGTCCAGTCGATCTTCTGATCCATCGGCTCGAGGACCTGCGGGAACGCCACCAGCGACTTGACGCTGACGTCCCACGTCTGATCGGCCACCGCCTTGACCGCGTCGTCGCCCTTGACGTTCGGATTGGCCTTCTGCCAGCGCGCGGCCTGCACGACCTCCAGCGGATAGGTCGAGGCCATCAGCACCTGAGACAGCAGGTCGTCCGGATAAAGCGCGATCGGCGCCACCAGCGCCTCGATCTCCTCGGGTTTGAACGGCTGCGGCTCGTTCTGCGCGCGCGCAATGCCGCTGACAACCACCGAGACCGCAACCAGCATCACCAGGACGCGCCTGAAGAGAAGATTGCCCCACCATTTCATGAGTAACCCCTTTTCGCCATGCGAAGCGGTGCCGATATGCAGGCGCCGAGCGAGCGATCTTAACGGCACTTCCCGCCCCGCCATGACTCCTGCCGGAGGCCTCGCCGGGCGCCAGAACGCCCGCTACTCGCGACGCCGACGACGCTCACCCGGTGTCCGCGCAACATGGTCTCGCCGCTGCGACCCGGAGACAACTTCTGACCTAGGGCACGAACTCTGCGCACCGACCGAGGACAATCAACGTCGCTGCAAAGGCGCTGCCGTCGCAGCGCAGGTTTCTTCTTCGTTGTTCCATCGGAGGTCACCATGGCAAACGCGCTCACCGAACGTGGCGCAGCCGCCCCTGGGACCCCAACCGCCCAGAAGGCGGCGCATGGGTTCCCGTGGAAGGCTCTGTTGCCGGTCATCGTTGCCGGCGTCATCGCACTCATCCCCCCGCCCGAAGGACTGGCGCAGCACGCCTGGTACTTCTTCGCGATCTTTGCCGGCGTCATCGTCGGCCTGATGGTCGAGCCGCTGCCGGGCGCGGCGATCGGGCTGATCGGCGTCGTGCTCGTCACCGTGCTTTCGCCGTACGTGCTGTTTTCGCCGGCTGAACTGGCCAAGGACGGGTTCAAGGCGGCCAACGCGTCGCTTGCCTGGGCGCTGTCCGGCTTCTCGAACACGGTGGTGTGGCTGATATTCGCCGCCTTCATGTTCGCGCTCGGCTACGAGAAGAGCGGGCTGGGCAAGCGCATCGCGCTGGTGCTGGTCAAGGCGATGGGCAGGCGCACACTCAGCCTGGGTTACGCAGTGACCATCGCCGACGTCCTGCTGGCACCTTTCACGCCCTCGAACACCGCGCGCAGCGGCGGCACCATTTACCCGGTGATCCGCAACCTGCCGGCGCTGTACGACAGCAAGCCGAACGACCCGTCGTCGCGGAAGATCGGCGGTTACCTGATGTGGACGGCGGTCGCGGCAACGACGATCACCAGTTCGATGTTCGTGACCGGCATGGCGCCGAACCTGCTGGCCACCGAGATGGCCAACAAGACGGCCGGCGTGGCGATCAGCTGGACCGACTGGTTCGTCGCCTTCGCGCCGGTGGGCATCGCGCTGCTGCTGCTGCTGCCGCTGGTGGTGTATTTGGTTTATCCGCCGGAAGTGAAGAGCGGCGACGAGGTCCCGAAGTGGGCCGGGGCCGAACTGGCCAAGCTCGGCGGGCTGACGCTGCGCGAGATCGAGCTGGCGGTGCTGGTGCTCATCGCGCTGGCGCTGTGGATTTTCGGCGGCGCGGTAATCAATGCGACGACCGTCGCCATGGCGGTGATCGTGCTGATGGTCGTGCTGCGCGTGGTCAACTGGGACGACATCCTCGCCAACAAGGCGGCCTGGAACACGCTGGTGTGGTTCGCCACGCTGGTCGCGCTGGCCGGCGGCCTGAGCAAGGTCGGCTTCGTGAAGTGGTTCGCCGACACGGTGGGCGGGCAGATGGCCGGCTTCTCGCCGATGGTGGCCATGCTGCTGCTGGTGGCGGTGTTCTTCTTCACCCACTACCTGTTCGCGAGCATCACCGCGCACGTGACGGCCATGCTGCCGGTGATGCTGGCGGTCGGCATGGGCGTGCCCGGACATGGACATGCGCATGTTCGCGCTGCTGCTGGTGATGACGCTCGGCATCATGGGCATCCTCACGCCGTACGCGACCGGGCCGAGTCCCGTGTACTACGGCAGCGGCTACATCCCGGCCCGGGACTACTGGCGGCTGGGCGCGATCTTCGGCGTGCTCTTCTTCGTCGCGCTGATCGTGATCGGCGTGCCGTGGCTGATGATGCTGACCTGATCTGATGACCGCCGCGCTCCCCCGCGGCGGCTGCGGAGCGGACAGCGGCGCAGCGATGCGCCGCTGTTTTGCATTCCTGCCTCGGCGAGTTGCCCCGTCGCGGCCTATGAGACTTCGATCAGCGGCTCGCCCCGTTCAAGCGCAGCCTCAAGTTGCGGCCAAACTGCCTCGAGGTGTGAGAACAGCGCAGCCCGCCGCGTATTCCCGAGACGAATCCAGACCACCTGCGGGCCACGGTCGCTGACGCTGCGGCGACGCGCGAAGTCCTCGTCCTTGCTTACCACGACATATTTCAATGCAATGGCCTCGCGCCAGATATCCGTGTCGGCCCTCGAGACCTCGCCGGTTTCGCCGACGTGATCGGCCGCGTGACCGCGGTTCCTGAGCCAGGCCGCGAGCGCCGGAGGAAGGTTGGCGTCGACCAGGAACCGCACGGCGGCCAGCTTCAGGCGGCATGCAGGACCGGGTGATCGAGCTGGGCAGCGGCGTACTGAAGCACCGCGACGATGTCCTCACGCTCCAGATACGGATAGTCGGTGAGAATTTCTTCTGTCGAAGCGCCGCTGGCGAGCAGGTCCAGAACATCCTTGACACGCACGCGTAGACCACGAATGCAGGGACGACCGCCGCAGATCTCCGCGTCTGTCGTAATGCGATGCAACTGGCTGCCTGCGTTCATGGAAGACCTCGTGTTCGGGATCACAGTCTGCCGACCGAGGTCGATCGTTGCAAGCCTGCTGCGACAGATGCGGAAGGTCCGCTCTCCGGCGTAGGCCGGGGACAAGCTCAAACCACCGACAACCTGGACCCGGCCTGCGTCCGGACGACGCACTACGCCGCGCCGCGCTCGTACCAGCCGCGGCTGGCGTTGACCACGCGCACGACGAGCAGCATCACCGGCACTTCGATCAGCACGCCCACCACGGTCGCCAGCGCGGCACCGGAGTCGAAGCCGAACAGGCTGATCGCGGCGGCCACGGCGAGTTCGAAGAAATTCGACGCGCCGATCAATGCCGAGGGGCAGGCGACCGAATGTTTTTCGCCGACCGCGCGGTTGGCGAGATAGGCCAGGCCCGAGTTGAAGAAGACCTGGATCAGGATCGGCACGGCGAGGATCGCGATCACCAGCGGCTGGCGCAGAATCTGCTCGCCCTGGAAGGCGAACAGCAGCACCAGCGTGACGAGCAGCGCGGCGACCGACCACGGGCCGATACGGCCGAGCAGCGCATCGAGTGCCGGCTGGCCGCCGCGCGCCAGCACGCGCGAGCGGATCAGCTGCGCGACGATCACCGGAACGACGATGTACAGCCCCACCGACGTGAGCAGCGTGTCCCACGGCACGCTGATCGAGGCCACGCCCAGCAGCAGCGCGACGATCGGCGCGAAGGCAAAGATCATGATCGTGTCGTTCAGCGCCACCTGGGTCAGCGTGAAGTACGGGTCGCCGCCGGTGAGCCGGCTCCAGACGAACACCATCGCGGTGCAGGGCGCGGCCGCGAGCAGGATCAGCCCGGCGATGTAGCTGTCGAGCTGATCGGCGGGCAGCCAGGGCGCGAACACGTGGCGGATGAAGATCCACGCCAGAGCCGCCATCGAGAAGGGCTTGACGAGCCAGTTGACTGCCAGCGTGACGCCGATGCCGCGCACGTGGTCACGCACCTGCCCCAACGCGCCGAAGTCGATCTTCAGCAGCATCGGGATGATCATCACCCAGATCAGCACGCCGACCGGCAGGTTGACCTGCGCGAACTCCATGCGGCCGATCGCCTGCACCTGCGCCGGGAACACCTGCCCGAGCGCGATGCCGGCGACGATGCACAGCGCCACCCACACCGTGAGGTAGCGCTCGAAAACACTCATCGCGGCGGCGGGTCGCGCTGCCGCGGCGGCCGATGTGCTCATCGAAGCTTCTTCTCGCTGCGCGCGAAGGGTCCGCGCTTCAGGACGCTCGGCCCGCTCATGACTTCCCGATCTCGTGCAGTCGCTCGGTCAGCGCCAGACGGTCGAGCTTGGTCAGCGGCAGGCTCAGAAACAACTGGATGCGAGCGGCGAGCGTGCTGTAGGCGCGGAAGAACGCCTTGCGTCTGGTCTCGTCGTCGCCCTCGACCGCCGCGGGATCCTCGACGCCCCAGTGCGCGGTGATCGGCTGCCCCGGCCAGATCGGACAGACTTCGCCGGCGGCTGAATCGCATACGGTGAAGACGAAGTCGAGTTCCGGCGCGCCGGGCGCAGCGAACTCGTCCCAGCTCTTGCTGCGCAGCCCGTCGGTGGGCAGGCGGTTCTTCTTCAGCAGTTCGATGGCGAACGGGTTGACCTTGCCGGTCGGGTGTGAGCCGGCGCTGTATGCCCTGAAGCGCGGCGCTCCCATCGCGTTCATCATCACCTCGCTCATGATCGAGCGGGCCGAGTTGCCGGTGCACAGAAACAGCACGTTGAACGGGCGATCCATCGGCGGGCGCCCCTAGCCGCAGCACGCGGACGACTTCGCCGCCTTGATCTCGATCTTCGCCGCCCTGGGCCGCGGCGCGCAGCAAGCAGCGTCCTGATCCGCAGCCGCATCGTTGAAAGTCGGCACCGAGCCGAGCGTGTGAAAGGTCTCCCAGGCGATGCCGGCCGGGTCGGTGACCCAGACCTTGTTCGAGCGCGCGTAGCAGCAGGCGACCTCCGTCTCGGTCTTCGTCGCCATGTCCGCCCGGCGCAGCCTGGCTTCGAGCTGCCCCAGCTCGGCGTCGGAGTCAGCCTGCAGGCCGAGGTGGTCGACGCCGGCCCTGCCGCCGCGGTTCGAAATGGCGAAATTGACGCGCGGATCGTCGAGCATCCACTTGGCGTAGTCGTCTTTGACCACGGCCGGCTCGGCGCCGAACAGCGCCGAATAAAAGCGGATGCTGGCGGCGAGATCCTCGACCGCGACGTGGACGTGAAATCGCTTCATGCCTTGCTCCTTTTCGCCTTGGCGGAGATTCGCGACTTTCGTACTGCGTTGACCGGCTTGCAGGCGACGACCGGCGCGCAAGCGGGCCCGCAATCGGCCGCGCAACAGTTCTCAGTGAGGAACGCCACCAGTTCATTCATCTCGTCGAAATTGGCGGCGTAAAAGACGAAGCGCCCCTCCTGCCGCGACGACAGCAGACCGGCGTGCGCCAGTTCCTTCAGGTGAAAACTCAGCGTGGCCGGGGCAATGTCAAGCTGGCCGGCGATCTCCCCGGCGGCGAGGCCCGACGGCCCCTGCTGCACGAGCAGGCGGTACACGGCCAAGCCGCGTGTCCTGCGCGAGGGCGGCCAGCGCGGCGACGGCATCTTTCGTTTTCATGATTTGAATAATATCAAATTAATGGACGAACATCAGCACGCCTTCCGGAGTTCGCGAGCGGCCCGGATCACACGGATCCGCCATACGGGTTACGCAGCGCGTCGACGAGTTCGTGCATCGCCTGGCGAACCTGCGCTTCGTCGCAGTCCATCAGCAGCGCATCTTCGAAGGCGTCCTGCGCGATCTGCCTGAGCTCGCGGTAGTTGTCGTTCAGGACCTTCAGCTTTTCGTGGCACGCCACCGGCGCGCCGGTCGGCCTGCGCCACACAGGAAGATCGGTCAGGTTGCTCATCGTGCCGCCCCACTGCTCAGTCCCGCCCGCGGCGTTCATCGTCAGGAAAGTCGGTGACTCCGAGGACGTATCGCGGCCATCCCGCCATCAGCCGTCGCCTGCAGTCTCCCTGCGGACCACTTCTTCGGTCAGCAGCGCAAGTAGGCGGTAGAACTCCGTCTGCGCGCCGTCGCGCATGGCCGCCGTGAACCGGCCGGCCCACCGGCCCAGATGCTCGTCGAGGAACCGGCGCTGAAGCGCGGCCGCCTCGTCGAGCGCGCGGTCGTCCCGATTCACGTGTGCCTGCGCCTGCCGGAACAACAGCAAATAGAGGAATTCGAGTTCGGCCGCGACGTGGTCGGGCAGGTCGCGGAACGCTTCGTCGATCTCGAACCCGCCCTCGGCATAGAGCGCCTGCGCTGCCATCGTCGAGTCCTGCATCAGCGCCTTGCCGTCTTCGAGCCAGACCGAGCCGTAGGGCTGCGCCAGCGTCCCGACCGGACCGAGGAAAAGGCGCGTGTAGTCGACGAGCAGGGTTTCGAGATCGTCGGCGCCGAACGCCTCGCCGAGACGGCGCGCACGCTCCGCGAGGTTCGCATCGATGCGCGCCGCAACGTCGCACATCGAGCCAAACAGCGCCTCCTCGACGAATTCCGGCCCCGGCTGGTAGTAGCAGCCGGCCAGAAAGCGACAAAGATCGGCGCGCGCAGCAAGACGATCCGCAACCTCAGCGGACATCAATTCCTCCCGAAATGCGGGGCAGGCGGCGCCCGCCCCGAGATCGCAGCGAGCAGGTCAGCCGCGCGCGCTGTACTTGCCAACGTAGTGCACGTTCGGCCGCGTGCCCGCATCTTCCTTCAGGCGGAACGACTTCTGCGCCTTGAGCACCTGCGCGATCTGCGCGCCGGCATCGTCCTGGTCGCCGAAGAGGCGTGCCTTCGACGGACAGGCCTCGACGCAGGCCGGCTGCATGCCGTTGGTCGTCCGGTGGTAGCAGAACGTGCACTTCTCGACCACGCCGGCCTTGCGGATCGGCGTCACGTCGTTGCCGGCGAACGCGTTGAGCATCGGCGGCGCCGCCCCGGCGCGCCGTGCCACTTCCTCGCCGGAGGCCGTGCCGCGCGGAATCGCCTCGTCTTGTCTGCCCACCTGGGCTGCGTCGGGGCGTCCGGCAGGTTGAAGCTGAGCACGCTGTACGCCTCGCCGTTCAGGCTGCTGTCTTCGAGCGCCGGGCTGCTGTACGGGCAGGCATCCATGCAGCGGCCGCAACCGATGCACAGGTCCGGGTCGTGCATGGTGATGCCTTCCGGCGTCTTGTACATCGCCTTCGCCGGCGTCACCGGGCAGACCTCGACGCAGGCGGCGTTGCTGCAGTGGTTGCACAGGACCGGCATCACCCAGTGGGTGACGTTCGGGAACGTGCCCTCGGTCTTCATCACGAAGTCGGCCCAGTTGTAGCTCTGGCCGTCTGCGCGATCACGCGTGTTGTTCTCCGCCTTGCAGGCAAAGGCGCAGGCGCCGCAACCCACGCAGCGCTGCAGGTCGATGACCATTCCGTATCTCATCTCGATCTCCTTCAGCTCGCGGGTTGGGGTCAGGCCTTCGTGGATCCGGACGCCGGTGAAGCCGCCGTTGCGCGCGGTAGAGCCGCTCAGGCGGTCGTAGTCGTCGACCAGGATGTCGTTGTTGCTGCCGCCGCGCGGCATTGCCTTCGCGTAGTCCTTGGCGGCGACGCGCCGTAGGCCCAGTGGCCCTGGCCGTAGCACTTGGCGACCGTGCCCGGCCGCACGCCTTCCCACAACTTCAGCTTCACGGTGATCGAACCGGCCGGCGACGCGACCTTGACCGTGTCGCCGGTCTTGAGCCCGAGCTTCCTGCCGTCGGCCGGATTCATTTTCAGCACGTCGTCCCACGAGACGTCGCCCGGATCGACCTTCTTGAACTCCTGGTACCAGGCCAGGTTCTGCGAACGGCCCTCGCGGTTCAGCCGCGATTTGTAATCGATGAAGGTCGAACGGGTACTCGGCGAGGCTGCCGTGCCGCTTCGGCGGCTCGTAGTGCGGCACGAAGGCCAGTTCGCCGCGCGCCACGTAGCCGCTGACGGTCAGGATGTCGTCGACGGAGGTGTCGTGCTTCTTGGCGTGCTCGAGCAGACCCTTCTTCATCGTCTCGCTGTAGAACTCGAACTTCTTGGTCGCGGTGTTGAACTTGCCGCCCCAGCCCTTTCTTCAGCGAGTACTTCGGGCTGTTGAACATGCCCTTCTTCCGGAAGTCGGCCCAGCCCTGCAGCGGCGTGTCGCCCTTGACCGGCTCCTTCGGCATCCACAGCGAAGCGCTGCTGATCTTGGCCGAGACCTCGGCGAACTGCACGCTGCAGTCGTCGGCGCCTTGCCGGTCTCCGGATCCTTGAATTCCTTCGAGTAATAGTCGAAGAGGTTCGGGAAGCCCTTCTTGGCGAGCTTCTCGGCCAGCAGCCACATCACCTCGTTTTCTTCCTGCTTCACGTCCCACAGGCGCTTGACCGCGCCCTGCTGGATCGACGCGTAGCCGTAGCCGTTGCCCATGTTGGTGACGATCGACCAGCCTTCGGCCGAGTTGAACGTCGCCGGCAGCACGATGTCGGCGAACTGCGTCATCTCCGACGGGTTGGTGACCATGTGCACGAAGAACGGCACCTTGGCCATCGCCTTGTCCCAACGGTCAGCGCCGGTGCAGGAGAAGTTGAAGTTGGCCCACGAGGCGATGAACACCTTCACCGCGCCCGGGTCCTTCAGCATCCCATTGGCGACGTTGTTGGTGACGACGCCGCTGCCCGGCCGTGCGTTCATCATCGCCGGCATGTCCTTGGCGCCGCGGCCGTCGAGCTTCTTGCCCTTGCCTGGCCGCCTTGGCCAGGTCGTCGACGTAAGCGTCGGCCTTCGGGAACGAGGCGATCGGCACGCTGCTCGACTGCCAGACGCCGCCCTCGTTGTCGATCGAGCCGACCAGGCCGTTCAGCGCATGAACGATCATCGACGGCATAGGTGCCGCGCGGGTTCATTCCGACACCCGGCCCCATCCACACCGCCGTCCTCGGCGCGGCCTTGCCCATCGCGCGCGCCACCTTGACGATCTGCGCCGCCGGAATGCCGCACTCCTTCTCGGCCCAGGCCGGCGTGTGGTCCTTCAACTCCAGGTTCCACCATTTGACGAGGCCGTGCGTTTCCTTTTCGGCGAAGGCGGCTTCGTCGACGGTCTTGCCGGCGACGAACAGATTGCGTCCGTCCTTGAAGTCGCCGACGAATTCCTTGTGCCACAGGCCCTCGGTCAGCAGCACGTGCGCCATCGCGCCGGCCAGCGCGCCGTCGGTGCCCGGCAGGATCGGCAGCCACTCGTGCGCCTTGGCAGCGACGTTCGACAGCCGGGGGTCGACCGAGATCACCGTGCCGCGGGCCAGGATCTCGCCGAAGCGGTGGATCGTGTTCGGCACCTGCCGGTTCGAGGCCAGCGGATCGCAGCCCCACACCACCAGGCAGTTGACCTTCTCGAGGTCGTAGTCGCGGTAGCCAAAGTAACCCTGCGTCAGGCCCGGTCCCATCTTCTCGGCCTCGGCGCAGATGGCGCTGTGCGAGAAATAGTTCGGCGTGCCGAAGACCTTCGGCAGCGTGCCGTACAGCAGATTGGTCGAGGTGGGCGAGTAGCGGCCGCGCATGTAGACGAGCTTGTCGGGCTCGTTGCCGCGGCGCAGTTCGATCATCTTGTCGGCGACGGTGTCGAGCGCCTCGTCCCAGGTGATCGGCACGAACTTCGGGTCGATGCCGCGGCCTTTCATCGGGTTGGTGCGCTTCAGCGGCACCTTGACGCGGTCGGGGTCGTAGA
Source organism: uncultured beta proteobacterium (assembly GCA_963847675.1). Taxonomy (GTDB): domain Bacteria; phylum Pseudomonadota; class Gammaproteobacteria; order Burkholderiales; family Burkholderiaceae_F; genus JADJWR01. The sequence goes on from CAWKAP010000008.1 coordinate 549,610, forward strand.
CCTGCTGCGGGATCAGGTGGCCGCGCGGGCAGACGTAGCCGTGGTTGGTCTTCGACAGCGGGTTGCCGCGCACGCGCACCGCGCGGCCGTCCTGCACGAAGATCTGGATCGCGCACCACTGCGTGCAGCCCTGGCAGGTGCTGGCCACCCAGTCGCCCTTGGCGGGAGCCGCCACCCTTCATCTTGCGCGGCGCCATCGCGCTCGAAATCGGCGGTTGAGTCGCGCACCCCGCGGCCAGCAGACCGCTGGTGGCGGCCGACGCCTGGATAAACGCCCGCCTTGTCAGCTTCATAGACCCCCCTTGGTGACGGTTCGACAGCAATCAAACGGTCGAACTGTGCGCCGCACAATTTCGTCACCTTTGATCGGCGTCAGAAACCACTTTCGCCGCCAAGGAATTACCAAGCAGGAAAGTAGGGAATCGGCGCCGTATGTCACGGCCGCCGTTACACGTCCGCCAGATAGATTGGGCGGACGGCAGACACGTTCGGTGGCGCGGCAGATCGCGGGTCAACCGGCCGAATGGCCGGTTACCAGTGGGACGACCGGACTTCTCCGCGCGCCGCCAGCGCGCGGGCAGTGATGTCACGAACGGCGGCAGCAGCCCGCGACGGTCTGCATCGGCGGGCACTTCACGTCGCCGTAGCTGCAGAACACGCAGCAATCGCCGGCCTTCGGCCGCAGCACGACGTGACAGCCGGTGCACTCGTAGAAGTACTGGCACGCGTCGGTCGGCATCGCTTCCCGTCGCGCGGCGCCGCAATGGGGACAGACGATCGTGCTTTCGAGCACGACGCTCGTCATGGCCTCGCCCTCTCTGGATGAGATTCCTTCGTCACGCGTCTTCGTCAACCAAGCACGAAGTTGAACACGTAGCCGACCGTGAGGATGCCGGCAGCCACCACCCCCACGAAAGTCGCGATCAGGCGCAGCTTCAGCACTTTGCGCAGGATCACCAGCTCGGGCAGCGACAGCGCGATCACGCTCATCATGAACGCGAGCACGGTGCCGAGCGCGGCGCCCTTGGCGAGCAGCGCCTCGACGACCGGGATCACGCCGGCCGCGTTGGTGTACATCGGCACGCCGAAGGCGACCGCCAGCGGCACCGCCCACCAGACCTCGCGACCCATGAACGAGGCCATGAAGTCGGCCGGCACGTAGCCGTGGATGCCGGCGCCGATGGCGATGCCGGCCAGGATGTAGGGCCAGACGCGGCCGACGATCTCGCGCACCGAGGCGAAACCCGATTCGATGCGCTCGGCGAGGGTGAGCGATGCCGCCTGCCGCTGCGGACTGACGGTGCGTAGCTGCCGGACCCAGTCTTCCAGGTACCGCTCCATCTTCAACCGGCCGATGACCCAGCCGGCGACGATCGCCACGACGAGGCCGAGCGCGAGGTAAAGCAGCGCAACCCGCCAGCCGAACAGTGCGAACAGCAGCGCCAACGCCACTTCGTTGACCATCGGCGCGGCGATCAGGAACGAGAAGGTGATACCGAGCGGCACGCCGGCCTGCACGAAGCCGATGAACAGCGGCACGGCCGAGCACGAGCAGAACGGCGTGACCACGCCGAGGCCGGCGGCCAGCACGTTGCCGGCGCCCTCGGCGCGCCCCGCGAGCAGCGCGCGCGTTCGCTCGGGCGTGAAGTACGAGTTGACGATGCCCATCACGAACACGACGCCGGTCAGCAGCAGCAGGACCTTGGGCGTGTCGTACAGGAAGAACGCCAGCGCGTCGCCGAGATGCGACTCGCGTGCCACGGGCAGCCAGCCCACCAGCGTTTCCGACAGGGGCACCAGCGACTGGTACGCGAACCACCACAGCGCCACGGCTGCGACGAGAAAGGCCACGGGCCAGCGCTGTGGCCAGCGACGTGCGGCAAGTGCCAGATCGCTCATCGCTCTCGACCCTTCGTCGTCTGCCGGCGCATCAGGCCGCTTTCAGCCACCCGGCGATCGCCTCGCGCGTGGGGATGCCGCCGGCGTGGACGATCGTGCCGTCGACGATGACGCCAGGCGTGCGCATGACGCCGGCGGCGGCGATGTCCTCGATCCGCTCGACCTTGTGCAGTTGGATGTCGACGCCGCGCTCCTGCGCGACTTCCTCGATCAGCCTGACGGTCGTCCGGCAGTTGGCGCATCCGGTCCCGAGAACCTGGACTTCCTTCATCGAAATCTCCTCAGCCGATTCGGATCGCCCTCCGCAACCGGAGCGCGACTCGACATGAAAAGTCTTCGCCGATGGAGGCGTTGCGATGTGATCCAGGTCACGGACCGGCGCTTCGGGGAGCGGCCGGATCCTCCCGGCCTCTCCGATCGCTGGTCCGCACAGGGCCGGCGCGAGCCACAGGAGTGCGGTCGCCCTACGCGGCCGGATGACGTGCGATCACCGTGCCGAATCGCTTCAGGCGGTCGCCCGGTGCCGGGAAGTCGTCGACGCGGTTCAGCAGCAAGGTCCAGTCAGCGAACGTCCTTTCCAGTTCGTCGACCGGAAACAGGCAGTGACGCACCGGATCGAACATGTCCATGAAGGTGGTGCCCTCGACCAGCACGTTGACGGCAGCCACGCCACCCGGCCGCACGGCGCGCCGGATCTCCTGCAGCACGCGCCGCGCGTCGGCGCAGGCGAAGAACATCAGCAGACCGATGGCGATCACCGTGTCGTAGCGGGCCGTCGCCCGCCATTCGGCGAGGTCGGTCTGCTCGACCTTCAGCGCGAGCCGCTCGGCCTGCGCACGACGCTCGAGGTCTGCGACCGCGTTCGGGCACGCATCGAGCGCCGTGACGTGCAGGCCGCGTCGCGCGGCTTCGAGCGACAGGTTGCCCAGTCCGCAGCCGAGCTCGAGTACCGCTCCGCACAGGTACGGCAACGTCCACTGCTCGAACGGATTGAGCCGGTAGTCGCCGGCCTCGATCTGATGCTCGAACTGGTGGCGGAAGAACTCGACGCTGCGGTTGCTGCCCATGCCTGGCCTCAACGAAGGTTTGTGGGTCGCACCGCCCACAACAGTCGGCGCAGCGCGCATACCCCTTCACCCCACGAGGGATCGTACGCGAGAGGTCCGGCGGCCGGGCTCGAGGGCGTGTTCGCCGGATGACGCGCGAACGACGCGGGGGTCGGCCGCGCTATGCCGGCTTCACCTGCTCGATCAGGGGCCTGCCGGTCCTCACTCCGTTCGCCCGCGCCGCTGAATTGACGTGCGAGACCACGCCGTGCTCCCAGCTGTCGCTGGCCTCGCCGATGCGCGCCGAACTGTGCGCGACGGTCGCCGCCGCAATGCCGTCGGCCTGCAGCATGTCGAGCGCGGCAATGCCCGCGCCGTCCTTGCCGACGCCCGCGTCATTGAAGACGTAAAGCCAGGCTCGCACCGCGCGTGCATAGCGCACGACGCTGGCGCCGCCGTGCGAGCCGGTGACGACCAGCAGGCCCGCGTGAGCGGGCCCGACCTGCGTGATGGAATCGAGCAGGACGAGGCGCGGTGCGGCAATCGGCACGGCCGCGGCCCGTTGCTGTCAGCTCTTGAGCAGACCCTCGGCCTTCAGCGTATCGAGCACCCTCGGCCGCGTGCCGATGCGCCCGGCATAGGCGGCCAGGTTCGGCCATCGCGCCAGTTCGACGTCGACGTACTGGCCCCAGCCGAGCACCGTGAACAGGTAGGCGTCGGCGACCGTGAAGTGCTCGCCGAGCAGGAACGGCGCATTGCCGAGCGCCTTGTTCAGGAAGTCGAGCCGCTTTTCGAGCCGGCCGCGCGAGAACTGCTTCGACGCGTCGGGCGCGCTGGCGTCGAACAGCGTGCCGAAGTTCTTGTGTACCTCGGCGGAGATGAAGTTGAGCCACTCGATCAGGTGGTAGCGCTCCATCGTTCCCGGCCCCGGCGTCAGCCGTTTCTCCGGCACCTGGTCGCCGATCCACAGCATGATCGCCGGCCCTTCGGTCAGCACCGTGCCGTCCTCGAACTGCAGCGTCGGCACATAGCCCTTGGCATTGACGCGCATGAAGTCGGCATCCCTGGCGGTCTTCTTGGTCTTCAGGCTGACCCGCTCCAGATCGAAGGCCAGGCCCGCCTCGCGCAGCGCGATGTGCGGCGCCAGCGAACTGGAGCCGGGGCTGTAGTACAGCTTCATTGGGATCTCCTCCTCGACGTTTGCCTTCGAGGATAGCAAGCACCACCGTCGAGATTGCTCGACGTCGATGAACTCCCGCGCCGGCGGCTCAGGGCGCGTCCCGGCTCGGCACCGTGCATCAGCGATCCGCGGCGGGCAGCGCCGCGGGTGGCACGCGAACCCCGGGATGGCGCTCGCGCAGCGCCGCCAGTTCCGTGTCGGCTTCGCGGTGCCGGCCTTCGCCACGCAGCCGGACGATCCGCTCGATCCACGCTTCGGGGGTCGCGCGCCAGGGCGATGCCGCCAGTGCACTGTCGGCGCGCGCTTCACCGGCGGCGCGCGCGGACGGTCGCCCTGCGGTCGTCGCACCAGGCTGCGCGCGCTGCGCCTCGCCTTCGCGCGCTGTCCCGGCATCCGGAGATGCCGAGGACGCAGCGGGCTGCCGCACGCCGTCCTTCGGCTCTTCCACCTTGGCTGTGGTGACCGGTGCGGCGTCGCGGAGCGCGGCGTCGCGCCCTGCGACGGCAGGCGCAGGCGGAACCGGCTGCGCAGGCGGCTCTGCTGCGGCCGGCGCAGGAGGCGCGGCAGCCGGGGCAGCCGTCGTCGGCGCGGACTCGCGGTCCTGCTGCGGCTTGGCCTGCGCCTTGGGGCGGACCACAGCGGTGGGCGCCGCGCGGGCCGCGGGAGGCGATGCCGGCTCCGCCTCGTCGCGCGCAACGGCATCGGCGGCGACCTTCGCGTCCGGTGCGGCCGGCGCTGCGGCGATCGTCTCGGACTGCTCGGCCGGCGCCTGGCGCTCGACCTGCGTGGCCAGCAGAACGGCGATCGTGCCGACCAGCGCGCTGGCCGCGGCAGCCAACGGCAACCGCCAGCGGCTCGGCCGGCCGAGCGGCTGCGGCTGCGCTGCCGTCGCACGCGCCGCCGCGGCGAGGATCGCCGCGCGCGTGTCCTCGGCCGGCGCTTCGTCGAGCGCCGCGCTGGCCGCCCGATAGGCCTGCAGCACGCGTCGATCGTCGGGTTCGGTCATCGGCATTCCTCGTCCGTTCGGCTCGTCGACGTTGCGCGGTTCATCGCCATGGCTGCATCGCGGCCCGCAGGCGGGTCATTGCGTAGCGCAACCGGCTCTTTGCCGTTTCGCGCCCGACGCCGGTCAGCTGAGCGACGTCCTCCACCGTCAGCCCGCCTTCGGCGTGAAGCAGGAAGGCCTCGCGCTGCGGCGCAGGCAACTGCTCGACCGCAGCCAGGAACGCCGCCGCCTGCTCGCGCGACAGCGCCTGCACTTCGGGCTCGCAGTCTTCGCCCGCTGCAAGGCAGTCGATCGGCGCGGCCGCCACACCGGCGTCGTTGGCGGCCTCCTGGTCGAGCGAGACCGCGTCGCGCCGCGCACGCCAGTGGTCGATGAGCCGGTTGCGGGCGATGCCATAGAGCCAGGTCGTGAAGCGGGCCCGTGGCTCGAACGTCGCCGCGTGGCGGATCACGGCCAGCCACACGTCCTGCATCAGGTCCTGCGCCGCCGCGTCGTTGCCGAGCGAACGGCGCAGGAAGCGGAACACGGGCCGCTCGTGTCGCGCATACAGGACCGCAAAGGCCCCGGCATCGCCGCCGCCGAACGCGGCGAGCAGCGCCTCGTCGCTCGGCGACGCCGGGGGACGGTTCCTGCGCGGGCTCGTTCGGCACGCGCCGGATTATCGGCGTCGCGACAACGGCACCTGTCGGCGGCAGCGCGGTCAAGGCGTCAGGGTCGCGGCGGATCGGGAACGAAGCCGAGCAAGCCGGGAAACGGTTCCGGCCGCCACGACGGCGGCGACGCGATGATCCCCATCGCCACCAGGTTGGCGCGACTGTCGTAGCGGATCGCCAGCACCCGGTCGGGATTCGGCCGGGCGCGCTCGAAGCGGGTGAACTGCACCACCGACGTTTCGCTGCGGCCATGCCCGGTGCCGAGCTTGCTGGCGGCGCGCGCACTGCCGTCGTCGCGGCGGGCCGCTTCCGCCGCCGGCGCCGGGGCTTCCGCCCGGTCGCTCGCTTCATGGGGCGCCGTCTGCGACAGCACGCGAGGCGGCGCTTCGCGGAACAGCGCCACGCCGATGACGCCCACGTTCTCGGGACGCCCGGTCAGCGCGGCGTAGGAATCGGCCACGGCAGTGAACTCGAACGCGGCGACGCGCTGCGTGTTCTTGCGCCAGCCGCGGATCTCGGCGCGTTCGCCCGGCCCGAGCACGTAGCCGGCCTGGTCCCACGCGGCGGTCTCGCCCGAAATGGCGTTGACGCCGTCGACCGAGAGCACCGCCAGCACGCGGGCCCGACTTCGATTGTGCAGGGTGACCGCGTATCGATTGCCCGGCGTGCCGGCGACCCACCGCTCGCCGCGCGCGGCGTACACGGGCAGGTCCTCGCCTGTGACGCGGTCGGTGATCGTCATTTCGACCCGCGGCGCGTCGGCTTCCACGGCGCCGCCGAAGATCATTGCCGCGATGGCCAGCAGGGTCCGGTTCAGCATGGGCAGGCTCCTCGAACGTCGACAGCGGTTGGACCTGTTAACGGACGTGCCGACCGGGTGGGGTTGATGACGGACGCGACACCGATATCCGGTAGTCCGATCGACCGATGCGGAGTTCGCCCCCCGCTCTGTCGGAGAGGCTGGGCGAGCGGTCACGCGCCGGTCGCATCGGGCTTTGGCGCCACCGTGGTCTCCGCCCTGCTCGCAGCGCATGCCGCCGGGAGAGGGGCGCTCGTAAAATTGCCCCGTGCAAAAAGCCGCGCTCGTGCTCTTTTCCGGAGGCCAGGATTCCGCCACCTGCCTGGCGTGGGCCCTGGCACGCTTCGAGCGCGTCGAGACGATCGGCTTCGACTATGCGCAGCGGCGCCGGATCGAGGTCGACGCGCGACCGGGCTTCATCGCCGCGCTGCGCGAACGGTTTCCGCGCTGGGAGGCCAGGCTCGGCGCCGATCACCGCGTCGACATGCGCGAACTGGGCCAGCTGGCGGAAACTGCGCTGAGCCCGGAGGCGGAAGCGCGAATGACCGCCAAGGGCCTGCCGGAGGCCTTCGTGCCGGGCCGCAACCTGATGTTCTTCACCTACGCCGCGGCGCTCGCCTACCGGCGCGAGATTCAGGTGCTGGTCGGCGGCATGTGCGAGACGGATTACTCGGCGTACCCGGACGGCCGTGACGACACGCTCAAGGCGCTGCAGGTCGCGCTGTCGCTGGGCATGGAATACCCGGTGACGATCGAAACGCCGCTGATGTGGATGGACAAGGCCGCCACCTGGCAGCTGGCCTTCGAACTCGGCGGCGACCCGCTGGTGCAGTTGATCCGCGAGGATACGCACAGCTGCTACCTCGGCGATCGCAGCAAGCTGTTCGAATGGGGCCGCGGCTGCGGCCTGTGCCCGGGCTGCGGCCTGCGCGCCTCCGGTTGGCAGGCCTGGCAGGACGCGCGCGCGGTGTCGGCCAGCGGCTGATTGCAGCCCCCGCGCGCGGCGAATGTCGATGCGCTTCGAGCACCTGGTCCAGATCAACGATCCGCTGCAGCCGCTGCTGCCCGAGGTGTCGCGGGCGCAACTGTGGCGCGGCCTGGTGCGTCGCGCCGAGCATCCGACCGAGTTCGTGCTCGGCCTTTCTGGCGCGACGATCGACGAGCGCACGGACCGGGGCGGCGTCATGCAACTCGCGCGCACGCTGGATTTCGGCAGCTTCACCGTGCACGACCAAGTGCGGCTGACGGCCGACAGCGTCTGCGTCACCGACGTCGAGGCGTCCGCCGCATACCCCGCCAGCCGGCTGACCATCCGCATCGAGGAGCCGGCGCCGGGCAGCCTCTTCCTGCGCTTCACCTACGAAGCCGAGGATCGGCCGCAGGACAACGGACTCGACACGCTGACCCGGCAGCTTCGCGAGCAGGCGTACCGGAGCGCGGACATCGACACCGTCTGGCGGATCCGCGATCTCGCGGAGCGCGGCGAACTGGGCTGAGCCGCGAGAGGGGCTGCGCCTGGCGCCATCCGACAGCGCAGTGTTGTTTAGCCCATACGGGGTAGAGCATTTGCGCGAGCCATCCTTGACCATTCCCAATTGGCCCGCCTGTCGACGGGGTCAGACTGAACGGCAACGCTGCGGCGCAACATTCTGCGGGACGTCTCGCATGCCCGGCGCCCTGAGGAAGACACAAACTACATTCGAGAGCACAACCATGAGAACGAGACTTCTTCCCGCTGCAGCGGCGGTCGCCGCCGCGTTCGTGCCGCTGCTGCTCGCCACGCCGGCGCAGGCCACCAACGGCTACTTCTCGCACGGCTACGGCATCAAGGCGATCGGCATGGCCGGCGCCGGCATCGCGTTCCCGCAGGACGCGATCGCCGCCGCGATCAATCCGGCCGGCATGGCGATGATCGGCAACCGCGTCGACTTCGGCATCAACTGGTTCAGCCCCGACCGCGAGTCCCAGCTCGTCGGCAGCCCGCTGCCCTTCAACGGCACCGTCTACGAAGGCAATGAAACGTCGAACTTCTTCATACCCGAGTTCGGCTACAACCAGATGCTGAGCAGCCAGATGTCGCTCGGCGTGTCGGTCTTCGGCAACGGCGGCATGAACACCGACTACGACAAGCCGTTCCCGCTGTTCGGCTCGACCCGGCCGGGCGTGGACCTGTCGCAGCTGTTCATCGCGCCGACCCTCGGCTGGAAGATCACGCCGCAACATGCGGTCGGCGCGTCGCTGAACCTCGCCGTGCAGCGCTTCAAGGCACACGGCCTGGAGAACTTCACCGGCGACGGCTCGAGTCCGATGGCACCGCGCTTCTCCCAGTATCCGGACAAGGTCACCAACAACGGCTACGACTGGTCCTACGGCGCCGGCCTGCGCATCGGCTATCTCGGCCAGTTCACGCCGAACTTCTCGCTCGGCCTGACCTACCAGACCAAGACCTGGATGAGCGAGTTCGACGAGTACAAGGGCCTGTTCGCCGAGCAGGGGGGTTTCGACATTCCGGCCAACTACGGCATCGGCGTCGCCTTCACGCCAATGACCGGGCTGACCTTCGCCTTCGACATCTTGCGCATCGACTACTCGGGTATCCGCTCGATCAACAACCCGCTGCTGCCCAACCTGTTCCAGGCGCCGCTCGGCGCCGATGGCGGCGCCGGCTTCGCCTGGCAGGACGTCACCGCCTACAAGCTCGGCATCCAGTACGCGGTCAACCCGCAGCTGACCATCCGCGGCGGCTACAACTACGGCGAGCAGCCGATCCCGCAGAGCGAGACCTTCTTCAACTTCCTCGCGCCCGGCGTGGTCGAGGACCACTGGACGCTGGGCGCGACCTGGACGATGGCCAACAAGTCGGAGCTGAGCTTCGCCTTCATGTACGCGCCGACGGTGACCGTGAACGGTGTGAACTCGATTCCGGCGCCGTTCGGTGGCGGCGACATCAACCTCAAGATGAAACAGTTCTCGCTCGGCGTGGCCTACGGCTGGAAGTTCTGAGCACTTGAAGACGGTTGCCGCCCCGCTACGGGCGGCGCCGGCGAAATAAAAAGGGCGGGAGACGATCCCGCCCTTCTTTATTTTGGAGAGGCAGCGAAGGTCAGCGCGCGCCCGGCCGCAGATGACTGAACCTGCGCTCCGTCCATTCGGCGCCGGCGAACATCAGCGCCGCCAGGATCACCAGCGCCAGCACCGTTGCGCCGTAGGGGATGCCGAAGACCTGCGGCAGCGTCAGCTCGCCGATGCTGTTCGCGTTGGCCCACAGTTCCAGCTGCGGGAACGCCACCGCGTACAGCAGCAGGCCGGCGACGAAGCCGCCGAGGAACACCGCGCCGTCGCCGCTGCCGGTGGCCGAGGCAGTGACCGAGGTCCCCGGGCAGTAGCCGCCGATGATGAAGCCGGCGCCGAGCAGCAGGCCGCCGGCAAGCTGGGCGCCGACGCTGGTCGGCGTCACGTAGACCATGGACAGGTCGAGCCAGCCGGCGGCGGAGCACAGCCACAGGCCGACCGCCGCGGTGACGATCGCCGTGAACATCACCTTCAGCACCGACATGTCGTACAGGTAGAACTGCGCGGTCAGGCGGCGCGCGCTGCCGAAACCGGCGCGCTCGAGGAACCAGCCGAAGCCGAAGCCGAGGCCAAGGGCGATCACCAGCCCCTGCGAATCGCTGATCAGATCGTAGGCGTAGAGGGGGAGTGTCATCGCCATTGCCTCCGCACGAAGTAAGCCAGCGCATAGGCACCGGCGAAGACCGACAGCATGAAGATCCAGCTGCCGGCATTCAGTTGCGAACCCCCGGTCAGCGCCTGCCCGCTGGTGCAGCCCTTGGCGAGCTTCGCGCCGATCGCGGCCAGCGCACCGCCCCCAAAGGCCAGCGCGAGCCGCGCCTGCACGCCGAGGTGCGGGCCACGTTCGACACGCCACTGCGTCCGGCGCGCAAGGAGCGCCGACACCAGTGCGCCGACGAACGCTCCGACGATCAGGTAGAAGGTCCAGTTCACCCACGGCGGCTCCGCGTAATAGCCCTTCAGCCCCGGGTTGGCCGCCACCCAGTCGGGCGCAACCAGACCGACCGCCCAGGCGGTCACCGAACCGGACGCCGCAGTAGCGCCCAGGCCGCGGCCCATGATCAGGAACGAGGCGAGCAGGACCAGGCCGAGTCCGAACCCGGCGAGGTAGGGATTCATGTAGCGCCGGCCGCCGGCAGCTACACGGCTGCCGCTGCGGCGGAGCAACGGGGAAGTACTGACAGCGCTCATCGATCAACTCCAGCAAGAACTGATACCCCGTAGGGTACTTGCTGTGCCGCAGCATTTTCTGACCGAGCGCAAAGAAAACGCCCGGGACATCGCCCGGGCGTGTCGGTGCCGCGACGGCTGCGGGCCGTCGCGGGGAGCAAATCGATCAGCAGCCGCCCTTCGGCTTCTTCTTCTTCGTTTCTTCCTTCTTGGCCTCGGTCTTCTTCTCGTCCTTCATCTCTTCCTTCTTGGCCTCCTCCTTCTTGGTTTCGGCCTTCTTGGCTTCCGCCTTTTTCTCGTCCTTCGTGTGCGACGCCGCGTACACGGGCGAGACGGCGAAGACGGCGGTCATCAGGGCGATCAACAGCTTGTTCATGGGTTCCTGCTCCTCGTTTCGTGGGTTTTCCAGGCACGGCCGCGCTGGCGCGGGGCCGAATTATGCAATCACACGCCGCGGCGTGGAGCGGCCCCCTTTTAGCGCGCGAGCGGGCGATGCGGTTGACCGCAGGGCGGTGCGGCTGCCCCCGCGCAGCGGACTCCCACATACCCGGTAGGGTTTAGGGGGAGAGCCGCCGAGAAAAGAGGGCGCAGCACGGCCCGCAGGCCCTGCTGCGCCCTGTAGCAGCGCAAAGTGACTACAGCTTCGGCGTGACCTTGAAAGCGCCGTTCTTGGCGATCTCGATTTCCGCGTTGAGGAAGCCCGCCTTGTAGCCGGCGTCCTTCAGCTTGTGATAGGCCATCTCGGCGCGGATGCCGGTCGAGCAGTGGGCGATGATCCGCTTGTCCTTGGGCAACTCGCTGATGCGGGCCGCGAGTTCCTCGTCGGGGATCAGCACCGCGCCCTTGATCATGCCGACGTTGGCTTCGTCGGCGTTGCGCACGTCGAGGATCAGCACGTCGCCGGGCGTGCTGCTCGCCAGCTTGCGGAACTCGTCCGCGGTGATCGAGCCCGGACGCGGCTTGGGCACGTAGGCGACCTTGGTCAGCGCCGGCGCACCGGAGTCGATCGTGTAGCCGGCCGATTGCCAGCCGAGCAGCCCTTGCTCCATCACCTGCACGTTGGTTTGCCCGGACTTGACCAGCAGGCGGGCCGCATCGATCGCGTCCGCACCGCCGCGACCGTCATAGACGATGATCGGCGCCTCGAGTTTGGGATCGGGGAAGGTTTTCAGCTGGCCCTTCAGCGCTGCGAGCGGGAGATTCACCGCTCCCTTGATGTGGCCGCTCGTGCTGTCCTCCTGCGAGCGCACGTCGACGATCACCGACGGGATGTCCTTGTCGACGTAGGCTGCCTTGACGAATTCCGGCCGCGTGACGAGGTAGTCCTTCGTCTGCCATTCGGGCACACCCTCGTGATAGACCTTGGTGTTCGTGTAGCCCGTGCCGACGGCCTTGCGCTGCGACAGCGGGCTCATCTGGCAGGTCACTCCCTGGCAGAAGAAGACGATCAGCGTGTTCTTGTCCTTCGGCAGCCGGCCGGAGACCTTGTCCCACGCCGGGTAGGGCACGTTGATCGCCCCCGGAATCGTGCCCTGCTGAAAGCGCGGCAGCGGACGCGAATCGACCAGCGCGAAGTTGCCGCCACCGCCGTCGACCAGCTTGCGCACGAAGCCGTAGTCGACCAGATCTTCCTTGGCGACCTTGACCGGCCCCTTGAAGCTGATCTCGGTGGCGAATTTCTGCCCGCCCTTGTCGACGAAGGCGATCCGCGCCTCGTGCCCCTTGCGCACTTCGCGAAGGTGTTCCGGCTTCTTCGCGTCGCCCGCGTCGAGCACCTTCAGCGTCTTCGGGTCGAAGCGGACGACCTCGGAGCCGGCGCCGATGTTCAGCTGGATCGACGTCGACTTGAAGGCGACGTTCTCGAAGTTGCCGCGCAACTCTCCGGGCACGGGCTTGTGGCAGTTGTTGCAGACCGCCGGCTGCGACGGTTTCGTCGCCGGGGCCTGGGCCAGCGCGCCGCCGGCCACGAGGGTCAGCGCAGCGATGGTTAAGGGAATGCGCGTTTTCATATCGGCTTCCTCTCGGGTGGGTTGACGATTCGGTAACGGACTTCAGAAGGCCGCGGCGGCGCTGACGACTTCGCTGACCTGTCCGGCATTGACCATCAGCCAGCGCAGCGTGTAGCCGCCGATCAGCACCAGCAGTGCGGGGACGACGGTGTGCGGGATGCGGCGGCCGAGTTCGAGGCCCTGCAGCAGCAGCGGCACGAGGATGCCGAGCACGATCAGCACGCCCCAGAAGGCCACCGCATAGCGGCCGCTCATGAGCAGATCGAAGGCCGCTGCATGCGAGGCGCTGGCGGTGAGCAGGCCAATGAGCAGCAGGCCCAGCATCAGCAGTTCGACGGCCAGCAGGCCGACGTCGGCGCGGATCAGCCAGTCCGCCGCGCCCTTTGCAGGGGGCTGGGGCGCCGAGCGGCTGCACCAGCGCGCCGATCGCGCCGTTGATCATCCCGCGCGGCGCCGGCCTGCGCGGCGGCAGCAGGCCCACCATGGCCAGGTGCAACAGCGCCGCGCCGGCCGACACTCCGGAGACGAGGAACAGCGGCCCGAGTATCGAAATGTTCCACAGCGGCCGCGCGACCATCGTCGACAGCAGGATCCCGGTGTAGATGCCGAGTGCGACGCCGAGCACGATGTTCGGCCAGGCGAGCAGGCGCATCGTTCGCGGCCGGCTGCCATCGAGTGCGGCGGACGCCGCGCGCCAGCGACCGGCAGCCGGCGCGCGATCCACGGCCACGCCTCAGGCAGGCGGATCAGCGCCGAGGCGAGCAGCAGCGGGTAGACGATGAGCAGCACCCACGAGCCCCACGACATCGGCGAGGCCGGCTGGAAGGTCAGGTACACCGCCCACACGTACAGCTTGTGCGCCAGGTCGAGGAACAGCGCGCCCATGCCGACGTTCAGCAGCATGAACGCCGAGCAGCGGCGTCTGCAGCGAGAAGTAGCGCTGCGTGTCTTCGCCGCGCGCCATGCGCAGCATGCGCGATGCCGCCGAGGATCATCAGGCCGGCGACGATGCCGCCGACGAACAGGTACAGCGGGATTTCCCAGCTCCACACCGAAAGCGACCGGGTCCACGAGCGGGTTGTGACGTGTTGTCGTGATCTCGAGCATGGCGGACCCCTTACGTCAGATAGAACACGCGCGGCCGGGTGCCGGCTTCGGGCAGCAGCGCGTGCCACCTGCGCGAGCGCAGCAGCGTCGCCGCGGCGCTCGCCGGATCGTCGAGGTCGCCGAAGACCATGCAATGCGTCGGGCAGACCGACACGCACGCCGGGTCCTTGCCTTCCTTGACGCGGTGGTCGCAGAAGGTGCACTTGTCGGCGTAGCCGTTCGGGTTGACGAAGCGCGCGCCGTACGGGCAGGCCGACAGGCAGGCCTTGCAGCCGATGCAGCGGTTGGCGGTGACCTTGACGATGCTGCCCAGGCTCGAAACGTGGCTGGCCCCGGTCGGGCAGCAGCTCACGCACGGCGGGTTGTCGCAGTGGTTGCAGCGTTCGCTGCGGATTTCCATCGAGAGGTTCGGAAACTCGCCGCGCAGCTCGGTCTTGATCCAGTCGCGCGCGTATCCGACCGGCACGCTGTTTTCCGTCTGGCAGGCGACCACGCAATCCATGCAGCCGACGCACTTGCGCGTGTCGATGACCATTCCATAGCGCGCCATCGTCAGCCCTCCTTCACGAACGTGACGAAGTTGCTGTGGATGCTCGTGCCGCCCATCAGCGGATCGGTCTTGTAGCGGGTGGTCAGCTGCGCGACGCTGGCGCCCTTGAGGTAGGCGTGCTTGCGCATCTTGTTGGCATGGCCGAAGCCGTAGACCATGTAGACGACGTCGGGACGCAGGCGCTGCGTGGCCTTGACCCTGACGCGATTGCTCACCACGCCGTCCTGGTTCTTCAGCTTCACGACCTCGCCGTCCTTCAGGCCGAGTCGCGCGGCGGTGGCCGCGTTGACCCAGGCTTCGTTCTCGCGCATCAGGTCGGCGAGGAACGGATTCGACTGCGTGCGGCTGAACGTGTGCACCGGCGCGCGGCCGGAAATGAGCGGGAAGAAGCCTTCCGGCGGCTTGTCCGGCGCCGTGTATCTCGGCACCGGGTCGAAGCCCTTGTCCTTCAGCTGCTGCGAATAGAACTCGACCTTGCCCGACGGCGTGTCGAAGGCGAGCTCGATGCCGTCGTCGACGTAGATGGGTTTCTTCGGCCCCATGATCACGCCCTCGGCTTTCAGCTTCGCGAAGTCGTAGCCGGCCTTCTCGACGCGATACGCGAGGTATTCCTCGATGTCCTTGAATGGCATGCACTCGGGAATGCCGAGCTTTTCTGCCAGCCGCTTGGCGATCCACCAGCCGGCCTTCTGGTCGTGCGGCGGCGGCATCACCGGCTGGCGCAGCGCCATCCAGCCCTGCCGGCCCCAGCCGGTCAGCAGTTCGTCGTGGCGTTCGAGGAAGGTGACTTCGGGCAGGATCACGTCCGCGTAGCCGGCGATTTCGCTCGGCATCGTGTCGACGACGACCAGCAGGTCGAGCTGGTCGATCGCCTTCAGCGTCTCGGCCTGGTTGGGCAGCGCCTTGATGATGTCGCTCGAGTAGACGACCCAGCCCTTGATCGGATACGGCTTGCCCGTGACCGTCGCTTCGCGGAGGCCGGTGGTCACCGCTTCCCACGCAAACGGGTACTTCGCGCCGTCCGGGTTGTCGGCCAGCGGCTTGTCCGATGCCGGTGGCTTCGGCAGCGGGTAGCCGGCGACCTTCACCGTGTTCGAGATGAAGATGCCGCCCTTGCGGCCCCAGTTGCCGAGCAGCGCGTTGACGAGCGCGACCGCGCGGCTGCGCTGCGTGTCGTCGCCGTTCCAGTTCACGCGCCGGCCCGGATGCACGAGACTGGCCGGACGGTGGCGGGCGAATTCGCGCGCGGTGGCGCGGATCAGCGTGGCGTCGAGCCCGGTCTCCTGCGCCGCCCACTCGGGCGTATGCGCCCTGATTTCCTCGACGAACCGGTCGAAGCCATGGCCGTGCTTGCCGACGAACTCGCGGTCGTACAGCCCTTCGGTGACCAGCACGTTCATCCACGCGAGCAGCAGCGCCAGGTCGGTCCCGGGCCTGATCGGCAGCCAGTACCTGGCCTTGCTCGCCGCGACCGAGTAGCGCGGATCGACGACGATGATCGGGATGCGCCGCTCGACCGCGTTGGCGAACTCCTGCACCTGCAGGTTGTGCATGTTCTCGCCGAGGTGCGAGCCGATCAGCACGAGGCACCCGGTGTTCTCGATGTCGGTCGGCTCCGGCGAGCCGAGGTCGCTGCCCATCGTCAGGTAGAAGCCGACGTCGCGCGGGCCGCGGCACTGCGCGAACGACGGTCCGGCGAAGTTCGTGCAGCCGTAGCTCTTCATCGCGTGCAGCAGGAAGCGCGCGCCGATGCCGTGGTTGAACGCGGCGATCGACTCGGCGCCGTGCGTCGCCTTGATCGCCTTCATCTTCCCGGCGACGTAATCGAGCGCCTCGTCCCAGGTCACCGCAGCCCATTGTTCCTTGCCGCGGTCGCCCTTGCGCAGCAGCGGCTTCTGCAGCCGGTCCGGGTCGTAGTAGCTGCCCACCGCGGCGCTGCCGCGCGGGCACAGCCGGCCGCGGCATTGCGGATCGCGCGGATTGCCCTCGAACTTCCACAACTTGCCGTCGCGCACCGAGGCAATTCCGCCGCAACGCCAGAAGCACATCTCGCAGAAGGTCGGGACGGTTTTCACCTCGCCGCCGTCCTGTGGCGCGGCCATCGCCCGCGACAGCGGCTCGAGCTGCGTGGCGGCGACTCCCGCTCCGAAACTCGCCGCCGAAATCTTCAGAAATCTCCTGCGCGACAACCTTTCCGCGACCATCCTTCGACCTTCCGTTTTGCGCGCCTCACCGCGAAATCTCGCCGCATGACGCGATGCAACAACCACGCGCATTCGACTCCGCATACCCCCTGGGGCATTTGACGCGGATCAGCAGTCCGGCCCGTTTGTGGCTCTTGATTTCTCATTGCGAAAAGCCGGCGTGGCCCAGTTGCCGAGCGACCTTTCTATTGCCGACAGCGATTGATCTCGATCAACACGAGGGGCTGTGCCGGCGATGCATCGGTCGCGGCAGGCGGCAGGCTCGAATGCCGCGGGCGCTGCGCGGATGGTGGCCGCGCGGGGGCGTCCTCTTCCTTCGTTCAGGCCGTCCGGGTGTGGCGGGCCACCCTGCCCGCGCTCCGCTAGAAGCGCGTGTCGGGCTGCGCGAGGTCTGCGTCGCGCCAGGCGGTGCGAAAGCGCGTCTCGAACAACGCTGCCTCTTCGGCGCGCCTCTGGCGCCGCAGGCTCTCGGCCAGTCCGTAAAGAGACCAGCCGTTGTCGGGATGGCGATCCAGGTCGGCGCGAAAAACCCGCTCGGCTTCGCCCGGCGCCCCGGCCAGCAGCAGAGCGGCGCCAAGCGCCTGCCGCGCCGGCGCCGCCCAGGGCGGCGGCTCCTCGCTCTCCAGCGAATCTTCCAGGTCGACCGCGCGCCGCAACGCCTCGATCGCCCGCCGGTACTGCCGCCTGGCAAGCAGGATCTCGCCGCGCAGCGAGGCCTCGGCCAGTGCCAGCAGCGCGCCGAGGTCGTCGATGCCTTTCAGCGTCAGGCCTTCCAGAGCGGGATCCCGCGCGGCCGATTGCAGTGCGCGCAGTTCCCTGCCTGCGCCGTCGGCATCGCCGGTGCGCGCCAGCGCCATGCCGCGCGCGTAGTGGCGGACCGCGCGCGGATACGACGACGCGTGCGCCGGCCACTGCGGCTCGGGCGCGGCGAGGATCTCGTCCCAGCGCGCGAAGCGAACCTGCGCCAGCCAGGGCAGGGCGAGGAAGTAGTCGTTGCTGCCGCCGTCACCGTACGGCTGTTCGGGCCGCGTTGCCTCGGCGGCCAGCCAGCGCGCCGCCTCGAGCGCGACCGCGGCATTGCCCTGCATCGCCGCCGCGGCCCACAGGAAGTGATGGTGATGCGACACGTGCCCGAGCGGCTCGAAGCCCTGCGCGCGGAGTTGCGCGTCGAGACGTTGGTCGGCGTCGATCGCCTGCCGGTTCGAGCGCACGGCATCCGCATAGCGGCCGACGCGGACGAAGATGTGCGAGGCCATGTGCACCATGTGGCCGGCATCGGGCGCGAGCTGCGCGAGCCGCTCGGCCGCGGCGAGCGCCCGCTGCGGCGTGCGCGAGGCCTCCAGCGCGTGGATCAGGAAGTGATTGGCGCCGGCGTGTTCCGGCGATCGCGCCAGCACGCGCTCGAGGGTGTCGATCGCCTCCACCGTCCCTTCGCGCGGCTCGGCGCCGTCGCGGCTCCACCACTGCCACGGCGAAAGCATCAGCAGCGCCTCCGCGTACAGCACGGTGACTTCGTCGTCGTCCGGGAACTCGCGCGCCACGTTTGCCATCGCCTGCGCGTAGGCGATGTCGAGCGGGTCGGCGTCCTTCGGCGGCGGCGGCATCGCGCACACCGGTGACGACGGCGAGGCGTCGGCGACTGCGGCCGGCGGCGCGGCCAGATCGAGTCGTGCCGCCAGCGCCCCGATCAGCGCGCGCTCTTTCCGCGTGGCGCCGCCCGCCAGGTCGAGGGCGCGCTGCGCATGTTGGGCTGCGCGCGGATCGGCCGGGCGCCCCGGATCGTTGATATTCGGTCCGATCGCATAGGCCATGCCCCAGGCGCACATCGCGCACTCGGGATCGATCCGCGCCGCCTCGCTGAAGGCGCGCAGCGCCTCGGCGTGATCGAACGCGTAGGCGAGGCGAAGCCCCTGGTCGAAGAACTGCTGTGCCAGCGGCGCGCGCGTGGTGATCGGCAGCCGTGCGTCGCCGATGCGCTCGATCCGGGGCGCCGTCGGCTTCACGCTCTCGGCGGCAGGCGGACGTTCGACGTCGGGCCGGCAAGCCGCCGCGAGGAGCAGCGCCACGGCAGTCGCGACAGCGATGAAGGGGCGACGGATCATCGGCCGATGGTACTGACGAGCCGCGGCGCAGCGATCAGCGACGCGGCGGCTGAGCGGAAGGCGGCGACCCTTCGCCCGACGCCGACGGCTCGCGCGGCGCGGGCGACGTCTGAAGCGTCGGCAGCGGTGCTTCGGCGGCAATCGCCGGCGCCGGCGGGCCGACGAAATCGTGCAGTTCGAAGTCGATCGGTCGCGACAGCAGCAGCGACGGCAGGATCGTCGTCAGCGCGGCGTAGACCAGCAGCGCGCCGTAAAGCGTCTCGGAGATTGCGAAACGCTCGCGCAGGATGGTGGCGAGCACGAGCGTGAAGATCAGCGTCGGCGTCAGCGCCAGCGCGACATTCAGGCTGCTCCGCGCGCTTTCGTGCTTGATGAAGCGCCGCTGGAGCCATACGCCGGCAATGCGCGGCGGCAGCATGGCCAGGCTCAACATCAGGCCGAGCTTGAGCGCATCGAGCGTCAGCGCGCCGGCCGGAATGTTCATGCCCCGGTAGAAGAAGTAGAACGGCACGAAGAACGAGGCGAACAGCTTGACCGCGTGCAGGTTGTCGTCGGACGCCAGTCCCGGCAGGCGTTCGCGCAGCAGCCTGGCGATGAACCCGGCGAGGAACGCGCCGACCAGGTAGTAGACGCCCAGCTCCTTGGTCAGATAGGCGGCGATCAGGCCGACCATCACGAGCAGGGAGAACTCCGACCCCGGCGCGTGCGGCACCACCAGCCGCCCGAGCACGATGAACAGCAGCGGCAGTGCGACGATCATCATCGCCAGCGCGCCGCCGGCCCACGCCGCGTGCTCCACCGACGACGATTGCAGCACGCCGAAGAGCACCACCAGCGCCAGCAGTTCGCCGCCGATCGCCTTGGTCGTCACCCAGAATCGCTCGTCCTCGTTCAGGCCGAGGCTTGCCAGCGTGTCGAGGATGAAACCGGTCGATGGCGTCAGCAGGGCGAGGGCGAGCAGCGCCGACGCCTGCCACGAGAAGCCGAAGTAGGTGACACCGAAGTAGACGCCCGCGCCCAGGATGGCACTGCGCACCACCAGGTGGCCGATCAGCGGCCCGGCAGCGCGCCGCATCAGCTTCAGGTCGACTTCGAGGCCGGCAAACAGGAACAGCGACGAAATGCCCAGCGTGCCGAGCAGCGCCAGCGTGGCGTCGTGGCTGAACTGCGAGAGGAAGACCGCGGCGACGATGCCCAGCCCCAGGCAGGTGAGCGGCGCGGGCAGCAGGAACCGCTGCAGCACGCGCGGCACGACCAGCAGGCCGAAGATCAGCACCAGGTAGGCAACCTCGCTGGACTGAACCAGGGAGAGCAGGCTTTCGGGCATCGAGGCACCAGGGTTGGACGGCGGCGATTATCCGGGACTGCGGTGCCGGCGCCGACGGCGACAGGAGCGCACACGCAGCGCGAGTTCCCGACCTACCGCGCCCCGCACGGCGACACGCCGGGTCCCGCCGGCTTCAGTCGAATCGGAATGCGCGCCGCAGCGCCTTCAGGTGCAGCTCCGACTGCTGGCGCTCGCCGGCGATCTGCTTCGCCGTGCGCGCCGCGACCGCTTC
The DNA here is from genome assembly GCA_963847675.1 of uncultured beta proteobacterium. Classification (GTDB taxonomy): domain Bacteria; phylum Pseudomonadota; class Gammaproteobacteria; order Burkholderiales; family Burkholderiaceae_F; genus JADJWR01. The sequence continues at coordinate 569,966 of CAWKAP010000008.1, forward strand.
GCCGATCAGCTTGAGCTGCTTGCCGGTACCCTGCGCGAGCACCTGGTGCATGCAGGCGCGCTCGAGGTAGTACAGGTCGTCGAATGCCCAGGCGACGTTCGGCCCGCGCACGATCACCCCGTGGTTGGCGAGGAAGAGCACCGTGTGGCCGGCCAGCCGCTTGGCGATGCGCTGGCCTTCCGCGTCGTCGAGCACGAGGCCGTTGTATTCGTTGTCGTACGCCACCTGGCGATAGAAGCGCAGCGCGTTCTGGCTCGCCATTTCGAGCCGGCCGCCCTGCAGCAGGCACAGCGCCGTGGCGAACGGCATGTGGGTGTGCAGCACGCAGGCGGCCTCGGGCACCGTGCGGTGGATCCAGCCGTGGATGAAGAACGCGGTCGGCTCGACGGCGTGGCGCCCCTCGACCTTGCGGCCCTGCGCGTCGATGACGACGAGGTCGTCCGGCCCGATCTCGCTCCACAGCAACCCTTGCGGGTTGATGAGGAAGTGCCCCGGCCGGTCGGGAACCGCCAGCGAGAAATGGTTGCACACGCCCTCGCTCAAGCCGAGCTTGTGCGCGGCCTGCAACGCGCAGGCGAGATCCTTGCGGGCTTCGATGGCGGCGGTCGAGGTCATGCACGGATTATCCTCGGCCCGACCGAGGAACCGATCGGGCCCCGTGCCGCTCCAACCTGCGCGCGGGATGCCCTTCGCGTGACCCGCGCCATTCCATTCCTGACCGCTTCGCGCCAATCGCCTCCGATGCAATCGATGACACAACTGCTGCTGGTGGTAACGGTCGGCGTTTCCGTGCTGGCCTTCGCCACCGGCGCCGGACTGTTCGAGTGGTTCGCGCTGTGGCCGATCGGCAGCGGCTTCGGTCCGTGGCAGCTGCTCAGCTACGCGCTGCTGCACGGCGGGCTGCTGCACCTGGCGTTCAACATGTACGGCCTGTGGATGTTCGGCTCCGAGCTCGAGCGCGTGTGGGGTCCGCGCCGGCTGCTGCAGTACTACGTGGCCAGCGTGCTGGTCGCCGGGCTGGTGCAACTGGTCGTCGCGTCCGAATGCGCCGGTGCCGTATCCGACCGTGGGCGCGTCCGGCGGGCTGTTCGGGCTGCTGCTCGGCTACGCGATGCTGTTCCCGCACCGGACCATCGTGCTGCTGTTTCCGCCGGTGCCGATGCCGGCATGGCTGTTCGCCGTGCTCTACGGCGCGCTGGAACTCACGCTCGGCGTCACCGGCGAGGCGAGCGGCATTGCGCACTTCGCGCACCTCGGCGGCATGCTCGGCGGCTGGCTGATGCTGCGCTACTGGCGCGGCCAGCCGCCCTTCGGCCGCCGGCGCTGATGGACCGGCGGTTCGTCATCGTCGGGGCGGCGAGCGGCTTCATCGCGGTGGCCGCGGGCGCGTTCGGCGCGCATGCACTGAAGGCCCGGCTGTCGCCGGAGATGCTCGCCGTGTTCGAAACCGGCGCGCGCTACCAGATGTTCCATGCCCTGGCGCTGCTGGCGGTGGCGTGGGTCGCGGCACACTGGCCTTCCCGCGCGGCCAGCGCGAGCGGCTGGTGCTTCGTCGGCGGCACGGCGCTGTTCAGCGGCAGCCTGTATCTGCTGGCGCTGACCGGCGCGCGCGGCCTCGGCGCGATCACCCCGTTCGGTGGCGTGCTGTTCCTCGCCGGCTGGCTGCTGCTCGGCGTCGCGGCCTGGCGCTCCCGCTAATCGGGGTGCCGGTAGATCGAGGCGAGACTGCCGCGAAATTCGATGTCGCGTTCGAGGCGCGCGCCCGCGGCCTCCGCCACCCGCACCGACGCCTCGTTGCCGTGCGAGATCAGGCTGATCAGCCGCACGCCGGGCAGGTGCTCGCGCGCCATCGCGCGCACGGCCCGCGCCGCCTCGGCGGCGTAGCCCCGGCCGCGGGCCGCCGGCACCAGCGCCCACTTGATCTCCGGCTCCGGCCAGTCGTTCGGAAACCACAGGCCCGCGATGCCGAGCACGCTGCCGCTGTCCTTGTCGAGCACCGAGTACGGACCGTAGCCGCGCCAGCCCCAGTGGCCGACCACGCCGGCGAGCACGCGCCAGGTCTGCGCCTCGGTGAGCGGCGCGCCCACCGTGTAGCGCACGCTGTCGGCATCGCCGTAGTAGGCATGCAGCGCGCGCCAGTCGCTCTCCGCCGGAACGCGCAGCAGCAGCCGCGACGATTCGAGCGCGAGCGGGATGCGCGGTTCGCGAAGGCGGTCATTCCGGCGCAGCGGCGGACGAGTCAGGGACGGAAAAGCACGCGAAGCGGCGCACCAAGATCTCCGTTGCCCCTATGTACTGCACGTCCGGCGCGATGGACATGCCGTTGCCGCGCTCACGGCTTCTTCTTCACCGGCCGCTTCCACCCCGGGACCGTGACCTGCTTGGCGCGGGCGACGGTCAGCTTGCCGGCCGGCACTTCGCGGGTCACCGTCGAGCCGGCGCCGACCGTGGCGCCGGCGCCGACGGTGATCGGCGCCACCAGCACCGAGTTCGAGCCGGTGTGCGCGTCGTCGCCGATCACCGTGCGGTGCTTGTTGGCACCGTCGTAGTTGGCGACGATCGTGCCGGCGCCGATGTTCACGTTGCGGCCGACCGTGGCATCGCCGACGTAGGCCAGGTGATTGGCCTTGGCGGCCTGCGCGAGCTGCGAATTCTTGACCTCGACGAAATTGCCGATGTGCACCTCGTCGGCCAGCGTGGTCTCCGGCCGCACCCGCGCGAACGGACCGATGCGCGCGTTCGCGCCGATCGTCGCCCCTTCCAGATGGCAGAAGCCCTGCACCTCGGTGCCCGCGCCGATCGCGCAGTCACGCAGAACACAGTTCGGGCCGATGCGCACGCCGTCGCCGAGCGCAACCCGCCCCTCGAACACGCAGTTCACGTCGACGAACACGTCGGCGCCGACGGTCAGTTCTCCGCGAACGTCGAAGCGGGCCGGATCGGCCAGCGTGGCGCCGGCGTCCATCGCTGCCGCGGCAGCGCGCGCCTGCGCGATGCGCTCCAGCTGCGCCAGTTGCGCCTTGCTGTTCACGCCGAGCGTCTCGTCGGCGTCGGCCGCGGCGACGCCGGCCACGCGCACGCCGTCGGCCACCGCCAGCGCGATCACGTCGGTCAGGTAGTACTCCTGCTGCGCGTTGTCGTTCGACAGCCGCGCGAGCCAGGTCTTCAACCGGTGCGTCGGCGCGACGAGGATGCCGGTGTTGACCTCGCGGATCGCACGCTCCTCGTCGGAGGCGTCCTTCTGCTCGACGATCTTCAGCACGTTGCCGTGCCCGTCGCGCACGATCCGGCCGTAGCCGGTCGGGTCGTCGAGGCGCACGGTCAGCACGCCGACGCCGTCTCCGGCGCCGTCGAGCAGGCGGCGCAGCGTCTCGGCGCGCACCATCGGCACGTCGCCGTAGAGCACCAGCGTCGGCGCGCCTTCGTCGACGCGCGGGGCCGCCTGCGCTACCGCATGCCCGGTACCGAGCTGCGGCTCCTGCAGAACAAAATCGACATCGGCGCGGTCAGAGAACGCATTGCGCACCTGCTCGGCGCCGTGGCCGACGACCACCACGGTGCGCGTGGCGCCGCTGCGACCGGCGGCCACCGCCTGCGCGGTGGCGATCACGTGTGCGAGCATCGGCCGGCCGGCCACCGGATGCAGTACTTTCGGCAGGCGAGAGCGCATCCGTTTGCCCTGGCCGGCAGCCAGGATGACGATGTTCATCGCGGGCGAAGTGAAGGAGAACGAGGAAGTGGAACCGTCGATACCGATGCCGAACGATCGTAGCACCGGCCCTGCGCGCGCCGGCGTGCTCGCCGCCACGGCGTCGCTGGGCGAGCATGCCCGCCGCTTTCTCCTCGTCAGCGTCGCCCTGCTGCTCGCCGCGTGCTCGCAGCTGAAGCTGGGCTACGACAATGCGGACACGCTGCTCGCGTATTCGCTCGACAGCTACCTCGATCTCGACGACGAGCAGCAGCGCCTCGCGCACGAGCGGATCGGCGCGCTGCACCGCTGGCACCGCGCCACACAGCTGCCGGGGTACGTGCAGCTGCTCAACGATGCGCAGAGAAAGGTCGCCGGCCCGGTCAGCGCGGCCGACGTGATCGAGTTCAATGCCGGCATCAGGCGCAGCCTGACGGCGATCGGCGAGCAGGCCGCGCCCGACCTGGCCAGGCTGGCGCTGACGCTGAAGCCGGCGCAGGTCGACCGCCTCGCCGAGAAGCTGGCCCGCGACACGTCGAAGGCGCGCCGCGAACTGGTCGGGTTTCGCCGGCGCCGAGTCGCTCGAGCAGCGCGTCGAACGCTACGCCGAACGCGCCGAGGAGTGGTTTGGCAGCGTCTCGCGGGCGCAGCGGGAACTGATCCGCACATCGCTGGTGCGACGGCCCGATGCGCAGGAGGCGTGGCTGCAGGAGCGCGAGCACAGGCAGCGCGAGCTCGTCGCCGTGATCACCCGCATCCGCGTCGAGCAGCCGCGGCCGGAAGTCGCCACCGCATGGCTGCGCGAGTGCTTCGCGCAGCTTGCCGAGCCGAGTGACCCTGCGCGCCGTGCGCGGCTGGCGCAGGTGCGGGAGGGCAACGCCGAACTGGTCGCCCAGTTGATCAACAGCGCGACGCTGCCGCAGCGCGCCGCGCTGACCAGGAAACTGCGTGGATACGTCAACGATCTCGGCGCGCTGGCCGCGAAGGCCGGAGCCGATGCGCCGGGCTGACGGCGCATCGCCGCGCCCTCAGGCGGCTACCACGACTTGCCGTTCCACGCTCGTGCGCCGGCCGAGTTCAGCGTGATGTTGCCGTCGCTGGCCTGGGTCGTGCCGGCCACCGGCGATGCGGTGAGCGTGTAGAAGGCGGTGCCCGTGAGGGTCAGCGACAGCGTGTAGCGGCCGTCCTTGGTGCTGCCGGAGGCAACGCCCAGGCCGCCGGCGCTCAGGCCCGTGTACGCGTTCGTGACGCTGCTCGTGTAGGCACCCGAGTTCAGGAAGATGCGCTCCTGCGCGGCAGCCAGCTCGAGCATCTCGGTCTGCGCGGCGCTGCGGCTGCTGCGCACCACGCTGTTCATGTAGCTCGGGATCGCGACCGCCGCCAGGATGCCGACGATGAACACCACGATCATCAGTTCGACGAGCGTGAAGCCCGCCGCGCGGCGCAGGGTGGCCGCGCGGGCGGGGGCCGGATGCAGAGGCATGTTCATCGTGATTCCTATTCGCGGATCAGTTCGCGCCAGGAGACCCGGCCGATCGTGACACCGGTGCGCGTGTGGTTCGGCGTCCAGTTGTAGACCTCCTTGTAGCTGTACTCGTAGCTCTCGGAAGTGCCATCGGACAACTCCGTCGTCACCGTCACGTCCACGTTGCCATAGCCGTCGTTGACGGAGACGGTGGTCACCGTGCAGCCGCTGCTGTACGTCTCGACCTCCGTCGTCGTCAGGGTTGCCTTGACGAAGGTCACCGTGTTGCCGGTCACCGTGCCCGAGCACACCAGGGTGGTGGCGCCGCTGCCGATCGCGCTGAAGGTCCCGTCTCTTGGATCGTCGGTCCCATGCGGCGGGGTCGGCGGGTCGTCGTCGCCGGGATCCTGCGGCGGGTCCTTGGCCCAGCCCGACTCGCCGTAGCACTTGCCGTTCGGGTGGTGCCAGAAGTACGTCCATTGCGCGAGCATGTACGTTCGGTACTCGCTCGCCTTCAGGCGCCAGCCGTATTTCGGGTCGTCTGCGATGACCAGTTCGAGCGCGCTGGCCGGCGTGTCGGCGCGGATCAGTTGCACGGTCAGTGCGCCGTTGTGCCGCTCGCCGTTCGGGCCCAGCGTCGCGAAAGTGGGCGTGTCGTTGAGGCCGTTGACGCAGCCAGTCTTGGTCGGGATCAGGCCGGCGCGCATGTCGGCGCCGCCGACACCGTTGCCGTTGTTCCCCCCGCCCCACCAGTCCTTGGTGGCGAAGGCGTCGAGCGGCAGGCCCATCGTCAGGTGGCCGACCGTGTCGTACGTATAGGAGGGGTTGTTGGCCTCGTCGAGCACGGCATCTGCAGTTGCCGCCGTGGCCTGGCCGCCGAAGTCCTTCACGGTCACCCAGTTGCCGCTCGGCCCGACGCGCAGTTTCGCCGCAGGGTTCAGGTACTGGTGCTGCACCAGCACCTTGAACGGCGTCTGCGGGTTGGTCCGTTTGACGGCGAAGCTGGCGTTGCTCAGGTTCAGGGCCGGATCGCTGGCGTTCAGCATGTTGACGCCGGTGACGCCGAACTTGTCGTCGTACTCGTGGATGTGCTTCCTGTTGCCGTAGCTCTTGTACTTTCCGGCGCCGGAATCGAATGCGGTCGGGTAGTAGACATCGGCATCGAAGTGGCCGCCGGATACGCCGGTTTCGACGGGCGGGACTTCGCTCGCGGGCAGGTCCGGGTTCTGCGTGTACAGGTCCTGCGAACCGACGGTGGTCGTCACGACGACCGGCTGCGAGGTCACGCCGGCGTTCTGGAACATCCCCACGGCGACGCGGTCGTACATCGGCGTGCCTCCGGCATCGGGCAGCAGGTCGCCGGTGTCGAACTTGGCGTCGGCGTTCAGGTCGAAGACCGGTTTGACATAGCCGCCGCCGCTGAGGAAGCTGAACTGGTACTTCCAGTTCTCGTAGACGGGCTCGGGCGGGTCGGCGGTCGCGCCCGCCAGGTTGGCCGTCGGGTCGAACGCGTTGGCGTAGACGCGGCCATTGGTGATCGTCAGGCGGTCGCCGACGACCCGCTGGCCGGCCGGCAGCGCCACTTTCCAGCCGCGATGCGTGCTCCAGTCCGGCGCGTTGATCGACAGCGTGCGCACGCGGCGAACGTAGTCGCCTACCCCGCTCGTATAGACTTTTTCGGCGCTGAGGGTCTGGCTGAGCAGCGTGCTTCCGGACGCACCGTCCCAGATGCCGTACATGTAGTGCACCGCGGTGTCTTCCATGTCGGTCTGCGTGAACGTGCGGCCGGTGCCGAAGGCGACGATGCGCCCGCCCTTCGGATGCGCGGCGACCGCCGGCCCGGTGGTGATCGACTGCACGGGGCTGGTCGTGTAGAGGAGGGTCGCGGTCCAGTTCGCGGGGCTGGCGTCGGTCACGTTGAAGCGCCACATGTTGCCGTCGAGGTCGCCGGCGTACAGGTAGTCGATCCTGCCGTCGCCGTTGACGTCGAACGGCGTCGGCGACGACAGCCCGTTGGGGCTGCCCGCCGACCCGGTGCCGGTGTCGATCTCCTTGATCAGTGCGCCGTTGGCCGGGTTGATCACGAACAGCGTCGCCTTGCCGGTCGTGCTCATGTAGCCGTTGGGCATGAAGATCACGTCGGCACCGGCGTTGTTTCCCTTGCCGATGATCGGTTCGCCGTAGGTGTAGCCGAGGTTGGCGTACGTGGCGGTCGCCGTCACCGCTTTCGGGTTGGTGACGATGATCTTGGTGTTGGTGATCTCCCACATGATCTTGAGGGACGCGGCCTCCTCGGTCGCCGGCACCGAGGTCGAGTCGTCGGTGATGTCCAGCGCGTAAATGCCGCGCCCGCCGGCACCCAGCCCGCCGACCAGGATGCGTTTGGTCACGCCGCCGATCGACACCAGCGCGGTGCGCGGCGACGCGTCGACGAAGTGCTTGTGCGTGTAGCCGGGTCGTCGCATACGGCACCAGAGCACCCAGCTTCGGGATCAGCATCGACGGGACGTACGCGTAGACCTCCTCGCCGGTGGCGGCCTTGAACGCGTGCAGCATGCCGTCGTTGGCGCCGACGTAGAGCATCGGGATCGTGCCCGGCACGTACGCCGGCCGCGAGTGGAGGATGTCGCCGAGGACGTAGGTACGTGCCCGGAACTTCTTGCCGAGAGGGGCTTCGTTTTTCCGTTCGCCGCGGATGTACTTGATTCTTTCGTTCACATCGGAGCCGCTGATGGAACTCTTCTGCGCGCCGGAAAGCTTGCCGTCGTCGAAGAGGATCGGCGTGCCGTCGTCCTTCAGCGTGACGACCTTGCGTTTCTTCTCCCAGCCGTCGTTGAAGACTATCTGGTTGAGCACCGGCGCGGTGCCGCCCGGCCATTCCTCGTCCGCCACCTGCAGGATCCCGATCGGGCTGATCGTGAACGGCCTCAGGTTGCCTTTCCAGTTCTGCCGCTTGTAGTCGATGTAGTAGACGAACTGGTTGCCGTCGCGCACGTCGAGCGAGGTCGGGCGTGGCTGCGCGAGATAGCCGATCGGCTGGTCGTCGGGAACGAACGACGGCGCCGCGTGCGCGGCGAACGCGCAAGCCAGCCAGGCGAGCGCGGCCAGCGCGCGGACAAGAGACGTGGGTACGTTCGAATTCGGCATGTCCTGCTCCTTGCCTAGCAGCCATCCACGCTGTAGACGGCCTGCAGCGTGCGCGAAGCGCCGGCGCCGCTGGTCCCGCGGGTGGTGATGCGAAACACGTTGACGCGCTTGCAATCGGTGTTGCCTTCTTCCTCGATCAGGCCGCGCGGCTGTTCGCCGATCGGCACCATGTTGGTGGCGACCTGCTCGATCACGTAGCGTGAGACTCCGTTGTTCAGCGCCACCGAGTTGCTGTCGCTCCACGTCCAGGTCAGCGGGTTGAGGCTGTTGCTGGTCATGTAGTTCTGCGGATAGAGCGCCGGCGTGGTCTGCGCGCTGTAAGTGGTGAAGCCGTCGCCCTTGGCGTTGGTGCCGGCGCGCAGCCAGCTTTCCGCGGTGGCGACCGCGCGTTCCGCCTCCTGCAACGCGGTGATCTGGTACTGCGCATTGCCGGCAGCCATCAGCTGCGATCGCGACGCGGTCATCGCGGCGATGCCGACGATCGCCGCCATCAGCACCATCACGACGGCAGTGATCAGCGAGAAACCGGCGCTGCGGCGGCGCGGCGGGGCAAGGCTCTTCTTCATACTCGGGCGTTCCATGTCATCGGTTGCGCAGGCTGAGCACGCTGCTCATCACCTGGCGCGGAATGCTGTCGTTGAACGTGACCTGCCGGCTGCCGAGCGTGAAGGTGCGCTCGCCGGGCGTGTAGCCGGCTTCCAGTGCCTGTGCCCGCACCAGCAAGAACAGGCGCACGGCCACGACGTCATCCCAGCCCGTGGCAGTGAACGTGACGCTGCTGTCGGTAATCGGTGCGGTGCCGGCGTCGTAGATGCGGATCTGGCCCGTGGAACCCTCGCGCACCTCGTACTGCACCTGCAGGTCGTCGATGCCCGAAGCGACCAGTTCCGGTGCGCTCATTGCCGGCCCCGGCAGCAGCCGCACGCGATACAGCGCCGGCACCTGCGGCGACTCGGCGGCCGAGACGGTGAACGGACTGATGAAGTAGACGGCCGCGTCCGCGACGTAGTCCGCCGACGGCGTCCAACCGAACGACGCCGGCGGCGCGCTGCCGAGGAAGTACTCGCCGGCCTGGTACGCCGAGCGCACGTACAGGCGCGTGGCCTGCAGGGCGCCCGTTTGCACGATGCCCAGCCGCCGCACCGCCAGCACGTCGCCGCGCAGGTAGTTGCTCGCCGGGATGCAGCTGGCGCTGAACGGGTTGGCGTCGTTGGCGCCCCACACGGCCTGGCGCAGGTTCATCGCGAAGCCCGTGGCACAGTCGTTGCTGACCGCGGTGGCCGCCCGTTCCATCTGGTTGAGATCGCCGGTCAGGCCGGAGAAGCCGGAATTGATGATGTCGCGGCGCAGGGCGTCCATCGCCGCCTGGCCGTTGGTCAGGATCTCCGACACGCGCTGGTTGGCGCGGCCGATCCCGGCCGTCGTGACGTAGGTCGACGCGAGCGCCGCCAGGATGACCAGGCTGATGCCGACACCGACCATCAGTTCGATCAGCGAGAAGCCGCGGCTTGCCCGCGGCAACGCGCGCTGGCTGTGACGGCGTGGCCTCATTGCGGCGGCACTGCCTTGGTGGCGGTGTAGGTGAAGGTTTCGGCAGTCGCGGTGACGTCACCGCCATTCGTGCGGGCGGAGCCGCCGTGGCCGAGCGAGCGCTCGATCCAGTTGACCGTGATCGCATAGCTGGCCGGCGTCGTCCCGGCGGCGGCCGTGTAGGTGAGCTGCGCGCTCGCCTGGGGCAGCGTGTTCATCACCCGGCTGCGCCAGGCGGCCAGATCGGCCGCGGCATGCTGCGCGGCCGTACAGGAGGCAGCCGTGCAATCGGCCAGAGCGACCCCCTGGCCTTCCTGCGGCGGCGTGTAGTCGATCGCCAGCGCAAAGGCGCCGGTCCCGGACGCGGCGAGATTGGCGTCGATCCGCTCGGCGATGTCGTTGACCAGCGCGACGGCCTGGGTGCGGTAACGACCGGTCTGGTTGACCTTGGCGGCGTTGATGGCCAGCGCCGCCGAGGCGAGCATGGCAAGCGAAGTGACGACGATCGACACCAGCGCCTCGATCATGATCGAGCCGCGCTGATCCGCGCGCCGGGCCGCCAGTCCGTAGTGGGCGCGGCTCATCAGTAAGTCCTCACCGCGCCGGTGGCGGCCACCGTGATCGTGCTCGACTGCGACGCCTGCTCGCCGGTACTGAGCGAAAAGCTGACCGTGCCGGCGGTGGCCCCGAGCCCGTTGAAGCGCACCACCGCCTCCGGCCCGGAGAGCTGCACCATCGGATCGACCTGGCTGCGCACGCGGATCGGATTCGGCGCCGTCAGCGTGGAGGTGTCGCAGCTGCCGTTGGCGTCGGCGTCGTAGCAGGCGATGGTGAGGCCGATCCACGACGTTGCCGCCGGTGTCGAGAGGCAGGTCGACCCATCGTTGCTCGGGCACACGAGCACCGGGATGTTGCGTTTCACGGCCTCGCTGCGCGCGTCGTTCAGCAGCCCGATGAGCTGTTGCGAGGCGGTGCGCGCGCGGTTGGTCCGCATCGCGTCGGTGAGGCTGGGCGCGGCCATGCCGAGGATGACTGCCGAGATCGCCATCGTGGCGAGCACCTCGACCAGCGTGACGCCGCGCTGCGAGGTCGGGAACCGCCGAAGGACGCCGTGCGCGGCGGCCGGGTCGACGCGTTCAGGTTGCCTTTCGTTGTTCATGGAAGTGCCTCCGTGTATGTGGCGCGAGATCCTTGCTTTGGATTCTCGGGACGTGACCCATACCGTGAAAGCGTGATCACTCTTGCTGGCGAGGTGCACGCGATAAGCGGTGAACCCTCGCACCTTTGCAAGCGCCCACTGACCGGCAGACCCTCATGCGAACGGATTAGGCCGTCCGAACGAAGCGGGATACCGCGCCTGTCGCGGCACGGCGGCGCCGGCCGGCCTCGCAGCCCTTGAGCAGCGGGGATGGGACGTCCGGGTGCCGCCCGACCCGACCGGGCCGGGCGGGGCGATCTGCCGGCAAGGGCCGGCCGCTACCTCATCCGCGGTGCGACCGGACGCCCGGGGCGTGCGCGTGCCGGCGCTGCGTGCGGTGCGCGCGGTTTCCGGCGGTGGGCAGCAGGGAGCCCGCCACCATGCCGATGCCGGCCATGATCAGCCCGGCCAGTACCGAGGGAATCACCTCGCCGAGCGGGGTGAGCGACAGCAGCGCCCAGCTGCTCATGCCGAGCACGATCGACCAGACCGCGCCCTGCGTGGTCGACCTCTCCCAGTACAGGCCGAGCACCAGCGGCCAGAACGCGCCGACCACGGGAAACTGGTAGGCCATCGCCACCAGTTCGTAGATCGGCGTGCCTTCCATGCGGATCGAGTAGCCGAGCACGCAGGCGGCGAAGATCACCAGCGTGATGCGCATCGCGCGCAGCTCGCGCTTGTCGGACAGCGGCACGAAGTTCTTCAGGATGTTCTCGACGAACGTCGTGGTCGGCGCCAGCAGCGTGGCCGACGCCGTGGACATGATCGCCGAGAGCAGCGCGCCGAAGAACATCACCTTGAGCCAGGTCGGCATGTGCTCCATCACCAGCGTCGGCAGGATCTTCTGCGGGTCGTCCTTGAGCAGCGCGGCGGCCGCCTCGGGCATCACGACGAACGCCGCGACCGCGATGAACATCGGCACCGCGGCGAACAGCAGGTAGGCGGTGCCGCCGATGATCGGGCCGCGCACGGCGTTCTTCTCGCTGTTGGCCGACATCACGCGCTGGAACACGTCCTGCTGCGGGATCGAGCCGATCATGATCGTCACCGCCGACGACAGCCAGAACAGCCACGCGTGCGGCGTGGCCTCGGGCAGGAAGTTGAACAGCTCGCGGCCCGAGGCGTGCGCGATCACGTTGTCGACGCCGCCGGCGAGTTCGGCCGCGAACCACGCGATCAGCGACAGGCCGACGACGATGATGATCATCTGCAGGAAGTCGGTCAGCGCCACCGACCACATGCCGCCGAACACCGTGTAGGTGAGCACCACGGCGGTGCCGATCGCCATGCCCTGCACGGTGGAGATCGCGCCGCCGGAAAGCAGGTTGAACACGAGGCCGAGCGCGGTGATCTGCGCCGCCACCCAGCCAAGGTACGAGACGGCGATCACCAGCGCGCTGAAGATCTCGACGCCGCGCCCGAAGCGCTCGCGATAGAAGTCGCCGATCGTCAGCAGGTTCATCCGGTACAGCTTCGCGGCGAAGAACATGCCGACCAAGATCAGGCACAGCGAAGCGCCGAAGGGATCCTCGACGGTCGACTCCAGTCCACCTTCGATGAACTTGGCCGGCACGCCGAGCACGGTTTCCGAGCCGAACCAGGTGGCGAAGGTGGTGGTGACCACCATGATCAGCGGCAGCGAGCGTCCCGCCACCGCGTAGTCGGCGGTGTTCTTCACGCGGGTCGCGGCGAAGAGGCCGATCGTCACCGACACGAGCAGGTACAGGACGACGAAGCCGATCAGGGTCATGGCGCGATGCTCGGGAGGAATGCGCGCGGCTCGGGCGCGGACGCAGGCGACGATAAGCGTTCGCCGCCGCGACGCCAAACCTTCTCACTTCGCAACGGCGCCGAACGTGACGCGGCCGCGACGCTTTGTCAGTTCGGCGCGCCTCCACCACGGATGCCGGCGCCGGCGACCGCCCGCGTCGGCGCCGCGCTACCGGCCCGGCAACGCCATCCCGAAGAACGCCCAGGCAGCCATGATCGCCAGCGCCGCCAGGGAGGTCACGCCGATCAGCAGCAGCCGGTTGCGCCGCTCGGTCTCCTGCCGCAGCCGGCGCAGTTCGCCGAGCATGCGGTCCTGGCGCGTGGTGTCGGCCAGCGTCTGGTGCAGCAGGCGAGGCAGCTGCGGCAGCAGATGGCTCCACTGCGCGGCCTCGACCTTCAGCTTCTCTTCGAGCCGCTTGAAGCCGACCTGGTCCTGCATCCAGCGCTCGAGGAACGGCTTGGCCGTCTTCCACAGATCGAGGTCCGGGTCGAGCTGGCGGCCCAGGCCCTCGATGTTCAGCAGCGTCTTCTGCAGCAGCACCAGCTGCGGCTGGATCTCGACGTTGAAGCGGCGGCTGGCCTCGAACAGCCGCAGCAGGACCTGGCCGAACGAGATCTCCTTCAGCGGCCGGTCGAAGATCGGCTCGCACACGGCGCGGATCGCGCTTTCCAGCTCGTCGACGCGCGTGGTGGCCGGCACCCAGCCGCTCTCGACGTGCAGCTCGGCCACGCGCTTGTAGTCGCGGCGGAAGAAGGCGAGGAAATTCTGCGCCAGGTAGTTCTTGTCGTTGTCCGACAGCGTGCCGACGATGCCGAAGTCGAGCGCGATCCAGCTGCCGAGGTCTTCGCCGCGGTCGCCGACATAGATGTTGCCGGGGTGCATGTCGGCGTGGAAGAAGCCGTCGCGCAGCGCCTGCGTGAAGAAGACCTCCACCGCCGAGGCCGACAGCTTCTGGATGTCGATGCCGGCATCGCGCAGCCGTCCCACCTGGCTGACCGGGATGCCGTGCATCCGCTCCATCACGATGACGTTCCCGCAGCAGTAGTCCCAGTACATCTCCGGAACGCGCAGCAGGCGCGAGCCGGCGAAGTTGCGCCGCAGCTGCGAAGCGTTGGCCGCCTCGCGCATCAGGTCCAGCTCGTCGTGCAGGTACTTGTCGAACTCGGCCACGACGTCGCGCGGGCGCAGCCGCTTGCCGTCGCGCCAGAGCCGCTCGACGAGCACGGCGCCGGCTTCGAGCAGCGCCAGGTCCTTGTCGATCGCGGCGAGCATGCCCGGCCGGAGCACCTTGACCGCGACCTCGCGGCCGGCGAGCTTGCCGTCCTTCATCACCGCGAAGTGCACCTGCGCGATCGACGCGCTCGCCACCGGCGTGCGCTCGAAGCTGGCGAAGACCTCGGCGATGGAGCGCCCCAGACCGCGCTCGATCTCGCGCATCGCCACGTCCGGGTCGAACGGCGGCACGCGGTCCTGCAGCGCCGCCAGTTCGTCGGCGACATCGGTCGGCAGCAGGTCGCGACGGGTCGACAGCACCTGGCCGAACTTGACGAAGATCGGCCCGAGGTCCTCGAGCGCGCGCCGCAGCCGCACGCCGCGCGGCTCGTCGAGGCTGCGTCCGAGCGTGACCACGCGGACCAGCCGCTGCAGCCACGGGCTCTTGAGACTGGACAGGACGATCTCGTCCAGTCCGAAACGGAAGCCGGTGAAGACGATGCGGGCGAGACGGAAGACGCGCATCCGGGCGACTTACCGCGCCTGCAGTTCGATCCGCTTGGCCAGCCGCTCGACGTCGTCGCGCAGCCGCGCCACGTCCGCGGCGAAGGACGCCATCTCCTGCTGCGACACGAGCATCGGGTTCTCCGACACCAGATAGTCGGCGGTCTGAACGGCGAGCCGCCCACCGGCTTCGCGCGCGCCGGCGAGCGCGGCGCGCAGCAGCGCGACGATGCGCACCGCGGCCGCATCGCCGACGAAGCGCGACAGTTCCTCTTCCGGCTCGGGGCGCAGTTTCTGCAGCACGTTCGACAGTGTCTGCGCGAACTCCGCATCGCCCTCGAGCCGCACGTTGCGCAGCGCGGCCTTGGGGTCGAGCAGCACCTGCGGCAGCGAGGCAGCGTCGACGCTGACGGTCACGGCCGGCGCCTCGGCGTCGGCGGAAAAGCTGCCGCCGGCCGCGATACCGAGCTGCACCGAGAAAGGCAGCGCCTGCAACCGCGCGCTTCGCCCGGCGAACGGCGCCAGCGCGGCGCGCGCCCACGGTTCGCGCGCCAGCATTCGGTTGAGCAGCGTTGCAGCGGCGTTTGAGGCGATCTGGTCGAGCACGTCAGCCAACGAAGAGGGGCACCCGAAGGTGACCGGATTGTGGCAGAAGCGTCCGACTGGCCGCCCTCACGGCCCGAGCAGGAACTTCTCCAGGAACAGCACGCGTGCGTAGAAGAGATAGTCGGCGTTTTCCTTCTTGGCGAAGCCGTGCCCTTCGTTCTCGGCGATCAGCATCCACACCGGCACGCCGTTGCCGGCCACGGTCGCTGCGATCTGCTCGGCTTCCTGCACCGGCACGCGGGGATCATTGCGGCCGTGGACGACGAACAGCGGCACCTTGATCCTGTCCGCGTTGGTCAGCGGCGAGATGCGCAGCAGGAACTCACGCATCGCCGGGTCGCGCTCGTCGCCGTATTCCGCGCGGCGCAGGTCGCGCCGGTAGCTCTCGGTGCGCTCGAGAAAGGTCACGAAGTTCGAGATGCCGACGTCCGTGATGGCGCCGCGGATGCGGCCTGAGTAGTGCACCGCGACCGCGTTGGCCATGTAGCCGCCGTAGCTGCCGCCCTGCACGACGACGCGCGTGGCATCGAGGTCCGGTTGCTGCGCGATCCAGTCGAGCAGGGCGCCGATGTCCTTCACCGAGTCCTCGCGCAGCTTGCCGTTGTCGAGGGCGTGAAAGGTCTTGCCGAAGCCGGTGGAGCCGCGCACGTTGGGCTCGACCAGCGCGATGCCCAGTTCGTTGACGAGGTAGTTGTAGCGGCCGTTGAAGCCGATGCGCGCCTGCGCCTCGGGTCCGCCATGGATCTCGATCAGCACCGGCCGCCTGCCGGTGAAAGTGCTTCGGCGGTCGCTGGATGAGCCCCGAGATCCGGCGCCCGTCGAAGCTCGTCCACTCGATCACGTCGATCGGCTGGAATGTCGACGTGTCGATGCCCGCCGTGTCCGCAGCGGCCCACAGGCTGACCTCACGGCTGCGCAGGTCGATCACGCGGATCTCCGACGGCGCGGTGGCCGACGAGGCCGAGTACGCCAGTGCCTGGCCATCGGGCGCAAGCTTCACGCCGGAGACGTTGACACCCGCCGGTCGAGGCAGCGGCAGCGGCGCGAGCGTGGCCGCGTCGAACAACCGCGGCACGCCGCGGCCGTTTTCGTTGGTGACGACGGCGAGCCGGGACCGATCGCGCGTCAGGTCGCCGGCACCGACGTCCCACGGCACATCGGCGGTAATGGCTTCGAAGCGATGCGTCGCCGGGTCGTAGCGAAAAAGCTGGCGGAACTCGCCGAAGCGGTCGGTCACCACGAACACCCGCCTGCTGTCCGACGCAAAGCCGGCCGCGGCGTAGAACGCCGCCGGCTCGCCGTCGCGCGGCAGCACGCGCTGCCGCCTGCCGTCGCCGAGATCGACCGTCCACAGTTCGGCTTCGGAGGCCGAGCGATAGCGCAGGACGAGCGCCGTGCGGTCGTCGGGCGCGATGTCGAGCCCGTACCAGCCCGCGCCCGGCAGGCTGGCAACGGGCCGCGCGGCACCGGTGCGGATGTCGATCAGCGAGAAATCGACCGTCACGCCGCCGGCACGCTCGACGTTGCCGCCGGCACTGCGATCGACCCGCGCGCACTGCACCAGCATCGCCGTGCCTGCGCCGTTGAACGGCCCGGTGTCGCATCGCAGTCCAGCCTCGGTCAGCGGCGTCTCGGTGCCGCTCGCCAGATCGAGCCGGTACACGCGCGTGGCCTCGCTGCCGCCGACGTCGCGCTCGAACACGACGATGTTCGGGTCAGCGGGCAAGTAGGCGCCGCTGCGCGTCGGCTCCTCGGCCTGCGTGATCGGCCGCAGCGGCTGGCCGGGGCCCGCGGCCAGGTGAAGTTGTCGTCTCGTCCCGCGCAGAAACGTGACGAGCAGGTTGCTGCCGTCCGGCGACCAGTCGAGCAATCCGGCGCCCTTGAACTCCGTGTAGGGGCCAATGCGACTCGGCAGGTCGCCGGGCACGGGCGGCACGCCGCTCATCGTCAACGCCGCGGGCGGAACGACAGCCGGCGCGGGCGCCGGCGACGTGCTCGCACAGGCAGTCAGCGCCGCGGCCGCAAGTGCCACGACAAAGGATCTCAGCACAAGAGGCTCCCGCGAGAATCGACCGCCACGACGCGGTGTGACGCGAGGCTACCGGCCCGGCGCGGCCGCGCTTGACATCAAGTGAAACGGGGCCGATGCACGCCTGCGCATCGGCCCCGGAGCCGCTGGGTCCGGATTCGGATCAGTTCAGCTGCTGGATGCCGGCCAGCAGCCAGCCGGTCTTGCCGTCGACAGGCTTGGTGAGGTTCCACACCTCGTCGAACGCCTCGGTCTCGCCGTCGACGCGCATCGTGCCGGTGAAGCGCACGCTGGCCATGTGTTCCTGCGCATCGTGCTCCATGCCGAGCAGCTTCGCGTCGAGCGAGACCACCTCGCTGCGCTCGACCTTGCCGCGCGCGCGCATCTCGTGCGTCAGTGCGGTGAACATCTCGTTCGTGGTGAACTCGGAAAGCTCGTCGACGTTGTTCGCGGCCCACGCGTCCTGCAGCCGGCCGAAGTAGCTGCGGGCATGCTTGAGGAAGCCCTCGGCGTCGAAGTCGGACGGAATGCCCCACGGCTCGTCGAGGCGGCTGCCGCCACGCATCAGTTCGTCCATCGCAGAACCTGCCCGAACGCCGACGACCGGCGCGGTGGCGGCAGTGCGCGACATCGAGTTCGGCGCCTGCTCGCGCGGCATCGGATTGAACGACGGCCCGCCCGTGCCATGCCAGGTCGCGGGCGCCTGCTGTCCGCCGGAGTAGGCAGGCCGCGCCGGTTGCGCGCGCCGCAGCAGCAGGCGGAACGCGGCCATCGCAACCAGCGCCAGCAGCGCCACCATCAGGAACATCGCGAAGGCATCGCCCAGGCCGAGCCAGGACGCCAGCGCCGCCAGGCCCAGGCCCGCAGCCAGTCCCATCAGCGCACCACGCCACGGGCTCGCCGCCGCGCGGCAGGAGACGGCCTCGCGCCCGGAGCAGCCTGCTGCTGCGGCGCCTTCTGCGGCGGCTGCGCCTGCCGTTGCTGCAGGTTCTTCGACGGCTTGCCGAAGCTGAAACCACCGCCGAGGCGGCGCTGCGCCTCCACGTCGAGCGACAGGGTCAGCGCGAAAAAGCCGATCGCCAGACCGGCAATCCATTTAGTCATGAGAATCTC
The DNA here is from genome assembly GCA_963847675.1 of uncultured beta proteobacterium. GTDB lineage: Bacteria > Pseudomonadota > Gammaproteobacteria > Burkholderiales > Burkholderiaceae_F > JADJWR01. The sequence continues at coordinate 588,229 of CAWKAP010000008.1, forward strand.
CGAAATGCTAGGACTTGCGCCCGACGTGCAGCGCGCAAACGCCCGCGGTCAGGTTGAACCATTGGACCTTTTCGAGCCCCGCGTGTTCCATCATGCGGGCAAGTTCTTCCTGCGGCGGGTGCATGCGGATCGATTCGGCGAGGTAACGGTAGCTCTCGCTGTCGCCGGCGATCTTGCTGCCGAGCCACGGCAGCACCGAAAACGAGTACGCATCGTATAGGGGCGACAGCGGCGCCCACACCCGGGAAAACTCCAGTACGAGCACCTTGCCGCCGGGCCGGATGACGCGGCGCATCTCCGCAAGCGCGGCATCCTTGTGCGTCATGTTGCGCAGGCCGAAGGCCACGGAGACGACGTCGAAGCTGTCGTCGGCGAACGGCAGCCGCTCGGCGTCGCATTGCACCAGCGGCAGCATGCGGCCCTTGTCGAGCAGCTTGTCGCGGCCGGCGCGCAGCATCGCCTCGTTGATGTCGCTGAGCACGACCAGTCCGGTGTCGCCGGCACGGTCGGCAAACGCACGCGCGAGGTCGCCGGTGCCGCCGGCGATGTCGAGCACGCGCATGCCCGGCCGCACGTCGGCCTGCCGCACCGTGAACGCCTTCCACAGCCGGTGCATGCCGGCCGACATCAGGTCGTTCATCAGGTCGTAGCGCGTGGCGACCGAATCGAACACGCCGGCCACGTGCGCGGCCTTCTCGCGTTCGCCGACCTCGCGGTAGCCGAAGTGGGTCTTGTTGCTGTCGTCGCTCATCGGTGAGCTGGCCGCTGTCCCGTCGAGGATTCGCGCTGCGAGCGGCCGGTGTCCCGCCGCTTCAGTGCCCGCCGCGGGCGGGCATCTCGGGCGCCATGATCGCCGCGTTGCGCGGATCGGTCGGGTCGCGGCTGGCGCCGACTTCGTCCAGCCGCGCCAGGTACTCGGCCCATAGCTGATCCTGGTTCACGCCGAGGTCGTACAGGTACTGCCAGGAATAGATGCCGCTGCTGTGGCCGTCGGAAAACAGCGCCTGCACCGCGTAGTGGCCGACCGGCTCGAGCTGCGTGATGGTGACGTCGCGCTTGCCGAGCTGCAGCGTCTCCTGCCCCGGCCCGTGGCCGCGCACCTCGGCCGACGGCGAATACACGCGCAGGAACTCGAACGGCAGCCTGAAGACACTGGCCGTCGTCGAAGGCGATCTCGAGCACGCGCGAAGTGGCGTGCAAGGTGATCTCGGTAGGGGTGGGGGTAGGCGAGGCAGACATGGCCGCAAGCATAGCGGCTCCGCCCGGCTCAAGACCGGCGGGGCGGTGCGGCCAGGAGAAGGGCGCTCAGCGCTGCCAGCAGGTCGCCACGCTGCCGCTGGCGCCGCGCAGGCCGGTCTGCGTGATCGTCAGCGCGCCGCAGGTCGCGTCGTTGAAGGTCGGTTCTGCGCCCGAGGGACAGGCTCCCCCGCTGCGCGCACGGCGTCGCAGTGAGCGTGTAGGCCTGCCCGTTGCCCGCCAGCGTCCAGGCCACGAAGTAGCTCTGCTTGCCCTCGGACGGTGCGCGCAGCAGCGTCGACGGCTGCACGGTCGCCGAGCCGGATCTCGCCAGGCACGACGCCGTGTCCGCGAAGTCGTAGCAGCCGGCCGTCGTGTAGTTGCGCTCCAGGTACTGCGCGCCTTCCATCAATACCTGCCGCGCCGCCGAGCGCTTGCTGCGCACGATGTAGTCCTGGTAGGCGGGGATCGCGAGAGCGGCAATGACCGCAACCAGCCCAACCACGATCAGGGCCTCGACGAGCGTGAACCCCGTCGCGCGCCCGAGCCTCGCCGATGGCTCGCCGCACTCGACCCGATTTCACTTGACGATCTCGCGCCACGACACCCGTGCCGCGCGGAGTCGCTTCCTGCTGCAACGGACGAATCTCCTCGAACTGAATCGTGCTGTCCGGTACGCCGGACGGCGTCGTGCCGCCGGCGTACAGATAGGCCCGCGTGCCCGCATCGATTGACACCAGGCTGCGCACGATTCCCACGCTAGACCGCGATGAAGTCCTTGCCCGGGTAGTTGATGAAGGCCCGCTGGGTCAGCGCAAGGCCGTTGTAGGGATCGACCACGAAGATCGATGATGCGCCGCCACCGATGCAGTTACCTGGCGTCGGGGGTCACCGTCGAGAAGAACAGGCGTCCGCTCTGGTAAAGCGGCGCCCCGATCATGCGTTCGCCGGAGCGCGGCAGGTCCATGTACCAGCCGTTCTGCTGCGGTTGTTCCGTTGCGCCGTGTAGTCACGGCAGTGCCGGTGATCGTGCCCGCGGCATCGTCGCTGATATTGACCGTCTGCGCCTGCAGGCTGCTGCGCGCGACCTGCGCACCACTGCCGCCGGCAAAGCGGTCGACGATGCCGTACATCGACTGCACGGTGACGTCGGAGCGATCCGCGTCCGTCAGGTAGCGCCCGGTGCCGAACCACAGCATCGCCGGGCTGCGGATTCCCCGTGACCCCACTGGCGCCGCGCCAATTTCGATGGTGCCGGTGATCGGCTGGACCTGGTCGCTGTCATTGAGTGCGGCGAAGACAAGCTGCAGCCGGTGCTGCGCCCGGCGGGTTTTGGCGTCTAGCAAGGTCGACCTTGCGCAGAGTCAAAGCGCCACAGGTTGCCCTGCAGGTCGCCGGCGTAGGCGAAGTCGGTCGTCCGATAACCCGTCGAGCCCGGCGCGTCTATGTCGTACAGCGATGGTCGGCCAAGGCCGTTCGGAGCAGTGCCGCACGAGTCGGTCAGCGTTCCGCCCTCCAGTCGGAATCCGACGCTACGAATACCGGGCCACTGCCCAGTCGCACCAGGTACAGGACGGGACACTGGTTCTCGCTGTCACGGCCGTTGCCGAAGATCGCGTAGAAGTTGCCATCGTGCAGACGACCGATCACGGGTTCGCCGAAGGCGTAGCCCATGTTGGCGTCACCCGCCCGTCGATGTCCCACAGCAGCTTGCCGGCCGCCATGGCCTCCGGCTCCGTGATGTCCAGCGCGAAAACGCCCTTGCCGCCGGCGCCGGTCGTCGCGACGACCGCGGTGTGCCACGCACCGCCCCAGTAGGCATCGCCGACCCAGGGCGAGCCGTCGACGTAGTAGCGAGGCGCGAAATTCGTGCCGTCAGACTCGGATACGCCAGGCGCACGAGCGTCGAACGCGAGTCGTCCGCGGAAATCGGCTCCTGCAGCAGCGTGCGCGGCACGTAGGCAAACTTCTCGGCGCCCGTGTCGGCGTCGAAGCCGTGCAGCATGCCGTCATTCGCGCCGACGATCACGAGCTTGGTCCGGCTCGACTTGGTCTGCAGGTACGCGGGTAGGCGAGTCCGGCCACCGATGCCGGCGAAGTGAGATCGTTGACATCGACCAGCGCTTCGTAGCCAAAATCTTCGAGCCCGGCGTAGGCGATCTCGGAGTTGACGATCGCGCCGAGGCGGCGCTGCGCTCGGCGCAATAAACCCTCGGGATTCGCTCCGGACTGCTCGTTGGTCTGGTCGCCACGCAGGTAATTCAGCACGCCTCGCTGCCGATTCGCGACTGCAGTCCCGCCGTTCCGAGCGCCGACCAGGTGAAGTCGATACCGCTCGGCTCGCTGCTCGATGTGAAGATGCGCCGATCGATCGGCCGCCGCGATCTTGCCGGGACCGTTCGCGCTCCAGTCGTGGCGTTGCTCAGCGAACCATCGGTGTTCACGCCGATCGCGCGCAGGCCACCGGTCCAGTCGCTCGTGGTGTAACTCGCCTGAAACAGCCTTGATTCGGTCGTCAGCCGCGTCGAGTTCGACGAGCAGCGAACCGCCGATACCGGTCGGCACAAGCAGCGCCGCCTCGGTCGGCGGCGTTGCCGCCACGGAGGTCCACAGCAGAAGCGCGGCGCGGCAACCGCAAGCCGCGCCAATCGACGCAATCATGCCGGGTCGAAGCATTCGACTCCGCGTCGGTCTAGGCGTCCGTTTCATCTTGGTCTCCAACTGTTCTTCTGCATCGGAACGCGTCAATCGCGGATGAAACTGCTCTGCAGCACGCACCGCTGTGTTGCGGTTGGCGCCGACGCCGCGGGCGGTCACCTGATAGGCGAACGCGATCGACTGGGGCAGTTCGGCGCGCAGGCTCGGATTGTTCTCGGCGCGGAGCCGGGCCATGCGCTGCACGATGCAGCGCGGCTGCTCGGCAACGCCCTCGATGCCGCTCAGCTGCCGGGTCGGCTCGCGTGCCCCAGACGATCGTTTCGCCTTTGTCCGCGGCGCCGATGGCCGACGCGTCGTACATGCCCGGGTCGGTCGAACCGTCGGCGGAGAAGACGGGCGGAACCGGCTGCGACAGATAGCCCTCGCACTCGCGAAGCGCGGCCTCCGCCGCCTCGAAGGCCCGCAGCCGATCGCGCGCGTTGCCGGCCATGCGCTCCTCCTGCGTGGCCACCGAGAACGCCGTGACGCCGATCAGCGTCAAGAGGGCGAGAAAGATCAGTCCGACCACCAGCACTGCGCCGCGCTGATAGTGGCCGCCGGAGAGCCGCGGACGGACGCGTGGATGTTCCGTTCTTGTCTCATGGCAGACGATTTCGCAGCGCAACGGTCGTAGTGAAGACCTGGCGCAGCCGCCGGTCATCAGTCGCGGTCTGGGCGTCGACGACCGTGTCGTCATCGGCATCGCGCAGGAAGATCACCTGGCCCTCACCGCCGCGGGCCACGGCCTCGCGTGCTCACTGCGATCAGGCTCACCCGCACGCTGAACACACGGTTCCACTGGTTTGCCGCGGTGACCTGTGCGGCCGTCAGGTAAGCGTCGACGGCACCGTCGCCGGTCGTGTCCACTCCGTACAGGAAATCGAGGTCCTCGACGTTTTCGACCACTTCCTCAGCCCGCGCGCCGTCGAAGCGGTACAGCGCCGGCCTGCCGGCGCGGTTGGTGCCGATGAAGTACCCGAGAGACCTCCGCCCGAAACCGCGCAACGAACGCGCGGGATTGCGCCCTGAATGGGGGACTGATCCGATGGCTGGGCGTATCGAGGCCGCCGTTGGCGTCCCCCCCGTGAGTCACTGTGGTCGTCCCCTTCTTTCCCACCTCCGTGGGACAACTCGTGCCCGGCTTGTTGGTGACCGTGAACACCGCCGCGCGCGCGCAGTCGGTGACGATCAGGAACTCGTCTTTCTTGAACGCGGCGCAGTTGTTCACGATCTTGATGTTCGCATTGACGACATCGGAGTCATCCTCGATGATACGTCTTTGACCCCGCGTCGAGCGACGACAACAGCACGACATCGCCGCGAATGCGCTTGATCGTGGTCGGGTTGTCGGTGAAGTCGTCCGTGCTAGCCGGGCGCGAACTCGTAACCGAATAGTCCGACGCCTCCGGTCGGCAGCAGCGTCGGCTTGGGATTCGAGTAAATCGTGAACTGCGTGCCACGCGAAATGCAGCCCATGTACCCAGCCTGGCGAAGATCGCGCGCAATCCACTCGAGCGCGAAGCGCCCCGTCTCCTGCACCCGTGCCAGTGCCTCGTTGGTTCGGTACGCGACTCGCGAACCGACATACACATAGACCAGCGAACTGAGCACCGCCACGCTGATCGCCACGCTGACCATCAGTTCGACGATGGACAGGCCACGCTGGCGACGAGTCGGGGCAATCATCGTCAGTTCGCCAGTTGCGCAACGATCTGAAACTGCGAGGTCTGGAGCGCGGCCCGCGCCGCATCGTCGCCCGTCGATCCGCGCAGCACGCCGGCGCCTCGCGTGTCGTCCCATTGCACGAGGATCGTGACCTCCGTGCCGTTCACCGCCACCGATCCCGTGCCACCCGGCAGCGACCGGAGCCGCAGCCGCCAGTCCTGCAGGTCGCGCTCCGCGCGCGAAGTTCCAGAGGGTGCCGCATCGCCGAGCGCCAGCGTGTAGCCGCCCGCGTTAGCGACGTTGACTCGCATCCGTTCGACCATGTCGTAGGCCAGTTGCGCTGCCTGGCTGCGGTAGATCGAACTCTGACCGACCCGCATACCGCTCGCCTGCAGCCCGGCAAGGCCGAGGAGGCCGATCGAGAGAATTACGGTCGCGACGAGTACCTCCATCAGGCTGACTGCCTCGCTGCGCCGAGCGGCGCGATGCCGCGATAGCGCTGCGCACCAGCTCTCCGAAGTCAGGCTCTGGATCGACGAACGAGTTCATGGCGTTTCGTGCAATCCTGGTGATCGGCCTCGCCCCGACGTCTTGCTGCTCTGGCTTCATCGAGACGGCCGTCCGCGTCTGGTCTGCGGCAAGCTGACACACGGCCCGACGGTTCATGATGATGCCGCGCGACGGGCTGCTTGGCTTGGCGTCGCGATCTGGTTCGCGTAGCAGAGGACGAATGCCCGAAAACTGAGTGAATTCGGCCGCCGCGGCGACCCGTTCGGTCGTGAACCTGACGTCGATACTCGAGTCACCTGCGTGCCATGTAGAGCGTCACGGCGCGACTGATTCTGCTGGCCGACGCGGAGCACCTCGCCGCTGCCCGTCGACGCGCACTTCCCAGCCCGGGGTCCAGTCCCAGTCTGTGGCGCCGGCCGCGGCACGCTGGACGGTCACGTTCGTCAGCCACGCCGGATTGCCTCGCTGCGAGCCAGGTTGAGTGCCGTCATGAACTCGTTCGCCGTCGTTTCGAGCCGGTTGCGGACAAACAACTCCGAAAGGCTGGGGACCGTTAATGCCGCCAGAACCGCAACGATGAGCACCGCGATCATCATCTCGATGATCGTGATTCCGCGGATGTGTCTGGTTCGCCGGTTGATCATGCTTCTCGCCGCTACTCGGAAGGCGATCTGTCGATTTTCCGAAGTCGCATCCGAAACGGCCGCTGTTCGCATCATTCTCGTCCTTGGCATCCACGCGGATTAGGCGGCTTAGATGATCGGTGTTCGCTCTCCGATAAGTGGAATCGCCGATTCGACACGTTTGCTTTCGCCCTCCCGCATTCCCGCTATACAAGGAATGGCTGCGTGAATATTCCGCACACCGAGTGCCGACCATTCACTGCTCTCCCTTCCCGTGCAGCGCGACGATTTCATCGCCAATCGATTGTTCCGGCGGGGAGACGGCGAATGAGCACGACACGACATGCACGGGCAAGACGGCAACAGCGCGGCATCAGCCTGATCGAAGCCATGCTGGCGACGTCGATTGCCGGCGTGCTCACGAGCGCGGCGGTGCCCGCAATGAACGATGTGTTCGTCCAGCAGCGCCTGCGCGCCGGTAGCAGCGATCTGTTCGCCACTTTCAACCTCGCGCGCTCGGAGGCGATCAGGCGCGGCGGTTCGGTCGTGGTCGCGCCGACGGATGCGCGCGACTGGTCGAGCGGCTGGAAGGTATTCGCGGACGCGAACGACAACGGCGCTCAGGATCCCGATGAAGCGATGATCATCGAGCGTCCGTCGGTGAACAGCGGCGTGGCCATCCGCCCCTACTTCGGCGCCACCTTTGCGGGAACAGCGCTTTCGTACAGCGCCCTGGGACGGCTGCATCGCCCCGGAGGCCAGGGCCTGGTGATCGGCCGCCTGGTGCTGACGCTTGACGGAGCGGCGCGGTCGCTGTGCTTCGCCTCGCTCGGCGTGCGAGCGGTGGCTGCGCCCACCTGCGACTAGGCATCCCGAACCCACACAACAGGCAGCAGGGCCTGTTGATCGACCGCCACCGCCGCGCAAGCGGAAATGGCGCGCCCGGCGCGACTCGAACGCACGACCCCTGCCTTCGGAGGGCAGTACTCTATCCAACTGAGCTACGGGCGCGAGGCTGCGAGTGTAGCCGGTGCAGCGCGCCGCGGAGGGACCGTCTCTGGAGGCCCCTATAATTTCCTGCTCGCCTATCGTCACGCCGCGCGCAGCGCAGCGCTCCCCGGGATTGCCCAGATGTCAGAACAACACAGTTCCCCGATCAAGACACCGAAGCAGCTGATCACCGTCGTCGTGCTCGCCTTCGTGGTGCCGGTGCTGATCATCGTGCTGCTGGTCAAGTACGTCGTCGGCGAGAAGTCCACGGGGGCCGGTGCGGAGGCGATGACCCCGGAAGCGATTGCCGAGCGCCTGCGGCCGGTAGGGTCGGTCGTGCTGGCGCAGGCCACCGGGCCGCGCACGCTGCAGTCGGGCGCGACCGTCTATCAGCAGGCGTGCAGCGCATGCCACGCGACGGGAGCGGCCGGTGCGCCGAAGCCGGGCGACGCGGCTGCCTGGGCGCCGCGCCTCAGCCAGGGGTACGACACGCTGGTCAAGCATGCGGTCGAGGGCTTCAAGGGAATGCCGGCCAAGGGCGGCAATGCCGACCTCGACCCGGTCGAAGTTGCGCGAGCCGTGGTCCATATTGCCAACCAGTCCGGCGCCAGCTTCAAGGAGCCGGACCCGGTGAAAACCGGCGAGCACACCGGCGAGCAGGTCGTGGCCCAGGCATGCGGCAACTGCCACAACACCGGCGCCGGCGGCGCGCCGAAGGTCGGCGACTGGGCGGCGTGGAAGCCGCGCATCGAGAAGGGGCTGAACACTCTTTACGAATCTGCGATCACCGGCCACGGCGGCATGCCGGCGCGCGGCGGCATGGCCAAGCTCACGGACGCCGAAATCAAGCGGGCAATCGAGTACATGTTCAATGCCGGCAAACAGGCAGGCAGTGCTGCGCGCTGCCGGCCGCGGTTCCGGTAGCAGTTGCCGCCGCGACGCCAGCGAAGACCGATATCGCCGCCACCGGCAAGAAGCTCTACGAAACGGCCTGCGTTGCCTGCCATGCAGCGGGGGTCGCTGGTGCTCCGAAGCTCGGCGACAAGGCGGCGTGGGCGGCGCGTACGTCAGCCGGCGTGGACGCTCTGACAGCAAGCGTCATCAAGGGCAAGGGGGCAATGCCGCCGCGGGGTACTGCGAGTGCGGCGTCGGACGCCGAGATTCGCGCTGCGGTCGAATACATGGTGGCGCAGTCGCGGTAGCGAAGGGCGCCCGTCGAGAAGCAAGAAGGCCGGCGCGTGCCGGCCCTTACTCGTTCTTTCCCAGAGAGATGACTTGCCGTTGACCGCGCGGCCTGCCGCTCGCTCGCGGTTGTGATCTGCTAGCTAACGGCTGCTCGGCGCCCGTCTCCACGACACCAGGGCAAGCGCGCCAAGCCCAAGCGACGAGCGGCCAGAGAATCGGCTCTGGGACGACGCCGCTTCACCGGACGCATACCAACATCGACAGGTCGTCGTCCTCGTTCTGCGCAAGGATCAGGCTGATTCGACACGCCACGATAGCCTTGCGAACGTTTCATGCGCTTCCGAGGTACAGGGGAGACGACGTCTTGCACAACGGGATGTGTCGGTTGCAGGATCGTCATCGGATCGCGGGAAATGGGGTTGTCGTTGCTGTCAAGCACGACAATCGGAAAGCTGCCTCGCAGATGCCCGCGACCAGACCCAAAGGTTTGAGAGAGGAGTTGAATGCTCGTCATGGCGGCGCAGGCTGCCGACCAGCTCGCCGATGTAGCCTTTGTTGCTCGCAAAGGTCACGGCGTTGGTTAGCAACTTGCTGCGCATCGTCGCTCCCGGTAGAAACCACCGTCCTGCAAGTCGCTGGTAAAGAGCACGATGTTGCCGGTCACGAAGTTCTTGACCCCGGTTGCTGCCGCTGCCGTTAGCGTTGATCCGGTTCCGTCCCCGTCGCGGGTGTAAATGAACAAGTCGAAGGATCCAAAAACCAGAGGTGTCGAGTTGGACGTCGCTGACAACAGTTACTTCGTTCGACGCGGCCAAGGCGGGGAGGTCGCCAATAGTTGTTGTCACCGAAGATCGCGATCTTCGCGGTGCCGCAGCCGCAAATCGCGCGCGGCGGCAGCAAGAAGTAATACGGCTAGGACGTTCTTCATTTCGTTTCCTGGCAACTGAACTTCGTTTGCATTGACCGACACGAGCCGGCGTCGATCACCGTCGTGTCGGGGCGCAAGTGCCGCGTATTTGGTATCAAAGCAAGCGACATGCCCGGTAGCACGCGAATGACACTTGAACGTACGCCAAGCCCTTGATTTAGGATTCAAACCCGCCGTCGATCGTAAATCGAGGCGCTCGCGCCTGCGGCTCGGCGCCGGCCTGCCGGCTCGCGATCTTGTAAATAGAGTCGACACTCACCGTGCGCCGAGTTCAGTTGCCGCAGAAATGGTCTGCCAATCTGAGGGAGCGCCTCCGACGCGTCACGAATCGCGTTCGCTGCCGTCGTCCACCACCGGCGGTCCACTCCGAAGCGCGCTCTCAAGCGTGGTCCGAGGCCATGATGAAGAATCAACGAATGACACAAGCAGCAGCCACTTCCAATCCCGAGCGTCTAGTTCCCCATCGAGGAACTTGGACTTCCGTGATCAATGGCCCGCTCTGTCTGCGAGGCGCCCGCAATCCCGGCGCGCCGCATCTGCGCCCTTGCTTCACGCCGCGAAGCAGCGCTTCGCACTCAGGGATTCAACTGCCGGTAGACGGCAAGCGACACCGCCGATAGCTCGTCCCGGCTGAGTTCCCCCGCCAGCGCATACCCCAGCGGCCCGTCGACCCAGTAGAAGACGTTGGTCGCACCGTCGCTGGCGAAGCGGAACGCCGTTGCGCTGCCCGCTGCTTCACGCCGAAGCAGCAGCGACAGGCGCTTGCCCTGTGCGTTCTCGTACATGAACAGCGCCACCGGTGCATCGCCCGCTTCGCCCGCGGGAGGCAGCAGACGGCCACCGAGCAGGCGGTAACCGGCGGCCACCAGCGACGGCGCACGCACGGGGGTATCCAGGCGCTTCGACAGCCACGCGACCAGGTGCTGCTCCTCGCTCGCCGCCACCTCGACCGGATGGCGCACCTCGGGCAGATACGCGGCGTGGGCAAGCGCGGCCTGACGGGCGATGGCCACCGTATCGGCGGCGGAGCGCTCTCCGCCCCACGTGGCATGGACCAGCGCGCCGATCACCGCGCCGCCGACGAAGGTGGCGGCGAGCGCAATGGGCCATCCCCATCGCTCGCGCGCCGACGCGCCGACGCGCAACGCGTGCGGTTCATCGAGCACGTCGTCGAACGCGCGGTGCAGCGCCTCGTTCTGCGCGACGTACGCGCGCACGCGGTCGGCGTCGTCCGGATGCGCCGCGAGATGCGCCTGCATCTCGTGGCGCTCGTTCTCGTCCAGCACGCCGTCGACGTAGGCGTGCAGCCGCGCTTCGTTGACACGATCACTCATCATTTCACGCGCCGCAGACCCTGCCGGTCCGGCGTTTCTCCATCGAGCAGTTGCCGCAGGCGCTCGCGACCACGCGACAACCGCGACATCACCGTGCCGATCGGCACGCCGAGTACCTCGGCCGCCTCGGCATAAGAAAGCTGCTCGAGCCCGACCAGCAGCACGACCTGCCGCTGGTCATCAGGCAGGCGCAGCAGGGCATCGCGCAACTGGCGCATCGCGAGGGCGGACTCGGCGGCCGCGCTGTCGTCGGCGCGCTCGCCGCCCGCGTCGGCCAGGGCATCGAGCGATTCCGTCGGGCGCACGCGACGCGTGCCGTTGACGAACACGTTGTGCATGACGGCGAACAGCCACGCACGCAGGTTGGTGCCGGCCTGCCACAACTCCCGCTTCGCCCACGCGCGTTCGAGCGTGTCCTGGGTCAGGTCGTCGGCCGCTTCGCGGCTGCCGGTCAGCGCGCGTGCGAACCGGCGCAGGCGCGGGATCAGCGCTTCGACCTCGGCGGCGGTGAAGGCGGGCATACGGGCAAGGACGGCAGCGCTGGGCAGGAGCCATGGATCCGCTACGGAAACCTCAGGCGCCGAGCATCGCCGGAGCCGCCACCCGTGGCGGTCGACTGCGCGCGGCCGGCACTGGCATCAGCGGCGGCGAAATGGACTCGGCAGGTCATGTGATTCCTCCACGGCGAACGGCGGTCTGCAGTACAACACCCGACGGCACGGATCTATTCCCGCTCAGATTTCCTGCGGATCGACCTCGATCTGCCAGCGCACCCTCGGCCCGGGCGGCGGCCTGCCTTCACGAAGCTGCGTCAGCCATTCGCGCAGGAAAGCCTGAAGCGGGCTGCGGCGCGGCGCCTCGATCAGCATCTGCGCGCGGAACACACCGGCCAGCCGCGCCAGCGGCATCGGCACCGGGTCGTACAGCGTTGCCTGCGCGTGCATCGCGCGGCCGACCGTGCGCGCGCTGGCGAGGAACGCCAGCGCCGCTTCGAGGGACTTTGCCTGTGCGGTGAGCAGCGCCTGCGGCACGTATGGCGGCATGCCGGCCGCCTGGCGCTCGGCAAGCTGGCTGCGCGCAAAGCCTTCGTAGTCAAAGCGTTGCAGTGCTGCGAACAGCGGGTGCTCCGGATAGCGCGTCTGCACCAGCACGCGGCTCGGCAACCCGCTGCGGCCGGCGCGGCCGGCCACCTGCAGCACCGTGGAGAAGAGCCGCTCCGGCGCGCGGAAGTCGTGCGAAACGAGCTGCACGTCGGCGTTGACGATGCCCACCAGCGAGACGCGCTGGAAATCGTGCCCCTTGGTGATCATCTGTGTGCCCACCAGCACGTCGACGTCGCCGGCATGCACGGTTGCCAGCGCGGCATCGGTTGCGCCGCGGCGGCGCGTCGTGTCGCGGTCGATGCGCAGGATGCGTGCGTGCGGCAACACCGTCTTCAGCGTTTCCTCGAGCCGCTGCGTGCCCTGGCCGACCGCGTGCAGGTTCTGGTTGCCGCAGGTCGGGCAGGCGCGGGGCACACGGCTGCGCCAGCCGCAGTGGTGGCAGTGCAGCGCGCCGTCGGTCTTGTGGAAGGCGGCGAATACGGCGCAGTTCGGACAGGCCGAGAGCCAGCCGCAGGCGTCGCACGCGACCACCGGCGCGTAGCCGCGGCGATTGATGAACACCAGCGCCTGCTCGCCCTTCGCGATCGTTTCCTCGAGGGCGGCGCGCAGCGGCTCGGTCAATCCGTTAGTGGGCTCGTGCTGCCGTACGTCGATCAGCTCCACTTTCGGCTGCGCAGCCTCGGTCGCGCGGCGCGGTAGCCGCAGCAGCCGATAGCGGCCCTGCGAGGCCAGCGACCAGCTTTCGAGCGACGGAGTGGCCGAGCCCAGCACGACCGGGATGCCGAGCATCTGCGCGCGTTTCACGGCAAGGTCGCGCGCGGAGTAACGCACGCCGTCTCCCGCCTTGAACGAGGGATCGTGTTCTTCGTCGACGACCAGCAGGCGAAGGCGGGGCAGGGAGGCGAACACCGCCAGCCGGGTGCCCAGCACGATGCGCGCCCGCCCTTCATGCGCAGCGAGCCACGCCGCGGAGCGCTCGGCACTGGGAAGGGCGCTGTGCAGGCAGACCATCGGCTGACCGGCGAAGCGCGCGTGCAGGCGCGACTGCAGTTGCGGCGTCAGGCCGATTTCCGGCACGAGCAACAGGGCCTGTGCCTGCGGATCAGCGGCGAGCAGTCGCTCGATCGCCGTCAGGTAGACCTCGGTCTTGCCGCTGCCGGTCACGCCGTGCAGCAGCAGCGGCGCAAAGCCGCTCGCTGTCGACACTGCGTCTGCAGCGCCTTGCTGTTCCGTGTTCAGCGCCGGTGGGACGGCGACAGTCTGCTCCTTCGCGGCATCGGTCGGGCCTGCGCGCAGCCGCTTCAACGACGAGGCCCAGCGCGGCCCCGGAGGCGTCCGCAACAGTGGCGGCAAGGCAGCGACCGCAACCTGTCCCCAAGGGTGCTGGTAGTACTCGGCGGCAAAGCGGGTGAAGGCCAGCCACTCCTGAGGCAGCGGCGGAACCTCGCCGAGCCAGCGCTTCACCGGCCGGATCCTCTCTTCGGCCAGCGCCGTGGTCTCGCTGCGAGCGACGCAGATCCCGACGGTGTCGCGCCGGCCCAACTGAACCACGCAGCAACTGCCAACGAGAGCGGCCTCGCTCTCTCCGTCCACCCGGTAGGTCAGCGGCTGGCCGACCGGCAGATCGACGACGATCTCGGCGTACCGGCCCGGAGCTGGCGTCATCGCATCTTGAGAGTCTTGCGAAGAACTGGCGGCAAACGCATGTTTTATTTCAATTTGATGACGCCCTGCCAAGCTGTGGACAATTCTGTGGACAAGGACGCCGGGCGCTTCCCTGCTCTCGCTGGTGTCTAGGACGCCGCTCGGTCTGCCAGGCGGCTGGCAAGTCCTAGGCTTTTTTTAATCAGTGACTTACGTTCAGACAACGGCGCGATTGCGGGATAAGAGCGCGGCGGAGCGCGCGCTTTCTTGGTGAGCGCCGGTTTGTGAATAAGTCAAGTGGTTTGAAGCAAGAAAGCCGAGATCAGCCTCGCGCCTTCGTTCACCATTGTCCTCAGCGCCGCATCTGCCGGCTGAGCTCGTGCACGGAATCGACCAGGACGCCGACAGACTCCGGCGGCGTGTGCTGCGAGATACCGTGGCCGAGGTTGAAGACGTGCCCGGCGCCGCTGGACGGTGGGCCGAAGGACGACAGCGCCTGCTCGACCTCTCGGCGAATGCCGGCCTCGTCGGCAAACAGAATCATCGGGTCGACGTTCCCTTGCAGGGCGCAGCGGCTGCCGATTCGCGCCCGCGCAGAGCCCAGGTTGACGGTCCAGTCGAGGCCGACGGCATCGCATCCCGTGTCGGCGATCTGCTCCAGCCACAGGCCACCACCTTTGGTGAAGACAATGGTTGGTATGCGCTCACCCTCTTGTTCGCGCTTGATCTTACTAATTACCTCGCGAATATAGGAGAGCGAGAAGGCCTGATAGGCGCCATCGGCAAGCGCCCCGCCCCAGGTGTCGAACACCATCACGGCCTGCGCGCCGGCATCGATCTGCGCGTTCAGGTAGTCGGCGACCGCCGCGGCGTTGACGGCGAGAATCCGGTGCAGCAAGTCCGGCCGCCGGTAAAGCATCGTCTTGACCTTGCGGAAGTCGTCGGAACCCCCGCCCTCGATCATGTAGCAGGCAAGCGTGAACGGACTGCCCGAGAAGCCGATCAGAGGCACCCGGTTGGCCAGCGCACGCCGGATCTCACGCACCGCGTCCATCACATAGCCGAGCGCGTCGGCCATGTCCGGAACCGCGAGGCGGCCGACATCGGCCTCGGTGCTAATTGGGCGCTCGAACTTGGGCCCCTCGCCATCGGCAAAGTAGAGGCCGAGGCCCATCGCGTCAGGCACGGTCAGGATGTCGGAGAAGAGGATCGCTGCGTCCAGCGCGTAGCGCTCGAGCGGTTGCAGGGTCACTTCGGTGGCCAGCGCCGGGGACTTTGCCAACGCGAGGAAGCTGCCGGCGCGGGCGCGTGTGGCCTTGTATTCCGGCAGGTAGCGCCCCGCTTGACGCATCAGCCAGACCGGCGTGTAGTCGGTCGGCTGGCGCAGCAGGGCGCGCAACAGGGTGTCGTTCGAAGGACGCACGAAAGGGGGAGGAAAGATTGAAGCCCGGAGATCGGCGCGCGGATTCTCGCACGGCTGCCAGCAACGACGACCCGGCGTGGCTACGTGCCGAAGGCGATGGCGTACTGATCTACGTGCACCTGCAGCCGGGCGCGCGCCGGGCGGGCCACGGCGGCGAGCACGGCGGCCGACTGAAGGTTGCCGTTGCCGCTCCGCCGCTGGAGGGCCGTGCCAACGATGCGCTGGTCGAATGGATCGCCGAGCGGCTCGAACTGCCGCGCCGGCAGGTGAGCGTGACCGCGGGGCTGCGGAGCCGGGACAAGACGGTACGCGCCCGTGGCATCGTCCTCGGCCAGGCGGTACGCCTCCTGGGGCCAAAATAAGAAGAGGGCGGAGATGGCTCCGCCCTCCTACAGAGCTACCCGAGGCAGCGCTATTTCTTGGCCGGGGCCTCGGCGCTCTTCTCGTCCTTCTTGGCCTCGGCCTTCGCGGCCCCGTGCTTTCTTGGCTTCGGCCTTCTTCGGAGCAGCGTCCTTCTTGGCTTCGGCCTTCTTGGGGGCAGCTTCCGCCTTGGCCTCGGCCTTCTTCTCGTCCTTGGCCGGAGCGGTGGTCTGTGCGGCAACGAAGGCCGGCGAGCTGGCGAAAATGGCGGCGATCAGTGCCGCAAAGAGCTTGTTCATTTGTTTCCCTATCTCTGGTTGATGGCGAAGGTGACTCGGCGCCCGGCCCAAAGGCCGACGCGGCGAGCGGTAAGAATAAACGCGTAAGGAGAAATACGGTTGACCGGGGCGTCAACCAAGCGCCCGATCTACTCGATCAGTTGCGTTTGGGCCAACGTCCGAAGCTGGAACCGGTTGTCGGCGCGGAACAGCCAGGTTTCGGTAAACCGGATCGCGCCGCGGCCGAGCAGCGCACGCGGTGGCGCGGGCAGCGGAGAGGCAGCCTGAGCAGTGCGGACCGCGTCGGCGCCGAGTTCCCGGGCGTGGTCAGGTGCACGCAGGACGGCGGCGCGCTGGATGCGTCCATCGGCGCCGACGGTCAGTTCCAGAACGACGATGGCCTTCAGTGGATGCGGCGGACGGCCTTCGAAGACCCGCTCACGGTTGACGGCGAGGATGTGCTGCGCAAGCGCCCGCCGCCAGTCCGACTCGGAAAGGAATTCGGCCGGCCTCTTTGCCCCAGCCGGGGGTGGGACGGCGGGCGCAACAGCCGGAGGAGTTGGCGAAGCGGTCGGCGCCGGTGGCGGCGGAGCCGAGCAGCCGGCGATCAGCAGAACCACGGCAGCGGCAGCGAAGGAGCACCGAGGCGCGCGGGTCACTTTGCTCGACCCATCCGGCGAGAACGTCGACGCAGTGCGGCGTGATTCAACGCACGACGAGCACCGGACGAGTGCTTCGCGCCAGCACCTTCTGCGTCTCGCTGCCGAGCAGCAGCGACGCGACCCCGCGCCGGCCGTGCGAGGCCATCACGATCAGGTCGCAGCCTTCCTCGTTCGCAGCCTGCAGGATGATGTCGTCAGGGTGCCCTTCGCGCAGCACGCGGCTGAAAGGCACGCCGCCGGCAGCAGCGGCGCGCTCGATATCGTCGAGGTGGCGATTGGCGGTGGCGGCGGCCTGCGCCTGAAATGTCGCCTCGGCAGGAGCGGCTTCTCCGACCCCGTGGTACGGGTAGATGGGCAGTGCGGCGCAGCCGACGACGGCCGCGCCGAGCGAGCGCGCCAGCCCAATACCAACCGAGACTGCGCGTTGCGACAACTCGCTGCCATCGGTGGCAATGAGGATTCGCTGCGTCATCTGCCTGTCTCCCTGCGCGTCGCGCGACCATCGCTCGACAAGGATAAGGCTGCTCGCAGCCACAGGCTCCCGCTTGACCGCGGTCAAGCGCGATCGGCCGGAAAACAAACGGGCAGCCGGATGGCTGCCCGCATCGGTCTTCGCATCAAATCCGGCTCAGCGACTGCGAAGCTTCTTGATCGCCGCCAGCTGCGCGGCAAGGGCGGAGATCTCCGCTTCGACCTTGGCGATTTCGAGGTCGCTGGTGGCATTCTTGCGCGCTTCCTCGGCCGCACGCAGCGACTCGCTGGCCTTGGCCTCGTCGAGATCCTTGGCGCGGACCGCGGTATCTGCCAGAACGGTGATGACGTTCGGCTGCACCTCCAGGATGCCGCCGGCCACGAAGACCTGCTCCTCCTCGCTGACCCCAGACTGCTTGATCCGCACCACGCCGGGCTTGATCCGCGTGATCAGCGGCGTGTGGCGCGGATAGATGCCGAGCTCGCCGGCTTCGCCCGGCAGCACGACGAACTCCGCTTCACCGGAGAAGATCGATTCCTCGGCGCTGACGACGTCGACGTGGATGGTTGTCATGTGATCTCAGTTGGGGACAGAGCTTGAAGGCGCGCTACGCGCGCCCGTCGCAAGGCCAGTCCCGCAATCCTATTGAACTTTCTTCGCCTTTTCGAACGCCTCGTCGATCGTTCCGACCATGTAGAACGCCTGCTCGGGCAGGGCATCGCACTCGCCTTCGACGATCATCTTGAAGCCGCGGATGGTCTCCTTCAGCGGCACGTACTTGCCCGGCGAACCGGTGAAGACTTCGGCGACGTGAAACGGCTGCGACAGGAAGCGCTGAATCTTGCGCGCGCGTGCCACCGCCAGCTTGTCTTCCGGCGACAGCTCGTCCATGCCGAGAATGGCGATGATGTCGCGCAGCTCCTTGTAGCGCTGCAGCGTCGACTGGACGTTACGCGTCACCGTATAGTGCTCCTCGCCGACCACGTGCGGATCGACCTGGCGCGAGGTCGAATCGAGCGGGTCGACCGAAGGGTAGATACCGAGAGAGGCGATCTCGCGGCTCAGCACGACGGTCGCATCGAGGTGGCCGAACGTCGTCGCCGGGCTGGGGTCGGTCAGGTCGTCGGCCGGGACGTACACCGCCTGGATCGACGTGATAGACCCGGTCTTGGTCGACGTGATCCGCTCCTGCAGCCTGCCCATTTCCTCGGCCAGGGTCGGCTGGTAGCCCACCGCCGACGGCATGCGGCCGAGCAGCGCTGAGACCTCGGTGCCGGCCAGCGTGAAGCGGTAGATGTTGTCGATGAACAGCAGGATGTCCCGTCCTTCGTCGCGGAAGCGCTCGGCCATCGTCAGGCCGGTCAGGCCGACGCGCAGCCGGTTGCCCGGCGGCTCGTTCATCTGGCCGAAGACCATCGCCACCTTCGACTGTGAAAGATCCTCCTGCACGATGACCTTGGCATCCGACATCTCGTGATAGAAGTCGTTGCCCTCGCGCGTGCGCTCGCCGACCCCCGCGAACACCGACAGGCCCGCGTGCTGGGTGGCGATGTTGTTGATCAGCTCCAGCATGGTCACCGTCTTGCCCACGCCGGCACCGCCGAACAGGCCGATCTTGCCGCCCTTGGCGAACGGGCAGATCAGGTCGATCACCTTGATGCCGGTCTCGAGCAGTTCGACCGACGGTGACAACTCGTCGAACTTCGGCGCGTGCTGGTGAATGCCTCGTCTCTCTTCGGAAAGGATGGGGCCGCGCTCGTCAATGGGGCGGCCGAGCACGTCCATCACCCGGCCGAGCACGCCCGGGCCCACCGGAACCATGATGTTGTCGCCGGTGTTGCGTACCTTCATGCCGCGCTTCAGGCCGTCGCTCGAGCCCATGGCGATGGTGCGCACGACGCCGTCGCCGAGCTGCTGCTCGACCTCGAAGGTCAGACCTTGCTCGACAAGCCGGTTGCCCGGATCGGCCTCGAGCACCAGCGCGTCGTAGACCCTCGGCATCCCCTCGCGCGGAAACTCGATATCGACCACCGCGCCGATGCACTGAACAATGGTTCCCATTGACATGTTGACCTCGATCCTCAAAAACCTGTTTCCATCACGAAGGCGCGCAGAACCGGTGCGGACTGCTGGTTCGCGCTGTATCCGTGGCTGACTCGTCCCTTACTACGCAATCGCCGCGGCGCCGCCGACGATCTCGGAGATTTCCTTGGTGATGCCGGCCTGCCGCGTCTTGTTGTAGACCAGCTGCAGTTCCTCGATGATCTTCTTCGCGTTGTCCGAAGCGGCCTTCATCGCCACCATGCGGGCGCTCTGCTCGCTGGCCATGTTCTCGGCCACCGACTGGTAGATGATGGCTTCGACGTAGCGAGTCATCAGCTCGTCGATCACCCGCTGCGCATCCGGCTCGTAGATGTAGTCCCACGAGAAGGCACGCCTTTCTTCCTCGCTCTGCTCGAAGCGCTCCGCCGACAGCGGCAGCAATTGCTCGATCACCGGCTCCTGCTTCATCGTGTTGACGAAGCGCGTGTAGGCGATGTACAGCGCATCGAGCGTGCCGGCGGCATAGGCATCGAGCTGGACCTTGACCGGCCCGATCAGCTTTTCCAGGTGCGGCTTGTCGCCGAGCTGCACGACGTGCGAAACGATGTTGGCGTTCAGCCGCTGCATGAAACCGAAGCCCCGGTTGCCCACGGCGGTGGCCTGGAACTTGACCCCGCTCGCCTCCCACTGCTTGACCTGCTGCAGCAGCGCGCGCTGGATGTTGGTGTTCAGCCCGCCGCAAAGACCCTTGTCGGTCGTCACGAGAATCACGCCGACGTTGCGGATCTCGTTGCGGCGGAGCACGAAGGGATGCTTGTACTCGGGATTCGCCTGCGCCAGGTGGGCAACGATGTTGCGGATCCGGTCGCCGTAGGGCCGCGCCTGGCGCATGCGCTCCTGCGCCTTGCGCATCTTGCTGGCGGCGACCATCTCCATTGCCTTGGTGATCTTGCGCGTGCTCTGCACGCTCTTGATCTTTCCGCGGATCTCTTTGGTGCTCGGCATGGAAGCTCTCCGTCAGGCGCCGCTCAATACGCGCCGGACTTCTTGAACTCCGTGATCGCGGCGGTCAGCTCTGCCTCGTCCTCCTTCGACAGGTCCTTGGTCGACTCGATCCGTTCGACCAGCGCCGCATGCTTGCTGCGCAGAAACTCGCGCAGTGCCTTTTCCGCCGCCAGCGCCTGCTTGAGTTCGATATCGTCGAAGTGGCCGCCGTTGGCCGCAAACAAGGTCACCGCCTGCTCCCAGACCTGCAGCGGCTGGTACTGCGGCTGCTTCATCAGTTCGGTGACCATGCGGCCGCGCTCGAGCTGCTTGCGGGTGGCCTCGTCCAGGTCGGAGGCGAACTGCGCGAACGCCGCCAGTTCGCGGAACTGCGCCAGCGCGAGACGAACGCCACCGCCGAGCTTCTTGATGACCTTGGTCTGCGCCGCGCCGCCGACGCGCGACACCGAGATGCCCGCATTGATGGCGGGACGGATGCCGGCGTTGAACAGGTCGGTCTCCAGAAAGATCTGGCCGTCGGTGATCGAAATGACGTTGGTCGGCACGAAGGCGGTGACGTCGCCGGCCTGCGTTTCGATGATCGGCAGCGCGGTCAGCGAGCCGGTCTTGCCCTTGACCTCGCCGTTGGTGAACTTCTCGACGTACTCCTCGTTCACACGTGCGGCGCGCTCGAGCAGCCGCGAGTGCAGGTAGAAGACGTCGCCCGGGTACGCCTCGCGACCCGGCGGGCGGCGCAGCAGCAGCGACACCTGGCGGTACGCCCAGGCCTGCTTGGTCAGGTCGTCGTAGATGATCAGCGCATCCTGGCCGCGATCGCGGAAGTACTCGCCCATCGTGCAGCCGGAGTACGGCGCGATGTACTGCATCGCCGCCGATTCGGAGGCCGAGGCCGCGACGACGATCGTGTACGCCATCGCGCCGGTTTCTTCGAGCTTGCGCACCACGTTGGCGATCGTCGAGGCCTTCTGCCCGACCGCCACGTAGATGCAGATCAGGTCCTTGCCCTTCGAGTTGATGATCGTGTCGACCGCCACCGCGGTCTTGCCCGTCTGGCGGTCGCCGATGATCAGTTCGCGCTGGCCGCGGCCGATCGGCACCATCGCGTCGATGGCCTTCAGGCCGGTCTGCACCGGCTGCGATACGGACTTGCGCGCGATTACGCCCGGCGCGACCTTCTCGATCACGTCGGTCATCTTGGCGTTGACCGGTCCCTTGCCGTCGATCGGCTGGCCCAGCGAGTTGACGACCCGGCCGATGAGCTCCGGCCCGATCGGCACCTCGAGGATGCGGCCGGTCGACTTGACCGTGTCGCCCTCACGGATGTGTTCGTAGTCGCCCAGGATCACCGAGCCGACCGAGTCGCGCTCGAGGTTCAGCGCCAGGCCGAAGGTCTCGCCGGGGAACTCGAGCATCTCGCCCTGCATCACGTCGGACAGGCCGTGCACGCGGCAGATGCCGTCGGTCACGGTGACGACGGTCCCTTGGGTGCGGATGTCGGCCGAGACGCCGAGACCCTGGATGCGACTCTTCAGCAGTTCGCTGATTTCGGACGGGTTCAGTTGCATGACCAGACTCCAGATACGAAAACTATGCGGTCAGCGCGGCATGCATCTTTGCCAGGCGCGCCTTGATCGTGTCGTCGAGCACGTGGTCGCCGACACTGACGCGGACGCCGCCGATCAGCCCCGCATCGACCTTCACTTCGGGGATCAGCTTCAGTCCGAACTTGCGCGCCAGGCTCCACAGCAGGTCCTTGACCTGTTCATCGGAGAGCGGCAGGGCACTCTCGATCAGGCAGTCTGCCTGACCCTCGGCCGCATTCTTCATCGCGCGAAACTGCCGCGCCACCTCGGGCAGCGCGGCCAGCCGGCCGTTGTCGACCACCAGCTTCAGGAAGTTCTCCGCCGAGATCGGCAGCGGCGACTTGATCAGCCCGCGGACGAGTTCATAGACCCGCTCGGCACCCAGGTTGGGATCGCCGACGACCTGCGCCACTTCCGGATGCTGGGCAACGGCCGCCATTTCGGCCACTACCGTCAGCCACTGATCGAGAACGCCCGTGGCCGACTTGTCGCTCGACGCCGCCGCGAACAACGCCTCGGCGTAGGGGCGGGCGATCGTGGAGAGCTCGGCCATGGCTACAGCCGGCCCTTCAGCTGGGACAGCAGATCGGCGTGCACCTGCGCGTTGACTTCGCGGCGCAGAATCTGCTCTGCCCCCGCAACGGCCAGCGCCGCGACCTGATCGCGCAGCGCCGACTTGGCGCGCTGCATCTCCTGCTCGGCTTCCTGCTGGGCGGCGGCGATCAGGCGATCGCCCTCGGCCTTGGCCTGCGCCTTGGCCTCGTCGACGAGCGCCTGGGCGCGCTTTTCCGTCTCGGCCACGATCGCCTGCGCGCGGGCGCGGGCGTCGGCCTCGATCTGCGCGGTCTTGCGCTGCGCGTCGGCCAGGCTCTGGTTGCCGGCCTCGGCCGCCTTCAGCCCGTCGGCGATCTTCTTGCGACGCTCCTCCAGAGCGCCGACCAGCGGCGGCCAGATGTACCTCATCGTGATCAGCGCGCCGACCAGAAACACGACGAGCTGAAGGAACAGCGCGGAATTGATGTTCATGACGTCACCCGGAGTGAGCCCGACGGACCACGACGGCCCGCAGGCGACTTGAGTCCGTTTTCCGGAAGCGGCCGGCCGCTTAGCCGGCGAACGGGTTGGCGAACGCGAACATCATTGCGATACCGACGCCGATCAGGAACGCCGCATCGATCAGGCCGGCAAGCAGGAACATCTTGGTCTGCAGCGTGTTCATCAGTTCCGGCTGGCGGGCCGCAGATTCGATGTACTTGCCGCCCATGATGCCGATACCGATACAGGCGCCGATGGCGCCCAGGCCGATGATCAGACCGCAGGCCAGGGCAACGAACGCGACGTTGGTCATTTTGCAGACTCCTCGTTGGAAATGTGGGATCTAGGTGCGAAGCGAAAAACCGTCAGTGACCCTCGTGTGCCTGCCCGATGTAGACGAGCGTCAGCATCATGAAGATGAACGCCTGCAGGAGCACGATCAGGATGTGGAACAGCAGCCAGCCGGTGCCGGCGAGCACATGGCCGAGCGCGAGCAGCAAAGACCCGTCGGCGCGAAAGGCCCAGGTGCCCCCCAGCAGCGCGATCAGGAAGAACAGCAGTTCGCCCGCGTACATGTTTCCGAAAAGCCGCATGCCGAGCGAAGCCATCTTGGCCAGGTATTCGATCAGGTTGAGCAGGAAATTGAACGGCCACAGCAGCGGATGCGCGCCGAAGGGCGCCGTGAACAGCTCGTGGATCCAGCCGCCGAAGCCCTTGATCTTGATGCCGTAGTAGATCATCAGCAGCAGCACGCCCAGCGACATGCCGATCGTCCCGTTCACGTCGGCGGTCGGCAGCGGACGCAGGTAGGTGATGTGGAAGACGTTGTGCGCGATCCACGGAAACAGATCGACCGGAATCAGGTCGATCGCGTTCATGAAGACGATCCAGACGAACACGGTGATCGCCAGCGGCGCGATGAAAGTGCGGTCGCCGTGCACGATCGACTTGCTCTGCTCCTCGACGAACTCGACGAGCATCTCGATGAAAGCCTGGAAGCGGCCCGGCACTCCGGCGGTGGCCGAGCGCGCGGCGCGATGAAGCATGAACAGCGTCAGCGCCAGGCAGGCAACCGAGAACACCATCGTGTCGATGTTGACGACCGAGAAGTCGACGATGAACTTCTGTTTGGCCGTCGACAGGTGCGTCAGGTGATGGACGATGTATTCGGTGGCTGTCGGAGCCTGGCTGGTCGCCATGGTGTTCTTCCGTTGTTCAACGCCAGATCAGGGCGATGAAATAACTCTTCAGTGTCACGACGACCGCGGCGATCATCGCCAGCCAAACCAGATCCCGGTAAGCCCAGGCGACCATCGCCAGCAGCACCACCGTCGAGGCCACCTTCAAGGCCTCCCCCACGAAAAACGTTGCCGCACTGGCTCCCTGCGGACGCCGCGCCGCCGCGGCGAGCCGCAGCGCGAACAGGCCGTTGGGCACCACGCACGCGGCACCGCCGGCAAGCGCCGACCAGGCCGCGGCTGTCCCGCCCAGCGCCCAGGCCCCCAGGGTGACCAATAGCGCAGCGATGCCCTGCAGGAGAACAACGCGAAACATCGACTTGCTCCGGACCCGCCTCGGCT
Organism: uncultured beta proteobacterium; assembly: GCA_963847675.1. GTDB lineage: Bacteria > Pseudomonadota > Gammaproteobacteria > Burkholderiales > Burkholderiaceae_F > JADJWR01. The sequence continues at coordinate 612,585 of CAWKAP010000008.1, forward strand.
CTCCCCCGTGGCGACCGCTCCTGCAGCGCAACGAATTCCGTAAAGCCCGCGGATTCTACGAGCCGGGTCGAGGGCGGGTCAAATTTAGGTTGCAGCGCAACAGCCCGCGTGCTTGACGATGAAGCCCCGGCGCTCGCGCGGCCCGCTGTCCAATGGTTCAGCCCTTCAGCCGCGCCAGGATTCCGTCGAGATGATCGAGCCCGGCAACCTGAATCACGATGCGCCCCTTGCCGCGGGCATCGACGTTCAGGTGCACCGTGGCGGCGAGTGCATCGGAGAGTTCCTCCTCCAGGCGTTCGATATCGCGGCTGCGGCTCGGCGGGCCTTTTCCGGCCGTCGACTGCGCCCGCTGGGACCGGGCCACCAGCGCTTCGGCCTCCCGTACCGAGAGTCCCTTGAGCACGATCTGATGCCCCAGCTGGACCTGGGTGGCGGCATCGACGGCGAGCAGCGCGCGCGCGTGGCCCATGTCGAGCCGCCCGCCCATCAGCATTTCCTGCACGGGCGCGGCGAGGTTCAGCAGGCGGAGCAGGTTCGAAGTCGCGCTCCGCGAGCGGCCGATCGCCGCGGCAGCCTGCTCGTGCGTGAACTCGAATTCGCGAACCAGCCGCTGGACCCCCTGCGCCTCCTCGAGAGGATTCAGGTCCTCGCGCTGGATGTTCTCGATGAGCGCCATGGCCAGCGCCGCATCGTCCGCGACGTCGCGGACCGTGACCGGCACCTCGGACAGGCCCGCCATCTGCGCCGCGCGGAAACGGCGCTCGCCGGCGATGATTTCGTAGCGTTCGCCACCGACCGGCCGGACCAGGATCGGCTGGATGACTCCCTGCGCGCGAATCGAATCGGCCAGTTCGGCCAGCGCCTCCGTGTCCATGCGCGTCCGCGGCTGGTACCGGCCGGTCTGGAGATGGCTTATCGGCAGTTGTTGCGTTCCGGTCGCAGTCGCGCCCTGCGGCTCCGAGCCGAGCAGGGCATCCAGGCCCCGCCCCAGTCCCTTCATCTTCTTGATCACAAGTGCGCTCCCCCTCGGTCCTGGCCCGGCTGCGTCGCGCCTGCTGGTGTTCGATACCAGTAGGCGTAACGGTCGACGAAACCCAGCCTTCCGTAAACGCGCCGCGCCGCGATGTTATCCGCCGAAACCTGCAGGTAAGCCGTGCGGGCGCCATCGCTCTGCGCCCGGCGGAGCATTTCGACGGTCAGCGCCGTGGCCAGCCCGCGACCGCGGGCGTCCGCGGCAGTCACGATGTCATAAAGACCAACCAGTTCGCCTTCGGGGACCGACTGACCGACAGCGACGATGCGCCCTTCTTCCTCGAACGCCAGGCGCCGCGATTTCAGCCGCAGCGGCGAACGCCGCAAGCCGGACCTCGTGCGCGGCAATCTGCTGCGCTGACGAACCGCGCAATCTGCCGACCTGCTGCGCGAATTCCTCGACACTCATCTCGCGCACCTCATGACGTGCAGGCGGCACCGCGCCGGCCAGAGCCAGCGTCATCACGAGCGTTTCGTCCTCCGCCACGAATCCGCTGCGCGCCAGCGCAGTGTCGAGTTCACGCGGTCGGCTGAACGGTGTGATACGGAACAGGCACGGTAGGCCCTCTTTCGCGTACCAGTCGGCGCAATGGGCAATTTTCTCCCGCAGCGGCAGCCGCCCCTCCGCGATTGCGTTGACGCTGCGCGCACGGCGCGCCTTGCCCGGCGAATAACGCAACAGCCAGCCGTCGAACAGCAGTTGTTCGGCCGGCTGCGCCGCGTTGAGTCCCGCCTCCTCGATGCGCGCAGCCTGTGCGTCCCCGGCATCGATCAGTTCCGGCGGCACTTGCGCCGGATCGAACATCAGTTCCGGCCTCGTTGACCGGCCGGCCGCCAGAAACTGCGGGCGACGCGACAGGCGCAGCGCGGTCGGACCAATCTCATCCTAGAGCGTCTTCATCCGCTCGACCATCTCGGCGCCGAAGGCGATGTAGGCCTGCGCACCCTTCGCCGTCCGATCGTAGGCCACGCCGGGCATGCCGTAGCTCGGCGCTTCCGCCAGGCGCACGTTGCGCGGGATGATGGTGCGGAACACCTTGTCGCCGAAATGCGATTCGAGCTGCGACGAAACCTGCTGCTGAAGCGTCATGCGGGGATCGAACATCACGCGCAGCAGGCCGATGATCTTGAGCCCCGGATTCAGGTTGGCGTGCACGCGCTTGATGGTGTTGACCAGATCGGTGAGCCCTTCGAGGGCGAAGTACTCGCACTGCATCGGGATGATCACGCCATGGGCGCAGCACAGGCCGTTGATCGTCAGCAGGCTCAGCGACGGCGGGCAGTCGATCAGGACGAAGTCGTAGTCGCCCTCCACCACGGCCAGTGCCTGCTTCAGCCGCAGTTCGCGATGGTCGAGGTCGACCAGTTCGACTTCCGCGCCGGCCAGTTCGCGGTTGGCCGGCAGGAGGTCGTAACCCCCGGCCTCCGAGCGGACGGCGGCTGCGCGGGCGCTCGCGCTGCCGAGCAGGACCTGGTAGACGGAGCGGGTGAGCTGGCGCTTGTCGATGCCGCTGCCCATGGTCGCATTGCCCTGCGGATCGAGGTCGACCAGGAGCACGCGCTGCCCCTGTGCCGCCAGGCCGGCCGCCAGGTTGACCGCGGTCGTGGTCTTGCCCACGCCGCCCTTCTGGTTGGCAATGCAGAAAATGCGCACCACGGCTTCAGCCCATCGCCTGCAGCGTCACGCGCAACAGCGGCGGACCGTTGACGATAGGCGCCGGGTAATCGACGATGCCGGGCACGGGACGCAGCGCTGCGCTGTTCGGAGTCAATGGAAAACACGCGATTCTACGTTCGCCGCCCCTGCGACCCGTGCATGATGCCGACGCGCTCGGCCGCTCTATCGGCGAGGTCATGGCGTGCTCCCCTCCGCCACGAACGGACAATGCCGTCCGCGCGCTGCGACCGGCGCCTGCGACAGGTTTGACCGCGGTCTGCCGGCACGCGCAACGGACTCTCGACCAAGGAGAAATCATGGCCCTCGTGCCCTTGCTGACCGATAACCAGGCTGACGCGAAGGCGTGCGCGGTCTTCGATGACATCCGCGCCACTCGTGGCACGGACTACATCAACAACATCTGGCGCGCGCTGGCAAACGATCCGGCACAACTGCAGGCCACCTGGAGCGAGGTCAAGCGCGTGATGGCTCCGGGCACGCTCGATGCGCTGACCAAGGAGCTCGTCTACGTTGCCGTGTCGGCGGCCAATAACTGCAGCTACTGCCTGCACACGCATACGGCGTCCGCGCGCGCCAAGGGCATGAGCGAAGCGATGTTCAGCGAACTGATGCAGGTCGTCTACCTTGCCAGCCTGACCAACCGCATCGCGATCGGCCTGCAGGTCGAGACCGACGCGCGATACACGCAGCCGCCCGCACCGCCGCCGCCCTGACCGGCACACTCAGCGCGCTGAAGCGCGGCGCAGGCGCAGCGGATCGTAGCCGGCGGCACGGATCTTCGGCATCAGCGCCTGGTATTCCTGCTCGGGAAGGGTCGGCGTGCGTGCAAGGATCCACAGGTATTCGCGGCTCGGCTCGCCGACGATCGCCACGCGGTAGTCAGGCGACAGATAAAGCACCCAGTAGTCGCCACGGCCGATTCCCGTCCACCGCAGCCACGCCGGCAGGAAACTCACCTTCAGCTTCGCCTGGGTCGCCGCATCGACGACCTCGGCCACGCCCTCGACGGCCATTTCCGATCCATCGGCGCGCAGGCAGCGATTTCGCACGCCAATCCGCCCCTCCCCCAGCGGCGTATAGGTGGCGGTCGTGTCGGTCGAGCAGGCCTGCTGAAACCGGTTCGGGTACAGCGCGACCTCATGCCAGGTACCCGCGTAGCGGTCGACGTCGAGCCAGGCGACCGTTGCCAGCGGCGTCGGCGGTGCCGACGTGGTGCAGGCGCTGACGATCAGCGCCAGGACAATCCCCAGACATGTTGTCTTCACGCGGTCCTCATTTCGATCAGATGCCGGCGCTGCTTCAGGCCCGGCACCTCCAGCGGGATGATCTCCGCGCGCACGTCGGGCGGCAATTCGGAAAGCTCTTCAGCGGGAAGCGCCCCCTTCATCGCCAGCCAGCAGCCTCCGGGTCTCAGCAGGTGCCGGGTCCATGCGACGAACTGGGCAAGCGTGGACAGGGCGCGCGAAACGATCACGTCGAATGGTGGCACGAGGAGCGCCTCGACCCGGCCGTGCACCACTTCGACGTTGCCGAGACCCAGCTCGACCCGTGCCTGTGTGAGGAAGGCGCACTTCTTCTGTACCGCATCGACCAGCGTCACCCGAGCCCGGGGTGCGGCAATCGCCAGAACGATGCCGGGCAGGCCGCCGCCGCTGCCGACGTCGAGGACCCGCGCCGCCGCCTCCCCCGCGGTGACGCGGACGAAATGCGGCACCAGCGCCAGCGAGTCGAGCAGATGGTGCGTCAGCATGTCGTCCACGCCGCGGATCGCGGTCAAATTGTGTGTCGCGTTCCACCGCGCGAGCAGGCGCGCGAACTCCGCCAGTCGTGCCAGCTGCGCTTCGTCGAGCGCCACGCCAAGCTGCGTCGCGCCCGCGCCAATGACCTCCGGCCGGAGGTCAGGCGGCAATTTGACCGTGCGCCGCAGGACCGCTGCCTCTGGAAAAGCGCTTAAGGTGCACCAGCAGCAGCGAGATCGCGGCCGGCGTGACGCCGGCAACGCGCGCCGCCTGGCCGACGGTTTCGGGGCGGGCTGCGGCAAGCTTCTGGCGCACTTCGATCGACAAGCCGGATACCTCCGCGTAATCGAGTCCGGATGGAATACGGGTCGTCTCGTGTGCCTCGTGCCGCGCCACTTCATCGCGCTGGCGAGCGATGTAGCCGGCGTACTTGGTGGAGATTTCGACCTGCTCGGCCACTTGAGGATATTCGGCGCCATCGACCGGTGGCCCGCCCAAGGGCCGAGTGTTAGTGTTCACTAACGTCAAGAGCTTCTCGTAAGAAACCTCAGGTCGCTTCAGCAAATCGGAAAGCGTGTACTCACGTTCAAGGCGCCTGCCGAGTACGCGCTCCGCCTCGGCCGCGTCGACGAGGCGCGGGTTGACCCAGGTCGACCGTAGTCGCTGCAATTCCTGTTCGATGGCTTCGCGTTTCCGACAGAACGCACTCCAGCGCCGGTCGTCGACGCATCCGAGCGTCCGGCCGATCTCGGTGAGCCGCAGATCAGCGTTGTCCTCACGCAGGCTCAGGCGGTACTCGGCACGGCTCGTAAACATCCGGTACGGCTCGGCCACTCCCCGGGTGATCAGGTCGTCGACGAGCACACCGACGTACGCCTGGTCGCGCCGCGGCGACCAAGGGTCTCGCCCTTGCACCTGCAGCGCGGCGTTGACTCCGGCTAACAGCCCTTGCGCCGCAGCCTCCTCGTAGCCCGTCGTGCCATTGATCTGGCCGGCAAAGAACAGGCCGCCGATCGACTTGCACTCCAGCGAGGCCCTGAGTGCGCGGGGGTCGAAGTAATCGTATTCGATCGCATACCCCGGCCGAAGTACGTGCGCCCCCTGCAGGCCCTTCATCGAGCGCACGATCTCGATCTGTACGTCGAACGGCAGGCTGGTCGAAATGCCGTTGGGATAGAACTCGTTCGTCGTCAGCCCCTCGGGCTCGAGGAAGATCTGGTGGCTGGACTTCCCCGCGAAACGGTGGATCTTGTCCTCGATCGACGGGCAGTAGCGCGGGCCGACCCCCTCGATCACGCCCGAGTACATCGGCGATCGGTCGAGGTTTGCTCGGATCACTTCGTGCGTTCGCGCATTGGTGTGCGTGATCCAGCACGGCACTTGGCGGGGATGCTGACTGGCCGAACCAAGAAAGGAGAAGACCGGCACCGGATCGAGATCCCCGGCCTGTTCTTCGCACTGGCTGAAGTCGATCGTTCGCCCATCGATGCGCGGCGGCGTACCGGTCTTCAGCCTGCCTTGCGGCAGTTGCAGTTCGCGCAGCCGCGCCGCCAGGGAGACCGAGGGCGGATCTCCGGCGCGCCCGGCGGGATACTGTTTCAAGCCGATGTGAATCAGCCCGTTCAGAAAGGTACCCGCCGTCAGGACCACTGCCCGGCCGCGGAAGCGGACGCCGGACTGCGTCACCGCGCCGACCACCCGCTCGCCTTCCACCATCAAGTCGTCGACGGCCTGCTGAAAAAGCAGGAGATTCGGCTGGTTTTCGAGCCGTCGGCGGATTGCCTGTCGGTACAGGACGCGATCGGCCTGGGCGCGTGTGGCGCGCACTGCCGGCCCCTTGGAACGATTCAGGATCCGGAACTGAATGCCGGCCTCGTCAGTGGCCGCCGCCATCGCGCCGCCCAGGGCGTCGACCTCCTTGACCAGATGCCCCTTGCCGATGCCGCCGATCGACGGGTTGCAGGACATCTGCCCGAGCGTTTCGATGCTGTGCGTCAGCAGCAGGGTCGATGCGCCCATCCGGGCCGCCGCCAGCGCAGCCTCGGTCCCGGCGTGGCCACCACCAACGACGATGACATCGAAATGATCAGGAAACTGCATGATGCGGCAACGGTTGCCAAGGTTGATGGCGAGCGGATTATAGGAAGCGCCCCGGCTGGACTTCAGCCCAAGCTTCTGGCCGGCCGGAACGTTTCACGTGGAACCGGCGTAAAGCCGTTTCACGTGAAACATTTGATACCGGGTGGCCGGCGGACCCGGGGTTCCTCTAATGGAAAGTTGGCGCGGCCGCAGTGCCGCCGAGGCGGACATCCGCGCCGATGACGCCCCGCGGCGAGACCACTTCCGGCCTTAGCGAACCGCTGATCTGCATCTTCCGGTCGACCTGGAACCCCCCGTGGACGCGAAGTCCGCCTGCCCTGCCGGAAACATTGCGGACGGTCACGCCATCCCTCGTAACAACGATGTCGCACTCCAGGTCGGTAAACCGCGTCGTGCCGCCGGCGCCTTCTGCTTTGCCCTGGGAGGCCACGAGGCCGAGGTTCAGGCCGACGAAGGTCGCCCCGGAAACCGAAACCGGGCCGCCCGCCGTTGCGCGCAGCAGCGTCTCCTCGGCCGACGCGCCAGAACCCGAGACAGTCAAATCGAACTTTGCCGTCCCTCGCAGCGGAATCGGGGCGAGCGCCTTCGCCTCCTCTCCCAGCCCGGCAGCGCGGCGAATCACCTGCTCGACCGCGAGGTCAGGGCTACGGACATTGCCGGCCAGCCGCCAGCCGCCGGCCTCCTTCACTAACTGGGCGGCGCCGTTGAGGTTGCCGAATTGCCCCCCGACACTGTATGAATCGACTCTTACGAGGTCGGCGCGAAACTCTCCCTGCGCGGTCGCCTCCGACCAGACGATCGCGGGACCGATCGCCGTCGCCCATTTTCGAGCGAATAGGGCGAAGCTGGCGGCGCCGTCCGCGGACGTTGGCGGCCTGATCTCGAGTTCCATCTCTCCATCGCCGTCGAGTCGTTTGAGGCTGATCACGCTGAACGCACCCTGCTCGGCAGCGCGGCGCACGACCGCCTCGTAGCGCCCGGGCAGCACGACGAGGTCCGGGAACTCGACCGACTCGAAACGGATCGTCGAAACGGTTGCAGGCAGCCTGCTCGCGCCGCGCGCCGAATGCAGCAGCGCCAGCGCCTGCGCGCCGGTCAATTGAACCGGGGCAACTCGCGCCTCCCCAAGCACCCACCTCGAACTCTGCAGTCCCTCGAGCGCCGCGCGCCAGTTGAAGTGCAGTTCAATCTTCGGCAGCTGGAATCCGCTCTGAGCAACCAGGCCGGTCACTACCAGTCGCGGCGAGGGCGAAAAATCGATGCGCGTGTCGGCGACCGAGACAGGCACGCCGAGTGCCGCGCCGACAGAGGCTTCGACGCCGGCCGGCGAGATCGCCGCGCGCAGCGGCATCGCGATGCGCAGCGCAGCCCACGCGAGGGCACCCGCGATCAGCGCAACGACCAACCAGCCAATGATGCGTATGACGTCAGAACGATGAAGACGGCGCACGGACGGCCGCTCGGAATCGGCCGCCGCTCGGGCACGCACCTCCTGCGTGTCGAGCCGGTCCGGGAGATTGACCGACGTTATGGCGAAATCGGATCCGGTGTCGCGATCCCAGCGGACGTGCGTTGAACCATACTCGACATGTGAGTGCTGACTTTCGCCAGAACCCTTTGTATAAGCGGTTTCCGTGTGCTTTTGTCGAGTTTCTCTGGCCATCGGATCTGCTTCAGCGCGCTCTCATGTCAGCGCTCACTTTCCTATTGCAACTGCACCAGGCCGCAAAGCCACCGCGCCGGGCGCACCATGGCGCCATGAAGTATCGGCGTGCCAGTGTCTGCCAGACGGCAACCGGCGGCAAGAGCCGGATCGACCGGGGTCAGGATTCGCCTGCCCGTCGGTAAAGGTGGCGGCCAGGCAGTCGCCTCAGAAGCTTGCCTCCAGCATGCGCAGGTAGTCCTCTGCGCTCGCTGTCCGCGGATTGGTCCCGTGGCAGTGATCCTTGAGTGCGTTGGCAATCACGCCATCGAACGCGTCACGCTTGATGCCGATTGCGCTCAATCCCGGTGGCAGGCCGATGCGCCGATTGAGATCGCTCAGCGCGTCGGCGAGTCCCGCGCCATCGGAGGCGCCGAAAACCTCCGCGATCTGCCGCACCTTCTCAGGCACCGCGGGCTCGTTGAACTTCACGACTTCGGGCAGCAGCAGCGCGTTCAACGTGCCGTGGTGCGGCCGCACGGGCAGTCCGCCGAGAGCGTGCGACAGCGAGTGCACGGCACCGAGGCCCTTCTGAAAGGCCATTGCGCCCTGCATCGAGGCGCTCATCATCTGCCAGCGCGCCTCGCGGTCGCCTCCATCGCGAACCGCCCTCTCGATGAAACCCTGCGCCCGACGCAGTCCGTCGAGCGCGATCGCATCGGCCGGCGGGTTGACCGCCCGCGACAGGTAGGTCTCGATGCAATGCGCCATCGCATCCATTCCCGTAGCCGCCGTGAGCCCCGGCGGCATCCCAAGAGTCAGCTCCGGGTCGCAGATCGCGACCTTCGGCACCAGATGCCACGAATGGAAACCCAGCTTGCGGCCATCGTCGACGATGATGATCGCGCCGCGCGCCACCTCGCTGCCGGTACCGGCGGTGGTCGGGATCGCGATCAGCGGCGCGACGCCGCTGCCGATGCGGGGACTGCCGCCCTCGATGGTCGCGTAATGCGTCAGGGGGCCGTCGTGCGTGGCAGCGATGGCGACGGCCTTGGCAAGATCGATCGGGGAGCCGCCACCGAGGGCGACGAGTCCGTCGGCGCGGTGCTCGCGATACGCGGCCACCGCCTCACGCACCGCCGCCTCCGTGGGGTTCGACGGGGTGCCGTCATACACGGCCGCGGGCAGTTCCCCCAGCGACGCCGTCAATCGTTGCAGCAGTCCTGCCGCGACAACACCGCGATCCGTGCAGATCAGCGGGCGGCTGATGCCTGCTCGCGCGCACTCGGCGCCGGCCATCGCAACCGCGCCGAAGTCGAACTGGACCTGGGTGATGTAGTAGATCAGTGCCATCGCAAGACTCCCGTACCCGTAATCCTCGGTGGATAACAAAACGACCGCGCGTACCCGGTCGGCCCCGAACCAGGGCCGCCGGAGTCCACGGTTGCGCTCAGGCGGGTAGCGACTGCTCCAACTTGCGCCGCACCCCCTGCAGCGCCGCCGGGAGTCCGTCACGGAGCTTCTCGAACAACTCGGCGTGCAAAGACAATTCGCGTCGCCATTGAGCGGCGTCGATCGCGCTGATGCGCTCGAAATTCGCCCGGGAGAAGTCCAGCCCGGTCCAGTTCAGGTCTTCGTAGCGCGGAGATACGCCGAGCAGATGCTCGGCGCCGGCGCCGCGACCCTCGATCCGCTCGACGATCCACTGCAGCACGCGCATGTTCTCCGCGAATCCGGGCCAGACGAAGTGGCCGCTGTCGTCGGTGCGGAACCAGTTGACGCAGAAGAGCTTCGGCAGGCGCGCCCCCGATGCGGCGAGCTTCTCGCCGAGCTGCAGCCAGTGCGCGAAGTGCTCGGCCATGTTGTAGCCGCAGAAAGGAAGCATCGCGAACGGGTCGCGCCGCAGCACGCCCTGTGCCCCTGCCGCGGCGGCGGTCGTTTCCGAGCCCATCGTCGCCGCCATGTAGACGCCTTCGGTCCAGCTGCGCGCCTCGGTCACCAACGGCACGGTATCCGAGCGCCGGCCGCCGAATACGAACGCGTCGATCGGCACGCCGTTCGGGTCTTCCCAGTCGACATCGATCGAGGGGCATTGCATGGCGGCGACGGTGAAACGCGCATTCGGGTGCGCCGCCTTGCGACCGCAGTCCGGCGTCCAGTCCTTGCCCTGCCAGTCGACGAGGTGCGTCGGCGCCGGTCCCATGCCCTCCCACCACACGTCGCCGTCGTCGGTCAGGGCGACGTTCGTGAAGATGACGTTCTCGTGCAGCATCGCCATCGCGTTGCGATTGCTCTTCTCGCTGGTGCCGGGCGCGACGCCGAAGCAGCCGTACTCGGGGTTGATCGCATAAAGGCGGCCATCCTCGTGCGGCTTGATCCAGGCGATGTCCTCGCCGATCGTGGTGATCCGCCAGCCCTCGAACGCCGGCGGCGGAATCAGCATCGCGAAGTTGGTCTTCCCGCAGGCCGACGGGAACGCTGCAGCGACGTGATACTTCTTGCCGGTAGGCGAGGTGACGGCGAGGACGAGCATGTGCTCCGCGAGCCAGCCCTGGTCGCGTCCCATGTACGAGGCGATGCGCAGCGCCAGGCACTTCTTGCCGAGCAGGGCATTCCCGCCATAGCCGGAGCCGAAGCTCCAGATCTCGCGCGTCTTCGGGAAGTGCACGATGTACTTCGTGTCGTTGCACGGCCAGGCGACATCCTTCTCGTCCTTGGCCAGCGGCTTGCCGACCGAATGGACGCAGGGCACGAACTCGCCGGCCTCCCCGAGCACATCGAACACGACCCGGCCCATCCGCGTCATCAGCCGCATGTTGACCACGACGTAGGGACTGTCGGTGACCTCGACGCCGAGCTGCGAAATGTGCGACCCGAGCGGTCCCATCGAAAACGGCACGACGTACATCGTGCGGCCGCGCATGCAGCCGGCGAAAAGCCCGTTCAGCGTCGAGCGCATCTGGGCGGGATCCATCCAGTTGTTGGTCGGGCCGGCCTCCTGCGCCGTGTCGGTGCAGATGTAGGTCCGGTCCTCGACGCGCGCCACGTCCGAGGGATCGGACCAGGCCAGGTATGAATTCGGCCGCTTCGTCGGGTTCAGGCGCCGCAGCGTCCCGGCGCTCACCATCTCGTCGCAAAGCCGGTCGGATTCCTGCACCGAGCCGTCGCACCAGACGACGCGGTCGGGCTCGGTCAACCGGGCGATCGTCTCGACCCATTCGACCAGCTTCCTGTGTTTGACATAGGAGGGAACGTTCAGGCCGATGCCTGCCGGGACTGCGCTCATCTGTCGTTTCTCCTCGCCGGACCGTCGCCACGCGACCGGCGTGATGAAGTGGTTACTGGCGCGGGTCTGTCGCCCGTCACCTGCCCTGAGGCAGTTTACCGCCCCCCTTAGCGCGCGCCCCCCCGGGGTCCACAGGTGCGCGTTTGATACGGATCAGCGGTTGGCCTCAGTGCCGGAAAGCGCCCGCGACCCGCTCGGACCCGCGGCACTTCTCGAAGTGAAAAGGGCCGGCTCGATGAGCCGGCCCCGCGTTCGAGCGCCCCTCCAGGAAGGCGCCAGGCGATCAGCCTAGAGGCACGATCTCGACCGCCTGCGGGCCCTTCTGTCCCTGCTGCACCTGGTACTCCACGCGCTGGTTTTCCTTCAGCGTGCGAAAGCCCTTCGACTTGATGCCGCTGTAGTGCGCGAACAGATCGGCGCCACCGTCGTCCGGCTTGATGAAGCCGAAGCCCTTCGTTTCATTGAACCATTTCACAGTGCCTGTCGGCATGACTGACTCACCTTGGATCTAAGCGCGGGATGCGCCCGCGGCGCGCAGGGCGATTGGTGCGAACTCGCTAGGGGATGACTGCGACAGGAACTGCGAGGACAACGTGCAGGTAGGGCAGTTAGGACCGGACAGGGCGACGCAATAATCGACTGCGGCGATGAAGCTACCCCAAGACGCGCAAGAAAGCTACCCCAGAAAACCGCCGCGCCGCAACAGTCACGCCGCCTGCTCGCGCCATGCCCGCAGGAGTTCGGCCTCTCTGCCCGGCGCGAGCCCGATACCCTCCGGCAGTGACAGGCCCTTGGCCCAGGCGGCGGTGTCGGTGCAGGTTTCTCCGACCGGCCGCAGCCGCAGGCCGGCCGACAGCGCGCGCGTCAGGTCGACCTGGCACAGCCCGATCCCGTCGTCGCCCGCATACAGCGGGAGCTCGGTCCACGGCTTGATGTCGTTCCGTTCGAGGAACGACGCAGCAGGCCACACGAAACTGGCCTGCGAGCCAAGCGCGCGGCGGCATTCGTCGAGGAACTCGGCGAACGTGAGGGGAGCCGCCGGCCCGCTGGCGTTGAAGGCGCCGGAACGGCCGCTTTCGATCAGGTCGACTGTCCACGCGGCCAGGTCTCGCACGTCGATGAACTGCACCGGGTACCCGGGCGCGGCCGGCGCCAGCACGGTCCCACCGCGCGCGACACGCTGCACCCAGTACGTGAAGCGCCCGCTCGGGTCGAACGGCCCGACGATGAGTCCCGGACGGAGCAGGATCGCCCGCTCGCCGAACTGCTGCAGCACCACGTCCTCGCACGCCGCCTTCAGTGCGCCGTAGTGATTCGGGATGTCCTCGCAATCCGGCGCAGGCAGCTGCGCCCGAACTGCCTGCTCGTCCTGGCCGGCAGCCGCGGAGTCGGCGTAGACGCTGATGCTGGAAACGAACAGATAACGACCCACCGAGTCTTGCAGCAACTGCGCCGAGCGCCGCACGATCCGCGGCAGGTAGCCACAGGTGTCGATGACGGCGTCCCAGGAACGCTGCTCGAGCGGCGTCAGGTCGCCCTCTCGATCTCCACGCAACTCTTCGATGCCCGGAAACAGGCCGGGCGCGGTTCGACCGCGGTTGAACAGCGTCGCTTCGTGGCCGCGGGCCCGCGCAGCGTCGACCAGATGGCGGCCGAGGAAGCGTGTTCCCCCCAGGATCAACAGCCTCACGGCCTCCCCCCTTCGCTGCTCAACCTGCGCGCCAGCCGGTACACGAACCCGACGGTCAGCACGACGGTCGCCATCCGAATCGAGTGGAACGCCGAGACGACCGGCGCGCCGAGCTGAAGCACCTTGGCGGTGATCGCCATCTCGCCGATGCCGCCCGGCGTCGTGGCGACGACTGCGGTGGGCACGGCGAGCGTCGCCATGCCCGCCAGCCACCAACCGAACAGTGCGGACAGGACGAGATAGACGAGCGTGACGAACGCCACCGCCGCCATGTAGCGGGGCGCGGCCCGAAAGAACTCCGGCGCAAACCGCGTCCCGAGCGCGATGCCGATCAGCAGCTGGCCGGCGCTACTGACCGCCGAGGGCAGCGCCGACAGCGTGATGCCCTGCGCCGTGATCGCCGCGGTGATCAGCAACGGCCCCAGCATCCACTGGTTCGGCACGCCCAGGCGCGCCAGCACGACGGCGCCGGCTGCTGCCACGGCCCCGAGCAGCAGCAGGCCGGCCGGACTGAAGTCCGCACTCACCGGCGCATAGGGATCGACGCCGTGAACGCCAAGCCACTGCAACGCGAACGGGACGATCAGCGCGACCATCATGATCCGCAGGCTGTGCGCGGCCGCGACACGGTCGACGCGCCCGCCGTGGCGCTCCGCCTGCGTGGCCATTTCGCTCGCCCCGCCGATCGGCGCAGCAAAAAAGCAGGTCGTCGCGCTCTCGCCGCTCAGGCGGCGCAACAGCCATGCGCCGAGCAGCCCAAGGATCAGGACAAAGGCGATATTGACGACGATCCATGGCGCGAGCCGCAGGATCTCTCGCGTCACGAGCGGAGTGAAGTAGAGCCCGAGCGCGATGCCAATGATCAACTGGCCGCCGTCGCGCGCGTGCGGCAGGCTCGGCAGCCTGGCACCTGACATGTTGGCCACCGCCAGCGTGAGCAGCGGACCGGTGAACCACGGCAGCGGCAGCCGCAGCCAGTTGGCCACCGCCGCGCCTCCGATCGCGGCAAGCAGCGTCGCGGCGCCGGGCAGCGCCAGGGAAACGCGCGGCGTCACAGCCGCACGGCGCGCAGGGGTGTCATCGAATGAGCCTCGGCGCATGCCGCTGCTGTGGCGTCGGAGCGCGCCGCCGTTCGACGACGCACGAGGTCAGGGCGAAAGCGCGGCGAAGGGCTGCGCCCGCTGCGCCAGGCCAACGAATTCGCGCACGGCAGAATCGAAGCCCGCTCGATCCGCGAATGGCGCGCCACGATGGCTCGCGCCTTCGAACTTGACCACCCGCTTGTAGCCGGGGTGCACCGAGGTCGCGGCGGCCAGCAGTTCGTCGCTCATCGTGTGCGGGATCACCCCGTCCGCCGTGCCGTGCAGCAGCAGCAGCGGCTCGTTCACGCGCGCGATGCGCGAACGCGAATCGAACTCCTGAGTGACCGCCACGTCGACGAACGGCAGCCAGCCCCAGCGCGTCGACCGCACCAGATCGGTGATGCTGGTGAACGAGGATTCGACGACCACGCCGGCCAGCCCATCGCGCTCCGCGGCCAGCGCGATGGCCAGTGCCCCGCCGAGGCTGTAGCCGTAGACGAAGCGCCGACGCGGATCGGGCTGGCGCCGCACGAGTTCGTCGAGCGCCAGCCGCGCATCCTCGAGCGCGGACTCCTCGGACGGCAGCAGCGGGGTCGACCGGCCGAAGCCTCGGTAATCGATCGCCAGCACGTTCAGCCCGAGCCCGGCCAGGCGCTCGATCCGGTACTGGCTGCCGTTCAGGCTGCGACGCGCGCCGTGCAGGAACAGCACCGTTGGCGCATCGGCTGCCGCCTCGCGATACCAGGCGTGCACCGTATCGCCGTTGGCCAGCACCAGATCGAAAGCCTCGGTGCCCTCAGGCGGTGCGACGCCGACGAAGCGAGCGTCGGTCGCCGCACGCTCGTGCTGGAAGATCGCCTTGCGCTGCCAGGTGTCGAGCGTGGCACATCCGGCCACGGCGCCCAGCAGCAGCACCCCGGTCAATACAAGCTTCACGCGCGATGTCATCGATGCGGCCTCGGAACCGGGCGCAATTCTAGTGGGCGCGGCCCGCCGCGCTAGCATCGACGCGCGCGGAAGGTCGCCCTGACACTACCCGCGGCGAGGGCAAGGGCGAAGCACACACCTATGGAACGGTACGAATCGATCGTCGTCGGCGGCGGAGTGATCGGCGCGTCTATCGCGTATCACCTCGCGCGCCTCGGCCAGCGCCGCGTGCTGCTGCTCGAACGCGGCATGATCGGTCAGGGCACGACCGCGCAGTCCTCCTGCATCCTGCGCACGCACTACACGGTGGCCGAGAACGTCGCGCTGGCACAGGCGGCGTGGCAGGTATTCGCCGACTTTCCGCGCTACCTCGACGACCCCGAGGCAGACTGCGGCCTCACGCGTTGCGGCTACCTGATCGCGGCGCCGGCCGGCGAGAAAAGCGATGCGCTGCGCATGGCGCTCGACGGCCAGCGACGCTTCGGCATCTGCGTCGAGGAGATCGATGCGAACCGGGCGCGCGCGCTGCTGCCGATCGCCGAGTTCGGCGACGACGAACTGATCGGCTACGAACCCGAGGCCGGCTTCGCCGACGCCTATCTCGTCACCTCGGCGTTCGCGCGCAGCGCGCGTCGCCTGGGCGTGAAGATCCGCGAGGGCGCAGAGGTCACCGGCCTTGCGCGCAGCGGCGATCGCGTCACCGGCGTGCGCTGCGGCGGCGAACAGGTCGGCGCCGACCAGGTGATCTGCGTCCAGAACGTCTGGAGCGGCGAGCTTGCCCGCTGGACCGGCCTCGCGCTGCCGCTCACGATCGAACGCCATGCGGTGATGTCGCTCGAAACGCGCGCCGCGCCGTACACGCGCGGGATGCCCGTGTTCAAGGACCTCGCCTCGCCGGGGTTGCTGTACTGCCGCAGCTACGGCGGCGCGCAGATGCTGGTCAGCGAAGGGCTGCCCGGAGAAGCGCTCGACGCGCCGGACACCGAGCAGGCCGACGTGCCGCTGGACAAGGTGCTGGAAGTCGGCGAGCAGGTCGCCGGCCGCTTTCCTGCCTATGCCGAGGCCGGGCTTGCCTCGTCGTGGACCGGCCTGTACGACGTCACCCCCGACTGGAATCCGGTGCTTGGCCCGTTACCCGGCATCGAAGGGCTATGGGTCGCGTATGGCTTTTCCGGGCATGGCTTCAAGCTCGCGCCGGCCGTCGGACTGCTCGTCGCGCAGGCGATGCTCGGCCAGCCGGGCGTGGTGCCGATCGAGGCCTATTCGCTGTCGCGCTTTTCGGAGGGCCGATTGCTCGTCGGCCGCTACGGCTCCGGCGCGGTTTCTTGATCGGCAGGCGCGAGGCATACTGCGCCACCGATCGTCGATCGATCGAGACCAACAACACAGGAGGAGAAAAGATGAGCAAGCAACGACGCGTACTGCTGAAGGCCGCCGCCGCCACCACGCTGCTCGGCGTCCTGCCCGCGGCACGGGCGCAGGGCCGCATCTTCTTCGGCATCGCCACCGGCGGCACCGGAGGCACCTATTACCCGCTCGGCGGCATGCTGGCGCAGCTGATCTCGAACAAGGTGGTCATCGGCGGGCAGAAGATGTCGGCTACCGCCGAGACCGCCGGCGCCTCGGTCGCCAACGCGCAGCTGCTCGGCCGCAAGGAAATCGAGTCGGCGTTCGTCGCCGCCGACATCCTCGATGCCGCCTTCAACGGCAAGAGCCAGTTCGACGGCAAGCCGCTGAAGAACCTGCGCGCGCTTGGCGCCCTTTATCCGGAGCAGGTGCAGCTGGTCACCGCGGCGAAGTCGAACATCAACTCGTTCCGCGACCTGAAGGGCAAGAGCGTGTCGTCGGGCTCGCCCGGCTCGGGCCAGTGGCAGCTGCTCGGCGACCTGCTCGAAGCGCACGGCATGACGCGCAAGGACATCGGCGAGGACCTGTCCTCGTTCGCGCAGTCGATCGACAAGATCAAGGACGGCAACCTCACCGCCTCGCTGATCACCGCCGGCGCGCCGACCTCTTCGGTGACCGATCTGGCCAACACGCACGACATCCGCATCGTGCCGCTCAAGGGGCCGGAGATCGAGGCGCTGCGCAAGAAGCAGCCGTACTACGCGCAGGTGCAATTGCCCGCCAACACCTACAAGGGCCAGGCCGCGCCGGTCGACACGCTGGCGGTGATGGCGGTGTGGGCCACGCACGACGCGCTGGCCGATAACGTCGCCTACGAGGTGACCAAGGCGCTGTTCGAGAACACCGCGATCCTCGGCCAGGTGCATCCGAAGGGCAAGGAAATCACGCTGGCGACGGCGCTGCAGTCGGTGTCGATCCCGCTGCACCCGGGCGCGCAGCGCTATTACAAGGAAAAGGGCCTGATCAAGTAGGCCGGCGCGCCGACGCATGGCTGCCGCGTTCGCGCTGCTGTTCGCAGCGAGCGTCAACGCGGCCTGCGCGCTCGAACTGCTCGACTCGCCCGGCAGCATGCGGCTGGCCCGGGTGCCGCTGCCGGCTGACCGTACGTTCGCCCTGCGCTACACGCACTCGGTGACCCTGCGTCCGGTCGAAGGCCGCTACGTCGTGCGCGGCAACCGCATCGTGCAGACCGCCGAGGTCTTCGACGACCACGGCCCCGGCATGGCGACCGAGCCCGCCCCGGGCGAGCGGCTGGAGACGCAGCACTTGGCTGACGGCACACGCTTCGTGCTGCACACGGAACGGCCGCTGCCCAGGCTCGTCGTCCGCCTGCACCCGTTGCCGGCATTCACGCTGCTCGTCGAGCGGCACGAGGTCGACCTTGCGCAGTGGGGCGCGCGCGCGGTCGAACTCCGCGCCGACTGCCCGCAAGACCCCGGACCCACGTCCAAAGCGGCGTCATGAGTGCACCGCACGGCGGCAGAATCGCCGACGACGTCGAGGTCGTTTCCGAGGACCGCCAGCACGAGCTGATCAAGGCGTACGACCAGGAGTCGAACTTCCGCCGGCTCGTCGGGCCGGTGGCGATTCTGGTCACGTTCCTCGCCGTCACGCTGTCGAGCTTCCACGTCTACACCGCCGGCTTCGGCCTGCTCGACGAGATCAAGCACCGCTCGTTTCACCTGACGCTGGTGCTCGGCCTGATCTTCCTGGTGTTTCCGCGCCCGGCGCTGCCGATGCAGCCGGCGAAGGCGACGCGCGCCTGGGGCTGGTCGCTCGCTTTCGCTGCCTTCTATCTCTATCTCGCCTGGGATCTCGTCTCGACGCTGCAGGGTTCCGGCGAACTTGCCGGCAACGGCTGGCCGTTCCTCGCGCTGGTCGCAATCCTGGCCGTCATCACCTTGCCCGTGAAGCAGTTCGGCGGCCACGGCGACAGACCCGGCTGGATCGACTGGCCGCTCGCCGCCGGTGCCGCGGCGATCTCGCTGTACTTCCTCGTCTTCTTCGACGACATCTTCATCAAGCGCGTCGGCAGCCCGATCGCGCAGGACTACATGATGGGCGTGCTGGCGATCATCCTCGTGCTGGAGGCCACGCGCCGCACGATGGGCAACCTCCTGCCCGCGATCGGCATGTTCTGCCTGCTCTATGCGCTGTTCGGCCGCTACATGCCGAGCATGCTCGCGCACCGCGGCTACTCGGTGGTACGCGTGGTGAACCACATCTACATCGGCACCGAAGGCATCTACGGCATCGCGGTGGGCGTGGTCGCCACCTACGTGTTCCACTTCGTGCTGTTCGGCATCCTGGCTCAGATGACCGGGCTAGGGAAATTGTTCATGGACCTGGCGACGATCGTCGCCGGCCGCTACGTCGGCGGGCCGGCGAAGATCAGCGTCGTCTCCTCGGGCCTGTTCGGCATGATCTCCGGCTCGCCGATCGCCAACGCGGTGACCACCGGATCGCTGACCATCCCGCTGATGAAGAAGTACGGCTTCTCGCCGCGCTTTTCCGCGGCGGTGGAGGCCAGCGCCTCGTGCGGCGGCCAGGTGACGCCGCCGGTGATGGGCGCTTCCGCCTTCGTGATGTCCGAGCTGCTCGGCATACCGTACAAGCAGCTCATCATCATCGCCATAGTGCCGGCGTTCTTCCATTACTTCGCCGCGCTGATCATGGTGCACCTCGAGGCGCGGCGGCTGCGGCTCAAGGGCGTGGAGCCGCACCTGATCCCCAAGCTGATGCCGGTCATGCTGTCGTCGTGGCACCTGATGCTGCCGCTGGTCGCGCTGGTGACGATGCTGCTGCTCGACTACACGCCGTTCCTCGCCGCGTTCTGGGGCATCGTCCTGTCCATCGTCTGCTCCTACATCCCGCCGCTGATGCGACGCGTGGCGCCGAACGCGGACTGGGGCAGGCTGCACGGCGAGACGATGACGCCGCGCAACCTGATCCGCGGCTTCGAAGACGGCGCCAAATACGCGCTGGCCATCGGCGCCGCCTGCGCCTGCGTCGGCCTGCTGCTGGGCACGCTGACGCTCTCGGGGCTCGGCTTCAAGTTCTCCGGCGCGGTCGTGGACCTGGCCGCCGTGATCGCCAACGGCGTGGTGGGCCTCGACCCGACCGGGCTGGCGACGGTCAACGGCGCGAAAGTCTTTTTCGGCCTGCTGTTCGTGGCCATCGCCTGCATCCTGATGGGCACCGGCATTCCCACCACGCCGACTTACATCATCCTCGCCTCGATCGCCGCGCCGGCTCTATCGACACTCGGCGTGCCGCTGATCGCCACCCACTTCTTCGTCTTCTATTTCGGCGTGCTGGCCGACGTGACGCCGCCGGTGGCGCTGGCCGCCTACGCGGCGGCGGGCATTGCCGGCGCCGAACCGATGCGCACCGGCTTCACGGCATTTCGCCTGTCGATGGGCAAGGCGCTGGTGCCGTTCATGTTCGTCTATGCGCCGAGCCTGCTGCTGCTGCAGTTCAGCTGGACCGAGTTCGTCACCGCAATGCTCTCCGGCATGCTCGGCATCCTCGCGCTCGCCGCCGCATACACGGGCTGGTTCCGTGCGCGGATCGGCTATCTCGGCGTGGCGCTGCTGACCGTCGGCGGCATCGCGCTGATCTTCAACGACTGGCGCGCGGAACTGTTCGGTCTGGTCGTGGTGCTGCTGGTGCTCGCAGAGAACGTCATACGCGGCCGGCGAGCGGAGCACATGGCCGGCGCCGCCTGACCCCGGCGAAGGCGAACGGATTTCGGCCGCTGCGCGGCAGTTCGACCGTTCAAACCTCAACGCGCGTACTCATGGGCTCTTGCGGCCGGGTCTGTGCCCAGTTGCGGAGCACTGGCCACCCGTGAATCCGTACAAACCACAACCAAAGCGTGACACAGGTAATCGACCCCGAGTAGTCTCTACGTGCAAATACGGATGCCTTCGCTGAGGCAGGTCCAGCGTAGAGGAGAGCCGCATGCATGATGGCCACAGCGCCGGACGAGCGCCTCTCGGTCGCCAATCGTGCCGGACGTCGATCCGCTCGGCGCGATTGCTGCGCCGGATGCCGCAACCCCGCGACCGGAAGGGCGTGCGCTTTCATGGCCCCGCGCTGCCGAGGCCGGCCAGCGTCTCGCCGGCCAAGAAGCAAGACCACGGCGCGCGCCGTGTATGTCCATACGACCGCGGGCCCATCTCGCGCACGCGGATCCGCGACCACCGAGCTGGCGCTCACGTGTGTTCCCCCGTTTTCTGTTCCGACGGGGACAACAGATGATTCAGCGCACCATCTACACCATCGATCAGCTGAGCAAGACGATCGGCCACGCCTTTTCCTGGTGCGCTCTCATCCTCGTGCTGGGCACCTGCTTCGAGGTGTTCGTCCGCTACCTGCTGAACGACCCGACCAGTTGGGCCTTCGACCTCAGTTACCTGATGTACGGCGCGGTCTTCTTCATGGCCGGCGCCTACACGCTTTCGCGCGGCGGTCACGTCCGCGCCGACATGTTCTACCGACTATGGCCGCAGCGCACGCAGGCGATCGTCGAGTTGACCCTTTATGTGCTGTTCTTCTTTCCCGGCATCCTCGCTCTGTGCATCGCCGGCTGGGGCTACGGCTTCGGCGCGATGAAGATCCGCGAGGTCAGCGTCAACAGCCCGGCCGGCATGCCGATCTGGCCGCTGAAGATGATGATCCCGGTCGGCGGCGCGCTGATGGCGCTGCAGGGCCTGGCCGAGGTGCTGCGTTGCGTGCTGTGCCTGCGCGACGGCGAATGGCCGGCGCGGCTGCACGACGTCGAAGAGCTCGAAAATCAGATCCTTGCCGAGGCGGCGCGCAAGCGGGAGGCCGATGCAACCGCGCGGGGGGCAGCATGAGCGATCCCGCGGTCGCCCTGACGATGCTCGGCATCCTGGTCTTCACGATCATGATCGGGTTTCCGGTCGCATTCACGCTGATGGCGCTGGGTGTCGGCTTCGGCTACTACGCCTATTTCCAGCCGCACCAGTACTTCTTCGACAACCGCGTCTTTTATCTGCTGACGCAGAACACCTTCACGGTGCTGAATAACGACGCGCTGGTGTCGATCCCGCTGTTCCTGCTGATGGGCTACCTGGTCGAAAGGGCCAACATCCTGGACAACCTGTTCAAGAGCCTGCAGGTCGCGCTGCGCGGCGTGCCGGCGTCACTGGCGGTAGCCACGCTCGCTACCTGCGCCCTGTTCGCGACGGCCACCGGCATCGTTGGCGCGGTCGTCACGCTGATGGGCATGCTCGCCTTCCCGCAGATGCTCAAGGCGGGCTACGACAGCCGGCTCGCCGCCGGCGTGGTCTGCGCCGGCGGTTGCCTCGGCATCCTGATCCCGCCGTCGATCATGCTGATCGTCTACGGCGCGATAGCCAGCATTTCCGTCGTCAAGCTTTACGCGGCCGCGATGGTGCCCGGGTTCCTGCTCGCCGGCATGTACATGCTCTACGTCATTGCGGTCGGGTTCCTCAGGCCGCAGTTGGCGCCGCCATTGCCGAAGGACGAGGGCCGGGTCAGCACCGGCGAGTTGTTGACGATGCTGGCGAAGTCGTTTTTCCCGCTCGCCCTGCTGATCCTTTCGGTTCTGGGCGCGATCCTCTTCGGGCTCGCCACGCCGACCGAGGCCGCCGCCGTCGGCGCCTTCGGCGCCGGGGTGCTGGCGGTCGCCTACCGCACCTTCACCTGGCAGGGGCTGCGCGAGTCGATGTTTCTGACCGCGCGCACGTCGGCGATGGTGTGCTGGCTGTTCGTAGGCTCGGCGACGTTCGCGTCGGTGTTCGCGTACTTGGGCGGCAACGTGCTGATCAAGGAGTTCGTGCTCGGCGTGGACCTGAACCCGATCACGTTTCTACTGCTGTCGCAGGCGATCATCTTCGTGCTCGGCTGGCCGCTCGAGTGGACCGAGATCATCATCATCTTCGTGCCGATCTTCCTGCCGATGCTGCCGCACTTCGGCATCGACCCGATGGTCTTTGGCATCCTGGTGGCGATCAACCTGCAGACCGCGTTCCTGTCGCCGCCGATGGCGATGGCCGCCTACTACCTGAAGGGCGTCAGCCCACCATCGGTGCTGCTGACGCAGATCTTCAGCGGCTGCATGCCATTCGTTTACATCGTGCTCGTGACAATGGTGATCATGTACGTGTTCCCGCAGACCACACTGTGGCTGCCCAGCCTGCTGTACGGCTAGGAGGAACGAAGGATGACTACCAAGATCCTCGCCGGGCTCGTCGCCATCGTGCTGATGCTCGTCTATCTCAGCCCGATGCTGATCAAGATGAAGGATCTCGCCCTGGGCGCCGTAATCCTGGTCGGCGTCGTCGTCATGCTGGTCGACCTTTGGCATTCGCTGCGCAAACCCGAGGACTGAGATCGGACTGCTGCCACCGGCGCGCCTGCTGACTTGCGCGGACGACTTCGGCACTATCGGCCGACAACGCACAGTCGAGGCGTAGGGAGCCGATCCCGTCCCCGGAATTGTGCCGTTCGACAGAAACGCCAAGCGGCGATCGCGCGCCGATCAGCCTGCCACTACAACCTACGCCGCCGCCGCAACAGCCACGGCACGACCAGCATTCCCGCCGCGAGGGCGAGCATCGCCGCCGCGATCGGCTGCGTGAAGAACACCGAGAAATCGCCCTGGCTGATCGACATTGCACGGCGCAGTTGCGACTCGGCCAGCGGGCCCAGGATCAGGCCGATCACCGCCGGCGCGACCGGGAAGCCCCAGCGCCGCATGATGAAACCGAGCAGGCCGAACACGTACAGCGTCATCAGGTCGACCACCGACTGGTGCAGGCTGTAGGCGCCGAGCGTCGCAAAGACGAGGATGCCGCCGTACAGCAGCGGCTTGGGGATCTCCAGCACCTTGACCCAGATGCCGATCAGCGGCAGGTTCAGCACCAGCAGCAGCACGTTGCCGACGTACAGGCTGGCGATCAGCGCCCACACCAGATCGGTCTGCGTGACGAACAGCAGCGGGCCCGGCTGGATGCCGTAGTTCTGGAACGCCGCCAGCAGGATCGCCGCGGTGGCCGAGGTCGGGAATGCCGAGCGTGAGCAACGGCACCAGCACACCGGTGGAGGCCGCGTTGTTGGCCGCCTCGGGTCCCGCCACGCCTTCGATCGCGCCGTTGCCGAATTCCTCCGGGTACTTGCACAGCTTCTTTTCCGCGCGCGTACGAGAGGAAGGTCGGAATCTCGGTGCCTCCGGCGGGAATCGTGCCGAACGGAAAGCCGATCGCGGTGGCGCGCAGCCACGCCGGCCACGAGCGCTTCCAGTCCTGCCTCGACATCCAGATCGAGCCGGACATCTTCTCCATCTCTTCGCGCTGCCGGCTGCTGTAGGCGGCCACGTACAGCGTCTCGCCGACCGCGAACAGCCCGACCGCCAGCACGACGACGTCGATGCCGTCGAGCAGTTCCGGCACACCGAACGCATAGCGCATCTGCCCGCTCTGCTCGTCGATGCCCACCAGCCCGAGCAGCAGGCCGACGAAAAGCGCCGTCAGCCCGCGCACGGTCGAGGCGCCGAGCACCGCGGCCACGGTGACGAAGGCGAAGATCATCAGCGCGAAGTACTCCGCCGGGCCGAATTTCAGCGCGATCTCGATGACGATCGGCGCCAGCAGCGTCAGCAGCGACGGTGGCGATCGAGCCGGCGACGAACGAGCCGATCGCGCTGGTGGCCAGTGCCGGTCCGGCGCGTCCGGCCTTCGCCATCTTGTTGCCTTCGAGCGCGGTGGCGATCGAGGCCGATTCGCCCGGCGTGTTGAGCAGGATGGTCGAGGTGGAGCCGCCATACATCGCGCCGTAGTAGATGCCGGCGAACATGATCAGCGCGC
The DNA here is from genome assembly GCA_963847675.1 of uncultured beta proteobacterium. GTDB lineage: Bacteria > Pseudomonadota > Gammaproteobacteria > Burkholderiales > Burkholderiaceae_F > JADJWR01. The sequence goes on from CAWKAP010000008.1 coordinate 637,024, forward strand.
CGGTCGGGTCGAGCTTGACCGTCAGCGGCAGCAGCATCGCCACGGTCAGCGCGGGGCCGACACCGGGCAGCACGCCGACGAAGGTGCCGAGCGTGACGCCGACGAAGCCCCACAGCAGGTTGATCGGCGTCAGCGCGATGCCGAAGCCGTGCACCAGCGCGGCGAGTGTTTCGGTCATATGCCCGCCGAGCCGAGCACGGGACTCAGCCACCCCGCCGGCAGGTTGACGTTCAGGAAGCGCACGAAGAACAGGAACACCGCCATCCCGAGCAGCAGGCCGATCGCCGCATCGCGCGCCGGCCGGACGCTGCCGAAGCCGCGCGCAATGCACGCGAACAGCGCCGCCGCCGCCACCGCGAAGCCCGCGGTGTGGATCAGCGCCATCTGCGCAAAGAGTCCCCCGCTGACCCAGGCAAACGCGCCGAAGTGGAATGCGTGCTCGCCGCGCTCGGCAGGGTCGTCCGGTTCTGCAACGCGCCAGCCGCCGGTGACAGCCTCGGCCAGCAGCCAGATGCCGAGCAGGACCAGGCCGGCGCCGACGACGACCGGCATGAAGTTGGCGCCGATCGCCGAATAGCTGCGGCTGCCCGGCAGCCCCGCCGCGACGGACGCGACGAAGATGCCGAGCGCCAGTACGGCGACCGACAGCGCCAGCTCGGCCGGCGCCCCGCGCAGGCGGCGGGTCACAACGCTACTTCTTCAGGCCGAGCGACTCGATGATGGCGCCGATGCGCTTGATGTCCTCGTCGATGAACGCCTTGTAGGCATCGCCGCCGAGGAACCACGGCGTCCAGCCGAGCTTGCCGAGCGTTTCCTTCCACGACGGCGTCTCGGTCGCCTTCTTCACCAGGTCGACCAGCGCGTCGCGCTGCGCGGTGCTGATCCCCGGCGCGCCGAAGATGCCGCGCCAGTTGCCGAGCACGACGTCGATGCCCTGCTCCTTGAGCGTCGGGATGCCGTCCTCGCGCTCCGGAGCCGACACGGCCAGCGCGCGCATGCGGCCGCCCTTGATCTGCTCGGCGAACTCGCCCAGCCCGGAGATGCCCGCGGTCACGTGGCCGCCGACGATCGCCGCAATCGCCTCGCCGCCGCCCTTGAAGGCGACGTAGTTCAGCTTGCTCGGGTTGGCGCCGACCGCCTTGGCGATCAGCCCGCCGAGGATGTGGTCGGTGCCGCCGGCGGAGCCGCCGCCCCAGGACACGGCGCCCTCGTTGGCCTTGAAGGCCTTGATCAGGTCGGCCATCGTCTTGTGCGGCGAACTTGCCGGCACGACGACCACCTCGTACTCGCTGGTCAGCCGCGCGACCGGGGTGACCATCGACAGGTCGACCGGGCTCTTGTTCAGGATGATGCCGCCGACCATCACCATGCCGGCGATCATCACCGCGTTCGGGTCGCCCTTGGCGGAATTGACGAACTGGGCCAGCCCGATCGTGCCCGCCGCGCCGCCCTTGTTCTCGAACTGGACCGACCCGACCAGCTTGCCGGCCTGCATCGCCACGGCCAGGTTGCGGCCGGTCTGGTCCCAGCCGCCGCCCGGGTTGGCCGGGATCAGCATCTTCAACGTGCCGACGGCCTGTGCGGAGGCCAGCGGCAGGCCGAAGGCCTGCGCGACCGACAGCGCGGACACTGCGAACGCGAATTCGCGACGTTTCATCGTTTTTCTCCTCGGTGGTTGCGCAGCGGACCTCGCCCGGCCCGCCAGGGCGCGGCAAGCATACAGCCGCCCCGGCGCCGCTGAAACGAAGGCTGTGTCCGCTCAGAAGGCGAGCTGGCCGAGGCAGACCATCACGCTGCGTTCGACCTGCTTCATGAAGTCACGCTCGTGATCCTTGATCGGCGATACGACGATGCCGCCATGGCGGCACAGTTCGAGGGCCGCCTTGTTGTCGCGCGTGCGGAATTTCTCGCTTGCGGCGAGCGGCACGACCTTCCGCACCGTGACGATCACGTCGCTGGCGCAGTCCAGCGGCCGCTTGACGGTCGCGATCGCGACCAGCAGCTCGTAATCCGACTCCGGAACCACCGTCGCCTTCATGATCGCCACTGATTCCCGCACCTTTTCCTGGATCGCCGGATAGCGCAGCCCGCAGGCGACGTCGTCGGGATCGAGGTCGATGATGGTCAGTTTCAGTTCGCCCGCCTGCGCCGCCCCGGCAAGCAGCAGCCCCAGTGCGATCAACCAGCGAATTGTCCTCATTGCGCACCACCCTTGAATTTGGGGCGCCAAGCGTAGCGCGCGTCGGCCGCCCGTTGCGACGCAGGCTACGCCATCAGTGCGGCGATCTCCGCTCGCAGGTCGGCGGCCAGCACCTCGACCAGCCGCGAACGCCCGCCCACGACCGGGTAGATCAGCGCAAAGTCGGAGGTGACCCGGTCCTTCAGCGGCCGCACCGCGACGTTGCGCCACGCATAGGACGCGGCAGCCACGCGGGACACCAGCGTGATGCCCGCCCCGGCCGCCACCAGCGCGCAGGCAATCGTCGACTGCGGCGTCTCCAGCACGACGTTGGGCACGACGCGCCGGCGCGCGAACAATTCCTCGAGCCGGTAGCGCAGCCGGCTGTGGTGCGACAGCAGCACCAGCCGCTCGCCTTCCAAATCGCGCGTCGCGATGACGTCGCGCGCCGCCAGTCGGTGGCGCGCCGGCAGCACGGCCACCGTCTCGATGCCTTCGAACGGCTCGATCTCGAGCGCCGGCCGCGGCGCGGGCCGCTCGACGACGCCCAGGTCGTACTGATGGATCGCCACCAGGTCGGCGATCTGCCGCGACGGCAGGCTGTCGATGAACAGCGTCACGTCCGGGCGCGTCGACAGGAACTTCGTCGCCACGCGCGGCGCGAACCACTGCGCCAGCGCCGGCAGGACCGCCAGGCGCAGCGCCCCGGCGCGCTGCAGCTTGATGTCGGCGGCGACCTGGGCCACGCGCTCGACGCCGAGCTGAAGCCGCTCGATCTCCCGGTACAGCTGCTGCGCCTCGGCGGTGGGCGACAGCCGGCGCCCGCGCCGCTCGAAAAGCGCGAAACCGATGCGCCTCTCGAGTTCGGCGACGAGCCGGCTGACCGCCGGCTGCGTGACGTTGAGCAGGCCGGCCGCGGCCACCACGGTCCCCGCGTGCATCGTGGCGCGAAAGGCCTCCAGCTGGCGCAGGTTCAGGCGGCTCGTCATATATAAGGTTTACGCATCAACAAGGCTGCAAATTCTATTGGCAATTATCTGTGCCTTTCGCTAACTTTCGGCGACCCACAACAACAAAGAGCGCGGCAATCAGGCCAGCGCCTCCACCTTTCCACAGGAGACTTCGCGATGATCTCGATGAAGAAGACTGCGCTTGCCGTCGCCATCGGCCTGGCTTCGTCGGTGTGTGCGGCGCAGACGACGATCTACGTCGGCGCCTATGGCGGCTCGACCGAGCAGCTGTTCCGCGAGAAGATCATTCCGGCCTTCGAGGCCAAACACAACGCCAAGGTCGTCTACGTGCCGGGCAACTCGACCGACACGCTGGCCAAGCTTGCCGCGCAGCGCGGCAAGCAGGACCTCTCGGTGGTGCTGATCGACGACGGCCCGATGTACCAGGCGGTCGAGCAGAAGCTGTGCGCGCCGCTGCCGGACGGCCCGGTGATGAAGGAGCTGTATCCGAACGCGAAGATGATCGGCGACCGCTCGATCGGACTGGGCTTCATCGCCACCGGGCTGGCCTACAACAAGGACGTCTTCAAGCGCAACGGCTGGGCGCCGCCGACCTCGTGGAACGATCTGGCCGACCCGAAGTACAAGGGCAAGGTCGTCGTCCCGCCGATCACCAACGGCTACGGCCTGCTGACGCTGGTGATGTCCGCGCGCCTGCACGGCGGCAGCGAAGAGAAGATCGATCCCGGCTTCGAGTTCATGCAGAAGAAGGTCGCGCCGAACGTCCTCGCGTGGGAAGGCTCGCCGGGCCGCATGGCGCAGATGATGCAGACCGGCGAAGGCGCTCTCGTCGTGTGGGGCAACGGTCGCGTGCAGGCGGTGATCGACCAGGGCGCGCCGGTCGAGTTCGTCTATCCGAAGGAAGGCGCGATCAGCATCATGACCGCCGTGTGCGTGGTCGAGGGCGCACCCCAGCCGGAACTCGGCAAGGCCATGCTGCACTACCTGCTGTCGGCCGAAGTGCAGGCCCAGCTCGCGCAGCGGCAGGGCTGGGGCCCGGTCAACAAGACCACCAAGGTGCCGCCCGAAGTCGCCCAGAAGGTCGTCTTCGGACCCGAGCGCGTCGACAAGCTGATCTCGGTGAACTACAACGTGATCAATCCGTCGCGCGCCGAGTGGACCAACCGCTGGAACCGCACGATCGAGCGCTGAGCCGGTAGCGCGCCGCCCGCCGCGGCGGCGCAGCCGCGCCTTTTCGCCGTGCGGGGCCGCGCCGGCCCCGCATCCCGCAGCGTCCTACCGACTGGGGGTGCGATGAGCTTCCTCGTGCTTCGCGGGCTGACCAAGCGCTACGACAGCGTGGTCGCCGTGCAGGACTTCGACCTCACCGTCGAGCGCGGCGAGTACGTCTCGCTGCTCGGGCCGTCGGGCTGCGGCAAGACGACGATGCTGCAGATGGTCGCCGGCTTCGTCACGCCGACCGCCGGATCGATCCGCCTCGACGGCCAGGACATCACGCAGCAGAAACCGAGCCGTCGCGGCCTGGGCATCGTGTTCCAGAGTTACGCGCTGTTTCCGCACATGACGGTGACCGAGAACGTCGGCTTCGGCCTCGAGATGCGCAAGGTCGACCGCGGCGAGCGCAAGGCAGCGCATCGACGAGGCGCTCGCGCTGGTGCATCTCGAGGCGCTGGCCGACCGCTATCCGCGCGAACTGTCCGGCGGCCAGCGGCAGCGCGTGGCACTCGCCCGCGCGCTGGTGATCAAGCCGCCGGTGCTGCTGCTCGACGAGCCGCTCGGCGCGCTCGACGCCAAGCTGCGCCACGAGATGCAGATCGAACTGCGCGCGCTGCAGCACCACATCGGCGTCACCACGATCATGGTCACGCACGACCAGGAAGAGGCGATGACGCTGTCCGACCGCGTGGTGCTGATGAACCTCGGCCGCATCGAGCAGGTCGGCAAACCCTACGAGATGTACGAGCAGCCGAACGGCCGCTTCGCCTCGACCTTCCTCGGCAAGGCGAATGTTTTCGTCGGCCGGCGCGACGGCGGCCAGGCACCGGTGCAGGTCGGCGCGCACAGCCTGCCGGCCAGCGACGGGTCGGTCGTCGGTGCGGTCGACTACGTGGTGCGCCCGGAGAAGATCAGCTTCGTCAGCGCGGATCGTGCGCTGCTCGGCGGCACGGTCGAGGCGCGCGCTTTTCTCGGCAACTACTGGCTGTTCCAGGTGGCCACCGACGTCGGCCACGTGCAGGTGACCCTGCCCAACACCGGGCTGCCGGAGGTCAACGAGGGCGATCGAGTCTCGCTCGCCTGGTCGCCGCGGCACGCGCGCGTGCTGCCGCACGAGCCCGGAGCCGCGTCGTGAGCGCGACGGCCCGGGCCACGCCGTACTGGCTCACTGCGCCCGGCACCCTGGTGATCCTGGCGCTGGTGGCGGCGCCGCTGGTGCTGACGCTGTCGCTGAGCTTCTTTCCTTTCGACCCGGCCACCGGCATCGGCGACAGGCTCACCTGGGCCAACTACCGGGAAGTGCTCACCGACAGCTACTACCACGAGATCTTCCTGCGCTCGTTCTGGCTGGCGCTGCTGGTCACCGTGATCAGCGTGCTGATCGGCGTGCCCGAGGCCTACGTGCTGATGCACCTGCCGCCGCGCTGGCGCGCGGTGTTCATGGTCGTCGTGCTCGGGCCGCTGCTGATCTCGGTGGTGGTGCGCACCCTCGGCTGGGCGGTGCTGATGGGCTCCGAGGGCGTGATCAACGACACGCTGCGCTGGCTCGGCCTGATCGACACGCCGGTGCGCATGATGTTCACCTTCACCGGCGTGCTGGTGGCCCTGGTGCACGTGCTCGTGCCGTTCATGGTGCTGGCGGTGTGGACGTCGCTGCAGAAGCTCGATCCGGCCACCGAACAGGCGGCCGAGTCGCTCGGTGCGTCGCGCGCCACCGTGCATGCTGCGCATCGTCTTTCCGCAGGTCATGCCGGGCATCCTGTCCGGCGCGCTGATCGTCTTCGCGCTCGCCGCCAGTGCCTTCGCCACGCCGTCGATCATCGGCGGCCGACGGCTGAAGGTCGTGCCCACCGCCGCCTACGACGAGTTCCTGAGCACGCTCAACTGGCCGCTCGGCGCCGCCATCGCGGTGCTGCTGCTGATCGCCGTGCTGGCGATCACGCTCGGACTGAACCGCGTCGTCGAACGCCGCTTCCGGCAGGTGTTCACATGAGACGCATCGGGCCCGCCCTGTGGGTCTTTCACGCGGCGTTCGCGATCTTCATGGTCGCGCCGCTGGTGATGGTCGTTCTGGTCGCCTTCACCGACAAGGGCTACATCTCGCTGCCGTTCAACGGCGCGTCGTTCCGCTGGTTCCAGCGCGATCCTCGCTCAACGACGACTTCATCGACGCGTTCTGGCGCAGCATCGGCCTGGCCGCCGCGGCTGCGACCGGCGCGACGCTGCTGGCGATCCCGGCGGGCATGGCGATCGCGTGGCACCGGTTTCCCGGCCGCGAGGCGCTGCTGGGCATGATGCTGTCGCCGCTGATGGTGCCGCATGTCGTGCTCGGCATCGCCCTGCTGCGCTTCTTCACGCAGGTCGGCGCGCAGGGCACGCTCTACGGGCTGACGCTGGCGCACGTGGTCGTCGTGCTGCCGTACGTGCTGCGGCTGGTGATTGCCGCGGCGACCGGCTTCGACCGCGCGGTGGCGCAGGCCGCCGAGTCGCTCGGCGCGTCGCGCTGGACGGTGTTCCGGCGCATCGAGCTGCCGCTGCTGATGCCCGGGCGTGGCCGGCGGCTGGATGATCTCGTTCATCACCAGCTTCGACGAGCTGACGATGTCGGTGTTCGTCGCCTCGCCGGCGACGCAGACGCTGCCGGTCAAGATGTACCACCACATCGTGCACACGATCGATCCGCTGCTGGCCTCGATCTCGACCGTGCTGATCGTGCTGACCCTGGTGCTGATGATCGCGCTCGACCGCTTCTACGGCCTCGACCGCATTCTCGCGGGCAAGACATGAACGTAAGCGAAAGCGACGTCCTCGTCGTCGGCGGCGGCATCGTCGGCGCCAGCCTCGCCTACGGCCTGGCGCGTCTCGGCCGGTCGGTTCGACTGCTCGACGAGGGCGACGTCGCCTTCCGCGCCGCGCGCGGCAACTTCGGCCTCGTGTGGGTGCAGGGCAAGGGCGTCGGCGCGCCGACCTATGTGCGCTGGACGCTGCGCTCCGCCGCGGCCTGGCCGGCGCTGGCGAGTGCGCTGCTCGAGGAGACCGGCGTCGACGTGCAGCTCGAACAGCGCGGCGGCCTGTACATGTGCCTCGACGAGGACGAACTCGACGGCCGCCGCGCGATGCTGGCGCAGCTGCGCGATTCGATCGGCGCCGACTATCCGTTCGAAGTGCTCGATCACGGCGCCACGGCGAAGCTGTGCCCGGAGATCGGCCCCGATGTCGTCGGCGCCACGCTGGGCCCGCTCGACGGCCACACCAGCCCGCTGCGCCTGCTGCGCGCGTTGATGCAGGGCCTCACCCAGCGCGGCGGCCAGGTCGCGTCGGGGCAGAAGGTGAAGGGCATCGCCCACCGCGGCGGCGTCTTCGACGTCACCACCGAGTCGGGGCGATTCAGCGCGCCGCGCATCGTGCTGACCGCCGGACTCGGCAATCGCGACCTGGCGCCGAGGGTCGGGCTGGCGGCGCCGGTCGCAGCCGAACCGCGGCGAGATCCTCGTCTGCGAGCGCGTCCAGCCGTTCCTGCGCTACCCGACGCTGCATGTGCGGCAGACCGGCGAGGGCAGCCTGCAGATCGGCGACTCGAAGGAGGACGTCGGATTCGACGACGGCACCTCGCGCATCGAGCTGGCCCACATCGCGCGGCGCGCGGTGCGCATCTTCCCGCTGCTCGCCGGCGTCAACGTGGTGCGCGCCTGGGGCGCACTGCGCGTGATGACCGCCGACGGCCTGCCGATCTACGAGGCGCTCGACCGAATGCCCCGGCGCGTTCGTGGTCACCTGCCACAGCGGCATCACGCTCGCCGCCGTGCACGCGGACGAGCTGTCGCGCTGGATCGCCGGCGGCGAGCGGCCGCCGGAAACCACACCGTTTACTGCGGCCCGCTTCGATGTTCAAACGCCTCGAGTCCATTGACGCCAGCGCGGCGCGCGTCGACATCGTCGTCGACGGCGAACCCGTGTCGGCGCGCGCCGGTGAAACCGTCGCCGCGGCGCTGCTCAGCGCCGGGCGGGTGACCTTCCGCCACACGCCGGTGTCGGGCGCGCCGCGCGCGCCGCTGTGCCTGATGGGGATCTGCTTCGACTGCCTGGTCGAGATCGACGGCGCCGCGAACCAGCAGTCGTGCATGGTGATCGTGCGCCCCGGCATGACGATCCGCCTGCAGCACGCCGCGCGGCGGGTCGGGGCGCAGGCATGACCGCCGAATCCGACGTCGTCGTCGTCGGCTGCGGCCCGGCCGGCATCAGCGCCGCCACGACCGCCGCAGCACTCGGACTGCGCGTGCTGCTGCTCGACGAACAGGCCGCGCCGGGCGGCCAGATCTATCGCGGCATCACCACCGTGCCGGCCGCGCTCGCCGAGAGGCTCGGGCCGGACTACCGGCACGGCCGCTCGCTCAGCGAGGCGCTCGCCCGCTCATCGGTGCATGTTTTGCACGGTGCGCCGGTCTGGGACGTCGACGCGGATCTGAACGTCGCTTACCTGCGCGACGGCGCCGCGCGGCAGGTGCGCGCGGGCCACCTGATCGTCGCCACCGGCGCGATCGAACGCGCGGCGCCGGTGCCCGGCTGGACGCTGCCCGGCGTGATGTATGCCGGCGCCGCGCAACTGCTGCTGAAGACCGCCGCCAGCATTCCTGCCGGCCGGGTGGCACTCGCCGGCAACGGGCCGCTGCTGCTGCTGGTGGCGAACCAGCTGCGTGAGGCAGGCGCCGACGTGACCGCGATGGTCGAAACGACGAGCCTGTCCGACCTGATCGGCGCCGCGCCGCACCTGCCGCGCGCGCTGGGTGCCGCCGAATACCTGGCCAAGGGCCTGGCGATGATGCGCGCACTGCGCGGCAGCGGCACGCGCTGGCTGCGTGGCGCCAGAAACCTCCGCATCACCGGCGACGATCGCGTGCAGGCCCTGCAGGCAGAGGTCGGCGCGCGGACGATCACGATCGATGCCGACACGGTGCTGCTGCACTTCGGCGTGATCCCGAACACACAACTCACGCGACTGATGCGCCTCGAGCACCGCTGGAACGCGGCGCAGCAGGCCTGGCAGCCGCAATGCGACGACCAGGGCCGCACGTCGCATCCCCGTGTGACCGTGGCCGGCGACGGCGCCGGCATCGGCGGGGCGCGGGTCGCCGAGGCAAGCGGCGTGCTCGCCGCACTCGACGCCGCGTGCGCGCTCGGCAGGATCACCGTGGCCGAGCGCGAACGGCGCGCGGTGCCGTCCCGCGCCGAGATCCGCCGCCACCTGCGCATCCGGCCGCTGCTCGATGCGGCCTACGCACCCCCGCAGTGGATCACCAGCCCGCCCGACGAGGCGATCGTGTGCCGCTGCGAAGAGGTGACCGCCGGCGAGATCCGCGCGATGACCCGGCTCGGCTGCCGCGGCCCGAACCAGACCAAGTTCTTCAGCCGCTGCGGCATGGGGCCGTGCCAGGGACGCGTGTGCGGGCCGACGGTCGCCGCGATCCTCGCCACGGAGAACCGCCTCAGCCCGGAGGAAGTCGGCTACTACCGGATCCGCCCGCCGCTGAAGCCGCTGCCGCTTGCGGCGCTGGCCGCGCTGGCCGACGCCGACGAAACGCCGGAGCCGACCGATACCGCCTGAGCGGCGCGCGACCGCGGCCGCGGTCGGCACGCTGCTAGTCCGCCCGCAACGCGTCGACGATCTTCATTCGCGACGCCCGGATGGCCGGCAGAAAACCGCCGGCCACGCCCATGGCCAGCGCGAACGCAAGACTGCTCGCGACGATCCGCGGCGTCAGCGTGAACGAAAAGGCCAGCTCGGAGAACGACTGGAAGTTGGTGGTCGAGATGGTGATCGCCTGCAGGAAGGTCGCCGCGACGAGCCCGACGATGCCGCCGGCCAGCGCGAGCAGCAGCGCCTCGAGCAGGAACGCCGCGAGGACCGCGCGGCGGCGGAAGCCGAGCGCACGCAGCGTGCCGATCTCGCCGGTGCGCGTGGCCACCGACGAGTACATCGTGATCGTGGCGCCGATGATCGCGCCGAGCGAGAAGATCACCGACAGCGTCACACCGAGGTAGCTGATGAAATTCGACAGCGCCCGCGACTGGTCCTCGTAGAACTGCCGTTCGCGCTTGACCTCCACGGTCAGGCGCGGATCAGCGGACACCGCCGCCTGCAGGGCGTCGAAGGCGTCGTACGAGGCGAGCCGCGCGATCACCGACGAGTAACCGCCGAAGCGCCGGAACGCCTGCGCCAGCTGCTCGGCATCGCCCCAGATCTCCGAGTCGAACGCGGTGCGCCCGGCGTCGAACACGCCGACCACCGTCCACTGCCGCTGCGCGAACGAAAGGCTCTGCCCCAGCTGCACGCCGGCGAACTGGCGCGCCACGGCCGCGCCGACGATGATCTCGCTGCTGCCCGGCCGGAACAGGCGGCCGTCGACGATCTTGACGTGCGGCCGCAGCTGCAGGCCCATCGCCGTCACGCCGCGCACCGGCACGTTGCTGCGCCGGCCCGTGTCGGCCTTGGTCAGCGAGTTCAGAACGACCACTTCCTTCGACACGCGCGGCCGGCCTTCGGCATCGCGCGCCACCTGCGCCAGGCTCTCGATCAGCGCCGCCTGGTCGCGCGCGACGCCGCTCTGCACCTCGGTCTGCGCGCCCTTGCGGATGAACAGCACGTTGAGGTCCGAACCGGTCGCCACCAGCGTCGCGCGCAGGCCGGCGTCGAGCATCAGCACCGCCGCGAACACGAAGACCACCAGCGCCATGCCGCCCGCGGTCAGGACCGTGGTCAGCCGGCGCACCCACAGGTTGCGCGCCACGTAGGCCAGCGGCACCTTCATGGCGAACGACGACGCCTACCCGACATGCCGCAACCCGTCGACGATCTTCACCCGCGCGCTGCGCACCATCGGCACCAGCGCGGCCAGCACGCCGACCGCGGCGGCAGCCACGACCTGCAGCGCGTAGGTCGACGGCGCGACCTGGAAGCGCGCGAAGATCGACTTCCCGACCGTGTCGAAGAAGCCGGCCGCGAGCACCGGCGTCAGCAGCAGCGCCGCCGCGGCGCCGATCAGCGCGATCAGCAGGCTCTCGGAGAAGATCAGCCGCGCGACGAAACCCGGCCCGAAGCCGAGCGCCTTGAGCGTGGCGTACTCGGCGAGCCGCTCGCGGGCGGTCATCGCCATCGTGTTGGCCGCGACCGCGAAGATGATCAGGATCACGATGTAGCTGACCCCGGAGATCACCTGGACGATCGTCTCGATCATGGCGACGAACGACAGCTGGAACGCCTTCTCGGTCTCGGTCAGCGTCGCCGCCAGCGAATTGGCGAACTCGGCGTCGATCGCGCGCGCCACGTCGGCCACCCGGCCCGCGTCGTCGACCTCGATGGTGAACGTGCCCGCATTGTTCGCCGAGCGCGGGAAGCGCTGCTTGAGGAACTCGTTCAGGTAGTCGTAGTGGAAGTAGAACTGCCGCGTGATCGTCGTCTCGTCGCGGCCGTCGTAGATCGCGCGAACGTTGAACTCCCAGTTGCCCGGGTAGATCGTGCCGCGGAGCGCCACGCGGTCGCCGACCTTGAAGCCGTACAGGTCGGCGAGCTGGCGCCCCACCGCCGCGCCCTGCCGGTCGCGCAGGAAGTCCTGCCACTGCTGCGGCCGGAAGCGGAACTCCGGGTACATCGGAAAGAAGTGCGGCGAGTCGACCGCAAACTGGGCGAAGAAGCTCTTCTCGTCGCGCCACACGCCGCCGAACCAGTTGATCACCGCGGCGCCGCGCACGCCGTCGATGGCAAGGATCTTCTCGCGGTAATACAGCGGCATCGGAAACACCAGCGAGATCGCGTTGCGCGTGACCAGCCGCTTGCTCGACGCCGCATTCGCGCCGGCGTACCAGCTGCCGACCACGGTCTGCAGCAGCCCGAAGGCGACCAGCGCGATCACCAGGCCGAGCACCGTCAGTGCCGAGCGCAGGCGGGCGCGGAAGGCATTGCGGGCGACCAGTCTCAGAAAGAACACGATGCTGGCTGCACGAGTCGGTGATCGCCGCCACGCGGCCGGTGACCGGAGGCTGCCCCGGCCTCTGCTTCACCGCCCGCGCGAGCGGGCATCTCAGGCGATGCAGTCGCCGTCATCTTTACGCTCAATGGGCGAACGGACTCGTGTCCGTCAGCTGCCCCTTGTCGAGGTAGATCAGGTGGTGCGCGGCCTCGGCCGCGCGCGGGTCGTGGGTGACCATCACGATCGTCTTGCCGAGTTCGACGTTCAGCCGGTCGAGCAGCTTCAGGATCTCCGCTGCCGAAGTGCGGTCGAGGTCGCCGGTGGGCTCGTCGGCGATCAGCAGCAATGGGTCGGTGACCACCGCGCGGGCGATCGCCACGCGCTGCTGCTGTCCGCCGGAAAGCTCGTTCGGCCGATGGTCCATGCGGTCGGCCAGGCCGACCAGCGACAGCACCGTCTCGACGCGCTCGCGGCGCTCGCGCCGCGACAGCGCGGTGAGCAGCAGCGGCAGTTCGACGTTCTCATAGGCGGTGAGCACCGGCATCAGGTTGTAGAACTGGAAAATGAAACCGACCGACGCCGCGCGCCACCCGGCCAGATCCGACTCGGAAAACTGCGTGATGTCGTCGCCGGCGATCGACAGCGTTCCGGAATCGGGCTTGTCGATTCCGGCCACCAGGTTCAGCAGCGTGCTCTTGCCGGAGCCGGACGGGCCCATCAGCGCGACGAAATCCCCGCGTCCGATGTCCAGGTTGATGTCGGTCAGCACCGGCACGATCTGCTCGCCGCGCTGGTAGCTCTTGGCGACGCGGCGGATCTCGATCAGCGCGCGGCCGGCCGCGGCGCCGGGCGTGCGCTGCACGCTTGCCGCGGACTGCGTCATGCGCGGTCGGCCGCGGCTGCCCGGCTCATTTCTTCGCCGGCGCGACCGCCGCGCCGTCGGCCAGCGCCGGCGGAGGATTGATCACCACGCGGCGTTCCGGGCACGAGACCTTCGACGCGCACCAGATCGCCGATGCGTGCGCCAGCGGTCACGGCGGTACGGACGGCTCGGCCGCCTCCCGTCGCCTTCTTCTCGGCCTCCCCGCTTTCGCCCGCCGACTTGCCCGCCGCGTCCGGCCGCACGACGAACACGACGTCCTGGCCCTCGCGCTCGACGATCGCCTCCGGCCGCAGCGCGGGAACGGGTTTGCGTTCGTCGGCTGTTAGCGGCCGCGACAGGAACGCGATCTTGGCGCTCATGTCGGGCAGCACGCGCTCGTCGGTCTCGCCAAAACTCACCTTCACCAGCAGCGTGGCCTTGCTGCGATCGACCGTCGGCACGACGCGCGAAACCGAGCCCGCCAGTCGCAGTTCCGGAAACGCGTCGAGCTGGATCTCGGCCGGCTGGCCGACGGCGATCTTGGCGATCGAGGACTCCGAGACGTCGGCCTCGACCTCGAGCGTGCTCATGTCGGCCATCGTGACCACCGCGCCGGTGGTGCCCGAGGCGCTCGAAAACGGCGTCAGGATGTCGCCGACGTTGGCGTTCTTGGTCAGCACGATGCCGGTGAACGGCGCCCGGATCAGCGTCTGGTCGAAGCTGACGGTGGCTGCGCGCAGGTTGGCCTGCGCCACCGCGATCTGCGCGCGCAGCGTCTCGATCGCGGCACGCGCCTTGTTGAAGCGCGCCACCGCCGAATCGACCGACGCCTCGGAAACGAAGTCCTTCTGCGCCAGCTCGCGCGCCCGCTTCAGCGCCAGCTCGGCGTCGGCAAGCTCGGCCTGGCCCTGCACCAGGTTGGCCTCGGCGACCTTGACGCCGGCCGCGGCCTGCTCGCGGCTGGCGGCAACGTCGCGGTTTTCCAGGCGGGCGATGACGTCGCCCTCCTGGACCCGCTGGCCCTCTTCGACGCCGAGCCATTCGAGCCGGCCGGTCGCTTTGCTCGATACCGAGGCACGGCGGGCGGCGACGACGCGCCCGGTCGCATTCAGCACCGCGAGCGCCTGCGACGGATAGGCGCTGACGACGGTGGCGATTTCGACCGCCTGCGGCCGGCCGCGCTGGCTGACGAACGCCGCGGCCGCGGCAACGGCGAGCAGCGCCACGAGCCAGACCCACCACCGCTTCCACAGCGGCCGACGACGCCGGAGGGGCGTCGCGCTGCGATCGATCGCGAGTCTGTTCAGCGCGCCGCCTGGATCCGGGTTGCTCATGCGTCGTGGCGTCCTGATGAAGCCGCCATGCTAACGAACGCACGGCGCCCCTCCGGGCTGTGCGCGCCGCCAGTGGAGTTTTTCGCGCCGTGGTCACGGCGCAACCGCAATCGATTCGTGCGGTGCCTCAGGTTGCGGGGGTTTCCGCGTACACGTGCTCGGGGCCGGGAAAGCGGGCCGCCTGCACGTCGGCAACATAGGCGCGCACGGCGGCCTCGATCGAGTCTGCGCCAGGCATGAAACTCTTCACGAAGCGCGGCCTCCTGCCGGTTCCCGCGCCGAGCATGTCGTGCAGTACCAGCACCTGCCCGGTGCAGGCGGCGCTGGCCCCGATGCCGATCGTGATCAGCTGCAGTGATTGCGCGAGTCCGCGGGCCACCGGCTCCGGCACCGCTTCGATGACCATCATCGCGGCGCCGGCGTCCTGCAGGCTCTGCGCCGCCGCCTGCAGGCGGCTGACGGCGTCGGCGCCCCGGCCCTGGACGCGATATCCGCCGAACACGTTGACGTGCTGCGGCGTCAGCCCGACGTGCGCGCACACCGGGATGCCGCGGCGGACCAGGAACTCGACAGTCGGCGCCATCTCGGCGCCCCCTTCGATCTTGACCATCTGGCTGCCGGCCTGCATCAGCGTGACCGCGTTTGCGTACGCCTGCTCCGGGCTCGCCTGGAACGAGCCGAACGGCATGTCGGCGACGATCCAGGGTCGCGCGGCACCACGCGCCACGCAGGCCGTGTGATAGGCCACGTGCTCCACCTTCACCGGCAGCGTCGAGTCGTGTCCCTGCACCACCATGCCGAGCGAGTCGCCGATCAGGATGAGGTCGACTCCGGCGGCATCGAGCGTGGCGGCAAAGCCGGCGTCGTAGCAGGTCAGCATCGCCAGCTTGCGCGTGGCCGCCAGCTTGCGCAGGTCGTGCAGCGTCAGCCGTGGCGTGAACGAATGCGAGGACATTGCGGGTCTCCGCGCGGAAAGCGGTAACGATATCGCGGCTGCAGGCGTTGCGCCGGCGCCGCGGGCCGCCCGTTCACTTGCCGATGCAGAAGCGCGAGAAGATGCGGCCGAGCAGGTCGTCGGCGGTGACCTCTCCGGTGATCTCGCCCAGCCGCTGGCCGGCCAGGCGCAGTTCCTCGGCAAACAGCTCCAGTTGCGCATTGCCGTAGCCATGCGCGGCGTCGGCGCAGGCCGCCGCGGCAGCCAGGTGCTCGCGCGCGCGCTCCAGCGCCTGCAGGTGCCGCTCGCGGGCGAGGAAGACGGTCTCGCCGGTGGTCGAGGCGGTCCAGCCGGCGACCTCGAGCAGCGCGGCGCGCAGCCCATCGAGGCCGGCGCCGGTCTTCGCCGACAGCCAGACGCGCTCGCCCTCGGCCTTCGGCTCGGCGTCCATGAGGTCGATCTTGTTGAGCACCGTCAGCAGCGGCACGTCGCCGCCGGCGCTCTGGACGACCTGTTCCAGCACTTCGGCGTCGGCCGATGGCGCCCTGGCATCGACGAGGTGCAGCACCACGTCGGCGCGCGCAACTTCGGCGAGCGTTCGTTCGATGCCGATTTTCTCGACCGCATCCTCGGTCGGCCGCAGGCCGGCGGTATCGATCACGTTGAGCAGGATGCCGTGCACGGCGACCGGCTGCACGATGCGGTCGCGCGTGGTGCCGGCCACCGGCGTCACGATCGCCACCTCCTCGCCGGCGAGCGCGTTGAGCAGGCTCGACTTGCCGACGTTCGGCGCCCCGACCAGAACGACGTTCAGCCCATGGCGCAGCACGGCGCCCTGGCGCGAGCGCGCCAGCACGTCGTCGAGCTGCGCCCGGATCGCCGCCAGCCGGCCGAGCGCATCGGCGGCGCGCAGGAAGTCGATCTCCTCCTCCGGAAAGTCCAGCGTCGCCTCGACCAGCGTGCGCAGTTCGAGCAGCGCCTCGACCAGCGTGCGGATGCGCTGCGAGAACTCGCCGGCCAGCGAACGGTTGGCCGAGCGCGCGGCCGCCTCGGTCGAGGCGTCGATCAGGTCGGCCACCGCCTCGGCCTGCGCCAGGTCGAGGCGGTCGTTCAGGAAGGCGCGGCGCGTGAACTCGCCCGGCGCGGCCACGCGCAGTCCGATGGGGCGGCCGGCCTCGAGGCAGCGCGCCAGCAGCATCTGCAGCACCACCGGCCCGCCGTGACCCTGCAGTTCGAGCACCGTCTCGCCGGTGTAGGAGCCCGGCGCGGGAAAGAGCAGCGCGATGCCCTCGTCGATGGCCCGGCCCTGCGCATCGAGAAATGGCGCGAACGCTGCGTGCCGCGGCGCCAGCCTGCCCGCCCGCTCGGCACCCAGCAGGGCCTCGACCACCGGCGCCAGATCGGCGCCCGAGACGCGCACCACGCCGATGCCGCCGCGGCCCGGCGCGGTGGCGATGGCAGCGATCGGGTCGCGGTCGGAGAACACGGAAAAACGCTAGCACAGCGAAGGTCGCCGCTTCTTGTACCCTTGCCGCTGCTCCTCGCCGATGCCGATGTCCTACGACAACGATCCCCTGATCAAGTACGGGCGCTCGCTCGCCGGTGTGCTTATCGCGGTGGTGATCTCGGTGCTGATCGCCGCGCTGATCGGCGGCAGCCTGCCGCTCGACTACGGCGGGCGGGCGTGGGTCTACACGGGCCTGGTCGTCTACGTGCTGGCCGGCGGCTTCGTGGTGTTCAGGCTCACCGCCGGCGCCGAGCAGGGCGGCCTGTCGGCGGCGCGCGTCCTCAAGTGGACCGCGTCGCTGTGGGTCTGGCCGCTGTTCCTGCTGCTGCGCCGCTAGCCGCGCTTCAGCCGACCGCCCTGGCCCGGGCGATCTGCCGGGTGACGTACCACTGCTGGGCGATCGACAGGATGTTGTTGACCAGCCAGTACAGCACCAGGCCGGCCGGGAACATGAAGAACATGATGCCGAAGATGAACGGCATCGCCGCCATCACCTTGGCCTGCACCGGATCGGGCGGCGTGGGGTTGAGCTTGAACTGGATCCACATGGTGGCCATCATCAGCAGCGGCAGGATGAACCAGGGATCGGGCGTGGCCAGGTCGCTCACCCACAGCATCCACGGCTGATTGCGCATCTCGACGCTGGCCAGCAGCACCCAGTACAGCGCGATGAACACGGGAATCTGTACGACGATCGGCAGGCAGCCGCCGAGCGGGTTGATCTTCTCGGTCTTGTACAGCTCCATCATCGCCACGTTCAGCTTCTGCTTGTCGTCGCCGTACTGCTCGCGCAGCTTCATCAGCCGCGGCGTGACCTCCTTCATCCTGGCCATCGACTTGTAGCTGGCCGCCGACAGCGGATAGAACGCCGCCTTGATCAGGATGGTGAGCAGCACGATCGCCCAGCCCCAGTTGCCGACCAGGCCGTGCAGGAACTGCAGCAGCCAGAACAGCGGCTTGGCGATGAAGGTCAGCCAGCCATAGTCGACCACCAGCTCGAGCCCGGGGGAGATGCCCTCCAGCGCGCGCTGGTCCTGCGGTCCGACATACAGCGTCGACTGCAGGCTGGCCGTCGCCCCTGGCGCGATCGAGCCCAGCGGGGTGATCGCACCGATCGAGTACAGGTTGTTGTCCACGGCGCGCGTGTAGTTCTCGCGCGCCACGCCGGCCGGCGGCACCCAGGCGCTGACGAAGTAGTGCTGGATCATCGAGATCCAGCCGTTGTCGGCGCTGGTCACGTGCGACTGCTTCTTCTTCTCGATGTCGGAGAAGTCGAGCTTCTGGAACTTGCCGGCCTCGGAGTACACCGCCGGGCCGGTGAACGTGTAGTACATGCCGGACTCGCCTTCCGGCTTGTTTCCGTCGCGCATCAGCTGCATGTACACGGATGGCTGCACCGGCTGGCTGCCCAGGTTCTCCACGTCGTACCTGACCTCGATCGCGTTCTGGCCGCGCCGGAACAGATAGGTCTTGGTCAGCCGGACGCCGCCGGATTCCGCGGCGAACTTCACTTCGAGCTGTTCCTGGCCCGGCTCGAGCTTCGTCGGCCCTTCGAGGCGGACGAACGGCGTGCGATGGGTCGGCAGGTCCGGAGCGCCGATCAGCCCGCTCTGCGCGACGTAGACGCGATTTGGCGAGACGTCGAGAAGCACCACGTTGGCGTCGCGGTCCTGCCTCTCGCCAGTGACCAGCGAGGCAATACCGGCCGCCTTCCAGTTCGGCGCAACCCGCTGATTCAGCAGTTCCGCCCGCGCCACGACCGCGCCGGTCAGGTCGATATCGACGCGCAGCCGATCGGTCTCGATGCGCACGCGCTGACCCTGCCCCGCCGCTGCGGCCGCGAGCGGCGGAGCCTCGGCTGCGGCAGGCGCAGGCGCTGCAGCAGACGGCACCACGCTCGCCTGCGGCACGCCCGCATCGGCTGGTGCGGCGGCGCCAGCCGGTGCCGCCGGCGGAGCGGCGGCGGGCGCGCTCGCGGTCGGCGCGGGAGGCCCGCCCAGCAGCGACGGCCGCCCTTGATAGCGCTGCCAGTTGTCCCACAGGAACAGCAGCGACATCGCGAAGATCACCCACAGGACCGTGCGCTGGAAATCCATGCCTTCCTTCATTGCTCAGAAATCCGCGCGCCGCCGCCGTCCGGCAGACCGGCCGCGCCGGACGCGTTGTTCGAGGCCTGCCCGTCGGCGCACCAGCAGCGCCAGCGAAACGTCGCCGGCACCGGGTCGACGCCGCCGGCGCCGTA
The DNA here is from genome assembly GCA_963847675.1 of uncultured beta proteobacterium. GTDB lineage: Bacteria > Pseudomonadota > Gammaproteobacteria > Burkholderiales > Burkholderiaceae_F > JADJWR01. The sequence continues at coordinate 656,232 of CAWKAP010000008.1, forward strand.
GGGGTGGCAGCGCGCCAACCTTGCCATCGCCATGTAGCTGCCGCGTGCCGCGCCGTGCGCCTCGATGGCCTCGCTCGCGTATTCCGAGCAGGTCGGCCAGTACCGGCAGCTGCCGCCGATCCACGGCGACAGCAGGTATCGATAGCCGCGCAGCAGCGCCAGCAGCAGCGGCTTCATCGCAGCGCCTCGCCGCCGCGCAGGCTTCGCGCCAGCAGTGCCAGCAGCGTGTCGGCTTCCCCCCGAAGCGCCGCCTTCCAGTCGCGTCGGGCCAGCGTCGCGCGATCGGGTACGGCGGCCTTCAGCCGCAGCACGACGTCGACCGAGCGGTTACCCGCCGCCGCATCGAGTTGCGCGATATGCCGCCGCGCCACTTCGCGCAGCACCCGCTTGGCCGTATTGCGGTCCACCGCGCGCCGGGCGTGCCGGCGCGACGCAGTGAAGCCGAAGCGCACGGGCGCGACGCCGCCGTCCGGCTTCACGCGGCCTGCGATCGACAGCCAGCGGCGACCCGCGCGCAGTGCCTGGGGGTCGGAAGTCACAGCGATGAACTCGGCAGGTGAACGCAGCCGACGGACCGCCGGCAGCCGTCCTGTGGCCTTGTCCGCCGCGTCAGGCGGCAAGCCGTTTGCGGCCCTTGGCGCGACGGGCACGAATCACGGCACGGCCGCCGCGCGTCCTCATGCGAACAAGAAACCCGTGCGTGCGCTTGCGCTTGACGACCGAGGGCTGGTAGGTGCGTTTGGTGGCCATGATCAGTATTCCTGCTTGGAAACGGTGCGCGGCGCGGAAGATCGTGCAAGCTGCACGAGGGCGCGGGCCGCAAGCGCGGGCCGCGGCCCCGGCTAAAGGCGAATGTCGATGTGGCGCGGCCGCGAAAAGCCCGCTATTAGAAGCGATCGGCGCGGCCTGCGTCAAACCGGGAGCCACTCTGTGGCCGAGCGCCCGCCGGTCCTGTGCAAGGCTCGGATTCGGCTTTTCCACAGTATTCGGATGCTTATGCACAAGCCAAACGCAGGAGAAAAAAAATTTGCCGGGCGCAAAAAGCGGGCAACGCCGTATGTGAGCAAACACTGTCGCGCGAACCCCTTCCACATAGAGGTTCAACTTTGCTCATTCGCTGGGCAGTCGTTCCTTCGTTGTGGATAAGGCGCGCCCTGCTGGCTAGACTGCCCCCCGTCGATCGCTCGGAATTGCATTGCGCCTGCGCGCTCGAGAATCAGTAGCGGGGTCGCCGGCGGTGCGGTTGGTTGGCAAAAGCGCCTATCTTTCGCCAATCGCTTCGAACGCTCGCTTTTTTCATAACCAGAAGCCGAACCTGCCGTTGGCAGGATTCTCGGTCGCCAAGGGGGCGGGAAAGCACTGCAATGATTCAGATCTGGCAAGACTGCTCCAGTCGCCTGGAGCGTGAACTGACCCCACAACAGTATGTCGCCTGGATCAAACCCCTGCGGGCGATTGCCTACGACGCCGACACCGGCCGATTGCGTATCGCGGCGCCGAACCGGCTCAAGCTGGACGCGGTCCGCAGCCAGTTCGAGGCCAGGATCCGGGCGGCGGCGACCGATATCGCGCAGCACCCCGTCGACGTTCAGTTCGAGGTGACGGCGGGCCTTGCTGTAGAGCCTGCTACCGAGGCGGGGGGGCTGCCTGGCGCGTTCGCTGCGGCGGGGGACGGCGAATCGCGTGTGCTCCATGACGGCGCGCCGTTGCCGGCCAGCGGCAGCGTCGAGCACGTCGAGCGCGCCCGTCTGCAGCCGGCGCTGACCTTCGATACGTTCGTCACCGGCAAGGCCAACCAGCTGGCTCGCGCGGCGGCGATGCAGGTCGCGGAGAACCCGGGCGGCTCGTACAACCCGCTGTTCCTCTACGGCGGCGTCGGTCTCGGCAAGACGCACCTCGTTCACGCCGTCGGCAACGGCATCCTGGCGCGCAAGCCGAACGCCAAGGTGCGCTACATCCACGCCGAGCAGTACGTCAGCGACGTGGTCCGTGCCTACCAGAAGAAGGCCTTCGACGAGTTCAAGCGCTACTACCACTCGCTCGACCTGCTGCTCATCGACGACATCCAGTTCTTCGGCGGCAAGAGCCGCACCCAGGAGGAGTTCTTCTACGCCTTCGAGGCGCTGGTCGCCGGCCGCAAGCAGATCATCATCACTTCGGACACCTATCCGAAGGAATTGAAGGACATCGAGGACCGCCTGGTCTCGCGCTTCTCCTCCGGCCTGACGGTCGGCATCGAGCCGCCCGAGCTCGAGATGCGGGTCGCGATCCTGCTGAAGAAAGCGGAACTCGAGCACGCCGACCTTACCGAGGATGTCGCCTTCTTCGTCGCCAAGAATCTGCGCAGCAACGTTCGCGAGCTCGAAGGCGCGCTGCGCAAGATCCTCGCCTTCGCCTCGTTCCACGGCCGCCCGCTGTCGGTCGACCTCGCGCGCGAGGCGCTGAAGGACCTGCTCGGCGCCAGCACCGGCCAGGTGACGGTCGAACTGATCCAGAAGACGGTCGCCGACTACTACAAGATGAAGGTCGCCGACATGTACAGCAAGCGCCGGCCGAACTCGATCGCCATGCCGCGCCAGGTGGCCATGTACCTGGCCAAGGAAATGACGCAGAAGAGCCTGCCGGAGATCGGCGAACTGTTCGGCGGCCGCGATCACACCACCGTGCTTCACGCCGTGCGCAAGATCAGGCAGCACCGGGCCAAGGACAGCGAGCTGAACCACGCGCTGCACGTGCTCGAGCAGGCGCTGAAGAGCTGAGCCGGCGACCGCCGGCGTCCGGGATTCCTGTTGACAGGCTGGCTGCACGCCTGTGGGCAACCGTGGGAAAATGCGCGGCTGGCCCGAAAGTCGCCGATGTTGTCCAGCGCCGTCCACAGCCTCCGAGCGGCGCTGCAAGCGCCATGCCCACAGCCTTTCAGCCGCGGCAAGTCGTTGTTGCATAGGCGTTGTCGTGGGTTTTCCCCGGATGTGGCAGGACTCTATTAACTAGCTTTTCTTGTTCTGAGAGAAAAGGAAAACAATGCAACTCGTCAAAGCCGGCCGCGATGCATTGCTCAAGCCGCTGCAGGTGGTGAGCGGAATCGTCGAACGGCGCCAGACGCTGCCGATCCTGGCCAACGTGCTGCTGCGCAAGGACGGCGAGCAGGTTTCCTTCACGGCCACGGACCTGGAGATCCAGATCCAGACGGCCGCCACGATCGGCGCCGGCCGCGACGTGGCGGCCACGACCATCTCGGCGCGCAAACTGGTCGACATCCTGCGTGCGCTGCCTGAAGCCGACGTCGCGCTGTCGCTCTCCGGCAAGAAGCTCACCGTGCAGTCCGGGCGCAGCCGCTTCAACCTGCAGACGATGGCTGCCGACGAGTTTCCGACCGTCGCGGCGGCCGAGTACACGGCCGATTTCGAGCTGCCCGCCGGCACGCTGAAGTACCTGCTGGGGATGGTCCATTACGCGATGGCGGCGCAGGACATCCGCTACTACCTCAACGGCATGCTGCTGGTCGTCGACGGGCAGACGGTTCGCGCGATCGCCACTGACGGCCATCGGCTGGCGCTTGCCGAGGTCGTCAAGGACGGCGCCGCGGGCGGTCACATCGAGGCGATCATCCCGCGCAAGACGATTCACGAACTGTCGCGCCTGCTGCCGGACAGTCCCGACGAGCCGGTACGGGTGCAGATGGCCGCCAGCCAGGTGAAGTTCTCGTTCGGCGGCATCGAACTGATCTCCAAGCTGGTCGAAGGAAAGTTCCCCGACTACACGAAGGTGATTCCGGCCGGCAACACGCGCCGCTTCGCGGTTTCCCGTGAACTGCTGGCCGCGGCGCTGCAGCGCGCGGCGATCCTGACCACCGACAAGTTCAAGGGCGTGCGCATGGTGCTCGGCGCCGGCAGCCTGAAGATCAACTCGACCAACTCCGACCAGGAAGACGCGCAGGAGGAACTCGAGGTCGACTATTCGGGCGACGGCCTCGACATCGGCTTCAACGTGACTTACCTCCTCGACGTCCTCGCCAACCTGAAGTGCGATGAGGTCTGCTTCGCGCTCGGCGACGCGCTCGGCAGTGCGCTGATCACCATGCCGGACAGCGAGAAATTCAAGTACGTCGTGATGCCGATGCGGATCTAGGTCATCGGGGCAGGGCCCTGCCCACCTTCCCCCGCCGCTTGGCAAAGGGGAATGGAAGCGGGGAAACAGAGCAGGCAAGGAAGCAAATGTCAGCAGTACCCAATACACCGGTGCAGCCGGGCGACGGCGACACGGCTGGCGACTACGGCGCCGGCTCGATCCAGATCCTCGAGGGACTGGAAGCCGTGCGCAAGCGGCCCGGCATGTACATCGGCGACACGCAGGACGGCACCGGCCTGCACCACATGGTCTTCGAGGTCGTCGACAACGCCATCGACGAGGCGCTGGCCGGCTACTGCGACGACATCGTCGTCACCATCCACACCGACAACTCGCTGTCGGTGATCGACAACGGCCGCGGCATCCCGACCGGCGTCAAGATGGACGACCGGCACGAGCCGAAGCGCTCGGCAGCCGAGATCGCGCTCACCGAACTGCACGCCGGCGGAAAGTTCAACCAGAACAGCTACAAGGTCTCCGGCGGCCTGCACGGCGTCGGCGTGTCGTGCGTCAACGCGCTGTCGAAGTGGCTGCGCCTGACGATCCGCCGTGACCGCAAGGTGCACTTCCTCGAGTTCCGCCAGGGCGACGTTCAGGACCGCGTGGTCGAGACGGTCGACGGCGTCGAGGTCTCGCCGATGAAGGTGATCGGCGAGACGGACAAGCGCGGCACCGAAGTGCATTTCCTGCCCGACGAGTCGATCTTCGGCATCGTCGAGTTTCACTACGAGATCCTGTCCAAGCGGCTGCGCGAGCTCTCCTTCCTGAACAACGGCGTGCGCATCCGGCTGAACGACCAGCGCACCGGCAAGGAAGAGGACTTCGCCTTCTCCGGCGGCGTGAGGGGCTTCGTCGAGTACATCAACAAGGCCAAGACGGTCCTGCATCCGAACGTCTTTCACGTTGCCGCCGAGTCGACGGTCTCCGGCGCGCCGATCGGCGTCGAGGTGGCGATGCAATGGAACGACGCCTACGCCGAGAACCTGCTCGCCTTCACCAACAACATTCCGCAGAAGGACGGCGGCGCGCACATCACCGGGCTGCGCGCGGCGATGACGCGGGTGCTCAACAACTACATCAAGGCCAGCGAGATCGACAAGAAGGCCAAGGTCGAGACCACCGGCGACGACATGCGCGAGGGTCTCGCCTGCGTGCTCAGCGTCAAGGTGCCGGAGCCGAAGTTCAGCTCGCAGACCAAGGACAAGCTCGTCTCCAGCGAGGTGCGGCCGGCGGTCGAGGACGTCATCGGCAAGGCCCTCGAGGCGTTCCTGCTGGAGAGGCCGGCCGACGCGAAGATCATCTGCGGCAAGATCGTCGACGCGGCGCGTGCGCGTGAGGCCGCACGCAGGGCGCGCGAGATGACCCGCCGCAAGGGACTGCTCGACGGCGCCGGCCTGCCGGGCAAGCTCGCCGACTGCCAGGAGCGCGACCCGTCGAAGTGCGAGCTGTACATCGTCGAGGGCGATTCGGCCGGCGGCAGCGCCAAGCAGGGGCGCGACCGCAAGTTCCAGGCGATCCTGCCGCTGCGCGGCAAGGTGCTGAACGTCGAGCGGGCGCGCTTCGACAAGCTGATCGCCTCCGAGCAGATCGCCACCCTGATCACCGCGCTCGGCACCGGCATCGGCCCCGAGTTCAATCCCGACAAGCTGCGCTACCACCGCATCATCGTGATGACCGATGCCGACGTCGACGGCGCGCACATCCGCACGCTGCTGCTGACGCTGTTCTACCGGCAGATGACCGCGCTGGTCGAGCGCGGCCACATCTTCATCGCCCAGCCGCCGCTGTACAAGGTCAAGCACGGCAAGGAAGAGCGTTACATCAAGGACGACCACGAACTTGCCCTTTACGTGCTGAAGCTCGCCCTCGAGGGCGCGCGCCTGTACACCGACCGTGCCGCCGTCGAGGCCAGCCGGCCGATCGCCGGCGACGCGCTGGCCGAGCTGGCGCGGCAGTACCTGCTCGCCGAAGCGGTGGTGCAGCGGCTGGCGCACGTGATCGACCGCGCGGCGCTGGAGGCGATCGTCGGCGGAGTCGAGCTGCGGCTGGCGGATGCGGCGGAAGCCGAGGCCACGGCGCATGCGCTGACCCGGGCCATGGGCAACCACACGGTCGAGGTCGTGACCCAGTACGACGCCAAGATCGACAAGCACCGCCTGCTCATCTACCGGACCCATCACGGCAACGTCAAGATGAGCGGCATCGACGCCGATTTTCCGCTCACCGCCGACTACCAGACGCTGCACGGCGCCGCCCGCACGTTCAAGGGCCTGATCGGCGAAGGCGCGCGCATTGCCCGCGGCGAAGGCGAGCGGGCCAAGGAGGCGGCGGTGGCCGACTTCCGCGCCGCGATGCAATGGCTGATGGCGCAGGCCGAGGGCGCGATCGGCAAGCAGCGCTACAAGGGCCTCGGCGAGATGAACCCCGAGCAGCTCTGGGAAACGACCATGGACCCGGCCGTGCGCCGCCTGCTCAAGGTGCAGATCGAGGACGCCATCGGCGCCGACCAGATCTTCACCACGCTGATGGGCGACGAGGTCGAGCCGCGCCGCCAGTTCATCGAAACCAACGCGCTGGCGGCGGGCAACATCGACGTCTGAGCGCGCGCTCCCGCGCCGCGCCCGCGGCTGGCCGCGATGACCACGCCCCGCTTCGCCCCGCTGCGCACCCTGCTGCAGACGCAGACACTCGCTGCGCTTGGCACCCTGCACCGGGGCGAGCCGTACGTGTCGATGGTCCCTTTCGCCCTCGACGAGGGCGTGCCGGAGTTCCTGATCCACGTGAGCAGCCTGGCGCCGCACACCCGCGACATGCTGGAGCACCCGCGCGTAAGCCTGCTCGTCGTTGCCCCGGACGACGGCGGCCTGCCGCAGTCGCGTGCGCGGGTGACGATCCAGGGTGACGCCGCGCCGCTGGACGCGGGCACGCCGCGCCATGCCGGGGCCCGCGCGCTCTACCTGCAGCGATTTCCGCAGGCAGCCGAGATCTTCACCCTGCCCGATTTTTCGCTGTTTGCGATCCGACCGGTGTCGGTTCGCTTCATCGGCGGTTTCGCGCAGGCGGTCAGCCTGGCCCCCGACCTCTTTGCACGCGCGCTGCGCGAGGGATAGCGGCGCCGGGGATCGGGCATCATTGAGCCGATTCGACGGTCGGCGCGCTGCGCCAGCGTCGACCCGATCGTCGTCGATGACCCTCACCGGCCCCTCGTTCGTGCTGTCCTTGCGTTGCGTTATCGCGAAGTGCCGCGGGCCGGGCACGGCATGAGCCGGGGCCGCCGCAGCGACCTGCTCGGCGCGCTGCTCGCGCTGGTCGTCGCGTTCATCCTTACCACCGCCGCGGTCAGCGTCCTGTTCAGCCGCGGGCAGGTGGTCGGCGACTTCATGGCGCCGGCGCTGCTCGACGGCGACGCGATCGTCGTCGACCGCGCCAGCGGCCACTTCATCGATTACCGCGCCGGGGAGATCGTGTCGCTGCAGATCCCCGGCGAGCCGCGCGGACGACTGCTCAAGCGCGTGCGCGGCGGCCCCGGCGATCCGGTGCTGGCCGGCGGCATGCTGCTGCGCACGCTCGGTCCGGACGAGTTCGTCGTCGACGACGAACTCGCGCACCACGGACACGCGGTGCTCGAGCGCGACGAGATCGAGGGCCGCGTGCTGCTGCGTGCGTGGCCGCTGACGCGCCTCAAGTGGCGGCCGGGGCTCGAGCAGTGACGGGCGTCCGTGCGCTTGGGGCCGCGCTTCTTGCCGCTGCTGCGGCCTCGGCCGCGCTGGCCGGCGGTCTGCGCTCCGACTTCGGCGAGCAGGCGCTGGCGCAGGAAATGGCGCGCCGGCCGGTCGTGCTGCTCGGCGAGACGCACGACAACGCCGCACAGCATGCGACGCGCGCGGCGGCACTGCGCCGGCTGCTGGCCGGTGGCGCGCGGCCGGCGATCGCTTTCGAGCAGTTCGATCGCGAGCGCCAGGCCGACATCGACCGTGCCCGGCACGAAGCGCCGCCGGCCGGCCGCACACTGGCCGAGCATGTGATGGAAAGCGCCAGACCCGCGCGCGGGTGGGACCGGTCGCTGTATCTGCCGTTCGTCGAGCTTGCGCTCGAATACGAGGTTCCGATCGTCGCCGCCAACCTGTCGCGTGCCGACGCCATGCGCGTCGCCAGGCAGGGTTTCGGCGCCGTATTCGACGACGAGACGCGGCAGCGTTTCGCGCTCGACGCGCTGCCGCCGGCGCTGCTCGCCGCGCACGAGCGCGCGGTCGACGACGGCCACTGCAACCGCATGCCGGCCGGCTCGCTGGCGGCGCTGGCGCGGGCGCAGATCGCCCGCGACCTGGTGCTGGCGCAGGCGATCCGCCCGCATTTCGCGCGTGGCGTGGTGCTGCTGACCGGCAACGGCCACGCGCGCAAGGACATCGGCATCCCGTTCTTTCTCGGCGAGGCGGAGCGCGCGCAGGTGATCACGATCGGCCTGCTCGAAAACGACGGGCCCGGCGACGAATGGGCGAAGCGCTTCGACGTTGCCTTCGGCACGCCCGTGCAGGAACGCGAGGATCCCTGTGCGACGCTTCCGCCGCGCCGCTGAGCCATCCGCACGGCCCTTGCCCCGGCGCGGCGCGGAGGGTCGGCGGTGAAGCGGGGACACGCGGGCAAGGCGCGAACGGCGAAGCTGCTGCGCGCGCTCGAGCGCCTGCTGCCGGTCTACGGCGGCACGGCCGGCGCAGAGAAGCTGCGCCTGCTGGCCGAACTTGCCCCGCTGCGCATCGACCGCGCGAATCAGCTCGTCACGTTGCAGCGGATCGTCTGCTTTCTGAGCGCGTTTCCCGATGACGCGGCCATTCACCGCGCGGTGCGCGGTCTGGCTGCCGGATTTGCCGCGCGACTGAGGCGGCTGACGAAGACGCAGCGCGAGCAGCTCGACGATTCCGGCGCCGCCGGCAGCTGCACGCGCCATTTCTACGCCGCCGCCGCGGCTCGCTGGATGGCGCGGCGCTTTGCCGGATCGGTCGACATCGACTGGCGCGCCGACAGCGCGGTCGATGCGCTGGAGCCGCTGATCTCGCCGCTGCTCGATCCGATGGAAGCCGAGGTCGCCGACCTCTCCGCGTCCGGCCTGCGCGACTGGCTGGCGCAGGCGCGCGACGGGCGGCGGCAACGATCTCGACTGGCTGCTGGCTCAGCATGGCAGCGGGCGTTCACGGCGCGAGTTCGATCGCGCCTTCGACGCTGCCGAAGTGCCGCTGGCCTGGCGGCTCGACGACCGCGCCGGCAGCACCGGCAACCTGCTGCGCAGGCCGGTCGCGGCGCGCCGGCAGGGCATGCGCCGCGCGTCGGGAGATTCGCGCGCGGCCATCGTGCAGCCGATCCCGGTCGAGCGCCTGACGCGGCGTGCAGCCGCGCGATTGCTCGACGTGTGGCGCGCCGCGCTGTGGTCGCGCACGCGGACCGTGTTCCAGATCGAGCAGCCGAACCTCGACGAGTGCTATCTGGCCGACTTCGGCGGCGGCCTGCAGTTCGCGGCGATCGGCGTGGCGCCCGAGCGCCGCGGCGCGCTGGAGGCGACTTACGGCCACCTGCTGCTCGCCAACGGCATGCCGATCGGCTACGGCGGCTTCACCGCGCTGTTTGCGCAGGTCAACACCGGCATCAACGTGTTTCCCGAATACCGCGGCTCGGAGGCCGCCTTCGCCTTCGAGCAGTCGCTGCGCGTAATGCACGCCATCACCGGCAACGCGCGCTTCGTGATCAATCCGTACCAGTTCGGCGCCGGCAACGACGAGGCGCTGGCCAGCGGCGCCTACGGGTTCTATTACCGGCTCGGCTTTCGCTCCGCGCAGCCTCGGGTGCGCGCGCTGGCGGAGCGCGAGTTCTCGCGTCTGCGCTCCGACCGCGGTTATCGCGTGCCGATCACCACGCTGCGCAGGCTCGCGGCATGTGACATCCACCTCGACCTCGCCGACGATGCCGGCGAGCGGTTCTTCGACGAGGCCTGGCTGCAGAACCTCGCCGCCGGCATCACGGCGGCGATTGCGCGAGACGGCGTGATGAACCGCGCCGAGGCGCTGCGGCGGCTGGCGGAGCGGCTCGCGGGCGAGCTCGCCATCCGGCTCGGCGACTGGACCGCGCTCGAACGGCAGGGCTTCGCGCAGTTCGCGCCGATCCTGGCGCAGATCGACGACCTGGCCGCATGGCCGAGGGCGGAACGCGAGGCGCTGGCGCAGCTATGCCGCGCGCGCTGGGCGCCGCAGGAGCGCGATTTCATCGAGCGCATGCGCGTCAACGACCGGCTGCGCGCGTCGCTGGCGCGGGCTGCGCAGCGCGCGTAGCCCGATCAGGGCGCCGGGCAGGCCGCTGCGGTCGAGCCGACCTTGCCGACCAGCAGCAGGAAGCTCTCGAACGGGCCCATGTTGCCCATCGCCTCCATCTTCGGGCCGACGAAGGCGAGGCGACCGAACATCATCGCCCGCATCGGGCCGTACTCGCCGCGGCCCATCTCGAGCCAGCGCGCGGTCTCCGCGCTCATCACGTAGTCGGCGCTGTCGTCGAGCTTCGCCGTCTGCACGGCGCCGCCGTACACGCACTGCGCTTTCGCGCCCTTCAGTGCGATGCGCAGCTCGGCGGACGCCTTGGTGCCGCAGTCCGAGCGATAGACGTGCATCACCTTGAAGCCGCGCCCGTTGTCGTTTTTCGCCCAGCCGGATTCGGCGAGCTGGTCGGTCAGCGTGGCCTCGCGGTTCCACGCGTCGCACGCGGCCTTGGCCCAGTCGCCCGACATCAACACGGGCTGCTGCGCGAGCGCCGGCGCGCAGGCGAGGGCGGAACAGAGGGCAAGAACGGCGGCGGGGCGGCGCATCGGGGTTCCTCGTCGACAGGATCGGGCAGCACGGATACCCGCCGGGGTTTCGGCGGGTAACTCAGCTTTGCACGAAGCGCCGCGCGCGGGGACTACCCGCAACGGCTATCTACGCGTAGCGCTCCCGGGCAAGCGCGGCGCCGGCGGCGAGCGCCTCGAGCTTCTTCGCCGCCGTGTCGCGGTCCATCGGCGCCATGCCGCAGTTGGTGCAGGCATACAGCCGCTCGCGCGCCACGAACTGCAGCGCGCGGCCGATCGTGTCGGCGACCTCGCCCGGCGTCTCCACCGTGTCGCTCGCCACGTCGATCACGCCGACCAGCACGTCCTTGCCTTCGAGCAGCCGCATCAGGTCCATCGGCACGTGCGAGTTGGCGCATTCGAGCGAGACCTGCCTGATCGAACTCTTCGCCAGCGCCGGGAAGACCTGCTCGTACTGGCGCCACTCGTGGCCGAGCGTCGACTTCCAGTCGATGTTGGCCTTGATGCCGTAGCCGTAGCAGATGTGCACCGCGGTCGTGCAGCGCAGTCCTTCGGCGGCGCGTTCGAGCGCCCGCACGCCCCAGTCGGCCGCCTCCTTCATGTAGACGTTGAAGGCCGGCTCGTCGAACTGGACCACGTCGACGCCGTCGGCCTCGAGCGCGCGCGCCTCCTGGTTGAGCAGTTCGGCGAAGGCCAACGCCATCTTCACCCGGTCGCCGTAGTGGCGGTCGGCCACCGTGTCGACGATCGTCATCGGCCCCGGCAACGTGAACTTCAGCTTCTTCTTCGTGTGCGCGCGCGCCAGCCTTGCCTCGGTCGCATGCACGCGGCCCTTCAGTTTCAGCGGGCCGACCACCTGCGGCACCATCGCCTTGTAGCGGTCGGCGCGGATGCCCATCTCGACCTTGTGCTCGAAGTCGATGCCGTCGACCGCCTCGAGGAAGCCGTGCACGAAGTGCTGCCGCGACTGCTCGCCGTCGCCGACGACGTCGAGCCCCGCATCCTCCTGCAGCTTCAGCCACAGCAGCGTCGCGTCGCGCTTGGCCTCGGCGAGCGCTGCGCCCTGCGCGCGCCACTGCGGCCAGAGCTTGTGCGTCTCGGCGAGCCAGTCGGGTTTGGGCAGGCTTCCGGCGAGGGTGGCGGGGAAGAGCATCGGTGTCCTCCTAGAGCGGTTCCTCGGCGCGGGATTCCTGCCTTCGTCGCCCCGGCGGAGGCCGGGGCCCAATTGGCGATGCAGGAAACTGGATCCCGGCCTTCGCCGGGATGACGAGGCCGGGCGTGGTGGCGCGACAGAGTGAGCGAAGTTTGGCACGCGCGCCGAACGCCGCGCGTGATGGACAATCGCGGCCGTCGCGCATCTCGCGCCATTTTCCGGATGGATCTGTCGATGAGTTCTGCTGCCTTCACCACGAATTCGCGCGGCGCGGCCGCGCTCCTGCTGCTGCGCGAAGGCGACTTTGCCCATTGGCTGCGCGCGGCGCCGGCCCCGCAACGGCGCTGGCTGCAGGCCTCCGGCTGCAAGGGACGGCCGGGCGAACTGGCGCTGCTGCCCGGCGACGAACCGCCGATGGCGCTGTTCGTGTTCGCCGACGACGGTTCGAGCACCGACTTCTGGCGGCTGGCCAGCCTGCCGCTGCGCCTTCCCGAGGGCGCCTGGCGGGCCGACGGCCTGGGCGCGGACGCGGCGAACCGGCTGGCGCTGGCGTGGGGCATCGGCGCCTACCAGTTCACCCGCTACCGCAAGGCCGAGCGCGCGCCGGCGGCGCTCGCCTGGCCGCGCGACGCCGACCGCGCGGCAGTGCAACGCGCGGTCGACGCGTCGGCGCTGGCGCGCGACCTGATCAACACCCCGGCACAGGACCTCGGCCCGACGGCCCTCGCGCGGGCCGCGCTGCAGATGGCGCGCAGGCACGGGATGCGCGCGCGGGTCGTCGTCGGCGACGCGCTGCTCAAGGGCGGCTACGGGCTGATCCACGCCGTCGGCCGCGCCGCCGCCGACGCGCCGCGGCTGATCGATCTCACGTGGGGCGAGGCGCGCCATCCGAAGGTGACCCTGATCGGCAAGGGCGTGTGCTTCGACTCCGGCGGGCTGGACATCAAGACCGCCGACGGCATGAGGCTGATGAAGAAGGACATGGGTGGCGCCGCGCACGCCCTCGCCCTGGCGCAGATGATCGTGCAGGCCAGATTGCCGGTGCGGCTGCGCGTGCTGGTGCCGGCAGTGGAGAACGCCATCGCCGGCAACGCCTTCCGGCCGCTCGACGTGATCACGTCGAAGAAGGGCCTGACGGTCGAGATCGGCAACACCGATGCGGAGGGGCGGCTGATCCTCGCCGACGCGCTCGACGAGGCCTGCCGCGACAAACCGGCGCTGCTCGTCGACATGGCCACGTTGACCGGCGCCGCGCGCGTGGCGCTCGGCCCCGAGTTGCCGGCGCTGTTCGTCAACGACGACCGGCTGGCCGCCGAACTGCTCGCGGCGAGCGAGCGCGAGGCCGACCCGATGTGGCGCATGCCGTTGTGGCAGCCGTACCGGCCGCGCCTGAAGAGCAGTGTGGCGGACCTGAACAACGTCGCCGAGGGGCCGATGGCCGGCGCCGTCCATGCGGCGCTGTTCCTGCAGGAGTTCGTCGCCGCCGGCGTGCCGTGGATCCACCTCGACCTCTTCGGCTGGAACCCGTGGGCGGCGCCGGGCCGGCCGGCCGGCGCGCAGGCACAGTGCCTGCGCGCGCTGTACGCGCTCATCGCCGCGCGGTTTTCGGCGCCGGCGAAGCGGTCGCGGCGATAGGTGGCCGAGGAGGCGACAGCGCCGGCGACGGCAGCGTGCCAGGCGCCCCTACGTGGAAGTCGGAACTCCAGCGGCCGGGCGGTGGAGGCGTCACATGAGTCGCCGCGTTTGCGTCTACCATCGGTGCAGACCTCATCCACGGCCACGTTGCGATGAACACTCCGAAGCCCGAACCCATGCCGGCGCTCGACCCCGACCCGGGCGTGCCGGTTTCCGTGAAGATCCGCGAGCGCCTGCAGAAGGCGCGCACGCGCTTCCACGCCAACGACAATATCGCCCGCTTCATCGAACCGGGCGAGCTCGACCGGCTCAAGGCGGAGGTCGAGGGCAAGCTGCTCGACGTGCTGAACAGCCTCGTCATCGACACCGACAACGACCACAACACGCGCGACACCGCCGGCCGGGTGGCCAAGATGTACCTGACCGAGGTGTTCCGCGGCCGCTACTCGGCGGCGCCGCCGGTGACCGAGTTTCCGAACGTCGAGGGGCTGAACGAGCTGATGATCGTCGGCCCGATCACCGTGCGCAGCGCCTGCTCGCACCATCTCTGCCCGATCATCGGCCGCGTCTGGATCGGCGTGATGCCGAACGAGCATTCGAATCTGATCGGGCTGTCCAAGTACGCGCGACTGTGCGACTGGGTGATGAGCCGGCCGCAGATCCAGGAGGAAGCCGTCACGCGGCTGGCCGACCTGCTGAACGAACGGATGCAGCCCGACGGCCTGGCCATCGTGATGGAGGCCGACCACTTCTGCATGCAGTGGCGCGGCGTCAAGGACAGCGACTCGAAGATGATCAACAGCGTGATGCGCGGCGTGTTCCTGAAGGACGCCAACTTGCGCCGCGAATTCCTGTCGCTGGTCAACAAGAAGGGTTAGGAACCCGGGAGCCAAGATGCTTGTCCGCCTGCTTTACGCCAGCCGCGCCGCCGAGCCGGTCACTTCCGAACTGGTCGATTCGATCCTGCGCTCGTCGCACGCGCACAACCCGGCGCTGGGCATCACCGGCGTGCTTTGCTACGGCGGCGACGTGTACATGCAGGTGCTCGAGGGCGGCCGCGCGGCCGTCAACAACCTGTACAACACGATCGTGCGCGACTCGCGCCATCGCGAGGTGATGCTGCTGCAGTACGAAGAGGTCGCGCAGCGGCGCTTCTCCGGCTGGACGATGGGGCACGTCAACCTGAAGAAGATCAACCCGTCGCTGCTGCTCAAGCACTCGGAGCTGCCCGAACTCGATCCGTTTGCGGTCACCGGCGCCGCATCGATGGCGCTGCTCGAGGAACTGATGGCCACGGCCTCGGTCCTCGGCCGCACGGGCTGAGCCCGACGGGTCAGGCGCCGGATCCTGGTTTCAGGGGTTTGGCGAACACGCGGTTCTCGTACCGCTCGCCTTCGAAGACATAAGGCGTCGCGCCGAGATCCGCATAGCCCCGGCGCGCGTAGAAGTCGAGCGCGCGGCGGTTCTCGGCCCATGCCGTCAGCCACAGCGTGATGGCGCCGGCCGCCGCGGCAACGGCCTCCGTCTCGCCCAGCAGCGCCTTGCCGACCCCGGTGCCGGTGAAGCGCGCATGCACGTAAAGACGGTTCAGTTCGGACGCCGGGCGTGCCGCCACGCGTTCGTGCGACGACCCGAGGGCGAGCTGCGCCAGGCCGATCATGTGCCCGGCGCGCTCCGCGACGATGAAGCGGGTGTGCGGCGCGGCGAGCAGCGCCGAAACCGGCGGCGCCGAAAGTTGCGAGAGGACCTCGCGCGCCAACGAGGGCCGGATGCCGTCCGTGGCGTAGGTTTCGAGAAAGACCTGCGTGGCCAGAACGCTGATGCACAGCGCGTCGGCGGCGGTGGCCGGCCGCAGGAAGAACTCACCGTGCCTGGCCGCGGACGCGTCGCTCACACAGTCCCGTCGAGCAGCAGCTGCGCGTAGCGGGCGGCATCGATGTTGCCGCCGCTCAGGATGACGCCGACGCGCTGGCCGCGCAGCGGCATCACGCCTTCGAGCGCCGCCGCGGCGCCGAGGCAGCCGGTCGGTTCGACCACCAGCTTCATCCGTTCCATGAAGAAGCGCATCGTGCCGACGAGCTGCGCATCGCTGACGGTGAGGATGTCGTTGACCAGCGCCTGGATGACCGGGAACGTGAGCTTGCCGGCATGCTGCGTCTGCGCACCGTCGGCGATCGTCTTCGGCACGTCGATGTGCACGATCTCACCCTTGCGCAGGCTTTGCTGGACGTCGTTGCCGGCTTCCGGCTCGACACCGATCACGCGGCAGTCGGGCGACAGGTGCTTGGCGGCAACCGCGCAGCCGGAAATCAGCCCGCCGCCGCCGACGCACACCAGCAGCACGTCGATGCCGCCGACATCCTGCACCAGTTCGAGCGCCGCCGTGCCCTGCCCGGCCATCACGTGCGGGTGGTCATAGGGCGGGATCAGCGTCATGCCGCGCTCGACCGCAAGCTGCGCGCCGAGTGCCTCGCGGTCCTGCGTGTAGCGGTCGTACAGGATCACCTCGGCGCCGTAGCCCCTGGTCGCGGCGATCTTCAGCGGCGGCGCGTCCTGCGGCATCACGATCAGCGCCGGCATGCCGAGCAGCCGCGCCGACAGGGCGATGGCCTGCGCGTGGTTGCCGCTGGAGAACGCGATCGCGCCGCCGGCCTTCTGCTGCGGCGAGAACTGCGCCAGCGCGTTGTAGGCGCCGCGGAACTTGAAGGCGCCCATGCGCTGCAGGTTCTCGCACTTGAAGTACAGCTGCGCGCCGGTCATTCCGTCGGCGGTGCGCGAGGTCATCACCGGCGTGCGATGCGCCACGCCGCGCAGCCGCGCCGCGGCGGCTTCGATGTCGGCGAAGGAAACAGGCAGGGTCATGGAGTGCGGCCCGGGCAGTGATCGATTGGGACGGCGCAGTCTAGGGCGGTGTGCCGGCAGAAGCGATTCAGCGAGACGCCTCGCCGCACATCCGGTAGGCGGCGCGCAGCAGTTCGTGAAAGTGCCACAGGCCCGACTCGTGCCGCGGATTCAGGCGGCCGGCAACGTACGAGCCCGAGGCGAGGCCGCGCTGCACCGCCTCGCAGATGGCGATGTCCTCGCGCTGCACTGCGTCGCTGAAGCGCTGGTCTTCGAGGCGCGCCTCGGCGCCGACCTCCGGCGCGTAGAAGTAGTCGAATTCGACCCGGCAGCGGTCGACGCCGAGCGGAACGACACGATTGGTCTGCAGGCGGCCGGGCAGCATGTTGAGCATGGTGTTCGGAAACAGCCACCAGTACAGCGCCTCGCCCTGAGCGTACGGGCCGCTGCCCGCCAAAGGACTCGACTGCAGGCTCGACCAGCGTGCCGTGCGGGTGGCGTAGCGGTCGGCGTCGAGCAGCGGCGCCAGCGTCGGGTGAACGCAGCCGACGTGGTAGCCCTCGAGGTAGTTGTCGACGTAGACCTTCCAGTTGCACGCGACCTCGTAGCTGGCGCGGCGGTCGAATTCGTGGCCCGCCGGCGAGGCGTTGCCGAGCCGCGCATCGATGCCGTCGACCCACTGCTCGAATGGCGGCGCGGCGGCGTCGAGCGCGGCGAACGCCAGCCCCTGCCACGCCGCGACGCGTGCCTGCGGCAGGCGGATGGCGGCGACGTCGAAATCCTTGGCCCGGCCCATGTCCGGCGCGCCGAGCAGCCGGCCGTCGAGCGCGTAGCGCCAGCCGTGGTAGCGGCAGACCAGTTGTTTCGCGCCGCGCCCGTCGCACGCGGCGAGTGGGCCCGCGCGATGGCGGCACACGTTGTGCAGCGCGCGCAGTTCACCGTCGTCGCCGCGCACGATGAGCAGCGGCACGCCGGCGATCTCCGCCAGCGCGTGGTCGCCGGCGCCCGCGACCTGCGCGGCATGCGCCACCAGCTGCCAGCTGCGCGCAAACACGTTCTCGCGCTCGGCGCCGGCGAACTCTGCCTGCGTGTAGCACGCCGCCGGCAGCGTCGAGGCGGACCCCGCCGCCTGTGGCGCGAGCGCCGCGTACTGCGGATCACATTGGCGGTGGTGCCGGTCGTTCATGGTCGGGCGGCGGCAGATGACGCCGGTCATTGTAGGTACGCTGCCGCGGCCTAGACTGCAATCGATGACACGTCCAATGATGCTGCGCCGTCGCCTGCTCGCTGCCGGACTGGCCGCGCCGATCGGTGCGGCGTGCGCGGCCCGCGACGACTACGCACAGGCCCGCGAGCGGCTGCTCGTCGAGATCGAGCGCGACATGCGCGCGACCGCCGGCACGACCGGCCGCGAGCGGCTCGATCCGCGTGTCGCGGCCGCGCTCGGCAGGGTGCCGCGGCATCGCTTCGTGCCGGCGCAGCTCGCCGGGCGCGCCTACGAAAACCGGCCGCTGCCGATCGGGCACGAGCAGACGATCTCGCAGCCGTTCATCGTCGCGCTGATGACCGAGCTCGTCGATCCGCAGCCGACCGACCGCGTGCTGGAGATCGGCACCGGCTCCGGCTACCAGGCGGCGGTGCTGGCCGAGCTGGTGGCGCATGTGTACACGATCGAGATCGTGCGCCCGCTCGGCGAGCGGGCCGCCGTGCTGCTGAAGGAACTCGGCTACGTCAACATCGACGTGCGCATCGGCGACGGCTATCTCGGCTGGCCGGAGGCGGCGCCGTTCGACGCAATCGTGGTGACCGCCGCGCCCGACCACATGCCGCAGCCGCTGATCGATCAGCTCGCCGCGGGCGGGCGGCTGATCGCCCCGATCGGCAGCCGCTACGGCATCCAGCGGCTGCAGCTGCTGCGCAAGGACGCGCAGGGTCGCGCGGTGACGCGCAGCGTGCTCGAGGTGCGCTTCGTGCCGCTGACGCGTGAGCGCTGAAATGAGCAGCGGCTTCGCCAACCCGCGCGAGACCTGGGACGCGCGCTTCGCCGGCGACGACTACATCTTCGGCACCGCGCCGAATGTGTTTCTCGCATCGCAACGGTGGCGACTGGTCGCCGGTCAGCGCGCCCTCGCCGTCGCCGACGGCGAAGGGCGCAACAGCGTGTGGCTGGCGCAGCAGGGCCTCGTCGTCACCGCGTTCGACATCGCGCCGCGCGGCGTGGCCAAGGCCCGCACGCTGGCGGAGCAGGCCGGCGTGACGGTCGACTTCCAGGTCGCCGCGGTCGAGGCGTGGGACTGGGCGCCGGAGGTTTTCGACGTGGTGGCTGCGATCTTCGTGCAGTTCGCGCCGCCGGCGGTGCGCGAGCGGATGTTCGCCGGCATGCTGCGCACGCTGAAGCCGGGCGGCTGGCTGCTGCTGCAGGGCTACACGCCGCGCCAGCTCGAATACCGCACCGGCGGGCCACCATGCGCCGGGCATCTGTATACGGAGGATCTGCTGCGGCAGGCCTTCGCGGGGCACGAGATCGTCGAACTGCGCGAGCACGACGACGTGCTGACCGAAGGCTCGCAGCATTCGGGCCTGTCGGCGCTGATCGACTGCGTGGTGCGCAGGACGTAAGTGGGTCGAGCGAGCACGCGATCGCAGGCGAGTGCGAAACCTGCTTCGGTACGGAGGTGCGTGCCCGGGCGCCGCACGCGCCGGGGTTTGCCGGTCCTTGGGTCGCGGCCGGTGGTCTAATCGGCGCCGTTTCCGGTTCTTGTCCGCATCGAAGCCGCCATGTCCCTGCCCCCGCTGCTGCGCCGCCTCCGCCTGCCCGCCATCGGCGCGCCGCTGTTCATCATCTCCAACCCCGACCTCGTGCTGGCGCAGTGCAAGGCCGGCATCGTCGGCAGTTTCCCGGCGCTCAACGCAAGGCCGCCGGAACTGCTCGGCGAGTGGCTGGCGCGCATCACGGCCGAGCTGGACGCCTGCCGCGCGGCCAATCCGCAGGCGGTGATTGCGCCGTTCGCGGTCAACCAGATCGTCCATGCGAGCAACGACCGCCTTCAGCACGACATGGACCTGTGCGTGAAGCACCGCGTGCCGATCATGATCACCAGCCTGCGCGCGCCCGATGCGGTGGTCGAGGCGGCGCACAGCTATGGCGGGCTGGTGTTCCACGACGTCACCACCATCAAGCACGCGCAGCGCGCGCTCGCTGCCGGGGTCGACGGCCTGATCCTGGTCTGCGCGGGCGCCGGCGGCCACGCGGGCCGGCTGTCGCCGTTCGCGCTGGTGCCCGAGGTGCGCGCCTTCTACGACGGCACGATCATCCTGTCGGGAGCGATCGCCAGCGGCGACGCGATACTTGCCGCGCAGGCCATTGGCGCCGATCTCGCCTATCTCGGCACGCGCTTCATCGCCAGCCGCGAGGCCAACGCGGCCGAGGCATACAAGCAGATGATCGTCGCCTCGCGCGGCGAGGACATCGTCTACTCGAACCTCTTCACCGGGGTGCACGGCAACTACCTGCGCGGCAGCATCGTCAACGCCGGACTCGATCCCGATGCCCTGCCCGAAGCGGACAAGAGCGCGATGAACTTCGGCTCGGGGCGCACCAAGGCGTGGCGCGACATCTGGGGCGCCGGCCAGGGCGTGGGCCAGATCCGCGACGTGCTGCCGGCGGCCGAAATCGTCGCGCGCCTGGAGCGCGAGTATCTTGCGGCGCGGGCGCGCCTCGGGCCGGGGCCGGCGCGGAGCTGACCCCTTCTGCGGAGAACACGTGATGCGATACCGAAATCTCGGCCGATCCGGCCTGAAACTGGGCGAGCTGTCGTTCGGCTCGTGGGTCACCTATGGCAACCAGGTCGACACCCGCGCCGCGCGCGAACTGATGGCCGCCGCGTTCGATGCCGGCGTCAACTTCTTCGACAACGCCGAGATCTATGCCCGCGGCGGCGCCGAAACGATGATGGGCGCGGTGCTTAAGGAACTCGGCTGGCCGCGCGTGAAGTTCGTCGTCTCGACCAAGTTCTACTGGGGCCTTGCCGACGGGCCGAACCAGAAGAACACCCTGAACCGCAAGTACCTGCGGCATGCGATCGAGGGCTCGCTGGCCCGGCTGCAGCTCGACTACATCGACCTCGTGTTCTGCCATCGGCCGGATCCGACGACCCCGATCGAGGAGACGGTGTGGGCGATGCACCAGATGGTCGAGCGCGGCCAGGCGCTGTACTGGGGCACCAGCGAGTGGAGCGCCGACGAGATCCGTGCCGCGTGGCACCTCGCCGACCGGCACGGGCTGGCCAGGCCGGTGATGGAGCAGCCGCAGTACAACCTGTTCCACCGCAAGCGCGTCGAGCAGGAGTACGCGCGCCTCTACGAGGACACCGGTCTCGGGCTCACGACCTGGAGCCCGCTCGCCAGCGGGCTGCTCACCGGCAAGTACCGCGCCGGCATTCCGGCGGGCAGCCGCGGCACGGTCGAGAACTACGCCTTCCTGCGCGCGCGGCTCACCGATGCGCAACGCAACGAGACCGTCGGACGGCTCGAACCGGTCGCGCGCGACCTCGGCTGCACGATGGCGCAGCTTGCGCTGGCCTGGTGCCTGAAGAATCCGCGCGTGTCGACCGTGATCACCGGCGCCACCCGCGTGGCGCAGGTGCAGGAGAACATGAAGGCGCTCGACGTCGTCGACCAGCTGACCCCGGACATGCTGTCGCGCATCGAGGCGATCGTCGGCAGCCACTTCGACTGAACGCATGCAGGGCGTCGACTTCCGTCTTGCCACCGCCGCCGATCTGCCCGCGCTGCTGCGGCTGCTCGTCGACGATGCGGTGGCGCAGGCGCGCGGCGGCTACACGGCGGACGTCACGCCGGCGGTGGCGGCAGCGTTCGACGAGATCGAGCGCGATCCGAACAACGAGCTGTGGCTCGGCGAGCGCGACGGCGAGGTGGTCGCGATGCTGCAGCTCACGCTGATCCCCGGCCTTTCCCGCGGCGGCATGAAGCGGGCGCTGGTCGAGGCGGTGCGCGTGCGCGCCGATCTGCGCGGCCAGCGCATCGGCGAAGCGCTGATGGCGCACGTCGAGACGCGCGCGAAGGCCGCCGGGTGCGGGCTGGTCCAGCTCACCACCGACCGGCAGCGCCTCGCTGCGCACCGCTTCTACGAGCGACTCGGCTATGTCGCCAGCCACCTCGGCATGAAGAAGAAGCTGTAAATGGCGCGGGAAGTGTTTCGCGAGGGCAAGCCGCCGGGCGACGCGCGCGAGTCACGGTGTGCGCGCTGCGGCGCGCCGTTTCACTGCGGCATCGACGATCCCGGCGGCTGCTGGTGCGCGAAGCTGCCGCCGCTGCCACGCGAAGCCTATGCGGCCGATACGGGCTGCCTGTGCGAGAAGTGCCTGCGCGAGGCGCTCGCCTAGGCGAAACTCATGCGGCAAAGCGCGCGACCGCGTCCTCGTTCCACGCCACCCCCGAACCGACCGTATCGCTGACGACGGCCATCCCGTTCTCGACGAGCAGCGGCTCGGCGAGGATCGGATTCCACCAGTCCGCGTACTCCAGCCAGTGCGCGGTCGGCGTGCAGCACAGCAGGCGCGCGCTGACTTCCGGCCACAGGTGGTTGGACATGCGGATCCCCTTCGCGCTCGGCGAGCGCCGCGGCCTTCAGCCAGCCGGTGACGCCGCCGATCTTCATCACGTCGGGCATGACGTAGTCCGAGGCCCGGGCGTCGATGGCGTGCTGCATGTCGAGAATGCCCCACCAGTTCTCGCCGCACTGGATCGGCGTCGCCGCTTCGGCCGCAACCCGCGCGTGCCCGGCGTAGTCGTGCGCCAGGGTCGGCTCTTCCACCCACGCCAGGCCCTCGCCGTCGAGGGCGCGCAGTCTTTCCAGGGCCTCGACAGGGGAGAGGGACTGGTTGTAGTCGACCATGATCGCCATGTCTTCGCCGGCGGCCTGCCGCATCGCGCGCACGACGGCGACGTCCTCCTGCACGGTCGGGTAGCCGATCTTGGCCTTGATGCCCGTGAATCCGCGCTTCGCCCACGCCTCGGCCGTCCTCGCCGAGCCCGGCACGCCGTCGTAGCCGATCGCGCCATAGGGACGCAACGGCTTCTCGGTTCCGCCCAGCAGGCGAACCAGCGGCAAGCGATGGACGCGCGCCAGCGCATCCCACAGCGCCATGTCGATCGCCGCCAGCGCCATGCCGACCAGCCCCTGGGTGCCGAGCAGCCGGAAGCGCCTGGCGAGTTTCTGCTCGACTTCCAGCGGCGCCAGGACGTCGCCCTTGACGAGCGGCTCGAGATTGCGGATCAGCTCGGCGGTCGGCTTGAGCGCGGCCGGGGTGTAGGTGAAGACGATGCTGTGTCCGCTCACGCCGGCGTCGGTGCGCACGTCGGTCAGGACGAGGGGCGACTCGGCGACGACTCCGCTCGCGGTGCGGTGCGGCTCCGACATCGGCACCCGGACGGCGCGCACGTGGATGGCCTCGATGGTCGGCGATGACTGTCCCATAGGAGTCTCCTCATCCGCTCACCGGGGCGGTCGGCGCGGCCTGCGGCGTCAGTCGCCCGATCAGCTCGTCCTTCTCCGCCCACAGCGCATTGACCCATTCCTGCATGCGGCGGCGGAACTGCGGATCGCTGCCGTAGTCTCCGCCGACCAGGTCGGCCGGGATCTCGCGCTGCTGCACGCGCACGATGACGTCGTCGACGCGGCCCGACAGCAGGTGCCAGAACTTCGGCGCGCCGTGCGGATAGACGATGGTCACGTCGAGCAGGCGGTGGCAGTGCTCGCCGAGCGTGGCGACCGCCATCGCGATGCCGCCGCTGCGCGGCTTCAGCAGGTGCCGGTACGGCGAGCGCTGCACGTGGTGCTTGTGTGCCGTGAAGCGCGTGCCCTCGAGAAAGTTGATCACCGAGGTCGGCACGAGGCGGAACTTCTCGCACGCGGCGCGCGCCCGCTCCAGGTCCTGCGCGCTGCTCATCCCGCCCCTGCGCTGCATGAACGGAAAATCGAGCGCCCACCAGGCCAGACCGATGACCGGCACGTAGATGAGCTGCCGCTTGAGGAAGAACTTCAGCATCGGCACGCGGCCGGAGAAGACCTTCTGCAGCACGAGGATGTCGACCCAGCTCTGGTGGTTGGCCGCGATCAGGTACCAGTCGTCCGGGCGCAGTCCTTCGGCCCCGCCGACGTCCCATCCGCGGTTGCCGGCGGCCGCGATCCAGGCGTTGTTGACGCCGATCCAGGTCATCGCGATCCAGTTCAGCGCGTGGTCGATCGGACGGCGTACCGGCCCGTACGACACGAGCAGCTTGACCAGCGAAATCGGAACCATCAGGGCGCAGAAGAACAGCACGTTGGCGGTCAGCGCCACGGCCGAGAAGCAGCCTCTTGCGGCGGCCAGCAGGCGATTCGGGAAGGACTCGTCCGGTTTCATCGTTGCCCCGGTGAGGAAACCGCATTTGACCGCAGCCGCGCCGCGGGCGCCACTGGTTCAGCGCGAGCCGTCGACGCCCGGCGACGCGGCTGGCGGACGCGTATCCTTCGCCCTCCGCTCGGAGCCGCCTGTTGCGGCTGGCTTGTCAGACTTCGATGAACGCCCCAGACCCCGCTCCCGCGCTGCTGCGCGATGTCGAGCGCCGGCGCACCTTCGCGATCATTTCGCACCCGGATGCCGGCAAGACCACGCTGACCGAGAAGCTGCTGCTGTTCGGGGGCGCGATCCAGCTCGCCGGCGCGGTCAAGGGCCGCAAGCACGCCCGCCACGCCACCTCGGACTGGATGGAGGTCGAGAAGCAGCGCGGCATCTCGGTCACCAGTTCGGTGATGCAGTTCGACTACGCCGGGCACACGATCAACCTGCTCGACACGCCGGGCCACGAGGATTTCTCGGAGGACACCTACCGCGTGCTCACCGCGGTCGACGCGGCGGTGATGGTGATCGACGCCGCCAAGGGCGTCGAGGCGCAGACGATCAAGCTGCTCGAGGTGTGCCGGCTGCGCGCCACGCCGATCATCACCTTCGTCAACAAGCTCGACCGCGACGTGCGCGAGCCGTTCGACCTGCTGGCCGAGATCGAGGCGGTGCTCGGAATCGACTGCGCGCCGGTCACCTGGCCGCTCGGCATGGGCAGGCACTTCCGCGGCGTCTATCACCTGCTCGACGACCGGCTGCTGCGCTTTGCCGCCGGCGAGGCGCGCATCTCGCGCGACGCCGAGGAGATCAGCGGCTACGACAATCCGCGCCTGGCGGAGCTGTTCCCGCAGGAGGCGGCGACACTCGCTCACGATGTCGAGCTGCTGCGCGGCGCCAGCCACCCTTTCGAGCTGGAGAAGTTTCTCGCCGGGACGCAGACGCCGGTGTTCTTCGGCTCGGGCATCAACAACTTCGGCGTGCAGGAGATCCTGCAGGCGCTGGTGAAATGGGCCCCGCCGCCGCAGCCGCGCGACGCCGGGGTGCGCGCAGTGGCGCCGGTCGAGGCGCCGTTCTCGGGCTTCGTGTTCAAGATCCAGGCCAACATGGACCCGCGCCATCGCGACCGCATCGCCTTCCTGCGCGTGTGCTCGGGCCGCTTCGCGCCGGGCATCAAGGTCTGGCACGTGCGCGCCGGGCGCGAGATGAAGCTCGGCAACGCGCTGACCTTCATGGCCAACGACCGCGTCGCGAGCCAGGACGCGGTCGCCGGCGACATCATCGGCATCCACAACCACGGGCAATTGCAGATCGGCGACACGCTGACCGAGGGCGAGACGCTCGGCTTCAAGGGCATTCCGTACTTCGCGCCGGAACTGTTCCGCGTGGCCCGTGCGCGCGACCCGTTCAAGGCCAAGCAGCTCGCCAAGGGACTGGCGGAACTGGGTGAAGAGGGCGCGATCCAGGTGCTGAGCACGCCCGCCGGCGAACTGCTGCTCGGCGCGGTGGGGCCGCTGCAGTTCGAGATCGTCGCGCACCGGCTGAAGCACGAGTACAACGTCGACGCCGTCTACGACACGCCCGGCATCTCGACCGCGCGCTGGCTTACCTATCCCGACGAGAAGACGCGGCGCGAGTTCGAGAAGGAGCAGTCGGCGCGGCTGGCGCGCGACGTCGACGGCAACCCGGTCTACCTGGCCAGCAACAGCGTCAACCTCGAGGTGACGATGAAGTACTGGCCGGCCGTGCACTTCCACGCCACCCGCGAGCACGGCCAGAAGCTGGCCCACCAGTAGGGACGGCCCGCTGCCGGGCCATCCCGCGCAAAGTCCTGCGGGCTGCGGCGTGGCCGCGGACTCAGCCCGGCGCGTTGCGATTGGCTTCGCGTGCGGCTTCGTACATCGACGGTGTGGCGCCGGCGCGGCCGAGGTACTCGCGCAGGTGCTTGATCGCCTGCACGTTCATCACGTTGGAGTGGTGCGGCCGGTGCAGGATGCCCTCGGCGCGATTCAGCTTGACGCGGATGCGCGCGCCCGACAGGGGCTCGATTTCGGCGCCGAGGTGATTGAGCAGCGATTCGATCTCGCGCCAGTGGATGTTGCCGCTGATCGGATCGTGGAAGATCAGCCTCAGCAGTTGTTCGTGTTTGTGGCTCATGGCGTCGCCCCTTCAACGCTTTGCCGCAAGGATACGCGGGGGCAGCGCCGCCGGCCTCTGCGCTGCCTCAAGGGCCGGCGCCGGCCCCCGCCCGCGACGCCAGAGCCCGGCAGATCGATCCGACGTGCCGGTGATCGGTGCCGCAGCACCCGCCGACCACGGCCAGCCTCGGCAGCAGCGGCCGCAGCGCCCGGTACTGCGCGCCGAGTTCGTCCGGGTTGCCGTCGTCGAGGTCGGTGCTGGCGTCGAGCTCGGCATGGCTGCGCCGCGAGGCGTTGGCGCGGACGCCGCGCACCCTCTCGCGCCACGCTCCGCCGGCGCGCAGCGCATGGGTGAAGTGGGTCGGATGCGCGCAGTTGATCATGTAGTAGGCGGGATGTCCGTCGGTGGCCGCGTCGGTGGCCTCGATCGCGGAGCCGAGGTCCTGACCGGACGGCAGCCGGCCGTCGGTCTCCAGCGTGAACGAGATCACCGCGGGCATCGCATGGTCGCGGGCCGCGGCGGCGACGCCGATCGCCTCCTCGGCATAGTTCATCGTGAACACCGAAACGAGGTCGGCATCGGTCGCGGCGAACGTGGCGATCTGCCACGCGTGGTAGTCGCGCGCCTCGGCCACGCTCATGCGGGTGTCGGCGCGGTAGCCGTCGCCGCGCGGGCCGAGGTTGCCGCTGGCGACCACCGGTGTGGTCGGCGTTTCGAAGGCGGCGCGGATCTCCAGCAGCAGGCTCACGGCCTTGCGGTTGGCGTCGGCCAGCGCCACGGCGTCGTAGCCGAGCCTCTCGCCCCAGTCCGGGCTGGCGCGCCAGGTCGGCGTCTCGAGCACCAGGCCGAGGCCTTGCGCAAGCGCGATCTCGGCATAGCGGGCGTAGTAGGCGCGCAGTCTTTCGTAGCCGGCGTCGTCCTTGAGCAGGTCGAAGGCGGCGAAGTGGGGCAGGTCACGGCCGTCGTGGAAGATCAGCTCGGTCTCCAGGCCGGCGTCGGTGGCGAACAGCCGGTCGGCGAATTGCGGCAGCCGGTT
Organism: uncultured beta proteobacterium; assembly: GCA_963847675.1. GTDB lineage: Bacteria > Pseudomonadota > Gammaproteobacteria > Burkholderiales > Burkholderiaceae_F > JADJWR01. Next base: position 683,390 of record CAWKAP010000008.1, read on the forward strand.
GCGGTACTTGCTCATGACGTCATCCTCCTCGGTGAACGGTTTCAGTCGTGCGTGTAGCCGAGCGGACGCAGCGCCTCGCGGGTCGCGTTGTCACTGCCCGGCTGCGACACGTCGCGCGCCAGCAGCATGTCGACGACCCTCGAGGAGGCGCCGTCGTAGAAGCCGGTGGCGGGCGCGAAGGTGAGCGGGTTGAAGAACGTGCCGAAGACGATGTCGAAGATCGGCAGGTCGGCGAAGTTGCCGGTATGGCGGCCACGCCCATGGTGGTACGAATGGCTCTCCGGCCGCTGTACGAAGACGCCGAGCCAGCGCGGCGTGCGCACGTTGGCGTGCTGCAGGATCGCCAGCAATGTCACGGTGAGCAGCACGATGGTGGCTGCTTCGGCGGTGATGCCGACGATCAACGTCAGTGCCAGGCTGCCCGCCGCCGTCCAGCCGACCATGTCGAGCGGGCCGAACCAGTAGGCGCTGAAGGTGTCGAGCCGCTCGGCGCTGTGGTGCATCTGGTGCACGCCGCGCCACAGGACGTTCGAGCCGTGCATCGAACGGTGCCAGAAATAGGCCACCGCCTCGTAAACGAGCAGGCCGGCCGCGGCGCCGCCCCAGGTGCCGAGCGAGGTCAGGTCGATGAGCTGCCACGCGGCAAGCTGTTCGGTCCACAGGATCGGCAAGTACGTCGAGACCATCACGTAGACGACGAAGGCAGCGAGTCCCTTGGTGCGCCAGCCGCGCACTTCGGGTAGCGGCCGCGCCGGGGCGATCGCCTCCCAGGCGATCAGGGCCGCGAAGATCGCCATCACGGCGAGCGAGATCGGGTCGAGCAGCACGTCGATGGGGGTTGGCATGGCGAAGCTCCTTCTGATTGAATGAAAGACAGCGGCACTGTAGGAGCGCAGGCGTCGCGGTACTAAGTTCATTTCGGCAACGAACCGGACATTTCGGCCATGGCCCAGAACCCGCACAAAAGCGCGGCACGCGAGCCCGTGGCCGCGGCGATCCTTGCCCTGCCGGAAGCGACGGCTTCCGTCATCTACGGCATCTATGACCTGTTCAAGGGCGCCGGGCGCGACTGGGGCGTCGTGACCACCGGCCATCCCGGCCCCGAACTGCTGCGGCCGCAGGTGGTGTCGTCGCACGAAGGCAGCTTCGTTGCGGCCAACGACGTACGCATCACGCCGGACCTCACGCTGGATCGGTGCATTGCGCCGCAGATCGTCTGCGTGCCCGAGGTCGCGATTGCTCCCGCCACGGTGATCGCCGGGCGCTTCGGCGCCGAGATCGACTGGCTGCGCCGCTGCCACGCGCAGGGGGCGACCATCGCCACCGCCTGCTCGGGTGCGGTGCTGCTTGCCGAGTCGGGGCTGCTCGATGGCTGCGAGGCGACGACCCACTGGGCGTTCTGCGACACGATCCGAAATCAGTATCCGAAGGTGAAGGTGCTGCCGCAGCGCGCGCTCGTGGCCAGCGGCGAAGGGCAGCGCCTGGTGATGGCCGGCGGCGGCACCTCGTGGCTCGACCTCGGCCTGTACCTGATCGCGCGGGTGGCCGGCGTCGAGGCGGCGATGCAGACCGCGCGCGTGAACCTGATCGACTGGCACGACATCGGCCAGCAGCCGTTCGCCGCGCTGGCGCGCACGCGCCAGGTCGACGATGCGGTGATCGCGCGCTGCCAGAACTGGATCGCGGGGCACTATCACGAGCCGGCGCCCGTTGCTGCAATGGTGCGTCTGAGCGGCCTGGCCGAACGGTCATTCAAGCGCCGCTTCGAGCAGGCCACCGGCATGGCGCCGCTCGAATACGTGCACACGCTGCGGCTCGAGGAGGCCAAGCAGATGCTCGAGGCGGGCGACGCGCCGATCGAGGCGATCGCCAACGAGGTCGGCTACGAGGACGCCGGCTTCTTCAGCCGCCTGTTTCGCCGCCAGGTGCAGCTGACCCCGGCGCAGTACCGCAAGCGCTTTGGCTCGATGCGACGGGCGCTGCAGGACGCCAGCGGCGTCGGGCGAAGCTAGTCGAACAACTCTGTGTCTTGTGCGGCCGCCGTCGAGACGCCGCTCCCATCAGCACGAACCAGCGCGCCGACCCGCACCCCGAGCAGCCGGATCCTTCGCGCCAGTTCGATCCGCTTCAGGCACTGGCCGGCGGCGCGGCGGATCGCGGCCGCGTCGCCGGTCGGCTGCGCCAGCGTGATGTCGCGCGTCACGGTGCGGAAGTCGTCGAAGCGCAGCTTCACTCCGATCGTCTTGCCGGCATAGCGCTTGCGGCGCAGGTCCTCGGCAACCTGCACGCACAGTTCGGTGAAGACGCGCGTGAGTGCGGCCCGATCGCGTACCGCGTGCAGGTCGCGCTCGAAGGTCGTTTCCCGGCTGATCGACTTCGGCTCGCTGAAGGTGACCACCGGCCGGTCGTCGCGGCCGTGTGCCGCATCGTGCAGCCAGCCGCCCGTGCTGGCGCCGAAGTGCTGCGCCAGCCACGGCGCATCGGCCGCCGCCAGTTCGCCGATCGTCGCGATGCCGAGCTGCGCCAGCCTCGCCGCCGCCTTCGGCCCCACACCGTTGATCCGCCGCACCGGCAGCGGCCAGATGCGCGTCGCGAGATCGTGCGGCGCGACGACGGTCACGCCATCGGGCTTGTCGAGTTCCGAGGCGATCTTGGCGAGCAGCTTGTTCGGCGCCAGGCCGATCGAGCACGACAGGCCGGTGGCCTGCCGCACGGCCTGCTTGATCTCGCGCGCCACCTCGCGCGCGCACCACCAGGCATCGACATCGGAAACGTCCTGCGGCCCGTCGCCGGCATCGCGCAGTCGCGCAGCGACGATTTCGCTCAGGTCGATGTAGATCTCGTCGATGCCGCGGTCCTCGATCACGGGCGCGATTTCGCGCACCGCGGCCTTGAACAGCCGTGAGTAGCGGCGGTACTCGTCGAAGTCGACCGGCAGCAGGATGGCGTCGGGCGCGCGCTGCGCGGCCCGCATCATGCCCATCGCCGAGTTCACGCCGAGGGCGCGCGCCTCGTAGGTTGCCGTGGTGATCACGCCGCGCCCGCTGTATCCGGCGAGCCGCGCGAAGCGGCGCTGCCGCTCGCCCGTGGCCGCGTCGGTTTCCCACACGGGCTGATGGCGCGCGCCGCCGCCGATGACGACCGGCAGTCCGCGCAGTTCCGGATAGCGCAACAGTTCGACCGACGCATAGAACGCGTCCATGTCGAGGTGTGCGATGACGCGCGTCGTATCGGGCATCCGTGAGGGAGGAGGAATCTGCGTATCGATGGACTGCGCTGCCGAGGAAGCAATTTACTGCGCTGCAATGTCGTCCCGCCGGCCTTCAGGACGTGTTGCTCCAGTCGAATGACGGATGTTCTCTTGGTGCCGAAACTCCTACCCCTATCGGCAAGGGTTGATCGCGATCAAGGCTGCGGCCGAGGGTGCTGGTTACGTTTACGCACACTCGTTCGGCACGCGAGCTGGCCGAGTGAAGTTCGGCCCGGCCAGTGTCCGGCGCGAGAGGGTGACGGGAGATCATCGTGTTCAGTCAGCCGATCAGAAGCATCATGGAGCGGCGCAAGCTCGTCAGCGCGCCGCCGACGACGTCGGTGCGCGAAGCGTCGAAGATGATGGCCAAGAAGCAGGTCGGCGCCGTGCTGGTGGTCGACGAGGGGCGGCTGGTCGGCATCTTCAGCGAGCGCGACGTGGTCTTCCGCGTCGTGGCCCGCGGCCTCGATCCGGCGTCGACGACGCTCGAGCAGGTGATGACGCGCGAACCGAAGACCGCAAAACCGAACAACACCTTCGGCTATGCGATGACGATCATGCACGAGAACGGCTTCCGGCACATGCCGGTGCTCGAGCACGGCAAGGTGATCGGCATCGTCTCGGCGCGCAGCGCGCTCGACCCCGACCTCGAGGAATTCGTCTGCGAGGAGCGGCGGCGCCAGCGCTTCAAGGAAGAGGCGCTATAGCGATTGCGCGGCGCCGGCGCCTCGTGCCGGCGCGATGACCGCGAACTTCATCCAGCGGCCGCCTGGCGCAGCGCCGGCAGGCCGATCCCGGTCGCCTCGAAGCCGCCGTCGACGGCCAGTACCTGACCGTTGATGTACGCGGCCTGCGGGCTGCACAGGAAGCCGATCGCCGCGGCGATTTCCTCGGGCGTGCCGTAGCGCCCGAGCGGAATCGTGTCGTGGTAGCTGGCGCGGATCGCCGGCGTATGCACTGCCTTGGCCATCGCGGTGTCGACCGGCCCGGGCGCGATCGCGTTGACGCGGATGCCGAGGTTGCCGAGTTCGACCGCCTGCTGCCTGGTCAGGTGCAGCAGCGCCGCCTTGCTGGTGCCGTAGGCCACGCGCAGCGTGCTGGCGCGCAGCCCGGAGATCGACGCAATGTTCACCACGCTGCCGCCGCCGGCCTTCAGCATGTGCGGCGCGCAGGCCTGCGTGCAGACGAACGGCCCGTCGAGGTTCACCGCCAGCACGCGTGCCCACTCGTCGTAGGTCGTCTCGAGCAGCGGCTTGAACACGGCGATGGCCGCGTTGTTGACCAGCGCGTCGATGCGGCCGTAGTGCGCCGCCACGCGATCGATGGCCGGCCGGACCTGCGCCGGCAGCGCCACGTCGCAGACGATCGCCAGCACGCGCCGGGCATCGTCGAGGTCCTGCGCAGTCCGCGCCAGTGTCTCGGCGTCGATGTCGAGCAGCGCGACGCGATGGCCGTGGTCGAGGAACCAGCGCGCGGTCGCCAGGCCGATGCCGCGCGCGCCGCCGGTGACGACGGCCACCGGCGTGGCTGTTTCGGTCGATGTCATGCCGGCAATCTACATGAGCTCCTGCGCATCGCGCGTCGGTGCGCAACACCTGCCTCGGGCAACCCTTCGATCGCGCGATGTGCGATAACGGCGCCTCCGCGCCCGCCGCAGAGCCATCCGATGACGCCGCAACCCGACTCGCGCTATGCCGCCCTGCGTCTGCTGGTGGCGCTGGTGCTGATGACGGTCGGCGCCAGTGGCATGTACGTGGTCGCCGTCGTGCTGCCCGCCGTGCAGGCCGAGTTCGGCGTCGCCCGCGCCGACGCCTCGATGCCGTACACGTGGATGATGATCGGCTTCGGCATCGGCGGCATCCTGATGGGCCGGCTCGCCGACCGCTACGGTGTCACCGTGCCGATCCTGATCAGCGCGGCCGGCCTCGGCCTCGGCTATGCGGCTGCAGGGGTGGCCGGCAACATCTGGCTTTTCTCGGCCGCCCATGGCCTGCTGATCGGCCTGCTCGGCAGTTCGGCGACCTTCGCGCCGCTGATTGCCGACACGTCGCTGTGGTTCGTGCGCCGGCGCGGCATCGCGGTGGCGGTGTGCGCCAGCGGCAACTACCTCGCCGGCACGGTGTGGCCGCCGATCGTGCAGCACTTCGTCGAGACCGCCGGGTGGCGCGACACCTACCTCGGCCTCGGCGCGTTCAGCGCCGTCGTCATGCTGTCGCTCGCCCCGCTGCTGCGGCAGCGCCCGCCGCTGCCGATGCCCTCGGGCAGCGCGGCGGCGCTCGCAGCCTCGGCGTCCCCGGCCCGGCCGTTCGGCCTTTCGCCTACTGCGGCGACGGTGCTGCTTTGCATCGCCGGGCTGGCCTGCTGCGTGGCGATGTCGATGCCGCAGGTCCACATCGTCGCCTACTGCGGCGACCTCGGCTACGGCGCGGCGCGCGGCGCAGAAATGCTGTCGCTGATGCTCGGCTTCGGCATCGCAAGCCGGCTGATCTCGGGCGTGATCTGCGACCGCATCGGCGGGCTGCGCACGCTGCTGCTCGGCTCCGCGCTGCAGGGCGTCGCGCTGCTGCTGTTCCTGCCGTTCGACGGGCTGGCCTCGCTGTACGTGATCTCGGCGCTGTTCGGCCTGTTCCAGGGCGGCATCGTGCCGAGCTACGCGATCATCGTGCGCGAGCACTTTCCGCCGCGCGAGGCCGGCACGCGCATCGGAACCGTGCTGATGTTCACGCTGCTCGGCATGGCGCTCGGCGGCTGGATGTCGGGCAAGGTCTTCGACCTCACCGGCTCCTACGACGCCGCCTTCGTCAACGGCATCGCGTGGAACCTGCTCAACCTCGCCATCGCGACCGCGCTTCTCTTCCGCGCACGGCGCCGCGCCTACGCCTGAGCCCGCCAGCCGACCCGTTCAGCGGCGGCCCGGCGCCTTGCGCCACACGCTTGCCAGCCACGGCTGCTGCTCGCGCGGCAGGCCGGCGGGGCGGTAATAGTGGTCGACCTCGGCGAAGCCGGCTGCGGCCATGAAGCCGCGCCAGCTGTCGAGCGAGAGGAACGCGCCGTAGCGGGCGCCGTTCCAGCCTTCCTCGTCGCTGCCGCGCGGGTTCGAGCAGAACAGCACGCCGCGCGGCTTCAGCGCCGCGGCCAGTTCGCCCAGCACGCGCGGCAGTTCCTGGGTCGGCACGTGGAACAGCGACGCATTGGCGTAGATGCCGTCGAACGCGGCCTCCGGCAGGTCCAGGCCGAGGAAGTCCTGCCGCCAGACCGGGCAACCGCTGTATTGCCGCGCCATTTCGGCGAAGCGCGCCGAGCCTTCGAGGCCGATGGCCTGGTGGCCGCGCGCGGCAAAGGTCTTCAGGTCGCGGCCCGGCCCGCAGCCGAAATCGAGGATCGCGAACGGGGGTTCGCCCTCGATCGCGGCCAGCAGCGCCGCGACGTTCTGGCTGACGTCGTGCTCGCGCGTGCCGGCCCAGAAGTCCTCGGCGCGCTGCTCGTAATCGGCGAGCGTCCTGCCGCTGATCAGTTCGAGGTCGCGCGAGGTCAGCTTCATCGCCGATCGAAGGTCGCGCCGGGCGTCAGGCAGGGCGCGCCACGGCCGGCACGATGCGCTCGCGCCGGCCGCGGCGCGCCGAGTCCATCGGTGCGGCGTCCGCGGCCTACGGGATCGGCCGCAGCTTCAGTTCCGCGGCGCTCGCCTTGACGAAGCCGAAGCTGCCGTAGGCATCCTGCGCCGCCGGCGTGGCGAGAAACGCCAGGTAGCGTTGCGCGGCGGACTTGTGCCGACTGCTGGTCAGCGCGCCGATCGCATACGACACCTCGTCGCGCAGGCTGTCCTCGGGCGGCAGCCTGACGCTGTCGACCTTGGCGCCGTCGCGCTTGGCCTCCATCGTCTCGGTCACCCAGACGATGCCGGTGTCGGACTTGCCGGCGAGGATCCGCTCGGGGGTCTCGCGATGATGCACGGCGGTGAACCAGTTGTTCGGCGTGGTCTGGCACGAGAAGCACTCCTTGCCGCCGGAGATATGGTCCCAGACGCCGTTGCGCTGCAGGACCTTCTTGCCGTAGAAGCGCATGATCCCCTCGTTGACCGGATTCGGCATCGAGGTGCGGATGTCGGGCCGCGCCAGGTCCTTGATGCCCTTGATCCCCTTCGGATTGCCGGCCGCGACCATCAGTTCCATCTCGTTGTGCAGGTAGATGGCATAGGTGTCCATCAGCCCGGCCTTCTTCAGCCGCTTCAGGTGGTCGAGGTTCACCGACGCGTAGACATCCGGCAGGCCCGGGTACTCCTTGCCGCCGTAGACCCAGCCCCCACCCTCAATGGCATTCAGCAGCAGACCCGGCGGCAGCGTGATGATCCCGACCTTCGTTCCCGGAGACTGTTTCTGGAACGCCTTGATCACGTCGTCCATGGCGAAGAACTGGTTGCCGGCAAGCCACAGGATGAGATCGGCCTCGGTCCCCATGCGGCCGAGCGCATCGGCGCCCTTCACGATGCGGCCGTCGGCAAGGTAGAGCTTCAGATCGTTGTCCTTGTTCGGCGGAATCGTCGCGAACTTGGCGGCGGCTTTCGGCGCCGCGGCGGCTGCCGGTGGCTCCTGGGTGGCACAGCCTGCAACGAGGCTGGCGGCCATTGCGCCGCCGACGAGCATTGAAAAGATGCGCTGCATGGGTCTCTCCTCCTGGATCTTCGAGTGGGTCGTCTTCGGGCAATGACGAGGGGCCGCGCCGCGGCCGGCGCGGCGAAGCGCGCAACCGACGGATCCCTGCCGGGTGATCAAGACGGCGCCGTTAGGGCCGGATCATCGGAGCCAGGACCCGCCGTCATCGAGCCGCACGCTGCGTCAGTAATTGACGTAGCCCAGCCCTCGCGCTGGCGGTCGACGACCTCGACGATGCCGCCCGGTACGTATCCGATCGCCGGGAATCCATGTCGTTCTTGGTCAGCTTGGCGCCCTTCATCGTCTGCTCGCAGGCAACGATCTTCACGCCGTTGGTCAGCGCAGCCGTGACGCGCGGCTCTACTTCGGACTCGGCGAGCAGCATCTTGATGCCGGGTCCGTTGACGACGATCTCGATGAGCACCTTGTCCTTGCCCATCGCCTGCTGGTAATTGGCGACGTTGTTGAGCGCCTGGTTCCACATCAGCGAATCCTTGTTGGTCACGTGGAACACGACCGGGATCCGGCCGTCGGCGGTCAGTTTTGAGTCGGCCGCTGCGGCGGGCGCGGCGGCGCCGGCGACGAGCAGCGCGGCTGCGGCGACGACCTGAATGATGTTGCGACGAATCATGATGTCTCCTGTTCTCGATAGGGGTACGGACAAACCGAGACACGGAGCCACCTCTCCCCCGGCCTCTCCTGTCTTTACCTGGGCTGACGCGGAAATATTCCCGACCGATCGGCGGGGGTTCCGGGAATAAGATGCCGCCGCGGGCGGTCTTTAGTGGAGGAAAGGGTGGCGGATGACGGGAAGTGCAGGCGCTTCGAGCGGCTGATCGTCCCGCACCTCGACGCCGCCTACGACCTGGCGAGGTGGCTGACGCGGGACGCGGTGGCCGCCGAGGAAGTCGTTCAGGAGGCCTACTTGCGCGCCTATCGTTTCTTCGACTCGTTCCACGGCGAGGAAGGGCGCGCGTGGGTGCTGGCGATCGTGCGCAACACCTGTTTTTCGATGCTCGACAAGGAGCCGCCGGCGAGCCGGTTCGAAACGTTCGATGAGATCGCGCACAGCGGGGCCTTCGACCCGATGCCCAGCGCGGAGGATGCGGCGCTGGCGCGCGAGTCGACCGCGCAGGTGCGCGACGCGGTCGCCGCGCTGCCGCTGGAGTTTCGCGAAACCGTCGTGCTGCGCGAACTGCACGGCCTGTCGTACAAGGAAATCGCCGCCGTCACCGACGCGCCGATCGGCACCGTGATGTCGCGCCTGGCGCGCGGCCGCCTGCTGCTCGCCAAGGCCCTGGGCGGACGGCCGGACAAGGAGTAAGCGATGGATTGCGCAAGGACGCGCCAGCTGGCGCAGGCTTATGTGGATCGCGAGCTCGACGTCGCTGCGTCGCTCGCACTCGAAGAGCATCTGGCCGCCTGCAGCGACTGTCGCGCGCAGCACGAGGCGTTGCGCCGCGTGTGCGCGGCAGTGAGTTCGAACATCGGCTTCGAGCCGGCGCCGGCCGGATTGCGCGAGCGCATCACGCAAAGGATCTGCGCGCAGGCGCGCTGCGAACCGGCGTGGTGGCAGCGCCCGGCCGCATGGCTGGCCGCGCCGGCGGTGCTCCTGCTGGCATTCGCGACGCTCTTCGCGGCGCTCAGCTATCAGCAGCTGGCCGGGGCGGGACAAGAGAGGATCGTCTATCACATCAACGAGAGCACCAATCCGGCCACCGCGCTGCGCAACCTCGCCAACCACATCGAGAGCAACCCCGACTTGAAGGCGGTCGTGGTGGCGCACAACAAAGGGGTGGATTTCCTGCTCGCCGGCGCGCGCGACGCGGAAAGCGGCGAACTGTTCGAAAGCAGCGTTGCGCAGCTGCGCGCGCGCGGCGTCGACTTTCGCGTGTGCGGCAACACGCTGGCGCGGCGCGCCATCGACCCGAAGCAGATCATCCCCGAGGCGCGGCTCGTGCCCTCGGGCATCGCCGAGATCGGTCGCCTGCAGACCCGAGAGCACTACGCTTACATGCAGCTCTGACCGTCGGCAGCCGGCAAGGCGCGGCCTTCGCGCCGTCACTCATCGCAGGGCCGCTGGCAACGGCGCGATCCGCTGCTGCAAAGCGGCTAAAGTCTCCCCCTGCCCGCGGCGGCTCCCGTCGCGAATGCCCTCGGAGACCGCGCTTGAGCAACCTGCAGCAACGACTGGACGCCCTGCCCCCGGCGGTGCTCAGGGGAATCCTGCGCGGCATCGAGAAGGAAGGGCTGCGCGTGCGGCCCGACGGCACGCTGGCCGACACGCCGCACCCGCACGGGCTCGGTTCCGCGCTGACGCATCCCAACATCACGACCGACTTCAGCGAAGCGCAACTGGAGCTGATCACCGGCGCTCACTCTTCCGTCGAGGCGCTGCTGCAGGAACTCACCGAACTGCACCAGTTCGTCTACCGCAACATCGGCGACGAACTGGTCTGGTGCGCGAGCATGCCGTGCAAGCTGCCCTCGGACGACCGGATTCCGCTCGGCCGCTACGGCCGCTCGAACATGGGCCGGATGAAGACCGTTTACCGGCAGGGTTTGTCGCACCGCTACGGGCGGCGCATGCAGACCATTTCCGGCATCCACTACAACTTCTCGCTGCCGGCCGAAGCCTGGCCGCGGCTGCAGGCGGTCGCTGGCGTCGGCGGGCCGGTCGACCGCTTCCAGGATGCGGGCTACTTCGCGCTGATCCGCAACTTCCGCCGCCATTCGTGGCTGCTGCTGCTGCTGATCGGCGCCTCGCCGGCGGTGTGCGGCACCTTCGTCAGCGGCCACAGCCACGGCCTGTGCGGCTGGGACACCGGCACCTACTTCGCGCCCTACGGCACCTCGCTGCGCATGGGCCGCCTCGGCTACCAGAGCGACGCGCAGGCCGCGCTCGCGGTGAGCTTCAACTGCCTCGGCAGCTATGCGCAGACGCTGCACCGCGCGCTCACCGAGACCTATCCCGCCTACGAGGCGATCGGGCTGCGCGACGGCGATCTGTACAAGCAGCTCGCTACCACGCTGCTGCAGATCGAAAACGAGTTCTACGGCACGATCCGCCCCAAGCGCCGTATCCACCCCGGCGAGCGGCCGCTGCGCGCGCTCGGCCTGCGCGGCGTCGAGTACGTCGAGGTGCGGCTGGTCGACATCAATCCGTTCGAGCCGGTGGGCATCGGGCTGCATCAGATGCGCCTGCTCGACATCTTCCTGCTGCACTGCCTGCTGTCGGACAGCCCGCCCGATTCGGCGCAGGAAATCGCCGCCATGGCGCGCAACCAGCGCCGCATCGCCGAGCGTGGCCGCGACCCGCAGCTGCGCCTGCACCGCACCGCCGAACTCGTTCCCGGCGAGGCCTCGCCGTCCGCGGCGGGCGCAGGCGGCGCACAGCCCACCGCCGAGCTCTCTGCCGACCTCGCGCTGACCGATCTCACGCCCGCCGACATGGCGCCGGCGGAATGGGGCGCGCGCCTGCTGCGCGAGTGCGAGCCGATCGCCGCCGCGCTGGACCGCGCCCAGACGGGTGGCGGCAGCGCCTATCGCGATGCGCTCGCCGCCGCGCAGGCGGCGCTGGAGAACTTCGACGGGTTGCCGTCGACGCGCGTGCTGCTCGAGACGGACCTGAAGCATGGCAAGTCGTTCCCGGCCTTTGCGCTGACGCAGTCGGCGCGACACCGCAGTGATCTGCTGGCCAGGCCGCTCGCGCCCGAGGCCGAGGCGCGCTACGCGCAGCAGGCCGCCGACTCACACCGCGCCCAGCGCGAAAGCGAGGCGGCCGACGACGTACCGTTCGAGACGTTCCGCCAGCGCTACCTGACGCAGGACCTGATGGGCGGGGCGCACTTCAAGCCGGCCTGCTGAGCGGCGCCGCCACGGCCGCTCGCGACGGTCCGCCGGGCACCCCTATGCGAGCGGTTCCGCCCCGCTCTCCTCGGTCTGCTCCTCGTCGTCGCGCCGCGCGTCGGCTGCTTTCTGGCGCCGCTTCAGGACACTGGCCGGCAGGCGCGCGCGGATCAGCCGGGCGACCTCGTCGGCCGCCTGCGGCGTCACCCGGCCCGACTCGCGCTGCGTCTGCAGGTTGTCGAGCAGGTTGAGCAGCTGCTCCTTGCTGAGGGCGGCGAGCTTTTCGTCGGTCCAGCTCATCTGGCTGGGGGGCTGGAACACCTTGCTGATGGACTGGCTGCCTTTGCGCATCGATCCTCCTGTTCTGCAGATGAGGCTTCAACGCACGGGCCCCGGATCCCAAGTATGGGGCCTAAATCCCCCCCCGTGCCGGCAGGCCGTATCCTCGCTGCTGCAAGCCGCGCATCGACCCGCTACCGTGAAAGCCCGAGCCCACGCCGAAATCACGTTGCTGATGGACGCGCTCGCGTTCTCGGCCTACAAGCATCGCAACCAGCGGCGCAAGGACGTCGACGCCTCGCCGTACATCAACCATCCGATCGAGCTCGCCCGCGTGCTGGCCGTCGAAGGCAACATCACCGACCACAAGACGCTGGCCGCCGCGATCCTGCACGACACGCTCGAGGACACCGAGACCACTTACGAGGAGCTCAAGGAGAAGTTCGGCCGCCTGATCGCGCAGGCGGTGCGCGAGGTCACCGACGACAAGACGCTGTCGAAGGCCGATCGCAAGCGGCTGCAGATCGAGCACGCGAAGCACCTGTCGCGCCGCGCGCGGCTGGTCAAGCTCGCCGACAAGACCTGCAACGTGCGCGACATGGCCTCGCACGCGCCGCAGGGGTGGCCGCTCGAGCGGCGCCGCGAGTACTACGACTGGGCGAAGAAAGTGGTCGACCAGATCCGCGGCACCAACGCCCACCTGGAAGCGGCGTTCGACGAGGCCTTTGCTGCGCGGCCGTGACGCGGCGGGTCCATCAGGCCCGCGCCGTCTTCATTTCAATTCCTCTTTGCTCAGCCGGACGAGCTGATCGCGAAGTGCGTCGAGCGTTCGCACCGGCAGCCGGCAGCTGCCGTGCCGGCAGAGGTAGGCCCGGCCGGCATCGCGCCTGGTGAGCAGCGGCAGCGCACCGGGCGGGCCGCTTACGAAAGTGACCAGCGGCGCGAACTCGGCGCGCGCGAGGTCCAGCGGGCCTGCCGGCGCCGGCAGCGCCAGCTGGGCGCCGTGCTCGTTCAGCAGCTGCGCCAGCAGCAGCGCCGGCGCGGCCGCGGGCAGTTCGAGCATTGCCGCCTGCCGCTCGATGCACTGCTGCGCGATCTCGGCCCAGTCGCCGCGCTCGTACACGCCGGCGAGGCGCAGCAGCAGTTCGCACGCCGCCGCCGTGCCGGAGGGCACGGCGCCGTCGAACAGGTCGCGCGCGCGGACGGGAAGGATGCCCGGCTCGCTGTCGTAGAAGCCGTCGTCGGCGACGTGGAAGCGCTTCAGCATCGCCGCGCACAGGTCATGGGCGTGCCGCATCCACGCCAGCTCGCCGGTGGCCGCGTGCAGTTCGAGCAGACCCAGCCCGACCTGCGCGTGGTCTGCCAGGTAGCTTTCGCTGCGCAGCACGCCATCGCGCCAGGCGTGGCGCAGCCGTCCGCCACTGTGCATCGTGTCGAGCAGGAACTTCGCCAGTTCGCGCGCCGCGTCGACGAGGTCGGCACGTCCGAGCAGGCGGCCGGTCTCGGCCAGCGCGCGCAGCGCCATGCCGTTCCAGTCGGCGAGCACCTTGTCGTCGGTGATCGGCCGGATGCGCTCGGCGCGGGCCGCGAGCAGGCGCTCGCGCACCGAACGCTCCCACTGCTGCCAGGCCGCGGGCGACAACGCGAGCCCGGCGCGCACCGGCTCCGGCTCGCGCCGCTCGAGCACGTTGACGCCGTGCTCCCAGTTGCCGCTTTCGGTCGCCCCGTACAGCCGCATCGCCGCCTCGGCGTCGGGGCCGAGCACTTCGCGCAGTTCCGCGGCGGTCCAGACGTAGAACTTGCCCTCGACGCCTTCGGAGTCGGCGTCCTGCGCCGAGCTGAAGGCGGCCCCCGCGGCCGCCGGATGCATCTCGCGCTGCAGGTACGCCAGCGTGTCTTCGGCGACGAAGCGCAGGCGCTCGTCGCCGGTCAGGCGCCAGGCGCCGACGTAGACGCGAGCGAGCTGCGCGTTGTCGTACAGCATCTTTTCGAAGTGCGGCACGTGCCAGCGCTCGTCGGTCGAGTAGCGCGCGAAGCCGCCGCCGACATGGTCGTAGATGCCGCCGGCGGCCATGTGCGCGAGCGTCGCGACCAGCATGGCGCGCGCCTCGCGGTCGCCCAGCGCGGCCAGCGTGAGCAGGTACTGCAACAGGGGCGGCTGCGGGAACTTCGGCGCCGGCCCGAAACCGCCGTGCGTGCGGTCGAAGCCTTGCGCCAGCCGGGCCAGCGCCCGCGAATGCACGTCGTCGGCAGGCGGAGCGGGCGGCGCGACCGCGCCCTGCCGCACGTGCTCGAGCAGCGCCAGCCCCTGCCGCTCGAGTTCGGTGCGCTGCTCTTTCCAGGCCGTGGCGATTGCGCGCAGCACCTCGGCAAACGCGGGCAGCCCGTGGCGCGCACGCGGCGGGAAATAGGTGCCGCCGTAGAACGGCGCCAGGCGGGGCGTGAGGAACATGTTCATCGGCCAGCCGCCGCGGCCGGTCAGCGCCTGCAGCACGGTCATGTAGACGTGGTCGACGTCGGGCAGCTCCTCGCGGTCGACCTTGATCGCGACGAAGCCGTCGGCGAGCAGGCGCGCGATCTCCTCGTCCTCGAAGCTCTCGCGCTCCATCACGTGGCACCAGTGGCAGGTCGCGTAGCCGACCGACAGCAGGATCGGCTTGTCCTCGGTGCGCGCCTTCGTGAAGGCCTCTTCGCCCCACGGGTACCAGTCGACCGGGTTGTGCGCGTGCTGCAGCAGGTACGGGCTCGTCTCGCGGGCCAGCCGGTTCGAGAACTTCGGTGCGCTCGGCATGCGGTGTTCCGCTCGGGGCAGCAGTCAAGCGTAAGCGGAACCTGCGGCCGGCTCAGTCACGGCTTCCCGGCACGGCGCCGCGAGTGAACGCGGCAAGTTCCCACTCGCCGGTTGCCTCGGCGTATCTCAGTACGTACAGGTTCCCGTCGTCGGCATCGACGCGGAACCAGCGCTGCGCCGGCGCGAACCAGCGGTCGACGATCGCGCGGACGGCGAGGCGTCGCTCGCCGAGCCAGAACGCCGTCGGCTCCTGTTCGGCGCGGTAGCCGGCATAGCACTCGACGCGGATCGCCATCGGTCCACGATAACGCGACCGCGCGATCCTCGATCCGGCGATCCGCGCCCGCGAGCCACTTGCGCGTTCGCGCGCCTCCGGCGCGCAAGGACTGCCCGCGTCGCGCAGCTTCGGCATCGACGGCCGTGCGCCGGCCCCCTTCGGAGGTCTCGAGATAGGTTCTACAGTTCCGCCTGCGTGGAACCGGCGTCTCGATGATGGCGACGCCGGGTTCAACGCAGATCGTTACGCGGCTCCTTCGCCTTGTCCAAGCCTCCAGCTCCGTTCGCCCGCCCAACGCGCGAGCCGCCGAGCCAGCGCGCCGCGCTGCTGCTCGCCTTCGCCCTCGTGCTCGTCTGGGGTGCGAACTTCAGCGTGCAGAAAGCGGTCTTCAACGCGCTGGGGCCGGGCGGATTCCTGTTCGCCCGCTATCTGATCATGCCGGTATGCGCGGTGCTGCTGCTGTGGCAGCGCTACGGCACGCACTGGCCCGCGCTGTCGCGAAGCGAACTCTGGGCGCTTGCCCGGCTGGGCCTGATGGGCCACCTGCTGCACGTCGGCCTGGTGACCTACGGCATCCACTGGTCGACCGCGTTCTCCAGTTCGCTGATTCTTGCGCTGGGCCCGGTGTTCACGCTGCTGCTGCTGCGCCGCGCCGGCTACGAGCGGCTGACCCGCGCGCAGGTGGCCGGCGTGGCAGTCGCGTGCATCGGCGTGCTGATCTTTCTCTCCGACAAGCTGTTGCGCGCGCGCTGGCAGGCGAGCAGCGGCGACCTGGTGCTGCTGGTGGCTGCGGCGTTCTTCTCCGCCTACACGGTGGCCGCCAAGCCGCTGATCGAGAAACATGGCGGCATCACGGTGATGGCGTACGGCACGCTCGCCGGCAGCCTGCCGGTGGTGCTGCTGAGCCTGCCCGCGGGCCTGACGGTGGACTGGACCGCGGTGCCGGTCGCGATCTGGGCCGGCACGCTGTGGGCGGTGATCGTCTCGGCCTTCATCGGCTGGATCGTGTGGGGCTGGGTCAACGCGGTGCGCGGCGTGGCACGCACCGCACCGCTGATGTACCTGATGCCGCCGGTGGCCGGCCTGGTGGCCTGGCTCGCGGTGGGCGAGAGCTACACCTGGGTCAAGCTCGGCGGCGCCGCGGTCACGCTCGGCGGGGTGGCGCTGGCGCAGTTCGGCAGGCGGGGCTGACGCCGCGCGGTGTTCGGGGCAGGGGCCGCGACATGCGCCGCCACTTGACCTCGGTCACCTCCGCGGTCTCCCGTCGGCGTAGTTTTTTCTTCAGGAACGACGCGAAGGAGGTTGTATGGAAGCGTTCCTGTTCAGCGGCGTACTGGATCTGCCGTGGTGGGGTGTCGCGCTGGTCGCGCTGGGCCTGACCCACGTCACCATCGCTTCGGTCACGATCTTCCTGCATCGGCACCAGGCGCACCATGCGCTGGCGCTGCATCCGGTGGCGAGCCATTTCTTCCGCTTCTGGCTGTGGCTCACCACCGGGATGGTCACCCGCGAATGGGCGGCGGTGCACCGCAAGCACCACGCCAAATGCGACACGCCCGAAGACCCGCACAGCCCGCAGGTGCTGGGCATCAACCGCGTGCTGTGGGGCGGCGTGTTCCTGTACGTGAAGGAGGCCAACCGGCCGGAGACGCTCGAGCGCTACGGGCACGGCACGCCCGACGACTGGCTCGAGCGCAACCTGTATTCGCGGTACGCGTCGCTCGGGCTCATCCTGATGGGCCTGGTCGACGTCGTGCTGTTCGGCATCGTGCCCGGCCTGCTCGTCGTGGCGACGCAGATCGTATGGATCCCGTTCTGGGCCGCCGGCGTGATCAACGGCATCGGTCACTACTGGGGCTACCGCCACTGGCCCACCGCGGATGCCAGCACCAACATCTTCCCGGTCGGCATCCTGATCGGCGGCGAGGAGCTGCACAACAACCACCACGCCTACCCGACCTCGGCCAGGCTCTCGGCCAAGTGGTACGAGTTCGACATCGGCTGGCTGTACATCCGCATGCTCGCGGCGCTGGGGCTGGCGCAGGTCAAGCACGTCGCGCCCCGGCCGCACCTTTCTGCGGCCAAGCCGGTCGTCGATCTGCAGACGCTGCAGGCGGTGATCAGCTGCCGCTACGACGTGCTGGCCAGGTACGCGAAGTCGCTCAAGACCATCTACGGCGAGGAGATCGCCAAGCTGCGGCGCAGCGCTCCCGACGAAGCGCGCGCGCTGCGCAGCCTGAGGCCCCGGCTGCTGGCGCGCGACGAGAAGACGCTGCGCGAAGACGAGCGCGCCAGGCTCGCCGCCGCGCTGCCGAAGTCGCGCACGCTGCAGACGATGGTCGCCATGCGGCGCGAACTCGCTGCCGTTTGGGGGCGCTCGACCGCCACCCGCGAGCAGCTCGTCAGGCAGTTGCAGGACTGGTGCGAGCGGGCGGAGGCGAGCGGCATCCGGTCGCTGGCCGAGTTCTCGCAGCAGCTGCGCCGCTACGCGTAACGCGCGGCGTCGCCTGAGTGTGGGCCGCCGGCGTCGCGCCCGCGGCGGGAAGCGCTCTATTGCAGCTCGAAGCGATATGAAGCCAGCCCTCGTCCCTGCGAGGTCAGCGCCTCGCCGGGCCTTGCCCTTCAGGTACCGGTCGAGAAACGCGATGCCGTAGCGGTTGATCAGGGCGACGTTGGGCCGAGCCTTCTGGCACGCCGCCGCGTCGGGCGACCCGGTGCAGGCGAGGTTGGTCCACTCGAAGTGCGTGCCGCCGGCGAGCGTGACGAAGAACTTCGGCGGCGCGGTCAGTGCGTAGGCGCCCCGCGGCCCTTCGAGGCTCGTCGTCATGCCCCAGTCGAGCTCCGCGCCCTGGTACATCACCGGCACGCCGAGCCGCGCCAGCGTGCCTCGCGCCATGAAGGGCAGCACGTACGGCGAAAGCGCCAGCACCGCCTTGACCTGCGGCGTCTTCCACGCGGGCCAGCCGCCGGCCATGCCGATCACCGCGTAGCCGCCCAGCGAATGACCGACGGCGCCGACGCGCGAGGCGTCCGTGACGTGCGACAGCTGCGGATCGGCCGCCACGCGAGCAATCACCGCGCGCAGATCGTGCAGGCGACCGACTTCGCTGCGGTCGCTCCAGCGCGACGGGTCGAGGAACGACCGGTCGATGCGCAGCCTGCCGAGATCCAGTGCTTCGGCGCCGATGCGGCAGACCGCGTCGCCATGATCGGGCGCCGCGACGACGTAGCCGTGGCGGGCGAGTTCCTCGGTCAGCGCGATCGACTGCAACGCGCAGCCGCCCCAGCCGTGCGAGAACAGCACCAGCGGCACGGGCGGACACGCCGCGGGCGGCGCGTCCCTGGCCACGCTGCTCGCGAAGTCGCCGGCGGATCGCGAGCGCCGCTGCTCGGCTGCTGCGGTCGGGTACCACACGGCCACCTTGCGGTCGCCGTCCAGCGTCAGGACGCGATAACCGGCCGAGAAGCGGGCGCTGCAGTCGGCCGCCTGCGCCGGCAGGCACGCGACGAGCATGAGCGCGAGGGCGCCGAGCAGTGAGACAAGCGATGAACGCCGCATCGTCATGCCGCAGGGTAACAACGAGCGTGCCGGCGAAGGTGACAGACGTCGTTCGCCTCGACGCGGGTCGCGTTGCCACGGCGTCAGCGCGTGGGCATCCGATCACCGAAGCGACGCCGCGAGCCGCTCGGCGATTCCCTTCACTCCGGGCCGTCCGACGGCTGGGCGCCAGGGGCGGCAAGCGAAGGGTGGGTCATTAGGGGAGCCGCACAGAAACGAACGAGCGGCAGCCACGCCCTCGATCGAATGCTTTGTGGCTGCCGCTACAATCGCGTACAACATTGTTCAACGGGCGACTCTCATGCTCAAGACCATCGCCAGGATCGGCAATTCGCAGGGTCTGATCTTCGATGCTGCGCTGCGCGAACTCACCGGCCTGAAGGCCGGTGACGAAGTCAACGTGACGATCCATGAGGGCGGGGCGATCGTGATCACGCCGATGCGGCCCACCATCGCGGCAGCTGACGCAGGCGCCGCTGCCAGGGCGCTGATCAAGCGCAACGCCGCCCTGTTCAAGCGCCTTGCCTAGGGCCGCGATCACCCACCTCGACGTGGAGGCCGTACTGGCCATCCACGCCGAGGTGCTGGCGGCGCATGGCGGCGGAGGCGGTATCCGCGACCGGGCGCTGCTGGAGTCCGCAGTGGCGGCGCCGCAGGCCTCGTCGGGAGGCGCGCCGCTGCTGACCGAACTGACCGAGATCGCCGCGGCCTATTTGTTCTACCTGTGCCGCAACCATCCATTTGTCGACGGCAACAAGCGCACCGCGCTGGCCGCCTGCCTCGTCTTCCTTCAGGTCAATGACGCATTGCCCGACCCCGGGCTTCCGGCACGCGATGTCGATACCTGGGAGGCGCTGGTCATCGATGTGGCTGCCTCCCGCGCCGATCGCCTCGTGCTGACGAAACGCCTGAGGAAATTGCTGCGCCGGCAGCTGCGCTGAAGTTGAGCAGCGGCACGGCTCCCGCGCGGGCGAGGTGCCGCGGCTAAGCTGCGCAACGTGAACCGCGCCGCAACGACATCACAATCCATGCTCCGCTACGAAACGATCCCCGTCACGCCGTTCCAGCAGAACTGCTCATTGATCTGGTGCGACCGCACGCTGGAGGCGGCGGTGATCGATCCGGGCGGCGAGATCGATCGCATCGTCGCTGCCGCGCAGCGGCACGGCGTGCGCATCACGCAGATCCTGCTCACGCACGCGCACATCGACCACGCCGGCGGCACCGGTGAGCTGGCGCGCCGCCTCGGCGTGCCGATCGTCGGGCCGCATCCGGATGACCAGTACTGGATCGACGGGCTGGCGCAGCAGTCGCGGATGTTCGGCATGGCGGCGGCCGAGCCGTTTACGCCGACCCGCTGGCTGGCCGATGGCGACTCGGTGCAGGTCGGCGAGGTGACGCTCACCGTGCGGCACACGCCGGGCCACACGCCGGGGCACGTGGTGTTCCACGATGCCGGGAGCCGGCGCGCCTTCGTCGGCGACGTGCTGTTTGCGGGCAGCATCGGCCGCACCGACTTGCCGGGCGGCGACTACGACACGCTGATCGCCAGCATTACCGGCCGCCTGTGGCCGTTCGGCGACGAGACGGTGTTCGTCCCCGGCCACGGTCCCGAGAGCACCTTCGGCCGCGAGCGGCGCGCCAACCCCTACGTGGGCGGCACCTGAGCGGTTGCTGCGCTACGCGGCGGACGCCAGCGCGATCTCGTACTCGCGCAGGAAGTCCGCGCCGATGTCGATCGCGGGATCGATCTGGCGGAACGCGGCGTACATGATCGCCAGCAGGTGCAGCCCCGAGTAGGCCCCCGGCAGCGTCTTCAGCTCGTACTTCGGCGCCGGGTCGGCGATGTCGAGTCCGCGTTCGCTGAGCAGCGCGATTTCGAGCGCGGTTTCCTCGCGCCGCCGAGGCCCGAGTTCGTCGAACCGGACCAGCGCGCCGGCGATGTAGTGCACGACGTCCACGCGGACTTCGCCGTGGTCGACGCAGCGGATGCTCGCCTGCGCGATGCGCGTGCGCAGCGCCTCGGCCTGGCGCACGAGCGGTGCATCCGGAAACCGCGCGATCAGGTCGGCGCAAAGGCGATCGGCCTCCGGCAGGTGCTCGCGGCCGAGCGCTGCGAGGCACTGCGCCAGCTCGAGGATCGACGACGGATCTCCGGAGCGCTGGCGCAGCGCGGCGATTTCGTCGTGGGTTGCGTGCGTTGGCGCGGCGGAGGGCATGGGGGGAAAGTCTATCGGCGCGGCGCGCCCGGAACGACAGCGCTACAGTGTTCGCGCCTGCCTCAGCGGGCGCGCCAGGGAGCATCGCGCCTGCGATCAGGCGTTGCCGGGAACGGGAGTCGCCAATGTTCAACTGGATGACCAGCGACAGGAACCCGCTGCAGATCGACGCCGTGCCGGTGCCCGGCACGCCGGGGCTGATCGGCATGACGCTTTGCCCGGGCAAGAAGGATCCGTATGCCGCCTTCGGCACATGGGACCGCGACCTCGCGGCCGACCTGCAGGCGATCGGCGACTGGGGCGCGTCGACCATCGTCAGCCTGATGCAGGAGCACGAGTTCAAGCTGCTCGGACTGGCGAGTTTCGAGACACACGTCGCGCCGCGCTTCCGCTGGCACTGGCTGCCGATCCCGGACGGAGGTATTCCGGACGAGGCATTCGATCGGCAATGGGCGGGTGCCGGCCCCGAGCTGCGCGAGCGGCTCGTCGCCGGCGAACGCGTGCTGGTGCACTGCCGTGCCGGGCTCGGCCGCACCGGCCTGATCGCCTCGCGGCTGCTGGTCGAGTTCGGCATGACGCCGCTGCAGGCACTGAACGCCGTGCGCCGCGCGCGGCCGGGCACGGTCGAGACGATGCTGCAGGAGCACTACGTGCTGCGCCTGGTGCAGATCGGCGGAGGCGGTGCGTCGCCGCCGCGGTGATGGCGTGCTGCGCGCGCGCCGCGTGACCCGGCCCGGCGAAGATTCGGCGGCTCAGTGCCCGTCGAGCTTGTGCCTGCGGCACGCCGCCCACAGCGTGAGGTCGTAGCCGATCTTCAGCAGCCCGCAGGCGAGCAGCGGCGCGGCGAACCAGCCGGCGGCGAACAGCCACCCGGCGAGCGACGGGCTCAGCGCCGAGGCGAGGCTGCGCGGCACCGCGGTCACGCTGGCGGCGGCGGCACGCTCGGCCGGGGTGACCGCGCTCATCACGTAGGCGGTGCGGGTCGGCACGTCCATCTGCGACAGCGCGGCGCGGAAGAACAGCAGCCCGAGGGCGAGCGGCAGGCTCGGCGCGAAGGCGGCACCGATCAGGGCCAGGTTGGCCGGGATGTGCGTGAACACCATCGTGTTCAGCAGGCCGATGCGGCGCGCGACCCACGGCGCGGCGAGCATCGACGCGGCGGCGAGCAGTCCGCTCCAGAAGAAGAACGCGCCGGCCGCGGCGAGCGACAGGTCGAAGCGATGCATCAGCCACAACGACATCAGGCTGTTGAGCACCAGCCCGCCGGCGAAGGAGTCGACCGAGAACAGCAGTGCCAGCTTGACGACGATGCCGCGCGATGGCCCGAGCGCGGACTTCGGCGCGCCGCTGTCGGCACGTTGCTCGGGCAGGCGGCGATAGAGCACGAGCAGCACGAGGCCGACGGCGGCGTAGCCGACGAACATCAACCGCAGCGCGGTGAGCAATTCGATGCCGGCGCGCGCCGACAGCCACGCCGGCACGGCGGCGGCGAGCGCGCCGCACGCCGCGGCGAGCGAGGCGAGCAGGCTGTAGCGGGCAAACAGCTGCGTGCGCGCATCGCCGTGCGCCGCACCGGCGAGCTGCGCGTGTTCCAGCGGCAGGAACACGCTGACGTCGCCGGAGCTCGGATTGAGCGTGCCGATGAACGCCACCGCGAGCAGCGGCCAGAACTGCGAAAGCCCGGCGAAGCCGAGTCCGGTGGCGGTCATCAGCAGCGCGGCGGCCAGGAGCAGCCGGCGCTGCGCGAGGCGATGGCCCCAGGCGCCGACGGCGAGCGTCATCAGCGCCGAGCCGAGCAGCGTGGCGGTGCTCAGCACGCCGACCGCCCACACGTCGAAGCCGAGGGCGAGCAGGTAGGCGGGCAGCAGCACCGCGACATAGCCGTCGACGAAGGCGCGCAGCGCGCGACCGGCGACGAGCGTCGACGCGAACGGGTCGGCGCCGCGCGGCGCGAGGAAGGGGATCAACGCCTGTCCAGCCGTATCCCGAGCGGCGCGGCCGTCAGGTAGCCGACTGCCGCGCCGAAGCCGTCGCGATAGTTGGCGCGGATCAGCGGATCGAGCACATGGCGCACCTTGTCGTGCAGGCCGCGCTGCCAGTCACCGGGGTGCTGGAAGTTGCTGCCGACGTAGGACCAGCCGTTGAGCGCGTCGACCGCGTGCAGGCCGGTCGATTCGGCGCCCGCCGGGCACGACAGGATGCGCACGAGTTCCCGGGTGTCGACCTGGTAGGCCCACAGGAAGTTGCTGACGTGCGTGTCGCTGTCCTCGCCGATGAAGAGCGTGCGCAGTGCTTCGGAGAAGCAGAGGTTGTCGGGGGTGGCGATGCGGTCGGGGTCGGCGTAGTTGCCCAGCGCGTCCTGCTGCCGGCGCCTGCCGCCGCCGTAGTCGACGGCGACGAGTTCCGGCACCGCAGCCATGTCGACCGGCACCCACTCGCTGGGGATCGCGCGGCCTTCGCGGTCGACCTGGCCACCGCGCAGATTCAGTGCATACACCGCGCCGGAGTACGGGCCTTCGACGCGGATGCCGCCCGAGCCGTTCGTCATCGGCGTCTCGATGCGCGAGATGGCGAGATAGGCAATCCGGTCGCGCGCATTGACCGCTGCGCCCTCCATCTTGGTGAAGCCGAGGCTGCCGCCTTTGAGCGCGGCGTAGCGATGGGTTTCCAGGAACGCCGCGGCCTGGTCCATGCCGGGCTGCAGTCGGACCCAGTTGAATCGACCGTCGTACGCAATGCGCGTGTAGCCCGGCTCGTCCGGCGCAACGGTTCGCACGTCCATGATGTCGGCGGCGCGGATGCCGCCGTCGATCAGCGCCTCGACCGCGCGGCTGGATGCGGCGCCAAGCCGGATCCATGCGAGCCGCGCCGCGCCAGGCCCCTTGCCGGAGGTCTGCCGCCACTGCGCCACGTACAGCGTGCCGCTGGAAAGATCGCGCGGCGCGTCGGCGACGAACATGAACAGGCCGCCATTGTCCCAGTCGTCGCCCATCAGCACGGTGCGCTGGTCGGGCATCACCCGCACCACCTCGTGCGAGATGCGCCCGAGGCAGTAGTGCTTGCGCACGGTGCCGCTGCCGTCGCCATGCACGGTCACCTCGGGCACGTGGCCGTAGCGGTAGGGATTGGCCTTGTTCGGGTCGCCGTACAGGTACTGGCTGAAGGCTCGAAAACGCCGGCTCGACGCGGCGCTCGTCGCGTCGGGCTCGAACTCCTCGCCGGACAGGTGCGTGTTCCACGGCGACAGGCTCGCGCCGCAGGTAGTCCACAGCCCGTGCGCGTGCGAGGTGTCGACGTTGTGGTACCTGACCAGGCGCAGCCGCCCCGTGTCCGCATCCTGGTCGAGCGTGAGCACCGCGATCGGCGACGGCAGCGGTCCGGCGGGCTCGCGCCCGCCCGCCTCGCGCGAGACGTACTCGAACTGCACCACCGCGAACACCGTGTGGCCCGTGACGCCGGCAACGGCGGGGCCGGCGAGCGCAAGCAGCGTCATGCCGTCGGGGCAGTCGGAGAAGAACTGCCGCTCCCTGCCGGGCATCGAGCGGTCGACGATCGGACGGTTGTCGATGTCGTAGCACCCACCGGCGAGGATCTCGCCGCCGCGGCCGTCGGGCACGCGGTCGCCGGTGACGAACAGCGGCTGGTAGGCGAGCTTCCACGTGCTGCGCACGCCGTCGCCGAAGCTCACTTCGAGCGAGGAGCTCACCGAAACCGTGGCCATCCCGGCCGGATCGGCGAGGTTGGGCGCGGGCGTCGGCGTGAAGCGCACGCCGCTGATGCGCGCGCTGCCGGGCGCCGGCCGGCTGACGCACGCGATGGGGCCGGCCAGCGGCAGCATCGGCACGCCGGCGAGCAGCTGCAACGCCGCGGCGGCGGGAACGGGTGTTGCGCGGCTGCATTCAGGTCACGCCCTTCCGATACGCGAGGAACGAATCCTGCACGATCCCGGCGCGCGCTGCGCGAGGGGCCGGCGAGTTGGGCATCATGACGGCTTTCGCGCCCGTGCCCCTGCCGATCGAATGCGCAAGTCAAGCGCCGGATTGCTGCTGTACCGCCACGCCGCGGGCGCGCTCGAGGTGATGCTGGTGCACCCCGGCGGGCCGTACTGGGCGCGCAAGGACATCGGCGCGTGGTCGATCCCCAAGGGCGAGATCGAGGCCGGGGAGGAACCGCTCGCCGCGGCGCGGCGCGAGTTCGAGGAGGAAACCGGCGGGCGGGTCGACGGCGAGTTCCTGCCGCTGCCGCCGGTGCGCCTGCGCAGCGGCAAGCAGGTGCAGGCGTGGGCCGTGCAGGCCGACTTCGATCCGGCGCAATTGAGCAGCAACCTGTTTTCGATGGAGTGGCCGCCGAAGTCCGGCGAGCAGCGCGAGTTCCCCGAGGCCGACCGCGCGGCGTGGTTCGGCCTCGACGCGGCGCGCGTGAAGATCCATCCGGGCCAGGCGCCGCTGCTCGAACATCTGCTCGCCCGCCTGCAGACAGACGCAGGCGGTCGATGAGGCCGTGGTGGCCCGCCGTGCGGGCACATTCGTTGGGAGACCGATCGATGAAACAGGCATTCGTGGCACTGGCCCTCGCTGGCCTGCTCGCAGCGGCCGCAGCGCAGGCGCCGCACACGCATCGGCACGGTTTCTCCGGCGCGGAGCGCTGGGCGCGTGTGTTCGACGATCCGGCGCGCGACCAGTGGCAGAAGCCGCAGCAGGTCGTCGAGGCGCTGAAGCTCGCTCCCGACATGGCGGTGGCGGACATCGGCGCGGGTACCGGCTACTTCACGGTGCGGCTGGCACAGGCGCTGCCGAAGGGCCGCGTCTATGCGGTCGACCTCGAGCCGGACATGGTGGCCCACATCGAGCAGCGCGCGCGGCAGATGAAGCTCGCCAACGTCAGCGCGGTACGGGCGGCGGCCGACGACCCGAAGCTGCCGGCGCAGGTCGACCGGGTGCTGATCGTCGACACCTATCACCACATCGAGGCGCGCGAAGCGTATTTCCGCCGCCTGGCCGGCCGCCTTTCGCCGTCAGGTGAAGTGGCGATCATCGACTTCACGCGCGATTCGCCGTTCGGCCCGCCGGTGAGCATGCGGCTGCCGGCGGCCGAGGTGAAAGCCGAAATGCAGCGCGCGGGCTATGCGCTTGCGGCAGAGCACGGCTTCCTGCCGCACCAGTATTTCCTCGTGTTCCGCCAGCAGAAGCGCTGACCATGGCGCGCGCGGCGGCCGCGCCGCTCTTCCTTGCCATCGACCAGGGCACGCACGCGAGCCGGGCGCTGGTGCTCGACGCGCGCGGCGAGATTCTCGGCCACGGAGAACGGGAAGTCGCGCTGATTCGTCCACGGGCCGACTGGGCCGAGCACGACGCCGAGGAGATCGTCGCCTCGGTGCACGCCGCGGTGGCGCAGGCGGCCGATGCGCTTGGGTCGAGCGCGGGCGACCTCGTCGCCGCCGGGCTGTCGTGCCAGCGCGCCAGTGCAGTGTGCTGGGACCGCGTTAGCGGAGCACCGCTGTCGCCGATCTTCAGCTGGCAGGACCGGCGCATGCACGCGTGGATCGACACGCTGCAGGCGCACGGCGACGAGGTGCATCGCAGGACGGGCCTGTTCCTGTCGCCGCATTACGGCGCCAGCAAACTGCGCTGGGCGCTCGATCACCTGCCGGCGGTTCGAAAAGCCCTGGACGCCGGCCGGCTCGCCTGGGGGCCGATGGCGAGCTTCCTCGCTTTCCGCCTGCTGAAGGAGCGGCCGCTGCTCGCCGACCCCCAGTGCGCGGCGCGCACGCAGCTGTGGAACCTGCAATCGCGCGACTGGGACGCGGATCTGCTGCGGCTGTTCCGCCTGCCGGCGGGATGCCTGCCGGCCAGCGCGCTCACCTGCCGGCGTTGGGGCACGCTTGCCTCCGGCGGCGTCGAAGTGCCGCTGATGGCAGTGAACGGCGATCAGTCAGCGGCGGTGTTCGCTTTCGGCTGGCCGGAGGCGGATTCGGCGTACGTCAACATCGGCACCAGCGCGTTCGTGCAGCGGGCGCTGATGTGCGCGCCGGGCCACGTCCCGCGCCAGCTCACCGGGATCATCCTCGCCGACCTCGACACGACGGTCTACATGGTCGAAGGCAACGTCAACGGCGCCGGCGCCGGCATCGAGTGGCTGGCGGCCGAACTCGGCATCGACGACCTGCCGGCGCGCTTGCCCGCATGGCTGGATCGACCTGCGCCGTCCGCGCTGTTCCTCAACGGCATCGCCGGACTCGGCGGGCCGTTCTGGCAGGCGCGATTCGAATCGCGCTTCGTCGGCGACAGTGATGTCGAGCCCTGGCAGAAGGCCGTCGCCCTCGTCGAGAGCATCGCCTTCCTGCTGCAGGCGAACGTCGAGCACATGGCGCCCCATGTGCCGCCGCTCGCGCGCATCCGCGTCAGCGGCGGCGTCTCGCGGCTCGACGGACTGTGCCGGCGACTCGCGTCGCTCAACGGCGTGCCCGTGCATCGGCGTGACGATCCGGAGGCGAGCGCGCGTGGCATCGCCTACCTGGCTGCGGGCCGACCGGCACGGTGGCACGACGGCGCAGGCGAGGACGTGTTCGCGCCGCGCGACGATCCGCCCCTGCGCGAACGCTACCGCCGCTGGCGCGCGCTGATGGCCGAGGCCACGGGCGTGTAGCGACACGGCATCGCGCGGGGCGGCAAGAGCAAGTCCTCGAAACTGTTGTATCGAGCGCAGGATTCCTGACGCGCCGCATGACGCGCGCTGCACAGCGCGCAACAATTCGCTCGACCGGCGCAGGTCGCGCCGGTGTCAACAGCGCAAAGGAGTTTCGATGGCAACGCGTCGCACGACGTTGAGAAGCCGCTCGGGCACCAAGCTTTATGCCGTGCGGGACAAGAGCGGGAAGTTCAAGGATATCCAGAGCTACAAGAAAGCGCATGCGGCCGACCTGCGGCGCAAGTCGAAGGCCGAGGCGAAGGCCGACGCCGGCGCGAAGGAGAAGCTGGTCGCGATGGAGAAGCAGGTCGAGAAGGCCGCGAAGAAAGCCGTCAAGGCCGTGCGCGCCAAGCTCGACGAGGCGCGTACGAACAAGAGCGTGATCGCGATGGAGAGGAAGGTCGAGCGCGCCGCGAAGAAGGCCGCCAAGACCATCCGCGCCTCGCTGACCGACGCCGTCGCCGCCGTCAAGCGCGCGGCGAAGAAGGCGGGCAAGCGCGCGTCAGCCGTAAAGCCGGCGGCAAAGAAGGCCGCGAAGAAAGCCGCCCGCAAGGCGCCGGCGAAGCGCGCCGCGAAGAAGACCGCGAAGAAGTCCTGACCCGTCGCGGAGCGCCGGCCCGGGGCGCGCGGCCTCGGGGGCGCACCGCGTGCAGCGAAGTGCCGACGCCGAAGGCGGCGAAGAGCGGTCAGGGCGAGGGCGCCGATGAGCGCATCTCCTGTTGCGGCCCATCCGCCGCTGCGCCTGTTCCTGTGCGGCGACGTGATGACCGGCCGCGGCATCGACCAGTTGCTGCCCACGCCGAGCCGGCCCAAGCTGTACGAGGGCTACGTCACCGACGCGCGAGACTACGTGCGCCTGGCCGAGCGCGTCAGCGGGCCGATCGCCAGGCCCGTGTCACTGGACTACATCTGGGGCGAGGCGCTGGCCGAGATCGACCGCTTCGATCCGCGGCTGCGCATCGTCAATCTCGAGACCGCCGTGACGACCTGCGAGGACGCATGGCCGGGCAAGGGCATCAACTACCGGATGCACCCGGGCAATGTCGGCTGCCTCACGGCGGCGGGCATCGACGGCTGCGTGCTGGCCAACAATCACGTGCTCGACTGGGGCCACGCGGGCCTCGCCGAAACGCTGCAGGTGCTGCAGGCCGCCGGCCTGACCACGGCGGGCGCCGGGGCCGGCGAGGCGCACGCTGTCGCGCCGGCGATCTTCGAGGTGCCGGGGGGCCGGCTGCTGCTTTTCGCTGCGGCCACCGAGTCGAGCGGCGTGCCGCGCGACTGGCGCGCCGGGGCCGGTCGTTCCGGCGTGTGTCTGCTCGACGATCTCGACCTGCGCAGCGCCGCGCGGCTGGCGGCCCGGATCGACGCGGTACGGCGTCCGGGCGACACGGTGCTCGTCTCGCTGCACTGGGGCGGCAACTGGGGCTATCCGATCGGGCGCGACGAACGCGCCTTTGCGCGCGCGCTCGTCGACGCCGGCGTTGACCTGGTGCACGGCCATTCGTCGCATCACGCGCGCGCATTCGAGATCCATCGCGACCGGCTGATCCTGTACGGCTGCGGCGACTTCATCAACGACTACGAGGGCATCGGCGGCCACGAAAGCTTCCGCGGCGACATCGCGGTGGCCTACTTCGTGACGCTCGTCGACGGCAGGCTGGCGGAGCTTGCGCTGGTGCCGTTCCGGTCCCGGCGACTGAGCCTGCAGCGCGCGGCCCCAGAGGACGCACGCTGGCTGCTCGAGACGCTGAACCGCGAGTGCCGCCCTTTCGGCGTGCAGTTGACGCCCGCCGACGATGGCAGCCTGCGCCTGGCGGCGCGGCGGTGACATGGCCCGCGCGCGCCGCACCGACGCAGGCTCGAGAAGCGACATGCACGTCGCCGCACTGCCCTATGCCGCGCGCGGCTGGTCGGTGATTCCGATCGAGGCGCGCGGCAAGCGTCCGCGGGTGCCGTGGCTGAAGTTCCAGCAACGCATTGCCAGCGCCGCCGAGATCGACGCCTGGTACCGCCAGCGCGCCGATGCCAACGTCGGCATCGTGACCGGGGGGCGGCGGTCGACCCGTTGGTGAGTGAGCCGTAGCGCGGCTCCCGGCGCTATACAAAAAAATTTTTCTCCGGCCGGGACCTGAAAGGCCTCCCGTGCGTCTTTACCCCTAAGCACGCTCGTCGTTCCGATCCGGGAACCGCAGCAAGTGCTCCTGGGCCGACATCGTCGGCGAAGAGATATCACTCAATTCATCTAAGGAGAAAGTCATGTCGGAGAAGAAGAAGCTTGTGGTGGTCGTGTCGAACGGGTTCAGCGACGAACGCTCGTCGGTCGCGCTGAGCGTGGCCAACAGCGGCATCAACTCGGGCCTCGATGTCACGATGTTCCTGGTCAGCGCGGCGGTCGATCTGGTCCGCAAGGGCGCAGCGGCGGTGGCGCAGCTGAATCCGCTCGATCCGACGCTCGGCGAGATGCTCGACAACTTCATCGCCGCCGGCGGCAAGGTCCTCGTCTGCCCGGCGTGCGCGAAAGTGCGCGGCTACGGCGAGAAGGACGTGCTCGACGGGGTCAGCATCAAGGGCTCGGGCGCGATGCACGAGCTGATCGGCCAGGGAGCCGCGACCTTGAGTTTCTGAAGCAGAGCTCGGCGCAGACCGCATTCAAGGTCCCGGAATCGTGCTTGCGATCCCGGGACCTGCGCAGCGGCGCCAGGCCAAGCAGCGGCTCGCCCTCGCCGCCGGTGCGCCAGTTGCACGGTGTCGGCGAAAACGGGTCGCAACCGGTGGTCTGCCTTATCCTCGCGACGACTTAGCCGTGGTATCCGCACGGGCCGATAGCGGCACGGATGCGCGCGGCGGCACGGAACACTCAACCCGATGACGGATCCGGATGCGAAGGCCTGGTTCAGTCGCAGCGTCGAGGCCTGCATGGATTCGCTGTACGGGCTGGCGATGCGACTGACCCGCAACGGCGCGGATGCGGAAGACCTGGTGGCCGACGCCGTCGCCAGGGCATGGTCCGCCATCGGGACGCTCGAGGACCGGGGGCGTGTGCGCGCCTGGCTCTTTCGCATCCTGCACAACTGCTACATCAGCGACTACCGAAAGAAATCGGTCCGCCCCGTCGAATGGTCCTACGACGAGCGTTCCGTCGATGGCGACGAAGACGACCTTGCGCTGCTGCTGGGCGAGCAGTCGGACGAATTCCTGGTCTGGTGGGCCAATCCCGAGCGCGAATTCGCCAATCGTTTGCTGGGCCAGGACATCATGGCGGCGATCGAGGATCTCCCGGAAGTCTTTCGGACCGTGATCACGTTGGTCACCATCGAGGGCCTCCCTTACGATGAGGCGGCGGAAATCCTCGGCGTGCCGCCGGGAACGGTTCGCTCCCGCATGAAGCGCGGCCGAACGCTGTTGCAGAAGGCATTGTGGGAACACGGCAAGGACGCGGGGTTGATCGGCGGCGACGAACTGCAGGGCTGCAAAATATGACTGACGGTACACATGAGTCCCACCCGGACGACATCGGCTGCCTCGAGGCGATCAACGGGCTCTACGCCTATCTTGACGGCGAGATGAACGATGCGGAGGCGGTCAGGAAATTCGAAGCGCATCTCGAGCATTGCCGCTCGTGCTTTTCGCGCCTCGAACTCGAAACCGCGCTCGCCGAGCACATCCGCAAGTCGGCCAAGAGCCGCGCGTCCGACCGGCTGCACGACCGGCTGCGGCAACTGATCGACGGGCTCTAGGCCGACCGGGATACGGCAGCCGGAGGCGTCGCGGGTTGCGGCGGCACGCGGGCCGGGGCAGCGCGCGCGGCGATGAAGGAGCACATGCAATGGAAGGCCCGATCCACACCGCGACGTGGCAGGAACTGACTGCCAGGGTGGGTACCGAGATCGGCGTCTCGGCGTGGATCACGGTCGACCAGCCGACGATCGACGCGTTTGCGGAAGTGACCCAGGATCGATACTTCCTCCACGTCGATCCGCAGCGCGCGGCGGCGACGCCGTTCAACGGCACGATTGCACACGGCTGCCTGACGCTGTCGCTGCTGCCGGTGATGAGCTACCAGGTCTGCCCATTCGTGGAAGGTGCGCGCTACCCGCTCAACTACGGCTTCAACCGCCTGCGCTTCGTGGCGCCGGTGCCCGTCGGATCGCGCGTGCGCGGCCGCTTCGTGCTCCGCAAGGCCGACGTGGTAAGCGCCGAGCAGCGCCAGCTGCTCTACGACGTGACGGTCGAGATCGAGGGGGGCACGCGGCCCGCCCTCGTTGCCGAGTGGCTGACGCGGGTTGCCCTGTAGGCCGAAGCCCGCCGCGCGCTCAGCCGCGCTCGTCGCGCCAGGCCGCCTGCACCTCGGCGAGCACCTCGGCGGCGCGGCCTTCGTAGCGCGGCGAAAAGTGAAACGGCACCACGGCCCGGGCGCCGAGGCGCTGCGCGATCGCCCCGGCCTGCGCCGCGGTCAGGTGGTTCTTGCGCTCGGCGTGGTCCGTCTCGGATCCGAGGAACACGCTCTCGATGAACAGGATGTCGACGCCGGTGAGCAGTTCATCGAGCGCGCGCAGGTTGGCCTCGATGTAGCGCAGGTCGGTCACGTAGCCGATGCGCCGGCCGGGCACGAGTTCGAGCGTGCCGCGCAGTTGGCCGAGCGTTCGGACATCGTCGTGCTCGCCGTCCCGGTCGTGCCACCGGACTTCGATCGGCGTGTCGTCCGGCGCCCCGGCAACGACGGCCTGCTTGACGGCGCGCAGCCAGGGCCCGGTCGGCAGCCCCAGTTCGGCGAGCCGGTTCTTCCACACGTTGACGTGCACCGACTCCTCGAGCGCGAAGGCGAGGCAGGGGATGTCGTGGTCGAGGAACGCGGCGCGCACGCGAAAGCGGTCCTCGGCGATGACGGCGTCGCCCTGTCGCGGCCACGGCGCGTCGAGCTCGCGCGCGAAGCGGTTGCGGCTGGAGAAGCGCGCGCGCCGGCCGCTGCCGTCGGGCGCGAGTTCGTGCGCCTCGATCGTCAGCGCCACCTCGTAGCGGTGCACGACGTTCCAGGTGTAGGCGGCTAGCTTGTGCTCGACCTGGCCGATGAACTCCGGCCCGCCGTACAGCGCCACCCGCTCCTTGCGGCCGAGCACGACGCGCAGCCAGTGGTCGAAGCCGACGAAGTGGTCGAGGTGGGCGTGGCTGACGAAGATGTCCGACAGGCGCAGCAGCTTGCGCGGCGGCAGCGCCGAAACGTCGCCGAGGTCGAACAGCAGCGCGCGCCGTTCGTCGCGGAAGTCGACGTACAGGCCGGGGTCGCCGAAGGCGTCGTTGACCAGGGCGGGTTCGAAGAGCGGGCGCATGGGCGAGATCTCGCCGGAGGGAGCAAGGCCAATTTACCCGTGCGGTTCCGGAGGCCGCTGACTTCAGGCAACGCCCCGGCATCGCGCCGCCGCGCACGGGCGTTGAGTTGCGCCAATATCCGGCGGCGCCGATTTGCCAGACTGCAGTCGCGCGGTGGTCCACCCGACCGCCGGCGTTTCACCAGCTACCTTACGGGGGCCGACCATGAAAGCAACGCTCTGCCTTGCCCTGTCTGTTGCCGTTGCCAGCACCGCCGATGGCGCAGGTGGCGCCTTACAAGGTCGTCGGCGACGGCATCCCGCAGTCGCTGACCGGCAAGCCCGGCAGCGCGGCGAGTGGTCGCGCCCTGCTCATCAAGCGCGGCGCCGCCAGCTGCCTGCAGTGTCACTCGGTCAAGAAGGACAAGGACCTCGCCGCCGGCGGCACCAAGGGGCCGGCGCTCGACGGCGTCGGCGCTGCGCTGACGTCGGCGCAGCTGCGGCTCTCGGTGGTCGACTACTCGCGCGTGACCGGCGGCACGGCGATGCCGAGCTTCCACAAGGGTGGCGGCGCAGGCGCCGACAAGCCGGCGCTGTCAGCGGCCGAGATCGAGGACGTCGTTGCCTACCTGTCGACGCTGAAGTCGAAGTAGCGCCGGCCTTCGAGCGGCTGGGCCGCGACGCCAGCAGCACCCTTCGATCGCGGCGCGACAGCCACGACACAACACGGCCGCCTGTTCTGGCGGCCGCATCCGACGTCGCTGGCCCTACAGGCCGATGAGTTCGGCAGTGACTCCCTGCGCCTTGACGGCGGCCAGGATGGCCTGGGAATTCACCTTCGCCGGGTCATAAGTGACGATCACCAGATGCGGCTTCGCATCATGGCCTTCGGCAGTGGCCACGCCGTCCAACGCCGCGATTGCGCTGGTCAGCGACGCCAGCCGGTCGTGACCCAGGGTCTGGTCAACGTGAACCAGTACATCTGCAAGACTCTTCGACATTCATGTCCCCCGTGACGTTTGATCTGCTCCGCGGATCGTGCGGCGCGTGCGTGTTGACGCCCGCACTGTCGGAACCCGTGTTTCCGGGCCAAGGCGTCTCGGCCTCCCCGCTGGACATTTAGCACTCCGCGCCGGGCCTGTCAAAAGCGAGCGGCAAACAACATGAGGACGTCGTCGGCGCCCATCCCGACGGCGCTGGCCATCCCGCTCGGGCCAGTGGACTTCGCTTTGCAGCGCGCGACACGGAAGACGGTTGCTCAGAGGCGCCGGCGCGCCAGCGTCAGCCCGTCGCCGATCGGCAGCAGCGCGAGATCGATGCGCTCATCGCCGTGCAGCTTGCGGTTGAAGCGCTGCAGCGCGGCGGTGTCCTCGTCCTGCGCCGGTTTGGCCACGCGGCCGCTCCACAGCGTGTTGTCGATGGCGATCAGCCCGCCGGCGCGCACCAGCTGCAGGCAGCGTTCGTAGTAGCCGTCGTAGTTGACCTTGTCGGCGTCGATGAAGGCGAAGTCGTAGGCGCCGGCCTCGCCCGCGGCGAGACGGGCGTCGAGCGTCTGCAGCGCCGGCGCGAGCACCAGCTCGATCCGGTCCGCCACGCCGGCGCGCTGCCAGTGCGGCCGGCCGAGCGCGGTGAACTCGTCGCTGACGTCGCAGGCGAGGATGCGGCCCTCGGCGGGGAGCGCCAGCGCCACGGCCAGTGCGCTGTAGCCGGTGAAGACGCCGACCTCGATCGTCCGTCGCGCGCCGATCAGCCTGACCAGCAAGGCCATGAACTGGCCCTGCTCGGGAGCGATCTGCATGCCGCCGCGCGGGTGCCCGCGCGTGGCCTCGCGCAGCGCGGTGAGTTCGGGGTGTTCGCGCAGCGAGGTGTCGAGCAGGTAGCGGTAGAGCGTGTCGTCGAGCGCGAGCGTGCGGCGGGACATGGCGATCTCCGGTGGACGCGGGTCAGGCCGCGCCGGCAAGCGATTCGAGCGTGCGCGCCAGGCCTTCGACGACCTGCGCCATCCGCGCGTAGTCGAGCTTCTCCGGCGTGTCGGTCGGCTGGTGGTAGTGGCGGTAGCGGTGAAACGCGGTGTCGGTGACCATCGCCGCCGGATAGCCCTCGCGCCAGAACGACAATTGGTCGCTCCAGCCGATACCGGGCACCAGCGCCGGTGCGGCGAGCTTCTCGGCGGGGAAATCGCTCGACGCGCGGAAGGCCTCGAACACGCCGCGCAACGCATGGCGCGAGCGCACGTTGGAGACGAAGGCGACGTAGTTGCCCTGCGCCGGGTAGAAATACTTCAGCAGCGGCGGATAGCCCTGGCTGCCCATCTCGTCGCTGTAGCAGCCGAGCATCTCGAGCGAAAGCATCACGCGGATGTCGTCGCCGCGGGCGCGCGCCGCCTTCGCATACACCTTGCTGCCCATCTCGCCCCAGAAGAAGAAGGGCGGCTCCTCGTTGACGAACGCCACCAGGCGGATCGTGCGCGCCGGCTGCGCTTCACGCAGCAGGCGGGCGAGTTCGAGGATCGCGGCCACGCCGCTGGCGTTGTCGTCGGCGCCCGGCGAGCCGGGCACGGTGTCGTAGTGCGCGCCGGCAAGCACGATCTCGCCGGCGCGCGCGTTGCCGGCGATCGAGATCTCGAGGTTGGCGCTGTCCACCCCCTGCGCCTCGTACGCCTGCCGGTTCACTGCGTAGCCGATTGCGCGCAATGTCTCACCGATGTAACGCTCGGCGGCGTGAAGCGCCTGCGGCCGCAGCACGTGCCGCTCGCCGATCTCGTCCGCCAGCCGCTCGACATGGCGGCGGAGCCTGCTTTCGAGGCTGACGGTCACAGGTCGCGCGACGACTGGTTACTCAGACCGCTGGCACTTCTTCGGTTGCGAAGTCCGCCGGCATCACGATCTCCAGCAGCTCGACGTCCTCGCTGTGGCCGATCTCGCGGTGGCGGATCAGCGGCGGCTGGTGCACGCACGAGCCGGCCTCGAGCCGCACGTTGCCCTGCCCCTCGTACTCGAATTCGATCCACCCCTTCAGTACGTAGACGAGCTGGAAGCTCGCGTGGTGGCGATGCGGCTGGCCCGAGAACGGCGCGCCGGGCTTGCCGCGGATCACGTGCGCGACCACGCGGCCGTCGGTGGCCTGCGCGATGCCGAGGTCGCGGTATTCGAAGAACGAGCGCAGCCCCGACTCGAAGTGCGCATCGCGAAGATGGCTGACGGTGAAGCCCGTGGTGGTCATGTGCGGCCTCCTCGCAGACGACGGAGGCGCAAGCTTGCCAGAGTGAATCAGTGTCGCCAACGCTCACGCACGCACGGCGCGTGCGGCGCGTGCCCAGGTGATGCAGGTGCAGGCCTCTGCGCCTGTGAGCCACTTCGCCCGATCCGATCGTGAGCGGCAGTTTCCGTTGCGATGCGAACCGCCAACGCGCTCGTCTTCGGCGGCCGGAAGAGACTGCCTGCGGTCGTCCAGACTTGAAGTAGCAACAGCAGTAGTCGACCCGTTGCAGCCGGCCGGGATTTTGTGAGGCGATGGCTGGTTGCCCACATTGGGCCGTCGTTCGCTGCGACCACGTCGAGACTCGAACATCGGCAAGAGCTGTCGTTCGATCACAGATCGGCAATGCCCTGGATCGGGCAGTAGCACGGACACTCTAGTGCGGACCTGTTTGGCGCAACTCAACCTGGCCGCGGTTCGGCGATAGCGAAGCATCGCCTCGTGGTGTTTCAAGACAAGCAGGCGTGCTGCTGCTATCGCGTCCAGAACAAGAGACCCGGCGGAGGCCGGGCTCCTTGCTTCCGAGGTCAGCCGCGCATCACTTGCCCTGTGGGCGCGGCAGACCGATCACCGTGCCCTCGCGCCGCGCGTCGGCGGCGCCGTACTGCTTGCCGGTCTTCGGCATCGACGACCACGCGCCTGCACCGAGCCGATGTCCGACGACGCGTCGACCGTGTGGCCGAGGGCGCGCAGCCCGTGCAGCGACGCCGGCGTGGAACGGACGAACGGCTGCCCGGCGCGCCGTTGTCGACGCTGACGCTGCCGCCAGCTGAGGTCGACCGACAGCCGCGGCGCGTCGATCGCCTCCTGCAGCGTCATGCCGTGGTCGATCAGGTTGAGCGTGACGTTGACCACCGAGTTGATGATCGTCGAGCCGCCGGGCGAGCCGTAGGCCAGGATCGGCTTGCCGTCGCGGTCGAAGATCATCGTCGGCGCCATGCTGCTGCGCGGGCGCTTGAACGGCTGCGACGTCGTTGGCGCCCGGGTTGAAGCCGGCCGGATCGGGGTTGGCCGCGGGCGTGAAGTTGAAGTCGGTCAGCTCGTTGTTGAGCAGGAAGCCGAAGCTCTTGAAGCAGCTGATCCGGCGCAGCCGTCGGGTAGTAGCCGGCGAACATGCCGATGCCGTGCGACGACTCGATGGTGTTCGTGTACGAGACCATGTTGCCCCACTTGTCGACCACCGAGAAGTGCGTCGTCGAGCCGCCCGGGCCGGCTGAAGACGTCGGCCGCCGCCAGCCGCGTGCCGGCTGCACGCCCGGCGCACTCGTACGGCCGCGGATCGCCGGCCACCGGGTCGGCGCATCGCGCGCGTCCGGGTCGATCAGCTGCGCTGCGCACCGCCGACGTAGTCGTCGGATCGAGCAGGCCCTTGGTCGGCACGTCGACGAAGTCGTCGTCGCCCATCCAGACCGCGCGGTCGGCGAAGGCGAGGCGCATCGCCTCGGCCATCACGTTCAGCGTGCTCGTCGCGCCGAAGCCGAAGCCCTGGCTGGCGTCGCCGAGCGGGAAGCGCTCGAGCATCTTCAGCATCTGGATCACCGTCAGCGCCGCCCGACGACGGCGGCGCCCATCGACTTGATCGTGTAGCCGCGGTAGCTTGCCCTCGATCGGCGTGCGGACGTCGGCCTGGTAGGCCGTCCAGGTCGGCCAGCGTCATGCTGCCGCCCTGGCCGCCCGGATCAGGTCGCGGAATGCGCTTCTGGCCCTCGACGATGCCGCGCGATGTCGCGACCCTTGTCGCCGCTGTAGAAGCAGTCCGGGCCGTGCGCGCGATCGTGCGCAGGGTCTCGGCCAGCGGCTTGTTCGTGCACCAGCGTCGCCGACGGCGACGCGCGACGTGCCGCCCGGGCAGAAGTAGCCTCGGACTCCGGGTGAGTTCTGCGCGGCTGCCGCGCTGCTGCAGCTGGCGCTGCGACATAGCGCGGCGTCGCGGCGAAGCCGTCGTCGGCCAGCTCGATCGCCGGCTGCAGCACCTTCGCCAAGCCGAGGCGTGCCCCAGTTCTCGCAGCGCCATCGCCGTGCCACGCACCATGCCCGGCACGCCGACCGCCAGGCCCGGAGGTCGAGCGCCGGCGTGAACGATCTGCCCTGCGAACATGGTCGGCGTAGCGCCGGCAGGCGCCTCTCTCGCGCGAGTCGATCGCGAACGGTCTCGCCGGTCTTGGCCAGGTGAATCATCATGAAGCCGCCGCCGCCGATGCCGGCCGACTGCGGCTCGACGACGTTCAGCGCGTAGGCGATCGCCACCGCGGCGTCGATGGCGTTGCCGCCCTGCTCGAGGATCTTCGCGCCGGCCTCGGCGCCATAGGGATTGGCCACCGACACCACGCCCTGCCGGAACGCCTTGCCGGTCCACGAAGGCGGCTTGCCCTTGGCCTGCGGCGGCAGCACGACGGACGACGAAACGCCGAGCGTCTCGTCACGGCCGTCGGCTTGCGCGACGGCAGCAATGCCGACCGCGAGTAGTACTGCGACCAGCATCCGCGAATGGCGCGACATAGCGTAATCTACGATTCCAGACATGCAATTGCTCCTTCAGAGATCTGGTGTTTGTGCTACCCGGACCGCACGAGCCGACCCTGCTGGCCGACGCAGTACGACCCCTCCCTGCCGGTCGCGATTTTCTGAACGAGCGACCGCTTTCTGAACGAATTAAACCGATCGATGCAGCAGGATTCGCTAATCCTTTCGGCGGGCGATCGGAAGGTGGGGGTTCGCGTTCTCGTTCAGTCGCCGCGCCCTTCGCAGATCCAGCTGAAGGCCTCCTCGACATCGCCATCTCCGCGATAGCGGGCCACCGTCGGGTAAGGACACAGCGGGCGCGTGCGGTCGGGCGCCCAGTTGGCCGGCACCTCCGGATTGATGCCGCCGGGGTTGCCCGGGCCGCGTGCCCTGGCGACGATGGCCTGCGGCGCCTGACCCTGCTCGACCCAGGCCACCAGCGGCGTGATGTAGTCGGCCTGGTCGGTAGCCGGGCCGCCCGAGCAGTGGTTCATGCCAGGTATCGGGTACAGGCGCGCGAAGTCGCTCGCGCGGCCGCCGCTGTGCTTGTCGATGCCGCGCAACCAAGCCACGCTGTCCTCGATCGAGAAGATCGGATCGCTGACGCCGTGGTAGACGATCACCTTGGCGCCGCGCGAGCGCACGGCCGACAGGTCACGCACGTTGGGTGGCGTCATGAACGACATTGCCGCCTCGGTGTAGGTGGCGTCGGTCGCGTACAGCTGCGCGAGCGTGAGGTCGATGTCCAGGCCGAGCGAGAAACCGGCACCATTGCTCAGCGCCGACGGGTCGGGTGGCACCTTGAAGATCACGCCGACCGCGCCCGAGTCCAGCGCCAGTGGTGCGGTGAACTCCCAGAACGGCACGCCGCCGCCACCGATGCCCGGATCGAACGGGAAGCTGGCATAGAAGCGCTCGCCGTCGCTCGTCGTCGCGCCCTTGGCAATGGCGTTGATGACCTGCTTCTGCGCCTGCGTCAGGCAGCTGCCGTCGCGCGCGCCGGCACAGGTCGGCACGTCGCGGTTCAGGTTGAAGCGCGCCTGGCAGGCCTGCGTGTTCTGCACCAGGCCATCGACCGCGCCGTCTAAGGCGTCGCAGCTTGCAAGCACGGCGGCGGCGACGGTGCTTCGCTCGCCATTGGTGAAGGCCGTCTGCAGACCGGGCGGGGTCGAAGGGTCGGCCGTCGCCACGGTGGCGTAGCGCTGCGCGCCCCAGATGTTGGCCAGTGCCGCCAGCGGCAGGTTGTAGCCCGGCGCACCGGCGAGGAAGCCGTCGTAGTCGGCCGCGTAGCGCGCCGCGGCCACCAGCGTGTGACGGCCACCGTTGGAGCAGCCGCCGAAGTAAGAGCGATCCGGGACCTTGCCATAGGCGGCGAGCATCACCTGCTTGGCGATCGGCGTCATCGTGCCGACCGCCTGGTAGCCATAGTCCAGCCGCGCCTGTGGGTCGAGGCCGAAGGCCGGGCCGCCCTGCGCGTTGCTGTGGCCAGCGTCTGTGCTGAGCACGGCGAAGCCCTGCAGCAGTGCACTCGTCAGCGGTCCCCCGCCCAGCGCGCCGGTTGCGGTGACGACGCTGCCATCGATGCCGCCGTTGCCCTGGTGCCAGAAGCGGCCGTTCCAGTCCATCGGCAGGCGCATCTCGAAGCTGATCGCGTAGGTCTTGCCATCGACCGGGCTCGTGTGCTCGGCGGCGCGCCCGAGTACCCGGCAGTGCGCCGCCACCGGCTGGCCCGCGAGCGACAGTGTGCCGGACGGCACTGTGGTCGACGCTGTGATCACGGTGTCGGGCAGGGCCAGCCGCGCCGGCAGATCCTCGCAGGTGCCGACGAAGACCGCAGGCTGAGCCGGCGACAGCTGGGGCAGCGAGCTAGGCTTCGGCTGCTTGGCCGTGGCGCGGCGCAGGCGGCAAGCGCAATCGCGGCGAGGGCGATACTGCGCACGGGAAAGCGGCTCATACGGCGTCTCCTGAAGGATCTTCAAACAATGTGAGCGGCGGCCGGTAAGCAAGGAGGCCGGCCGACTCGTCCTGCGCTTGCGTTCTTGCTGCGCCAACTACAGGACGTTTCTCGAGCGCCCGCGGAGTGTGAAAGTGTCCATGCGAGCTCACAATAAGAAGTCTTGCGTACAAACGGTCCCTGCGCCGCGCACACGAAGAAGACAGCGCTGGCTACGCTGCCGTGCGCTACACGCAGCCGATCAACGCAGGCCCACGTAGTAATCGCTGACGACCCCGTCAACGCGGGATCAGGATGCTTCCCGCCGGCGCTATCCGTTACGACTCTGCCCGAACCGGTCCGTGCCTCGCCAACGCACGCTTGCAACGACTGCTTCCAACGCGGATCGGAGACAAGCGCAATCGCTGGGCGCCATACCTCGTTGGAGAAGCGCGACGTACTGCTTCCGCTGTGCAGCAGCCGAACGAAACCAACGAGGCCGGCGACCGCTCCTGGCCGGC
>CAWKAP010000009.1:0-255897 GCA_963847675.1 uncultured beta proteobacterium
CGCAGCCATAGTTGGCTTGGGTCACGCCTTCGCGCGCCTTGTACCAGGCCGCGACATAGGATCCCGCACAGCCCATCTCGAAATCCATGCTGCTGGTCAACCCATCGCGCAACCCGAGCGAATAGCCGATCGGCATTTGAAAGTGGAAATGGGTGTCGATAAAGCCCGGTGCCACGATTTTGCCGGTGGCATCCACCGTCTTGGCACCGGTCAGCGGCTTTTTGCTGATCGCCGCAATTCGGCCATTCTTGATACCGACGTTGGCAATACCGTCAAACAGTGTTTCCGGGTCCATGACCCTGCCGTTCGTGATGACCAAGTCGTAGTCCTGGGCGACGGCCATGGGTGCCGTTGCCATGTTTGCAGCAAGCGCCAGCAACAGCGCGAGTTGAATCTTCATCGTCGAAATCTCCTCAAGTGGGGGGGTGAGTGGGTCAGCCGCGAAACCGATTCCCAGTTTGGCGAACCAAGGGTGCGGCTCTCGGCTTAATCTTGCGTACGGTCATGGTGTGGTCCTCTCCAGGCCTCTTTGATCACGCCGAGCGCCCCGGCTCCACCACATGCTGCCCCTTACGTGACGGATTCCCTCCGCTCGTCTCACTCGATTTGGCCCCGGGACCGACATCCGCAGGCGTTCCTGGCCGACGGTAACCTGTCCGCGAGGGGGATGCCGGACCGGGGATAGTTGCATGCGGAGCGTTCGACGGACGACGGTTTCTATATCCGGAACTTTCAAGAATGTCATGATGTCCGTACGCTAGGAGCGTCAAGGCGAGATTGCAGGAGGGGAAGGGAGTGACGTCGAGCGACCCAACTGACGAAGGGGTTTTGGCCTGGCGCCGGGAGCTGGTCCGTGATTTCCGGGACGTACATTCCCGAGTCCCTTCACGCGGAAGTTCGCACGCGCAACTCTCGCGCGGCACCCTCGCGGCAGACGCGGCGGTCATTTCTACGGGCGATGTTGTCCTTTACTGGACGCGCGTCAACACCCCGATGACTACATTCATCGACTTGGACCCGGCCTATAGTGCGTTCGTGATCCCGACGGCCTGGCGCGAGGACTTCGTCATCAATGGTCAGGCGGTTGATCGATCGTCGATTTATGCCCCGGTGGAGGAGACCGTCTATCGGGCACACGGGGGCGCACGCGAAACCCATGCCGTCGCGTTTCTCCGCGAGCCCTTCGTCGAGACAGTCGCGGCGCTGAAGGGCATCGATCCCGACGAAATCAGGCTCGATGCCGGCGCGATCGGAATGGCGCCACGTGTCGTGGCGCGGTTGCGGTGCTGCTTGGCAGAGGCGGTCGAGAACTACGGCTGCGAGAGTCAACCCTTCCCGTTGACGCCCGGGGCGAGAGAGAAGCTCACCCGCGACATTCTGGGAGTGGTGACCGACACCTATCTTCAGGCGCGACCGGCGCCGGCGCGAAAGATCCGCACGGTCGCGCGTCTTGCGAGAATCGTGCGCAAGGCCGAGGAGCGCTTCGCGTCGGCGGAGGGCGAGCCGGTCTCCCTTGCAGATCTCTGCGTGGCGGCCGGCGTCAGCCAGGGCACCCTCTATCACGCATTCACGGTCGTATTTGGGGAGTCACCACTCGCCTATTTTCGCAAGCGTCGCTTGA
This sequence comes from uncultured beta proteobacterium, assembly GCA_963847675.1. Lineage (GTDB taxonomy): Bacteria > Pseudomonadota > Gammaproteobacteria > Burkholderiales > Burkholderiaceae_F > JADJWR01. The sequence continues at coordinate 1,622 of CAWKAP010000009.1, forward strand.
CAGACGCCCGATCGATGCTGCTTGGTGCCGTGCCCGGGCGATCCGCGATCAAACGTGCAGCCCTCGGCGCCGGGCTGACGCACTTCGGCCGATTCTCCGCGGAGTATCGCCGTCTGTTTGGCGAATCGCCGTCGGCGACGCTCAACCGATCGGCCCGCTGATCGGCCCGATTGGAGCTTTGCGCCGCGGGGTCCCGGCAGCACTGGGGACGGCTCGGAAACTCGGACTGGTTCGAACTGGATGCCAGTCGCTTATGACGTCCAAAGATCCCGTTAGACGAGCCGCCTCTGGGGCACGCCCCGAATGGGACCGCTGGCCCGGTATGTGTCTCAGGCCGTCAGGCTTGCCTCCGCCGCATCCCGTGGCCGGCGCCGCTCGGGCGGGACGTCGCGGAAGGAAAGCAGCACGTAGCAGGTACGGATCGGCCGCTCCGGAGTCGACAGGGATTGCGCCCATTCGCGCAGACGCGCCTTGGTCAATTCGATCGTGTCGATGTTGTAGCGGTGCAGCTGGATATCGGTCTGCGCGCTGATCGTTGCCCCGGCCGACGGCTGCCGATTGCTCGCGTCCATCTGCGGCTCCGGCTCGTTCGATGCGTTGACCACGATCAGCACTTGGTCCCGCGGCGCCTCGCGGCCGAGGGCCTTCAGGTAGGTCTCGGGGCCGCCGACCGCCTCGACGATGTCGACCAGCGCGCGAAGGCCCGGGTTGTCGGTAATGCCGCCGTCGACGAAGTGGGCGTACCGGCGCTTGTCGCGGTCAAAGTAGGTCGCCAATCCATCGACCTGCATCATCTTCCTCTCGTCGCCCTCCGCGCGATGTCGCATCGCGTCCAACCACTCGGGTGGTCCGGATCCGCACTGCGGATGATTTATGCCGGCAGTTGAATTCGCGCCCAGCATGGAATACAAGCCACTTGAGAGAAACCTCAAACCGGAAATTCGCAACGTCAAACAGAAGCGATACGCAGGAGCTCTCGCGCCAGGACGAACCATCCCGCGCGTAGCCGAACACCTGGGTGAAGACTAAGAGTGAAGATCGTCCATGTCGCAGCCGAGTACTGCGGCCAGCTTCGCCAGCAGGTCAGTCGATGGCTTGGCCTTGGCGTGTTCGACCATTGACAGCATCTGACGAGTGACGCCGCACCGCTCTGCGAGCGTCTGTAGCGTGAGGCCGCGATAGTCGCGCCAGACCTTGAGCGGGGATTCCCCGGCGAGCAGACGGTCGGCGAGTTCCACCGGGAAGGTTTCCGCGTCGCGTGCGGACTTTGCGTCGGCGATGACATCGGATGCGGATTGATCACGACCCCGCGCACCGACGCAAGGTCGTCACCCGCGCCCAACTCACGCAGCATTGACAGCGTGACGGGGTCATCTCGGAGTGCCTCGGGAGATGCCGGACGGCAGTCCCACTTCAGCGCTGCTGCCCGGTCGCAGGCCGTTCTGAGGATTCTGGTGACAGCATCATCGCTCGGCGCGCTGCCATCAAAATGTATGGTGACACCGGCGATTGACGCAGTAGAGACTGCGCTAAGAGCAGCAGCAATAATCCAGTACCGAAGCATCCGCAGTTTCCGTGACCTGCTAATGGGCCACGATCATGGGGCTGCGGCCCAGACCCTGCAAAGCCGTGTAGCGGGGACGTCTGCTTACAAGCGTATTGACCGGAGGCTTGCTCCGGCCGCTACTGGCCGACTGCGGCATTCGCCCGACACAGCACGGCTGACTGCTGCCGCTGCACTGCGGACAGCCTGCGGTCATGGCGCGAGCGTCCGCCGGCGGAAGGAAAAACGCTGAAGCAGGCTGTCCTGCTTGCGGCGCCTTCGCATCTCCGCATCTCTTCAATCGGCGTGACAGGCCAGTCCGTTCCAGGCCGAACAGCGCCGAGCGTTTCCTGCAATCCGGGAAGCGTATTTCGCCGCTCCGATACCGCCGGCATCAGCCCGCTACCATGCGGCACCCGAACCACGCCATCGATTCCTTCGACGACGGACCCTCGCATGAGCAACGAATCGACGCTCCCGACCGGATACCGGCTGCCGCGGCTGCTGCTGCCGCGACCCGGCATCGACCTGCGCAAGTGGGCGGTCATTGCCTGCGACCAGTACACCTCCGAGCCTGAGTACTGGCGGCGCGTCGCCGAGGAGGTCGGCGACGCGCCGTCGACGCTGCACCTGATCTTTCCCGAGGTCTACCTCGAGCAGGCCGATGCCGCGGCGCGCATCGAGGCGATCCAGCATGCGATGAAGCGCTATCTCGCCGACGGGTTGTTCGTCGAGCACGCGGGTGCCGTCTATGTCGAGCGCCGGCTCGGCACGCGGGTGCGCCGCGGCCTGATGCTCGAACTCGATCTCGAGTGCTACGACTTCAGCGCGGAGTCGACGAGCCTGATCCGCCCGACCGAGGGCACGATGGTCGCGCGCCTGGCGCCGCGCATCGCCGTGCGCAGCGGCGCCGAACTGGAAGTGCCGCACATCCTGGTGCTGATCGACGACCCCGACGGGACCGTGATCGAGCCGCTGGCGACGGCGCGCACCGCACTGGCGCCGCTGTACGAGACGGAACTGATGCTCGGCGGCGGCCACGTGGCCGGCTTTGCGGTCGACGCGGCGCGTGCCCGGCAGGTCGTGCGGGCGCTGCAGGCGCTGGCCGATCCGCGCGCCTGTGCGCAGCGCTACGGCATGCCCGAGGGCACGCCGCCGATGCTGTTCGCGATGGGCGACGGCAACCATTCGCTGGCCACCGCCAAGTCGATCTGGGAGCGCATCAAGGCAACCGCGGGCATGGACCACGCGAGCCGGTGGGCGCTGGTGGAAGTGGTGAACATCCACGATGCGGCGCTCGCCTTCGAGCCGATCCACCGCCTGCTGTTCGGCGTCGAGGTCGACCTGCGGGCGGCGTTGCGACAGCGGTTCGGCGACCACGTGGCATTCACCGACGTGCCGTCGGGCGAGGCCATGCGCACGCGGCTGCGCGACCTGCCGCAAGGCCGCCAGGCCGCGGGCCTGATCGGGCCGGGCGCGCGTTTCGCGACGGCCGAGTTCACCGATCCTCCGTCGTCGCTGGCCGTGGGCACGCTGCAGCCCTTCGTCGACCACCTGATCGAAGCCGGCAGCGTCGCGAACGTGGATTACGTGCACGGTGACGAGGCGCTGCAGCGGCTCGCCCAGCAGCCCGGCTGCCTCGGCCTGCACCTCGGCACGGTGGGCAAGAGCGAACTGCTGAAGCGCGTGGTGCGGGAAGGGCCGCTGCCGCGCAAGGCTTTCTCGATGGGCGAAGCCGACGAGAAGCGCTTCTACGTCGAGGCGCGGCGTATCCGCTGAGCCGGCGACGCTTTGGGGGTGTTCCCGCTACTGCGGCACGCCCCGGAATCGCCTGGCCACGGCGGCCAGCACCAGTGCGGCGCCGGCCAGTCCGAGTCCGACGACTGACAACTGCAGATGCGACAGTTCCAGTTCGCCACCGCCGGGTAAGGCCATCGTGAGTCCGGCCAGGAGCAGCAGCAAGCGGGCGACGCTCGCCAGGAATCCCTCCCCGAGCAGGCCGAAGCCCACCATGTAGCCCTCGAGCGCCGAGGCGATCAGCCAGATGCCGAGCACCGCCGTGGCCACCACCACCGTGATCTCCAGCGGCTCGCCGCGCAGGATCAGCGCCGGATTGAGCACGAAGAAGAACGGCACGAAGTACATCGTGCTGCCGAGCCGCATCGACTGCAGGCCGACCTTCAGCGGGGCGGCGCCGGCGAGTCCCGCCGCGACGAACGAGGCCAGTGCCACCGGCGGGGTGATGAACGACACCATGCCCCAGTACATCATGAACAGGTGCACCGATACGCGGTCGAAGCCGGCGTTGATCAGCGGCGGCGCGAGCACGATCGCCAGGAAGATGTAGCAGGCGGTGATCGTCATGCCCATGCCGAAGATGAAGCTGGTCACCGCGCCCATCAGCAGCAGCACGTAGACGTTGTTGCCGGCCAGGTAGACGAGGTCGTTGGCGAGCGTGCCCGCCAGCCCGGTGACCGACAGCGCGCCGATGATGAGGCCCACGCCGGCCAGCAGCGCCGCCAGTTCGGCCAGCGACCGGCTCACGTTCTCGATCAGCGTCCCCAGGCGCAGGAGACTCAGGCGATGGCGCCGCCAGGCCTGGTTGATCACCAGCAGCAGGCCGGTGGCGACGAAGGGTGCCAGCGCCTCCTGCTGCAGCACCATCAGCATCCACACGAGCAGCACGAAGACGAAGATGTACTGCCAGCCCTCGGCCAGCGTCCGCTTCACCGAGGGCAGTTCCGCGCGCGGCAGGCCGCGCAGCCCGCGCTTGGCCGCGTAACCGTCGATCTGGATGAACAGCCCGAGGTAATACAGCAGCGAAGGGACGAGTGCCGCGAGCACCACCGTCGTGTACGGCACGCCCAGGAACGAGGCCATCACGAAGGCGGTGGCACCCATGATCGGCGGCATCAGCACGCCGCCGGTCGAGGCGCAGGCCTCCACGCCGCCGGCGTAGGCGGGCGAGAAGCCGGTGCGCTTCATCGCCGGGATCGTCACCACGCCGGTGGTCAGCACGTTGGAGACGACGCTGCCGGAGACCGATCCCATCAGTCCGCTGGCGAAGATCGATACCTTCGCCGGGCCGCCGCGCACGCGGCCGAACAGCGCGAACGCGATGTCGTTGAAAAAGGTCGCCGCACCGGTGTGCTGCAGCACGGCGCCGAACATCACGAAGCCGATCACCAGTTCGCCGAAGGCGCGCGTGGGAATCCCGAGCACGCTCTCGCTGCTCGCGAAGTGGTAGGCCGCGGTCGTGTCGATCGGCTGCGGCAGGCCGGCGATCGGCCCCGGCATGACGCCGGCAAACACCGGGTACAGCGACACCAGCGTCACGACGACGAACACGGCGGTCCCGCCGGCCCGACGGGTGGCCTCGAGCAGCAGCAGCCAGCCGAGCGCGGCCACTGCCACGGCGGGCCTGGGCGGCCATGAACTCCCAGGCTTCCTGCAGGATGCGGTTGGCATTGAACGCGAAGTAGGCGAACACGACGAGCGACAGCACGTACAGCGGCCGCGTCGTACCAGGGCACCGCGTCGCGGCGCGCGCGCGCCGTGGCCGGCAGGAACAGGAACACGAGCCCGACCAGCAGCGCACACAGCAGGTACAGGTAAGCGTTGTCGAGCAGCGTGAAGCCGACCAGGAAGCCGAGGTTCAGGATCTTGTTGAGCGCCAGCACGATCGCCGCCAGGCCGCTCGTCCCGACGACGACCCGCCAGCCAGGCGACAGGCTGCGGTGGCGCCGTTCCGCCGCGACGGGTTCAGGGTGTGGCGTCACGGTCGGCGAGGGTGTCGTTAAAAGAGGGCGGCGCCGATGTCAGGCTCGCGCAGCGCGGCGCCAGATCGACGTTGCGGCCCTGCTGCAGCCGGCGGCCGTCGCGCCCGGCCCGCGCCGGGCCGGGGACGGTCGCAAAGTGCGGACGCGCGCCCGCCTTACCAACTGGTGACGACCGGATCGAATCCTGCTTTCGTCAGCGCGTCGGCGCGGGCCTTCATCCAGGCCTGCTCGAACGCCTTGTCGTCGGCGGGCGAGGCGGCCTGCACGGCCTTCCACGCGTCGGCCAGCACCTTCTGCCGTGCGATGAGCTTGTCGTTGTGCGCCTGGTGCTCGGGCTTCCACAGGCCGCGCTCCTTCCAGTAGCGGATCGCGCCGTCGTGGAACGGAATCACCCAGGCGAAGTTCTGCCGATCGACCGCCCAGCCGAGGTTGCCCGGAGCGGCCGCCTTGTAGTCATCGAAGGTGTCGACCATCGCCTTGGTCATCGCGTACACCACGTTGGCATCCTGGCTCGCGTAGGACATCAGGATCGGATACGGGTAGGAGGCCGACTCGACCTTGTTGTCCTTGCTCAGCCCCGCGCCCTCGGCGCCCCAGAAGGGGAAGAAGAACGGCGCGGTCTTGTTCATGCCGCTCCCAGCCGGCCTTGTCCTTGTGCGAAATCACCGGGTAGACGAGGCCGCGCGGCGACTTCTCCAGCTGGTAGGCCTTGCCGGAGATCGACGACGCGAAGGCCGCGTCGGCCTGACCGTTGATGACGCCGTCCATGGCCGCGCCGAAGCCGCCGAACTCGACCTTCTTGACGTCGTCCCAGGTCAGGTTGGCGAAAGCCAGGATCGCGGTGATGTTCTGGTTCAGCGACGGCGAGCCGATGACCCAGGCCACGCGCTTGCCCTTCAGGTCGGCCACGGTCTTGATGCCGGCGTCCTTGGCGGCAAGGACGGTCAGCACCTGGTCCGAGTTGTTGAGCATCAGGCCGCGGATCGGTTGCGGGCCCCAGGCCTTGGCGCCGAACTCGAACACGCCTTCCTGCGCCAGGTAGCTGCCGCCCACGCCGTTGGCGGAGAACTGCACCTGGCCCTCGCGGACGGGCAGGGTGCGGGCGACGTCGCTCTTGCCCGGCAGCACGCGCAGGTTGACGCCGTAGCGCTGCTTCAGCGCGTTGCCGATGGCGACCGCCTGGTTGTAGCCGCCCGAGCCCACGTCGTAGGCGCTCCAGGCCAGCGTGGCCGGGAGGCCGGGCGGCGGCGCAGTCTGCGCGAGGCTCTGCGCGGCCGTCAGTGACAGGCTGCATGCAGCGAGCGATGCGGTGGCCAACCTCAGGAACGGCGAACCGGGCTTCATAGGAGTCTCCTCTGTCTGGTCTTCGAATCGCTGCGCGTGTCGGCGACCCGCGCAGCCCCATGGCACTTCACGGCCAATGGTCTGAAGCGCATGAGGACACACCGGCCGCCGGTCGTCAAGCGGTTTGTCGCCGGCGGGAGCCGGCGCAAGTTCGGTCTGCTCAGTCGATGCCGCCTGCCGAGCCGCGCCAGTACTTGAACGTACCCATCGCGCTGGCGATCAGTGCTCCGTCGCCATCGATGACCCGCGCCTCGCAGGTGCACAGCGATCCTCCGGCGCTGAGCACGCGTCCTTCCGCGGTCAGCGGCCCGCGCCCGGGCTTCACGAAGTGCGTCGACATCTGCACGGTGACCACGGTGGTCGTCGGCGCGTCGGCCAGTGACGTTGCGGCGCGCGCCATCGCCACGTCGAGCAGCGTCATCAGCACGCCGCCGTGCGCGGCGGGCAGCCGGTTGCAGAACTCGTCCTTCAGTTCCGGCAGCAGCAGTCGCGAGCAGCCGGCCTCTGCCGGCTGCTGCTGCAGGCCGAGCAGGCGCAGGAACGGGAATGCGGTCGATCGGCACCTGGGTCATCGCGCGATCCTCCATGTGCCGGAGCTCAGCGCGGCAACGGGTTGCGCGAGAACGGGCCCGATGGCGGCGAACGCTGCGCAGTGCGATGTCCTCACTGCGTTCGCCTCCCTGTCGCGCGCCGTCTGCCGCTCCTGCAGTTCGCGCCACATCACCTTGCCGGCGCCGGATTTCGGCAGCGACTCGACGAACTCGACGATGCGCGGGCTCTTGTAGGCCGCCATGTGCGCGTGCGACCAGTCGACGATGTCCTGTGCGCTCACCTTGCCTTTCGCCTCGTGTTTGAGCACGACCACCGCCTTCACCGTTTCGCCGCGACGCGCGTCGCGGGCGGCGATCACGCAGGCCTCCTCGATGGCCGGGTGGTGGTACAGCAGCGCCTCGACCTCGGCCGGCCAGACCTTGTAGCCCGACGCATTGATCATGCGCTTGAGCCGATCGGCCATGAAGAAGTAGCCGTCCGCGTCGACGTAGCCGAGGTCGCCGCTGCGCAGGAAGCGCTTGCCGTCGATGTCGACGAACGCCTCGCGGTCGGCCCGCTCGTTGCGCCAGTAGCCCGCCATCACCTGCGGCCCGTGCATGACGATCTCGCCGGTCTCGCCGGCAGGCAGCTCGCGCAGCGTCTCCGGGTCGATCACGCGCGAGTCGACGTCGAACAGCGGCATGCCCAGGCACTGCGCCTTCGGCCGCTGCGGCGGATTCAGGTGCGTCGCGGCCATCGTCTCGGTCATGCCGTAGCCCTCGACGTAGTCGAGCCCGGTGAGCGCCTTCAGCTTGCGGCAGATCGCCTCGGGCATCGCCGCGCCGCCGCCGCGGATGCCGGCGAGGCTCGACAGGTCGTACTCGCCGAGGTTCGGGTTGGCGAGGAAGTCGATCAGCATCGTCGAGATCGTCTGCCACACCGTCACGCGGTAGCGCTGGATGCAGGCCGCCGCGGCGTCGCGGTTCCAGCGCGGCAGCACGACGATCGTGGCGCCGATGTACAGCGGCCCGCCGAGGCTGCCGCTCATCCCGGTGACGTGGAAGAACGGCAGCGCCGACAGGTACACCGCGTCCTGCGTGCGGCCGAACCAGTTGACGCCGCCGACCGACGTCGTCATCACGGTGCGATGCGTGTGCATGCAGCCCTTCGGCTGGCCGGTGGTGCCCGAGGTGTAGGGCAGCACGGCGAGGTCGTTCGCGCCGGCGGTCATCGGCCCCGGCGTGCGGTCCGCGGCGAGCATGTCGGCCCAGGCGGTCAAGCCTGCGCCGTCGAGCGTCCGGCGCGGCGCCGCGACGAACTCGGGCACTGCGAGTTCGGTGGGGCGCTGCAGATAGTCGCTGTAGGTGGCGACGATCGCGTGCTGCATGCCTGCCTCGTCGGCCGGAGGCTGGCCGAGCAGGGGCTGCAGTTCGGGCAGCAGGTCCTGGGCGACGAAGGCCACGCGCGCGCCGCTGTCGGCGATGCAGTGGCGCAGTTCCTCGGTCCGGTTCATCGGGTTGACCGGAACGACGACCGCATCGGCACGCAGGATGCCGTAGTACGCCAGCGCCCATTGCGGGCTGTTCTGCAGGAACAGCAGCACGCGATCGCCGCGCCGCACGCCGCAGTCGTGCTGCAGGAAGCCGGCGATGCGCTCGGCTTCATCGCGGAACCGCGCGAACGTCACGACGGTGTCGTAGAAGACGATGAAAGGCTTGTCCGGGTAGCGCGCCGCCGACACTTCGGCGTTGAGGAAGAGGTTCGTCTGCGGCACCGTGAGGTGCCGCGGCAGCCCGGGCGGCCAGTGCGCGAAGTGCGCCGACGACGGCATCCGATCGATTCCGCGCGATTCAGGGTTGCTGCAGGTAGCGGCCCAGTTCGATCCTGGCGATCGCATTGCGGTGCACCTCGTCCGGACCGTCGGCAAAGCGCAGCGTGCGGATGCTCGCCCAGGCGCGCGCCAGGCCGAAGTCGTCGCTGACCGAGCCGCCGCCGTGCAGCTGCATCGCCCAGTCGATCACCTGGCAGGCCATCGCCGGCGCGGCGACCTTGATCATCGCGATCTCCTGCCGCGCCGCCTTGTTGCCGACCTTGTCCATCTTCCACGCCGCGTGCAGCACGAGGAAGCGCGCCTGGTCGATCAGGATGCGCGCCTGCGCGATGCGTTCCCGCGTCACGCCCTGTTCGGCGAGCTTGCGGCCGAAGGCCACGCGTTGCAGCGAACGGCGGCACATCATTTCCAGCGCGCGCTCGGCGCGCCCGATCGTGCGCATGCAGTGGTGGATGCGTCCGGGGCCGAGGCGTCCCTGCGCGATCTCGAAGCCGCGGCCCTCGCCGAGCAGCATGTTCGACGCCGGCACGCGCACGTCGGTGAAGTCGACCTCGGCGTGGCCGTGCGGCGCGTCGTCGTAGCCGAACACCGGCAGGTGGCGCAGCACCTTCACGCCCGGCGCGTCCATCGGCACCAGGATCATCGACTGCTGCCGGTGGCGGTCGGGGTTCTGCGGATCCGTCTTGCCCATGAAGATGAGGATCTTGCAGCGCGGATCGTTGGCGCCCGAGGTCCACCACTTGCGCCCGTTGATCACGTACTCGTCGCCGTCGCGCTCGATGCGTGCCTCGATGTTGGTGGCGTCGGAGGAGGCGACGTCCGGCTCGGTCATCGCGAAGCCGGAGCGGATCGTGCCGTCGAGCAGGGGTTTCAGCCACTCATCCTGCTGCCCGGGCGTCGCGTAGCGCACCAGCGTTTCCATGTTGCCGGTGTCGGGCGCCGAGCAGTTGAAGGGCTCCGAGCCGATCGGCGAACGGCCCATGATCTCGGCGAGCGGCGCGTATTCGAGGTTGGTCAGACCGGCGCCGTACTGCGATTCGGGCAGGAACAGGTTCCACAGTCCCGCGGCGCGGGCCCTGGCCTTCAGCTCCTCCATCACCGGCGCCGGCTGCCACCGGTTGCCGGCAGCGCGAAAGGCATCCATCTCCGCTTCGAAGCGTTCTTCGGCGGGATAGACGTGCTCTTCCATGAACGCCGTGACGCGCTGCTGCAGTGCCCTGACCTTGGGCGAGAAGTCGAAGTCCATCGAGGATCCTTGTGTGGCGGGTTTGGTTTCAATGCGCGATCGTCTGCGCCAGTGCCCACGCCTGCTCGGCCAGCGGCCGCGTGCGCCGGCCGGTTTCGACGGCCAGCGCGCTCGATGCGTTGCCCTGCAGCGCGCGGGCGGCAACACCCTGCAGGATGCCGACCAGACGGAACATGTTGAACACCAGGTAGTAGGTCCAGTCGGCTTCCGACACTTCGCGGCTGCTGCCGACGCGCCCGAGATAACGGCGCAGGCAGGCCGCTTCGCTCGGAATCCCGAGCGCGTCGACATCGATGCCGGCGAGCCCGCGCGAGCCGCCCGCGGGCAGGCGCCACGTCAGGCAGTGATAGGCGAAGTCGACCAGTGGATCGCCGAGCGTCGACAGTTCCCAGTCGAGCACGGCGAGGATGCGCGGTTCGCGGGGATGAAAGATCACGTTGTCGAGCCGGTAGTCGCCGTGCACGATGCGCACCTCGCCCGCTGCGGGAATGTGCTCCGGCAGCCAGTCGATCAGCCGGTCGGCAGCTTCGATGCGTTCCGTTTCGGACGCACGATACTGCCGCGTCCACCGCGCTACCTGGCGCGCGATGTAGTGCCCGGGCCTGCCGTAGTCGGCAAGGCCGATCGCCGCCGGATCGACGCGATGCAGCGCGGCGATCACGCGGTTCAGTTCATCGTAGTGCGCCGCGCGTTCGTCGGGCGTCAGGTCCGGCAGCGTCGGATCCCAGCAGATGCGGCCGTCGACGAAGTCCATCACGTAGAACGCCGAACCGATGACGCCGGCGTCTTCGCAGAGGAGATGCGCGCGCGCGACCGGAACGTCGGTCGCCGCCAGCGCGCTGATCACCCTGAATTCGCGGTCGACCGCGTGCGCGGAAGGGAGCAGCGCGCCCGGCGGCTTTCGACGCAGCACGTACCGGTGGCTGCCGGCGGAAAGCAGAAAGGTCGGGTTCGACTGCCCGCCCCTGAACTGCTCGACCCGCAACTCGCCCTCGAAACCGGGAATTCGCTCGCGCAGGAAGGCGGCAAGGTGCGCGACATCGAACGCGTGCTGCGGCGCCACCGGACCGGTGCCGGAGAACCTGCGCTGGACATCGTCGTTCATACGATCGACGAGCCACCGTCGACGGCGAGATACTGTCCGGTGACGTGTCGCGACGCTTCGGCTGCGAAGAACACCACCGCCCCCTTCAGATCCTCGGCGCCGCCGAGCCGGTGCAGCGGCGAACGCGCGATCACTGCTTCGCCGACCTTTTCCAGCAGGCCTTCCGACATCTTGGTCGGGAAGAAGCCGGGACAGATCGCATTGACGTTGATGTCATAGCGCCCCCACTCGGCGGCGAGCGCACGGGTGAAGTTGATCGCCGCCGCTTTCGACGTGTTGTAGGCGATCGTGTACACGCCCGGCGCGGTGCCCCGCAGGCCGGCGACGGAGGCGATGTTGATGATCTTGCCGCGCCGGCGCGGGATCATCGAGCGGCGCCCGACCTCGCGGGCGAGAAAGAACGGCGCGCTGACGTTGAGGTTCATCACCTTGTGCCAGGCCGCATCCGGATAGTCCTCGGCGGGTGCGCCCCAGGTGGCGCCGGCATTGTTGACCAGGATGTCGATCGCGCCGAAGCGCGCGAGCACCTGGTCGACCAGCGCAGGGATGCGGTCGGACTGCTGCAGGTCGCAGACGACCGGCAGCACCTCGCAGCCCAGCGCCTGCAGATGCGCGCGCGCCGCGGCCAGTTCGTCTTCCCTGCGCGCGCTGATGGCGAGCCGGCAGCCCATTTCGCCGAGCGCTTCGGCCATCTGCAGCCCCAGGCCGCGCGAGCCGCCGGTGATCAGCGCGACCTGGTCGTCGAGCCGGAACAGATCCTTCACGCCCATGGCTCGCCTCGTGTCTGTGCTCTACGGCATCGACGAATAAGGTGCGGCGCCGGTCTCCGGAAAACGCCTTTCAGTGGCACCCGCGCGCGCAAGCGCGCGCGGCCTGCGTTCAGCGCAGTTCCATGCCGAGCGCCGCGCGGTTCTGCACCGCGAACACGGCAGCCTCGACGCGCGAACTCAGGCCGAGCTTGGCGAGGATGTGGCGCACGTGCAGCTTGACCGTGTCGTGGCTGATGCCGAGCGCCCTGGCGATCGCCTTGTTGCTCATGCCGGCGGCGACGTAGCCGAGGATCTGCCGCTCGCGACCGGTGAGCTGCTTGGCCAGGCTCGCCGCGCTGCCGGGCTCGTCGCCGCTCTGCAAAATGGTGGCCAGCTTGCCGGCGATCGATGGCGCGACGACCAGTTCGCCACGCGCCGCGCGCCGGATCGCGTCGATCACGTCGACCGGCTCCATGTCCTTGAGCAGATAGCCGCGCACGCCGAGCCGCAGCGCGGAGGCGAGATCCTCGGCCGCTTCGCTCATCGTCAGCACCAGCACCGGCGTGTTCTCGCCCTTCTCGCGCAGGCTCTTGAGCAGGGTGATGCCGTCGGTCGGCGCCATGCGCAGGTCGAGGATCAGCAGGTCGGGCTTGTGCTGGCGCAGCAGGTCGAAGGTCTCGTCGGCGCGGCCGGTCGAGGCGAGCACTTCCATGCCGGCGCCGCGCGAAAGCAGGTCGGCAAGCCCCTGCCGCACCAGCGAATGGTCGTCGACGAGGACCAGCTTGACCGGTGGCGTGCTCATTGCGCGCCGCCCGCGGGCAGGGCCTGGTCGACGATCAGCGTCACCCGCGTGCCGCCCGCAGGCAGCGCGCTGATCTGCAGGCGCCCGCCGGCGCGCCCGGCGCGCTCGCGCATGATCTGCAGGCCGTGGTGACCGGCCTCGGTCAGGCGGCCGGCGCAGCGCGGGTCGAGGATCTCCTCGCTCGGCCCGCAGCCGTCGTCCTCGACGACCACGCGCAGCGCGTCGCCGTCGCGGTCGACAGTCAGCCGCGCCGAATGCGCGCCGGAATGATGGCTGACGTTGGCGAGCGCCTCCTGGACGATGTAGAAGACCTGCAGCTGCTCGGCGCTGGCGAGCGCGAGTTCCTCGACGGTGCAGTCGAACTGCAGCTCGATGCCGGTGCGGCTGCGGAAGGCGGCCGCCAGCTCGCGCAGCGACGAGGTCAGGCCGCGCGAATCCATGCCGGCGCGGTACAGCGAGATCATCTCGCGCAGCCGCCCGTGAGCGTTGCGCAGTTCGTCGCTGACGTCGTTGCTGTAGCTGCGCGCGCTTTCGCCGTCGTTCTGCCTCATCGCGTCCTGCAGCAGCGACATGCGCATGCGCATGAAGGTGAGCGACTGCGCCAGCGCGTCGTGGATGTCGGCCGCCATCGACTGCCGCTCGGCCTCGACCCGCGCCTGGAGGTTCTCCCGCGTCAGGCGCTCGTTCTCGAGCGCGAGGCCGAGCAGCTGTCCGAACGGCCGCAGCAGGTGCGTGATGCCCGGCGGGGGATCGTGCCCCTCGGCGAAGAACAGGTTGAGCACGCCGATCGGCTGCTCGCGATGGTCGAGCGGTACCGCGACGGCCCGGCCCCGCGAGGCGCCGTGTGGGTCCTCGTCGAGGATCGCGCAGCCGAGGATCGGCGTGGCCTGCCGCGTCAGCGCGCTCTTCAGCGCCGCGCCGCACATGCCGCAGGAGGAGGGCATCAGCGCATCGCGTTCGCACATCTCGGTCGGCAGTCCGACCGAGGCGATCAGGCGCAGCTTGCTGCCGTCGGCAATCGGCGCCCGGATCGCGCCGGCGCGTGCCCCGGTCAGCCGGACGACGAGGCCAAGGAAGTCGACCAGCACCGAGCCGGTCGGATCGTGCCTCGGCTCGATCGCGGCCGGCGGCCGTCGCGGTGCCTCGGCGGCCGCGGCGCGCGGCTCGATCGTCTGTACGTTCACGGTGGGGTCGGGCCGTCGCCCGGGGCTGGAACGACCCAATACTATAGAAATCGGTCCGACCGCGTCCGCGGCCTCGTGGCCGGCACGGGCGCCGGCGGACTCAGGCGACCGTCTGGTAGTACAGGTTCTGCGGGTGATTGGCCTGGGCGAAGAAGAACCAGCGCTCCGCCAGCAGGCCGAGATACTGCACGATGAACGCCGCGGCGAGGGCGGCCGGCGCGTCGAACGCGAGTCCGGCAACGAGCAGCGCGGCCGGTACGGGAAACACCAGCACCAGGAAGATCCATTTCACGGAGCGCATCAGGGCGCGGGTGCGGCCGTGGAAGAACTCGCGCGTGTTGAACGACCCGCCCATCATGCCCTGCGACTTCTGCGCGATGCGCGGGTGCTTCACGCCGATGGCGGTCTGCAGCGTCGACTTCGGCTTCAGCCGCGCGTTGCGCAGCAGTGCCGCGCCGCGCGTGAGCAGCGCCAGCGCGGTGAGGGCGACGGCCAGCGGCCCGAAGAACGGCGCGAGCGATGGCACAGACCAGGCCGCGAGCACGGTGGCGAGCGTGAAGCCCGACGCGGCTCCGAGCAGGAAGTAGTTGACGACCGTCAGCGGCGAGGCCCATTCCTGCAGGAACTTCAGGCAGGCGTAGATCATTCCCGTGCACAGGAACAGCGCGAGCGAAAGTGCCGTGGTGACCGCGCCGACCGCGAGCGTCGGCGCCGATTGCAGCTCCGCGGCTCCGAGCAGCCAGTGCAGCAGTCCGTACAGCGCGGCGCCGCCGATGAACAGCGGCAGCACGATCACCTCGCGCGACAGCCAGGAGGTGCGCCACCGCGAAGCGGAGCGCCAGCCCCGTTCCGGCCGGCCGAGGTGAAAGATCGACGACACCAGCCCGAGCATCATCAGCACGACGACGATCGCCGCGCCCAGCGCGTAGAAGGCCGCGCCTGCCGGAGCGGCAAACCAGGTCAGGCGCTCGCCGAGTTCGGCAAGGTACAGCGCCAGGAACAGGCCCTGGCCGGCGCCGATCAGCGTGGTGAGGAAGATGACGGAGAAGGCGGGATGCATGGGCTCTCGATGGCTGCGGTCAGCGGGCCGCCGCGCTACCAGGACGTGACGTCGTCCAGCGCCGGATCGCGGCGCTGCGGCTTCGGCAGCTTGCCGTCGACCTTGAGCGGATTGTCGACGCGCACCAGTTCGTCGGCCTCGATCTTCATCTCGGTCTCGCGGCGCGGCAGGTAGTGGTTGGCCGGCTGCGTGCCCCACTCGGGCATCAGCGGATAGCCGCCGCGCTCGCGGATCGCCTGCGAGACTTCCGAGTCCGGATCGTGCACGTCGCCGAACAGCCGCGCGCTGGTCGGGCAGGCCAGCACGCAGGCCGGCTTGCGTTCCGCCGGCGGCAGGCGCGTGTCGTAGATGCGGTCGACGCACAGGGTGCACTTCTTCATCACCTTCTGCTTCTCGTCGAGCTCGCGCACGCCGTAGGGGCAGGCCCACGAGCAGTACTTGCAGCCGATGCACTTGTCGTAGTCGACCAGCACGATGCCGTCCTCGGGGCGCTTGTAGCTGGCGCCGGTCGGGCACACCGGCACGCACGGCGGCTCCTCGCAGTGCAGGCAGGACTTCGGGAAGTGCACGGTCTGCGTGTTCGGGAACTCGCCGACCTCGAAGGTCTGCACGCGGTTGAAGAACGTGCCGGTCGGATCGGCGCCGTACGGGCGGTGGTCGGCCATCGATCCGGCCGGGCCGGAGGTGTTCCATTCCTTGCAGCTGGTGACGCAGGCGTGGCAGCCGACGCACACGTTCAGGTCGATCACGAGGGCGAGCTGGGTCACAGCGCGCGCTCCTTGTCCGCCGAGCGCGTCGTGTACGCCAGCCACAGCTTTCTCGCGGTGGCCATGCCCGGGAACGACTTCAGCGGCGCGAACTGCGGCGAGGTCACCTGCTCTTCGGCGGCCTCGGCCTTGCGGATGCGCACGCGCACGTCGTACCAGCCGGCCTGGCCGGTGATCGGGTCGGAGTTCGACACGTGGCCGCCGCCTGCCGGCAGTTCCTCGCTGATCAGGTGATTGAGCAGGAAGCCCTTCTGCGATTCGTTCGCGTCCGGCGACAGCGCCCACGCCCCCGCGGCCTTGCCGATCGCGTTCCAGGTCCACACCGTGTCGGGCTCGACCGCCTCCGAGTAGCGGCACATGCAGCGCACCTTGCCCCACTGCGATTCGACCCAGATCCAGTCGCCGTCGCCGATGCCGGCGGCGCGCGCGGTACGCGGATTGACGAACAGGTAGTTGTGCGCGTGGATCTGCCGCAGCCACGCGTTCTGCGAGTCCCACGAGTGGTACATCGCCATCGGCCGCTGCGTGATCGCGGCGAGCGGATACTGCTGCGTGTCGGTGACCTGGACCTCGAGCGGCTCGTAGTAGAACGGCAGCGGGTCGAAGTAGGTCTCGATGCGTTCGCGCAGGTGCGCCGGCGGCTTGCGCGAGATGCCCTTGCCCTGCGCCGCGGAGCGGAACTTCTGCAGCACCTCGGAGTACAGGTGGATCAGGATCGGTTCGGCGTAGCGCGTGATGCGGTTGCGCTGCGACCATTCCAGGTAGCCCTTGTTCCAGTTGCGCATGTACTGGTAGGAGGGCGGCAGCTTGTAGTGGAAGACGCAGTTGTTCTTCTCGTACATCTCCCACTGGTGCGGATTGGGCTCGCCGCGCATGAACTTCTCGCCGCCCTTGCCGCGCCAGCCGGACAGGAAGCCGATTCCGGAGCCGGGATCGGTCTCGTAGTTGACGACGAAGTCCGGGTAGTCGCGGAACTTGCGGCTGCCGTCGGGCCGCGTGAAGGCCGGCAGCTTCAGCCGCGAGGCCAGTTCGATCAGCACTTCCTGGAACGGCTTGCACTCGCCGGTCGGCGGCAGCACCGGGATGCGCACCGAGTCCACCGGGCCGTCGAACTCGGAGATCGGCCGATCGAGCATCGACATCACGTCGTGGCGCTCGAGATAGGTGGTATCCGGCAGGACGAGGTCGGCAAAGGCGGTCGTTTCCGACTGGAACGCATCGCAGACGACCAGGAACGGGATCTTGTATTCGCCGTTCTCGTCCTTGTCGTTGAGCATCTTGCGGACCTCGACGGTGTTCATCGTCGAGTTCCACGCCATGTTGGCCATGAAGATCAGCAGCGTGTCGATGCGGTACGGATCGCCGCGCCACGCATTGGTGATCACGTTGTGCATCAGGCCGTGCACCGCCAGCGGGTATTCCCACGAGAACGCCTTGTCGATGCGCACCGGCGTGCCGTCGTCGTCGACGAACAGGTCGTCCGGATCGGACGGCCAGCCGAGCGCCATGCCGTCGAGCGGGCTGTTCGGCTTCACCGCCAGCGGCGTGTTCGGCGTGCGCGCGCACGGCGGAATCGGCCGCGGGAACGGCGCCTTGTGGCGGAAGCCGCCCGGACGGTCGATCGTGCCGAGCAGCGACATCAGGATCGCCAGCGCGCGGATCGTCTGGAAGCCGTTCGAGTGCGCGGCCAGGCCGCGCATCGCATGAAACGCGACCGGGTTGCCGGTCACCGTGTGGTGCTCGTTGCCCCACGAGTCGGTCCAGGCGATCGGCAGCTCGATCTTCTCGTCGCGAGCGGTGATGCCCATTTCGTGCGCCAGCCGCGTGATGGTCGCCGCCGGGATGCCGGTGATCTGCGCGGCCCACTCGGGCGTGCAGTCGCGCACGCGCTCCTGCAGAAGCTGGAACGAGGGCTTGACCGGCGTGCCGTCACGCAGCGTGAAGCTGCCGAGCAGGAACGGGTCGGCGTCCTTGCTGTGCGTGATGACCGGCGCGTCGGTGACGCGGTCCCACCACAGCTTGTTCTGCGGGTCGTAGCAGGTCTCTTCTTCCGGCACCTCGGTGCGCACGAACATGCCGAACTCGTCGTTGGCCTCGTCGACGTTGACCAGCTGGCCGGCATTCGTGTAGCGGACCAGGAACTCGCGGTCATAAAGGCCGCGCGCGATGATCTCGTGGATCAGCGCCAGCAGCAGCGCGCCGTCGGTGCCCGGCTTGATCGGCACCCACTCGTCGGCGATCGCCGAATAGCCGGTGCGCACCGGATTGATCGAGACGAAGCGGCCGCCGCGGCGCTTGAACTTCGAGATCGCGATCTTCAGCGGGTTGGAGTGATGGTCCTCCGCAGTGCCGATCATGAAGAACAGCTTGGCGCGATCGAGATCGGGCCCGCCGAATTCCCAGAACGATCCGCCGATCGTGTAGATCATCCCGGCGGCCATGTTCACCGAGCAGAAGCCGCCGTGCGCGGCGTAGTTCGGTGTGCCGAACTGGCGCGCGAACAGGCCGGTGAGCGCCTGCATCTGGTCGCGCCCGGTGAACAGGGCGAACTTCTTCGGGTCGGTGGCACGGATCTTCGCCAGCCGTTCCGCAAGGATCGTGAAGGCCTGCTCCCAGCTGATCGGCTCGAACTCGCCCGCGCCCCGCTCGGCGCCGGACTTGCGCAGCAGCGGCCGCGTCAGTCGCGCCGGCGAGTACTGCTTCATGATTCCCGACGAACCCTTGGCGCAGATCACGCCGTGGTTCAGCGGATGCTCGGGGTTGCCCTCGATGTAGCGGATCCTGCCGTCTTCCAGATGAACGCGGATGCCGCAGCGGCACGCGCACATGTAGCAGGTCGTGGTGCGGAACTCGGTTTCGCGAAGATCGGCGGTCGGATCTGAAGGGGTCATCGAAGGGCTCGGAACACAGCGCAATCAGAGCGGACTTTGCCTACCGCTGGAGGAGTGCAGACCGTTCGAGGTCAATGCGTCATCAGGGTCCGCTGTCTCGTGGCCGGCACGCTTCCGGCCAAGGACGCACTGCGTGCCTTGCCCCGGGCGGCTCCGCGTCGCCGCCGCCATGTCAACAGCCTGCGGCAGGCGCGCCGACGCCGCGCTCAATTAGGCATGGCGATGGACGATGACGTCTACACCCGCGTGGTAGGGGACGTTCTCACCCACGTGGGTGATATCGCGGTGGAACGGCCATCCTGATGCGGGGATTGCGATATAAACGCCGAGGGGAGCTCGACGCGCAAGCGGTGCCGGGACTCGCGGATCGCAAGAGAAATTCGGACAACCTGGTGGCGCAGATCTTTTCTCGGGATTTCAGCAGCGGTCGATACGCGGCCGCCGCGCGGCCGCCGCGCGAGCAGTTCGCCGGCGCGCCCGGCTGGATGCGTTGCGACGCGCCGGGTGCAGCGCGATGAAGATCGCCGTGGTCTCCGACAGCCATGACGACAGCCGCCGACTCGCGGCGGCCGTCGCGCAGGCGCGCGACTGGGGTGCGCGGGCGATTCTGCACTGTGGCGACATCATCGGACCGAACACGCTGAATGAGGCGCTGGCGCTCGGCTTGCCGGTGCACGCGGTGCACGGCAACAACCTTGGCGACCTGCCGCGGATGATGCGTGCGGCACATGAGTCCGCCGGCGCGCTGATGTACTACGGCGGCGATGCCAGCCTGGAGCTCGGCGGCCGGCGCTTGTTCATGATTCACTATCCGCACCTGGCGCGCGGCATGGCCGCCACCGGCGACTTCGACGTCGTGTTCTGCGGGCACAGCCACGAGGCGGCGATCGAACCGACCGAGAACGTGCGCGGCGGACGCACGTTGCTGGTCAACCCCGGCACCGTTGCCGGCCTCGGCGCACCGGCGACCTTCGTGCTCGGGGATCTTGCCGATCTGTCCTTCGAAGTGCGGCACCTGGAAGGCTGAGCCATGCGCAACCCTGCCGCAGCGACACTGGCGTCGGCCGCAGGCGCGTTGCTGATTGCCGTTGCCGCGCAGGCGCAGACGCTGGAGAGCTCCAGCGTGCCCACGCCGCAGTACGCGGTGCCGATCGAGATCGCCCGGCCGGCGGGAAGCGGCCCGTTTCCCCCCGTGCTGTACATCCACGCCAAGCGCGGTTTCGAGGACGAAGACCGCGCGCATCTGCGCGAGCTGGCGGCGCAGGGCTTCCTGGTGCTGGCGCCCGACTGGCAGAAGGGCAACATGATCGAGCGCTGGCCGGATCGGCACTATCCGGAGACCGAGGTCGACGTCGAGGCGGCGCTCGATGCGCTGCTCAAGCGCAGCGACGTGTGCAAGGGGCCGGTGGGCATCGTCGCGCTGTCGCGCGGGCCGTACTTCGCGATCCGCCTGGCCGCCAAGCGGCCGCAGGACATCGCCGCGATCGTGTCGTACTACGGGCACTTCCAGAACCCCAATGCGCCGGAGCCGCAGCAGCTCTTTTCGGTGGCGCCGGAGGTCACGAAGATCACGGCGCCGACGCTGATGATCATTGGCGACGCGGACTTCGAGCTGCGGCGCATGGTCAACGGCCGCGCGTTCTACGCGCTGTGGCAGCGCGGCGTTCCGGTCGAGCTGCAGATGTATCCGATGGCACGGCGCGCCTTCGATTTCCGCCAGGATGCGTCGCCGGAGGAGAAGGTGGCCAGGCGCCACGCGCGGCAGCGCGCGCGCGACTGGCTGATCAGGTACATGAAGCTCGACGCCGACGCGCGTTGTCGCTAGAGGGCGTGCGTCTTCCGGGTCGCATGAATGCAACGTCACTCGGTGCCGTCGATGAACGCCAGGGCGGGCGCGCCCGGCCGGTGCTTAGAATTCGCCACTAAAGGGGAGGAGTAAAGCAATGCTCAGCAGCAATCCGTTTGCCGCGCTTGCGGCGTCCATACCCCCTGCCGTAATCCAGACCTACGTGATCGTCATGATCATTCTGGTCGCGGCCGGGACACTGTTCGATGTCGTGCACAAGGGCAGCGCCAGGTATTTCTTCGCCAACCTGCGCAAGTCGAAAGCCAAGGGCAGGCCGCTTGGCGGCGGCGAGCTGGCGTCGATCGCCGTGCAGACCGCGGTGGTCGATGTCCTGACCTCCGGCGAGTTCTGCAACCCGCGCCGCCGCGTCGCCCATCTGCTGACCATGTACGGATTCGTGATCCACGTCGTCACCACCGCCATCATGGTGTTCGGCTACCCGACGCCCGCCACGCCCGCGCCGGCAATCCTGCCGCAGCTGTGGTGGCTGGGCGGATTGATGGCCGCCGTCGGCGGCTACTGGTTCTGGTTCTTCATCCGCGTCGACGTCGCCGCCGAAGGCGGTTCGCCGCTTCGCGTGATGCGCGCCGACCTGTTCATCCTGTCGCTGCTGGCCAGCGTCACCTTCGGCCTGATCTGGGCGGCGGCCGGCGCCGGGACCGGCGTCGTGTTCGGCCTGTATGTGATCGCCACGACGGTGCTGTTCGCCGGCGTGCCGTGGTCGAAGTTCGCGCACATGTTCTTCAAGCCGGCGGCGGCCTTCGAGAAGAGGGTATCCGAGGCCAACAGCACGGCCCAGAACCTGCCGACGCAGACCCGTGATGATCCCGAACAGCAGAAGAGACACTCCATGGAACTGTTGCGAGACGCGCCGATGGACATGGGGCTTGGCATCAAGCGCGAAGCGCCCCGCCACTATTGAGTTCACAAGCAGCCCGCTAGTTCTGTTGGAATAGAAAAGGAGCCGGACTAAATGCCTACCTTCGTCTATATGACAAGGTGCGACGGATGCGGACATTGCGTCGACATCTGCCCGTCGGACATCATGCACATCGATAAGACCTATCGCCGTGCCTACAACATCGAGCCGAACATGTGCTGGGAGTGCTACTCGTGCGTGAAGGCATGCCCGCAGCATGCGATCGACGTGCGCGGATATGCCGACTTTGCCCCGCTCGGCCACAGCGTTCGCGTTCACCGTGACGAACAGAAAGGCACCATCGCCTGGCGGATCAAATTCCGCAACGGCACGGAAAAGAACTTCCTGTCGCCCATTACCACCAAGCCCTGGGGGACGGCGATTCCCAAGCTCGCGGATGTTCAGGCGCCCAGCCGGGAAATGCGCGACAGCGAGCTGCTGTACAACGAGCCGAGGTATATCCGCCTGGACGACGGTGGTCTGCATACGCTTCAGTCCGCCGGCCTCAAGATGAAGAAAGGGGTGTATTACTAATGGCCTACAAAACGATCATCGAAGACGGCATCGACATCCTGGTCGTCGGTGCAGGCCTCGGCGGCACGGGTGCCGCGTGGGAGGCCCGGTTCTGGGGGCAGGACAAGAAGATTGTCATTGCCGAGAAGGCCAACATGGATCGCTCCGGTGCAGTCGCCCAGGGCCTGTACGCGATCAACTGCTACATGGGCACCCGCTGGGGCGAAAACAAGCCGGAGGATCACGTCCGCTACGCACGCATCGACCTGATGGGGCTGGTGCGCGAAGACCTGCTGTTCGACATGGCCCGCCACGTCGACTCCACGGTGCATCAGTTCGAGGAGTGGGGCCTGCCCATCATGAAGAACCCGAAGACCGGGCGCTACCTGCGGGAAGGGCGATGGCAGATCATGATTCACGGCGAGTCCTACAAGCCCATCGTGTCCGAGGCCGCCAAGAAGTCGGCAGACAAGGTCTTCAACCGCATCTGCGTCACCCACCTGCTGATGGACGACAGCAGGGAGAACCGGATTGCCGGTGCCGTCGGCTTCAACGTCCGCACGGGCGACTATCACGTGTTCAAGTCCAAGACCGTGATCTGCGGGGCGGGCGGCGCCTCCAACATCTTCAAGCCGCGCTCCGTCGGCGAAGGTTCCGGCCGCACCTGGTATGCGCCGTGGTCGTCCGCGTCTGCCTACGGGCTGATGATCAACGCCGGCGCCAAGATGACGCAGATGGAAAACCGCATCGTGCTGGCGCGCTTCAAGGACGGCTATGGCCCGGTCGGCGCCTATTTCCTGCACCTGAAGACCTATACGCAGAACTGTCTCGGCGAAGAGTACGAATCGAAGTGGTTCCCCGAACTGCAGAAAATGGTCGGCAAGGAATATCTGGATCCGGAGGCCTCGCATCTGACCCATCGGCCGATCCCGACCTGTCTGCGCAACCATGCCTTGATCAACGAAGTGAATGCCGGCCGGGGCCCCATTCACATGGTGACCATGCGCGCCTTCCAGGACCCTCATCTCGAAGAGGTCGGCTGGGAAAACTTCCTCGGCATGACGGTCGGCCAGGCGGTCCTGTGGGCAGCCACCGATGTGGATCCCAAGAACGAGAACCCCGAGCTGACCACCTCCGAGCCCTACGTGATGGGCTCGCACGCGACCGGCTCGGGGGCCTGGTGCTCGGGTCCCGAGGACGTCTCCCCGCCCGAGTATTTCTGGGGCTACAACCGCATGACGACGATCGAAGGCCTGTTCGGCGCCGGTGACGCCGTCGGCGGCACGCCGCATGCGTTCTCGTCCGGTTCGTTCACCGAAGGCCGTCTCGCCGCGAAGGCGGCCTGCAAGTACATCGACGACGGCAAGGCGGAAGGCATCGTCGTATCGGATGAGCAGATCAACCGCCGCAAGGAGGAGATCTACAAGCCCCTGGAGCATTACCGGATCTTCCGCAATGCGATCGTGGCGGGCAGCGTCAACCCGCACTACATCAATCCCAAGCAGGGCCTCGACCGCCTGCAGAAACTGATGGACGAGTACTGCGGCGGCGTGACCGTCAACTACATGACCAACGAGAAGCTCCTGCATATCGGTCTGAAGAAGCTCAGGATCATGGAGGAGGACCTGGAGAGCCTGGCCGCCGAGGACGTTCACGAGTTGCTGCGCGCCTGGGAGCTGAAGCACCGTCATCGCGCTGCGGAGTGCGTGACTCACCACACCCTGTTCCGCAAGGAGACCCGCTGGCCGGGCTACTACTACCGCGGCGATGCCATGAAGCTGGACGACGAAAACTGGCACGTGCTGACGGTTTCGCGTCGCGATCCGAAAACCGGCGAGTACACGATGGAAAAGGCGCCTTGTTATCACCTGGTGGGTGCGGACGAGTAGCCATATCCGCGGGCAGGAGTTCGCACCGAACTTCTGCCCGCGCGCAGAAATGACCCGCATGTCGCCGGTCGGTCCTTTCCGCGCGTCCTATTGAACTCGCCCCTTTCGGCCACAGAGAACCGCGCGTGAACATCATTGAAAAAGCCGACGACGAGATTCGGGCCATGGCGGACCCCTTGTGGCGCGACCTCCTCAAGGGTTCCAACGAAGGCAAGTACGGCGAATTCGTCAGGAATTTTTCGAGTTCCCTGGCGCTTGCCATGGATCAGGTCGTGGTGAACCACCAGTTCGCAAACAGCGAGCTGGCCAGGAACCTGTCCGAGGATTTCGACCATCTGGGCATCATTCGCCGGGGGGAACACGTGACGGTCCTGTACCGGCAAAGGAGCACCAAGAAGGAGGGCGAATGGCTCGGCAGACTTGTCCTTGGTTACGAGAACGGACAGGTCAGGATTTTTGGTGCGTCCATCTTCTGAGCCGCTGATTCGGATTCGGCATGAGTGAAACCATCCAGGACGGCAAGTTCGTCGAACTGACCTACAGGGTGACCGACAGGAAATCGGGGCACGTCCTCACCCGGGTCGACTTCCCGTTGGGCTACGTTCACGGCCACAATGAAATTCTTGCGCCTTTCGTCCACAAGGAACTGGAAGGCAGGTCGGCGGGCGACGTGATCGAGGTGCCGATCGACGGCAACCTGATCTTCGGCCCCAGAGACGAGTCGCTCGTTTTCACCGATCACCTCGAGAACGTTCCCGAGGAGTATCGGCAGGTCGGCACCTCCATTCTCATGGAGAACGACAGCGGCCAGACGCGCAGCTTCATCGTGACGCGGATCGACGACGAAACGCTGACCGTCGACGGCAACAATCCGCTTTGCGGCAGGGAGGTCGTCTTCACCCTCGAGATCCTGACGGTGCGCGACGCATCCGGCGACGAGATGAAGGCCGGCGGAGCGACCGGCGCGCAGCCGGATGTCGACCCGTCACTCATGAGACCCGTTTGAGCAGCGGTGTTCGATGGCGTCGAACAATGCGACTGTAGTGACTTGTGCATGCGATCCTGACTTCATGGCAGAAAGAGGCAACTTATGAGCGAGCAAACTAGCGAGCAGAAGCCCGTCACCAAGGTGCCTGACGGGCATTCGCGTTTCCTGACAACCCGTCAGATGCCGCCAAACGAAAAAGGGTTTGTCGGTTACGAAACCGTCTGGGAGCCGTTCCAGAAGGAAGCCGAATACAAGACGCCGAAGCGGCCGTAGGCGTCGTGTCGTAGCGTCGATTGGCCGGAGGGCAGCGCGAAAGACACTGCCTCGACGGCCAGTTGATCCGCGCCACGCGGCTGGCGGCGATTGCCGCCAACGGCGGTACCAAGTAGCCGTCAGCTCGACGCGTTGCGTTCGATCAAGCGCCGGCGACAAACGCCTCGCGCGGCGTAATCACGCGTGGTGCAATCGTCTCGATCGCGGACAGACGATCGACAATCCAGAGCGAGGAAACCATGAGCACGAAGATATTGGCTTCGGCCGCGCTCGCGGCTTTGCTCGGCCTGAGCGTGTCCCCGGCGACTGGCCAGGACGATGCGGCGCGGACCGAGGAAGCCCGCAAGCTGGCGGGGCAGATGATTCAGACGCTGGGTGCAAGGCTGCAGGCCGAAATGAAGGCTGGCGGACCCGCGGCGGCGATCGGCGTGTGCACGACAGCTGCGCCGGCGATTGCCGGTGAACTGTCACGCCAGAACGGCGTACGGCTGACGCGCGTGAGTCTGAAGGTGCGCAATCCGCTGCTCGGCTCGCCCGATGCGTGGGAGCAGGGCGCCCTTCGCGCATTCGAATCGCTGCTTGCGAAGGGCGAACCGGCAGACAAGCTGGAGTTCGCCGAAACGGTGGTCGAGCCGGGCGGGCGATATTTCCGCTACGTGAAGGCACTGCCGGTGCAGCCGGTGTGCCTGAACTGCCATGGGGACGCGGCCGGTTTCGCGCCGGAAATCAAGGAGCGACTGGCCAAGGAATATCCGGCCGACCGGGCGACCGGCTACGCGCCCGGCCAGATTCGCGGTGCGGTCAGCATCAAGCGACCGCTCTAGGCGGCGTGGCACGAGGCGGTCGGCGTGGCGGGGGCGGATCAGCCTGTGCCGCGCGAATCAGTGGAGGAAGCGATGACAATCGGTACGGATCAGGTCCTGCGTCGCGACATGCTGCCCGATGAGCACTTTCCGCATGCGCCGGCGGGCTGGACGCGCGACGCGGCCGAGAAAACGGCGCAGCAGGAAGGCCTGGCGCTGCAGGAGGATCACTGGGAAGTCGTGCGCAGCCTGCAGGAGTTCTACGACCGGCACGACGAAGGGACGGTCAGGCTGAGTGAACTTCACGACGCGCTCGAGGAAAAGTTCCACTACAAAGGGGGCGTGAAGTACTTGTACACGCTCCTGCCCGGCGGCCCGATCGCGCAGGGCTGCCGCCTGGCCGGGCTGAAGCCGCCGGGCGGCGCGGTCGACAAGAGTTTCGGCAGCGTGGCCTGACCGCGCCGCCGCAGGCGCGTGGGGCCTGCTTGGCGCAGGCTTGCGGCCGATCGCCTACTTGAGCCCGACCGCTTCGCGGGCGAGGGAATCGAGCAGCGCGTCGACCTCGGCGAGCGCCGCCTTCGAGGCGGCCGATCCGTCGGGGCGCCACGGCCGGCGATAGGCCACGTGGACCTTGCCCGGCTCCTGCGCCGTGGCATAGACCACCATCGAATACGGGCACATCGCCACGTTGGCGGGGTCAGCTTCCATCATCTTGCGCGACAGCGCGGCACTGCAGAAGACGAACGACTGGGCGTCGAGGTACAGCTTCTTCGACGATCCGACATCCTTGCCGGTGCGCTCGAGCATCCGGTTGACGAAGGAGTGGTAGTCGACGACCAGTCCCTTGGCTTCGATCGCGGCCTTCAGATCATCGCGGACATCTTCGAACTTGCCCGCCTTTGAATAGGTCACCACGGGATGCGGATCGGCAGCCGTCGCCGCGGAACAGAACAACGCCAGCATGACGAACGTCAGGGCACGGAACATCGTTGTCTCCTCTTGGAATCAAGGGTCATAGCCTGCGCCAGCGCCGGGTCGCGGGGTTTGGGCAAACTCAGAAGTTTGCGCAGCCCGGCGGCCTCGGCGACATTTTCCACGGTCGACATGGTACTAACCCTTAAGCCGTTGCCTGTCCGACGACATGGCGACCGCTGATGGTGCCCGCCCCAGCTTGAAATCGGTCGGCGCGGCCTCAGTTCTGTCCACTGGCTTGCCTGGAGAAAAGACATGTTCGGTCCGATCACCATTCCTTTCGGTGCAAAACTGCTGTTCAACACCGTCAAGCTGAAACCGGGCGTCACCTACGACGACGTCGAGCTCGCGCTTGCGGAGATGTGCCACGTGGTCAAGGAAACCTACGGCGGCGACAAGGGCGGATTCATCGCCGGCCAGGTCTTCCGCTTCTCGGGTTTCGTATCCGAGGAAGGCTCGCTGGGCGGTCAGCACGGTGCCGATCACGATCTGGTCATCGCCACCTACTGGCGTTCGTTCGACGAGCATGAGCGCTCGCACGCCGACGCGGTTTTCCGCGCGAAGTTCGGCGCGCTCGCCGAGATGTGCGTCGAAACGAACGAACTCGGCTACGAGATGCTCTGGCAGGGCGTGCCGGAGGCCGACGAAGCGGCGGCGCAAGCGGGCGCGCAGGCGGTCTGAGTCGTCCTGTCACCGCGCGCGCTGCCTGGCGGCGCAATGGATCATCTTCGCGCCGTCGCCGCGGGCGGCTTATCTAGCGCGATCCCGAATCGCGCTGGCCGAGCCAGGCCTTGACGGCATCGGTGTCCTCGCCGAGCGCCGGCGGCCGTGTACAGACCGGTACGTTGCGGCCGTCGAGCCTCACGGGGCAGGTCAGGGTGCGCGTCAGGTGTCCGTTGGGCAGCGTCATCGGCTGCACCAGGCCGAGATGAACGGTCTGCGGATCGGCGAGCGCTTCGGCATAGCCGTTGATCGGCGCGCACGGCACCCCCGCTGGCCCAAATAGCGACAGCCAGTACGCCACCGGCTGACGGATGAAGACCGGCTCCAGCAGATCCTTCAGCGCGGCCTGGTGTCGTGCGCGCAGCGTCGGCGTCTCGAAGCGCGGATCGGCAGCGAGTTCGGGCGCGCCGGTCAGTTCGCACACCTGCAACCACAGTTTGTTGTTGCCGGCCGCGATCGCGAAGTAGCCGTCGGCGGCGCGGTAGGCCTGATACGGCGCGTTGCGGGGATGCGCCGAACCGAGCTTGCGCGGGTTACGCCCCGTGCCGAAGTACTCGCTGGTCTGTAAGGCGCCGACGGCGAGCGCGGTGGCGAACATCGCCACATCGATGCGCCCGCCCGGCCCGCCGCTGCGCACGCGGTTCAGCAGCGCTGTGATGCTGTAGGCGGCGTAGAGCCCGGCGCCGAAGTCGGAAAGCGGCACACCGGCCTTCACCGGCGGCCCGTCGGGCTCGCCGGTGACGCTCATCACGCCGGCGGCGGCCTGGATCGTCAGGTCGAAGCCGCCTTCGTTGCCGCGCGGGCCGTCCTGCCCGAAGGCCGAGATCGAGCAATACACGAGCGACGGCTTGCGCGTGCGCGAACCAGTCCCAGCCCAGCCCAAGTCGCGCCATCACGCCCGGCCGGCTGTTCTCGACCAGCACGTCGGCGGCCAGCACCAGCGCGCGGGCCACCTCGCGGTCGTCCTCGCGCTTCAGGTCCAGCGCGACCGAACGCTTGCCGCGATTGACGGAGGCGAAGTTCTCGCTGTAGCCGTCGCTGATCGGCGGCCACTGCCGCATCGCGTCGCCCTCGGGCGGCTCGACCTTGATCACGTCGGCGCCGAAATCCGCCAGCAGCATGCCGCAGAACGGCCCGGCGGCGACCTGGCAGAACTCGATCACGCGGACGCCGTCGAGGGGCCGCCCGGCGGGCGGAGGCGGGTCGACGTCGTCCGGCATGGGGGCCTTGGGCTGCTGCAAGAAGGATGGATGGGCCGCGATATCAGCGGCGCGTCGCACGCTGGGCGTCGCGATAGGCGAGCAGTCTCGCCTTCAGTCCGGGTCGCGCAGCCGAGCGGACCAGGGCTGCGAGGTCCGCGTCGCGCTGGTCGGCGCGTGTGACTTCGCGCAAGGAACGCAACGTGTCCCGGTCCGCGACGGGCGCTGTGACGAGGACCTCGAGCCGCGCCTGCACGGCATCGGCAGCGCAGGTTTCGTTGACCAGCCCGGCGGTAAGTGCTGCGGGCGCATCGAGTTCGAGACCTCTCGTCAGCACGTCGCGCGCGCCATCGATGCCGATGCGTTCCGACAATCGCCGGGTACCGAGCACGATGCCGAACGCGGGACCGGGAAAGCGAAACGACGCTCCTTCGACAGCAATCCTTTCATCGCAGGCGACCAGCAGGTCGGCGCCGGCGCCCCACGTGCGGCCGCTCGCCACGCAGGCAGTGCGGATCGGCGCGTGCCACAGTATCGAAAGCAGATGCTCGATCCGCGCAAATCGCAGCAGCAGGTCGCCGTCGCTGCATTGCTCGAAATCGGTCAGGTCGAAGCCGGTGCAGAAGTTCCGGCCGGCGCCGGCCAGCACCAGCGTGTGGACGGACGCATCGGTGCAGGCGCCGTCGACCGCGGCGATCAGCTGCTCGACCAGCGGGGCGCTCAGCGCGTTGCCGCGCTCGGGTCGGTCGAGGGTCACCGACAGCGTGCCGCCACGGCGATCGAGTTGCAGCATCATGGGCGCGGCCCGCCCGCCGCCGCCGACCGGTCCCACAGGTTGGGCAGCATTGGCGACGAGTAGCCGGAGATGAATTCCCTGATCACGCCGGCGGCCGGATCGAACAAGTGGCGGCGCACTGCGCCGATATTGCCGCCGTAGACATGGATGCTGACCGAATCGCGGTCGGCGAGGTCGTTGGACACGACATGCCAGTCGCCGATCTTCGGCGAAACCGCTTCGATCATGCCCGGCGTCATCACGTGCTCCCGGCCGCAGGCAACGACCTGCCCGTCGCCTTCTTGCGCGTATTCCTCGCATCGCTCGGCACCGCGCAGCACGCCGACCAGGCCCCAGACCGTATGGTCATGAATCGGCGTACGCCCGCCAGGGCCCCAGACGAAGCTGACCACCGAGAACCGCTCGAGCGGATCGCAGTGCAACAGGTACTGACGGTAGATCCCGGGTGCGGCATGGGCGAAGGCGTCGGGCAGCCAGTCGTCGCGGGCGATGAGCGACGCAAGCAGGCGGCGGCCTTCTTCGAGCAGCGGCGCCTCGTCGGGCTGGCGATCGACCAGTCGAGTCGTCGCGACCACGAAATCGCGCAGCGGCGCCAGGACTTCGGGACGAAGGTTCATGTCTTGGGTGCTCGCGTTCCGAAATGTCGGGAAAGTTGCGGCCAGCCTGTCGAAGCGCGGTGGGCGCGCGGGTCCAATTCGCCGCCCACTGCGCTGCTCGCTAACATGATCGGCAAGGGAGCCCGATGATGCAAGAACAAGCCGCCGCGTGGATTGCGTTCGCAATCAGTTCGTTCATCTTTCTCGTCTACGAGGCGTGGGTGCTGTGGGTCGGCCGGCGGCACCCGGACCGGATGGCACGCTACGCGCACGCGCGGATGCGCGTGAGCTGGGCCGAGGCGCTCAGCGCGCGGCCGGGATTCGAGATCGTAGCCGTGCAGACGCTGCGCAACTCGCTGATGTCGGCGACCATCGCCGCCTCGACCGCGGCGCTCGCGCTGATGGGCACGATCACGCTGGCCGGAGGCAGCCTCGTCGACAGCATGTCACACCTTCGTTCCGGCGGTGCGCCGCCGTTGCGCCCCGTGCTCGAGGGGCTGCTGATGCTGGCGCTGTTCGCCTCGTACGTCTGCTCGTCGATGGCGATGCGCTATTTCAACCACACCGGGTTCGTGATGTCGATGCCGGTCGAATCCGAGCAGCGCAAACCGCTCAATCCGCTGGCGCTCGACTACGTCGAACGGGCGGGCCTGCTGTACAGCTGGGGGTTGCGCTTCTTCCTGATGATTGCGCCGCTGGTCGCGGGCATCGTCAATCCGCTCGTCATGCCGGCGATGACGGTCGTGCTGGTGTTCGTCCTCTGGTGGTTCGACCGTCCGGCGCGCATCGTCACATGACGCTGCGACCTCGGCGCGCACTGCTCTTGGCCGGTTCATCAGGACGGCCCAGGCTTCGCGCTGCATTGGGCCGCGAAGCGGCTGCGCAAGCGCGGCTCTAGCCGGTGCTCCAGGCACGCGGCCGGCGCATGCCGGCGATCTTGCACGCCTGCCTGACGTAGCCGTACGGAAACAGCTCGAAGAGCCGGCTCCTCGCGTCCGCGCCCAGCCCGGCATCCTCGGCCAGAAACCGGATGACGAAGCGCGCGTCGGCGGCGAGCTGGTGCTCGTCGTGAAACGCGCGCATGAAGCGTAGAACCCGCCAGTGCAGGTCGGTCAGGGTCAGGTTCTCCCGCCCGGCGAGCGCCTGCGCCACCGCCTCGGTCCAGTCGGTTGGGTCGACCAGGTAGCCTTCGTCGTCGACGCGCACGGCGCCGAGGTCCGCGGGCTGCTGCCGCAGTCGGTCCTGCGGCCGCTCCGTCGGGCTCACGTCTTCCGTGTCGTCGTCTTGCGCGCCGGTTTTTTCGCGGTGGTTGCCTTGCGCGGGACGGATTTGCGGAGACGGCCGACTGGCACCGGCCTGGGGCGCAGCATGCCGGCCGTGAGTTTGAACATGTCGGTCTCGGTGATGATGCCCACCAGCGCTTTGCGGCGGTCGAGCACCGGCAGGCTGCCCACGTGACGAAGCACGAGCAGGCGCGCGGCGTGCGCGATGGTGGCGCTGGCCGAGACCGTCACGACGGGGCTACGCATGATCTCTTCGACCGGTACCACTGCCGGGCCGAAATTCGCGGCCGCCAGCAGCAGGTCGCGCTCGGCGACGAGGCCGAGCAGCTTTTCGCCGTCGACCACCGGCAGATGATGAATGCGGCGGCTCAACATCAGGTCGTACGCCACGTGAAAATCGGTCTTCGGCGCAATCGACAGCACCGGTTGGCTCATGTACTGACTGACCTTCATCGTTCGCTGGTCCTACTGTCTGGCAAAAGGGGCCGGCACAAGCCCGGCTCGTTTCGCGTTTGTCCGCGCCTGGCGCTTCACCTGGTCCGCTGCGCGCATTGATCGCCCACAGGGTCCGCCAGAAACTGCAGGCGGGCTGCGCCAGTCCGCCCGCCAAGTCCATGCAGCGTATGCAACAACGTTTGCAGCCATCGTACTCGTGGCCCCGCACCAGCGTCCGAAACGCGTCTGGCCCACGACGATCAGCGCGCGGAATGCCCGGACAGCTTCACTTCAACACGTTCGTGAGCGGCCAGTCCTTCGTAGTATTCACGCAGGATCGCCAGCACTTCGGGCCGGCTGAACTCGGCCGGCACCTCGGCGCCTTCAGACAGCCACTTGCGCAGCTTGGTGCCGGACACCAGGAGCCGGTCGGTCTCGTCGTGCGGGCAGGTGCGCGCCGAAGCCATGCCGCCGCACCTGTAGCACCAGAAGGTCCAGTCGATCTTCAGCGCCCGCGTCTCCAGCGAGTCCGCCGGGATCTCGTCGAAGATGTGATGCGCGTCGAACGGGCCGTAGTAGCTGCCGACCCCGGCGTGGTCGCGGCCGACGATCAGGTGCGAACAGCCGTAGTTCTGCCTGAACAGCGCGTGCAGCAGTGCTTCGCGCGGGCCGGCGTAGCGCATGTCGAGCGGGTAGCCCGCCTGGACGACCGTCTTGCCGAGGAAGTAACCGTCGATCAGCGACGCGATCGCCCGCGTGCGCACGTCGGCCGGGATGTCGCCGGGCTTGAGCGCACCGAGCAGCGAATGGACCAGCACGCCGTCGCAGACCTCGATCGCCACCTTGGCCAGGTACTCGTGCGAGCGATGCATCGGGTTGCGCGTCTGGAACGCCGCGATCCGCGTCCAGCCCAGCGCGTCAAACATCTGCCGCGTCTGCCTCGGCGTCATGAACAGGTCGCCGTACTTCTCGAAGCCGCCGGTGGACAGCACCTTGACCGGCCCGGCGAGATTGACGTCGCCCTGCGCCATCACCATCCGCACGCCGGGATGCTCCTCGTCGGCGGTGCGGAACACCATCATGCACTCGTGCTTCTTGTTGATGGCGTACTTCTCGCTCACCCGCATCGTGGCGAGGATCTCGTCCGAGTCCGGATCGACGAGCGCGATCTCGTCGCCGGTGTGAAACGCAGCGGCCTGCTCGCTGGTCGTCGACAGCGTGATCGGGATCGGCCAGAACAGGCCGTTGGCGAGCTTCATGCCGTCGCAGACGCGCTCCCAGTCGCCGTGCGTCATGAAGCCGTCCAGCGGCGTGA
Source organism: uncultured beta proteobacterium (assembly GCA_963847675.1). Taxonomy (GTDB): domain Bacteria; phylum Pseudomonadota; class Gammaproteobacteria; order Burkholderiales; family Burkholderiaceae_F; genus JADJWR01. The sequence goes on from CAWKAP010000009.1 coordinate 35,004, forward strand.
AGCCGCCGATGCCGAGCATGACGAGGTCGCCCTTCTCGCGCGAACTCACGCGCAGCTTGTGCAGTGTGCCGGCGCGCGCCAGCGCCTGCGTGCGCGCCTCGCCTTCGAGCAGCAGAGGCTTGAGCGGACCTCCGCCGTGTGGACTGACCAGGCGTTGCAAGATGGCTCCCTTGCCAGGCATGCGCCCGATCGGCGATCGGGGGCACACGCCAACGGTTGATATATTCTCGATCCGCGCCCTGCGCTGCACCGGCAGCGGCAAGGCCGGACCCGCGAACCGCGGCGATCTTGCCTGCAATGGCGAAATCGGGACGGGCGCGAGGCCCCGCGATCTTTAACCATTCACGCACGTGCAATAACCCCCCACATGGGTGAGACCGGCTAACCGGTGGCGGTAGTGGGCTTGCGACGCGACATCCACAATGATGGCAGGCGCTCAGCGCGGTCGATGCATCGGCCGGATCGCGCGCCCGGATTCCACTTGGCGAGATGTCGCGCCGCGCCGCCGTCCCGGCGTATCGTCGAGCGCGCCGATCACCTGCATCTTCGACTTTACGGCGAGCGCTGACTGAGTTGATCACCCCGACCTTCCGAGATGCCGGGCGCGCGACGGCCCGGGCAGGCCTGGCGGCGGCCGTTGCTGCGGGCATCCTTGCGCTCGCCCTCGGCGCGGATCCCGCGCTGGCGGCCGCCGAGGTGGCGTCGCCGCCCCAGGAGACGGCGCTGGCCTGGTGGATCTGGCCGCTGGCGCTGTTCGTGGTGTGCTTCTTCCTCGGCGTGGTCGCCGTGCCTGCCGGTGTCGGCGGAGGCGTGCTGTTCGTTCCCCTGGTCAGCGGCTTCTTTCCGTTTCACCTCGACTATGTGCGCGGCGCCGGCCTGCTGGTCGCGCTGTCGAGCGCGCTCGCTGCCGGGCCGTCGCTGCTGAGGGGTGGCCTGGCCGACATGCGGGTGGCGCTGCCGCTGGCGCTGGTCGCCTCCTTCAGTTCGATCCTCGGCGCACTGCTGGGACTGGCGCTGCCGGCTTCGGTCGTGCGCATTGCCCTCGGCATAGCCATACTGGGTATCGTTGCGGTGATGCTGCTCGCGCGCAAGTCGGAGCAGCCCGATGTCCCGCAGAGCGACCGGCTCGCTGAACTGCTCGGCATGAACGGCGTGTTCATCGACGGTGCCTCGGGCCAGGCCGTTCACTGGCGCCTGCACCGCACGCCGCAGGGCCTCGCGCTGTTCTTCGTGATCGGCGTGCTGGCCGGCATGTTCGGGCTGGGGGCCGGCTGGGCCAACGTGCCGGCGCTGAACCTCGTCATGGGGGCGCCGCTGAAGGTCGCGGCGGGATCGTCGAGCTTCATCCTTTCGCTGGTCGACTCGTCGGCGGCCTGGATCTACCTGAACAACGGCGCGGTGCTGCCGGTCATCGCGGCGCCGTCGGTGGTCGGCATGATGCTCGGCGCGAAGATCGGCGCTAGGCTGCTGACGGTGCTCAAGGCGTCGCTGGTCAGGCGGCTGGTGATCGGCATGCTGCTCTTTGCCGGGGGACGCGCGTTGCTGGTCGGACTGGGGATCGGGGGATGACGCAGGGCAACCCTTCGGGGACGGCGCCGAACCGGCCTCTCATCGCGCCGGAACAGCTGCGCTACGCGACGCTGTTGCAGTGGGGCGGCTGGACCGGGCTGGCATTGCTGGTGATCACGTTCATCGCCTACGTCGCCGGTCTGCTGCCGCGCCTGATCAGCGTCGATCAGCTGCCGCAGATGTGGCGCCTGCCGGCAGGCGAACTCCTGCGTGCGACGGGGCAGTCGCCGGGATGGGCGTGGGTGGGCCTGCTCGACCACGGGGACGTCCTGAACCTGCTGGGCATCGCCCTGCTGGCGGGCTGCTCGGTGGTGCCGCTGCTCGCGATCGTGCCGACCTACCTTCGACGGGGTGACCGCATCTTCGCGGCGCTGTGCGTGCTGGAGGTGGCGGTGCTGGCGCTGGCGGCATCGGGGCTGATCACCGCAGGGCATTGACGATGACGCCAGGTCTCGGGCAGCCGGCGAGGTGGCACGCAGGCATCCGCGCTCCCGGGCGGCGCGCGGCGCCTGCCTGACCGCGGACGTCGCGCCTCATGTCGCCGCTGCTCAGCCTGGCCCGCGCCGCGCAACTGGTCGGCGTTTCGCGCGGCGTGCTGCAGAAGATGGTGCGCAACGGGGAACTGGATACCGGCGACGGCCTGGTCACCGTCGACGAACTGCGCCGCGCCTTTCCGGCGGCGGCGCTCGAGGATGCCGGTGCACTGGAGCGCGTCAACGAGATCCGCGAGGCGTCGTTCGGCAGGCGCGTGCGCGAACGCATGCTGCCGTCGCAGGAAGTGCTCGCGCAGCGGCTGTTCGCGCAGAGCCAGGAAGTGGCGGACCTGCGCCGCTTCCTCAATGCGTATCACGCGCTGGCGGTGGACAACGAGCGCCGCCTGCGGGAACTGGCGCTGGCGCGCGACGACGGCGCGCTGCGGGCGCTGGCGGACGAGATGCAGGCCGGGCTGCGGCGCGCGCTGAGCACCGAACCGGCGGAGGCGATGGACGCGATGGTCAACATGCTCAACGTGATCTCCGCGCAGGTGACGGTGCGCCCGAGCGGGCGCCAGTTCCTGCTCGAAGGCAACGACTCGATCCTGCAGGCCGGACTGAAGGCCGGGCTGCGCTTCAGTTACGGCTGCGGCACGGGCACCTGCGGGCTGTGCAAGGCGCGCGTGGTCAGTGGCGAGGTGCGCCCGATGCAGCACTCCGACTACGCGCTCTCCGAACTGGAAAAGCAGCAGGGCTACGCGCTTCTTTGCACGCACACGGCGGTCAGCGACGTGGTCGTCGAAACGCTCGAGGCGCGCGGCCCGGCCGACATTCCCGAGCAGACGCTGATGACCACGGTGCGTGCGGTCAGCGACCTCGGCCCGAACGTCCGCCTGCTGCACCTGCAGACGCCGCGCACCAACCGGCTGCGCTTCCTGGCCGGCCAGTCCGTCACGCTCGGCGTGGCGACGGCGCACGGCGACCTGTCGCAGGTGCTGCCGCTGGCCAGTTGCCCGTGCGACGAACGCAACCTGCACTTCCACGTGCCGCGCGATGCGCAGGCGCCGCTGGGGTCGCTGCTCTTCGGCGACGGCCTGCGCAGTGGCCAGACGGTCAGCGTGTGCGGGCCGTCCGGAGATTTCGTGCTCGATGCGCAGAGCGAGCGTCCGCTGCTGCTGGTCGCCTGCGACACGGGCTTCGGTCCGGTCAAGAGCCTGATCGAACACGCGATCGCCAGCGAACAGGCCGAGTCCTTCGCGCTTTACTGGCTGGCCCGCGAACCCGACGGGCATTATCTGGCGAACCAGTGTCGCGCCTGGGCGGCGGCGTTCGACCAGTTCTTCTATGCGCCACTGGTCGAAGCGGACCCGGGCGCAGGCGCGACCAAGGTGCTCGATGCGATCCGCGAATCGGGTGCCGGGGTTGCGCAATGCGACGTCTTTGTCGCCGGCCCGGCGTCGTTCGTCGAGCCGGCGGTTCAGGGGCTGCTGGCGGCCGGAGCGCAGCCGGAACTGACGCGCAGCCTGATCGTATGAGAAACGTTGACCGCTCCCGCGCGGGCGAGCCCTGGCGCCCGTCCCGAATTCCTTTCCGAGGACACGACTGACATGAGCGATGCACTGAATTTCCTGGTCAAGGCGCGGCCCGACGCGATGGGCCACTACTTCAAGTTCCTGAAGGAAACGGGCAAGCACCTCGACCCCAAGACGCGCAACCTGATCTCGGTGATCACCAAGGTGCACGCGCAGACCGAGCGCGGTTTGCGCCAGTACCTGTCGCGTGCCTTGCGCGAAGGCTGCACGCCGGCCGAGGTGCTCGACGCGCTGCTGATGGCTTTCCCGGCACTGGGACTGGCCAAGATCGTCTGGGCGGTCGACATCATCATCGACATGGACCTGCCCGAGTTCCAGCCCGAGAAGCTCGGCTTCGAGGGGGAATGGCACGACGTGATGGCCGCCGGCGAGCTCGAGGTCGGCGCCACGAAGCGCGTCGACCGCGACGGCCGCGGGCTGTTCGTGCACCGCACGACCGAAGAGTTCCGCGTCTACGACAGCCGCTGCCCGCACCAGACCACCAACATCCCGCACCTGGCGCTCGAAGGCACGCGGCTCACCTGCCCGAAGCACGAATGGGCGTTCGACATCACCACCGGCGCCTGCGTCGCCAAGGGCTCGACGCCGCTGAAGCGCTGGAAGTCGAAGGTCGAGAACGGGCGCGTGCTGGCGTACTGGTAGCGCTCGTCTGCACGAAACGGATCCCGGTGCCATGGAATACCTGCCCATCTTCCTGAACCTCAAGGGCCGGCCGTGCGCCGTCATCGGCGGCGGCGACGTGGCGGCGCGCAAGGTCGTGCTGCTGCTGGAGGCCGGCGCGCAGGTCACGGTCACGTCTCCGGAGTTGTGCGAGCCGCTCGCCGAACTCGCCGGCAGCGGCCGCATCGCCCATCGGGCCGAGGCGTTCTCGCCCGCCGCGCTGGAGGGGGTCGCCGTCGTGATCGCCGCCACCGACGACCGCGCCGTCAACGCCGAGGTATCGCGGCTCGCCCAGGCGCAGCGCATCCCGGTCAACGTGGTCGACGATCCGGAGCTGTGCTCGTTCATCCTGCCGGCGATCGTCGACCGTTCGCCGGTGGTGATCGCGGTGTCCACCGGCGGCGCCTCGCCGGTGCTGGCACGCCTGCTGCGTGCCCATCTGGAAACGCTGATCCCGGCGGCCTACGGTGAACTGGCGCGGCTGGCGCAGCGCTTTCGCGATCGCGTCAAGCGCGCCTTGCCGCAGCCGCAGCGCCGGCCGTTCTGGGAGCGCGTCTACCACGGGCCGATCGCCGAACTGGTCTTCTCCGGACGGCTGCCGCAGGCCGAACAGGCGCTGGCGCAGGCGGTCGAGGACACGGCGAGGAGCGGGCCTGCGCCGGGCGAGGTCTACCTGGTCGGCGCGGGTCCCGGCAACCCCGACCTGCTGACGTTCGCGGCACTGCGGCTGATGCAGCAGGCCGACGTCGTCCTGTACGACAACCTGGTGTCGCCCGGGATCCTCGAGCGCTGCCGGCGCGACGCGGAACGCGTCTATGTCGGCAAGCAGCGGGCCAATCACACGATGCGGCAGGAGGAGATCAACGCGCTGCTGGTCAAGCTGGCTCGCGAGGGCAAGCGCGTGCTGCGGCTGAAGGGCGGCGATCCGTACGTGTTCGGCCGCGGCGGCGAGGAGATCGAGACGCTGGCCGCCTGCGGCGTGCGCTTCCAGGTCGTGCCCGGGGTCACCGCCGCGTGCGGCGTCGCCGCCTACGCCGGCATCCCGCTGACGCACCGCGACTATGCGCAGTCGTGCGTCCTGGTGACCGGGCACCTGAAGGACGGCACGATGAACCTCGACTGGCACGGACTGGCCCGGCCGCGCCAGACGGTGGTCGTCTACATGGGCCTGCTCGGCCTGCAGAAGCTGTGCGACGCGCTGATCGAGCACGGCATGCCGCCCGACATGCCGGCGGCGGTCGTGCAGCAGGCGACGATGCCGCAGCAGCGCGTGGTGACCGGAACGCTGGCCGACCTGCCGGGGCGCGTCGAGGCCGCCGGACTGCGGCCGCCGACGCTGGTCATCGTCGGTGACGTGGTCAGGCTGCGCGACACGCTCAACTGGTACGAGATCGGCAGCAACGCGGCCGAGGTCGCGGCGCTGGAACCCTGATCGGCAAGGGGCGGCTCAGGTGGTCGAGGCGAGGCGGGCCGCGTGCTCGGTGAGCGCGGCCTGCCCGCCGCGCCGCCATTGCGCCAGCAAGTCCGAGGCCACGTCGAGCCATGCCCGGCGCCCATGCTGCGCCGCGCGGCCGACCCGGTCGCGGTCGACGGTGCGAAGTTCGGCGCGGTACGCCGCGGCGAGTTCGGGCGCGAGCAGGCGGCGCAGCCCATCGAAGCCGGCGATCCAGAATGAAAGCGAAGCGTCGGCGTGCCGCTCGACGAGCCTCGGCAGCGTCACCAGGCAATCGGCGAGCAGGTCGCGCACCGCGCGCACCAGCAATTCGGTGCGGCGGTCTTCGACGCCGGCCAGCATGCGCTCCCAGTCGGCTCCGAGCAGCGATCCGGCCTGCAGTTCGCCAAGCTCGTGCAGGACGAGCGTCTCGACTTCACCGTGCGCCATTCGTTCGACCGTTGCCGCGGCATCGTCGGGATCGCCGTAGCCGCGCAGCGCTGCGGCGAAGGCGTTGTCCGGCGAGCGGCGGGCCGCCTCGGCGCGCGTCCACAGCCAGCGGCGCAAGGCATCGAGGCGGATCAGCACGGTCGCACCGCGGCTGGCCGCTGGAGGCGCGACGAAACCGCGCGCCAGTTCCTCGCCGGCGACGATGACGCGGGCGCCGTCGCGCACCTCGTCGGCGAGCCGCTGCGCCAGGCAGAACACCGGGGCGCCGAACAGTCCGATACCGGCGCCGTAGACGAGGCCTTCGGTGGCCAGATGGCGGTTGGCCTCAGCGTCGTCGAACGGATCGATCCCGCCCCCGATCGGAAGCCTCCCGTACGAGGACTGCGCGTCGCGCATCTCTTCCCAGCGCTGCTCGTGGCGCGAAACCCATTCGGCGAGCAGCGCGCGATCCGGCGCATTGCCGGCGGGCGCGCGCGAGGCCCAGCGAAAGTACTCGCGCATCCCGAGCAGGTAGGTGCACAGCGATTTCTCGCGCGCGTGATGCGCATCGGCGAGGTCGCAGTTGCGCTGCACCGCCTCGATCAGCGCCGGGCGGTCGACGGCGCCGGCGCGAAGCCGCGGTTCAGTCGACGTAGCGTTTGCTGGCACGCCGCTGTCCCGGACGGCTTTTCTGGATGATCACGCCGCGCACTGCGCCGAGGTCGGTCAGCTCGATCTCCGCATAGCGCGGGTTGAGCGCCTGCAGGCACCAGCCGTCGTCCCGCTGCCGCAGGCGGCGAAACACCCAGTCGTCGTCGCAGAAGGCCAGCACGTAGGCGCCGTCGGCGGCGAGTCCATCGGGTTCGATGATGACGATGTCGCCATGCTCGAACTCGGGCTCCATCGAGTCGCCGAGCACCATCAGCGCGAACGATTCGGCGCCGCTGCAACCGTCGTCTGCTGCAGCCGTCACGCGGATCGGGAAGCTGCGGCGCGATGGGCTGCGCTCGTCTGTCATCGGCGGAGTCGGCTCAGGCGGGGTTCGTCGCGGCACGTGTCGCACGGCGGGCGTTCGCGAGCCCGACCGGAAGCTGACCGGAAATCGCTGCGCGCATGCCGCGCTTCGGTGCACTCATTCTGCGAGCGGCCGCGCGGCCGCTGAATCACCCATGCGGGTAGCCGCTGCCACGCCTTCGGAGCCGATGCGCCGATGCGCGCATCGCATGTGCGACTGGTTAGACTCTCGGCATCCGGTGCCGCCCTGACAGGCGGCCAACGCCGACAAAGGGAGACGCCAGGTGAATTTCGACAAGGAACTCGACGCACGCGGGCTGGCTTGCCCGCTGCCCATCGTCAAGACACGCAAGGCGCTGAACGAACTGGCCAGCGGCCAGGTGCTGAAGGTGACCGCAACCGATTCCGGCTCGGTGGCCGACATGAAGGCCTTCTCCGAGCAGACGGGCAACGAATTGCTGTCCTCCGCGCAGGAAGGCAACCTCTACGTCTTCTATCTGAAGCGCCGCTAGCCGCGCCACGCGGCGAGGCACCGCGCCGTCGCGGAAGTGCCGCGCGGAGAGAAACTTGCTGTCAGGGGAGGAACGCATGACCACGAAGAAAATGGCGTTGATCGCCACCAAGGGAACGCTGGATTGGGCGTACCCGCCGTTCATCCTCGCGTCGACTGCCGCCTCGCTGGGGTGGGAGGTCCAGGTCTTCTTCACCTTCTACGGTCTGACGCTGCTGCGCAAGGACATGTCGGGGATCAAGATCAGCCCGGTGGCCAACCCGGCGATGCCGATGCCGGTGCCGATGCCGGTGCTGGTGCAGGTGCTGCCCGGCATGGAATCGATGGCGACGATGATGATGAGGAACAAGATGAAGTCCAAGGGCGTCGCCTCGCTCGAGGACCTGCGCAACATCTGCATCGAGGCCGACGTGAAGCTGATCGCCTGCCAGATGACGGTCGACCTGTTCGAGTTCGACAAGAAGGACTTCATCCCGCAGGCCGAGTTCGGCGGCGCCGCGACCTTCCTCGGTTTCGCCGGCGACACCGACGTCTGCCTGTACATCTAGTCGTCTACGGGTTTTTCCGGAAGGGGATCTCGCTTCCGCCTCCTAAGGGCGGTCCCGTATAACCCTTTGGAAGTGGTTCATTCCACGACGTGGAATGGTTAAATCCCGGTTCGCAGCGAACTGAAAGCGTCAACAGGAGACGCAAGGAGACCCCGATGCACGGAGACAGACGAGAGTTCCTTCAATTCACCGGCCTGGTGGGCACGCTTGCGGCCACGGGACTGCTCAGCGCCGAACAGGCGCTTGCGCAGCAGACCTCGTGGAACAAGGCTGCATTCGACGCGAAGAACCTCGCCGATGCGGTCAAGGCGCTCGGCGGCAGCGGCGTCACCGAAAGCAAGGACATCACGATCACCGGCCCGGACATCGCGGAGAACGGCGCCGTGGTGCCGGTCGGCGTATCCAGCAAGGTGCCGGGCACGCAGGCCGTCTACATCCTCGTCGAGAAGAACCCGAACATGGTGGCGGCGGGCTTCACCATTCCGGCCGGTACCGAGGCCAACGTGTCGACGCGGATCAAGATGGGCCAGAGCTCGAACATCGTCGGCCTGGTCAAGGCAAACAACCAGTTCTTCATGGCCAGCAAGGAAGTGAAGGTCACGCTGGGCGGTTGCGGCGGCTGATCGCACATCGATCGCAGATGAATCCGACAAGCAAGGAGTAGACGATGGCCGATCCGATGCGCATCCGCGCGACCTCGAAAGGGGACTCGACCGAAGTGCGTGTGCTGATGGCGCACGAGATGGAGACCGGCAGCCGGAAGGACTCGTCCGGCAAGGTCGTTCCGGCGCACTTCATTTCGAACGTGACCGTGACCCACGCGGGCAAGGTCGTGCTGTCCGCAGAGTGGGGTCCGGCAATTTCGAAGAACCCGTACCTGCAGTTCAGTTTCGCCGGCGGCAAGAAGGGCGACGAGGTGATGGTGACCTGGGTCGACAACAAGGGCGAGACCCGGACCGACAAGACGACGATCAACTGAGCGACGTAACGCGCCGTCGCCGGCGACCCGCGTCGAGCCCCTCGGAACGCAATGAGAAGGGGTGCGGAAGGCGGGCGGCGCGGGTGAGGTCGACCGCGGTCGGCAGCACTTGAGCAGATGCAGTAAGGCCCCGTGTCGGGACAACGCGGGAGCTCGCCAGGCCGGCCCGCCGTGGCCGGGATCCGCCCATCCAAGGAGGAATCAGCATGAGTAATCTCGGAGCGTCATTCAGGGGCTTGGCCGCCGGCGCCGCGGTCGCCCTCGCCGGCGTGGCCCTGCTCGCCGGGCCACTGACCGCGGCAGCGCAGAGCGACGACGAGACGCTCAAGGGGATCGAGGAGTACCGCAAGGCGCTGCAGGAGGGCAACCCTGCGGAGCTGGTGTCGATGCGTGGCGAGGAAATGTGGAAGACGCCGCGCGGCCCCAAGAAGGTGTCGCTCGAGAAGTGCGACCTCGGCCTTGGGCCGGGCGTCGTGAAGGGCGCCTATGCCCAGCTGCCGCGCTACTTCGCCGACGTCGACCAGGTGATGGACTTCGAGGCGCGGCTGGTGCATTGCATGGTCACGATGCAGGGCTTCGAGCGCGGCGAAGTGGTCAAGAAGCCGTTCTCCGGCGGCGGCCAGCGGCAGACCGAGATCGAGGCGTTCGCGGCGTATGTCGTCGAGGAGTCGCGCGGCATGCGCATTGCCGTGCCGCAGGATCATCCGAAGGAGAAGGCCGCGCACGACCGAGGCAAGCAGCTCTTCTACATGCGCGCCGGTCCGTACGACTTCGCCTGTTCGACCTGCCACGGTGTCGACAACCAGCGCATCCGGCTGCAGGACCTGCCGAACTTCGAGAAGGCCGAGCCGGCGCAGCGCGCGTTCGGGACCTGGCCGGCCTACCGCGTTTCGCAGGGCGCGCTGCGCACGATGCAGTGGCGGATCAACGACTGCTTCCGCCAGCAGCGCTTCCCCGAGCCGACCTACATCTCGCAGGGCACGATCGACCTGATCACCTTCCTCGGCGTCAAGGCTGCCGGCGGTGTGATGGACTCGCCCGCGATCAAGCGCTGACCGGAGGCCCGCAGACATGAAGCAGAAGACGATTGTCGTTGCCGCCGCTGCGGCCGCCGTGCTGGCCGCCTGTGCCACCTACACGCCACCGACCAAGGACGAGACGCTGGCGGTGATCAAGTCGAGCTTCCACGACCGCGGCATCGCCAAGGTCGACCGGCTCAACCAGACCGATCTGCAGCGCACCTGCTCGGAGACCCGCAACGACCCGCCGAAAGACGTGCGCGAGCGGCTCGAGAAGGCCGCGCTGGCCACGGTCAAGTACCCGAGCGACGGCAAGTGGCTCGGCGACCACAAGAAAGGCGAGCGCATCGCGCAGACCGGCCGCGGCCTGCAGTGGAGCGACAAGCCGGATGCCGTCGCCGGCGGCAACTGCTACGCCTGCCACCAACTGTCGAAAGCCGAAATCTCCTACGGCAACATCGGCCCGTCGCTGAACAACTACGGCAAGCTGCGCGGCTACGGCGACGACATCAAGAAGTACACGTGGGCCAAGATCTGGAACACCCATTCGTTCAACGCCTGCTCGTCGATGCCGCGCTTCGGCGACGCCGGCATCCTGACCGAGGAGCAGATCAAGGACGTGATGGCGCTGCTGCTCGATCCCGCCTCGCCGGTCAACAAGTGATCTCGGCGGCGACGAACGACGAGGGCGGCGGACACGCCGCCCTTTTTTCTGCGGACGGCGCGGAGGCGTGATGCCGATGCGCCGGCGGGCGATCCTCGCTTTGTCCTGCGCGGTGCTGCTGCCGGCGTGGCCCGCCGCGGCGGAGGTCGGCGACCGGGTGCGCTGGGAGGATGTTCGCCTCTACGACGGGAGCGTGTTGCACGCCAAGCGGCTCAAGGGGCAGACCGTCGTCGTCGAGTTCTGGGCCACCTGGTGTCCGTTCTGCAGCAAGCAGAACCCGTACCTGCAGCGACTGCACGAAAAGCACGGCGGCAAGGACCTGACGGTGCTGAGTTTCAGCATCGACAAGTCGGCCGAGGCAGTCGCCGCCTACATGATGGAGCGCGACTTCACTTTTCCTGTGGCGATGGCCGGCGCGCAGTCGGCGAAGTGGTTCCCCAAGCGCAAGGGCGTGCCCGTCGTCTACGTGGTGGACCCGACCGGACGAATCGTCCTGCACGAGGTCGGCGAGCTTTTCGGGGAGGACATCCTCGGCCTGGCCCGTTTCGCAGTCAGGTAGAAGGAACGAAGAGGGGAAGGGCTTTATGTCGATGGATCGTCGCGAATTCCTGCAACTGCTCGCGGTGGCCGCGGCGGCCGGCATGCCGATCGCCTCGCGCGAGGCGCTCGCCGCCGGCCCCGACGCCGCCGCGATGTACGAGCTGCCGCGCTTCGGCAACGTGCACCTGCTGCACTTCACCGACTGCCATGCGCAGCTGCTGCCGATCCATTTCCGCGAGCCGAGCGTGAACCTCGGCGTGGCCGACGCGCTCGGCAAGGCGCCGCACCTGGTCGGCGAGCACCTGCTGCGCCAGTTCAACATCGCGCCCAAGACGATCGAGGCGCATGCCTTCACCTATCTCGACTTTGCGGCGGCGGCGCGAACCTACGGCAAGGTCGGCGGCTTCGCGCACCTGGCCACGCTCGTGAAGCGCCTGAAGGCGAGCCGCCCCGGCGCGCTGCTGCTCGACGGCGGCGACACCTGGCAGGGCTCGGGCACGTCGCTGTGGACCAATGCGCAGGACATGGTCGACGCCTGCAAGCTGCTCGGCGTCGACGTGATGACCGCGCACTGGGAGATGACCTTCGGCATGAAGCGGGTGCGCGAGGTCGTCGACAAGGACTTCAAGGGCAGGATCGATTTCGTCGCGCAGAACGTGCGCACGACCGACTTCGAGGACCAGGTCTTCCCGCCCTACACGCTGAAGGAGATGAACGGCGTGAAGGTGGCCGTCATCGGCCAGGCGTTCCCGTACACGCCGATCGCCAACCCGCGCTACATGGTCGCGGACTGGAGCTTCGGCGTGCGCGACGACAGCATGCAGAAGTGGGTCGACGAGGCGCGCGGCAAAGGCGCGCAGGTCGTCGTGGTGCTGTCGCACAATGGCATGGACGTGGACCTCAAGATGGCCGGCCGCGTGCGCGGCATCGACGCCATCCTGGGCGGCCACACCCACGACGGCGTGCCGCAGCCGTCGATCGTGAAGAACGCGGGCGGCCAGACGCTCGTCACCAACGCCGGCAGCAACGGCAAGTTCCTCGGCGTGCTCGACTTCGACGTGAAGGGCGGCAAGGTGAGCGACTTCCGCTACAAGCTGCTGCCGGTTTTCGCCAACCTGCTGCCGCCCGATGCGGAGATGGCCGCCTACGTCAAAAAAGTGCGCGCGCCGTACGAAAGCAAACTCGGCGAGAAGCTCGCGGTCACCGAAGGGCTGCTGTACCGGCGCGGCAACTTCAACGGCACTTTCGACCAGCTGATCTGCGACGCGCTGATGGAAGTGCGCGGCGCGGAGATCGCGTTCTCGCCGGGCTTCCGCTGGGGTACGTCGCTGCTGCCCGGGCAGGACATCCTGATGGAGCACGTGCTCGACCAGACTGCGATCACCTATCCGGCGACCACCGTCAACGAACTGTCGGGCGAGATGATCAAGACCATTCTCGAGGACGTGGCCGACAACCTGTTCAATCCCGACCCCTATCTGCAGCAGGGCGGCGACATGGTCCGCGTCGGCGGCCTCGCCTACTCGATCGATCCGAACGCCTCGATGGGCGCGCGCATCAGTGACATGACGCTCGGCGGCAGGCCGATCGATCCGAAGAAGAACTACAAGGTCGCCGGCTGGGCCTCGGTGCAGGAGGGCGCGACCGGCGAGCCGGTCTGGGACGTCGTCGCGAAGTATCTGCGCGACCGCAAGGTGGTCAAGGCCGTCCAGCCGAACCTGCCGACGATCAAGGGAGTGAAGGAAAATCCCGGCCTGGCCTGACGCGCACGCGGAAGCGGCGCGTGTCGATCGGTCCGCCGGCGGGCGGAGGCGATGGCTTGCCGGCCTGCTCGCACTTGTCGTCTCCGGCGCATCGACGCACGCAGCGCGTGCGCAGACGCCCAGCGACGGCCATGCATCGCTGGCGAAGATCGACGACCTGCGTGCGCTCGCGGCGCAGGCCGGCAGGCAGCAGCGCCCGCTGCTGCTCTTCTTCAGCCTGCCGGGCTGCCCGTTCTGCCTGCAGGTCCGGCGCGATCACCTCGGCCCGCGCGCGCGGGAGGGCGGCGACGGCGGGCCGCTGATCCGCGAGATCGACATCACGTCGCGGCGCGAATTCATCGGCGCCGACGGCAAGGCAGTGCGCGAGAACGACTTTGCCGACCGACAGAACGTGCGCATGGTGCCGCACGTGGTCCTCGTCGACGCCAATCTCAAGCCGCTCGCCGAGCCGCTGATCGGCATCGGCGTCGCCGACTTCTACGACGCCTATCTTTCCGACGCGATCGAATCCGCGACCCGCAAGCTGCGCGGCAGGAAGTGAACCGCGTCGGCGGCGGCCGGCGTGGTACCGGCACCGCATCCGCACGAAAGAAGGCCCGCCAAGCGTTTATCCTCGCGACTCGGGAAGCGTGGCCGAGCGGTTTAAGGCACCGGTCTTGAAAACCGGCAAGGGGCAACCCTTCGTGAGTTCGAATCTCACCGCTTCCGCCAGAAAGTAGTTGCATAGATCGGTTCGGCGATCCGCTCGCTCGGGTGACGGCGGCCTGTCGGCAACAGCGGAGAGGAACCTTGTCGCCCCGTTACTTTCTTTCACGCGTTGCCGTCGGTCCCCGGTTCCAATGCCGCATCTGGTTGCCGGATCAACCGCCGAAGTCCTCTCCGTGGGGTCGCGCAAAGGATCGCGGTCGATGTAGTTCGTGACCGATGGGTCAATGAGCTTGGAAGGCGATCAGTCCACGCCGGGGCCGGCGGCGGCGAGGTTTGCTTTGCGGCGCGACACCATTCAGGCGCAGCCCCGTCGATGGCCAGCATCGCATAGGCGTTAATCCGCGCGCCCGATGAAATCCGTGCCCGGCAACTGGCAAGCTGCTCGTATGCAAGCTGAACAACGTTGCTCCAGTCGCTGTCGCAAGGGCGTTCGCCTGCTCAAGACGAAGACCGTGTACCGATTGCTTTTCGTTTTGCTGCCGCTGCTCTGCGCCAGCCCGGCCCGGGCGGAGTGGCTGCGCGTGAGCAAGACGGAGGAGATGGCCATCTACATCGCGCCTACGGCGATCAGCAGGAAAGGCCACTACCAGCGTTTCTGGCAACTGCACGACTACAGGACGCCTGACCAGAACGGTGACCGCTCCGCGAGGGTCTTCACGGAGTTTGATTGCAGGAAGGGGAGGATCCGCTCCCTGCAATGGGCATTCTTCCGCGGCCCGATGGGCAGCCGCGAGATGACGGCCTGGCGGGGCAAGCCCGAGGACTGGATCGAAGTGGAGCCCGGAACCGTGGGCGAGGCCGTCGGGAAGGCACGTCTGCGATGGCTGAACTCGGCGCACGTCGAGCAACCCGAGCGTCCGGCACCTTCAATGGGCCTGAGCAAGAAAAAGCCCCGCCGCAGCGGGGCTGTAATGGCGCAGTTGCCCGTTACCGCGTGCGCCAACGCAGTTCTGCTAGACCCAGCACGTCGATCGTCGAACCGGCGGGCGGCGCGGTCCGCGGGTCAGCGTCGCCGGCCGCCGCCGGACGCACCGGCCTCTCGCGGCCGCGGCGGAGAGCCTCGTTGAACGACGCCACTGCCGCGTCCCAGGCATTCCTGTCCGCTCCCGCGACTTCGAGTCCGTCGCTCCCTCGCAGCCAGATCGACGCATCCGCGCCTGCGCGTCCGAGCCCGTCGTCGCTTCTCAGCACCTTCACCCCCACGCGATGGTCAATGACTGCTTCTGCCCTTCAACTGAACAAAACACTCGCATGGAGATCGCAAGCAATAACTGCGCCCGTCGTCTAACTCGTTGACGCGCATGAAGGCCGCCAGGGCGGCGCCCCGCCCGCTGTAAAGCGAATCGACACTTCCGCTGACGGCACTCCCAACGAAGGCTCGACAGGCGAGGCCCGCTGCGCAGCGAGCCGCCGGACGTTGTCGTCCGTAGGTCGTCCGGATGATTCTTGCGCGGAACGCATCGCCTCAGACTCGCGTGATCGTGCGACCGGGCGTCCCGGTCTTTGGCGGGCGCCCGGCACCCTACAGATGCGGAAGCTGCCTCGGTTCATGGAGAAAGGCCCATGCTGCTGACCGGACACAAGCCGAAATGGCTCTACGAAACGATGCCGTACGTCTACATCGTGGCCGGGTTCGCCACGGCGGGGATGCTGCAGAACGCCGTTGCAACGGTCAGCGGCATGCTCCTGCTGTCCGCCGGAGCACTCGTGCTCACGATGCGGCACACCTACCGCGCCAGTGGCCAGGCACCGGAGGCGGCGCCGGTTGCCGAATCAGGCGAGCGCAACAGCGGCCAGGGCGCCGAGATTCTTCAAGTGGCGTGGCGTCCGTCGTTCGAGGTCGGCCACGAGGTGATCGACCGCCAGCACCAGCGGCTGCTGTCGCTCGGCAACGAGCTGATCACGGCGGTGATGCAGCAAAGACCGCACGAGGATGTCGAACTGATGCTCGAGGTTCTGGTCACCGAGATCGGCCAGCACCTCAAGGTGGAGGACGAGATCACGGGCGGCCACAGCACGCCGCTGTCGCGGAAGACAAAGGAAGCCCATCGCGGCCTTCTGGCGCGCGGCAATGCGCTGCGCGAGAAGCTTCTGGAAGGCCAGTTCCCGGCCGGCGATCTCGTGGGCTTCGTCGCCTACGATTTGATCACCATGCACATCGTCAAGGAAGACCTGCGCGTTCAGACGGGCCCACGCAACCGGAAGCCGGCGAATACGCCTTCACAGCGCGAAAGGGAACTCGCCACGTAGGTGGTCGGTTTGCCTCCTGGCGAGCAGCCGTCACCGCTCGCGCTGGCATTCCATTTCACGCTCCCGAGCGCTTCCGATTCGGCGAAGCGGCTACTTCTTTGCCGCCGCAGGCTCGCCGCCGAGCGGCAGCGGCTTGAGCGAGCGCAGGTAGGCGATCAGCGCCTTCATGTCGTCGTCGCTGATGTTCCTGTACCAGTCGAACGCCATCGGCGGCCGGAGCGCGGAGCCATTGCGGCTCCTGCCTTCGCGGATCGCGCGTGCGATCTCGGCGTCGCTCCAGCCCTTGAGCCCGGTTTCGTGAGGCGTGAGGTTGCGCGATAGCGTGACGCCCCACGGTCCCTTCAAGGAATTGCCGCCCGCGCCCACGCGCTTCATGTCGGGGATTCCCTGCACCCAGGGGGTGTGACAGTCGGTGCAGTGGCCGAGCGGCCCCGCGAGATACGCGCCGTACCGGACCAGGTCACTGCGCGGCGGCGCGACGATCCTGTCCTTGATCGGCGGCCCATATGCGGGCGGCAGCTTGATCCGGTACTCGGACTTGGGCACCGTGTGTTTTACCGGCGCTTGCGCTCGCAGGTAGGCGACCAGCGCCTTCGCATCGTCGTCGGACATGCCGCGGTAGAACGCGATCGGCATCGGGGGTCCGATCAACGAGCCGTCGGGCCGGATGCCTTCGCGGATCGCGCGGATGATCTGCGCGTCGGTCCACTTGCCGATCCCGGTTTCCGGGTCGGGCGTGATGTTGCGCGCGTAGGCCTTGAAAGGTTCTTCGTCGAAGACCATGCCCCCGGACAGACCAAGCTCGGGCTGCGGGCGCCAATCCTTGTCGCGCCGAACGTGGCAGTTGCCGCAGGCGACGATGCTGTTCATCAGGTACGCACCGCGCTCGATGAGCCTGGCGTCCTGGCCGATGGCAGGTGTCGAGAGCAGGAGAAGTACACCCAGCGCGGCAAAGATCGAGCGGAGACGCATGGGGGTCACCTCACACAGGCAAAGGGGTAGGGCGCGCATCGTCCCACCGCCAGATCGCCCTGCATAGTGCCGGGGTGCGGGACGCCCAGGGGCACGACGGCGAGTCGTCGATCACCGCAGGCTGCGCCTGCCGTTTCGACGCGAACCGGTCGATAGTGCGCCGCAATACGCCGCCTCAACTGACAGGATCAGGGGATGCGGATGGCGGCTCTTTCTTGCGCGCGATTGACGCGTGACACAACGACCTGATTTCACGCGCGTAGCTTTTCTTCTGAGGTCGTGCACTTCTTGGGTCACGCAATGTTGGCGCGTGTTGGAGGCTGCACATGCGACCGTTGCTGCTCGTTGCTCTGCTGTTCGCCATTGCCCCGGCGACCGCGCAATGGGTTCCCGTGAGCGAAGGCGAGGAAACGGTCTTCTACGTCGATCCCGCCTCAATTGAAAAAGACCGTCAATACCGGCGCGTCTGGCAGCTCGAAGACCTGAAGAGCTCGGACGAGGACGGGTACTGCTCTTATACGCAGCAGGTCGAGTACGACTGCAGCAGCGGACGGTTCCGCAGCCTGCGGGTGAAGGCCTTTCGCGGCCAGATGGCCGACATCGGCGCCGGGTGCATCGAAAAGGACATCTGCGTCGCGCCGCGTCAGGACGCCGGATTCGACGCGGAGACAGGCGAGCGCAGGTCCGCTGCCCAGTGGTATGAGATCGCGCCGGATACGCCGAGCGCGCACATCCTGAAGTTCATCTGTGCAAGATAGGCGCTGTCGGCCTGCTCGAACGCGCTCGTCGCGCGGACGGAGTGGCGCGCCGACGGCCGCGCCGCTCAGGCGCTCGAACTCGCAGCCAGCGCAGGGAAGAAGCGCTGCACCGCGCCGGCTTCGATGCGTTCCCCGCGCGGCGCCAGCTGGCTGTAGGCCGACAGCAGGTCGGCATCGAGTGCGCCCACCCAGCGGGTGACGTCGGCAAAGCGCGCGCCCTGGCGCACGAGGAACGCGACGTACGTGTGCCGCAGCGCCTCGGGCGTGACCTCCTGCGGCCGTTCGACGCCGGCATCGTGCGCGGCGACGAGCAGCTGCCCAGCCAGTTCCTGCGCCGTGAGTGGAACGCCGCCCGCGCCGGTCAGCACGAGGGCCTCGGCGTCGGTGGCACGTTCGCCGAGCAGCGCGATCGCGCCGGCCGCGAGCGGCACGGTCCGCGGCGTTGCTCCGCCGACGCGCACGGCTGACTCGCCCGCATCAATGTCGCTCCAGCGCAGCGCGAGTGCTTCCTCGGTCGACAGGCCGGACAGCAGCAGCACCACCGCGCGCCGTGAGTCGACGTCGGCACCGCGGAGCAGCGCGGACGCCTCCGCAACCGTCAGTTCGCGCGGCAGCGACAACGGTGCGGCCAGCCGCGGCCGGTCGTCGTCGGCAAGCCGTTGACGCGCGGCGGGTTCGGGTAACTCGGGCAGCACCTGTCCGGGGAGCAGTCTTCCCGCGAACACCGGCTGCGTGACCAGCACCGACGGCCTCGGCGTCGGGCGATTGAACAGTTCGACCAGCCACATCGCCGCGAGCGCGATCAGCAGCGCGCCGCCGACGATGAAGCCGGCGTCACGCCAGTACAGCGGCCGCCACGGCTCCTTCGGGATCACCGCGTGCTCGAGCACCTGCACCGACGGGGTGCGGGCACGTTCCGTGGCGCCGAGCCGGGCCTGCCGCTGCAGCGCTTCCTGGTAGGTCCTTTCGAGCTGCGTGAGTTCGTCGCGCAGCGACTTGTACTGGCTGAAACGTGCCGTGAAGGCGCCCACCTGCTCGCGGCCGGCGGCGATCTGCTGCTGCGTGCGCCGCACCGATTCGCGCGCGGCCGCGAGTTCCTGCTCCGCCTCCTCGAGTGCGTAGCGCTGCCCGACGGCGCGCTGCGCCTTGATCTGCTCCTCCAGTTCGGCCAGGCGAGCCTTCTGCGCACGCGTCTGGGGATCGATGTCGAGGTAATCCGGCGTGTAGCGGCGGCTCAGTTCGCGAAGCTCTTCGCGTATCTGCGCAGCGCGCGCCTCGAGGGCAAACAGCCCGGGGTTGTCGCGGGCCCGCACGCCACCCTTCCCGGCAGCAGCGGCGGCACGCAGCGCCTCGACCTTGCCCTCCGCCTCCGTCAGGCGCTTCTGGGCATCCTTCTGGGCCGCGGCCAGGCCCTGCATCTCGGCGAGGATGCTGTTCTCCTCGCGTTCCGGCGAAACGATGTTGTTGCTGACGCGGAACGCCTCCATCGCCTCTCGCTTGGCGGCGACGGCGGCCTCCAGCCGGGCCGCTTCCTCGTCCGCGCGGGCGCTCGCCTCGCTGGTTGTTTCGCGGTAGGTCCGCGCGATGTGCGCGCGGTAGACGTCGACGATGCCCGCCAGCAGCGCAGCCGGCAGCTCGGGCTCGCGACCCGTGGCGACCAGTTCGACGACCTGCGTGTTCTCCACCGCGCTCACCACCAGCACCGACTGCAGGGCGAGGATCGGATCGAGCCCGAGCGAGGCAAGGTCGTGCCCCGCGTTGCGCAGTGCTTCGGCGACCTGCTCTAGCAGCGGGCGGCTGCTGAGCGTCTGCACCTCGGTGTAGAACTGCTGCGTGCTGTTCGAGCCGCTGCCGTCGGCATTTCCGGCCGCGACGGTGAGCACTGCAGGAGTGATCTGCAGGCGAGCCGTCGCCCGGTATTCGGCGGGCCGCGAGAAATCCCAGACCAGGCCCGCAAGCGCGACGACGAGGAAGACGCCGAGGAACACGCCGAGCCGGCGGCGGTTGGCTCGCCGCGCGTCGGCCGTGTACGACTGATCCAGGCCGGTCGGGTCGATTGCGCGCATCGGTTCGAATGTCAGGGCAAAGTGCCCGGTGTTGCTTCCTGCCCGGCGATCGAACCGCACCGGTGGCGGGACGGCCGTCGCGCTCGTCGCGATCCTTCGCCTGAGGGCCGAACGATCCTAGCATCGGCCTTCCCCGCAGGCGGACATTCATGGCACGGTGCGACAATCGGCGCGCCGTTTCGGCTTGCCGGTCTACGCGGATCTTGCGAGCCGAGACGCGAACCAACCATGGACTTGCTGTCAACGGTCGGCGCGGTTGCCCCGCGTCGGCTGAATTGAACTGCCGATGACCCCGGTGCCGAGACTCGCGCTGCGCGATATCACCAAGCGCTACCCCGGCGTCGTCGCCAACGATGGCGTTTCGCTCGAGGTGGCCGCCGGCGAGATCCATGCCATCCTCGGGGAAAACGGCGCGGGCAAGAGCACCCTGGTGAAGATCATCGCCGGCGCGGTGGCGCCGGACGCCGGGACCGTCGAGCTGGACGGAATGCCCGTCACCGGCGCCGATCCCGCCGCAACGCGCGCGCTCGGCGTGGCGATGGTCTACCAGCACTTCTCGCTGTTCGACAGCCTCACCGTGGCCGAGAACATCGCACTCGGTCTGCAGCGGCATGACGAGCGCGGTGCCCTGGCCGAGGCGATACGCCGCGCAGGCGAGCGCTACGGGCTTCCGCTCGATCCGGCGGCGCACGTGCACGACCTGTCGATGGGCGAGCGGCAGCGGGTCGAGGTCGTGCGCGCGCTGCTCGCGAAGCCGACGCTGCTCATCCTCGACGAGCCGACCTCCGTGCTGACGCCGCAGGCGGCCGACGCGCTGTTCGGCACGCTGCGCCAGCTGTCGAGCGAGGGCGTCAGCGTGCTCTTCATCAGCCACAAGCTCGACGAGATCCGCCGTCTCGCCAGCCGCTGCACGGTGATGCGCGGCGGCCGCGTGGTCGCGGTGGTCGATCCGCGCGCCGAGTCGGAGCAATCCCTGGCGCGGCTGATGATCGGCGGACAGCCGCCGCAGATCGCTGCACACGACACGGTGCCGGGGCAGCCGCGGCTGGTCGTCGACGCGCTGGCGCTCTCCGACGGCGGCGAGCCGCTGACGTTCGACGTGCGCAGCGGCGAGATCGTCGGTATCGCCGGCATCTCGGGCAACGGGCAGAACGCGCTGATGGCGCTGCTGTCCGGCGAACGGACGGCGCGGGCCGGGTCGATCCTGCTCGACGGGACGCCGATCGGCGCGCTCGGTCCGCGCCGGCGTCGTGAACTGGGCCTGCGCTACGTGCCGGAGGAACGGATCGGTCATGGCGCAGTGCCCGAGCTTTCGCTCGCCGAGAACGCGCTGCTGACGGTCGATCGGCTGAAGAAGCATGGCTTCGTGCGCCCGGCTGCGGCGGCGGCGTATGCCGACCGGGTGGTGCGGCATTTCGACGTGCGCTGCCCGGGCGCGACTGCGCGCGCGGGCTCGTTGTCGGGCGGCAACCTGCAGAAGTATCTGGTCGGCCGCGAGCTGCTGGCCGAACCGAAGGTGCTGCTCGTCAACCAGCCGACCTGGGGCGTCGACGTCGGGGCGGCCGCGGCGATCCGCAACGCGCTGATCGCGTTGCGCGCGCGCGGCTGCGCGATTCTCGTGGTGTCCGAGGAGATCGACGAACTGTTCGAACTCGCCGACCGGATGATGGTGATGGCGGGCGGTCGCCTGTCGCCGGCGGTCGCGGCGCATCGGCTGCCGATCGACGAACTCGGCCGCTGGATGGCGGGGCGCTGGCCGCGGGTGGCGCAGTGATGCGCGTGCCGTTGTCCGCCGTTGCCCTGGTGCCGCGCGGCGCGCCATCCCGGTGGTGGACGTGGGCCTCGCCGTTGCTGGCACTGCTGCTGACGGTCGCCTGCGGCATGCTGCTGTTCGGGCTGCTCGGCAAGTCGCCGTGGCAGGCGGTCAGCATGTTCTTCGTCGAGCCGCTGTCGACTCGACGCGGGGTGGCCGAAGTGCTGCTCAAGGCGACTCCGCTGGCGCTGTGCGCGATCGGCCTGGCGCTGTGCTTCCGCGCCAACGTGTGGAACATCGGCGCCGAGGGGCAGCTGATCGCCGGCAGCATCGCGGCGGCCGCGGTGGCACTGGCCGGTGCGGGCAGCGGCGGCTGGATCGCGGTGGCGGCGATCGGCGCGGCCGCCGCGGGCGGCATGGCGTGGGCGTCGCTCACCGCGTGGCTGCGCGACCGTTTCAACGCCAACGAGATCCTGGTCAGCCTGATGCTCGTGTACGTGGCGCAACTGCTGCTGTCGTACGTCGTGCACGGGCCGCTGAAGGACCCGGCCGGCTACGGCTTCCCGCAGAGCCCGCTGTTCGAAAGTGCGGCGAGGCTGCCGCTCCTGATCGAGGGAACGCGGCTGCACGTCGGCTTCCTCCTCGCGTTGGCCGCGGCCGGCGCGGCGTGGCTGGTGCTGGCGCGCAGCTTGATCGGCTTCCAGCTGCGCGTCGCCGGTCTGGCCCCGCGCGCGGCGCGCTATGCGGGGTTCTCGTCGAGGCGCGTGCTGTGGACGGTGCTGCTCGCCTCCGGCGGGTTGGCCGGCGTTGCCGGCGGCGCCGAAGTTCTGGGGCCGATCGGCCAGCTGACGCCTTCGGTGTCGCCCGGCTACGGCTTCGCCGCGATCATCGTGGCGTTCGTCGGCCGGCTGCATCCCGTGGGCGTCGTCGTCGCGGCCGTGCTGATGGCGCTGTTCTACATCGGCGGCGAACTGGCCCAGTCGCGGCTGGGACTGCCGTCGGCGCTGACCGGCGTGTACCAGGGGCTGCTGCTGCTGTTCCTGCTCGGTGCCGATACGCTGATCGTCAACCGGCTGCGCTGGGGCGCGGCGGCAGCCTGATGGACGCCGCCGCGACGCTGATCGCCGCCAGCATCGCCGCCGGCACGCCGATGCTGCTGGCCGCGATCGGCATCCTGGTGCACGAGCGCACCGGCGTGGTCAATCTCGGCGTCGAAGGCATGATGCTGGTGGCGGCGATCGTCGCCTTCGCCGTGACCCACGTCAGCCACAGCCATGCGCTCGGCTTCGCGGCAGGCGCGCTGGCCGGCGCGGCGCTGGCGGCGCTGTTCGCCTTTTTCGCGCTCGTGCTGCACGCGAACCAGTACGCGACCGGGCTGGCGATCGCGCTGCTCGGCGCCGGGATCTCGGCATTCATCGGCCTGCCGTACTCGGGCCTGGGACTGCCGGCGCGCGGTGCCGACGGCATTGCCGGGCTGCGCGACCTTCCGGCGCTCGGGCCGATCCTGTTCGGCCATCACCCGATGGTCTATGTGGCGCTGCTGCTGGTGGCGGGCGTGGCCTGGCTGCTCTTCCGCAGCCGCGCCGGGTTGGTGCTGCGGGCGGTCGGCGAGTCGCCGGAGTCGGCGCACGCACTCGGCATCCCGGTGCGTGGCGTGCGCTTCGCGGCGCTGCTTTTCGGCGGCGCCTGCGCGGGACTGGCCGGTGCGTATCTCGCCACCGTTTACACGCCGCTGTGGGCGGAGAACATGACCGCAGGGCGCGGCTGGATCGCATTGGCCCTGGTGGTCTTCGCGACCTGGCGGCCGGCGCGGGTGCTGGTCGGCGCCTATCTGTTCGGCGGCGTGACGATGCTGCAGCTGTATCTGCAGGGCAGCGGCGTGCAGGTGCCGTCGCAGCTGATGTCGATGGCGCCCTACGTGGCGACGATCGTCGTGCTGGCGCTGATCTCGCGCAACCCGCGCTGGATCCGGCTGAACATGCCGGCGTCGCTCGGCAAGCCGTTCAATCCCAACGCGTAGAGCAAGGGAAAGACCGCGCAAGGCGCGCGTAGAATCCGCCGCTTTCTCGGAGGTGGCCATGCGCATCTGGCGGTGGGCGACGGTGTCGGCGGTGTCGGTTCTGGCGATGGCCTGCGGCAAGCAGGAGCCGCCGGCAGCGCCGAAGGTCGAGGCCAAGGCCGAAGTCAGGGCCGAGCCGCCGAAGAAGGCGGAGCCGCTGAAGGTCGGCTTCGTCTACGTCAGCCCGATCGGCGATGCCGGCTGGACCACGCAGCACAACCGCGGCCGCGAGCAGATGCAGCAGGCCCTCGGCGACAAGGTCACCACGAGTTTCGTCGAGAAGGTGCCCGAGGGAGCGGACGCGGAGCGCGTGATCCGCGACCTCGCCGCGCAGGGACACAAGCTGATCTTCACGACCTCGTTCGGCTTCATGAACCCGACGATCAAGGTCGCCGAGGAGTTCCCGGACGTCAGGTTCGAACACGCCACCGGCTACAAGCGCGCCGCCAACGTCGGCACGTACAACGTGCGCTTCTACGAGGGCCGCTACGCGGCGGGAGTGCTCGCCGGCCGGATGACGAAGACGAACACGCTCGGCTACGTCGGCGCGTTTCCGATTCCCGAGGTGCTGCAGGGGATCAACGCGTTCACGCTCGGCGCGCGCAGCGTCAACCCGAAGGCACAGGTGCGCGTGATCTGGGTCAGTTCGTGGTACGACCCCGGCAAGGAGCGCGATGCGGCGAACGCGCTGATCGGGCAGGGCGCCGACGTCCTGACGCACCACACCGATTCAAGCGCGGTGGTGGCCACCGCGGAGGAAAAGGGCAGGATGGCGGTCGCCTACCACTCCGACATGTCGAAGTTCGGACCGAAGGCGCAACTGGCCGCCGTCACCCACCACTGGGGTGAGTACTACACGAAGACCGCCCAGAGCGTGCTCGACGGCACCTGGAAGCCCGGCAACCTGTGGGGCGGCATGAAGGACGGCATGATCAAGGTCGAGGCGTTCAGCGAGTCGGTGCCGAAGGAGATCGTCGAGCTGGTCAACGCGAAGGCGGCGGCGATCAAGGCCGGCGAGTTCCATCCCTTCACCGGGCCGATCCGCAGCAACGACGGCCGCGAGATCGCCGCCAAGGGCGCCGTGCTCACCGACGAGCAACTCGGCAAAATGGATTTCTACGTCGAGGGCGTGGTCGGCAAGGTGCCGGCAGCGGGCAATTAGTCGCGGCGGTTGCCGTCGGCACAACGATTCCGGGAACTGCGTCGCATGGCCCGCACCGCGATCCGCGCCCGCCTGCTCGATTTCGTCTCCGACCCGACCCATTCGGCGTCCGCCGTGCGCCTGGTCGAGGATGGGCTGCTGCTGATCGACGGCGGCCGCATCGTCGCGCGCGGCGAGTACGGACCGTTGTCGCGCGCGCTTCATGCCGATGAGAAGGTGGTCGATTTTTCCGGTTGCCTGCTGATGCCGGGCTTCATCGACGCGCACACGCACTTCCCGCAGCTCGACGTCATCGCGTCGCCGGCGGGTGGGGTGCTCGACTGGCTGACACTCCACACGTATCCGGTCGAAGCGCGCTTTGCCGACCCTGCCGTGTGCCAGGAGGCGGCGCGGTTCTTTCTCGACGAGCTGGCGCGCAACGGCACGACGAGCGCGTGCGTGCTCGGCACCGTGCACGCGCAGTCGGTCGAGGCGCTTTTCGAGGAGGCGCACGCGCGCGACGTGCGGCTGGTCGCCGGCAAGTGCCTGATGGACCGCAACTGCCCGCGCGAGCTTCGCGACACCGCCGAGCAGGGCGTGCAGCAGAGTGCGGATCTGGCCGACCGCTGGCACGGCAAGCGGCGGCTCGGCTACGCGATCACGCCGCGCTTCGCGGCCAGTTCGACCACCAGGCAGCTGCAGCTGGCCGGCGAGCTGGCGAGCGCGCGTCGCGACCTTTACGTGCAGAGCCATCTGGCCGAAAGCGAGGACGAGGTGCGCTGGGTGCGCGAGCTGTACCCGCAGGCGCGCAGCTACCTCGACGTCTACGATTCGGTCGGCCTGGTGCGCGAGCTGTCGGTGTACGCGCACTGCATCTGGCTCGACAGTGCCGACCGGCTGCGACTTGCGCAGGCGCGCGCCGTTGCCGCCGTGTGCCCGAGCTCGAATCTCTTCCTCGGCAGCGGCGCATTCGATTTCCGCCTTGCCGAGCAGGCCGGCATGACGGTCGCGCTCGGCACGGACGTCGGCGGCGGGCAGTCGTTTTCGATGCTGGCCACGATGCGCGCCGCGCACGACGCCGCGCTGATGCGGGGCGGCATGCTGCGCGCGACACAGCTCTTCTACTGGGCCACGCGCGGCGCGGCCGATGCGCTGGGCTGGGAAGGCCAGGTCGGAACGCTCGAGTCCGGCGCCGAGGCCGACCTGGTCGTTCTCGATCCGGCGGCGACGCCGCTGCTGGCCAGGCGCATGGCTCGCGCGGGTTCGATCGAGGAGCAGCTGTTCGCGCTGATGATCCTCGGCGACGATCGTGCGGTCCGGGAAACTTTCATTGCCGGGCAGCCGTCGAAGAACTGGCGCAAGCTGTCGGCGGAGGCGGTGTCGCCTGGCGACGCCGCCCGCACGAGGGAACTGAGCCGCCGTTTCATGGGTCGATTGCGCAACGCGCCGGGCGGTGGCGTGCTCAAGCCTTGACGGCGGTAGGGCACGGCGCCGCTGCGGGCGCCGGAACCGATAGGGTCTAAATCAATGTCACTGACCGATCTCGTCAAGCAGGCGGCGCGCATGGCCGCGCGCGACTGGCGCGCCGGCGAGCTTCGCCTGCTCGCCGCGGCGCTGGTGATCGCGGTGGCGGCGGTGACCAGCGTCGGTTTTCTGGTCGATCGCATCCGCATCGGACTGGAACGCGACGCGACGCAGCTGCTCGGCGCCGACGTCGTGCTCAGCTCGGACCGCCCGTTCGGCGAGGCGCAGCGGCAGGCGGCGCGGAGCGCCGGCCTGCGCACGGCGGAGACCGTCGTGTTCCCCAGCATGGTGATCAGCGAGAAGGACGCCGAGGCGACCGCGCTCGCCGCGGTCAAGGCGGTTTCCGACGGCTACCCGCTGCGCGGTCGCGTACGCGTCGCCGCGGGGCGCGAGGATGCCGACGCGCCGGCCGACGGCGTGCCGCAGCCCGGCACGGTGTGGGCCGACGCCCAGGCCGTCAACAGCCTGCGCATCAATGTGGGTGAACGGCTGCGGCTGGGGGAAGGCACGTTCACCGTGGCACGCATCATCACGCTGGAGCCGGATCGCGGTGCGCAGTTCATCAACTTCGCGCCGCGCGTGATGCTCAACCTGGCCGACCTGCCATCGACGCAGCTGATCCAGCCCGGTGCCCGCGTGACGTATCGGCTGCTCGCCGCGGGCGAGCCGGCGGCGGCGCGTGCCTATGCGAAGCGGCTCCGCGCGGGTCTCGAGCGCGGCCAGCAGATCGAGTCGCTCGAAGGCGGCCGTCCGGAAATGCAGCGCACGCTCGAGCGCGCCGAGCGCTTCCTGGCGCTGGTCGCGCTGCTGGCGGCGATGATCGCCGCGGTGGCGGTGGCGGTCGCGAGCCGCCGCTTCTCGCTGCGGCACCTCGATTCGTGCGCGATGATGCGCTGCCTCGGGCTGGCGCAGAACGACATCTTTCGCCTCTTTGCACTCGAGTTTCTTTACATCGGCCTGGCGGCCTGTGCCATCGGCATGGCGGCGGGGTTCGGTTTCCATTACCTGCTGATCCAGGCGTTGGGCTCGCTGCTCACCACCGCATTGCCGATGCCGTCGCTGGCGCCGGCGCTGCAGGCGGGGGCCACCGGACTGGTGCTGCTGCTCGGTTTCTCGCTGCCGCCGCTGGCGCAACTGCGCTCGGTGCCGCCGCTGCGCGTGCTGCGCAAGGACGTGGGCGCACCGGGCTCGCGCGCGCTCGCCGGCTATCTCGTCGGCCTGGCGGGTTTCCTGCTGCTCGTGGTGTGGGCGGCCGGCGACCTGAAGATCGGCGGCCTGACCGCGGGCGGATTCGCTGCCGGGGTGCTCGTGTTCGCGGCCTGCGCCTGGGGCGTGCTGCAGCTGCTCGCGCCGCTGCGCACGATCGGCAAGCTCGGCGTGTCGTGGCGTTTCGCGGTGGCGTCCGTGCAGCGGCGGCCGGTGGCGGCAGTGGTGCAGTTGATCGCGCTCGCCGTGGGCATCATGGCGCTGCTGCTGCTGACCGTCGTGCGCACCGACCTCGTCGGCGCGTGGCGCGCTTCCGTCCCGCCGGACGCACCGAACCGCTTCGTCATCAATATCCAGCCCGACCAGGCACAGGGGGTCGAGCAGCGGTTGCGCGAAGCGGGCATCGCCGACGCGCCGCTGCACCCGATGGTCCGCGGCCGCCTGATCGCCGTAAACGGCAAGGCGATCGGCCCGGAGCAGTTCACCAGCGAACGCGCGCAGCGGCTGGTCGACCGCGAGTTCAACCTGACCTATTCGGACCAGGCGCCGACGCACAACCCGATCGTCGCTGGACGCTGGTTCGCGCCCGACGCGGCCGAGCTGTCGATCGAGCAGGGCATCGCCGAGCGGCTCGGAATCAACCTTGGCGACGAGCTCACCTTCGACATCGCCGGCCAGCGCGTCGAGGCGCGCACCACCAGCCTGCGCAAGGTCAACTGGGATTCACTGCGCGCGAATTTCTTCGTCATCATGCCGAGCCGGCTGCTCGCCGACCAGCCGAAGAGCTACATCACGGCGTTCCACCTGCCCGCCGGAAAGAGCGCCTTCGCCACCGACCTGGTGCGCGACATGCCGAACCTCACCGTGCTCGACATGAGCGCGATCTTCCGCCAGGTTCAGGCAGTGCTCGACCAGGTCATCGCGGCGATCGAGTTCCTGTTCCTGTTCACGCTTGCCGCCGGCGTGCTGGTGCTGTACGCGGCACTGGCCGCCACCTTCGACGAGCGCGTGCGCGAAGCGGGGCTGCTGCGCGCGCTCGGCGCTTCGCGCGAGCAGCTTTCGCGCGCGCAGATGGCCGAGATGGTCTGCCTCGGCGCGCTGGCCGGACTGCTGGCGGCCACAGCGGCGTCCGCGGTGGGCTGGTCGCTGGCGCGCTTCGCCTTCGAGTTCGACTACACGGTCGCGCCGTGGGTGTTCATCGTCGGCATCGGCGGCGGCATCGCCTGCGCGCTCGCGGGCGGCTGGTTCGGCCTGCGCAACGTGCTGAAGTCGCCGCCGCTGGCGACGTTGCGCGAAGCGTGAAGGGTGAAGGGTGAGTCACGTCCCGGTTCCTACCGAAGGCGCCGAAGCCGCGGCGCAGACACCCTACGCGCTGCTCGGCGGAGACGCGGCAGTGCGGGCGCTGGTCGAGCGCTTCTACGACCTGATGGACCTGGAGCCGCAGTACGCGGAACTGCGCGCGCTGCACGCGCCTGACCTCGCGCACGCGCGCGAGAAGCTGTACCTGTTCCTCTCCGGCTGGCTCGGCGGGCCGAGCCTGTACATCGAGCGCCATGGCCACCCGATGCTGCGCGCCCGCCATCTTCCGTTTGCGATCGGTGTCCGCGAGCGCGACCAGTGGCTGGCGTGCATGGACCAGGCCATGGTCGAGCAAGGGGTCGCCGAGGGCCTGCGTCAGCGTCTGCGGCAGGCGTTCTTCCAGACGGCCGACTGGATGCGCAACAAGGCAGGCTGACGGTCAACCAAGAGCTGCCTGCGCCGCCCACGCGATCAGCGTGAACGAGCCGAAGGCCAGCACGGTCGAGGCGACGATCGCCCGCGCGATGCGGCCGTTGTCGGCGCCGTAGCGCTCGGCCAGCAGGGACACCGAGCTTGCCGAAGGCAGCGCCGCGACAAGCACCAGCACGGACAGCACGAACGGCGAAAGGGGCGCGCCGAGGGCGATCGCCGCCGAGCCGATGACCAGCACCAGCAGCGGGTGCGCGAGCAGCTTGATCAGCGCCAGAGGCAGGTAAAGCTTCAGTGGCGTGGTCCCGTGCACGTGTTCGCCGGCGCGCCACAGGATCGTACCGATGGTGAACAGCGCCACCGGCGAGGCGGCGTCGGCCAGCATCTTCACCACGGTGTCGAGCGGCCCGGGCAGCGCGATGCCGGCGGCCGAGGCCGCGATGCCGAGGGCGATGGCCCACGGCAGCGGATTGCCGAGCGCGCCGCGCAGCGAGCGCAGGATGTCGGCACCGAGACCGCTGCCGACGCGCTCCCGTGCGTGGGCCAGCGCGATGGCAAGCGAACTGGTGACCAGCAGGTCGACCAGCACGGTCGTGAGCACCGGCCCCGCCGCGTGCGGTCCGAGCAGCGCCGCGAGCAGCGGCACGCCCATGAAGCCGGTGTTGGGGAACGCGGCGGTCAGCGCGCCGAAGGCCGCGTCTTTCATCTGCACGCGCACCGAAAGGGTGACCGCGATCGTGCCGAAGACCATCGCCAGCGCGGCGACGACATAGACGACGATCACCGCCGGATCGAGCAGTTGCCGCGCCGGAGCCGATGCGCCGAAACGGAACAGCATGCACGGCAGAGCGAAGAACAGCACGAAGCCGTTCAGTCCCGGGATCGCCGATTCCGGCAGGAACTTCGAGCGCGCGGCCACGTAGCCGCACAGCACGAGCGCGAAGAACGGGATGGTGACCGACAGGATCTGCTGCATCGGGGCGGAGTATCGCAAGCGCGCGGCTGCGTCGCGGGCGCGCCGGTAAGATCGCAGCAGACGGAGGGTTCAGTTGAGCGAAATGCAGATAGTCGGGCTGGTGGCGGCGGCCGTCGCCGTCGTCATCCTGCTTGCGTTGATGTGGCTCAGGCACAGCCTCGACGCGGCGGTTGCGCAGCGGCTGGCGGCGAACGAAGGCAACCGCGCGGCGCAGAGCGAGCGGCTCGAGCGCGAACTGCGCGCAGCGGTGGAGTCGTCGGCGAGCCAGGTGCGGATGGAGACGGGGCACCGACTCACCGAGATGCAGACCGCGCTGGTGAGCCAGGTCACCGGACTGGCGGGCGTGCAGACGACGCAGCTCACCGGCTTCGGCCAGCAGATGACGCACGCGGCGGAAGTCGCCGAGACCAGCGCACGTGCCCAGCGCGAGGAGGGCGCCGAGCAGGTGAAGCGGCTGGCGCAGCTGCTGCAGCAGCAGGTGGCCGACCTGGCCACCAACGTGCAGCGCAATCTCGGCGAGGTGCGCACGACGCTCGAAGGCCGGCTGCAGTCGCTGCAGCAGGGCAACGAGGCGAAGCTCGAGCAGATGCGCGCCACCGTCGAGGAGAAGCTGCAGACCACCCTCGAAGCGCGGCTCGGCGAATCGTTCCGCCGGGTGTCGGAGCAGCTCGAGCAGGTGCACCGGGGACTGGGCGAGATGCAGACGCTCGCCACCGGCGTCGGCGATCTGAAGCGCGTGCTGACCAATGTGAAGTCGCGCGGCACCTACGGCGAGGTGCAGCTCGCGGCGCTGCTCGAACAGGTGCTCACCCCCGAGCAGTACGCGACCAACGTGGCCACGCGGCCCGGGTCGAGCAACCGCGTCGAGTTCGCGATCCGCCTGCCGGGGCGCGAAGACGGTACTCCCGTGTGGCTGCCGATCGACGCCAAGTTTCCGAGCGAAGACTATGAACGCCTGCTCGCCGCGCACGATGCGGTCGATACGGCGGCGATCGAGACGGCCGGCCGCGCGCTCGAGACGCGCATCCGCAACGAAGCGAAGACGCTGCGCGAGAAGTACGTCGAGCCGCCGCACACGACCGACTTCGGCATCCTGTTCCTGCCGACCGAAGGCCTGTTCGCCGAGGTGCTGCGGCGCCCCGGGCTGACCGAGGCGCTCAACCGCGACCTGCGCGTGGTGATCGCCGGGCCGACCACGCTGTTCGCGATGCTCAACAGCCTGCAGATGGGCTTCCGCACGCTGGCGCTGGAGAAGCGCAGCGCCGAGGTGTGGCAGGTGCTCGGCGCAGTGAAGACCGAGTTCGGCAAGTTCGGCGATGTGCTGGCGACGCTGAAGCGGCAACTCGCCAGCGCCTCGACCACGATCGAGCAGGCCGAGACGCGCACGCGGCAGATGGGCAAGGCACTGAAGACCGTCGAGTCGCTGCCCGCTGAGGAGGCGGCGCGGCTGCTGCCGCCGGAGCGGAGCGACGACGGCTGAACTGCGCGGTACCGGGCAGGTCGAAGTCTGGTTCTATTGTTGTCACCCGGCGACCCCTCGCGAAGTCTTCGCACTCGCAGCGGGTCACTCAAAGGAGAATTGCCATGTCGGAGAAGAAGATCATTGCCGTCGTCGGGTCCACCGGGGCGCAGGGCGGCGGCCTCGTTCAGGCGATCCTGAACGACGCGCAAGGCGGATTCGCCGCCCGCGCGATCACCCGCGATTCCAACTCGGCCAAGGCGAAGGCGCTGGCCGAACGCGGCGCACAACTGGCGGCTGCCGACCTCGATGACGAGGCGAGCCTGGCGAAGGCGCTCGCCGGCGCCCACGGCGCGTACTTCGTCACCAACTTCTGGGAGCACTTCTCGCCGGACAGGGAGCAGGCGCAGGCGCGCAACCTCGCCGCGGCGGCGAAGCACGCCGGACTGAAGCACGTCGTCTGGTCGACCCTGGAGGACACGCGAAAATGGGTGCCGCTGTCGGACGGCCGCATGCCGACGCTGATGGGCCGGTTCAAGGTGCCGCACTTCGATGCCAAGGGCGAGGCCGATGCCTACTTCCGCGAGGCCGGCGTGCCGACCACGTTCCTGCTCACTTCGTTCTACTGGGACAACCTGATCCAGTTCGGCATGGGGCCGAAGCTGGAAGGCGGAAGACTCGTCTTCACGCTGCCGATGGGCGAGGCGAAGCTGCCCGGCATCGCTGCCGAGGACATCGGCAAGTGCGCCTACGGCATCTTCAGGAAGGGCGCGGAGACCCTCGGCAAGACGATCGGCATCGCCGGCGAACACCTGACCGGCAGCGAGATGGCGGCGGCCCTCGCCAAGGCGCTCGGCCGCGAGACGGTCTACAACGCCGTGACGCCGGAGCAGTACCGCGGCTTCGGCTTCCCCGGCGCCGAGGACCTCGGCAACATGTTCCAGTTCAAGCGCGA
Source organism: uncultured beta proteobacterium (assembly GCA_963847675.1). Lineage (GTDB taxonomy): Bacteria > Pseudomonadota > Gammaproteobacteria > Burkholderiales > Burkholderiaceae_F > JADJWR01. The sequence continues at coordinate 67,752 of CAWKAP010000009.1, forward strand.
CTTCGAGGACTACTTCTGCGCCGCGCGCAGCGTCGAAGTCTCGCGCGCGCTGAACCCGGAACTGCAATCGTTCGCTGACTGGCTGGCAAAGAACCGGGAGCGGATTCCGCTGGCATAGGCGGGCCGCCGTCCGGCGCTGGTCCGGGCGGGTCGCGAAGGCGGCCGGCACGGGGAGCGTGCAATGCGCTGTCCGGCGCGGCCGGCGGATCGGCGCTATCCAGGGACATCGTGCCCGCATTGCTGTCGCGACGTGCCTGAGGGGCGCCTCGCTGCGACGACGAAGATTTCATGCCCACGACGGTTCAGGATCATCCGCAGCCGGCGCCGCGCTGGGCCGAACTGGGCGCCGCGCTGGTCGAGGAGCGCCTGCCCGGTCGGGGCAGCGGCGTCATCGCGGTCGTCTGCCCTGCCTTGCACCGGGTACTGCCGCGGCCGCTGCGTCACACCGCCTGCTGCGCCGTTTTCCGTACCGAAGCGAACGCCGTGTGGATGCTGCGCATGGTCGGGCATGAGTGGACCGAGGATCGGCTCGCGGCGGCGGTGGAGGTGGTGGCACGAAGGCTCGGCCACCTGCCGACGCGGCGCGATCCGCTGCTCGCCGTGCGGCTGGCCCGCGCACTGCAGGTGCCGCAGGTCCAGGTCCTCGCCGCGGCGCTCGATCCGCCCGATCCGGGGCAGTGGGAGACGCGCAAGCTGGCGCTCGCGGTGCGGCTGCAGTACCTGCCGCCGGGCGAGCGCGCGCCGGATCCGGCAGCGCTCGCGCCGGACGTCGACGAGATCGAGCGCGGGCTGCTCGTCCGTCTCGGCGAGGCGCTGCGCCGGTTCGCACATTCGCTCGACGAGGACATCCTCGCCGCCGCGCCGGACGCTGCGCGCGACATCGAGCTGTACGACTACCTCGCCGATCCGATACACCGCCGCAACCGGCTCCAGCTTGCCTCGACCTTTCCGCTGTTCCTGCGCGCGGCGGTTAGCGGCAGCGGTGCCGGCGGCCTGATCCGCCGCGTCGTCGACGACGGCGTGCCGCTGGTGCGAACACTGGCGGCGCAGTGGGCCGTCTCGCCGAGCGTGCTGCGCGGGCTGCGCGGCCGGCCGGTGGACGTGATCGGCGCGCAGTGGCAGGCGAACATCGCGGCGCTGGTCACGGTGCTGAACGCGCTGCCGGCGGAATCCCGCCCCGGCGCCGACGCCGCCGCATGGCGGGCTTTCAACGACCATGTCTCGTTCGCCGAATCGGCCTTCGGCCGTCGCCCGTGGACCTCGCCGCTGGCGCTGGCCTGGCTGCGCCAGGCCGCGAGACGGGGCTGGACGGCCGAGACCATCGCCGAGGCCGATCAGGACCTGCAGCAGGCCTCGATCGCCCTGGTCGACCAACTGCGGCAGGCGCTGATCGAGGCGCTGCAGGCGGAGAGCGCCTCATCGCCGCGGACGACGGCCGATGCCGCCGCGCTGTCCGCGCGCGCCTGGCACGAAGCCGACCGCGTGCTCGCCGGCATGGCGCCGAAGCGGCTCATCGCGCTGGCGCAGCGGTACCGGCGCGAACTGGCCGTGGCGCAGGGCGAGCACGCCAGCGAGATCGCGACGGCGCGCGGCGCCCGCTTCTGGCCGCTGCTGCCGGGCGAGTTCCTGTCGGGCGACCGGTCACGCCTCGTCGTGCCGCTGGACAGCCGGCAGGCGCTGGCGGCGCACGGGCGCGCGGTGGTCAACTGCCTCGGCGGCTCGCACCTGAATCACTACGCCGCCGCCTGCGGCCGGGGCCAGGCGTTCGTCCTCGGCGTGCTCGAGGCTGGGTCGCGCCGGCCGCTGTCGACGGCCGAGGTGCGCGCGCAGCGGCTGATGCTGGCCGGCCGCACGGCGGTGCGGCTGGTGCAGCACACGGCGGCCCACAACGCGCCGCCGAGCCGGGCCTGCCGCGACGCGGTGGCCGAAGCCGTCGCGGCCCTGGCCACCGAGGGCGGGCAGGAGCACCTGCGCCGCGGCGCGCGGGTGCTGGCGGCGCGGCGGCGCGGCGACGCGCAATTGCTGCGCGAGTTCGATCTGCTGCCGGTACGGCAGGCGGTGAGAGCGACGATCGGAGACAGGCGCTTCGACGAACTCGCGGCGGCGTTCCGGCAGGCGACCGGCGGATGACCGCGCCTGCGCGGCGCTGCGGCCCGCCCGGCTAGCTGCGGTCCCGGGAGGGCAGCAGCGGCCGCAGTTCCTGGTCCGCCCGCCGCAGAAGCTCCGCCGTCGTCTCCCAGCCGATGCACCCGTCGGTGATCGATATGCCGTACTTCAGTTGCGAGCGGTCGGCGGGGATCGGCTGGCTGCCGGCGTGGATGTGGCTCTCGAGCATCATGCCGCGGATGCCCAGCGAGCCCTCGCGGATCTGGTGCACGCAGTCCATGAATACGAGCGGCTGCAGCGACGGGTCCTTCAGCGAGTTCGCGTGCGAGCAGTCGACGACGATGTTCGGCGCGAGTCCCGCCTTGGCGAGCGCGCGCTCGGCGAGCTTGACGCTGACCGAGTCGTAGTTCGGCCGGCCGCCGCCACCGCGCAGCACCAGGTGGCCGTGCGGGTTGCCGCGCGTGCGCACGATCGACGTACGACCTGACGCCGAGATGCCGAGGAAGCTGTGCGGGTTGGCGGCGGAGCGGATGGCATTGATCGCCACCTCGAGCCCGCCGTCGGTGCCGTTCTTGAAACCGACCGGGGTCGACAGGCCGCTCGCCATCTCGCGATGCGTCTGCGATTCCGTCGTGCGGGCGCCGATCGCGTACCAGCTGATCAGGTCGGCCAGGTACTGCGGCGACAGCGGGTCGAGCGCCTCGGAGCCGGCCGGCAGGCCGAGCTCCGCAATGTCGACGAGCAGCCGCCGCGCGGCGGTGATGCCCTCCTCGATGTGGAAGGAGTCGTCGATCCGCGGGTCGTTGATGAAGCCCTTCCATCCGGTTGCCGTGCGCGGCTTCTCGAAGTACACGCGCATCACGACCAGCATCGTCCCGGCGACCTCGGCCGCCAGCTCCGCCAGCCGCTGCGCGTAGTCGATCGCCGCGGCCGGGTCGTGGATCGAGCAGGGACCGGCGACGACGAAGATGCGCGGATCCCTGCGCTCGAGGATCGCGCGCAGCGCCTCGCGCCCGCGGGCGACCGTCGCTGCGGCGAGCGGCGACAGCGGCACGCGCTCGTGCACCTGGGTCGGCGTCGGCATCGGGTCGAGGCCGACGACGTTGACGTTTTCCAGCGCGTCGGCGTGGACCGCTTCCGTCTTGACTGTCATTTCTTCATACCTCGGCAAGCCGCGCCAGTGCGGCGCGCAGCGTGTCGTCCTTCTTGGCGAAACAGAAGCGCACGATGCGGTTGTCGAACGGCTGCGCATAGAGCCCGGCGATCGGGATCGCCGCCACGCCGTGGTGGCGCACCAGCCGCTCGGCGAAGCTGGCCTCCGGCTCGTCGGACACGGCGCTGTAATCGGCGAGCACGAAGTAAGTGCCGGGACAGGGCAGCGGCCGCAGTCGCGTCCGCTGCAGGCCTTCGACGAACAGGTCGCGCTTGGCCTGGTAGAAGGCCGGCAGCGATTCGTAGTGCGCGGGGTCGACGAGGAAGCGGGCCAGCGCGTGCTGCGCCGGCGTGTTCACCGCGAAGACCATGAACTGGTGCACGCGGCGCAGCTCGGTCGAGAGCAGTGCCGGCGCGCAGCAGGTGGCGACCTTCCAGCCGGTGATGTGGAAGGTCTTGCCGAAGCTGGAGATCACGAAGGTGCGCTCGGCCAGTTCCGCCGAGCGGGCGAGGGAGCAGTGCGGCCTGCCGTCGAAGACGATGTGCTCGTAGACCTCGTCGGAAAGCAGGAGCGCCTCGGTGTCGCGCACGATCGCTTCGAGCGCGGCGAGATCATCGCTGCCCAGGCAATACCCGCTCGGGTTGTGCGGGAAGTTGAGCATGACGAGCCGCGTGCGCGCAGTGATCGCCGCGCGTACCCGTTCCCAGTCGGGCGCGTAGCCGCGCGTGTGGTCGAGCGGCACGTACACGGGCGTGCCGCCGGCGAGCAGGATCGACGGCACGTAGCTGTCGTAGGTGGGCTCGAGCACGATGACTTCGTCGCCCGGGCGCACGACGGCCAGCACCGCGGCCATGATCGCCTGCGTGGCGCCGGCCGTGACGGTGACCTCGGTGTCGGGATCGTAGGTGCGGCCGTACAGCCGCGCGGTCTTGCCGGCGACGACTTCGCGCAGCGCCGCCACGCCGGCCATCGGCGCGTACTGGTTGTGGCCCGCGGCCACGCTTTCGGCGAGCAGCGCCTGCAACTGCGGGTCGCAGTTGAAATCCGGGAAGCCCTGGCCGAGGTTGACCGCGCCGTGCTTCACGGCGAGCGCCGACATCACGGTGAAGACCGTGGTACCGACGTTCGGCAGCTTGCTTGCGATCTGCATGGCTGTTTCGTTGGAATGCAGGCGGAGCCCGCCGGGCGAGGACGAGGCTAGCCGTGGGCGCGATCGTAAGTCATTGCCGCACTTGGGCTGGCAATGTGCAGGCCGGCCGCCGCGGCGCGGCGCGCCAGTCGCAGCAGGGCCTTGTCGCGCGTCAGCAGCCAGTCGGCGTGGGCGCTGAAGGCGGCGTCGAGGAACTTCTGGTCGTCGGGATCGGTGCAGGTGACGGGCGCGGGCGCAACGTCTGCGATCGGTTCGCTGCAGCGTGCCCAGCGCGCCAGCATCCCGGCACGCACAGCGTCGTCGAGGCCGAAGCCCTCGCGCGCCAGCACCTCCGCGAACTCGGCATCGCAGTCGCCGCTGCGCAACGCGCGCAGGCTTCCCGCCTCGATCGCGGCGCGCAGCGGGCGCACCGACGGGTCGTCGAACAGCCACAGGTCGAGCAGCACGTTGGTGTCGAGCACCGCGCGCGGGGCCGGCGTCCCGCTCACGGGCACAGCAGCACCGCCGCGCCCTGCACGCGACCCTCGCGCAGCGCGGCCAGCGCCTCGTTGGCTTCGGCGAGCGGCCAGGTCTGCACGTGCGTGCGGATCGGCACCTGCGGAGCGAGTGCGAGGAACTGCTCGGCATCCTCGCGGGTCAGGTTGGCCACCGAGCGAACGACGCGTTCGCCCCACAGGATCTCGTACGGGAACGCGGGGATCTCGCTCATGTGGATGCCGCCGCAGACGACGATGCCGGCCTTGCGCGTCGCGCGCAGCGCGGCGGGCACCAGCGCGCCCACCGGCGCGAACAGCACCGCGGCATCGAGGGGCTCGGGCGGTGGTTGCGTCGAATCGCCGGCCCACGCGCAGCCGAGCGAGCGGGCAAAGGCCTGACCCTCGGCGTCGCCGGGCTTGGTGAACGCGAATACGCGGCGACCCTGCCAGATCGCCAGCTGGACGATCAGGTGCGCCGCCGCACCGAAACCATAGATGCCCAGGGTGTGCGCGTCGTCGGTGAAGCGCAACGACCGGTAGCCGATCAGCCCCGCGCACAGCAGGGGCGCGGCGTGCGCGTCGTCGTAGGCATCGGGCAGCGGAAAGACGTAACGGGCGTCGGCCAGCACGTGCCCGGCGTAGCCGCCGTCGCGCGTGTAGCCGGTGAATTCCGGCGCGTCGCACAGGTTTTCGCGCGAGGCGAGGCACTGCGGGCAGCGACCGCACGTTGCCCCCAGCCATGGCACGCCGACGCGCTCCCCTTCGCGGAAACGATCGACACCCGCGCCGATGGCGGCGACACGGCCGACCACTTCGTGCCCGAGCACCAGCGGCAGCTTCGGTTGCGTGAGATCCCCGTCCGCGACATGCAGGTCGGTGCGGCAGACACCACAGGCGGAGACCTTGACCAGCACTTCGCCGGGCGCCGGGTCGCGCACTGCAATCTGCCGCGCAGCCAGCGGCCGCCCCGGAGCATCGAGCACCATCGCCGGCGTGGTTCGCATGACAGGCAGAGTCAGGCGGCTGCCGCGTGCGCCTGCAACTGGTCGAGGGTCACGACCTCGAGCGCTTTCTCGTGCGTCGCCGCGAGCAGCACGGGCGGTGCCTCGCCGGCATCGAGCGCCTCCTTCCAGCGGGAGACGCACAGGCACCAGCGGTCGCCCGGTTGCAGCCCGGGAAAACCGAACTCCGGGCGTGGCGTGACGAGGTCGTTGCCGCGCCGGCGCGAGAAGGCGAGAAATTCCTCGGTCATCAGCGCGCACACCGTGTGCGAGCCGACGTCCTGCGGGCCGGTGTGGCAGTAGCCGTCGCGATTGAAGCCGGTGAGCGGCGATGTGCAGCAGCAGGCCAGCGGCGCACCGAAGACGTTGCGGGCCGAGGACGGAAACGCCGGGTCGCGCATGCCTCAGGGCCGGGTGTGGGCTGCCACCGTGGCCTCGACCCATTCGGCCAGCGGATCGAGCACATCGGCGACCGCGACGGCAAAGGCGGCAACCGCCGCCGGCGCTGCCGCTTCGCCTACCGGCGGTGCGGCGGTAAAGGTTCGCTGCGCGACGCGACTGCGGTCGCGGCGATGGATCAGCTCGGCGCGCAAACTGAGCTGTGCCCGTCCCGGCGTGCCGCTGACGTCGTGGACCAGCGTTTCGAGCGCGAGGGTCAGCAGCCAGTCGCTGCTGACCGGCTGGCCGAGCTGCGTTACGGCAGCAAAGCGCCCGCGCGCCTCGAGCCTCTGCTGCGCCAGCAGGGCCAGGCGCAGCGACGGCCGCTCGGTCCACGAGGCGAACTGGTAGAACGCCCGCTCGCCCGCCCGACGCGAAAAGACAACCGGGATCGAGTCGGCGAGCGGATCCGCGCCGATGCCCTGGATGGCAATCCTCGCCTTCGCATTCGCTGCCTTGGGCTCGGCCGATGCGGGCCGCGCATCGGCGAGCACGTAGTAGGTCATCGCCGGCACATCGGCGCTGCCGACGCTGACCGAGACGCATCCCGACAGCGACAGCGCCGCGGCGGCAAGAAGGGCGGCCAGGCGCTTCACGGCATCTTCTCGCCGGGGCCCAGCCGCGCGGGCTCGGGGCCGAGCAGCGCCGTGCGCGGGTCGCTCAGCCGATCGAGCGAACGCTGCATCGTCTGCAGGCTGGTGCGCAGCTCGGTGACGGCAACCAGCAGTTGGTCGTCGATGTGCGTGGCGCTGGCGTCGAGGCGGCGCGCCGTCGTGGTCGCCTCGGTCTGCAATGCGGCCAGCGAGGTCGCCATCTGCGCCATTGCGCGCTGCGTTTCGGCGGCGGTTGCGCGGAAGTCGGCGACCAGCACGCGCGTGTCGTCCAGCGTGGCCGCCGCGCTGCCGCCGACGCGTTCGGTTGCCGTGGCGACGTGCTCGGCGGTGCGGCGGAACTCGCGCGCGGCACCGCGGATTTCGTCGAGCGTGCCGGACAGGCCGGCCAGCTGGCGGTCGAGGTTGCTCGTCAGCCCGCGCAGATTCGTCAGCGTCTCCGCGACCGCGTTGCGGTTCTCGGTCGTGAAGACGCGGTTGAGGTTCTGCAGGACTTCCGCGGCCATGTCGCCGAGCTCGGTGACGCGGCCGGTGATCTCCGCGATGTCGGAGCGCCCCTCGCCGATCACCGGGTAAGGCTGCCCCTTGGGCGTCTCGGTGAGCGGCGGCCCGGCCGGTTCGGGGGTCACCAGCTGGACCTGCGCGATGCCGGTGACGAAGTTGCGGGTGATCACGGCCGACGTGTTCGTCCGCACCGGTGCGCGGCGATCGAGGCGCACGTCGACGCGCGCCCGGTTCAGGTGCTCGGTCGACAGCTGGTAGTCGAGCACGCGGCCGATACTGATGCCACGCATGCTGACGTTGGAGCCGACCGCAAGGCCGTCGAGCGCCTGGCGCTCGAAATAGATGACGTAGCGGGCGAAATCGCGCTCGGCGCCGGTGCGCTTCAGCCAGATGACCGACATCACCAGCGCGACGGCCAGCGCGATGACCGCGATGCCGACGTAGGTGTACTTCGCTTCAGCTTCCATCGCTTCGGTTTGGTGGACCGCCGACCATTGTACGGATGGCGAAGTAGGAACGGACCCACGAATGATCGACCTTCACGACGTCGGACATCGCTCCGTCCGCCAGCACCTTGCCTTCGGCCAGCACGATCAGGCGGTCGACCACCGTCAGCAGTGTGTCGAGGTCGTGCGTGACCAGGAACACCGTGATGCCGAGGTTGTCGACCAGCGAACGCACCAGTGCATCGAAAGAACGCGCGGTAATGGGATCGAGTCCCGAGGTCGGCTCGTCGAGGAAGAGGATCTCCGGTTCCAGCGCCAGTGCGCGGGCCAGCGCCGCGCGCTTGCGCATGCCTCCGGAAAGCTCGCTCGGCATCTTGGCACCGGCGTCTGCAGGCAGTCCCGCCTGCGCCAGCCGCAGCCGCACCAGATGGTCGCGCAGCGCGTGCGAGACGTGCGTGTGCTCCGCAAGCGGCACGGCGACGTTCTGCGCCACACTCAGCGACGAGAACAGCGCGCCGTCCTGGAAGGTCATCCCGAAGCGCCGGCGGATCCCGGCAACTTCCGACGCCGACGACCGCCACATGTCGGTGCCGAGGACGTGGACCGTGCCTTCGGTGGGGCGATGCAGGCCGATGATCTCCCGCAGCAGCACCGACTTGCCGGTGCCCGACCCGCCGATCAGCGCAACCAGGGTGCCGGGCTCGACCTTGAACGACACGCCGTCGTGCACGGTGACGTCGCCGAAGCGCGTGACGATGCGGTCGACTTCGATCACCGGAGCGGGACTGTTCATCTGGCGCAGCGACGGGGATTCAGATCCCGAGCTCCTGGAACAGCACGGCGAACGCCGCGTCGAGCAGGATCACCGAGACGATGCTCTGCACGACGGTGGAGGTCGTCGCCAGGCCGACCGCGCGCGTGTCGCGGCCGACGTGCATGCCCATGCGACAGCCGACTACCGCGATGGCCAGGGCGAACACCGGCGTCTTGATCAGGCCGGCCCACACGTGTGTGATGGACAAGGCGTAATGGAGCCGTTCCGCGAAAGCGGCGGGTGGGATGCCGAGCATCGCGTCGGCGACCAGCGCGGCGCCGGCCAGGCCCGCGACCAGTCCGATGAAGGAAAGCAGCGGCAGGGCGATGAGCAGCGCCAGCACGCGCGGCACGACCAGCACCTGCATCGGCGACAGGCCGAGCGTGCGGATGGCGTCGGTCTCCTCGGTCAGCCGCATCGAGCCGAGCTGGGCGGTGAAGGCGGCGCCCGAACGTCCGGCGATGATGACGGCGACGATGATCGGCGCGAACTCGCGCGACATGCCAATGCCCACGCCGTCGACGACGAAGATGTTGGCGCCGTACTGCTCGGCCTGCAGCCCGAGCAGGTAGGCGAACACGACGCCGATCAGCAGCGTGACCAGCGACACCACCGGGATCGCGTTCAGGCAGGCGTGCTCGAGCTGCACGGTCAGTTCGCGCAGCCGCAGCCGGCCCGGCATGACGACGACTTCAAGGAACGCCGCCAGCGTCTCGCCGAGGAAATTGACGTGGTCGGCCCCCTGCCGGTAGATGATCGTCGCGCGCTCGCCGACCTCGGCCAGCCAGCGGCGCTTCGGGTGCGGCACCGGTTCGCCGAGCACGGCGCGGCGCTTCAGGACGTCGTCGAGCACGCGCCGATGCGGCGCCGAGAACCCCTGCCAGGTGACGGACTCGTGATGCAGGCCGGCGCCGTCGATGGCGCGGATCAGTGCGAGCGCGGCCGCGGAGTCCAGGGCGGTCAGGCCTTCGCCGTCGACCGTCAATGGCGCGCGTGGCTGCATTCGGGCCAGCGAAGGCGCGAGCGCCGGTATCTCGGCAAGGCGCCACGCGCCCGCCAGGGTGAGCCGCAGGCCGTCGTCGCTCAACGCGAGGTCGTGTTCCGCCGCAGCTGCGGGGGTCATCGGGACAACGGCGACGATCCGGAGGGTTGGGCCGACGCCGGTGCGGCGGGGGCCGAAGCAGCCGGCGTCGCCGGCACGCAGGCCCGCACGAGCATCAGCAGCAGCAGCGCGAGCGCGGCCAGCGGCCACGCGGTGTCGAGAAAACCGCGCGGCGGATCGGCGCGATCGATGACCTCGGATCTGCCGTCATCGCTTGCAGAGGGTTGCATGGCGGTGCGCTCGAAAAGCGAGGCGGGGAGCAGCCTCCATCATGCGCCGGGTTCGGGCCTGGCGGGTCGTCAGGCAGCCAGCAGCTGGCGCAGCACGAACGGGAGGATGCCGCCGTTGCGGTAATAGTCGACCTCGATCGGCGTGTCGATGCGCAGGCGCAGCGAGACGGTGCGGCTTTCGCCGTTCGGCTTGCGGATCACCAGGGTGGCGTCCTGCTGCGGCTTCATCTCGCGCTCCAGCCCCATGATGTCGAAGGTCTCGTCGCCGTTGATGCCGAGCGAGGCCGCCGAGTCGTCGCCCTTGAACTGCAGCGGCAGCACGCCCATGCCGACCAGGTTGCTGCGGTGGATGCGCTCGAAGCTGCGCGCGATGACCGCCTTCACGCCGAGCAGCTGCGTGCCCTTGGCCGCCCAGTCGCGCGACGACCCGGTGCCGTATTCCTCGCCGCCGAAGACCACGGTCGGCACGCCGTCGGCCTGGTACCTCATGGCGGCATCGTAGATCGACATCTGCTCGCCCGACGGTTGGTGCATGGTGACGCCGCCCTCGACGCGCGAACCGTCGGCCTTGGCCGGGATCATCAGGTTCCTGATCCTGACGTTGGCAAAAGTGCCGCGCATCATCACCTCGTGGTTGCCGCGGCGGGCGCCGTAGGAGTTGAAGTCAGCCTTGGTCACGCCGTGCGCGATCAGCCACTTGCCGGCCGGCGAGGTGTCCTTGATCGAGCCGGCCGGCGAAATATGGTCGGTGGTGATCGAGTCGCCGAAGATGCCCAGCGCGCGCGCGTTGCGCACCGCCGGCATCGCCGCCGGCTGCATCGAGAAGCCCTCGAAGAACGGCGGCTCGGCGATGTAGGTCGATTTCGGCCAGCCGTACACCTGGCCCGTGCCTCCCTCGACCTTCTGCCACAGGTCGCCGGGATTCTTCTTGACGTTGCCGTAGTTGGCCTGGAACACCTTCGGGTTCATCGCATGCTTCAGCAGCGCGTGAATCTCGTCGGAGGTGGGCCAGATGTCGCCGATGAAGACGTCCTCGCCGCGCTTGCCCTTGCCGAGCGGCTCGGTCATCAGGTCCCTGAGCACCGTCCCCGCGATCGCGTAGGCGACCACCAGCGGCGGCGAAGCAAGGAAGTTGGCCTTCAGGTTCGGATGAATGCGGGCCTCGAAGTTGCGGTTGCCCGACAGCACGGCGGCGCACACGAGGTCGTTCTTCGTGATGACCTCGTTGATCTCGGGCGCGAGGTCGCCGGCATTGCCGATGCAGGTGGTGCAGCCGTACGCAGCCACGGCGAAGCCGAGCTTCTCGAGATAGGGCAGCAGGCCGGTCTTGGTCAGGTACTCGGTGACGATGCGCGAGCCCGGCGCAAGGGACGTCTTGATGTGCTTCTTCACCGTCAGTCCGCGTTCGACCGCCTTCTTGGCGAGCAGGCCGGCTGCGAGCAGCACGCCCGGGTTGCTGGTGTTCGTGCACGAGGTGATCGCGGCAATCAGCACGTCGCCGTCGGCGATCGTGGCGTCGCGCACGTCGTCTTCGCGGGCGGGCTTCACGAGCGGACGGCTTTCGACCATCTCCTCGAGGTCGCGCGCCGCGCCGAGCGGTGCATCCTCGGTCTTGCCCTCGACCAGTCCCTCGTCGCGCGGCAGCGGGAAGCGCTGCTTCAGTCGCGCGGCCGGCTGGTTGAAGCCGTTCTCCCCCACGGGCTTCGAGAACAGCGCGGTGAACTGCTTCTTCACGCTGCCGATCTCGATCCGGTCCTGCGGCCGTTTCGGGCCGGCAAGCGACGGCGCCACGGTCGACAGGTCGAGCGTGAGCGACTTCGTGTAATCGAGCTGCCCCTGCTTCGGCACGCCGAACAGGTTTTGCGCCTTGAAGTAGGCCTCGAAGGCGGCGATCTCGTCCCGGGTGCGGCCCGTGCCCTCGAAATAGGCAATGGTCTTCTCGTCGACCGGGAAGAAGCCCATCGTCGCGCCGTACTCGGGCGCCATGTTGGCGATGGTGGCGCGATCGGTGACCGACAGCGACGCCGTGCCTTCGCCGAAGAACTCGACGAACTTGCCGACCACCTTTTCCTTGCGCAGCATCTCGGTGATGGTGAGCACGAGGTCGGTGGCCGTGACGCCGCCGCGCAGCCTGCCCTTCAGGTTGACGCCGACGACGTCGGGGGTCAGGAAATACACCGGCTGGCCGAGCATGCCGGCCTCGGCCTCGATGCCGCCGACGCCCCAGCCGACCACGCCGATGCCGTTGATCATCGTGGTGTGGCTGTCGGTGCCGACCAGCGTGTCCGGGTAGACCATGCCGTCCTTCTGGTGAACGCCGCGGGCCAGGTACTCGAGGTTGACCTGGTGCACGATGCCGAAGCCCGGCGGCACGACGCCGAAAGTGTCGAAGGCCTGCATGCCCCACTTCATGAACTCGTAGCGCTCGCGGTTGCGCGAGAACTCGAGCTTCATGTTGAGATCGAGCGCATCCTTCGAGCCGTAGTGGTCGATCATCACCGAGTGGTCGACGACGAGGTCGACCGGAACCAGCGGCTCGATCGTCTTCGGGTCCTTGCCCTGCCGGTCGGCGACGCTGCGCATCGCGGCGAGGTCGGCGAGCAGCGGCACGCCGGTGAAGTCCTGCAGCACGACGCGGGCGACGATAAACGGGATCTCGTCGTGGCGCTCCGCGTTCGGCTGCCAGCCCGCCAGCTCGCGCACGTGCTGCTCGGTCACCTTCTTGCCGTCGCAGTTGCGCAGCACGCTTTCCAGCACGATGCGGATCGACACCGGCAGGCGCGAGATCTTGCCCAGCCCGGCCTTCTCCAGCGCCGGCAGCGAGTACAGCCGGGCGGTTTTCTTGCCGATGGCAAAGGTTTGCTGGGAATCGAAAAGGTTGTGCGTCATCTGTTTTTCCTCGCTTGGATCAGGACATCGTAAAGAATTCCGTGGCGGGCGCGGCCGGCCCGTCCTCGCAGGCGGCGGGCGCCCCGCCGCGTCGCGCCTGGCTCCTCATGGAGTCAGCGCCGCGATGCCTCGCTGCGTCGGCACAGGACCGGCCGGTCGAGCAGGCTCTCGAAGGTCAGCATGGCCTCGTCGCCCCGTTCGATCCACGTGACCTTGCCGTCGGCGCTGGCGTAAGCGGGGTCCGAAGAACGGCGCACGCGCTCGACGGCCACTCGGGTGCCGGCGTAGGTCAGCCAGGCTTCCTCGGACGGCCGCAGTGGATGCGAGTTCAGCAGCACGCTGCGTTCGTTCTCGCACAGCCAGGTACTCGTCAGCGGGCGCTCGCGGCCGACTGCCGCGGGCTCGGGCGGCTGCGCCATCACGGCGCCGCTTGCCGCCGCCATCAGCACCAGCGTGCACAGCATCGAAGGGCGCCGCAAAAGGTGCGGCGATGGCGGCGTGGCCGAGAGGGCGTCGCGTCGCCGCGGCAGGCGTGATTCGTTCATCGTGTCGCCCGGGCGAACAAGGCACCGCCTGAGCATCGCGTCAGCCGGCGCCGAAGAACCGCCACCGCGCGGGCTCCGGGATCGGCACGCCGGCGGCGCCGGCACGGCGCAGCAGGGTCCAGAACAGGCGATAGCTGGCGCGATCGTGGAGCACGCCGTCGTCCTCGATCGGGCCCCACTGCGCGTCCGCGGCGGCGAGCAGGATCCGCGCTGCCCGGGCGACCTCGTCGTGCTTCGGCTGCATTCCGCTGAGGATCGGCGCGATCTGGTCCGGGTGCACGCTCCACATGCGCGTGTAGCCGAACTCGCGCGCGGCGCGTTCGGCATCGGCGGCCACCTGTTGCAGGTCGCGCAGCGCCGTCGACACGTTGTGCGACGGCACCTTCAGGTGTGCGTGCGCCGCGGCGGCGATTTCGACCTTGGCGCGGTGCACCAGCGGGTGATCGAACTGGCCCGCCCCGGTGAGCACGCTGGCCGGTATTGCGCCGTGATGGGCGGAAACGAAGTCCATCAGTCCGAACGACAGGCACTGCACCTGCGGATGCGCGGCAATCGCCTCGATCTCGCGCAACGCGCCGTGCGTTTCGATCAGCACGTGCAGCGCAATGCGCTGTCCGCGCGGGGCGTACGCGTTGACGCGGCCCCCCATCGCCTCGACAGTGGCCAGGCCGCGCACCTTCGGCAGCGTCACATACGCCACGCGTGTGCCGGCGGCCGGCAGGATGATCTCGAGGTCCTTCTGCCAGTGCGGGTGGCTGATGTCGTGGATGCGGATGCCGACGCGGCCGAACCGGTTGGCGGCCGACGAGATCACCGCGGCGACCATCTGGGCGTGCTCGCGCTCGCGGCCGACCGGTGCGCCGTCCTCGCAATCGGCGGTGATGTCGAAGACCGGGCCGAGTTGGGCCTGGTAGGCCAGCGCCTTGAGCAGGAAGCGCTCGTTGCCGGCGTAGTGGTCGCACACCGGCAGCACGAAAGGCTGCGCGTCGCCGGCAAAAAGCGCGTGCTGTGGCTGCAGCGCCGCCGGCGGTCGCGGCGCGACCACCGACAGCGCGCCGGTCGCCTCCGGCGTGGCCTTGTCCACCTTGCCGGGGCGCCTAGCCCAGCAGGTGCTTGACGCCGTCGCGCTCCTCGAGGAGTTCCTTCAGCGTTGCGTCCATCTTGCCGCGCGACCAGTCGTCGATCTCGAGTCCCTTGACCATCTCGTACTTGCCGCCGGCGCACTTGACGGGGAAGCCGTAGACGATTTCCTCGGGGATGCCGTAGCTGCCGTCAGAGGCAATGCCCATCGTGATCCAGCGCCCGCCCGTGCCATGGACCCAGTCGCGCATATGGTCGATGGCGGCGTTGGCCGCCGAGGCTGCCGACGACAGGCCACGCGCTTCGATGATCGCCGCGCCGCGCTTGCCGACGGTAGGTATGTAGGTGTCGCGGTACCAGGCCTGGTCGTTGACCAGCGACACGGCGTTCTGGCCGCCGACCGTCGCGAAGCGGATATCGGGGTACATCGTCGGCGAGTGGTTACCCCACACGACCAGCTTCTCGATCGAGTCGACCGGCTTGCCGGTGCGCGCGGCGAGCTGCGAAAGGGCGCGGTTGTGGTCGAGCCGCATCATCGCCGTGAACGCGCTCTTCGGCAGCGAGGGGGCCGATTTCATGGCGATGTAGGCGTTGGTGTTGGCCGGATTGCCGACCACCAGCACCCGGACGTTGCGGCTGGCCGCGGCGTCGAGCGCCTTGCCCTGCGCCGTGAAGATCTGCGCGTTGGCGGCCAGCAGGTCCTTGCGCTCCATGCCGGGGCCGCGCGGTCGGGCGCCGACGAGCAGCGCAATCTCGGTGTCCTTGAACGCCGCCGCCGGGTCGCTGTAGGCACTCATGCCCGCGAGCAGCGGGAACGCGCAGTCGTCGAGTTCCATCATCACGCCCTTGAGCGCCTTCTGTGCCTTTTCGTCCGGGATCTCGAGCAGTTGCAGGATGACGGGCTGGTCATTGCCGAGCATCTGCCCCGAGGCGATGCGGAACAGGATCGAGTAGCCGATCTGGCCGGCGGCGCCGGTGACAGCGACACGTACGGGGGTCTTGGTCATGGTTTTCTCCGGAAAAAGACACGACAGGCTAGCGCAGGGGCGAACGTGAAAGCTTGATCAAGGTCGGGTCGAGCTTGCGAAGCGCGCGCGATCGGAGGCCGGCACGGCGAGGTCACAAGGCAGGCGGGTCGACATCGGGCAAGCGCGATCCGGCGCGCGGGAAACAAGCGTAGTATAGGTCTTGTATAAGACACAAGATCGAGCCGAGGACGATTGCCTCGCGCTCCATGGCCACGCAAATGTCTGCCGACACTGCCCGCATCCCGGCCACCGACCGCCCACGCGACGCGGTGTTCCTGCCGCTGTACAAGCAGATCAAGTCGCTGCTCGTGCAGCGGCTGCAGCAGGGCGAGTGGAAGCCCGGCGCGCCGATCCCCAGCGAAATGGAACTCGCGGCCCGTTTCCAGGTGAGCCAGGGCACCGTGCGCAAGGCGGTCGACGAACTGGCCGCCGAGAACCTGCTGATCCGGCGGCAGGGCAAGGGCACCTTCGTCGCCACTCACCAGGAGCCGCGTGCGCAGTTCCGCTTTCTTCGCCTGGTGCCCGACCATGGCGAGATGGTGCCGTCGCAAAGCACGTTCCTCGAGTGCCGGCGCGTCAAGGCAGCGGCGGACGTCGCGCAGCAGCTCGACCTGCGCGGCGGCGACGCGGTCGTCTACCTGCGTCGGCTGCTCAGTCTCGGCGGTACGCCGCTGGTGCTCGACGACATCTGGCTGCCCGCGGCGCTTTTTCGCGGGCTGACCGCCGATCGGCTGGCCGGATATCAGGGTCCGCTCTATGGTCTCTTCGAATCCGAATTCGGCACGCGAATGATCCGCGCCGAGGAACGCATCCGCGCAATTGCCGCAGACGAAGACGTCGCTGGCCTGCTGGCCGTCGCGCCGGGGTCACCTTTGCTGCTGGTGGATCGCGTCTCCTACACCTACAGCGACCAGCCGGTGGAGGTGCGTCGCGGGTTCTGCGTCACCACCGAGCACCACTATCGCAACGAACTCTTCTAGCGTTTCACCTGTCCTGATCGTGGCCGAATTGTTCGGCCGCGACGAATTCGGCGAAAATACGCGCCGCTCCGCGCGGGTCAGCGCATCTCGGACACCTGGGCTTCGAACCTCCATGAGCAAGACACTTCAGCAAAAGCGGCCGGAGTTCAAGAACATCCACGTCACGCAGATCATCAGCTACCGGCTGCCCGCCGGCGGCTTCGCGTCCTTCCTGCATCGATTCAGCGGCGCGCTCATGTTCCTGGCGTTGCCGTTCCTGCTGTGGCTGTTCGACCTGAGTCTGACGTCGGAGCTGAGCTACGCCAGGCTGGCCGAGGTCTTCTCGAACGGCTTCGTCAAGGTCGTGCTGCTCGGCCTCAGCTGGGCGCTGCTGCACCATCTGGTGACCGGCATCCGCCACCTGCTGCTCGACCTGCACGTCGGCATAGAGAAGGAGGCCGCGGCGCGCAGCGCCTGGTGGGTGTACTTCATCAGCCTGCCGCTCACCTTGCTGGCGGCCCTGAAACTGTTCGGAGTCGTGTAGATGGCCGCCAACATCGGTCCCAAGCGCCTGGTCGTGGGCGCGCATTACGGGTTGCGCGACTGGCTGGCGCAACGGGTCACCGCGGTCATCATGGCCGCCTACTCGGTCGTCGTCGGCGTCTACGCGATCTTCATGCTGGCGCCGGGCTACGAGGCCTGGGCCGGCCTGTTCGTGCCGCTGTGGATGAAGGTCGCCACGCTGGTCGTGTTCCTCGCGCTGATCTACCACGTCTGGGTCGGCATGCGCGAGATATTCATGGACTACGTCAAGCCGACCTGGATCCGGCTGCTCGCCTACATGCTGACGCTCGTCTGGCTTGCCGCCTGCGCCGTCTGGTCGGTGCAGATCCTCTGGAGAGTCTGAGCGATGACCGCTTTTTCCAAGTTGCCGCGCCGCCGCTTCGACGCGGTGATCGTCGGCGCCGGCGGTGCCGGCATGCGCTGCTCGCTGCAGCTGGCGCAGGCCGGGCTGAACGTCGCCGTGCTGTCGAAGGTGTTTCCGACCCGCTCGCACACGGTCGCCGCGCAGGGCGGCATCGGCGCGTCGCTCGGCAACATGACCGAGGACCAGTGGCTGTGGCACATGTTCGACACGGTCAAGGGCTCCGACTATCTCGGCGACCAGGATGCGATCGAGTTCATGTGCCGCGAGGCGCCGAAGGTGGTCTACGAGCTCGAGCACTTCGGCATGCCGTTCGACCGCAATCCGGACGGCACCATCTACCAGCGGCCGTTCGGCGGTCACTCGGCCAATTTCGGCGAGAAGCCGGTGCCGCGCGCCTGCGCCGCCGCCGACCGCACCGGACACGCGCTGCTGCACACCCTGTACCAGCGCAACGTCGCTGCGCGCACGCAGTTCTTCGTCGAGTGGATGGCGCTCGACCTGATCATGGACGCCGAGGGCTCCTGCGTCGGCGTGGTCGCGCTCGAGATGGAAACCGGCGAGTGCATGATCCTCGAGGGCAAGGTGACCGTGCTGGCCACCGGCGGCGCCGGCCGCATCTTCGCCGCCTCGACCAACGCCTACATCAACACCGGCGACGGCCTCGGGCTGGCCGCGCGAGCCGGCATCCCGCTCGAGGACATGGAGTTCTGGCAGTTCCACCCGACCGGCGTGGCCGGTGCCGGCGTGCTGATCACCGAGGGTGTGCGCGGCGAGGGCGGCATCCTGCTCAATGACCGTGGCGAGCGCTTCATGGAGCGCTATGCGCCGACGCTGAAGGACCTCGCGCCGCGCGACTTCGTCTCGCGCAGCATGGACCAGGAGATCAAGGAGGGGCGCGGCTGCGGGCACGACAAGGACCACGTGCTGCTGAAGCTCGATCACCTCGGCGCCGAGACGATCATGAAGCGGCTGCCGTCGATCCGCGAGATCGCGATCAAGTTCGCCAACGTCGACCCGATCCGCGAGCCGATCCCGGTCGTGCCGACGATCCACTACCAGATGGGCGGCGTGCCGGCCAACTATCACGGCCAGGTGGTCGCGCCGAAGAACGGCGAGCCGAATGCCGTGGTCGATGGTCTGTATGCCATCGGCGAGTGCTCGTGCGTCAGCGTGCACGGCGCGAACCGGCTCGGCACGAATTCGCTGCTCGACCTGGTGGTCTTCGGCCGCTCGGCCGGCAACCACATCGTCGAGTCGCTGCGCGGCGAGCCGCGCGAGAACAAGCCGCTGCCGGCCGGTGCCGGCGAGGCGACGATGGCCAGGCTGGCCGCCCTCGATGGGCGCGCCGACGGCGAGCGCACGCAGGACGTCGCCGATGAAATCCGCCGCACGATGCAGAAGCACTGCGGCGTATTCCGCACCGGCAGCCTGCTCGGCGAAGGCGCGCGGAGAATTGCCGAGCTCGACGAGCAGCGCAAGCGGGTCGCGATCCTCGACAAGTCGAAGGTCTTCAACACCGCGCGTATCGAGGCGCTCGAACTCGACAACCTGATCGAAACCGCCAGGGCAACGATCGTTTCGGCCGAGGCGCGCACCGAAAGCCGCGGCGCACACGCCCGCGACGATCTACCCCGAGCGCGACGACGCCAACTGGATCAAGCACACGCTGTGGTACTCGGAAGGCAGCCGGCTCGCCTACAAGCCGGTCAACATGAAGCCGATTTCGGTCGAGACCTTCGAGCCCAAGAAACGCACGTTCTGACGCCGAGCACCGCCATGACCGCCACGAACGACAAAGAAAATACCGCGCTGGCCGCAACCGCGCGCCGCATCGTCCGGTTCCAGATCTATCGCTACGACCCGGACAAGGACGCCAGGCCGTACATGCAGGCGCTGGAGGTGCAGCTGGCCCCGACCGACAAGATGCTGCTCGATGCGCTGATGCGCATCAAGAGCCAGGTCGACGACGGCGTTGCGTTCCGCCGCTCCTGCCGCGAGGGCGTGTGCGGTTCGGATGCGATGAACATCAACGGCAAGAACGGCCTGGCGTGCATCACCAACCTGCGCGAGCTCAAGGAGCCGATCGTCCTGAAGCCGCTGCCCGGGCTGCCGGTGATCCGCGACCTGATCGTCGACATGACCCACTTCTTCAACCAGTACCACTCGGTCCGGCCGTACCTGATCAACGACACGCCGCCGCCCGAGAAGGAGCGGTTGCAGTCGCCCGAGGAGCGCGAGGAACTCGACGGCCTGTACGAGTGCGTCCTGTGCGCCTGCTGCTCGACGAGCTGCCCGAGCTTCTGGTGGAATCCGGACAAGTTCGTCGGTCCGGCGGGCCTGCTGCAGGCGTACCGCTTCATCGCCGACAGCCGCGACCAGGCCACCGGCGAGCGCCTCGACAACCTGATGGATCCGTACCGGCTGTTCAGGTGCCACACCATCATGAACTGCGTCGACGTCTGCCCGAAGGGGCTCAATCCGACGCGGGCCATCGGCAAGATCAAGGAACTGATGGTCCGGCGCGCCGTCTAGGCGCCGCCCGGGGCCGCGGCAGGCTGATGGCGGGCTCCGATCATTCCACCGGGAGCGGGTCCGCGCCCGAGCCGGTCGAACTGCGCCGGCTGCGCTGGCGAGCCCGGCGCGGCCTGTTGGAAAACGACCTCCTGATCGGCAGGTTTCTCGATCGCCACGGAAGGACTCTTGATGCAGCGCAGAACCGGGCACTGATGAAGCTGCTTGAATTGCCCGACAACGAGCTGCTCGACCTGCTGCTCGCCCGCATCGAGCCTGTGCCTCCGCTGGACAGCCCCGATGTGCGCGCGCTGCTCGCCAGGCTGCGTTCGGCTTGACTGTCCCTCGACCCGGCAAACAACAAGCAAGGAGCCCTCACATGACGCTGACCCCCGCTGACGGCAAGGCAACGCTTTCGTTCTCCGACGGCTCGCCCTCTCTCGATCTGCCGCTGTACAAGGGAACGATCGGGCCGGACGTGATCGACATCCGCGCGCTGTATGGCAAGACCGGCAAGTTCACCTACGACCCCGGCTTCCTGTCGACGGCGTCGTGCAACTCGACGATCACCTACATCGACGGCGACAAGGGCGAACTGCTGTACCGCGGCTATCCGATCGAGCAGCTGGCCACGCAGTGCGACTACCTCGAAACCTGCTACCTGCTGCTCTACGGCGAACTGCCGAACGAGAAGCAGCGCAGCGACTTCGTCAAAGTCGTGACCCATCACACGATGGTCAACGAGCAGATGCAGTTCTTCCTGCGCGGCTTCCGTCGCGACGCGCATCCGATGGCGGTGATGACCGGGCTGGTCGGCGCGCTGTCGGCGTTCTATCCGGACTCGATGAACCTCAACGATCCTCACCAGCGCGAGGTCTCGGCGATCCGGCTGATCGCCAAGATGCCGACGCTGGTGGCGATGGCCTACAAGTACACGATCGGCCAGCCGTACATCTATCCGCGCAACGAGCTTTCCTACGCCGGCAACTTCATGCGCATGATGTTCGCCACGCCGTGCGAGGACTACAAGCCGAACGACGTGCTGGTGCGGGCGATGGACCGCATCTTCATCCTGCACGCCGACCACGAGCAGAATGCCTCCACGTCGACCGTGCGGCTGTGCGCCTCCAGCGGCACCAACCCGTTTGCGGCGATCGCCGCCGGCGTGGCGTGCCTGTGGGGACCGGCGCACGGCGGCGCCAACGAGGCCTGCCTGAACATGCTGTACGACATCCAGCGCAACGGCGGCGTGGCCAAGGTCGGCGAGTTCATCGAAAAGGTCAAGGACAAGAACAGCACCGTGAAGCTGATGGGCTTCGGCCACCGCGTCTACAAGAACTACGATCCGCGCGCCAAGCTGATGCGCGAGACCTGCCACGAGGTCCTCGAAGCGCTCGGCCTGCACGACGACCCGCTGTTCAAGCTGGCGATGGCGCTCGAGAAGATCGCGCTCGAGGACGACTACTTCGTGAGCCGCAAGCTGTATCCGAACGTGGATTACTACTCCGGCATCGTGCAGAAGGCGATCGGCATTCCGGTGCCGCTGTTCACGGCGATCTTCGCGCTGGCGCGCACGGTGGGCTGGATCGCGCAGCTGAACGAAATGATCGCCGATCCGGAGTACAAGATCGGCCGGCCGCGCCAGCTTTTCGTCGGCAGCAAGCACCGCGACGTCAAGCCGGTCGGCAAACGCTAGCAGGAGAGGGGCAGGGGAGGAAAACGGCGCCCGTGGGCGCCGTTTTCATTTCTGCTCGGGGAAAAAGTGGGTGGCGAGGCGGCGTTGCGCCCCGCACGTTGCCCGACGGCCGCTGTCCCGGGCCGCGGACAATCGCCATCACCCGGTCACTGCGGCACGGTCAGCGTGCCGGCGGCGAAGCCGATCGTGTTGCTGGCGGCCGGTGTCGCTGCGAACGGCGGTACGTTCGACTGCTCGAGCGCCGCTCCGGCCGCGCGGGGCGTGGCCCGCACCACCTGGCTCGCGGGCAGTGCGGTGCCGTTCTTCAGGTGGTTCCACATCGCGTCCATCGCGCGGCCGAAGTAAACGTGCAGCGGCACGTAGCGCGTGTCGTAGCCGAGCAGTGCACCGAAGGCGATGAAGGTGTCGAAGTGCTGCGCGTTGGTGACCTCGATGTACCGTGCCTTCGACGCCGTGCCTTCGACGATCTGGTTCTTGCCGTAGTACGCACGCGAGGCGTGGTTGACGGGCACCAGCGTGTCGTCGCGGCCGGCGACGATGATCGTCGGCTTGCCCTTCAGGTTCGCGGTCAGCTGCACTTGCTGGATGCCGGCACGGACCCCGTCGGACCAGGCCTTCATGGCGCCGGTCAGGGCCGCACCGCTGGCCGGCTCGACACCGGTGATCAGCGAGCGCATGCACAAGGCGCCGTCAAGGGCGAAGTCCGCCGTGCCGCTGGTCGGCGAGACGGCCAGGAAGTCCAGCTTGGCGCCGCCGACCGAATCGTTGTAGACGATGTTGATGCCGGAAGTCGGCGGCACGCCGTTGCCGGTCGAGAACAGGCCCGCCTGCACGACGGCGAGCTGCGGCGCGACGTTGCCGGCGGCGTCGGTGTTGGCAAAGCTGTAGCCACACACGTTGTCCGTGACCTTGAAGCGTCCCGCGGCGTTGACGTAGGTCATCACGATCGAGTTGGTGGCAAAGCGGAAGTGCGACTGCTGCAGGAAGTTGTGCTCGTTCTGCCAGCCGTAGGCATTCAGCTTGGCGAGCGCCTCGTCGGCCTGTTCCGCGAGCGTGTTGCCGGTCAGCAGGCCGCGGCTGCGCAGGCCGGCGCAGCGGTTTTCCGCCGAGGTCGTGAATGCCGGCGGCCAGAAGGCGGCGGCGAGCGAAAGGCCGGCCTGCGACGACAGTACAGCGCACGGCTGGAAGATGTTGGCGTAGCTGAAGTAATCGGCCAGTGGCTTGCTGTGGGTGGCGACCGTGGCCGAGCCCTGCCGGATCGTGAGTCCCGTGTTGGCGCCCGGTTGCGCGTTGGGCTCGGTCACCGCGATGCCGTCGATCAGGCCTTCCGTGTCCTGCTCGGCCGCCGCCAGCGCCGCGCCGCCACCGTTGGAAATCGACGAGGCGATCACCAGCGTGTTGTCCGCCTTGAGCCTCACGGTCCGCAGCGAGCCTCCGGCAATGGGATCGCCGTACTTCTGGTTGAGCACGTAGAAGGCGAGCTTGACCGCCTGCAGCGTGTTCAGGCCCCAGTCCTTCTCGGGGTTCTGCTGCGAGTGCGCATGCTTGTAGGCGACACGGTTCGGAGAAGCCGTGTTGAAGGTGGTCCGCTCGGCATCCGTGATGTCGGCGCGGAAATGTGCCTGCGTGCCGGCTGCAGTCACCGTGTCGAGTTGCCCGTCGACCTTCAGCACCGAATTGGTCATCAGGTCGTGCAGGCCGTTGCCGGTGCCCTTGTCCGCATACGCCACCGCGCAGCCGCGCTTGAGCCCCCATTCGCCGGAACTGCCCACGGCACCGTATACGCCGCGCGAACCGGACGACGTGCCGGTGACGACGCACGCGTTGCCGGGGTCGAAGCTCGTCGGCACCTGCACCATCAGGACGACGTTCTGACGCCCGCTGCCATCGTCCGCAACGGCGATGTACTCGGTCCCGGCGACCTTGCCCTCGCCGAGCGTGTCGTTGCCGTTGACGTCGATGTTCGGGCCGTACAGGCGACCGAATCCGCCGGCCGGGGTGTAGTCGAGCACGGCCCGGTAGTTGGTATGGATGGCGTTGCGGCGCAGTTCGACCACGGTGGGCGAAGCAGGATTGGCGAACGGCGGGGCGGCGGCGGCCAGTCCGGTCTTGCCGAGTCCGGCGGTCAGCAGGTCGTCGCTCGTGCCGTTGTAGCTCGTTTCGCGAATATCGCCCGCAATGAAACTGGGCTTCTGGTTGATCTCGATCGGGTCGTCATCGGAGCCGCACGCCGTCAGGGCGGCGGCGATCGCGGTCATGGCGAGGGCAACGGGCAGGCGCATCACGGAATGTCTCCTTCCTTCTTGTACGTAGGGGCCGCAACGGTAAGGCAGGCGAAGTCATTTCGTCCAGCAGGCGAGCGCGGGGCGCGACTCTCCACCGAGTGTCGTGCCCGACTCGGGCCGCCCGGCGCACATCCTGCTTTTCGGCGAAGCGCTGGCACGAATAGAGCGAGGTCGCTTTTGCGCGATCCCGCGTCTGCGGGGCAGCGCGCCGCTGCCGCACCAGTTCGGTAAGCCTCGTCCGAGTCGATTGCACGACGCCGGCCGTTGTCCGGTTGAGCGGAGTGCAAAGGCCTGCGGACGGTTCTCAAGTCGAGCGTCTTGGTTGATCATCTGTGCGCGGCGGCAGCGGACCGCCATTCGAACAGGAGGAGTCCGATGAGAACCAGGGTTGTCTTTGCATCGATGGCGCTTGCGTTCGTGGCCTCTTGCGTTTCGTCGCCAGGCAGCAAGGGCAGCCCGGACGGCCCGCCATGGCCCGACGAAAAGCAGATCGACGTCGGCATTGGCCGCGAGCACATCTGGTGGGGCAGGCCGGTGATCGAGGTTTCCGAGTTCGAGACCCTCGCGGCCGACAACAAGGCCGTGGTGTGGTCACTGAGGTCGTCGGCGGCTCATTTCGAATTCGCCGGCCTGGACGGAATCAGGTTCGTCGAGCCCTCAGCGTCGCTGCCGCTCGAATGCAAGCGAAAGGGAGATCCCGAAGGATTTCGCCGGCAAGTGCGAAGTCCTCGGCGCCGGCAGGCTGCTCAGGTGCAGCAAGCCGCGTTCCGAGCCGGGCACCTGCTACAAGTACACGGTAAGTTGAAGCCGAGGGCGGGTGGGGAGAACCTGGACAGGGACCCCTGGATCATGAACGAGTAGCCGAGGTTTCCAACGGCGCCGGAACGCCGAGCAGGGCTGCGACGCGCGCCAAGGCTAGGCCAAGTTCTGATTGGGGACCGGCACCGGCTGCTGCGGCCAATGTCCGCGCCTCGTCGAAGTGCCCGCGCCCCGCGAGACGTTGCCGGCGCGCCATTCGCATTCGGCGCTGTCGCACAGTGAGAATTCCAAGGCTCAATGTGTCGGAAACCTCGTCGCAGCAATGCTCGGCCGGCGGCGAAGCATTCCCGCGCCGAGTCGAAGTCGCGAAGCCGAGCCCGTGTCCGGCCGAGATAGCCGAGGAACTGGCCTTCGCCGCGACGGTCTCCGAGTTGGCGCATTGCACGCAGCGCGGCATCGAACGAACGCAGCGCATCCTGCGTGCGGCCATGTTCCTCGTGCGCCAAGCCCAGATTGCACAGTAACGATGGCCTCGAGGCGCACGTGCCCGAGGTCGCGTGCGACGCGTAGCGCTTGCTCGGAAACTTCGATCGCCTCGTCCAGGCGCTTCTGCACGAGATGCAGCATCCCAAGATTGCACAGGGAGTGGCCTTCACGTTGCCGGTCACCGAGTGTGCCGAGCCAGCGCCAGCGACTGCTCGAAGCACCGTCGGGCCTCTTCCATGCGGCCAAGGTTGGCGTACAGCGATGCCGAGATTGCCCAGCAGCCAGCACTGCCAGTCAAGATTGCTGGCGTCTCGCGCTCGCTCGAGGGCTGCTTCGTAGCTTGCGCGTGCCTCGTCGAGATCGACCTTGGGCAAAGTCGATGTTTGCGAGGCCGTTGAGGGCGGTGCATTCAGTCGACAGCGTCGCCGAGCTCTCGCGCCAGCGATAGCGCGTCGGCAGTCGCCTGCTCGCGCCTCCGGCAACTCGGCCTTCGCTTCCATCGACGGCTGCAAGCCCTGGTCAGCACGTTCGCCTGGCAAGCGCGGTCGCCGCATTCGCGAGCAAGATGCAGGGCAGTCTCGTAGTGGCGCCGCGCGTCCGCCGGACGCCCCAGCGAATCCAGAGCGCTGCCGTGAACCGCACTGCGCGATCGCCGCGGACCTGGTGTCCAGATCCGGGCAGAGGCACAAACTGCCTCGGCGAGGTCGGCGCCGGTGCTGATCGGTCCATTGCGACTCAGCGCAGCCCAAGCACCCTGCAGTGCGTCGGTCGCAAGCTGCGCGCGCGAATTCGCGATCGCACGCCGGCACGCAACGACGAGATTGGCAAGGTCGGCGTACGCATTCTGACTGCCCGCTTTGGGCCCAGCGCCGCGAACCAGGCGCAGTGGCGCTCGATCGCCGGTCCTGCCGGCCATCGGCGCCGCTGCCCGGAAAGCGCCCTTCGGTAGCCAACTGCTCCGCGGCATACGCCTGCACGCTGCTCAGCAGGTCGAAGCGATCACGACCGACCGCGCGCACGAGGGACTTGTCGAGCAGCGACTGCAGGACGTCGACGATCCACGGTGCGCCGTCGCACGCCGAGAGATCGACGATCGCTTCGGCGGCTTCCTGGGTGAATCCTCCCTCGAAGACCGACAGCTGCGCGAGCGCGGACTTTTCGGCGGGCGACAGCAGATCCCACGACCAGTCGAAGGTGGCGCGCAGCGTGGCATGGCGGTCCTGGCGCCCGCCCGCGGAGGCGAGCAGCCGGAATCGCTCGCCCATGCGCGCCAGCAGCGTGCGCGGCGGCATCAGGCGCACGCGTGCCGCGGCGAGCTCGATGGCGAGCGGCAGCCCGTCGAGCAGCTTCACCAGCGGTGCAATGGCCGCACGGTCTTCCGCCGTGACGGCCAGGTTGCTCTTCGCCGCCTCGGCGCGGCGCATGAACAGCTCCTCCGCTTCGCTGCCCGGCAACGGCGCCAGGGCGTAGGTCTGCTCGCCCGGGAGCCCAAGAACTTCGCGCGTGGTCACGAGGAAGTGCGCTTCGCCCGCGGCATCGAGCCAACGGCCCAGCGTCTCCTGCGCGTGGCGCGCCACCTGTTCGAAGTTGTCGAGGATGACGAGGCACGGTCCGCGGCCGGCGATGGCGCTGCCGAGCTGGGCGATCGGGTCGTCCTTGCCCAGGGGAACGTCGAGCCCATGCGCGACCGCCGCGACGATGCCGTCGATGGTCCGCGCCTGCGACAGGTCGCAGAACCAGACGCCGCCGGAAAAGTCGCCGAGCCAGGTCCAGCCGAAGCGCGTGGCGAGCCGCGTCTTGCCGCTGCCCCCCATGCCGAGCACCGAGACCAGGCGCGCGCCGGCCTCGAAGCGGTGCGCCAGTTCGAGCAGCGGTTCGTGTCGTCCGACGAAGGCGTCGCGCTCGGCGGGCAGGCTGTGCCTGACTTCGCGCACCGGCAGCCAGAGGTCGCGTCGCTGCACGACGCGATACGCCTTGGCGCTGTCGGGCGGCGGGGTGAAAGGCGCGTCGTCGTCGCCGGCCTCGAACAGCTCGAACGGCTCGGCCACGCCCTTGACGCGCCAGTGGCCGTGCGATTCGATGCGCACTTTCATCGGTCCAAGCGCGTCGCGTGCCGGCGCGGTCAGCAGGGTCTGTCCGCCCTGCGCAATGGCCATCACTCTCGCGGCGACAGGCTTTGCAAGGCCCTCGACTTCGACCGGCTTGGCGCCGAGTGCAACGTCGGCAGGGCTGTTGTGGCGGAGGATCACCGGCCCGATGTGCAGTCCCGCCCGTGCGCGCAGCGGCACCTCGAAGCCAGCCAGGGCACGGTGGTAGGCGAGGGCATACCCGAGCGCATCCGACGCCGACTCGAAGAGCAGCAGGAAGCCGTCGGTGCGGTCGATCTCCAGCCCGCGCCACTCGCGCAGCAGGTCGCGCGCGGCGCGGTCGTGCGCGGCCCACAGCGTCGCCGCCGCCTCGTCGCCGAGGCGCTCGAGCAGCTGCGTGCTGTCGACGACGTCGGTCAGGAGCAGCGCGCGGACGTCGCTCATGTTCGGCGCGCCGGAGCCGTTGCCGACCCTTTGTTGCCCACTGAGTGCACCTTCGAGTCCGATGTGGTCCGCGGGCATTCTGGCATCGGGCCGTCAGGCATTCCAGCGCCTGATCCCGGTCGCCGGCATCGCTTCGACTCGTGGAAACCGGCAGTGCCCGAGGCGGGATGGGGCGCTGCTACGATCGATCAACGATCTCCAGTGAGGCCCGACATGAAAATCGACTTCGTTTCCGACGTCGCCTGCCCGTGGTGCGCGGTGGGGCTGTACTCGCTCGAGAGGGCGCTCGACCGCCTCGGAGGTTCGCTGCCGGTGGAGATCCACTTCCAGCCCTTCGAACTGAACCCGGACATGCCGCCCGAGGGCCAGGAGACGATCCCGTACCTGGCGAAGAAGTACGGCACGACACCCGAAGAGATCGCGCAACGGCGCGAGTTCATCCGCCAGCGCGGAGCGGCGGTCGGATTCACATTCGGCGAGCGGCCGCACGTCTGGAACACGTTCGACGCGCACCGCCTGCTGCACTGGGCCGCGCTGGAGGGCAGGCAGCGCGAACTCAAGCGCGCGCTGCTGATCGCCTACCACACGAATGCCGAGAACCCGAGCGCGCCGGAGGTGCTGCTGCGGGCGGCGGGCGAAATCGGCCTCGATGTCGATCGTGCGCGCGCGATCCTCGACTCCGACGAATACGCGGACGACGTCCGCGAACGGCAGCGCTTCTACCGCCAGCTGGGCATCAACTCCGTGCCGTCGATGATCATCGACGATCGCCACCTGATCCAGGGCGGACAGCCGCCGGAGGTCATCGAGCAGACGCTGCGGCAGCTGGCCGCCGAATCCTAGGCACGGCGCCGGCAATCGGCGGTCAGCCAATAGCGACCGGCACGGGACGAATCAGCAGCCCGTCGCGCAGCCGGTTCATCGGCATGGCGAACGCGAAGCGGTCGACCGCGGCGGCGCAGTCGAGATCGGCTTGCGGCAGGTTGGGATCGGTGCCTGCGGTGAACCGGCGCCCGAAGTCGCTGTTGCGGACCCGCTCGGCGAATGGCGCGCGCGGCGGATCATCCCCGCGCAGCAGCGCCTCGATCAGGTCGGCGCAGGCGTGGTCTTCATCGCCGTCGCGGTCGGACCAGATGCCCGTGACGACCAGCGTCACAGAGGGCGGCTGCAGCAGACGCAGGTAGGCCGCGGTA
This sequence comes from uncultured beta proteobacterium, assembly GCA_963847675.1. Classification (GTDB taxonomy): domain Bacteria; phylum Pseudomonadota; class Gammaproteobacteria; order Burkholderiales; family Burkholderiaceae_F; genus JADJWR01. The sequence goes on from CAWKAP010000009.1 coordinate 96,673, forward strand.
GCGGTCGCGCACACCAGGCTGCCGGCGAGCAGCACGCGCGCGTGATCGCAGGCGACCAGCCCGCGCGTGCCGGCGGCGGTGTACTGGATGATGCGTCGCCCGCTCAGGTCGAGCGCCGCGACCTTCGCCGGCGAGTTGCCGATGTCGAGGCCCGGGGCGGGCGCGCCGCCGCCGAGGGCGCCGACCGCGAGCGCATCGGGATGCCGCGCGCGCAGTTCGCGGGCGGCCTCGACCGAGTCGACCGGGATCACCTCGCGAGCACCCTGCGCGAAGGCATAGGCAATCGTGGTGAACGAGCGGAGCACGTCGATCACCACCACCGCACCGTTCAGTTCCGGGCAGTGCGGCAGGTCGGAGCGCAGGATCTTCATGCGCCCGGCGCTTGCGTGGTCGTCACAGGAACGGCTTGGCGCGCTCCAGCAGTTCGTCCAGCCCGGGCTCCTTCGGATTGCGCGGCTTGCCGGGATGGATGATCGCCACCTGGCAGGCTTCGGCGGCTTCGACCAGCTGCCGGTACGTGCCGGCATTGAGGTCCCTGATGTAGGCCTGGTTGTTGTCGTTGTAGGCGAACATCTGGTCGTTGATGTTCTTGCACTCGCCGCAGCTCGGGCAGCGGGCCGTCTCGATCCACGCGTCGTCAGACGGCGGCTTGTCCGGCGCCGCCGCGGTCTCCGCGGCGGGCGCTGCGGCGGCCGTCGCAGGTGCGGCGCCGGCCGGCGTCTGCGCCGCCGCCGGGGCCGGCACGCCCGCGTCGGCATCGAGGCGCATCTGCACCTCCCACGCGGCTTTCTCGCGCGCCAGCAGCCGCTGTGCGTGCGAGTCGTTGATGCCGCCATGCTCCTGCAGACGGTGCCACAGCAGCAGGCAGCGGCGCGTGGCCTGCATCAGCCGCGCATCGACCAGTACCCGGTGCAGCACGTCGTCCTCGTCGGCTGCCCAGACGAACGGCACGCGGTCGGCCGCGGTCTTCGCGTCGAGCGCCAGCCAGTCGGAAACCGGCATCATGCGAGCCGACCAGCGGCTGCGCGGCACGATCGCGAAGTGCCCCGCGTAGCGGCGGTCGCAGAGCACGAAGTCGGCGTAGGTGAACGCGGTCGGCTCCGACACGCGCTGCAGCGCCTCGTCGGCGTACTGCAGGCGGGCGGCCGACCAGTCGGCATCGGGCGAGGGATTGTTCTCCAGCGAGAAGCGGCTGGCCCAGTTCTCGCCCGCCGCGGCGTCGTAGGTGAAGGCGGGAAACGCGCGCGACTCCATCGCTGCGGCGGCTGCGAGGTAGGGCGGGACCAGCTTGCTGTCGTTGCTTCCGGAGTAGACGCAGAACAGTGCCGGGCTCTGTGCGCGCATGCCGGCAGTGATGCGCTCGCGCAGTGTGTACAGGTTCGAACTCGGCGACTGCAGCACGAACATGCCGCCCAGCCCCATCGCGGTGGTCGCCAGCCGCGCGCTGCGCACGCCGAAGGCGAAGTGTCCGGTGCCGATCGAGGCTTCCTCGAGCAGGTCGTCGGTCTGCACCAGCACCTTGACCGGCAGCCCCGAAGAAAGCAGATCGAGCAGCCCGGCGTTTGCCGGGGCGTCATTGGTGCCGGGCGGAATGCACACCAGATAGTCGGGAAACAGCGCCAGGTCCTCGGGGGTCAGCGCGTATTCGTCGTAGCGCTCGAAGTACGGGTCGTGCTCGAACTCCGCGTAACGGCCTTCCGACTCGAGTTCGGCGATCGCCAGCGCCTTGACGACCTCGACCAGGGCCGGCAGCCTGGCGCGATACGCGGCGGCCGCCGTGGCGCAGTCGTCGAAGCGGAACTCGAAAGCGCCATCGGTCGGCGTGCCGCCTTTCGGGTCGGCGAAGAAGCGCTGTGCCCGCAACGTGGCCAGCGCCGACTCGATGCGCGCGCGGCGCGCAGCGGGCAGGGGATCGCGCGTGGCGCCGCCGAGCAGACGCGACATGGCGTCGAAGTTGAACTCGCCGGCGTGCGGCCCGTCGAGCGAAGCGCGCAGTGCCTCGGGCGTGCGGCCGGCGGGCGAATTGATGTGGGCGGCGCGCAGGATGTCCGACAGGCGCACGATGAGCGTGTCGACCAGTTTGCGGAAGGCGCGCGCCTTGGCTGACTGCGCCGAGCGCCACAGGTGCTCGATCAGCGCCGCCGGCATCGCGCGGTCGCAGTCGACCAGCGGCCCGTCGAGATGCAGCGCCTCGGAAATCTGCGTCAGCACCTGGCGTGCGACGTCCTCGTCGCTGCCGTCGCCGATCCGCTCTGCCGCCTCGGCCCACAGCGCGGAGAGGTCGCCCGCGCGGCCGCTGGCCACCAGGCCGCGGATCTCGCGCTCGAGCCGCAGCGTGTGGCGGCGCAGTCGTTCGCCGTCGATGCCGCGCGGTGCGATGTCGCGCAGCGCGTCGCTGATCAAGCTCGACAACGAGCGCACCGCGTCCGCCTCGACAGCGTCCCGCACCAGCACGACCGGATAGTCGTAACGCAGGCGGCTGAGGTCGCGGAAAGGCGCCAGCAGCGCCGGACGCAGGCCCGCGCCGTCGATCGGCGCCAGGTCCTGCTCCGACCGCTTGCCGGTGACGTGAAAGACGAACTGTTCCTGAAATCCTGCGGCCATATCCATGGCGAAAACGCTCCGGGCTGTGTTCGGCGTGACGCGCTAGGCGGCCTGCTGCATCTGCCCGCCATCGGGCCAGATGGTGAACTTGTCCATTTCGGCATCGAGCCCGGCGCGGATCGCCTCCGGCGTGCGCACTTCACCGATATGGCGCAGGTCCTCGTAGCAGGGTACGTCGGGGTTGTGATACAGGATGCCGACCGGGATCGGGTCCTGTGCCGAGGCGATCTCGCGTGCCTGATGGATGTTCAGCGGATCGTGCTCGCGCTGATTCTTGTAGATGCGCGACAGCTCGGCGCTCGGCTGCAGGCCGTTCTCGTGCGTCAGCAGCAGCGTGCGGCCGGGATCCTGCAGCCACGGCTCGAACATCTTCGGCAGCCATTCCGGGCAGCGCTGGATGATCCTGATGAACGAGAAGCCGCGATGCCTGAACGCCTTGGCGATCACGTCGTAGAGCAACTCAGGGATCCAGTCGACGCACTGCGCAACGAACGACGCGTTCTGCACGCCGAGAGTCACCGTAAGCGGATTGAGCGCGTCGAGAATCGTGCCGCGTGGCGTGGTGTTGCTCTTCAGTCCGACCGGCGAGGTCGGCGAGGCCTGCTTCTTGGTGAGCCCGTAGACCTGGTTGTCGTGCAGCATCACCGTCATGTTCATGTTGTAGCGGATCGCGTGGATCCAGTGCGCCGCGCCGATGCTGCAGCAGTCGCCGTCGCCGGTGCTGACGAACACGTGCAGGTCGGGCCGCGCCATCTTCACGCCCTCGGCGATCGGGAAGGCCCGCCCGTGGATGCCGTGGAAGCCGTAGGTCTTCATGTAGTGGGGCAGCCGGCTCGAGCAGCCGATGCCGGACACGAACACCGTGCGCTCCGGAGCGAGGTCCTCGTCGCGGCACAGCCGCTGCACCGCGGTGAGGATGCCGTTGTCGCCGCAGCCGCTGCACCAGCGCGGCACGCCGCCCTGGTAGTCCTCGAGGTTGTGGTGCGCCTCGTGCAGGCGGATGATGCATTGCGAGACGGGCATCGTGGTCATTGGCTTTCTCCCTGCAGCTTGGCGCGGATTGCGTCGCAGACGATTCCTGGCTTGATCGGCTGGCCGCGTGCCTCGCCCCAGCAATCGACGTCGACCAGATAACGCGAGCGCAGCAGCATCGCCAGCGGCGCATAGCGGCGGTTGTCCTCGTCGATCAGCGCGTCGTCGGGACGGTCGGACCAGGTGCCTTCGATCGTCATCACCTTGCCGAAGCGCTGCATGATCTGCTTGATGCCCGAGGGCATCGGCTGGATGAAGCGCAGGTGCACGGAGGAGACCTTCCGCCCCTCGGCGCGCAGGCGCTCGACCGCCTCCTCGATCACGCCCTTGGTGCTGCCCCAGCCGACCACGAGCAGGTCGCCTTCCGGGTCGCCGAACACTATCGGCGTGTTGAGCGTCTTCTGCAGGGCGGCCAGCTTCAGGCTGCGCGCACGCAGGCCTTCTTCGTTGATCGACGGGTCGTAGGCGACCTTGCTCGCACGGTCGTGGGCCAGCCCGGTCAGGGTGTGCATGCCGCCGGGCTGGCCGGGAATGAAGCGCCGCGCCAGGCCCGTGGTCTCGTCCCAGTCATAGCGCTTTGCGCCTTCGGGAACGGGGGTCTGGTCGAGCGGGGGCGCCAGCCAGTCGGAGTTGAACTTCGGCCGCGGGAACGGCTGCTGCGCGGTGGCCAGGCTGGCGTCGGACAGCACGACGACCACCATGTTGAAGGTCTCGGCGATCTTGCGCGCGGTGATCATCGAGTAGAAGCAGTCCTCGATGCCGGAGGCGGCCATCACGACTTTCGGCGCGTCGCCGTGGCTGCCGAAGATCGAGGTCAGCAGGTCGCCCTGCTCGACCTTGGTCGGCTGCCCGGTGCTCGGGCCGCCGCGCTGCACGTTGACGACCACCAGCGGGATCTCGGCCATCACGGCCAGGCCGATCGCTTCCTGCTTCAGCGAGTAGCCCGGACCCGAGGTGATCGTCACCGCGCACTTGCCGGCGTAGGAGGCGCCGATCGCGAAAGCGCAGGCGGCGATCTCGTCCTCGGCCTGGTGGACGAGCCCGCCGACGCGCTCGAAGCACTCGCTCAGGTAGTGCGAGGCGGAAGTGGCCGGCGTGATCGGGTACATCGCGCAGATGTCCATGCCCGAGGCCAGCACGCCGAGCGCGATCGCGGTGTTGCCGTTCACCACGATCTGCGGCTCGGTCGCCCGCTGCGCCGGGATGCTGTACCTGAAGTCGAGGTTGGCCGCGGCCCAGGCATAGCCGGCCTCGAGCAGTCCCTGGTTGGCCTGGATGACCTTCTGCTCCTTCTTGCCGAAGGTCAGCGCCACCTGCTCGCGCGCCAGGTCGAGGTCGAAGCTGTAAATGCTCGCAAGCACGCCGAACACGAACATGTTCTTGCCGCGGCGCGCATCGGCCACGAGCTTGCGGCATTCGCGCTCCAGCGGCACCTCGAGCACGCGGTACCCGGCCTCGACGAGGCCAGCCACCGTTTCCGTGTACGACTTGACGATCGCCGCGTCGCGGTGCTCGCGCCACATGCTCTCGAGCAGGATCGTGGCCCCGGGCTTGAGTTCGCCGGCGCGCACGCGACCGAGCAGCACCTGCTCGTTGAAGGCGACCACGAGGTCGGTCTCGTCGCCGCCATTGGTCACCGCCTTCGAGCCGATCCGGATGCGGATGCCGCTCGCGCCGGCGACGCTGCGCGCCGGCGGCTGGATCTCGGCGGGAATGATCTCGACCGTCCAGATGCCGTTGCCGCTGCGCGCGGCGAGCGCGCCGAGCGACTGGCCGCAGCGCTGCGCGCCTTCGCCGGAGTCGCTGATCACCTCGACGATGTGCTCGGGGAGGACGACGGCGCGCCTGGCGGCGGCGGCCGGGGAGGAGGGTGTCCGTTCGACGACTGCGGTGTCATTCATCGTTTGCGTTGAACCTCTGTGGTTTCGACTGCGCGGGTGGCGCGCTGCTGCACTGTCTGAATGCCGTCTAAACAATCCGCAGCCGCGCGAAGCCGTGTTCTTCGACATGGATGCCGAAGCGCGTGCCGATCGATGCAAGCTCGTCCTCGTAGATCGCGTCGCTGTCGCGCAGTCCGAGATAGGCCTTGATGCTGCGCGCGGCCTTGCGGCCCGCGCCCATCGCCTCGATGACCGTCGCGGCGCCGGTGACGATGTCGCCACCCGCGTAGACGCCGGCGATCGACGTGGCGAGATCGTCGTCGGTGGCGATGTAGCCGCGCTTGTTCAGCGCCAGCTTCGACGTCTGACCGAGGATCGGGTTGGCGTTGGTGCCGATGGCGAACACCACCATGTCGGTCTCGAACTCGAACTCGCTGCCGGCGACCGGCACCGGCCGGCGCCGGCCGGATTCGTCGGGTTCGCCGAGTTCCATCTTCACGCAGCGCAGCCCGCGCAGGTTGTTGTCCTTGTCGCCGAGGATCTCGATCGGACTGGTCAGCCAGTTGAAGTCGACGCCTTCCTCTTCGGCGTGATGGATCTCCTCGACGCGGGCCGGCGCCTCCTTCTTGGAGCGGCGGTAGATGCAATGCACGCTTTCGGCGCCCAGCCGCAGCGACACGCGCAGCGCGTCCATCGCCGTGTTGCCGGCGCCGATCACCGCGACGTGCTTGCCCGGCAGCAGCGGCGTGTCGAAATTTGGGAAATCGCGCGCCCGCATCAGGTTGCAGCGGGTGAGCAGCTCGTTGGCCGACAGCACGCCGTTGAGCGACTCGCCCGGGATGCCCATGAAGCTCGGGTACCCGGCGCCGGTGCCGACGAATACCGCGTGGAAGCCCATCTCGGTCAGCATCTGCTCGATGGTGAACAGGCGGCCCACGAGCGTGTTGGATTCGAAGCGGATGCCCAGCTTGCGCAGGTTGTCGATCTCGGCGTTGATGACCTCGTTGGGCAGGCGGAAGTCCGGGATGCCGTACTTGAGCACGCCGCCGGGCTCGTGCAGCGCCTCGTAGACGACCACTTCGCAGCCCGCCTTGGCGAGGTCCGCGGCGCAGGCCATTCCGGCCGGGCCGGAGCCGACGATGCCGACACGGAAGCCGGCCGGTTCGATGTACGGGACGCTGGCCCAGCCCTCGCGGATCGCCATGTCGCCCACGAAGCGTTCGAGACGGCCGATCGCGACCGGCTCGAGCGTCTGCCCGACCGTGCACACGCCTTCGCACTGGTTCTCCTGCGGGCAGACGCGGCCGCAGATCGCCGGCAGCAGGTTGGTGTCGGTGAGGATGTCGTAGGCGCCGTGGAAGTGCTTCTCGGTGATCTTCTGGATGAAGCCCGGGATGTCGATCTCCACCGGGCAGCCGCGCACGCACGGCTGGTCCGGACACATCAGGCAGCGCTCGGCCTCGCGCGCGGCTTCCTGCACGTTGTAGCCGAGCGAGACTTCGGTGAAATTCGTTGCCCGCTCGAGCGGGTCTTGTTCTTGAACCGGGGTCCGCTCCTGCGGAATGGTTCGGATCGTTTTCTTCTTCGTCGCCATCGCCGTCATCCATCCGTGGAGGGACGGTCGAGCGACGTGACCTCCATCTCGGTCTCGACCGTGCCGCGCAGCCGGCAGGCTTCCTGGAAGCGGTCGAGCGCCTCGCGTTCGGACTGCTTGAAGCGCACCAGGCGCGCCATCAGGTCGTCGAAGTCGACCTTGTGTCCGTCGAAGTCGGGGCCGTCGACGCAGGCGAACTTGACCTGGTCGCCGATCTTCACCCGGCAGCCGCCGCACATTCCGGTGCCGTCGACCATGACCGGATTCAGGCTGACGATCGTCCTGATCTTGTGCGGGCGCGTGGTCTCGGCGCAGCCTTTCATCATGATCGGCGGGCCGATGGCGACCACCTCGTCGATGTCCGCGTGGGTGGCGATCGCCTGCTTGATCCCTTCGGTGACCAGGCCCTTGATGCCGGCCGAACCGTCGTCGGTGCAGACGATCAGTTCGTCGCACACGGCGCGGAACTTGTCCTCCCAGAACATCAGGTCGCGGTTGCGGAAGCCGATCACCCCGATCACGTAGGCGCCGCTTTCCTTGTAGCCGCGTGCCTGCGGGTAAATCGGCGCCACGCCGAGGCCGCCGCCGACGCAGACGACCTTCTTCGCTGCGCCGATATGGCTCGGAATGCCCATCGGTCCGACCACGGCAAACAGACTGGTGCCGACGCGGCAATTGGCCTGCATCTCCCGCGTGGTCTTGCCGACCGCCTGGATCACCAGCGTGATCGTGCCCTTGCCGGCATCGAAGTCCGCAATCGTCAGCGGAATCCGCTCGCCGTGCTCATGCTCCATCACGATGACGAACTGGCCCGGCCTGGCGGCCCTGGCCATCATCGGATGCTCGATTTCCAGCAGGTACGTGACGTCGGAGAAATCCTCGCGCGCGACGATGCGGTAACCCGCTGCAGATGCTGTGTCCGGCATAGTGCTCCCTGCCACTGCGTGGCTCTTTCCCGCTGCGCTGGATTACGGGAAGCCGCTGCGGGATCCTCGTGCGCCGCCCGAATTCGGGCGAAGCTTCCGCTACTGGGATACACCGTGTTTTGATCTCGGGCAAGGAGGGGGGGATTGGAGCCCGGCGGCTCTGCCGCGTTGGCGGCGATGCCGAAATCCGCTGCTCGCCCCCGAGGTTGCTGCCGCGCGCCCGAAGAGTTCAATCCACGCCGCGATGCCCTGCGCCAGCGCGCACTCGGGCGGCTTCGCCATGGCACGACCAGGGTGAATCCATGGCGCTGCGATGCTACCATCGCGCGCTCGGTCTGCAGGGGCCCGTCACCGGAGCTTCGTGCGGACTGCACGCGAGCCGTGGCGCCGTGAAGCGGCAAAGCGGCACCCGAACGCGGCGCCCGGAGGCGCCCGTGGCGGGGCATCCTGGGCGAGAAACTCGTTTTCATAGGACGAACGCGATGATCCGTCAGCTGCAGCTGAACTCCTACCTGTTCGGCGGTAACGCGCCGTACGTCGAGGAGCTTTACGAGAAGTACCTCGACAACCCCGCCTCGGTGCCCGACAAGTGGCGCGCCTATTTCGACCAGATGCAGCTGGTACCGGCGGCCGACGGTTCCTCAAGCACACCCGACGTGGCGCACGCGCCGATCGTCGAGTCGTTCGCCCTGCGTGCCAAGAGCGGGGCGCTGCGCCCCTCGGTGGCGCCGACCGACCTCTCGGTGGCGCGCAAGCAGGTCCACGTCCAGTCGATCATCGCCGCCTACCGATTCCTCGGCGCGCGCTGGGCGGACCTCGACCCGCTCAAGCGCCAGGAGCGACCGGCCATTGCCGAGCTGGAGCCCGGCTTCTACGACCTGACCGAAGCCGACATGGACATCGTCTTCTCGGCCTCGAATACGTACTTCGGCCAGGAGCAGATGACGCTGCGCGAGATCATCAAGGCGCTGCGCCAGACCTATTGCGGCACGATCGGCGCCGAGTTCATGTACATCTCCGATCCGGCGCAGAAGCGCTGGTGGCAGCAGCGGCTCGAATCGACGCGCTCGACGCCGAGCTTCACCGCCGAGGAGAAGAAGCGCATCCTCGATCGGCTGACCGCTGCCGAGGGACTGGAGCGCTTCCTGCACACCAAGTACGTCGGGCAGAAGCGCTTTTCGCTGGAGGGCGGCGAGAGCTTCATTGCGGCGATGGACGAGGTCGTGCAGCGGGGCGGCGAGAACGGCGTCGAGGAGATCGTCATCGGCATGGCCCACCGCGGCCGGCTCAACGTGCTGGTCAACACGCTCGGCAGGATGCCGAGGGAGCTGTTCGCCGAATTCGAAGGCAAGGCGGCAGCTGACCTGCCGGCCGGCGACGTCAAGTACCACATGGGCTTCTCCAGCGACGTGCCGACGCCCGGCGGCCCGCTTCACTTGTCGCTGGCCTTCAACCCGTCGCACCTGGAGATCGTCAACCCGGTGGTGGAGGGTTCGGTGCGCGCGCGGCAGGAGCGGCGCGGCGACGTCGAGGGCGCCAAGGTGGTGCCCGTGCTCGTGCACGGCGACGCGGCCTTCGCCGGGCAGGGCGTGGTGATGGAGACGCTCAACCTGGCGCAGACGCGCGGTTATGGCACCGGCGGCACGGTGCATATCGTGATCAACAACCAGATCGGCTTCACCACCTCCGATCCGCGCGACACGCGCTCGACGCTGTACTGCACCGACGTCGTGAAGATGATCGAGGCACCGGTGCTGCACGTGAACGGCGACGATCCGGAGGCGGTCGTGTTCGCGGTCCAGCTGGCGATGGACTACCGGCGGCAGTTCAGCAGCGACGTGGTGATCGACATCATCTGCTTCCGCCGCCTCGGCCACAACGAGCAGGACACGCCGGCGGTCACCCAGCCGCTGATGTACAAGCGCATCGGCCAGCACCCCGGCACGCGCAAGCTCTACGCCGACAAGCTCATCACGCAGGGCGTGCTGGCCGCCGGCGAGCCGGACGAGATGGTGAAGGCGTATCGGGCGGCGATGGACGAGGGCCGGCACTCCGTGGACCCGGTGCTCACCAACTACAAGAGAAAGTACTCGGTCGACTGGTCGCCGTTCCTCCACCGCAAGTGGACCGACCACGCCGATACGGCCGTGCCGCTGGCGGAGCTGAAGCGGATCGGCGAGCGGATCACCACGATTCCGGAAGGCTTCAAGCTGCATCCGCTGGTGGAAAAGGTGATCGCCGACCGGCGTGCGATGGCGGACGGCGCACATCCGCTCGACTGGGGGATGGCCGAGCACCTTGCGTTTGCCACGCTGGTGTCGAGCGGTTATCCGGTGCGCATCACCGGCCAGGACAGCGGCCGCGGCACCTTTACCCATCGCCACTCGGTGCTGCACAGCCAGAACCGCGAGCGCTGGGACGAGGGCACCTACATCCCGCTGCAGAACGTCTCCGAGAAGCAGGCGCCCTTTACGGTGATCGATTCGGTGCTGTCCGAGGAGGCCGTGCTGGCCTTCGAGTACGGCTACGCGAGCGCCGAGCCGAACACGCTGGTGATCTGGGAGGCGCAGTTCGGCGACTTCGTCAACGGCGCCCAGGTGGTGATCGACCAGTTCATCACCTCCGGCGAGGTGAAGTGGGGCCGGCAGGCGGGCCTGACGCTGATGCTGCCGCACGGTTACGAAGGACAGGGCCCAGAGCACTCCTCGGCCCGGCTGGAGCGCTTCCTGCAACTGGCCGCCGACAACAACATGCAGATCGCGCAGCCGACGTCGGCTGCGCAGATCTTCCACCTGCTGCGGCTGCAGATGATCCGCCCGTTGCGCAAGCCGCTGGTGATCATGACGCCGAAGTCCCTGCTGCGACACAAGGACGCCACCTCGGAACTGGCCGAACTTGCGCGCGGCGAGTTCCAGACGGTGATCGGCGAGACCGGGGCGATCGATCCGAAGAAGGTCAAGCGTGTCATCGCCTGCTCGGGCAAGGTCTACTACGACCTGCTGGCGGCGCGGCGGGAACGCGAGGTCGACGACGTGGCGGTGCTGCGCATCGAGCAGCTCTACCCGTTCCCGCACAAGGCGCTGTCGACCGAGCTGAAGCAGTATCCGCGCGCAACCGAGATCGTCTGGTGCCAGGACGAGCCGGTCAACCAGGGCGCCTGGTTCTACGTGCAGCACCATATCCTGGAAAACATGGCGGACGGCCAAAGGCTTGGCTACGCCGGCCGGCCCGCTTCGGCATCTCCCGCGGTGGGCTACTACGCCAAGCACAACGAGCAGCAGAAAGCGTTGCTGGACGCCGCCTTCGGCAAGCTCAAGGGGATGCTGCTGCACAAGTGAAGCGTGCAGCGATGCCGGTGCGCGGTGTGCCCCACGGCCGCCTCCCATCCCGGCCTTCGACGCTCACGTTTCACCCTCCACTTTCTCGCGGAAGATCAAGAAGATGGCCATAGTCGATGTCAACGTGCCGCAGCTGTCGGAATCGGTTGCCGAGGCGACCCTGCTGCAGTGGAAGAAGCAGCCAGGCGACGCAGTCGCGATGGACGAGATCCTGATCGAGGTCGAGACGGACAAGGTGGTGCTCGAAGTGCCGGCGCCGGTGGCCGGCGTGGTCACCGAAGTGATCCGGCCCGATGGCAGCACCGTCACGGCCGGCGAACTGATCGCCCGCATCGACAGCGAGGCCAAGGCGGCTGCCGCCGCCCCGGCGCCTGCTCCCGCGCCCGAACCCAAGGCGGCGACGCCCGTACCCGCGCCCGCGCCTGCGCCGGCTGCGAAGGGTGGCGTCGCCATGCCGGCGGCGGCCAAGCTGATGGCGGACAAGGGCATTGCGCCGGCGCAGGTCACCGGCACGGGCAAGGACGGGCGCATCACCAAGGGCGATGTGCTCGCGGCTGCCGCAAAGCCGGCGGCCGCCCCGGCGCCGGCCCCTGCGGCCCCCCCTGCCGCCAGGCCTGCGCTGCCGCAGGTGCAGGCGCCGATCGACCTCGCCATCCTCGCCGAACGGCCCGAGCAACGCGTGCCGATGTCGCGCCTGCGGGCGCGGGTGGCCGAGCGGCTCGTGCAGTCGCAGTCGACCGCCGCCATCCTGACCACGTTCAACGAGGTCAACATGCAGCCGGTGATGGACCTGCGCAACCGGTACAAGGACCGCTTCGAGAAGGAGCACGGCGTGAAGCTCGGCTTCATGTCCTTCTTCGTCAAGGCAGCGGTGACGGCGCTGAAGAAGTACCCGGTCGTCAACGCCTCGGTCGACGGCAACGACATCGTCTACCACGGCTACTTCGACATCGGCATCGCGGTCGGCTCGCCGCGCGGCCTGGTGGTGCCGATCCTGCGCGACGCGGACCAGATGACCTTCGCCGACATCGAGAAGAAGATCGCCGACTTCGGCAAGCGGGCCGGTGAAGGCAAGCTGGCGCTGGAGGAACTCACCGGCGGCACGTTCTCGATCTCCAACGGCGGCGTGTTCGGCTCGATGCTGTCGACGCCGATCATCAACCCGCCTCAGTCGGCGATCCTCGGCGTGCATGCGACCAAGGAGCGGGCCGTGGTCGAGAACGGCCAGATCGTGGTCCGGCCGATGAACTACCTGGCGCTTTCCTACGACCATCGCATCATCGATGGCCGCGAGGCGGTCCTGTCGCTGGTGGCGATGAAGGACGCTCTCGAGGATCCGGCGCGGTTGCTGCTCGAGGTCTGAGCGATTGCAGGAAGTCCGAGGGCGAGAGGACGATTCGATGTCGACTGCCGACGAGATTGCCAAACTGCACGAACTGCTGGCCAAGGGTGCCCTGACGCAGGAGGAGTTCGACCGGGCCAAGGGGCGCCTGCTCGACATGCCGCCGGCGCCCGCGCCGTTGCGGCTGAACCGCCTGCGGCTGTCGAACACGGACAAATGGATTGCCGGCGTCTGCGGCGGCATCGCGCAGGCCACCGGCGTGGAGGCCTTCGTCTGGCGGCTGATCTTCGTGCTCGGCCTGTTCCTCGGCGGTTTCACGCTTCTGCTTTACCTGCTGTTGTGGATCTTCGTGCCGCGCGAGGAGCCGTGACGGCCGCGATCGAGGAACGGAACCCATGAGCAAGAGCTTCGACGTCGTGGTGATCGGCGCCGGTCCCGGCGGCTACATCGCCGCCATCCGCGCCGCCCAGCTTGGGCTGAGCGTGGCATGTATCGACGACTGGAAGGCAGCCGACGGCGGACCGGCACCCGGCGGCACCTGCACCAACGTCGGCTGCATTCCGTCGAAGGCGCTGCTGCAGTCGAGCGAGTACTTCGAGCACGCCAACCATCACTTCGGTGAGCACGGCATCGTCCTTGCCGGAAAAGGCGCAGCGATCGACGTGGCGAAGATGCTCGCGCGCAAGGACCGCGTCGTGAAGCAGAACAACGACGGGATCCTCTACCTGTTCAAGAAGAACAAGGTGTCCTTCTTCCACGGTCGCGGTGAGTTCGCGGGCAAGGGCGAAACCGGATACGAGGTCAAGGTGGGCGACGAGGTGCTGACCGGCAGGCACGTGATCGTCGCCACGGGCTCGAATGCGCGGCCTCTGCCGGGCGTGGCCTTCGACGAGGAAAGGATCCTCTCGAATGACGGCGCGCTGCGCATCGAGGCGGTGCCGAAAAGGCTCGGCGTGATCGGCGCGGGTGTCATCGGGCTCGAAGTGGGATCGGTCTGGCGACGTCTGGGGGCCGAGGTCACGGCACTGGAGGCACTGCCGGAGTTTCTCGGCGCGGTCGACCAGCAGATCGCGCGCGAGGCGTGGAAGGCGTTCACCAAGCAGGGGCTCAGGATCGAGCTCGGTGTGCGCATCGACGGCGTGAAGGCCGACAAGAAGGGCGTGACGGTGACCTACACCGATGCCAAGGGCGCGGAGCAGTCGGCCGCCTTCGACAGGCTGATCGTGTCGATCGGCCGCCTGCCGAACAGCGACGGCCTGAATGCCGCGGCCGTCGGGCTGCCCCTCGACGAGCGCGGCTTCGTCGTGGTCGACGACGACTGCAGGACCAGCCTGCCCAACGTGTGGGCCGTCGGCGACGTCGTGCGTGGCCCGATGCTGGCGCACAAGGCCGAGGAAGAGGGCGTCGCCGTGGCCGAACGCATCGCCGGCCAGCATGGCCACGTGAACTTCAACACGGTTCCCTGGGTGATCTACACCTCGCCGGAGATTGCCTGGGTCGGCCAGACCGAGCAGCAGTTGAAAGGCGCCGGCCGCGCCTATCGTGCGGGAACGTTTCCGTTCGCGGCCAACGGCCGCGCGCGTGCGCTCGGCGACACGACCGGACTGGTCAAGTTTCTTGCCGATGCCGCGACCGACGAGATCCTCGGCGTGCACATCATCGGCCCGCTGGCCTCGGAACTGATCGCCGAGGCCGTGGTGGCGATGGAGTTCCGCGCCAGCAGCGAGGACATCGCCCGCATCTGCCACGCGCATCCGTCGCTTTCGGAGGCGACCAAGGAGGCCGCCCTTGCGGTCGACAAGAGGTCGCTCAATTTCTGAGCGAACCGTGACCGGTGAGCGGTGGCCGGCCTGAGGCGGACTCGTCGCGATTCACCGGGCACGGATCACTGGCCACCGTCTACTGTGTCGTTCCGCTCCCACCTCGATGATGCGCTGGCGACGCGCGGCTACACGCTGGATCCGGCGCAGCGGCGCGCCGCCGAGCGGCTCGCGAGGCTCGACGACGAGTGGCTGAAATACAAGCACGCCCGTCGCAACGCCGTGCTCAAGCTGCTGGCACGGCCGGAGATCCCGAAAGGCGTGTACCTGTGGGGCGGGGTCGGACGTGGCAAGAGCTTCCTGATGGACTGCTTCTTCTCGTCGGTGTCGCTGATCCGCAAGACGCGTATTCACTTTCACGAGTTCATGCGCGGCGTGCACGCCGAGCTTGATGCGGTCAAGGGAACCGCTGATCCGCTCGACGAGGTCGCACGGCGCATCGCACGACGGGCGCGGCTCATCTGCTTCGATGAATTCCATGTCTCGGACATCGCCGACGCCATGATCCTGCACCGACTGCTGGCCCGGCTGTTCGACCTGCGTGTGGGCTTCGTGATCACGTCGAACTACGCGCCGCAGGCGCTGTACCCCGACGGCCTGCACCGGGACCGGCTGCTGCCCGCGATCGCGCTGCTGGAGGACAGGCTCGACGTGATCGAGGTGGCCGGCGGCATCGATTACCGGCGCCGGGCAATGGAGCACATCGAGACCTACCTGCGGCCGGCCGGGGCGGCGGCCGAGGCCAGATTGGCGCAGGCGTTCACGCGTGTGGCCGAGGCGGAGGACGACGACCCCGTGCTGCACATCGAAGCGCGCCGGATCCGCGCGCGACGTCGCGCCGGCGGCGTGGTCTGGTTCGACTTCGATGTCCTTTGCGGCGGTCCGCGATCGCAGAACGATTACCTCGAGATCGCCCGCCAGTTCCACACCGTGCTGCTGTCCGGCGTGCCGCGCATGTCGGCCGGGCAGGCGGCCGAGGCGCGCCGGTTCACGTGGCTGGTCGACGTCTTCTACGACCACGGCGTCAAGCTGATCCTCTCCGCGGAAGCTGAGCCCGAGGGGCTTTATACGGCGGGTGCGCTGGCGGCCGAGTTCCAGCGCACCTCGTCGAGGCTGATCGAGATGCAGTCACGCGCCTACCTGGAGGCGCCGCACCGCGATGTCGTGGCGCTCTAAACGCAGGGCCGCGTTTGCGGCAGCCGCGCTGCTCGGCATCTTCGCCGGGGCGTCGGCCCAGGACGGCATGGCCAGCCGCGAGCAGGCAACCGCCGTGTTGCAGCAGGCGCAGCAGGAGGCGGCGGAAATCGAGCGCCGCTACCAGCAGGCGCAGCGCGAATGCGCAAAGGGCTTCTTCGTCAACCCGTGCAGGGACAATGCGCGCCGCGAGCGCGACCAGCAGTTGCGTGCGGCGCGCGAACGCGAGGTGGCAGCGCGCGACGCGCTGCGCCGGCTCGACGCCGAGGAGCGCGCCAAGGCGCGTGGCCAGCGCGCGGCGGACAAGGCGACGGAGGCCGAGCGCCGCAGCCGATCTGGGGCTGCGGACAGGAAGGCGGACACGCCGGACAGGCCAGCACGCAGGCCGGTTCCGCCGCCGACGGTCGATCCGCAAGAGCAGGAAGCGGCCGCGGAACTGAAGCGCAAGGAGGAGGCGCAGCGCAGGGCCACGGCGCAGCAGCGCGAAGCGGAGCGGATCGAAGAGCACGAACGACGGGCCGCGGAGCGAGCGCAGAAGGAGGCCGATGCGGCGGAGAGAGCCGCGCAGGTCGAGGAGCGCCAGCGCGCTGCACAGGCGCGGGCCGAGGAAAAAGCGCGAACTGCGGAGGAGAACAGGCGACGGCGCGAGCGGCGCGAGCAGGAACGCAACGCGGCGCGGAAGCCGTCAGACGGCAGCAGCGGACGTTGAGCCTGCTGCTTCCGGGAAAGACCTGGAGCCCCCCTCGCGCCGACCGGGCGATGGCCTCGGCGCCTGCGTGTCAGGACGCTGCGGGCGCGTCCAGCTTGACGATCGCCAGCGACAGGTTGTCGCCGCCGCCGCGCGCCCGCTCGCGGGCCCGCTGCACGAACTCGCCGCTGGCTTCGCGCGCGCTGGAGCGGGCGAGGGTTTCGCCGAATTCGGCCTCCGAAATATGGGCCCACAGGCCATCGCTGCACAGCAGAAAGGAGTCGCCGAGCTGCAGGTTGCTGGCCTCGCTGATGGCGACGGTCGGCGGCCGGTTCAGGCCAAGGGCGCTGACCAGCATGTGCTTGAACTTGAGGTCTGCTTCGGCGGCCTGCTCGGTGCGACCGTGCGCGCGCAGGTACCACGCGTAGGTCTGGTCTTCCGTGCGGTGGATCAGCCGGCTGCCGCGGAAGTGGTAGAGGCGGCTGTCGCCGGCGTGCGCCCAGATCGCGTAATCGCGGCGGACGATCAGCGCAACGAAGGTCGCATGCGGCTCCTTCTCACTGGACAGCGCCGACAGCCGGATCACCGTGTGCGCTTCTTCGGCGATCGTCCTGAGCAGCGCGTGCAGGCTGCCGGCGTCCGCCTCGGCCATGTCCTGGAACAGGTGGTTTGCCGTGGCAATGACCTGGTCCGATGCCATCCGGCCACCGGTGCGCCCTCCCATGCCGTCGCTGACGACCGCGAGCAGCCCGCTCGGATGGCGCGGGCTCGTCAGTATCGCGACCCGATCCTGCTGTTCGGAGCGGTCGCCAATGTGCTCGGCCGTACAGGCGGAGACCCTGAAGTTGGACATGGTCGGGGGTGGGTCGGCGGGCCCGTCGAGTCTAGGTCACGCAGTCGCCGCTGTGCTTCGCGCGGGCCGCCTGCTAGGATTAATCCGCTAAGGGGACAGGCTGCGAGCCATGGAGATGGAGCAGATCAAGCAACGGATCATTGAACTGCAGGTCGAGCATCGCGATCTGGACGAGGCCATCGAGCGCCTGGCGGGTCAGCCCGGAGTCGATGAGCTGAAGCTGCGGCGGCTGAAGAAGCGCAAGCTCCAGATCAAGGACGCGATCGCCCTGCTGCAGATGCAGCTGGTGCCAGACGTGCCCGCGTGAGCGGGGACGCGGCGGCGGCATCGTCGCCGGACGTCGCTTCGACGCGCCTCACGCAGGCGCGGCGGCTGGTTGCAGCCGCGTTCGCGGGCGACGGCGAGCTTGCTGCCGCGGTGCCCGGTTTCTCACCGCGTGATTCGCAGCGCGAGATGGCGCTGGCGGTCTACGACACGATCGCCGAGCGCGGCACGCTGATCGCCGAGGCGGGCACCGGTACCGGAAAGACCTTTGCCTACCTCGTGCCGGCGCTGCTGGCCGGTGGCAAGGTTCTTGTCTCCACCGGAACCCGGACGCTGCAGGACCAGGTCTTTGCCAAGGACGTCGCCACGCTGGTCAAAGCGCTCGGCCTGCGCATCGATGCCGCGCTGCTCAAGGGCCGGCAGAACTATGTCTGCCTGCAGCGGCTGGCGCGCACCGAGGCCGAGGGGCGCCTGCCGTCACGGCAGGACGCGGCCCACCTGCGTTCGATCGTCAGATTCGCGGGCGTGACGACGACCGGGGATCGCGCCGAACTGGCCGATGTGCCGGAGTCCGCCGCGATCTGGCCGCTAGTTACGTCGACGCGCGAGAACTGCATCGGCCAGGAGTGCCCCCGGCTGGACGAGTGCTTCGTCTACAGGGCGCGCCGGGCAGCGCAGGCCGCCGATGTGGTGGTCGTCAATCACCACCTGTTTCTTGCCGATCTCGCGCTGCGCGACGATGCGATACGTGACTTCCTGCCCGCGGTGGACACGGTGGTGCTCGACGAAGCGCATCAACTGCCGAAGACGGCCGCTGATTTCTTCGGCACCGGCTGGTCGCTCGCGCAGCTTGCCGACCTGGCCCACGACGCGCGCTCGCTCGGTCTTGCGTCCGCTGCCGGAGGCGCCGCCTGGGTGCCGCTGACGCAGGCGATCGAGGCCGCGTCGCGCAGCCTCCGACTGCTGCTCGCCGAAGCGGGCCTTGGCGCCGGCATGCGCCTGGCGCTCGACCGCTGCGGAGCAAAGACCACGCTACGGCGCGGGATCTCCGGAGTCGACGAGGCGCTGGCCGCCCTGGCGGGCGCGGTGAAGGCGAACGCCGGTCGCGACGCCGAGTTCGACGCGCTGGCGCCCCGAGTCGCCGTCCTGCGCGGTGAGATCGCGGCATGGCTGTCGGCGCTCGACGATTCATGCGGCCCGCAGGAGGCCGAATCCGGCGCCGAGGCGGCCGAGGGCGTCGTCGAAGCTGACCCGCGCGTGCGCTGGATCGCAGTGACCGCCCATGGTGCACAGTTCCACGCGACGCCCCTCGCGCCGGGCGCGGCCTTGGCGCGGGCGCGCGAGCAGCAGACGCAGGCATGGGTTCTGGTGTCGGCCACGCTGACGCTGGCCGGCTCGTTTGCGCCGTTCCTCGCCGACATCGGCCTGCCGCAGGCACGCACGGAACGCTGGGAGAGCCCGTTCGATTTCCAGGGGCAGGCGCTGCTCTACCTGCCGCGGCCGCTGCCGTCGCCTTTGCAGGGCGACTTTCCCGAACGCGTCGCTGACGCCTCCTGGCCGGTGATCGCTGCCGCCGGCGGACGCGCGTTCGTGCTCTGCTCGACGCTTCGTGCCGTCGAACGCGTCGCAGCGCGACTGGCGGAAGCGATGGCTCGCGACCGGCTGGCGCTGCCGCTGCTGGTGCAGGGTTCGAGCACGCGGCGCGCACTGCTCGACGAATTTCGCCGCCACGGCAACGCGGTCCTGGTCGGCAGCGTCAGCTTCTGGGAGGGCATCGACGTGCGCGGCGAGGCGCTGTCGCTGGTGGTGATCGACAAGCTGCCTTTTGCGCCGCCCGATGATCCGGTGGTCGAGGCGCGCATCCGCCGCCTCAAGGCGATGGGGCGCAACCCCTTTCTCGAATACCAGTTGCCCGAGGCGGTCACGCTGCTCAAGCAGGGCGTCGGCCGGCTGATCCGTGACGAGCGGGACCGCGGCGTGCTGATGATTCTCGATGAGCGCCTGCTCGCCAAGCCGTACGGCCGGACGGTGCTGGCCAGCCTGCCGCCGTTTGCGCGAACTCGCGAGGAAAGCGTGGCCTGCGGGTTCTTTTCCGCCCCGGTTCCATCGGACAACTGACAGCCGACGGCGACAGCGTCAGCGGCTTGCGGCGGTCAGGTAGCGGCTGCCCGGATAGTTCAGCTCGAGCACGCGGCGGGCGTCGTCGCGCAGCTGCGGCAGGCCCAGCCCGTCGTACGCACGAACGAGGATGGACAGCGCCTCCTCTGCGGCCGGGGTCCCCGCAAAGTCACGCACGGCGCCTTGGGCACGTTGCGCGGCGGCCACGTAGGCGCCGCGTTCGAGATAGAAGCGCGCAATGTTGACCTCGCTCTGGGCCATCGCGCCGACCAGGTAGTTCATCCGCGCCGTGGCCTCGGCTGCATAGCGGCTGTCGGGAAAGCGGAGGGTGAGTTCCCTGAACACTTCGAAAGCTTCGCGCATCGCCCTCGGGTCGCGCGAGGTCGGATCCATGCCGAGCCTGCGCCCGAACAGCCCGAGGTCGTCGTTGAAGCTGGCCAGGCCCTTCAGGTAATAGACGTAGTCGGCGAACGGGTGGTTGGGGTTGAGCTTGAGGAACCGGTTGCTGGTGGCGATGGACTGCGCGGCATCGCCCTCCTTGTAGAACGCGTAGGCGATCTCGATCTGCGCCTGCTGCGCGTAGCGCCCGAACGGATAGCGCGATTCGAGGCGCGTGAGCACTTCGCGTGCCCGCTGCCAGTTGCCCGAGGCCATCTCGTTCTTGGCCTCTGCATATAATTGCTCGGCGCTCATCTTCGCGGTCGGATCGGTTCCCACCAGGCCGCACGCCATCACGAGCAGCACCACCGACGCCGCTGCCGCGCCTTTCAGCGCGCGGCGAAATCCGCCCCTGACCATGCTTTGCATCATGCTTCGACCACCGTTGCAAGTCGCGGCGATTATATCGACGGCTTCATGATCATCTCGAAAGACGTCGAGGACATTGCCACCGATGAGATCGACGCCGTTGACGTGCCGTTGACGCTGACGGTGCCGATGAGTGCGGCGGGCGAGAGGCTGGACAAGGCGCTGTCGCAACTGCTCGCCGACGTTTCGCGCAGCCGCCTGCAGCAGTGGATCGAGGCAGGTGCAGTGCGCGTGAACGGCGTCGCGGCCCGTGTTCGCCAGACGCTCAGCGGCGGCGAAAGCATCGAGATCGCTCCGCCGCCGGCCGCCCGAGCAGCTCGCCATTCGAGCCCGAGCCGATCGCGCTGGACGTCGTCTACGAGGACCAGGACATCGCGGTGCTCGACAAGCCGCCCGGCCTCGTGGTGCACCCGGCGGCAGGCAACTGGTCGGGGACGCTGCTCAACGGACTGCTGGCTCGGTTTCCCCGCTCGGCGGTGCTGCCGCGGGCAGGCATCGTTCACCGCCTCGATGCCGACACTTCGGGGCTGATGGTGGTCGCACTGACGCTGCAGGCGCAGACCGATCTGGTGCGGCAATTGCAGGCGCGCACCGTGGTGCGCGAGTACTGGGCAATCGTCGCCGGGGTCGCACCCCGGGCGATGACGATCGACTCGCCGCTGGCGCGCGACCCGCGCAATCCGCTGCGCTTCGCGGTCAGCCGTTCGCCGCGCGCGAAGCCGGCGCGCACGCACGTGCGCTGCGTCGAGACGGTCGGCAGCGGGCGTGCCGCCGTGTCGTGGGTCGCGTGCCGCCTCGATACCGGTCGCACCCACCAGATCCGCGTGCATCTCGAATCGATCGGCCATCCGCTGGTCGGCGACGTCGTCTACCGGCGCGGCCGTCCGTCCGGCGCCGGCGGGCAGCGCGAGGCGAGCCTGTCCTGGCAGAGTTTTCCGCGCCAGGCGCTGCACGCGTGCCGTCTCGGTCTGGTCCATCCGGTTCGCCGCTCGGCGATGTCCTGGTTCCGCGCGCCGCCCGCGGACATGCGCGCCCTGATGCGCGACTGCGGGTTCTCCGGCGGCGAGGTTCCCGTCGAGTTGTTCGGATGACGGACAGCGCGCCGCACCCGCAGTGGATCGTGCCCGGACTGGGACGCGCCGGCAAACGTTCGTGCGCTGATCACGACGCGGGCGGGCGGCGTTTCCGAGGGCCCGTTCGGCGCCGCAGACAGCGGCGGGATGAACGTGGGTCTCAAGAGCGGCGATGCGATCGCAAGCGTGCACGCCAACCGCGACCGCCTGCGCGCCGTGCTGCCGGCGGAGCCGCGCTGGCTGCAGCAGGTCCACGGCGCAGACGTCGCCCATGTCGACCAGGAGGGCGCGCCCGCGGCGGCCGATGCGGCAATCTCGCTCATACCCGGTCGCATCTGCGTCGTTTCGATCGCCGACTGCCTCCCGGTCCTGTTCGCGGACCGCAAGGGCCGGGCGGTCGGCGTTGCGCACGCCGGTTGGCGCGGCCTTGCCGCCGGCGTCATCCAGAACACCGCGGCCGCCATGCGGGGAAAACTCGACGACCCCGACGCCGTTCTGCTCGCTTACCTCGGGCCGGCCATCGGACCGACACGTTTCGAGGTCGGCGCCGAGGTGCTCGCGGCGATGAGCGAGCGTCTACCGCAGGCACGGCTGGCGTTTGCGGCGGCAGCGCAGGGCAAGTTCCTGTGCGATCTGTTCGCACTCGCGCGTCAGGCGCTTGCGCAGTCCGGAATCGAACAAGTCTTCGGCGGCGGTGAATGCACGTACAGCGACGCCGCCCGCTTTTTCAGCTACCGGCGCGACCGGATCACCGGCAGGCACGCAGCGCTGATCTGGCTTGAGGCCAGCTGAGGCGTTGCACGGGGCGGCCTCGTTTGACACTCAGCCGGGGGGCTGTGGACAATGCCCGGCGTTTCGCGGCCCGGCGGACAAGGTCGGCAAGACCACGCGTCGTACAAGGTTGCTGCCAGGCGCCGCAGGACGAAACAGGAGAACGCAGCGATGGCAAGGCGGGCAGGCACCGGCGCGACGCGAAAGGCCAAGCGCGTCAGGCGAAGCGGCGTTGAAGATCGAGCAGCGTCCCGCGGTGGCGACGCGGACCGGGCTGCACCGACCGCGGCCGATGCCACCGCGTCGCCCAATCCGTGGCTGGCGATGTGGTCGAGCCTGGCCGAGTCGCTGAACGCAGCCGCGCAGCCGACCGCGCCGCCACAGTTCAGCGTGGACACGCAACGGGTGAGCGAGCTTCAGGGCCGCTACGTCGAACAGTTGTCCGGGCTCTGGCGCGACTTCATCGAGCGCCCCGAAAAGGCCAACGAACCGATCAAGGACAAGCGCTTCGACGACCCGGCCTGGCAGGGCAATCCGTTCGCCTCGTTCTACGCGCGCGCCTATCTGCTGAATGCGGACTTCATGAACCGGCTCGCCGACACGGTCGAAACCGACCGCAAGACCAAGCGGCGCGTGAAGTTCGCGGTATCGCAGTTCGTCGAGGCGGCATCGCCGTCGAACTACCTGGCGCTGAACCCGAAGGCGCAGAAGACGTTGATCGAAAGCCGCGGCGAGAGCCTGAAGGCCGGCATGGCCAACCTGCTGCAGGACCTGCAGAACGGCAAGATCTCGCAGAGCGACGAGTCGGCCTTCGAGATCGGCCGCAACGTCGCCACCAGCGAAGGCATGGTCGTCTACGAGAACCGGCTGTTTCAATTGATCCAGTACAAGCCGCTGACGCCGAAGGTGCGTGCGCGCCCCTTCCTGTTCGTGCCGCCGTCGATCAACAAGTTCTACATCCTCGACCTGCAGCCCGACAACTCGATGGTCCGCTACGCGGTCGAGCAGGGCAACACGGTCTTCCTGATGTCGTGGAAGAACCCGCACGAGCCGGAGCGCAACCTCACCTGGGACGACTACCTCGAGCAGGGGCCGATCGAGGCGATCCACGTCGTGCAGGAAATCACCGGCGCGAAGCAGCTCAACGTGCTCGGCTTCTGCGTCGGCGGCACGATCCTCGCCACCGCGCTGGCGGTGATGTACGCGCGCGGCGAGGACCCGATCACCAGCCTGACGCTGATGACGTCACTGCTCGACTTCGAGGACGCCGGGGTGCTCGAGGTGTTCATCGACGAGGCGCACGTGCGGATGCGTGAAAGAAGCCTCGGCAAGGGCGGCCTGATGCCGGGCAAGGACCTGGCGAACACCTTTTCCAGCCTGCGGCCGAACGACCTGGTGTGGAACTACGTCGTCAGCAACTATCTCGAAGGCAAGCAGCCGCCCGCGTTCGACCTGCTGTACTGGAATGGCGACGGCACTAATCTGCCGGGCCCCATGTACTGCTGGTACCTGCGTAACATGTACCTGGAGAACAAGCTGCGCGTGCCGAACGCGCTGAAGTGCTGCGGCGTGCCGGTCGACCTGGGCCGTATCAAGGTGCCGACCTACGTGTTTGCCGCCGTCGAAGACCACATCGTGCCGTGGAAGGCGGGTTATGCGTCGGCGAGGGCAGTCCCGGGAGACAAGGCGCACGGCACGCGTTTCGTGCTTGGCGCCAGCGGCCATATTGCCGGATCGATCAATCCGCCGTCGAAGAACCGCCGCAGCTACTGGGTGGCGGCCGACCGGTCGCTGCCGGCCACCGCAGAGGTCTGGCTGCGCGACGCGAGCGAGAAGCCGGGCAGCTGGTGGACCGACTGGAGCGCCTGGCTGAAACAGTTCTCCGGCGGCGAGAAAGCGGCGCCGAAATCCTACGGCAGCCGGAAATACAGGCCGATCGAGCCGGCGCCGGGGCGCTACGTCAAGGAAAAGGCCTGAAGGCCCCGGGCTGACATCCAAACCAGCGGCGTGCCGGGTCCGGTACGCCGGCAAATCACGGAGGTGATCTCATGCAACAGGCAGTCATTGTCGCTGCGGCCCGCACGGCGATAGGGAAGTTCGGCGGCGCCCTGGCGAAGACGCCGGCGCCGGAACTCGGATCGGTGGTGATCAAGGAGCTGCTCAGGCGCGCCGCGCTGGCGCCTGAGCAGATCGACGAGGTCGTCCTCGGTCAGGTACTCGCAGCCGGCTCGGGTCAGAACCCGGCGCGGCAGGCGCTGATCAAGGCGGGGCTGCCGGTGGCCGTGCCGGCGATGACCATCAACAAAGTGTGCGGTTCCGGCCTTAAGGCCGTGATGCTGGCCGCGCAGGCGATCGCCAACGGCGATGCGGAAGTGGTGATTGCGGGAGGCCAGGAGAACATGAGCCTGGCCCCGCACGTCCTGATGAACTCGCGCGACGGCTTCCGCATGGGCGACGCGAAGATGATCGACAGCATGATCGTCGACGGCCTCTGGGACGTGTACAACAAGTACCACATGGGCATCACGGCGGAGAACGTCGCCAGGCAGTACGGCATCAGCCGGGGCATGCAGGACGAATTCGCGAGCGCCTCGCAGGCCAAGGCGATCGCGGCGCAGGACGCCGGGCGCTTCAGGGACGAGATCGTCGCGGTGATGCTGCCCCAGCGCAAGGGCGATCCGGTCGCCTTCGAAGCCGACGAGTACATCAACCGCAAGAGCAATGCGGAGGCGCTGGCCGGGCTGAAGCCGGCGTTCGACAAGGAAGGCAGCGTCACCGCCGGCAATGCGTCCGGCATCAACGACGGCGCAGCGGCGGTGGTCGTGATGTCGGAGAAGCGTGCCGGTGAACTGGGCCTGAAGCCGCTGGCGAAGATCAGGGCCTTCGCTTCGAGCGGCGTCGATCCGAAGATCATGGGCATGGGGCCGGTGCCGGCGTCGCGCCGCGCACTGGAGAAGGCCGGCTGGAAGGCTGCCGACCTGGACCTGATGGAGATCAACGAGGCATTTGCGGCGCAGGCCTGCGCCGTCAACAAGGAGATGGGCTGGGATACGTCGAAGATCAACGTCAACGGCGGCGCGATCGCCCTCGGGCATCCGATCGGCGCGAGCGGCTGCCGGATCCTGGTCACGCTGCTGCACGAGATGCAGCGGCGCGACGCGAAGAAAGGCCTGGCCTCGCTGTGCATCGGCGGCGGCATGGGCGTGGCGCTTGCCGTTGAAAGATAGGACCGGGAAGGGTGGAACGTGAAAGGTGAATTGACGCCGGCACGGCGCCGGGCATTTCACGCAACGCGTTCCACGTTTCACATTTCGCGTTTCACATAGACGACAAAGGAGACAACGATGGCAAAACTCGCATACGTCACGGGCGGCATGGGCGGCATCGGCACCGCGATCTGCCAGCGGTTGCACAAGGCAGGCTTCAAGGTCATCGCCGGCTGCGGTCCGACGCGGGACTTCAACAAGTGGCTGGGCGAGCAGAAGGCGCTCGGCTACGAGTTTCATGCATCGGTCGGCAACGTCGGTGACTGGACCTCCACGGTCGAGGCGTTCACGAAGGCGAAGGCCGAGCACGGCTCGATCGACGTGCTGGTCAACAACGCCGGCATCACGCGCGACCGGCTTTTCCTCAAGATGACGCGCGAGGACTGGGACGCGGTGATCAACACCAACCTGACCAGCATGTTCAACGTCACCAAGCAGGTGGTGCCCGACATGGTCGAGAAGGGCTGGGGCCGGATCATCCAGATCTCGTCGGTCAACGGCGAGAAAGGCCAGGCCGGGCAGACCAACTACTCGGCCGCCAAGGCGGGCATGCACGGATTCACGATGGCGCTGGCGCAGGAAATGGCGAACAAGGGCGTGACCGTCAACACCGTCAGCCCGGGCTACATCGGTACCGACATGGTGCGGGCAATCAAGCCGGAGATTCTGGAGAAGATCATCGCCACGATCCCCGTCAAGCGGCTCGGCACGCCGGACGAGATCGGATCGATCGTCACGTGGCTGGCCGGCGACGACTCCGGCTTCACGACCGGCGCCGACTTCAGCTGCAACGGCGGCCTGCACATGGGTTGAAAGCGATTGGGCGGCGGCAGGCCGGAGCGATCGGTTGCGCCGGCTTGCGCCCGATCGCGCCGGCCGCGGGCGAGCCATCCCCCGTATTGGCTACAATTTGCTGCACAAGCGTGGTGCGAGCGCTCGGCGCGCCGCGCCGCAGCAGAACCCGCCGGCAATTGAGGGAGACCTGCAGATGGCTGCCGTCCGACTGATCAAGAAGTATCCGAACCGCCGTCTGTACGACACGCAGACGAGCAGCTACATCACGCTGGCCGACGTCAAGCAGCTCGTGCTCGACCAGGAGGAGTTCAAGGTCGTCGATGCCAAGAGCAGCGAGGACCTGACGCGGCAGATCCTGATGCAGATCATCCTCGAGGAGGAGCAGGAAGGGCAGCCGATGTTCACGCCGCCCGTCCTGTCGCAGATCATCCGCAGCTACGGCAACGCCATGCAGGGCATGATGGGTTCGTACCTCGAGAAGAACGTGCAGGCGTTCGTCGACATCCAGAACAAGCTGCAGGAGCAGAGCCGCGCCTTCTACGACAGCAACAAGGTCGGTCCCGAGATGTGGACGCAGTTCGTCAACATGCAGGGCCCGATGCTGCAGTCGATGATGTCGAGCTACATCGAGCAGAGCAAGGACCTGTTCATGCAGATGCAGGAGAACATGAGCAAGCAGGCGCGCTCGATGTTCACCGGCTTCCAGTTGCCGCCGGAAAAGAAGTGAAGGGTGACGGCGGCTCGAGCCGCCAGGTGATGCCCGCTGCGCGGGCGGCGGCTTGATCACGGCACGCAGCAGGGCCTCGCAGCGGCCGCAGGCCGCCTCAGCCTCACCGACCGCGGCGACCTCCGTGGCGATTTCCAGGATCCCCACCGTCGGTTTCGTCTCGCTCGGCTGCCCCAAGGCGCTGGTCGATTCCGAGCACATCGTTACCCGGCTCCGCGCCGAGGGTTACGCGATGAGCGGCAGCTACGCGGGCGCCGACCTCGTCGTCGTCAACACCTGCGGCTTCATCGACGCTGCCGTGCAGGAGTCGCTCGACGCGATCGGCGAGGCGCTCGACGAGAACGGCCGGGTGATCGTCACCGGTTGCCTCGGCGCACGATCCGAGCGCGGCGAGAACCTGGTGGCCAAGGTCCATCCCAGGGTGCTGGCCGTCACCGGACCGCATGCCGCCGACGAAGTCCTGGCGCACGTCCATGCACACCTGCCCAGGCCGCACGACCCGTTCACCGACCTCGTGCCGCCGGCAGGCATCAAGCTGACGCCGAGGCATTACGCGTACCTGAAGATCGCCGAAGGCTGCAACCATCGCTGCACCTTCTGCATCATTCCGTCGATGCGCGGCGACCTCGTCAGCCGGCCGATCGGCGAAGTGATGCGCGAGGCGGAAAACCTCGTCCGGCAGGGCGTGCGCGAGATTCTGGTCATTTCACAGGACACCAGCGCTTACGGCGTCGACGTCAGGTACAGACTCGATTTCGTCGGCGGTCGCGCGGTGAAGACGAGGATGAACGTGCTGGTGCAGGAGCTGGCCCGCCTCGGCGTGTGGGTGCGGCTGCACTACGTCTACCCGTACCCGCACGTCGACGAGATCGTGCCGCTGATGGCCGAGGGCAAGGTCCTGCCCTATCTCGACGTTCCTTTCCAGCACTCGCATCCGCGCGTGCTCAAGGCGATGAAGCGACCGGCCTCCGGCGAGAGAAATCTCGAGCGGGTCCGTGCCTGGCGCTCGATCTGCCCGGACATCACGATCCGGTCGACGTTCATCGTCGGTTTTCCGGGAGAAAGCGAGGCCGAGTTCGAGCACCTGCTGCAGTTCCTGCGCGAAGCCGAGCTCGACCGGGTCGGCTGCTTTGCGTATTCGCCGGTGGCAGGCGCAGCGGCGAACGCCTTGCCCGGGCAGGTGCCCGACGAAGTCCGCGAGGAAAGACGTGCGCGCTTCATGCAGGTGCAGGAGCAGATCTCGGCGCAACGCCTGGCTCGCAAGGTCGGCAGCGTGCAGCGCGTCCTGGTCGACGAGGTCGGATCGAAGCTCGCGGTCGGGCGCAGCGCGGGAGACGCGCCCGAGATCGACGGCGTCGTCCACGTCCGCACCGGCCGGCGCCGCATCGCAGTCGGCGATTTCGTCGACGTGAAGATCACGTCGGCCGGTCAGCACGATCTGCACGGCACGCTCGCATGACGACGAAGTACGTGCTGTACACGGCGCGCCGGTCGGGAGCCGCCAGCGTCGAGGTGATGCTCGGTGCGCTCGGTCTCGAGTTCGAACTGAAGGACGCGACCCCGTGGAGTGAACCGCCGGGCCCGTGTTTCGAGGAATTGCAGTCGGTCAATCCCCTCGGCCAGTTGCCGACGCTGGTCACGCCGGGCGGCGAGATCCTGACCGAAAGCGTGGCGGTGCTCTGGACCCTGCTCGAGCGCCACCCCAGCGAGTGGGTGCCGGCGCCTTCGACGTGGGAGCGCGCCGCCTGTCTGCGCTGGATGCAGTTCGCATCCTCCACTGCGTATGCCGCGGTGGGCGTGGCCGACTATCCGGCGCGCTGGACCACGTCGCGCTCGCCGGCTGCGCGTGCGGCGGTCGAGCGTGCGGCGGTCGCGCGCATGAAGCTCGCCTGGGACATCGTCGCGCGTGCCTTCCCGCAGAACACCGGTTTCATGCTGGGGAAGCGGCCATTCGTCTGCGACGTCTATCTCGCCAACCTGTCGCGGTGGTGGAAGATGCGTGACGACCTGCAAGCGGCTTACCCATCTTTTGCCGCGATGATGGACCGCGTCGATGCGCTGCCCGTCGTCGCTCCGGTATGGAGGCGTCATTGGTCATGAACGGGCATCTTCGATGTGTTGCGGCGTCCGTGGCGTCGGTGTTGCTCGCGGCGGCTGCGCCGGCGGCGGCGCAGATGTCGGTCAGCTTCTACGGCGGGTACCTCGGGAGCAGCGGCGTCGACAACGTCGACAGCGACACGCAGGCGGACATCAAGAGTTCGGCCTCGTTCATGCTCGCGCTCGGAACCGACCTTGACGCTTCGCGCGAACTGCAACTGCAGTTCAGCCAGCAGTCCACCACGCTTTCGCCCGGCGGCGGAGCGGAGCCGTTCGACCTCACGGTTCGCTACCTCCATCTCGGCGGTACCGCATTCATCGACCGGCCCATCGGGCCGGGGCCGTATGCCGTCGGCGGACTGGGCGCGACGCAGTTCAGCCCGGGCACGTCGGGCTATGGCGCGGAGGTCAAGCCGTCGTTCAATGTCGGGTTCGGCTACCACTGGCCGCTCAGCGAGCGCGTGGCGCTGCGCGCTGAACTCCGCGGCTTCTTCACCTTCGTCAACAGTTCGGGCGGATTCCTGTGCTCGGGTGGCTGTGTCGCGGTCCTCAAAAGCGACGTGTTCACGCAGTACGGGGCAACGGTCGGCCTGACGGCCCGCTTCTAGCGGAACGATCGGCCTGCAGGCGCAGCCTCTTGTCGAACTGCTGCGCGGCCACGGCCTTGGCGCGTCTCGATCCATGTCAAGCCGATCCCGCCTCGACATGCCAGAATGCCCGCCGCATCCGTAGACCATCCCGAGGAGATCCCCATGCGTGAAGTCGTTGTCGTCAGCGCCGTACGCACTGCCATTGGCACCTTCGGCGGCAGCCTGAAGGACGTCCCGCCGATCCAACTCGGCGCCCTGGTCGTCAAGGAAGCGCTGGCCCGCGCCAAGGTCGACGGCGGCGAGGTCGACCACGTCGTCTTCGGCAACGTGATTCACACCGAGCCGCGGGACATGTATCTGTCCCGCGTGGCGGCTCTCGACGGCGGCGTCAACGAAAAGGCGCCGTGCCTGACGCTGAACCGCCTGTGCGGCAGCGGCCTGCAGGCCATCGTCTCGGCGGCGCAGACGATCATGCTCGGCGATGCCGACATTGCCATCGGCGCCGGCGCCGAGAGCATGTCTCGCGCGCCTTACGCGATTCCGGCGGCACGCTGGGGCCAGCGCATGGGCGACGGCAAGGTGCTCGACATGATGGTCGCCGCGCTGCACGACCCGTTCCACAACATCCACATGGGCGTGACCGCCGAAAACGTGGCTGCCAAGTGGGGCATCACGCGGCAGATGCAGGACGAACTGGCGGTCGAAAGCCATCGCCGTGCCGCCGCGGCAACCAAGGCCGGCTACTTCAAGACCCAGATCCTGCCGGTCACGATCAAGGGCAGGAAGGGCGACACGGTGTTCGACACCGACGAGCATTTCCGCGACGGTGCCACGCTCGACGACATGGCCAAGCTCAAGCCGGTGTTCGTCAAGGAGAACGGCACGGTGACGGCAGGTAACGCCTCGGGCATCAACGACGGCGCGGCAGCGGTCGTGCTGATGGCGCGTGAGGTCGCCGAGAAGCGCGGCGTCAAGCCGCTCGCACGGCTGGTCGGCTATGGACATGCCGGCGTCGATCCGAAATACATGGGCATCGGTCCGGTGCCGGCGACGCAGAACGTGATGAAAAGGACCGGCCTGTCGGTAGCGCAGATGGACGTCATCGAGGCCAATGAAGCCTTCGCGGCTCAGGCCTGCGCGGTGGCGAAGGACCTGGGCGCCGATCCGAAGAAGATCAATCCGAACGGCAGCGGAATCTCGCTCGGCCATCCGATCGGCGCCACCGGCGCGATCATCACGACCAAGGCGCTTTATGAACTGGAGCGGATCGGCGGCCGGTATGCGCTGGTGACGATGTGCATCGGCGGCGGGCAGGGCATCGCGGCGGTGTTCGAACGCGCGTGATGCCGCGCGGTGCCGAGCGCCGTACGGCCTGCGGCAAACGAACGGGTAACCAAACCGACTGACTCCGGTCAGTCGGGTGCAAACCACTCCAGCACCCCGGACAGCGGGGCGTAAGCCAATTCGTACGGGGATTCGTTCCGGACCACCGCTGTGGCGCGGTAGGCGACTGGGATCCCCGCGAGCTTCAGCATCTTCAGGTCGTTGGCGCCGTCGCCGATGACGATGCTGCGCGTGGTGGCGCAGCCGATCTCGGCGCACGCATCGCACAGCGCCTGCGCCTTGCCCTCCGCGTCGATGATCTCGCCGCCACCCGGACCGGTGACGCGGCCGGTGAGCCGCCCATCGGCGACGTCCAGTTGGTTCGCACGCGTGAAGTCGAGTCCGAGGCGCCGCTGGATCCTCTCGGCGAAGAACGTGAACCCCCCGGTGACCAGAAGCGTCTTCAGTCCGGCGGCCTTGCAGGCGCCGATCAGTTCCTCCGCGCCGGCGTTCAGGCGCAGCTTCTCGTCGTACACGCGCTGGAGCAGCGTGGCGTCGGCACCGGCAAGCATCGCCACGCGCCGGCGCAGGCTTTCCTTGTAGTCGGCGATCTCGCCGCGCATCGCGGCATCGGTGATTGCCGCCACCTCCTTGCCCCTGCCGGCGAAGGCGGCGACCTCGTCGAGGCTTTCGATGTTGATCAGCGTCGAGTCCATGTCGAGTGCGAGCAAGCGGAAATCCGCCAGCCTCAGTGCGGGCGCTACGAACGCCGCGTCGCACTTCCAGTAGGCGGCGAGCGCGGCGGCCGCCCTGCGCGTGTCGGAATCGTCCTGGATCCCGACCAGGCGGGCACTGTTGAGGCGGCGCTGCACGCGCCGCGCCAGGCAGGCGACCCTGAAGGCGTCGACCGCGGCGGTCGACAACTCGGCAGATTGGATGACGAGGTCCACTTGGCGAGTCAGGAATGACCGCGGCTGCGCCGCCCGCGATGCGCGCTATCGCACGCGACGTTGACCGGCTTCGTGGGCGGCGCAGCGCCGTCGTTGCGGCGGAACGCCGCATCATTCGTCATCAACTGAGGGCCTTGAACACAGAGCGCAGCTGCTGCAGCCGGGCATCGAGGTCCGTCGTCTTCGCTTCAATGCGCAGCCGCTCCGGTCCGGCCAGGCGCATGTTCTTCTCCCGCTGCAGCAGCGCAATCAGGCGCGCGGGATCGATCGGGGCGTCGGGGACGAAGGTGAGCGTGATGAGTTCGCCCGAGGCATCGATCTTCCTGACCCCGAGCGCCTCCGCCCGCAGCCGCAGGCGGTGCGTTTCGATCAGCGTGCGTGCCGGTTCCGGCAGCTTGCCGTAGCGGTCGATCAGTTCCTCCTGCATCGACTGCAGCGTCTCGTCGGTGTCGCTGCCGGCCAGCTTCTTGTACAGCGACAGGCGCTGGTGCACGTCGTTCACGTAGTCGGGCGGCAGCAGCGCCGGAAGATGCAGGTTGATCTCGGTCACCGCCGCCAGCGGCGCCAGCAAGTCGGGTTCGCGTCCCGAGCGCAGCGCCCGCACCGCCGCATTGAGCATCTGCGTGTACAGGTCGAAGCCGACCTCCTGCATGTTGCCGCTCTGCGACTCGCCGAGCACCTCGCCGGCGCCGCGGATCTCCAGGTCGTGCATGGCGAGGTAGAAGCCGCTGCCGAGTTCCTCGAGGTTCTGGATCGCCTCGAGTCGCTTTTCCGCGTTCTTCGTCAGCGCCTCGACGTCGGGGATCATCAGGTAGGCGTAGGCCTGGTGGTGTGAGCGGCCCACGCGGCCGCGCAGCTGGTGCAGCTGCGCCAGGCCGAAGCGGTCGGCGCGGTGGATGATGATCGTGTTGGCAGTGGGGACGTCGATCCCGGTCTCGATGATCGTCGTGCACAGCAGCAGGTTGAAGCGCTGCTGGTAGAAGTCGCGCATCACGCGCTCGAGCTCGCGCTCCGGCATCTGCCCGTGCGCGATCTCGATGCGCGCCTCCGGCACCAGCTCGGCGAGCCGCGCGCGCCGGTTGTCGATGGTCTCCACCTCGTTGTGCAGGAAGTAGATCTGGCCGCCGCGCCGCAGTTCGCGCAGGCACGCCTCGCGCATCAGGCTGGCGCTTTCCTGGCGCACGAAGGTCTTGATGGCGAGGCGGCGCTGCGGCGCGGTGGCGATCACCGAGAAGTCGCGGATCCCCTCGAGGGACAGCGCCATCGTGCGCGGGATCGGCGTGGCCGTGAGGGTCAGCACGTCGACCTCGGCGCGCAGCGCCTTCAGGCGTTCCTTCTGCCGCACGCCGAAGCGGTGCTCCTCGTCGATGATCACCAGCCCGAGGCGGTCGAAGCGCAGCTCCGGCGTCAGCAGCTTGTGCGTGCCGATGACGATGTCGATCGCCCCCGAGTTGATGCCGGCGACGGCCGCGGCGACTTCCTTCGCCGAACGGAAGCGCGACAGCTCCTCGATCCGCACCGGCCACTCGGCGAAGCGGTCGCGGAAGGTCTGCGCGTGCTGCTCGACGAGCAGCGTGGTCGGGCACAGCACGGCGACCTGCCTGCCGCCGGTCACCGCCATGAACGCGGCGCGCAGCGCCACTTCGGTCTTGCCGAAGCCGACGTCGCCGCAGACCAGGCGGTCCATCGGAAAGCCGGCCGCCATGTCCTTGCGCACCGCGTCGATGGCCGCCTGCTGGTCCGGGGTCTCCTCGAATCCGAAGCCCTCGACGAAGGCATCGTAGTCGTGGCCGCTGAACTCGAAGGCGTGGCCCCTGCGCGAAGCGCGCACGGCGTACAGGTTGAGCAGTTCGGCCGCGGTGTCGCGGACCTGCCTGGCCGCCTTCTTCTTTGCCTTGTCCCAGTCGGCACCGCCGAGATGGTGCAGAGGGGCGGCGTCGGGGTCGGCGCCGCTGTAGCGCGAGATCAGGTGCAGCTGGGCGACCGGCACGTACAGCTTGGCGTCGTTCGCATAGTTCAGGTGCAGGAATTCGGCCGGGCCATCGCCGAGATCCATCGATTCGAGGCCCAGGTAACGGCCGATGCCGTGCTCGACGTGCACGACCGGGTCGCCGACGCGCAGTTCCGCCAGGTCGCGGATCATTGCCTCGACGTTGGAGGCACGCTCGCGATGCCGGGCGCGGCTGCGCCGCGGGCTGGTCTCGTACAGTTCGGTCTCGGTGATCAGCGCCAGCCGTGCCCGCGGCAGCACGAAGCCGCCGTGCAGCGGCGCCACGCCAAGCGAGAGCCGCGCATCGCCGGCGAGGAAGGCGGCGAAATCGGCGTTGTCGCCGAACGGCAGCGCGTATTCCTTCAGCATCTGGGCGATCGTTTCGCGCCGGCCCGCCGAGTCGGCGAGGAGGGCGATGCGCCCGCCATCGGCGCTGAACGCATCGACGAACTCGCGCAGGTGCTGCAGTGGATCGTGCGCCTTGCGCTGCACGGCCAGTGCCGGCAGCGTCGCGAACTGCTGCGCGTCGCCTTCGCCGAGCGCCAGGCGCGCGAAGGGCCTGGCGGCTACGAAGAACTCTTCCGGCGACAGGAACAGCCGCGACGGAGGAAGGCACGGCCGCTGCGTGTCGCGGGCGAGGAAGCGGTGACGCTCGTTGGTTTCGGTCCAGAAGCGCCGCGCAGCCGCCTCGATCGGGCCGTGCAGGACGAGCTGGCTGTCCTTCGGCAGGTAGTCGAACAGGGTGGCGCTCTGGTCGAAGAACAGCGGCAGGTAGTACTCGATTCCGGCGCTGGCGATGCCCTGGCCGATGTCGCGGTAGACGCTGCAGCGGCTCGGGTCACCTTCGAAGGCCTCGCGCCAGCGGCCGCGAAAGGCGACGCGGGAGGCTTCGTCGAGCGGGAACTCGCGCCCCGGAAGCAGGCGTACCTCGGGCACCGGATAGAGGCTGCGCTGGCTGTCGGCATCGAAGCTGCGGATCGTTTCGATGACGTCGTCGTTCAGGTCGAGCCGGAACGGCAGCACCGCACCCATCGGAAACAGGTCGATCAGGCTGCCACGCACGCAGAACTCACCTGGGGCGACCACCTGCGAAACGTGCTGGTAGCCGGCCTGGATCAGCCGGCTGCGCAGCGCGTCAGCGGCGAGTCGCTGACCCTGGCGGAAGAAGAACGTATGGCCGCCGACGTACGACGGCGGTGCCAGCCGGCCGAGCGCCGTGGTCGCCGGCACGACCAGCGCATCGAGCGCGCCCGGCGCATCACGTGCGAGCAGCTGGTGCAGCGCTGCGAGGCGCTCGCTGACGAGGTCCTGATGCGGCGAGAGGATGTCGTACGGCAGCGTCTCCCAGTCGGGAAACTGGCGCACGGCCAGTGCCGGATCGAAGTAGGCAATCTCCTCGGACAAGCGCTGCGCGTCGAGCGCATCGGCGCAGGCGACGACGACCAACTGGCCCAGTGCGCGCGCACGGCCGACCATCCGGGCGACGAGCAGCGCATCGCCCGAGCCCGGCGGCCGGGCAAGCGCGATGCGCGAGCCGGCGCTCGGGGTCGGCACATCGAGCTCGAGCACGGATAGTTCGGTTGGATCCACGCGCTAGCGACTCATTCCGGCGATCAGCGGCCACCACAAAAGGACAACGCGGTGGACGGAATCCGCTCCGACCACCGCGCGCTGGTTATTATAGGAACGCGGCTTCAGCTTGCCTTCGGGCTCCCTCAGTGATCCGCCGCACGACCGATCACGCAGAAGTGAACAAGGCTCCCAAGTACTTCGCATTGATACCGGCGGCCGGCGGCGGCACCCGTTTTGGCGGCGCCGTGCCGAAGCAGTATCAGCTGCTCGGCGCGCGCACCATGCTGGAGCACGCCGTCGAGGCGATGCTCGGCGACCAGCGTGTCGAGCGGGTGCTGATCGTGGTGGCGCCCAGCGACGGCCGCTGGGCGCGCATCGGCTTCGACCGCCGGGTCGCCGTGGCCACCGTCGGTGGCGAGACGCGTGCCGAAAGCGTGCGCAACGGGCTGAAGGTTCTGCCCGGGGCCAGCGACAGCGACTGGGTCCTGGTGCATGACGCCGCGCGGCCGTGCCTGACCCGCCAGGATCTCGTGCGCCTGCTCGATCGTGTCGGCTCCGATCCGATCGGCGGCCTGCTCGCGCTGCAGGTGACCGACACGGTCAAGCGCGGAGTCGATTTCCGCGTCGAGCAGACGCTGCGCCGCGACGAGACCTGGCTGGCGATGACGCCGCAGCTGTTTCGCGTCGGCACGCTGAAGCGCGCGCTCGATGCGCATGCGAAGACCCACGAGATCACCGACGAATCGGCAGCGATGGAGCGCATGGGGCTGAAGCCGCTGCTGGTGGCCGCCTCGCCGACCAACATCAAAGTGACGACACGCGGCGACTTCACGATCGCCGAGGCGATTCTCCGCTCGCAGGGCCGGGTCAAGTGATCCGCGTCGGCCTCGGCTACGACGTGCATGCCCTGGTGCCGGGACGGCGGCTGATGCTCGGCGCCGTGGAGATCGAATCGCCGCACGGCCTGCTCGGCCACTCGGATGCCGACGTCCTGCTGCACGCGATCACGGATGCGCTGCTCGGTGCCGCCGGCCTGGGCGACATCGGCCGCATGTTTCCGGACAGCGACGCGCGGCACAAGGACGCCGACAGCCTCGCCCTGCTGCGCATCGCCGCCGAGCGCGTGCGCTCGGCAGGCTGGGAGGTCGCGAACATCGATGCAGTGGTCATCGCTGCGCGGCCGAAGATCGCGCCGCACGTGCCGCTGATGCAGGAGCGGATCGCGGCGGCGCTCGGGGTGAGCGAAGCGGCGATCGGCATCAAGGGCAAGACCACCGAGCACCTCGGGTTTGCCGGGCGCGGTGAAGGTATCGCCGCCCAGGCGGTCGCGTTGCTCGTGAGGGAAGAAGTCGCTCGCACCTGACCGCAGTCGAGCTGCGGCAGCGGCCCCCGGCGCCCTTTTAGCCGGCGAGCGGCAGGCGCAGGGTTGCGCACAGTCCGCACGGCGCATTGGCGCTCAGGGCCAGGGTGCCGCCGTGCAGCCGCGCGACGCGCGCAACGATGGCCAGGCCGAGGCCGGCTCCGGCGACTCCGCTGCGAGCGCTCTCGCCGCGAACGAACGGCCGTGGCAGCTGGTCGATCCGTTCCGGGGCAACGCCGGGGCCGTGATCGGCAACCTCGATGACCGCTTCCGCCCCTTTGCGGTGCAGCCGCATGGCCAGCTCGAGGCGACCGCTGTCGGGATCGCGTCCGTAGCGATCGGCGTTGGTCAGCAGGTTGGCCAGCGCGCGCGCCAGTTCGATCGCCAGGCCCTGAACGTGCACGCCTGCCTCGATGTTCCGTTCGATGCGGACCGATCCGTCACGGTCGAGCCGGCTGGCGGCGATCGCCTGCTCGACGAGTGCCGACAGGTCGACGTCGCTCTTCGGCGCCTGTGGTTCGCTGCGGGCGTAGTCGAGGAACTGGGCGACGATCTGGTCCATCTGTTCAAGGTCGGCGACCATGTTGGCGCGCACCTCCGCCGGCATGTCGCCGAGTTCGATCTCCAGCCGCAAGCGGGTCAGGGGCGTACGCAGGTCATGCGAGATGCCGGCCAGCAGCAGCGTCCGGTCTCGCTCTGCCTGCGCCAGGTCGGCGACCATGCGATTGAAGCTGGCGTTGACGGTTGCGATTTCGGTCGGCCCGCTTTGCGGCAGCGGATCGGGGGTCTGCCCGGCGCCCAGTTCACGCGCCGCCTGCGACAGGCGGGCGAGCGGCAGGTTGACCACCCGTGTGATCGCCACGGCGCCGAGAAGCGAGGCGATCGCGGTGATCACCGCCCAGCCGATCCACTGCGTGCCGATGCTGCGCGCCAGCGGGTCACGCTCGATGACCACCCAGTACTCGTCGGAATCGATGGCGAAGCTGACCCAGATGCCCGATACGCCGTTGACCTCGGCGGCGAGCCGCGTCCGCGGGCCGAGCGTGCTCATCACCCGTTCGCTGGCGCGGCGTGCCACCGGTCGGTCGGAAAAGGGGCGCACCCGGTCCGACTGCTCGAGCGGAACGATACGGATGCCCTGGCTGTCGGCGAGTTCGGTGAGCAGCGCCGGACGAGCGAGCGGGTCCGAATACAGCAGGGCGCTGCGCGTGATGTTGACGATCGAGATCAGCTGCTCGGCGAGCTGCTGCGCGCGCGGCTCGCGCTCGAAGAGGCGGAAGCTCTGCACCCAGGCGGCTGAACTGGCGGCCAGCAGCAGCAGGATCAGCAGGAAGGTGCGCCAGAACAGGCCCGGCGGGGATAGGGACTTCACCTGCCGCGACAACCGTCAGTTCTGGCCGTCCGGAATGAACACGTAGCCCAGGCCCCAGACGGTCTGGATGAACTTCGGCTTCGAAGGATCCGGCTCGATCAGCTTGCGCAGCCGCGAGATCTGCACGTCGAGGCTGCGGTCGAAGGCCTCGTACTCGCGGCCGCGCGCCATTTCCATCAGCTTCTCGCGCGACAGCGGCACTCTCGGGTGGCGGGCGAAGGCCTTCATCACCGCGAACTCGCCGGTGGTGATCGCCACCGGCTCGCCATTGCGGGTCAGCTGCCGTGTCGACAGGTCGAGCACAAAGTCGCCGAAGCTGACCCTCTGCGGCTCCTGCGCCGGGGCCCCGGGCACCTCGTCGGGGCTGCGCCTGCGCAGCACGGCGTGGATGCGGGCCAGAAGTTCGCGCGGATTGAAAGGCTTGGGCAGGTAATCATCGGCGCCCATCTCGAGCCCGACGATGCGATCGACATCCTCGCCCTTCGCGGTCAGCATGATCACGGGTGTCGGATCGTTCGCGCCGCGCAGCCGCCGCAGGATCGAAAGCCCGTCCTCGCCGGGAAGCATCAGGTCGAGAATCAGCACGTCAAAGCGCTCGCGCTGCCACAGGCGGTTCATGGCCGCGCCGCTTTCGGCGGTCGACACGCCGAAGCCGTTCTCGGTCAGGTAGCGCCGCAGCAGCTCGCGGATGCGCGGGTCGTCGTCGACCACCATCAGTTTCGGCGGACCGGAACGGGTCATCGGGTCACCTTAGTACAGCGGCCGCGGATTCTCGCCGGAAACCGCATGCCGCGCTCACCCCTTCCGCACGGCGCGTGCGCCGTGGCGAACCGTCCTCTGCCCCCTTCGGTGCGCCCATCTGTCCCCTCGGCAATGCCGGTCGATGTTCATGTATCGCGATGCTACGAACCACCGCCGGGCCTGCCGCCGTGGTTCGCAAACTGTTACAGAATTTACCGCGGGGTAGGGCGATGATGTCGCCTGGCGCGAGCAATGCAGCCGATGGCTGCGGCTCGACCACATCCGACCCATGAAGCGCATCGTTCCCGCCATCGCCTTGCTGATCGCCGTCGCTGCGGCGGGCGCACAGCCGCCTCCGCGCGAGCCGGTACCCGGCCCGAGCGCGCCGCCACGCAGCAGCCTCTGGCAATTGCTGACGCCCGAGCAGCGCGAGCAGCTGTGGCGCACGCTGACGCCGGAGCAGAAAGTCGATGTCTGGCGCGGCCTGGAGCCCAATGAGCGGCGCGCGATGCGCGAACGGCTTGCGCCGGGGGGGGCGGACAGCGCCAACGGACCCTGGCCGCCGCGACAGCATGGTGGGCAGGGCGAAGGTGGCCAGCCGCGCATGATGATGACGCCGGAGCAGCGGTTGCAGATGCGCGAGCAGATCCGCGAAGCGCACCGGCTGCGGCGGGAAAGGCTCGAGGCCGAGCGCGAGCGGCGCATGCGCCGCGAATGACGTCTCCTGGCGCCGGCGGCAGCCCGGCCCGGGAAGCGCCGGCTCACTAGAATGCGCGGCACCTGCTGATCGCCGCTGTTCACCGCCGCGGCGTGTGAGCCCCAACGTGACACCAATGCTGCTTGCCATCGATACCGCAACCGAAGTCTGTTCGGTGGCGCTGGCGCGTGGCGATCGAATCTTCGAGCGTGCCGAGAACGTCGGGCAGCAACACTCGGAGCGGATACTGCCGATGGTGGACGCGCTGCTGCGTGAAGCCGACGCGCAGTTGAGCGGCTGCGACGCGATCGCCTTCGGTGCGGGACCCGGCGCGTTTACGGGTCTGCGCATCGCCTGCGGCGTCGCCCAGGGGCTGGCCTTCGGCGCGCACAAGCCCGTCGTGGCCATCGGCAATCTGGCAGCGCTGGCGCTGGCGGCGCATTCCGCTGCGCCCGGCGCAGGCCGTGTCCTCGCAGCGATCGATGCGCGCATGCAGGAAGCGTACTGGGCCGTGTATGCGGTCGAAGGGGACACTCTGAGCGAGGTCGCAGGGCCGGCGCTGGTCGCGGCCGCGGATCTTGCCGAACTTTGTTCCCGACACGCGCCCGACCTGGTTGCCGGCAATGCCCTGCGATCGTTCCCCGAGGTCACGGCAGGACTCGTCTGCGCGACGGCGCCGGACGCCCGCGCCGGCGCTGCGTCCATCGCCAGGCTGGCAGCAATCGAGTTTGCCGGCGGCCGCGCCGTGGCACCCGAACTCGCGGCGCCGATCTATGTCCGCGATCGCGTTGCGCTGACCGTCGACGAACGCCGTGCCGCCGCGGCCCTGGCGAGCCGATGAGCGCCGTGCTGCGCGAACCGGCCGAGCGGATCGAGCCGATGCGGCCGCAGGACCTGGCCGAGGTGCTCGCCATCGAGCAGGCGGCCTACGAGTTTCCCTGGACGCACGGCAATTTCATCGATTCGCTGCGCGCCGGCCACAGCACCTGGACGATGCGCGACACGAGCGCAAGCCTGATCGCCTACGCTGTCGTGATGATCGCGCTCGACGAGGCACACCTGCTGAACCTGACGGTGGCGCCGTCCTGCCAGCGTTTCGGCTTCGGGTGGCGAATGCTCGAGGCGATGGCCGAGAACGCGCGCAGCTACGGCGCCCGCTCGATGCTGCTCGAGGTCAGGCCGAGCAATGTGGCTGCGCAGAAGATGTATGAACGCTATGGATTCGTGCGCATCGGCACGCGGCGCGGCTACTACCCGGCGCGGGATGGGCGCGAAGACGCGGTCGTGATGCGGGTGTCGCTGTGATCGAGCCGCGCATGAAGCTTGCAGGTGATCGGCCCGCGACGAGGAACGGGCACCGATGAGCCTCGATCGGCGTCGAGCGGCGCTCTGGAACGCGATGGGCCTCGGCCCCGAATGGGCGCTTCGCGATCAGGTGGCTGATGGTGCGGCTGCAGCGGGCGCGCAGCGGCCTGCCGATGCGCCGACGATCGCGAGCCAGCCTGCCGACGCGCGGGTCGCGGCGATCGCCGGCATGGCGTGGGAAGAACTCGAGGCGGCAGTCGCCGCTTGCACGGCGTGCAGCCTGTGCAAGACGCGCACGCAGACCGTGTTCGG
Organism: uncultured beta proteobacterium; assembly: GCA_963847675.1. Classification (GTDB taxonomy): domain Bacteria; phylum Pseudomonadota; class Gammaproteobacteria; order Burkholderiales; family Burkholderiaceae_F; genus JADJWR01. Next base: position 138,074 of record CAWKAP010000009.1, read on the forward strand.
CGTCGGCAGCCGATCGGCACCGTGGATGCTCATCGGAGAGGCTCCGGGCGCCGAAGAGGACGCGCGCGGCGAGCCTTTCGTTGGGCAGGCGGGCCGCCTGCTCGACAACATGCTGGCATCGATCGGTCGCTCGCGGCGCGCCGATGCAAGTCAGCCGGTGTTCATCGCCAACGTGCTGAAGTGCCGGCCGCCGGGCAACCGCAACCCGCAGCCGGAGGAGGTCGCTGCGTGCGAACCGTTCCTGCTTCGGCAGATCGAACTGCTCAGGCCGCAGCTGGTGCTGGTCATGGGCCGCTTCGCCGCGCAGGCGGTCCTGCGCACCGATGCGCCGATTTCAGCGCTGCGTGGCCGCGTCCACCGGCTTCGCGTGGCGGCCGGCGACGTGCCGGCGATCGTCACCTATCACCCCGCCTACCTGCTGCGCAACCTCGCCGACAAGGCCAAGTCCTGGGCCGATCTGTGCCTGGCGCTCGACGTGGAGGCCAGGGCGGCGGGCGCGGAGGCGTAGCGACCGCGCGGTCAGTGCTTGGCCTGGCCGATCAGCGAGGTCGAATCGAACTGGCGCTGGTTGTAGTGGTGGCGCACCATCACCAGCGCCATCGCGACGCTGACGAAGAGGCCGAAGATGATGATGATCGTCTCGATGTGCAGGTCGAGGGCGATGAGCAGCGCGTAGGCGCCCAGCATCACGAGGATGTTCAGGTTTTCGTTGAAGTTCTGCACCGCGATCGAGTGGCCGGCCGACAGCAGGACGTGGCCGCGGTGCTGCAGCAGTGCGTTCATCGGCACGACGAAGTAACCCGCCAGCGCGCCGACCACGACCATCAGAACGGCCGCGAGCCACATCGCCCACGTGATGGTCGTCCCGCCGATGGTCAGCCCGCCGTCGGGCAGCCGCGAGAAGTCGATCAGCGCCAGCGAACACACCACCAGCCCCATCACGACGCCGACCGGCAGCACGGACAGCGCGCGCTTCAGCGAAACCCTGGCGGCCGCGGTGACCGAGCCGATGGCAATGCCGATGGCGACGACCGCCTGCATGATCGCGCCCTGCGACAGCGACATGCCGAGGACGGATTCGCACCACTTCAGGATGATGAACTGAAGCGTCGCGCCCGCGCCCCAGAACAGCGTCGTCACCGCGAGCGAGATCTGGCCGAGCTTGTCGCGCCAGAGCGTGCCGACGCAGCGCCCGAAGCTCGCCAGCAGGCGCAGCGGATTGCGCGAGTGGCGGGCGTAGCGGGCACCGGTGTCCGGGATGCTCAGGTTGACCAGCGCGGCGGCGATGTAGATGAACGCAATCGTCGCGACCGCCGCCTCGCCGGCCTGGTCGACGCGGGTATCGATGATCGGAAAGTCGAATGACAGGAGGCTTGCGGCGACCGTCGGGGCGACCAGCACGCCGCCGACCACGAAGCCAAGGATGATCGACACGACGGTCAGTCCCTCGATCCAGCCGTTGGCGACGACGAGCTTTTCGGGCGGCAGCAGTTCGGTGAGGATGCCGTACTTGGCCGGCGAGTAGGCGGCCGCGCCGAGCCCGACCAGCGCGTAGGCGGCGAGCGGGTGCGCGCCGAACAGCATCAGTAGACAGCCGCCGACCTTGACCAGGTTGCTGACCATCATCACGCGGCCCTTCGGCATCGAGTCGGCGAAAGCGGCTACGAACGCGGCGAGCACCACGTACGAAACGAAGAAGAACAGCTTGAGCATCGGCGTCATCCACTCGGGCGCGTCGATGTCGCGCAGCAGCGCGATGGCGGCGATCAGCAGCGCATTGTCGGCCAGCGACGACAGGAACTGCGCGGCCATGATCGTGTAGAAGCCGCGCTTCATCGCCGGGGCGGACTGGGCATGGAGGGCGTCGCGGGTGACGGACTGGCGAAGGGCGCGGGCGTTATATCACGCGTACTCGCGAGTACGTACGTCAGCCGGCAAGACCTTATGCTGCGCGCTTTGCCTTGCCTACCGATGCCGCGCCCGGTACTTGCCACCATCGACCTTGCCGCCCTGCGGCACAACCTCGCCGTTGCGCGACGCCACGCCGGCGCACGCAAGGTCTGGGCTGTGGTCAAGGCCAATGCCTACGGTCATGGCCTCGAGCGTGCGCTGCGCGGCTTCGCCGATGCCGACGGCCTGGCGCTGCTCGATCTCGACGAGGCGGCACGGGCGCGCGAGGGCGGCTGGCGCAAGCCGGTCCTGCTGCTCGAAGGCTTCTTCGCGCCGGACGACCTTCCTGTCGTCGACGAATTGCGACTGACCGCTGTCATTCACCACCGGGCGCAGATCGAAATGCTGGCCGCATTCCGGCCGCGGGCGCCGATCGACGTTTACGTCAAGATCGACACCGGCATGAACCGGCTCGGCTTCGCGCCGGCGCAAGCCGCAGCATCGCTCGAGCGTCTCGCTGCACTGCCCGGCGTGCGCGTCGTCGCGCTGATGTCGCACTTCGCCAATGCGGACCGCGACGATGCCGACGCCGGACCGGCGGCAGTTTCAGATCAGATGCGCGTCTTCGAGAACGCCTGCCAGGTCTGGACCGGTCCGCGCTGCCTCGCCAATTCCGCAGCGCTTCTGCTGCACCCGCAGGTGGGCGGTGATGCGGTGCGGCCGGGGATCGCGCTGTACGGCGCCACGCCGATGGCGGGGCGGTCCGCGGCATCCTTCGCACTGAAGGCGGCGATGTCGCTCACGGCCGGCGTGCTGTCGGTGCGAACGGTCGCGGCCGGCGAGTCGATCGGCTACGGCAGCCGCTGGCGGGCCGGGCGGCCGACGCGCATCGGCGTGCTCGCCTGCGGTTACGCCGACGGCTATCCGCGGGTTGCACCCGACGGCACCCCGGTGTGGATCGGCGGGCAGCGCGTGCCGTTGGTGGGTCGCGTATCGATGGACATGATCATGGTCGACCTCACCGGCGCGCCGCACGTCGACGTCGGTGCCGAGGCCGAGCTGTGGGGCACGCGCATCCCGGTCGACGAGGTGGCCGAGGCGTGCGGCACCATCGGCTACGAGCTGCTTTGTGCGCTCGCACGGCGCGTCCCGGTGGCCGAGCGGAACTGAGATGGCGAAATCCAAGTCGCAGTACGTCTGCGCGGAGTGCGGCGGCGTCAGTCCGAAATGGCAGGGCCAGTGCCCGCAGTGCAACGCCTGGAACTCGCTCGCCGAGGCGCTGGTCGAGCCGGCGACAGCCCGCTTCGCATCGATTGCGGCGACCGCCGAGGTGCACACGCTCGGCGAGATTGCCGCCACCGAACTGCCGCGCGAGACGACCGGGCTGGCTGAGTTCGACCGCGTCCTCGGCGGCGGCGTGGTAGCTGGCGGCGTGGTGCTGATCGGCGGCGATCCGGGCATCGGCAAATCGACGCTGCTGCTGCAGGCGCTGGCAGCGATGGCGCAGCGGATGAAGGTGCTCTATGTCAGCGGCGAGGAGTCGGCGGCGCAGGTGGCGCTGCGGGCGCGCCGCCTCGGCGTCGAAGGGCAGCGCGTGCGCCTGATGGCCGAGATCTCGCTCGATCGCATCCTGGCCGCTCTCGAGACGGAGCGGCCGCAGATGGCGGTGATCGACTCGATCCAGACCGTCTACTCGGGGGATCTGCAGTCGGCACCCGGGTCGGTGGCGCAGGTGCGCGAGTGCGCGGCGCAACTGACCCGCGCCGCCAAGCGCTCCGGCGTCAGCCTGGTGCTGGTCGGCCACGTGACCAAGGAGGGTGCCCTGGCCGGTCCGCGCGTGCTCGAGCACATGGTCGACACCGTGCTGTATTTCGAGGGCGATCCGCACTCGTCGTTCCGGCTCGTGCGGGCGGTGAAGAATCGCTACGGCGCGGTCAACGAGCTCGGCGTGTTCGCCATGACCGATCGCGGCCTGCGCGGTGTGGCCAATCCGTCGGCGCTGTTCCTGTCACAGCACGATGCGCAGGTGCCGGGATCGTGCGTGCTGGTGACCCAGGAGGGCACGCGGCCGCTGCTGGTCGAGATCCAGGCGCTGGTCGACAACGCGCACGTCCCGAATCCGCGCCGGCTGGCCATCGGGCTCGAAGCGCAGCGGCTGGCTTTGCTGCTCGCGGTGCTGCACCGGCACGCCGGAATCGCCACCTTCGACCAGGACGTGTTCGTCAACGCGGTGGGAGGCGTGCGCGTCGAAGAGCCGGCGGCGGACCTGGCCGTGCTGGCGGCGATCGTCTCGTCGATACGCAACAAGCCGCTGCCGCGCGGGCTGGTGGCCTTTGGCGAGGTGGGGCTCGCCGGCGAGGTGCGCCCGGCGCCACGCGGACAGGAGCGGCTGCGCGAGGCAGCGAAACTCGGCTTCTCGCTCGCGGTCATCCCGAAGGCCAATGCGCCGAAGCGCCCGGTCGAGGGCATGACGGTCGTTGCCGTCGACCGGCTGACCGACGCCATCGAGCGCCTGCGGTAGCGCCGGCGTCAGCCCGCGCGCGCGTCGGCGTCGAAGGCAAGCGCGGCCGCGATGCCGGCGCGAACCGAGCCCTCGATCGTCGATGGGTAATCACCCGCCGCGGCATCGCCCGCGAGATACAGCGATGGCAGGTCGAGCCGGCTGGGGGGGCGCTTCAGCCCGGGCACCGGGACGACGGTCGCGCGCTTCTCCGCCACCGTCGCGCTGGCCAGCGGCGCCGGCAATCCGAACTCGGCGCTCAGCTGCGCGGCCACCCGAGTCGCGAGCGCTTTCGGCTCGGCAGACAGGGCGGACTGCGCGGCGCTGATCACCACGCTGAGCACGCCTGCGTTCGCTTCGTCGAGCTGCCCGCGGTCGAAGACCCACTGCCCATGACGCCCTGCCGCGGCGTCGTCGAGCAACGCGCAGGCGGGCCACGGCAGTCGCACCGTGGGCGGGTAGCGCAGGTACACCGTGGCGATCGGCGCCATCGCGATCGAGTGCAGCGCATCGATCGACGCGGCAAGTTCATCCCGTTGCGCAGTGACGAGCAGTTGTGCCGCGCGATCGGGCGGCAGGGCGAGCACGACCGCGTCGGCGTCGAGCGCGCCGCCGCGACTGTCGATGCGCCAGCGACCGTCGCTGCGTGCGAGCCCCTGCACCGGGGTGCGCAGGCGCAGCTCGGCGCCGCTCGCGATCAGCTGTTCGAGCGCCGCCGCGACGAAGGCGCGGGTCAGGTCGACGCGGGGAATCAGCAGGTCGGCGGAACGCGCGTTGCCGGCGAGCGAGTCGCGCAGGACATTGAGCAGGATCTGCCCGGAGGCGTCAGCGAGTTCGACGTTCAGCGCCGCCAGGCAAAGCGGCCGCCACAGCCGTCGTACGACGTCGTCGGACGCACCGGCGAACAGCGTGCCCGCCGGGACGTCATCGGTCAGCCGCCAGCGCTGCCGGCGCTGGCGCATGACCCACGCGAGCGCCTGCCGGCGCCCCGTCCAGCTCAGACCGGCGGCGCCGAGCAGCCCGGCGGCGAGATGCAGCGGCGCCGGCAGGCGCGGCGCGCGCAGCAGGAAACCGTCCGGGTAGCGGATCTCCAACGGCAGGCGCAACAATGCCCGGCCGACGTCGATACCGACCTCTGCCATCAACCGCAACGTTTCCGTATACGCACCGATCAGCAGGTGCTGGCCGTTGTCGAGCATGAACTCGCGCTCGCCGAGCCGGATGCCGACCGCTCGCGCCCGCCCGCCGGCCTGCGGGGCGGCGTCGAAAAGCGCCACCGCATGTCCCTGCCGCGCGAGTTCGTGCGCACACGCCAGCCCCGACCAGCCGGCGCCGACGACGGCGACGTGCTTCACTCTTCGTTCACCGGCCGGGGCGCACGCCCGAAGGCCGGGCCGAACCACCAGGTGCGGGAAGCGATCCAGAGCTTGCGCAGCGGAGTCAGCGTGATCCTCTGGTGCAGCACGCGGAAGGCCTCGCGCTCGATCTCGTCGAGCAGGGTCGCGTAAATGGCGCCCATGATCAGCCCGGGACGTTGTGCCCGTCGCTCGGCGGAAGGAAGTGCGACGAGGGCCTCGGCGTAGGCGCGGCGGGCACGCTGCGCCTGGAACTGCATCAGGGCCAGCCAGCCGTCGACGTAGCGGCCGGCCAGAAGGTCGGCGACCGTGACGCCGTGGCGCTGCAGTTCGTCGAGAGGCAGGTAGACGCGGCCGCGGCGCGCGTCTTCGCCGACGTCGCGGATGATGTTGGTCAGCTGCAGGGCGAGGCCGAGCTTGCGCGCGTACTCGTAGGTGCGCGGGTCGGCGGCCCCGAAGATGCCGGCCGACAGTTCGCCGACCACGCCGGCCACGTTGTGACAGTAGCGGGCGAGCGCCGCATAGTCGAGGTAGCGATTCTGCTGCAGGTCCATCGCCATGCCGTCGAGGACGAGCAGCAGGCTGTCCCGTCGGATGCCGAATGCTGCGAGATGCGGTGCCAGCGCCTGGGTGACCGGATGCTGCGGTTCGCCGGCATACATGCGGTCGACCTCGGCGCCCCACCAGTCGAGCCTCGCTTGCGCCACGCCGGCATCGCGCATTTCGTCGACCACGTCGTCGACCTCGCGGCAGTAGGCGTACAGCGCCGTGATCGCACGCCGCTGCGGCGGCGGCAGGAAAAGGAAGCTGTAGTAGAAGCTCGAACCGCTCGCCGCGGCCTTCTGCTGGCAGTACTCGTCAGGGCTCATCGTCGGCAGCCGGCCGCCTCACATGGACAGCGAGCGGACTGTCATCCACAACCAGTCGGGCAACCGAAGCTGCGGTCGTTGGTGGAACACGTCGCCGCCGGCGCGGTCGATGCGTTCGAGAATGCGCAGTCCGCCCTGGATCACCAGCCGCAGTTCCCAGCCGATGCGCCCCGGCAGCCTGTGCGCCAGCGGCGCGCCGGACTCTAGCATCCGGCGCGCCATGGCCGTCTGCGCCCGCATCAGCGATGTCCAGTTCGGCGAGCCTTCCCCGGCGGCGATCGCCGACTCGGAGAGGTCGAAGCGGTCCAGTTCGCTGCGCGGCACGTAAACGCGGCCCTTGGTCCAGTCGACGGCGACGTCCTGCCAGAAATTGGCGAGCTGCAGTCCGGTGCAGACGCGATCCGACCAGTCCGTCGCCGATCGTTCCTCGATTCCGTAAAGCGACAGCAACAGTCGTCCGATCGGATTGGCGGAGCGCCGGCAGTAGTCGAGCAGCGCCTCGTAGTCTGCGTACCGGGTCACGGTCACGTCCTGGGTGAATGCCGACAGCAAGGCACGAAATGGTGCGAGCGGCAACGCGTGCGCACGCACGGCGGCAGCGAGGTCGGGCCAGTCGCCGTCGTGGCCCGCATCGATGAGGTCGAGCGCCGACTGCAGCTTGTGCAGCCCGGCGAGCCTCGCCGACGGCGGCGCGTCGCCCTCGTCGGCGATGTCGTCCGCCGTGCGCGCGAAGCGGTAGATCGCACGAACGGCGGGCCGCAGCCGTCCGGGCAGGAGCCAGGAGGCAACCGGAAAGTTCTCGTAGTGGCCGACGCCCATGCGGGCAAGCTACCACGCAGGTGCTGCTCGGCGATTGCAGCAAGGCCTTCGATTAGAATCGCGCCTCGCGTGGCCTGGTAGCGCCGGCGACGTCGCGAAGGTGGCGAAATTGGTAGACGCACCAGGTTTAGGTCCTGACGCCTTCACCGGCGTGGGGGTTCGAGTCCCCCCCTTCGCACCACAGGCTCGATTGACAACCACCGCCGGCGGGTTTGGCCGGCACTGAACCGAATCCACATCATGCTGCAAGAAGTTGAAAACCTCGGCGCGCTGCAGCGCCGTCTCGACATCTCGGTGTCGGCCGAAGCGCTCGCCAAGGAAGTCTCGCTCAGGCTTGCGAAGCTCGCCCGCTCGGTGAAGATGCCGGGGTTCCGGCCGGGCAAGGTGCCGATGAAGATGATCGCGTCCAGCTACGGCGCCCAGGTGCAGGCGGAGGTGCTGAACGACAAGATCGGCGAGGCCTTCAACGCCGAAATCAGCGCGCGCCAGCTGCGCGTGGCCGGAGCACCGACGGTGGCGCCCAAGAGCGAAGCTGGCGCCGAGCAGCTCACGTTCTCTGCGACCTTCGAGGTCTATCCGGAGATCAGCGTCGCCGATCTGGGTGGATTTTCCGTCGAGCGCGCCGTCTGCCCGGTCGGCGACGCCGAGGTGGACAAGACGGTCGAGATCATGCGTCGGCAGCGTGCGACGCCGCGCGAAGTCGATCGTGCAGCGGCCGACGGCGACCGCGTGACGGTCGACTACAAGGGATCGGTCGACGGCGTGGCCTTCGAGGGGGGGAGCGCGTCCGACTTCGCGTTCACGGTCGGCCAGGGACGGATGCTGCCCGAGTTCGAGGCCGCGGTTCGCGGGATGGCCCGCGGCGAGTCGAAGACCTTCCCCCTGACCTTCCCGGCCGACTACCGCGCCACCGAGCTGGCCGGGAAGACCGCGTCGTTCGATGTCGCCGTGAAGAAAGTCGAGCAGGTCGAACTGCCCGCTGTCGACGCGGCGTTCGCTCGCCAACTCGGCGTTCGCGATGGCGACGTCGCCAAGATGCGCGAGGAGATCCGCGGCAACCTGCTGCGCGAAGTCGAGACCCGGCTGCGGACCCGCACCAAGGACAGCGTGATGGCAGCGCTGCTCGGCGTGGCGCAGTTCGAGCTGCCGACGACGCTGGTGGAGGCGGACAGCCAGCGCCTGCTGGAACTGGCTCGTGCCGACATGGCTGCCCGAGGCGTCGATGCCGCCAGCATGCAGCTGACGGCGGAGAGTTTCGCGCCGCAGGCGCAGCGTCGCGTCAGACTCGGCCTGCTGGTCGGTGAACTGGTGCGCTCGCAGAACCTGCAGCCGCGCCAGGACCAGATCCGCCGGCGCCTGGAAGAACTTGCGCAGAGCTACGAGAAGCCCGCCGAGGTGATCCAGTGGTACCTCGGCAACCGGCAGCGTCTGGCCGAGGTCGAGACGATGGTGATGGAGGAAAACGTGGTCGACTGGGTGCTGCAGCGGGCGCAGGTGAAGGAGGCCGCGGTGGCCTTCGATGATTTGATGGGCGGCAACGTCGGTTGAGGGCAGTCGATGCGAAAGATCTCTGAAGGGACAGGCGAGATGCAGGATCCGCAGTCGCTCGGCATGGTGCCGATGGTCATCGAGCAGAGCGGCCGCGGCGAGCGCGCCTACGATATCTACTCGCGCCTGCTGCGCGACCGGGTCGTTTTCATGGTCGGCCCGGTCAACGACCAGACGGCCAACCTGGTGGTGGCTCAGCTCCTGTTCCTCGAGTCCGAGAACCCGGACAAGGACATCTCGCTGTACATCAATTCGCCCGGCGGCTCCGTTTACGCAGGCCTGGCGATTTACGACACGATGCAGTTCGTCAAGCCGGACGTCTCGACGATCTGCGTCGGCATGGCGGCCAGCATGGGCGCATTCCTGCTCGCTGCCGGCGCCAAGGGCAAGCGCTACGCGCTGCCGAACTCGCGCATCATGATTCACCAGCCGTCGAGCGGCGCGCAGGGCCAGGCGTCGGACATCGAGATCGCGGCGCGGGAGATCATCGACGTGCGCAAGCGCCTGAACCGCGTCCTGGCCGATCGCACCGGCCAGCCGATCGAAAGGATCGAAAAGGACACCGATCGCGACAACTTCATGTCCGCGGAGGATGCAGTAAGCTACGGAATCATCGACAAGATCTTCGTCAAGCGCGGCGACGGCAACTAGGCGAGGAAGCGGGCGGGATGTCGGACAAAAAGGGCTCTGGCGAGAAGCTGCTGTACTGCTCCTTCTGCGGCAAGAGCCAGCACGAGGTCAAGAAGCTGATCGCTGGCCCGTCGGTGTTCATCTGCGACGAGTGCATCGACCTCTGCAACGACATCATCCGTGACGAGAGCACGTCCGACCCGTCGACGGCGGTCGTCAAGTCCGACCTGCCGACGCCGCAGGAGATCTGCGCCATCCTCGACCAGTACGTGATCGGCCAGGAAAAGGCCAAGCGGATCCTGTCGGTCGCGGTCTACAACCACTACAAGCGGCTCAAGAACCTTTCCGCGAAGGACGAGGTCGAGCTTGCCAAGAGCAACATCCTCCTGATCGGGCCGACCGGCTCCGGCAAGACGCTGCTGGCACAGACGCTGGCCAGGCTGCTCAACGTGCCGTTCGTGATGGCCGACGCCACCACGCTGACCGAGGCGGGCTACGTCGGCGAAGACGTCGAGAACATCATCCAGAAGCTGCTGCAGAACTGCAATTACGAGATCGAAAAGGCGCAGCGCGGCATCGTCTACATCGACGAGATCGACAAGATCTCGCGCAAGAGCGACAACCCCTCGATCACCCGCGACGTTTCCGGCGAGGGTGTGCAGCAGGCGCTGCTCAAGCTCATCGAGGGCACGATCGCCAGCGTGCCGCCGCAGGGCGGCCGCAAGCACCCGAACCAGGACTTCGTGCAGATCGACACGACGAACATCCTGTTCGTCTGCGGCGGCGCCTTCGACGGTCTCGAGAAGGTGATCCGCAACCGGTCGGAAAAGAGCGGCATCGGTTTCGGTGCGGAGGTCGTTTCGCACACCGAGCGCTCGGTCGGAGACGTGCTGCGCGACGTCGAGCCCGAGGACCTGATCAAGTTCGGCCTGATCCCGGAGCTGGTCGGGCGGCTGCCGGTGGTCGCCACGCTCGACGAACTTTCCGAAGAGGCACTGGTCGAGATCCTGGTCGAGCCGAAGAACGCGCTGATCAAGCAGTTCCATCGCCTGCTGCGGATGGAGGGTGTCGAACTGGAGGTGCGTGCGGACGCCCTGACCGCGATTGCGCGCAGGGCCCTGAAGCGCCGCACTGGCGCGCGCGGCCTGCGTTCGATCGTCGAAGCGGCGCTGCTCGACGTGATGTATGACCTGCCGAGCCAGAAAAACGTGGTCAAGGTCGTGCTCGACGAGAACGCCGTCGCCGGCGGCCATCCGATCCTGATCTACGCCGATCAGCCCAAGGTCGCTGGCGCACCGCGCTAGCGTCTGTGGCGCGCGGCGGACAGCCGCGCCCCCCGTGCTAGATTCCCTGAGCGCTGGAAGGCGCTGGCGCCGCCCTTGTTAACCGCCGCATGCGCCCGCATCTGCGGGACTGATCCCGCTGAGGACCTCAAATGTCCACCGTGCTTCTCCCTTCCGAACGAATCGCGCTGCCGCTGTTGCCGCTGCGCGATGTCGTGGTTTTCCCGCACATGGTGATTCCGCTTTTCGTCGGCCGGCCGAAGTCGATCAAGGCCCTGGAAACGGCGATGGAATCCGGCAAGAGCATCATGCTGGTGGCGCAGAAGAACGCGGCCAAGGACGAGCCTGTCGCCGAGGACATCTACGCGATCGGCTGCGTCGCCAACATCCTGCAGATGCTGAAGCTGCCCGACGGCACGATGAAGGTGCTGGTCGAGGGCGCGCAGCGCGCACACATCCACAACATCGAGGATGCACAGACCCATTTCACGTGCGAGCTGACGCCGGTCGCTCCCGAGCCGAACGCCGGTGCCGAACTGGAGGCGCTGCGGCGGGCGATCGTCACCCAGTTCGACCAGTACGTGAAGCTGAACAAGAAGATCCCGGCCGAGATCCTGACCTCGATCGCCGGCATCGACGATCCGGGCCGGCTGGCCGACACGATTGCCGCCCACCTTCCGCTGAAGCTGGAGCAGAAGCAGAAGGTCTTGGAGATGTTCGGCCTCACGGAACGGCTCGAGCAGCTGCTCGGCCAGCTGGAGACCGAGATCGACATCCTGCAGGTCGAGAAGCGCATCCGCGGCCGCGTCAAGCGGCAGATGGAGAAGAGTCAGCGCGAGTACTACCTGAACGAGCAGGTCAAGGCGATCCAGAAGGAGCTCGGCGAGGGCGAAGAGGGCGCCGACATCGAGGAGCTGGACCGCAAGGTGAAGGCCGCGCGCATGCCCAAGCAGGCGCGACAGAAGGCGGAAGCCGAGCTCAAGAAGCTGAAGCTGATGTCGCCGATGTCGGCCGAGGCCACCGTCGTTCGCAACTACATCGACACGCTGATCGGCCTGCCGTGGAAGAAGAAGAGCAAGATCAACAACGACCTGGCCAATGCGCAGAAGGTGCTGGACGAAGACCACTACGGCCTGGAGAAGGTCAAGGACCGCATCGTCGAGTACCTCGCGGTGCAGCAGCGGGTTGACCGGCTGAAGGCGCCGATTCTTTGCCTGGTGGGCCCTCCCGGCGTCGGCAAGACCTCGCTCGGGCAGTCGATCGCGCGCGCGACGAACCGCAAGTTCGTGCGCATGGCGCTCGGCGGCGTCCGCGACGAAGCCGAGATCCGCGGCCATCGTCGCACTTACATCGGTTCGATGCCGGGCAAGATCCTGCAGAACCTGGCCAAGGCGGGCGTGCGCAACCCGCTGTACCTGCTCGACGAAGTCGACAAGATGGGGCAGGACTTCCGCGGCGATCCTTCATCGGCGCTGCTCGAGGTTCTGGATCCGGAGCAGAACCACACTTTCGTCGACCACTACGTCGAAGTCGACTACGACCTGTCGGACGTGATGTTCGTCGCCACCGCCAACACGATGAACATTCCGCCGCCGCTGCTCGACCGGATGGAAGTCATCCGTCTGTCCGGCTACACGGAAGACGAGAAGGTCAACATCGCGATGCGCTACCTGCTGCCCAAGCAGATGACGAACAACGGCGTCAAGAAGAGCGAACTCGAGGTCACCGAAGCCGCGGTGCGCGACATCATCCGCTACTACTCGCGCGAGGCAGGCGTGCGCGCGCTCGAGCGCGAACTGTCGAAGATCTGCCGGAAGGTGGTCAAGGGCTCGCTGCTCAAGAAGGGCGAGGGGAAGTCGAAGGTCACGCCGCGCAACCTCGACAAGTATCTCGGCGTGCGTCGTTACACCTTCGGCATGGCCGAGAAGGAGCCGCAGGTCGGGCAGGTGACCGGGCTGGCGTGGACCGAGGTCGGCGGCGAACTGCTGACGATCGAGGCGGCGGTGATGCCCGGCAAGGGCAACACGATCCGCACCGGTTCGCTGGGCGACGTCATGAAGGAGTCGGTGGAAGCGGCGCGTTCGGTGGTGCGCAGCAGGGCGCGGCGCCTGGGGATCAAGGACGAGGTGTTCGACAAGACCGACATCCACGTCCACTTGCCTGAAGGCGCCACGCCGAAGGACGGCCCAAGCGCGGGCATCGCCGTCACGACTGCGCTCGTGTCCGCGCTGACCGGCATCGCCGTTCGTCCCGACGTCGCGATGACAGGCGAGATCACGCTCCGCGGCGACGTCCTCGCCATCGGTGGCCTGAAGGAGAAACTGCTCGCCGCGCTCCGCGGTGGCATCCGGACGGTGCTGATTCCGGAGGAAAACGTCAAGGATCTCGCCGAGATTCCCGATAACGTGAAGAACAGGCTCGAGCTGGTTCCGGTCAAGTGGATCGATCGTGTCCTGGAGATCGCTTTGACCCAACAGCCGCGACCACTGTCCGACGACGAGGGCCAGTCGGCAGGCGGGGCAGGCGCACCGGAGTCGGGGACGGGGCGCGGTGAAGTTGTCAAGCACTGACGGCCGCGCAGGTGGAGCATGAGGTCGTTGTCGCCTTCGCGACATTCGCGACGGTGATTGCGGCTTGACACTGCTTGATGCGCGCGGTGGAATAGCCGGGCTTTCGGAGCTGCAGAGTGGCTCGGCAGGTCAGCAGTCGGGGGGCGGAGAATTTGCGGATGGGCATGGCGCAGGAAGGGCCCGGCCTTTCCGAAACGGCAGAATGCACAGTGAGGGGGGTTAGGTGAACAAGATCGAACTGATCGAGCACGTCGCCAAGCAGGCGGACATCTCGAAGGCGGCGGCAGGCCGCGCGCTCGAGGCTGTGGTGGGCGGCATCCGGGCGTCACTCAAGAAAGGCAACTCGGTCACGCTGGTGGGCTTCGGCACGTTTTCCATCGGGAAGCGTGCGGCGCGCGCGGGCCGCAACCCGCGCACGGGGGCGGCGATCAAGATCAAGGCGGCGAAGGTCCCGAAGTTCCGGCCCGGTAAGGCACTGAAGGATGCTGTAAACTAGCCGGCTTTCGCAGCTTGGCCTGGTTGGTGTTTCCGGGCTGGATGGTGCGGCACTTCGAAGCGTCACCGGGTGCTTAGCTCAGTTGGTAGAGCGGCGCCCTTACAAGGCGTAGGTCGGGAGTTCGAGCCTCTCAGCACCCACCAGACTGCGAAGGAACGACCACCGTCGCGCTGATCATGCAGCGGCGCGCCGGATGCGAAGACGGCAGGGAGTGGTAGTTCAGTTGGTTAGAATACCGGCCTGTCACGCCGGGGGTCGCGGGTTCGAGTCCCGTCCACTCCGCCAGCATCTCCAAAGGCGAACGCGAGTTCGCCTTTTTGTTTTGCGTACCGCAGACAGAAGACGTCCTCACCACGGAATCACCGATGTTTGATTCGATTCGCTACCACCGCCGTTGGCTGATGTTCTTTCTCGTGCTGCTGGTGTTCCCGTCCTTCGTGGCAACCGGGATCTATGGCTACAACCGCTTCATGTCCGACGAACAGGCGTTGGCACGGGTCGCGGGGGAGGCGATCACGCCGCAGCAGTTCGAGGCCGCGCATCGCGAGCGGTTGCAGCAGATCCGCCAGGCACTGGGTGACAACTTCGACCCGGCGCTGTTCGATACGCCCGCCGCGCGCGAGGCGAGCCTGAACGCGTTGCTCGGTGAGCGGGCGCTGCGCGCCGAAGCGGCAGGAGCCCACGTGGCGATCAGCGAAAACCGGCTGCGCCAGGTGATTGGCGCAATCGAGGCTTTCCAGGACGAAGGCAAGTTCTCCTACGACCGCTACCGGACGCTGCTCACCGCCCAGGGCATGAACGAAGCAATGTTCGAGCAGCGACTGCGCGAGGATCTTGCGCGGCAGACACTGCTCGACGGCGTGGCGCGCTCGGCCATGGTGCCCGCGGTGGTGAGCGAACGGCTGGCGGCGCTGGTCCAGGAGACGAGAACGATTCGCGAGCGGCGCTTCCGGCCGGAAGATTTCGTGGCGCAGGTTCGGGTCAGCGACGATGCGATCAGAGCCCATTACGACGCCAATCGGTCGCAGTTCGAGACGAAAGAGAGCGTCGACGTGCAGGTGCTCGCACTCACCCTCGATGACATCGCGCGGCAGATCAGCGTGCCGCCGGCCGAATTACAGGCCTATTACGAGCAGAACAAGGCGAGCTTCACCGAGCCCGAGCAGAGGCGCGCCAGCCACATCCTTCTCACGGTCGGGGAAGGGGGATCGGCGAAGGACAAGGAAGGCGCGCGCAAGCTGGCGCAGGATCTGCTCGCGCGCCTGCGATCGCAGCCCGACGATTTCGCGAAGCTGGCAAAGGAATACTCGAAGGATCCCGGCTCGGCGGCCAACGGTGGCGACCTCGGACTGTTCGGCAGGAACATGATGGTGAAGCCGTTCGAGGAGGTTGCGTTCCGCCTGAAGCCCGGCGAGATCAGCGACGTCGTCGAAACCGAGTTCGGCCTGCACATCATCCGCGTCACCGAGGTCAAGGGCGGCGCGGTGTCGCCCTTCGATCAGGTCAAGGAGAAGATCGAGGCGACCTATCGTCAGCAGCAGGCGCAGAAGAAGTTCGCCGAAGCCGCCGAGCAGTTCACCAACATCGTCTACGAGCAGGCCGACAGCCTGCAGCCGGCGGCGGACAAGCTGGCGCTGAAGATCCAGACCGTCAAGAACGTGAACCGCGAAGGGCCACCGCGCGAGGCGCCCGGTGCGGCGCTGTTGACACCTGCGGTCGTGCGGGCGCTCTTCACCGAAGATGCGCTGAACAAGAGGCGCAATATCGCGGCGCTCGAAGTCGGCGGCAGCTCGCTGGTGTCGGCGCGCGTCGTGGAGCATCGCCCGGCGCGGCTGCGGCCGCTCGATGAGGTCAGCGGCCAGATTCGCCAGCAGCTGGTGCGAGAAGAGGCCATTCGCACGGCGCGCGAGGCAGCCAACGCAGCCGCCGAAGCGCTCCGCAAGTCGCCGGCCGAGGCCGGTTTTGGGCCCGCGCGGACGGTGTCCCGCGGGCAGGCGGAAAACCTGGGTGCAGACGCCGTCAAGCAGATCATGCGGGTGCCGGCCGAGAAGTTGCCGGCCTTCGTCGTCGCCGAAACGAGCGAGCGTGCCCAGGCGGTCTTCTGGGTGATCGATTCGAAGCGGCCCGAGAATCCCGACGCGAATGCGCTCGTCCAGCTGCGACGCGGAATCGAGCAGCAGGTGGCTGCTGCCGACGACCGGGCCTATGTGAACGAGCTCAAGCGCAAGCACAAGGCGGAGATCGTCCAGCCGGAGCGATCGGCCGGCAGCAGCAAATAAGCGAGGGTCAGGGCGTGCGACCTTCGGGTCAGCCGCCCGCCCGACCCCGGCTGACGGAGCGGCGAGACGGCGACCGACGCGCGTTTCAGCCGGCGGCAAGGGCAGCTGCGGCGCGCGCGAAGTCGGCGTTGTCTTCGCTGTCGATCGTCACCTGAGCGGCACCTTCGGCGCGAAGAAAGTTCCTGTTGATCGATCGGTGGTACGCGGGATCGTAGTGCTCCTCGAGCAACCGCTGCACCATGTCGTCCCAGCGGCGCTCCGCGGCCAGACGCTTCCACGTCTCGACGCGCTCGCGCCCGTGCAGCGCGACGAGACAGTCGAGCTGCCGCATCAGCGTTGCCCCATCAGCCTCGAAATGCGCGTATTCGTCGCGCAGCAGCCGCACCCGCGCATCGGCCGGAAGCTGCAGCTGCACGCATTCGGCGGCGCGCATGTGCTCGATCAGGACATCGGGCAGGCGAAGCTGGCCGACCTTGCGACTTTCCGACTCGACGAAGACCGGCTGTGAGGGATCGAGCGCTCGAAGGGTCCACCACAGGCGCGTCTCGAACCATTTCTGCGACGGCTGGGGCGCCTGCGGCAGGGCGCCGAGCACCGAGCCACGGTGGCAGGCAAGCTCCTCGAGGTCGAGCACCTGCGCACCGCAGGCGGCAAGGTGACGGAGCAGCCGGCTCTTCCCGCTGCCGGTCGGGCCGCAGACGATGCGCAGGCGGAAGTGCTTCGGCAGCACGTCCAGCTCGCCGATGACATGGCGCCGAAAGGCGCGATAGCCGCCCTCGAGCTGGCGCGCCGTCCAGCCGATTGCAGACAGCACGTGGACCATCGCGCCGCTGCGCTGGCCGCCGCGCCAGCAATACACGAGCGGCCGCCATTGGCGAGGCTTGTCGGCGAAGCGTTCTTCGAGATGGCGAGCGATGTTGCGCGCGACGAGCGCCGCGCCGGCGCGCTTGGCGGCAAAAGCCGAGTCGAGCTTGTGCGTCATGCCGACGCGTGCGCGCTCGTCGTCGTCGAGCACCGGGCAGCTGATTGCGCCGGGCACGTGGTCGAGCGCGAATTCGGACGGGCTGCGCACGTCGATGATCGCGTCGTACGCGTCGAGATGCGCGAGCGCCTCAGCGCAGGGAATCGTCGCGCGCAGCATCCAGGTCCGTCAGGAAGTCCGGTGCCCCAATTACGAGCGCCATGAGGAGCACAGGCAGGAGGGTCTCATCCTAGCGGTGCTGCGTGCGCAGCAGGGGCGCCAGCTGCGTCCAGACCGTCTCCATCATGCGCGGCTGGGCCTGCTGCGCCGGGTGAATGCGATCGGCCTGAAAGTACTCGAGATCGTCGGCGAAGCCGTCGAGCAGGAATGGGACCAGTGCGACCTTTTCGGCTCGCGCCAGCTGCGTATAGACGGCAGCGAAACGCTCAGAATACTCGCGGCCATAGTTCGGCGGAATTCGCATCCCGATCAGCAGCACGCGAGCCTGCACAGCGCGGCTGGCGCGGATCATCGACGCGAGGTTTTCGCGCATCGCGGCAAGTGAAAGCCCGCGCAGCCCGTCATTGGCACCGAGCTGCAGCACGACGACCGACGGCCGCCGCTGCGCCAGCAGCTGCGGCAACCTCGTGCGGCCGCCGCTGGTGGTCTCGCCACTGATGCTCGCATTGACGACGCTATACTGCGACGCCTCCTTGGCAAGGCGGTCGGCAAGCAGCCGGACCCAGCCGGTGTCACGCGGCAGGCCGTATTCGGCGGACAGGCTGTCGCCGAAGACCAGGATCGTGGCCGGCTTGCCGCTGGCCGTCCCACCGGCAACGAGCATCGCGCACAGCAGCACGATGCGCAGCCATGCAGCAGTCGAGTTCAGCACAACAGATGACAGCAGGGCAACGCGCCAACACGCCGTTTGCGGCGCTTCAGGCCAAGGGGCTGACTAAGATCGTGCAGGACGCCACCGGCAACCTGACGATTCTGGATGATATCAACCTCGAGATCGCGAGCGGTGAGACGGTGGCCATCATCGGCGCCTCGGGCTCGGGAAAGTCGACGCTGCTCGGCCTGCTCGCCGGGCTCGACGTGCCGACGCGCGGCCAGGTCCTGCTGTTCGGCGCGGACCTGTTCGCCAACGACGAAGACGGCCGGGCGCGACTGCGGGCGCAGAACATCGGCTTCGTCTTCCAGTCGTTCCAGCTGCTGCCGCACTTGAGCGCGCTCGAAAACGTGTTGCTGCCGATGGAACTGTCCGGACGCACGCCCGACGGTACCGACGCGGGGCGCGCGGCACGGGACATGCTGGCGCGCGTCGGCCTGGCCGAGCGGCTGTCGCACTATCCGAAGACGCTGTCGGGCGGAGAGCAGCAGCGGGTCGCGCTGGCGCGCGCGTTCGTGCTGCGGCCGCCGCTGCTGCTGGCCGACGAGCCGACGGGCAGCCTCGACGCACGAACGGGCGAGTCGGTGATCGAGCTCATGTTCGAGCTGAATCGCGAACGCGGCTCGACGCTGGTGCTCGTCACCCACGATCCACAGATCGCCGCCCGCTGCGGCCGGCGCATCGAGCTGCAGGCCGGCCGCATCGCCGCCGCGTAACGACCAAGGCGCAAGCTCAGGACCGCGCCTCGCGCAATGCGGCCAGTCGGCGCGCGGCGAGCGGCGCAAGGTCGGTGGCGACGAGGCCGATATCGGCGCCGAACTCGTCGGCCGCATCTCCGTGCAGCCAGACCGCTGCGTGCACCGCCTGCCGCGGATCGGGGCACTGGCCGAGCAGCGCACCGATCATGCCGGCCAGCACGTCGCCCGTGCCCGCGGTGGCCAATGCGGCGGAGCCGGTCGGATTGATCGCGTAGCGGCCGTCCGCGCCGGCAATCACACTGCCGGCGCCTTTGAGCACTGCCATGGCATTGAACCGACGTGCGACCTCGATCGCATGCGTGACCCGGTCCGCCTGCACGGCGGCAGCGTCGCTTTGCAGCAGTCGCGCGGCTTCGAGCGGGTGCGGCGTCAGCACCGTGGCGGCCTCACGTTCGGCGCAGGAGCGCGCCAGGCTGCCGTCGGCCGCAAGCAGGTTGAGCGCGTCGGCGTCGATGACCAGGGGACATGGAGTGGCGAGCGCCGCGGCGAGCGCAGCGTGCGCGCGTTCGTCATTGCCGAGGCCGCAACCGACCACGCACGAGGTCACGCCGGCCAGTCCGGCCAGCGGACGGAACATCAGCTCCGGCTGCAGCGGGTCGAGGCGCATTTCCGGCGCGCCGATGCAGTCGACGTAGACCCGTCCCGCGCCGAGGCGAAGCGCCGCGCGCGCCGCCAGCAGGGGGGCGCCGACCATGCCCACGTTGCCGCCGACGACCGCGACGCTGCCGTAAGTTCCCTTGTGGGTGTTGCGCGAGCGACGGACGAGCAGCGCGGCGAAGTCGGCAGGCCCGAGCAGCACGCCAGCGCAGCGGCCCGGGGCGACGCCGATCGGCTCGATCGCGACGGTCCCTGCGGCATCGCAGCCATCTCCCGTGAACAGTCCCGGCTTGGCGCCGATGAAAGTGACGGTCGTCGATGCGCGCACACCGGCGACGCCGCCGACCCAGCCGCCGCGGTCGGCGTCGAGTCCGCTGGGCACATCGATCGCGAACACGGGCGCGCTCTGGCGGTTCATCCAATGGGCCGCGGCAAGGTGTGCTCCGGCAAGCGGCCTTGTCGTGCCGATGCCGAACATCGCATCGATCACGGCGTCACAATCACCGGCTGCCGGCAGTTCGGTCATCGTGGCCCCGCCCGCGGCTGCCCAGCGGGCGAAGGCGGCGCGCGCATCCTCGCTCGCCGCCGCACCGAGCGCAATGCACTTCACGCCGACTCCGCGCTGCGCCAGTTCGAGCGCGCAGACGTAGCCGTCACCGCCGTTGTTGCCCGGCCCGCAGACGACGCGGACCTGGGCGCGCCGCTCGGGCAGGCGCCGCGCGACGATCGCGGCGGCGGCCGCGCCGGCCCGCTGCATCAGCACGCCGGGCGCAAGCTCCGCCTGCGCCGCCTGCTCCAGCGCGCGCAGTTCGGCGACCGTGTAAAGGGGCTCGCTCATCGGAGGTCCTTCTCGCATCTGCTCGAGGGATTCGCGCCTGCAGTGCTTCGGCGCGCTCAGATGCGCATGCTAAGCCGAGCGGCGCCTGCCAAGGCGCGCGAGCGTCAGGCCGTCGAGGTCGATCTGCGGCTCGCTGCCGGCGACGACGTCGGCGACGAGACGTGCAGAACCGCAGGCCATGGCCCATCCGGTCGCGCCGTGGCCGAGGTTGAGGAAGAGGTTGGGCAATGGCGTTGCACCCAGCACCGGCGGCCCATCGGGCAGCATCGGTCGCGCGCCGACCCAGGGCCGCGCCTTCGAAAAGACCGCCGCTCCCGGAAACCAGTCTCGCGCGACCTTCAGCAGCGTGTCGAGTGCCGCGCCGCGCATCGTCAGCCTGCGGTTGCTGAGTTCCGCTGTTCCCGCAATGCGCAGCCGGTTGCCCAGCCGGGTGATGGCGACCTTGTAAGCCTCGTCCATGATCGAAATCATCGGTGCGAACTCATGGTGCGTGACATTCGCGGTCAGCGAGTATCCCTTGATCGGGTAAAGCGGGACGCGTATGCCGGTGCCGCGAAGCAGCCGGCCGCTATCGACACCGGCGGCGAGGACCAGCGCGTCGGCGGCGATGGGGCCGCTGGCGGTGCGCGCCTCGGTGAACCGGCCACCCTGCGTCGACAAGCCAAGGACCGTCGTGTCGAAACGGAACGCAACGCCGTTGGCGGCGGCAAGATCCTTGATGAGACGCGCGAAGTACGCGCAGTTGCCGATTTCCTCCTCGGGCAGATGCAGCCCGCCGGCGAGCGCGGTGCCGTCGACCAGCGCCGGCTCGAGCGCGCGGCACTCGCTGGCCGACAGGAGCCGGTGCCCGGTTGCGGACTGCTCCAGCAGTTCCAGCGAAGGACGTGCACGCGCCAGGTCGCGCTCGGTGCGGAACAACTGCAGCCAGCCCTTGGTCTGCTCGTATTCGAGCCGGTGGCGGCTGCGCAGCTCGTGCAGCACCGCGCGGCTGTATTCGGCGAGGCGCTGCATGCGCTCCTTGTTGACGCGGAAGCGCTGCAGCCGGCACTCGCCCAGCCAGCGGGCAAGCCAGCGCCACTGCGCGGGATCGAGGCTCGGCCGGTAGATCACCGGTGAACAGGCGTGCCCCAGGTGGCCGAGGATCCTGGACGGCATTCCTGGCTGCGCCCACGGACCGGTATAGGCGGTCGAGATCACACCGGCATTGCCGAAGCTGGCTTCCTGCGCCACGCCGGCATTGCGCTCCAGCACCGTGACCTCGAATCCCCGCGCACGCAGCTCGAAAGCGGTGGTGACGCCGATGATGCCGGCGCCGATGACGGCAACGTGCATTCAGTGAGCGCCGCTGGAAGCCGCGCGGACAGGGTTGAGGCGGCGCGGATTCTATCGCCCGCCGCGGCCGTCAGAGCTTCATCTGACTCGGCAGCGCGGTGACCAGGCCGGGGAAGAGGTAGATCAGCAGGACGGCCAGCACCATCATCGCGAAATAGGGCAGGGCGGCGCGCGCGATGGTGCTGATCTCGCGCTTGGTCATCCCCTGCAGCACGAACAGGTTGAACCCGACCGGCGGTGTGATCTGCGCCATCTCGACGACGATGACCAGGTACACGCCGAACCACAGCAGGTCGATGCCGGCCGTCTGCAGCGTGGGCAGCAGGACCGCCATCGTCAGCACGACCATCGAGATGCCGTCGAGAAAGCAGCCGAGCAGGATGAAGAAGACCATCAGCATTGCCAGCAGCAGCATCGGCGACAGGTTCATCGCGCCGATTGCTTCGGCGAGGTGGCGCGGCAGGCCGATGAAACCCATCGACAGCGACAGGAACGACGAGCCGGCGAGGATCAGCGCGATCATGCAGTAGAGCCGCGTCGCGCCCATCAGCGAGTCGCGGAAGGTCTGCCAGTTCAGCGTTCCCTGCGCGGCGGACAGCACCAGCGAGCCGAGCACGCCGAGCGAAGCGGCCTCGGTGGCCGTCGCCACGCCGCTGTAGATCGAACCGAGCACTGCCGTGATCAGCAGCATGACCGGAATCAGGTGGCGCGACTCGGAGACCTTCTGGCGCAGCGTCAGGTGCAGGTCCGCGGCCGGCACGAGCGACTTGTGACGCAACGCCCACAACACCGTGTACGCCATGAACAGGCCGGCCAGCAGCAGTCCCGGCAGGATGCCGGCGATGAACAGCTTGCCGATCGAGACATCCGCGGCAACGCCGTAGACGATCATGATGATCGACGGCGGAATCAGCAGGCCGAGGGTCCCGGCGCCGGCCAGCGTTCCGATCGTCATCTGCTCCGGATACTTGCGCCTGCCCAGTTCAGGCAGCGAGATCTTGCCGACGGTGGCGCAGGTCGCCGCCGACGAACCGGACACGGCAGCAAAGATCGTGCAGCCGATGATGTTCACGTGCAGCAGCCGTCCCGGGATCTTCTGCAGCCACGGCGCGAGCCCGCGAAACAGTCCCTCGGACAGCTTGCGTCTTGAGCAGGATCTCGCCCATCCAGACGAACAGCGGCAGCGCGGTCAGCGTCCAGCTCGACATGGACCCCCAGACAGTGAGGGCCAGGCTGTCGCCGGCGAGCCGGTCGGTGAAGAGCTCCATCGCCAGCCAGCCAACGCCGAGAATGCCGATGCCGATCCACACCCCCGCACCGAGGATTGCGAACATCAGCACGATCAGCACTGCCGCGGCCCAGGCGTCCATCGCCTACTCCAGGTGCGACATCTCGGGGTTCTGCGGCGCCGGCAGGTGACGACGCCACAGGACGTAGATCAGTTCCTCGGCGAAGGCCAGGAACAGCGCTGTCACCCCGAGCGCCATCGACAGCTGCGGGATCCACAGCGGCGTGGCGTCGATTTCGGTGGAGATGTCGTTGTAGGCCCACGAGCCCCAGGCCAGCCGACCGGAGTAGTAGGCGAAGTAGCCGGACAGGAAGGTGGCCACGGCCAGGCAGAAGACCTCCATCCACAGGCGCGCGGCGCCGTGCAGGCGGCTCAGTATCAGCGTCACGCGGATGTGGTCGCCGTGGCGCAGCGTGTGCGCCAGCGCGAAGAACGTGCCGGCGGCGAGGAAGTAGCCTGCGTAGGCGTCATGGCCGCTGATCGTGAACTGCACGAAGCGGCCGAAGATGGCGACGAGCTGGATGAGCAGCGTGGCCAGGATGAAGACCGCGCCGATCACGCCGAACAGCTTGTACAGGGGGCTGAGCGGTGACTTCATCGGGAGCGTGAAACGAAAGCCCCCGCGTGAGCGAGGCGGGGGCTTCGGTCAGGGCGGGGCCGGCAGGCGATCGGCGCTATTTCTTCGCCGCCTTCCGCTGGTAGGCATCGAGGATCTTCTTGCCGTCGGCGCCGGCCGCCTTCAGCCAGTCGGCCTCCAATTCCGCGCCGATCTTCTTCATGTCGGCGATCAGCTGCGGCGACGGCGTGACGATCGTCATGCCGTTCTTGCGCAGCAGGTCGACCGATTCGTCGTCGTAGGCGCGCATCCGCTCCCAGCCACTTCTCTCGGCGTCCGCCGCCGTGCGCACGACGATGTCCTGCGTGGCCTTGTCGAGCTTGCTGAACTCACGCTGGTTGACGATCAGCATGTTCTTCGGCAGCCAGGCATTGACGCGGTGGTAGTGCGTCAGAGATTCCCAGATCTTCGAGTCCACGCCGGTGGCGCCCGAGGTCATCGTCGAGTCGACCACGCCGGTGGCCAGCGCCTGCGACAGCTCGGCCGCCTGGATGGTCAGCGGCGTCGCGCCGACCGACTGCGCGATCTTGGCCGTCGCCGGGTTGTAGGCGCGCCATTTCAGGCCGCGCATGTCGGCGGCCGATTTCAGTTCCTTCTTTGCGTAGATGCCCTGCGGCGGCCAGGGCACCGCGTACAGGAGCTTCAGCCCGCGCTTGGCGAGAATGGCCTCGGCGACGGGCCGCTGCGCCTGCCACAGTCGCTGCGCGTCGTCGAAACTGGTCGCGAGAAACGGCAGCGAGTCGACGCCGAACACCGGATTCTGGTTGACCAGCAGGCTCATCAGCACTTCGCCGAGCTGGGCCTGGCCGGATTCGACCGCGCGCGTGATCTCGGGCGCCTTGAACAGTGAACCGCCCGGATGCACGACGATCGTCAGCTTGCCCTTGGTGGCGAACTCGATGTCCTTGGCCAACTGCGACAGCGTGACCGTGTGCGGGTTGGCCACCGGGTATCCGGTCGGCATGTCCCACTTCGTCTGCGCCGAAACAGCCAGCGCAGCGCCGGCCAGCGCACTGCCCAACAGCAACGTAAGTCCCTTCATTGACATCCCCTCCTCGAGATCAGACGCGATGATGCATCCGAATGACACCCGCGCAAAGCGGCAATGCTTGCGAACATAGAACCGAGTCCGTAGGATGTCAACGAAATATCGATAATTTGTAAACGTTTGCCTTTCGACACGGAGTCCCCCGCGATGGCTGCCACCCCTGCGCCGCGCCGCCAAACGCGCCGGCCCCGCCCGGAGCCCGCCGCTGCCGCGCATCCGGTGATCCCGCGGCTGTTCGTCTCGTCGGCTCATCTCGTTTCGCCGAAGAGCCAGCAACTGTCGGAGTTCGAGTTCGGGCTGATCCTGGCGGGCAATGCGTTCAACCGCTGGGTCGTCCGTTGCATGGCGGCCGCCGGCCTGAAGGACCTGACGACGCTCGAGATCCTGCTTCTCCACCACGTGAACCACCGCGCGCGCGAGAAGAAGCTCGCCGACATCTGCTTCATGATCAACATCGAGGACACCCATGTCGTCGCCTACGCGCTGAAGAAGCTCGTCGGACTGGGCCTGATCACCACCGAAAAGCGCGGCAAGGAAGTCGTCTACTTCACCACCGCGACGGGACAGGCCTACATCGAGCGCTATCGCGAGGTGCGCGAGGCCTGCCTGGTCGCCGCGCTGACCCGGGAAGGCAGCGAAAACGCGCGCCTGGGCGAACTGGCTTCGTTCCTGCGTTTCCTGTCGGGCCTGTACGACCAGGCCGCGCGGGCCGCGACGTCGCTTTGAGCCAAGAAGTGCACCCCGACGAGAGCACCCGCCTGACTTCGCAGGAGCCGGCATGACCATCGGTCAGTGGCAATTCTGGATCGACCGCGGCGGGACCTTCACGGACGTCGTCGCCAGGCGGCCGGACGGCGCCATCGCCACGCACAAGCTGCTGTCGGAGAACCCGGAGCAGTACGGCGACGCCGCCATCGCCGGCATCCGGCACTTTCTGGGCGTCACCGGCAACGCGTCGATCCCGGTCGACGGGATCGACGCGGTCAAGATGGGTACCACGGTCGCAACCAACGCACTGCTCGAGCGCAAGGGGGAGCCGACGCTGCTGGTGATCACGCGCGGCTTCCGCGACGCGCTGCGCATCGCCTACCAGAACCGCCCGCGCATCTTCGATCGCCACATCGTGCTGCCGGAGCTGCTGTATGCGCGGGTGATCGAGGCGCGCGAGCGGATCGGCGCGCACGGCGACATCGTCGAGCCGCTGGACGCGGCGCAGGCGAGGGACGAACTGCAGTCTGCCTTCGACGCCGGGCTGCGCTCGGTGGCCATCGTGCTGATGCACGGTTACCGATATCCGGGTCACGAACGGCAGCTGGCGGCGATCGCGCGCGACATCGGCTTTCCGCAGGTCTCGGTCTCGCACGAAGTCAGCCCGATGATGAAACTGGTGGCGCGCGGCGACACCACGGTCGTGGACGCCTATCTGTCGCCGATCCTGCGCCGTTATGTCGCGCAGGTCGCCGGTCAGCTGCCGGACACGCGGCTGCTGTTCATGCAGTCCAACGGCGGCCTGACCGACGCGCACCGCTTCCAGGGCAAGGACGCGATCCTTTCCGGTCCGGCCGGCGGCATCGTCGGCATGGTGCGCACGAGCCGCATGGCCGGCTTCACGCGCGTGATCGGCTTCGACATGGGCGGCACGTCGACCGACGTGTCGCACTACGCCGGGGACTACGAACGCGAGTTCGAGACGCAGGTGGCCGGGGTGCGCATGCGCGCACCGATGATGAGCATTCATACGGTCGCCGCCGGCGGCGGTTCGATCCTGCACTTCGACGGCAGCCGGCTGCGCGTCGGTCCGGACTCGGCCGGCGCCAATCCGGGGCCGGCGTGCTACCGGCGCGGCGGCCCCCTGGCGGTGACCGATGCGAACGTCATGCTCGGCCGGATCCAGCCCGATTTCTTTCCGCGCGTCTTCGGACCGCGGGCGGATCAGTCGCTCGACAGCGAGGTCGTCGTCGCGAAGTTCCGCGAACTGGCAGCGGAGATCGAGCGCTCGACCGGGACGGGAAAGTCGGCCGAGGCCGTCGCGGCCGGCTTCCTCGACATCGCCGTGCGCAACATGGCCGAAGCGATCAAGCAGATCTCGGTGCAGCGCGGGCACGACGTCACGAAGTACACGCTGACCGTCTTCGGCGGCGCCGGCGGCCAGCACGCCTGCGCGGTGGCCGATCAACTGGCGATGACGACGATCCTCGCCCACCCGCTTGCCGGCGTGCTGTCGGCCTATGGCATGGGCCTCGCCGACCAGACCGAGATGCGCGAGAAGACCGTCGAGCAGCCGCTCGCCGATGAACACCTGCAGGAAGTGGCTTCGACCCTCGATGCGCTGGCGCAGGATGCGCGCAACGCGCTCGTTGCGCAGGGGGTGGCGCGGGAGCGCATCGAGGTGCTGCGGCGCGCGCACCTGAAATACGAGGGGACCGATTCGGCGCTGATCGTCGAATCCGGCACTTTGGCAGAGATGCGGGAGCGGTTCGAGGCCGCCTACCGCAGCCGCTTCTCGTTCCTGATGCGTGAACGGCGGCTGATCGTGGAGGCCGTCTCGGTGGAGGCGATCGGCGCAGGCGAGGCCGGCGACGAGACGCCGGTCCCCGTTGCGCCGCGGGCTGGAGACCTGAAGCCCGCCACGTCGGTGCAGGCGTACTTCGACGGCGCATGGCACGACACCCCGCTTTTCGTGCGCGAGGACACGCGCCCGGGCGATGCGATCGCCGGACCGGCGATCATCGCCGAGAAGAACGCGACGACGCTGGTCGAACCCGGCTGGGCGGCCACGGTCACGCCGCTCGATCACCTCGTGCTCAGGCGCATCGCGCCGCGCAGGCAGGCCCGGGCGATCGGCACCGAGGTCGATCCGGTGATGCTCGAGATCTTCAACAATCTTTTCATGTCGATCGCCGAGCAGATGGGGCTGCGCCTGCAGAACACGGCGTACTCGGTCAACATCAAGGAGCGGCTCGACTTCTCCTGCGCGCTGTTCGACGCCGACGGAAGCCTGATCGCCAACGCGCCGCACATGCCGGTGCACCTCGGCTCGATGAGCGAGTCGATCAGGACGGTGATGCGCGAGAACGCGGGCACGATGGTTCCCGGCGACGCCTTCGTCATCAACGATCCGTATCACGGCGGGACGCACCTGCCCGACGTGACCGTGATCACGCCGGTGTTCGATCGGGCCGGCACCGGGATCCTCTTCTACGTCGGCTCGCGCGGCCATCACGCCGACATCGGCGGCATCACGCCGGGGTCGATGCCGCCTTTTTCGACTTCGCTCGACGAGGAGGGCGTGCTGTTCACCAACTTCCGGCTCGTCGAAGGGCAGGGCGTCGACCGGCCCGGCCGGCTGCGCGAGGCCGAATGCCTGGCCGTGCTCACCGGCGGCGCGCACCCGGCGCGCAATCCGCAGCAGAACCTGGCCGATCTCAAGGCGCAGATTGCCGCCAACGAGAAAGGGCGCGAGGAACTGCTGCGCATGGTCGACGCCTTCGGCCTCGACGTCGTGCAGGCGTACATGCGGCACGTGCAGGACAACGCCGAGGAATCGGTGCGACGCGTGATCACCGTGCTCCGCGACGGCGCCTTCGACTATCGGCTCGACAACGGCGCGCTGATCCGCGTGCGGATCACCGTCGATCGCGACCGGCGCGAGGCGACGATCGACTTCACGGGCACGTCGCCGCAGCAGACGAACAACTTCAACGCGCCGTCGGCGATCTGCGTGGCGGCCGTGCTGTACGTGTTCCGCACGCTGGTCGACGACGAGATCCCGCTGAACGCCGGGTGCCTGAAGCCGCTGAAGATCGTGATCCCCGAAGGCTCGATGCTCAGTCCACGCTATCCGGCTGCGGTCGTCGCCGGCAACGTCGAGACCTCCAGCTGCATCACCAACGCGCTGTTCGGCGCGCTCGGCGTGCTGGCCTCCGGCCAGGGCACGATGAACAACTTCACCTTCGGCAACGAGCGGCACCAGTATTACGAGACGATCTCCGGCGGCTCCGGCGCCGGCATTCGCGACCTGGCGGCCGGCGCCGAATCGAAAGAAGGTTTCGACGGCACCGACGTCGTCCAGACGCACATGACCAATTCGCGACTGACCGATCCCGAGGTGCTCGAGTTCCGCTTTCCGGTGCGGCTCGACAGCTATTCGATCCGGCACGGTTCCGGCGGCAAGGGCCGCTGGCACGGCGGCAGCGGCGGCGTCCGGCGCGTGCGCTTTCTCGAGCCGATGACGGCGTCGATCCTGTCCAACAACCGCGCGGTTGCACCGTTCGGGCTGGCGGGCGGCGAGGCCGGCCAGCCGGGCCGGAACTGCGTGGAACGAGTCGATGGCGGCGCGGAGACTCTGACGCACATCGGCAGCGTGCAGGTTGCCGCAGGCGACGTCTTCGTGATCGAAACGCCGGGCGGCGGCGGCTTCGGCAAGGCCAGGGGCTAAGCGGCGGCGGCGAGGGACGCGCCGCTATACTTCGCGCCGCGCTCCCGCCGCCGTTTCCTTCCCTGGGGGCGATCCGCGCCCCGCATGTCCTCCGACGATTCCTTCCTCGCGCTCGACGGTCCGGGCGCGTTGTCCGCATTTCGCGCCCGCGGCCTGCTGGCGCGCGTCCAGGCGATCGATCCGTCGGCGGCGCAGCTTCATGCGCAGCACGTGCATTTCGTGCATGTTCGGGGCCGACTCGGTGAAACCGAACGGGCGCGCCTGGTCGCGCTGCTCGACTATGGCGAGGCGGCCGCGCCGCTCGATGGCAGGCCGGCGCAGCAATGGCTCGTGGTGCCGCGTCTCGGCACGGTCTCGCCGTGGGCCAGCAAGGCGACCGACATCGCGCACAACTGCGGGTTGAACGGTGTGCTGCGCATCGAGCGCGGCACTCGCTACAGCCTGCTGCTGAAAGGCGGATTGTTCGGCGCCCGCGGCCTCGAGGCCGACGCAGGCGCAGCGCATCGCCGCGCTGCTGCACGACCGGATGACCGAAAGCGTCGTCGCGGCCGACGCCGATCTGCGCGCAGCTGTTTCAGGAACTGCCGGGCAAGCCGATGGCGCGCATCGCGATCAGCTCCGGCGGCCGCGGGGCGCTGGAGAGTGCCAATGCGGAGATGGGGCTGGCGCTGTCCGACGACGAGATCGACTATCTGCTCGACGCCTACTTGGCGATGCAGCGCGACCCGACCGACGTCGAGCTGATGATGTTCGCGCAGGCCAACTCGGAACACTGCCGGCACAAGATCTTCAACGCGCGCTGGACCATCGACGGCGAGGCCCAGCCGGTCAGTCTGTTCGGCATGATCCGCGCCACCCACGAGGCGGCACCGCAGGCCACCGTCGTGGCCTACTCCGACAACGCGGCGGTCATCGAAGGCGGCATCGCGCGACGCTTCCATCCGCGCAGCCGCTACGAGGACGAAGGCGGCAGCGGGCGCGATCGGCGCCGAGTTTTCCGCAGCGGAGGAACTGCACTCACTTCGTCTTCAAGGTCGAGACGCACAACCATCCGACCGCGATCTCGCCGTTTCCCGGCGCGGCGACCGGCGCGGGCGGCGAGATCCGCGACGAAGGCGCCACCGGGCGCGGCGCAAAGCCGAAGGCGGGCCTGTGCGGCTTCTCGGTGTCGAACCTGCGGCTGCCGGATTTCCCCATGCGCTGGGAAAACGACAGCGACGTCGCACGCGGCCTTCGCAGCGAGCGCGACTACGGCTTCCCGGGGCGCATCAGCAATGCGCTCGCGATCATGATCGACGGGCCGATCGGGGCCGCGGCGTTCAACAACGAGTTCGGCCGGCCCAATCTCGTCGGCTACTTCCGCGCCTTCGAGGCCAACGTCGGCGGCCATCGCTACGGCTACCACAAGCCGATCATGATCGCCGGCGGCATCGGCGCGATCCGTGCCGACCAGACGCACAAGCTCGACCTTCCACCGGGCACGCTGCTGATCCAGCTCGGTGGACCAGGCATGCGGATCGGGCTGGGCGGCGGCGCGGCCTCGAGCATGGGAGCAGGCGCCAACACCGAGCAGCTCGACTTCGATTCGGTCCAGCGCGGCAACGCCGAGATGCAGCGGCGCGCGCAGGAGGTGATCGACCGCTGCTCGATGCTCGGCGCCGACAACCCGATCCTGTCGATCCACGACGTCGGCGCCGGCGGCCTTTCGAACGCCATGCCGGAGCTTGCCGACAGTGCCGGGCGCGGCGCGCGCTTCGAACTGCCGCGGGTGCCGGTCGAGGAAAGCGGCATGAGCCCGCTGGAGATCTGGTGCAACGAGTCGCAGGAGCGCTACTCGCTGGCGGTGGCGCCGGAGAAGCTCGCCGCCTTCGACTGGCTGTGCCGGCGCGAGCGTGCGCCGTATGCGGTGATCGGCCGCATCTCGGAAGACCGGCAACTGGTCGTCGACAGCGGCGTCGGCGGGCCGGCGGTCGACATGCCGATGGACGTGCTGCTCGGCAAGCCGCCGAAGATGCATCGCGACGTCGCGCGCGCGGCACAGGCGCTGCCGCCGATCGAGACGGCCGGCCTGAACCTGCGCGACGTGCTGCTCGACGTGCTGCGCCATCCGACCGTGGCGAGCAAGAGTTTCCTCGTCACCATCGGCGACCGCAGCGTCGGGGGACTGAACTGCCGCGACCCGATGGTCGGTCCGTGGCAGGTGCCGGTGGCCGACTGCGCGGTGACGCTGGCCGATTTCGACGGCTATGCCGGCGAGGCGATGGCAATGGGCGAGCGCACGCCGGTGGCGGTGATCGACGCGGCGGCTGCGTCACGGCTGGCGATCGGCGAGGCGCTGACCAACCTCGCCGCGGCCGACATCGATCTGGCGCGGGTGAAGCTGTCGGCGAACTGGATGGCGGCGTGTGGTCTGCCCGGCGAGGACGCGAAGCTCTTCGATGCGGTGCGCGCCGCGAGCGAGTTCTGCCAGCGCCTCGGCATCAGCATCCCGGTCGGCAAGGATTCTCTGTCGATGCGCACCGCATGGCGTGATGGCGACGAGGACAAGCGCGTCGCGTCACCGGTGTCGCTGATCGCCAGCAGCGCGGCCGCCGTCGGCGACGTGCGCCTCAGCCTGACGCCGCAGCTGCGTACCGACTGCGGCGAAACGGTGCTGGTCCTGGTCGATCTCGGGCGCGGGCAGCAGCGCCTCGGCGGCTCGATCTTCGCGCAGGTGACGCAGCAGATCGGCAACGACGCGCCCGACGTCGAGCAGCCGGAGCACCTTGCCGCGGCGCTCCGCGCGCTGCGCACGCTGGCCGTGCAGGGCCGCGTGCTGGCATACCACGACCGCTCCGACGGCGGCCTGTTCGCGGCAGTGTGCGAGATGGCCTTCGCCGGCCACTGCGGCGTGACCCTCAACATCGACGTTCTGGCGATGGATCCGGTGGCGAGCGACTGGGGCGACTTCAAGATCCGCCCCGAGCAGGTGTCGGTGCGCCGCGACGAGCAGACGCTGCGCGCGCTGCTCAACGAGGAACTGGGCCTCGTCCTGCAGGTGCACGCGCACGAGCGCAGCCAGGTGATGGAAGCATTGCGCGCCGAGGGACTCGGTGCGCTCAGCCACCTCGTCGCCAAGGTGCAGGCGGGCGACCAGGCGCGCGACACGATCGAGATCTGGCGCGATGCGAAGTGCATCTTCACGATGCCGCGCGCCGAACTGCAGCGGGCGTGGAGCGAAGTCTCGTGGCGCATCGCGCGCCTGCGCGACAACCCCGAGTGCGCCGACGCCGAGTTCTCGCGCGCCGCCGATGCCGACGACGTCGGCCTGTCGATGTCGCTCGGCTTCGATCCGGCCGAAGACGTCGCCGCGCCGATGATCGCCAGCGGGCAGCGGCCACGCATCGCCGTCCTGCGCGAGCAGGGCGTGAACAGCCACTACGAGATGGCCTCCGCGTTCGATCGCGCCGGCTTCACCGCGGTCGATGTCCACATGACGGACCTGCTCGCCGGGCGCGCGAGCCTTGCCGGGTTCAAGGGCTTTGCCGCCTGTGGCGGGTTTTCCTACGGCGACGTGCTCGGCGGCGGCGGCGGCTGGGCCAAGACGATCCTGCACAACCCGCGCCTCGCCGAGGAGTTCGCCGCCTTCTTCCTGCGCGCCGACTCGTTCGCGCTCGGCGTGTGCAACGGCTGCCAGATGATGAGCCAGCTCGCGATGATGATTCCGGGCGCGCAATGCTGGCCGCGCTTCACCCGCAACCGCTCCGAGCAGTTCGAGGGGCGTCTGGTGATGGTCGAGGTGCTCGACTCGCCATCGCTGTTCTTCGCCGGCATGGCCGGCAGCCGGATGCCGATCGCCAATGCGCACGGCGAGGGTTACGCGACGTTCATGCAGGCAGAGCAGCGGAGGCTGGCGGAGCAGGGCAGGCTGATCGCGGTGCGCTACGTGGATTCGGCCGGCAACGCGTCCGAGCGCTACCCCTTCAACCCGAATGGCTCGCCCGGCGGCATCACCGGCCTCACCACGCCGGACGGGCGCTTCACGATCCTGATGCCGCACCCGGAGCGGGTGCGGCGCACGGTGCAGATGTCGTGGCAGCCGCCGGGGCTGGGCGAGGATTCGCCGTGGATGCGAATGTTCCGTAACGCGCGGCGCTGGCTCGGGTGACTCAATGCTCCGGTGACTCGATCTGCTTCACGTCGTCAGCTGGTTTCGGGCCGAACTCTGCAGGAACTCGGCAAGAGCCGAGCGCGGCTGCTCGAACCAACGCCCCGGATCATTGCTTCGGACTGCTTGGCGTCTTTCGCGCGGCGGCGACCGAGCGGCCGGAGGCGACCCCGATCGGGTCACTGCAATTTCAGAAAGGCAGTCGCGTACCGCCTTCCGGCTGACGCCCTATCAACGCTCGATCGCGCAGGTCGGCGATCAACCCGTCCTCATCAGCGAAGTCCTTCCGCCGGTAGCCTGTAGCTCAGCCCCTGCGCCGGTAACCGCTCATGAGCCAGTGCGGCTCGCCGGCGCCGAGCCGGCGGGCGGAAAGTCAAGGGATGCGCGCAGGCGGGCGGCCTGCTCGGGCGAGAAGTTCGGGAACGGCAGGGATCCTACCTGCCGCCACGCCTGAACCTGCGCCTCCGCGTTTGCTGCCTTTTCCCGATCCGGCTTGTGGTCGCGCCCGAGATACAGCGTGCGCGACGGGAACGCGATCGCCGTGCCGCTCTGCTCGACGATGTCCATGACCCGCAGCAGGATGTCTTCGCGAATGCCCAGGAACTCCGCCCAGTTGGTCGTCATCACATAGGCAAACAACTCGATGTCGAGGGAGCTGGCGCCGAAGCCAACGAACCGAGCCCGCGCCGGGTCAGGGTCCACGCGAGGGTGGCCCAGCAGCATCCCGCGCAGCTTGACCAGTACGTGGCGCAGTTGCTCCGGCGTCGTCTCGTAGCGCAGACCGATGACGGCATTGACGAGTATCTTGTCGCGCCTGCTGAAGTTCACGATCGGCATCTTGGCCAGGGCCGCGTTGGGGATGGTCGTGAGCTTGCGGTCGAGTCCGCGCATCCGCGCCGAGCGGATACCGATTGCCTCGACCGTACCGAGCCGGTCGCCGTACCTGCAGAATTCGCCGACCCGGACCGGCCGGTCCGCGAACAGTTGCATGCTGCCGATGAGATTTTCGATGGTCGGCTGGGCAGCGAGGGCGATGGCCAGCCCGCCCACGCCGAGGCCGGCGACGATCCCGTACAAGGGCAGGCCCAGCCTGTCCGCGCCGATTGCGAGCAGCGCGGCGGCCCCGAAGATGCCAAGGAGGCGAGCGCCGACGCGAATCAGGTGGGCGTCGACGCTCTCCGGCGGAATTTTCGGGGAGGAGATGATCGTCTCGGCAGCCACCGGCGCGAAGCGCCACGACACCCAGGCACCGGCAATGAACATGATGGCGGTCGCCGCGAGTTCGACGGCGCTGGCGACCTCGCCCGTGAGATAGACCTGGACGAGCGCAAAGTAGGCCGCAACGGGAGTCGCCGCAAGGAGGCAGACCGGCATCGCGAACTGTGCCAGGGCTTCCCACAGCGGCCGGGCGCCGCGACCGAGCTGCGAGACGCGGTACGCGACCCACAGGACGAGGACGTAGGCGGCGAGCGTTAGGCTCAGCCCGACCCACTTCCAGGCCGGCCGATTGGCGACCGGAGCGCGCAGCCACGAGGGCAGCGCCTGGATCCAGGCGTACGGAACCATCCAGCCGCCGCCATTGACCAGGACATCGTGCAGGTTCTCGAGCGGAACCGGGCGCGCGTACGGCAAGCCTCAAGAACCCAGGTCGTAGAAATCCTCCGCTCGCTCGACGGTGTCGGGAGCGAAGAGAAACTCGCCGGCGCGCGGTCCGCGTTCGGCTCGAACCAGCGCAATCTCGGTGTCCGGGATCACCCAGCGCGTCGCCCTGGCGCCAGTGCGCGCCTCCATCTGCGCGGCATCGGGAGCCTCCTGCAACGCCGAGGGCGGAAGCCGGCCCAGCACGTCGTACAAGGCCGCTGCGGCCGCCCGGCCCGTCTTCATCCGGGCCGCAGGCGGGACTTCGCTCAAGTCCAGAGCTTCGATGATGCGGTTGCCGAGCCGAGCGCCGCGGCTGAATTTTTCGCGGGAAGGCGCGGGCAGGTAGTCCTGCGCGAGAAACCTGGCGAGCTCGTCGCTCTCATCGAGGAACGCCTTCAGCGCAGCCCGCGGGCTCGAGCGGTCGGCCGGCTTGAGCGGATGCGCCTGCTCCTCCGCACGGGCGAGGGTCGCCGCGAGCAGCAAGGCCAGAATCACTGCCAGAACGCGAATCACGCCGAGGACTGAGCGGCGGTCGTGCATGGCCCACCCGTTGCGAGCAGCGCGGGTCTGTTCGACCGGGATCCAGGCCAGCGCTGCGCGCTGCGCGTCCCAGACCGTTGGCAGCGCGCCCGGCTTCGGCGATGACGCGCCGTCGCTCAGCATCACTTGACCGTGTAGCCCTTGCCCTCCAGGCAGGTCGCGCGCGCCTTAGCGAATGCAGCCTGTTGCTGCTGCGTTCCTGCCTGTTGCTGCTGCTGCACCTGCTGCTGGACAGCGGCGTTCTGCCGGCGGCTGTGCGAACGCGCAACGACGGCCCCGGCGGCCGCGCCCGCGCCCGCATCGCCCGCGATCGCGCCGATCGCCGCGCCGCCCACGGCGCCGCGCGCGCCGGCGCCGGGCGTCGTGCCGGTGGCGGTCGTCGGCGGCGTGGCCGCCGCGGCGGATGGCGGCGGCTTGGCGGGGTCGAATTTGGTCTGCCCGACTGCCCACTGATAGCAGGCCGCCTCGTCGCTCTTCTGCTGCTGCGGCGACTGCCCCTTGGCGGGATACACATACTGCTGGGCCGTCACCGGCGCAATCATTGCCGCGGTCAATGCAAGCCCCCAAACCATCCGCTTCGTCATTCGACTCACGTGTCGCCCCGGCGTCCTGCAGCAAACGCTGAAAATCGGGCGAGTCCCTGATGATCGTTGCCGCGGCGGCACGCAGGCGATCCACCGCCTCGGCGGGCAGGACGAACGTCGTCGGCTGGCCGTTCAGGTACTCGAATTCCGCCTTGTCCTTGAGCGCCGCGAACGAGACGTCGATGGCATAGATGTCGACATCGGGGGCTTTCAGTTCGTCGGCGACTGCCGGATCCGTGTTACCCGTGAACGCCGCCGATTGGCGCAGCCGGCGCAGCGACCGCCAGCGTGCTTCCTTGTCCTTCAGCAGTTCCACCGCTTCGTACGAGTAATGGTCGATCGGCACGCCGGAGGCCTGGACCAGAAGGCTCACGGAGCCCGGGGCACTCTCCGATTCATCCCAGCGGGTGCGGGGCGCGGACACCGAGTTGACGACGAAGACCACGATCCGGCGCACGTTGTCGAGCCGCGTCGGCACGCCGGCCCGGTGCAGCGCTTCCATCAGCTCGAGCACAGTCAGCACGCTGCGCATGCCCACGTTGTCCGCGACGCCGCCGTCGACGAGATGGATAAAGGGGCGGTGGGCGCCATCGGCGAAGCCGAGCCGTTCGTCGATTTCGCGCTTCGCCCGCGCGGCCGTGCGCGGCGGGCTGGCCGGTCCGGCGAAGAACTGCAGCGCGGCAGGCGGCGCGTAGTTGCAGGTGCCGCCGTAGTTGTTCAGCGTGACCGGAGACAGCAGGACCGGCACCGCCGACGAGGCCGCGGCGGCGCGCGACAGCGGCACGGCATCGAGGTTGGAGCACATCGCGTCGAAGACGTCCTGGTCGAAGACCAGCCGGGCTCCGGTCGAGATGTCGGTGGCCGAGGCCAGGATCAAGGGGCCGGTGCCCCGATCCAGATCGGCAAAGGTCGCGCCGTTGAACAGGATCTCGTCATACAAATCGGCCGCCAGTTCCGAGCGCCCCCAGCCGCTCGAC
Source organism: uncultured beta proteobacterium (assembly GCA_963847675.1). Classification (GTDB taxonomy): domain Bacteria; phylum Pseudomonadota; class Gammaproteobacteria; order Burkholderiales; family Burkholderiaceae_F; genus JADJWR01. The sequence goes on from CAWKAP010000009.1 coordinate 174,970, forward strand.
CACAAGTCGCCCCAGTACGCCGGATTGAGGAAGCGGGCGATGATCTCGCCCTGCACGTCGCGCTTCAGGAAGCGCTGCTCGTAGTCGGCGAAGAGCCTGTCGCCGTACAGGCCATAGGCCAGCGCCGTGAAGCTGCCTCCCGACACCCCGGTGATCACCCCAACGGCATCGATCAGGCGAATCTTTTCGCCGCTCGCCCTGGCGATCTCGGTGCGGTTCAGGAATTCGAGGACACCGTATGAAAAGGCGGCCGCGCGCGTACCGCCCCCGGAGAAGGCGAGCACGACCAGCGTGTCCCGGTCCCTGAAATGCGGCTGCCGCGTGGCGAGGCGGTAGCCGGCGTCAGGGTCGGCCTGCGTGATCGGCGGATTGACCGGCCGCGTGCGCGCAGCCGGCGAGCGCGAGCAGCGCGCCGAGCGCCGCTGCAGACAGCAGATTGCTTAATCTGCACATGTCAGCCGCTCCGATGCGCGCCTTATTCATCGCCTTCAAGCGCCTGCGCGGCCTCCAGCTCACCAGCGGAAAGTCACGCCGATCGCGGGGCCGTTGAAGGTCATCTCTTCCAGCGGCTCGCCCGACTTCATCTGGTAGTCGGTGTAACGCCAGGCGGCGACGACGTCGCCCCACCCGAAGCTGTAGCCGAAACCCGCCAGCGCCTGCCACGTGAACTTCGATTGGCCGGTACCGATGTCGACGTAGTACGGCACGAACCACCGCTGCCCTTCGCCGAATGCGTACCGCCCCTTTACGCCGACGATCGCGTCCCAGTACTTCTCGTTCGAATCGCGCGTGCCCGAGCGGTCTGGAAGCGGCAGCGGGCCGATATTGCCGGTGAATGTCCAGTTCAGCGTCTGCCGGATGTTCAGCACCCGCACGCCCCCCACGAGGTCGAGCGTGTAGTCGGGCCGGTTCACCGTGCGGAAGGTGCCGGCGACCGTGCTCACCCAGCCCTTCATGTCGTAGCCGACGTTGCCCTGCACGCCGGCCGGGATCACGCCGCCGATGGCGAGATCTCGCGAGTCGGACTTCGATGAGCCGATGTCCATGTAGATCACGTCGGCCAGCACACCCCAGCGCCCGTTGTTCGCCTCGAACGCACCCATGAACGCGAACTTGAGGTTGTCCAGGATGGTGCCGATATCGAGGTCGAGGTCGCTGCCGGCACCCGAGTGCGGAAACGTCGTCTTTCCGCTGATGTCCGGAAAGTAGCCGTACAAGGTGGCCTTGAACTGCCAGTCGGCCGTCGACTGAGCGAACGAGGCCGCCGGCACCAGCGCTGCCACGACGGCCGCGGCAGCGGCAATGTGTCTTGTTGTCTTCTTCATGGGTACTCCTCTCTTTTCTGCTGAGTTTGCATCAACGACGCCTTGGCGAGCAGTCACAGCAACGCGTCGAGCGCCAACGAAAGGAACGTGCGCCGAGTCATTGATCTCCCGCCGGACATCATGCGGGCCGCGAAGGCGCGTTGGATGCGTCGCCGGTGGCGCCCGGGGAAGCGGCGCGAGGCGCGGCGCGCGTACGCTGCGCCAGCTCGGGCTTGAGGCTGGCCACCGCGTCGAAGTGCGACAGGTGGACCTTGCCGGTCAGCTCCTGCAGGAAGTGCGAGCGCTCCAGCTGGTCCATCACCGGTCCCTTCACCTCCGACAGGTGGAAGGTGACCCCGCCATCCTCGAGCCGTTGGTTGATTGCCTCGAGACTTTCGAGCGCCGACGCATCGATCGTGTTCACTGCCGGGCACTCGAGGATCACGTGCCGGACCTGCGGACTGGCCGCCACCGCGTCGTTGATCAGGTCCTCGAGGAAGCGCGCGTTCGGGAAGTACAGGCTCTCGTCGACGCGCAGCGACAGGATCTCCGGATCGGTCACGACCGTGTGCCGGGCCACGTTGCGGAAGGATGTCGTGCCCGGGATCTGGCCCACCACGGCCACGTGCGGCCGCGAGGTCTTGTACAGGTGCAGGAAGATCGACAGGCCGACGCCGACGATCAGGCCCGCCTCGACACCCTGGCCCAGGGTGACGACGATCGTCGCGGCCATCGCGGCGAAGTCGCTTTTGGAATAGTCGAAGGTGCGCTTGAGTGCGCGCAGGTCCACCAGCGACAGCACTGCGACGATGATCGTGGCGGCCAGGGTCGCGTTCGGAAGGTAGTACAGCAGCGGCGTCAGGAACAGCGTGGCCAGCGCGATGCCTACCGCCGTGAAGGCGCCCGCGGCGGGGGTTTCGGCGCCGGCCTCGAAATTGACCACCGAACGCGCGAAGCCGCCCGTGACCGGGAATCCGCCCGAGACGGCCGCGCCGACGTTCGCTGCACCCAACGCGATCAGTTCCTGGTCGGGGTCGACGCGTTGCCGGCGCTTGGCGGCAAGCGTCAGCGCAACGGAGATCGACTCGACGTAGCCGACGATCGAGATCAGCAGCGCAGGCACGAGGATCGCGGCCCATAGCGCGAAATCCAGCGGCGGCAGCGCGAGCTCGGGCAGGCCCTGCGGAACCGTGCCGACGATCCTGACGCCGCGCTCGGCGAGGCCAAAGCCCCAGACCGCCGCCGTGGTGGCGACAATGGCCATGGCCGGTCCCACCTTGGCCAGGATGTCGGCGGTCCGCTCACCGAGCCCGATGCCGCGCAGGAGCCGTTTGAGGCTGCGGCGCACCCAGAAGAGGAAGACGAGCGAGGCGAGGCCGATTGCCGCCGTATTGGGATGGACGTGGGCGATGTTGCGCCCGACAGATGCGGCCACCTCGAGAAAGGTCTCGCCATGGGCGCGGATGCCGAGCACCGGCCCCAGCTGGCTGGTCGCGATCTGGATGCCCGAGGCGGTGATGAAGCCCGAGATGACCGGATGACTGAGAAAATTTGCAAGGAACCCGAGCCGCAGCAATCCCATGCTGAGGAGCAGCAGCCCCGAGACGAGGGCGAGCGCAACGGCGGCCCCGAGGTATTCGGGCGATCCCTGCGCCGCCAGCGGGCCGATCGCGGCCGCTGTCATCAGACTTGCCACCGCGACCGGGCCGACCGCGAGCGCGCGCGACGTGCCGAAGACCGCATAGATCACCAGCGGTGCCATCGAGGCGTAGAGCCCCACCTGCGCCGGCAGCCCGGCCAGCAGCGCATAGGCCAGCGACTGCGGAATCAGCATGATCGTGACGATGGCCGCGACGATCAGGTCGTTGGCGAATGTCTGCCGGGAGTATTCGGCTCCCCACGCCAGGATCGGAAAGTAGCCGCGCAGCAGGGTGCCGAGGGTCGCACCCCTGGCGCTGCTCATCCCTGGGCCCTCTTGCGGAAGAACAGCGCACCGATCTTCTCGCGCCCCATGACGCGGCCAAGTTCCTTCATGGCAAAGAACGGAATCAGGGCGACGAAGACGACCATGCTGTTGGCGAGGATGACCTCGTTGCCCTGCGCGGTGAATTCGGCGAATGCAGCGGCGACGCCCTTGCCGGACACGAGACCCTTGATCGCGTGCTCTGCCAGCGTGAAGACGGCGCAGAAGATCGTGAAGACGAGCGTCTTGTACAGCGTCGGATAGATCAGCGGCCTGTCCTCGAGGCCGCGCCCGAGGCGGAACACGCCGCCGATCATGATCACCTTGCCGAGGATCAGCGCCTCGATCAGCGCGAAGCCGTAGTTGGTGTAGGTGATGTCGTGCGCCGACAGCAGCAGGCGGCGGTAGATCGTGAACGCGGCGAACACGATCGTCAGATAGATCACGTTGAACGCGTACTCGATCAATTCGTGGCGGACCTTCTCCTTCAATCCCTCGGGTTTCTGCGCAGGGACGTGCATCGCCCGCTCCTTGCCGGATTGAGTCACTGCAACGACAGCGCGCGCGAGAGCATGCCGCCGGACAGATTGCGAGCCGTGAACCCGTTCTGCAGCAGGATGCGCGTCGCATAGTAGGAGCGCTGCGCCGAGCGGCAGAACACCAGGATCTCGCGGTCGCGCGGCAGCTCGCCGAGGCGCGCCCGCAGCTGCGGCAGCGGAATGTTCACCGCGCCCGGCACGCTTTCCACCGCGAGCTCGACCGGATGGCGCACGTCGAGCACGAACGCGCCCGGCGTGTCGTCCCAGTGCGCCAGCGGCATGTCGCCGCGCAGGACGTCGGCGGCGACCATGCCCGCGAAGTTGACCGCATCCTTGGCGCTGCCGAACTGCGGCGCGTAGCACAGCTCGGCTTCCTCCAGGTCGTAGATGGTCGCGCCCATCTGGATCGCCACCGCCAGCGCGCTGATCCGCTTGTCGACGGCCGGGCCGTCCTCGCCGAGCGCCTGCGCCCCGAGCAGCCGACCGTCCGACTTGCGGAACAGCACCCGCAGTCCGAGCATCTTCGCCCCCGGGTAGTAGCCGGCGTGCGCATTCGGGGAGAGGTAGATCTTCTCGTAGTCCTTGTCGCCGAGCCTCTTGAGCGTCTTCTCGCTGACACCGGTCCAGGCCGCCGCTCCCCCGAACAGCCCGATGATCGACGTGCCCTGGGTGCCGCGAAAGCGCGAATTGCGTCCGGCGATCACGTCGGCGGCAATGCGTCCCTGCCGGTTGGCCGGACCGGCCAGCGCCACCAGGCTCCACTCGCCGGTCACGAAATCCTTGACCTCGATCGCATCGCCGACGGCGAAGATGTCCGGGTCGCTGGTGCGCATCTGCTCGTCGACGCGGATGCCCCCCCGCTCGCCGATCGCCAGCCCGGCCGCCTTGGCGAGCGTGGTGTCCGGCCGCACGCCGAGCGCCAGGATCACGAGGTCGGCCGGGTAGACCTTGCCGGACTTCGCCTGCACTTCCAGCGCGCCGCCATCGACCTGCCTGAAGCCGGCGACCCCGTCATTGAGTGCGAGGCGGACGCCGTGCCGCTTCAGGTATTCCTCGACCAGGCGGGCGTACTCGCGGTCGAGCGGGGCCAGCACCTGGTCGAGCATCTCGAGCAGTGTCACCTCGAACCCGGCGTGGATCAGGTTCTCCGCCGTCTCGAGACCGATGAAGCCGCCGCCGATCACCACCGCACGACGCGTCGGCTTGACGAACTGGATCCCCGAGTAGTTGTACATCCCCGCCAGGAAACTCGTGCCCTTCTCGATCCATTCCCGGATCGCCCGCACGTCGGGCACGGTGCGCACCTGGAAGATGCCGGGCAGGTCGATGCCGGGCAGCGGCGGACGCACTGAGGATGCACCGGGCGACAGCACCAGCTTGTCGTAGGGCTGCGTCGTCAACTCGCCGGTGGCGACGTTGCGCAGTTGCACGGTCTTCGCCTTCGGGTCGACGGTGATCGCCTCGCAGTTCGTCCGCACATCGATCCCGAACACGCCGCGGAACATCTGCTCGCTCGCGACCAGCAGGCTCGATTCCTTCTCGATCACGCCCGAGATGTGATACGGCAGGCCGCAGTTCGCGTACGAGACGTACGGTCCGCGCTCCACCATCAGGATCTCGGCCTTCTCGTCCAATCTGCGTAGACGCGCCGCGCACGACGCACCACCCGCAACGCCACCGACAATCACGGCTTTCATGTTCTTCCTCTCAACCGCCAGCCTCGCCGCCTGGTCGGCGACCGCTTGGCGAATCACAACACTGCGGCCTCATCACTCACCGCCACGTCACGTCCAGCGGCTTGCGCACCGGGATCCGCCCGAAGGTCTCAGCGGGGTATCCGAGCAGGATCGTTCCGTACGACACAGTGCCTTCCGGCAGCCCGAGCATCTCGATCAACGGCGGATAGGCCTGCGCGGCCGTGTTGATACCGCCGCTCCAGCTGCTGCCGAGGCCGAGGGCGTGCGCCGCCAGTTGCGCGTAGGCCAGGCCGATCGTCGCCGCCTGGGGCGCAGTGCGCTCGTTCTTCGGCGCCCAGGCCTGGATGAAGCACGGCGCACCTCGGGAAATCTGATCCTGGCCCGCGTCCCAGGCATTGGTGAAAAGCTCGAGCTTGGCCTCCTTGTACATCGCCGGGTTCGACTCCCGCACGCTCTTCATCCAGTCGATCGACATCTGGGCGACACGATGAACCTGCACGGGGTCGCTGACCACGACCCAGCGCACGATCTGTCGGTTCGCGCCGTTCGGCGCGAAGCGCGCGACGTCCAGGCACTGCAGGATCTTTTCCTTCTCGACGGGCTTGTTGACGTAGACACGGACCGAGCGCCGCGAGACCAGGAATTGCCGCGCTTCATCCCAGGTCGGGATCAGGCGAACGTCGAGCGGCGCGCCTTCCTCGGGGTCCATCGCGCGCTGATGCATGGCCCCGGTAGGGCACACCGTCACGCAATGACCGCAGTCAATGCACAGGTTCCACGAGTTCGCCGTCGCGACAGGGAACTTGTCCTTGGTGATCAACCCGCCGGGGCAGGTCCGGATGCAGTTGCCGCAGCCTATGCATAGGCTCTCGTCGACCTTGATGATCGTGTCTTCAAACTTGTAGGCCGTGCTCAATGCGGTGTTCATCTCGATGCTCCTTTCGTGCCCGATGCGCTTCGGCACCGTTCAGAAATCGGGGTCCGGGAAAGTAGGCTCACGGCCTTCGTTGAAGGCACGGATGCCTTCGACGCGATCCGGATGGACCACCGAGCGCCAGTGCGCTTCCATCATGATGGCGGCGGCCTGTTCGATCGGCTCGCCCTCGCCCATGAGCACGGCCCGCTTGACCGCCTGGACCGCTGTCGGCGAATTGCTTGCGATCTCCTCCGCAATGCGCAGCACCTCATTCATCAACTCGGCGCGCGGATGCAGTTCGTTGACCATGCCGAGCCGGTGCGCTTCCTTTGCGGTGATCGGCTGGCCGGTCATCAGCATCTGCAGGGCTCGGCCCCGCGGCAACAGGCGCGGCAGCAGCACCGGCGAACCGCCGCCGGCGGACAGACCGACCATCGCTTCCGGCTGGCCGAACATGGCGTCGTCGGACGCGACGATGAAGTCGCAACTGATGGCGATTTCGCAGCCGCCGCCGTAGGCCATCCCGTGCACCGCGGCGATGACCGGCCGGCGCAGTTGCCGCAACGTGTAGAGCAGGCGATCGAAGACCTGGCGCTGCCGCAGCCACTCTTCCTTGGTCATGCTCTTGCGCTGGCGCAGGTCGCCGCCCACAGAGAAGGCGCGGTCGCCAGCTCCGGTGATGATTGCCACTCGCACGGTGGCACGCGCCGCGATCGTCTCGAGTACCTCGATCAGACTCGCGGCCAGTTCGGTAGTGATCGCGTTGTCGGCATGGGGCCGGTTGAGCGTGACCACTGCCACGCGGCCGCCAGAAAGGTAGTCGACCAGCACAGGCTGGTCGGGCTCGGGGGCGTCGATCGGCGTGCGGTAGCCGATCCGCTGCATGCGGGTCGGTGCCTGTTCAGCGTTCATCTCGGGATTCCTTGTTCGCTCGACGGGCGCTGGGAGGGAGGGCTGCCGCTGCAGCCTTCCCTGCTCTTCCACGCCCCAACGGTTCGAAGGGGCCCAGTGCAGGCTCAACCCAGCCGCAGCGAGGTCGACTCCGGAAGCTTGTCCCCGGTCACCTTCTTCCAGCGCTGCTCGAGCAGCTCCTTGGCTGCCATCTCGAGGAACTCCGGCGCGGCCCACTTGTGCACGTCGAAGTCGTTCTTGATGTAGCCGTGGCTGAGCATGAAGTCCTTCCCGATCTCGACCGAAACCAGGTTCTGCGGCGACAGGTTGGGCACGAGGTCCATGTCCTCGATGCCCCGGAAGGTATGTTCGACATCCAGGTAGAAGGTCTGCCGGTCGAGGATCGCCGCCGCGGCATGCTTGTGCTCGTTGGCCCAGCGTCCGACCCTGATCATGCCCTTCATGTAGGCGACGACGAGCTCGGGGTGCTGTTCGGCCATCTCCGCGCTGCATGTGATGGCGGCGGGGATGTTGGCCACCTGCAGCGTCCAGTCCGGATGCCAGCGACAAGTCCTCGATCGCCTTGAACTTGCCGGTCGCCTCCGACAGTTGCTGCAACGGCTTGCTCTGCGTATAGCAGGCATCGATGATGCCTTTCTCCAGCGCAGTCTCCAGCGGACGGAAGGCGAGGTCATGCTTGTGGTCGCGATGCAGCCACAGGTCGGACGGGTTCTCCATCGGCTCCAGCATCTTGGGATCGTTGTACCAGTCGTCCGGGTAGGGGAACTCGACGATCTCCACGTCGTCCATCGTCATGCCGTTGATCCGCAGCATCAGTTCGATTCCCTGATGCTCCTGGATGCGCCACCAGTCGTTCTTGATGGTGTTGAGGCTCTTCGACAGGCCGATCTTCTTGCCCTTCAGTTCGGCCATCCGGTAGATATCGTCCCGGGCGCGCACCATCATGCAGCCGCCTTCGTGCGGTGCGTGGGTCACCCCCAGCAGCCGGGTCCGGCGGATTTCCGCATGAACGTGGATGGGAGGAAACAACCCGCCGAAGCGGATGATGTTGTCGAGGTTGTGGATGTAGTGCGGGTAATAGTCGTTCGCGCGCGTGGAGCGGAAGTAGGCGTACTTCACGCCGAGCTTCGCGAACTCCTCCCGGGTCCAGCCCAGCTCCTGGTCGACATTGCTGGCGGAGATCAGCGGGCAGTTCGTGTACCAGACCTCTTTCCAGCTCAACGGGACTGTGCTGAATTTCGCAGCGGTCTTGCCGGCGGCGGGACTCGGTTTCTCCGGGGCCGACTTGCTCCCTTGGGCGTGCATGGTCTTCTTTGCTGCTTGCTTGGTCTTCATTGAATCGCTCCTTTGTCTCGCGTCGTGATGATGTTTCAGGTCCGTGCTGGACGCTGCGCAATTCAGGGCATCGGCTGTCCATTTCGGGACAACTTGGTTACGATTTCCGCTTTCGATTACGCGAGCAACGAATCGGCGATATGGCAGCGCGCAGGCCACGGCCGCGAGCCCCGCGAGCGATGGTTCGCATCGGTCCTACGATGGCGCTGCCCGCGGTGCTTCGCAGCTTGGGCGCGGACCCTGCCAAAGTTTTGCCTGAAGTCGGCGTCGACCTCGATCTTTTCGACGACCCCGGCAACCTGATCTCCTTCGAGGCACGGGGCCGCCTGTTGGCGCACTGCGCGGCTCGAACCGCTTGCCCGCATTTCGGACTCCTCGTCGGCCAGCAGGCTGGCCTGCACTCTTTCGGGTTCGTGGGTCTCCTGGCGAGATGCTCGCCTGACGCGGGGACCGCTCTGCGCAGCCTCAGCCGGTACTTGCATCTGCATGTTCGCGGCGCGGTGACGACGCTATCGGAGCAGGCCGACCTGGCGATGCTGAGCTATGAGATCTATCAACCGCTGGCCGAGGGCAGCGGGCAATTGGCGGATGGCGCAATCGCCGCGAGCTGCAACATCATGCGCGAGTTGTGCGGCCCCGAATGGTTGCCCATCGAAGTGCAGTTTGCCCACCGCCGGCCGGAGGACGTGGGGCCGTTCCGCCACGCCTTCGGCGTTCCGCTGCGATTCGACGCCGAGCAGAACGCGGTTGTGTTCTCCGCCGCGTGGTTGACGCGTCGTTTGCCCGAGGCCGATCCCGAACTGCGGCGCCTGCTGCAAGAGCAGATCGACAAACTCGAGGTGCGGCACGGCAGGAACTTCCCGGAACAGGTCCGCGGCGTGTTGCGACACTCAATCGTGATGGGTCAATCCACAGCGGACGAGGTCGCCGCCGTCTTCTCGATGCACAGGCGCACGCTGAATCGGCACCTGAATACCTTCGGCACGAGCTTTCAAGACCTCGTGGACGAGATCCGCTTCGAAGTCGCCCGGCAGATGCTCGAGGAGTCTGCGATGGAAATAGCCCAGCTTGCCGTGTTGCTCGACTACGCCAGTACGAGCGCCTTCACACGGGCGTTCCGGCGCTGGAGCGGCACCACACCCGCCCAATGGCGCGCAAGCATGAGGGACACTGTGTAGGAGTGCGCGTGACTGCAGCGCTTGTCCGGAAATTCTTCCTGATCGGATCGACAGACTGATTGGGCATCGAATCCGGTTTCTCGACAGGCGCCGCCTCGAGAATCTCGGGCGCGGCGCTCGCTACGTCCGATGCCGGCCCGCGTGGCCGACGCACATCCGGAAACGACAGAGGGCGCCGCGGCGCCCTCTGCTCGGTAGGCGAAGCTGAACTCCGCTACTGGATCTTCGCGCCCTTGCGCAACTGCTCGGCGAAAGCCGGCCACGCGCTGCTGCTGCAGCGCCTCGCGGATCTGCGGCGCGACCTGCTCGAGCGGCGGGAACTGCGCCTCGCGGACGTCGTCGACGCGGATCACGTGCCAGCCGAACTGCGACTGCACTGGCGTCTCGGTCATCTGGCCCTTGTCGAGCTTGACCATCGCGTCGGAAAATGGCTTGACGTAGTTGCCCGGGCCCGCCCAGTCGAGTTCGCCGCCGCGCTGCGCGGAGCCGGGGTCCTTCGACTTCTTGGCCAGATCCTCGAACTTGGCGCCCTTCTTCAGCTGCGCAGTGATGTCCTTCGCCTCGGCTTCCGACTCGACCAGGATGTGGCGCGCCTTGTACTCCTTGCTGCCCGTGGCCTTGTTCTGCTCGTCGTAGGCGGCCTTGATCTGCGCGTCGGTAACGGGGTTCTTGGCCAGCTCGTCGCGCATCAGCGCCTGGATCAGCGCGTTCTGGCGCTGCACGTCGAGCTGGAACTTGACCTCCGGCTTCTCGGCAAGTCCGCGCTTCTGCACTTCCTGCATGAAGATCTCGCGCTGGATGAGCTGCTCCTTGATCTGCGAACGCAGCTGCGGCGAGTCCTGCTGGCCTTGCTTCTTGAGCTGCTCGATCCAGGCGTCTTCGCGCGCCTTGGGAATCGGCTTGCCGTTGATCGTCGCGATGTTCTGCGCAAACACTGCGCCGCTCGCGACCATGAGTGCCGTAAAGGCGACAACTCGCAACATGACTTTACTTTCCTGAAAGGGGAGGGGAGGCGACGCCTGCTTCTTCCGGCGTCTGCAGGACCATGGTCAGCGCATGGATCTCGCGCTGCATCAAATCGCCGGCCGCATCATACACAAGGCGATGGCGGGCCAGCCGCGGCAGGCCGGCAAACCGCTCGCTGACGAGCCGCAGTCGGTAGTGGCCGCCGCCGCTCTTCGCGCCCGCGTGGCCGGCATGCAGCGCGCTTTCGTCTTCGATCTCGACGGCGCAGGGACGCAGCGGCTGCAGCCGCTCGCGCAGGCGGTCGGCCGTGCCTTCAGGCATCGGGGGCCTCCTTGACGTGCTGCGACAGCCAGACGCCGACGACGACGACGAACGCGAGGGTCAGCCCCATGAGACCGAACAGCTTGAAGTTGACCCAGGCGTCGGTGGAGAAGCTGTAGGCGACGAACAGGTTGGCGACGGCCAGCAGCGCGAAGAAGCCGCTCCACAGCCACAGCAGACGCTCCCAGACCGGATCGGGCAGCTCGATCTGCCGGCCGAGAATCGTGCGCACGAAGTTGCGCTGCCAGAAGAGGCGTCCGCCCACCAGAGCACCGGCGAACAGCAGGTACAGGATCGTCGGTTTCCACTTGATGAAGGTCTCGTCGTTGAGCCAGATCGTTGCGCCGCCGAAGACGATGATCACCCCCACCGAGACCCACAGCATCGGCTCGACGCGCCTGCCGCGCGCCAGCAGCCAGCCGACCTGGGCGAGCGAGGCGACGATCGCGACTGCGGTGGCGAGCAGGATCGGCGCCTGCGCGTCGCTCACCGCGCCGCTGGCGATCAACGCGCCGAGCCAGGACGAGGCGAGCTGGCCGGCCTCGTGCGGAAACGACGTGCCGAGCTTGTAGGCGACGAAGAAGAGGATGACCGGAAACAGGTCGAACAGCAGCTTCATCGGCTCTTTCCGGCGTCGAGCGGCTCGAACGTGAGCGAAGCCGAGTTGATGCAATAGCGCAGGCCGGTCGGCGGCGGCCCGTCGTCGAACACGTGGCCGAGGTGCGCGTCGCAGACGTTGCACAGGATCTCGGTGCGCACCATGCCGTGGCTGTGGTCGGGCTCCTCGCGCACGTTCGCCCGCTCGATCGGCTCGAAGTAGCTCGGCCAGCCGCAACCGGAGTCGAACTTCGTGTCGGACGCGAACAGCGGCGTGCCGCAGCAGACGCAGCGGTAGACGCCCGCCGCCTTGTGATTCCAGTAGCGACCGGTGTAGGCCGGCTCGGTCGCCTTCTGCCGTGTCACGGCGTAGGAGGTCGTCGACAGCTGGTCGCGCCACTCGGCTTCGGTTTTGCTGATCTTGGTCATCGCGGTCAGGACGAGCACGACAGGCTCAGGTTGCCCGCCCACTCGGGCGGCGGCTGCGCATAGTCGTCGGATTCGGGCTGTTCGTCATACGGCCGCGCCAGCACGCGCAGCAGGCGTTCGACCTCGGCGAAGTCGCGAGGTTCACCGCCGTCGCCGCGGGCCTTGCGGATCGCCACCTCGGCGAGGTGATTGCGCAGCACGTACTTGGGGTTGACGCGGTTCATGCGCGCCGCGCGTTCCGCGTCGCTGCCCGCTTCCCGTCGCAGCCGCGTGCGGTAGTCGACCGACCAGGCATCGAAGGCGGCGCGGTCGGCGAAGCGGTCGCGCACCGTCGGCTCGCCGGCCCGTCCATGGTCGTCGGTAGGCAGCCGCGCAAGGCCGCGCCAGAACAGCGTCCAGTCCGCACGGTTGTCGTGCAGCAGTCCGATCAGCCGGTCGATCAGCGCATCGTCGCCGGGCTCGGTCGCGGCGAGCCCGAGCTTGGCGTGCATCACCTCGGCGATCGCCTGACCGTACGCCTCGGTGTAGGTTTCGAGCGCCGCCTGGGTCGCCTCGACATCGCCGGTAAGCGGAACCAGCGCCTGGCCCAGGCAGTACAGGTTCCAGTGCGCCACGGCCGGCTGCTGGCTGTACGCGTAGCGGCCCTGCTCGTCGGAATGGTTGCAGACGTGGCCGGCGTCGAAACCGTCGATGAAGCCGAACGGCCCGTAGTCGATGGTCAGTCCGAGGATCGACATGTTGTCGGAGTTCATCACGCCGTGGCAGAACCCGACTCCCTGCCACTGCGCGATCAGCCGTGCGGTGCGTCTTGCCACTTCGCGCAGGAGTGCCAGGTACGGCGCTGCGCCGTCGCCCGCCTCACGGCAGTGCGGAAAGAAGCTCTCGATCACGTAGTCGGCGAGCTGCTTCAGCGCCTCGTGCTCGCCGCGCCAGTAGAAGTACTCGAAGGAGCCGAAGCGGACGAAGCTCGGCGCCATGCGCGTGACCACCGCCGCGGTTTCGACCGTCTCGCGGAACACCGGGGTGTCGGATCCCATCACCGCCAGCGCGCGCGTGGTCGGGATGCCGAGGGCGTCGATCGCCTCCGAACAGAGGAACTCGCGGATCGACGAGCGCAACACGGCGCGCCCGTCCCCCATGCGCGAGTAGGGCGTCCTGCCCGCCCCCTTAAGTTGCAGTTCCCAAAGACCGCCGTCGCTGCCGCGCGCGCCGCCGAGCAGCAAGGCGCGGCCGTCGCCCAGTTGGGGCACGTACACGCCGAACTGGTGGCCCGCATAGACGGCCGCCAGCGGATCGGTGCCGGCGAGCACGGCCGAACCGGCCAGTGGCTCGACGGCTTCGGGGCGGCGCAGTGCATCGGGATCCACCCCGAGCAGATGCGCCGCGGCCGTCGAGGCGGCGATGAAATACGGCTGAGGCAGTGGCGTGGGCGCGAGCCGGGTGTAGAAATCGCCCGGCAGCCGGCCAAAGGCGTTGTCCCAGGCCAGGCCGGCCAGCGGCGACTCGGAAATCAGCGGTATCGGGCGTTCAGGGGCGTTCAAGGCGGCTCCGCAACAGCGGCGGCATTCTAATGGCCGCTTGTAAACTGATTGCAGAAGAGACCATCCGACATTCAAGGAGACACGGATGCTGCAGGGCCTGATGATGGATGTGCCGTTGCTGATCAGTTCGCTGATCGAGCATGCGGACCGGCATCACGGTGACGCGGAAATCGTTTCGCGCCGGGTCGAGGGTGACATCCACCGCTGCACGTACCACGAACTGCACGGGCGCGCGCGGCAGATGGCCAACGCGCTGGCCGCGCTGGGCGTGCGGCAGTCCGATCGCGTGGCCACATTGGCCTGGAACGGGTACCGGCACCTGGAGCTGTACTTCGCCGTCTCCGGCAGTGGCGCCGTGCTGCATACGATCAACCCGCGCCTGCACCCGGAGCAGATTGGCTGGATCGTCAACCACGCCGAGGACAGTCTGCTGTTCTTCGACCTGACCTTCCTGCCGATCATCGAGGCGATCGCGCCGCACTGCCGAACCGTGCGCAACTTCATCGCCATGGTCGACCGGGCCAAGATGCCGCAGCAGAGCAGGGTCGAACTGCTCTGCTACGAAGACCTGATCGATACCCACTCGGAGCGCTTCGCCTGGCCGCAGTTCGACGAGCGGCTCGCCTCGTCGCTGTGCTACACGTCGGGCACCACCGGCAACCCGAAGGGCGTGCTGTACAGCCACCGATCGACGCTGCTGCACGCCTACGCCGAGGTCGCCCCCGATGCGCTGAACCTGTCCAGCAAGGACACCGTGCTGCCGGTGGTGCCGATGTTCCACGTCAATGCCTGGGGCCTGCCGTACGCGTCGCCGATGGCGGGCGCCAGAATGGTGATGCCGGGACCCAACCTCGACGGCAAGTCGCTCTACGAGCTGTTCGAGGCCGAGCGGGTCACCGTCTCGGCCGGCGTGCCGACGGTATGGCAGGGACTGCTGGCGCACACGGAGAGCAACGGCCTGAAGTTCTCGACGATGAAGCGCACGGTGATCGGCGGCTCCGCCTGCCCGCCGGCGATGACCAGGATCTTCGAGGAGAAGTACGGCGTGCAGGTGCTGCACGCCTGGGGCATGACCGAGATGAGCCCGCTCGGCACGGTGTGCTCGTTCAAGCCGAAGCACGAAGCGTTGAGCGACGCGGAGAAGCGCGCCGTGCAGACCAAGCAGGGACGGGTGATCTTCGGTGTCGACATGAAGATCGTCGGCGAAGACGGCGGCGACCTGCCGTGGGACGGCAAGGCCTTCGGCAGCCTGCTGGTGCGCGGGCCGTGGGTGCTGCGCGAATACTTCAGGGACGAAGGCGGCAACCCGCTGCAGGCGGACGAGCACGGCCACGGCTGGTTTTCGACCGGCGACGTGGTCACCATCGACGCCGACGGCTACATGCTCATCACCGACCGCACCAAGGACGTGATCAAGTCGGGCGGCGAGTGGATCAGCTCGATCGAGATCGAGAACATCGCCGTGGCGCATCCGGCGGTGGCGATGGCCGCCTGCATCGCGGTGGCACATCCCAAGTGGGACGAGCGGCCGCTGCTGGTGGTGATGAAGAAGCCGGGGATCGAGGTCACCCGCGAGCAGCTGCTCGCGTTCTACGAAGGCAAGGTCGCCAAGTGGCAGGTTCCGGACGACGTCGTATTCGTCGACGCGATCCCGCTGGGCGCCACCGGCAAGATGCTGAAGAACCGGCTGCGCGAGCAGTTCAGGGATTACCGGTTGCCCGCGTGAGGGCCTGCAGTGTTCCCGCCCCAGTAGGGTTCCATGCCTCGCCCGGCCTGCGGGCGCCGGTCCACTCACCAGGAGATCTCCGATGCTTCGTGCTGCTGCAAGTGCAGTTCTGACCCTGCTGATCGCTGCAGGTGTCGCCGGCCAGGCGGTTGCGCAGACCCGGGCCGCGACGGCGAAGAAGGAGGCGCCGGCACCACAGACGGTGAAGCTCGCCTACCTCGAGGGGTTGTCCGGGCCTTTTGCCGCGGTTGGCCAGAACATCCTCAGGCATTTCCAGTTTGCCGCCGAGCTGGCGACGAGCAGGCAGCTGGCCGGCCCGGGAATCCGCTTCGAGATCGTGCCGTTCGACAACAAGGGCTCCCCGCAGGAAAGCCTCACGCTGCTGCGCGCGATCGCCGACCAGGGGATTCGCTATGTCGTGCAGGGGCAGGGCTCGCACGTGGCGATTCCGCTGTCGGAAGCCATCGCGCGGCACAACGAGCGCAATCCGGCACAGTCGATCGTCTACCTCAACTATGCGGCGATCGATCCGGACCTGACCAACGCCAAGTGCAACTTCTGGCACTTCCGCTTCGACGCGCACACGGAAATGAAGATGGAGGCGCTCACCGACTACATGAAGGACCGGCCCGAGATCAGGAATGTGTATCTGCTGAACCAGAACTACTCGCACGGCCACCAGACGGCGCGCTTTGCCAGGGAACTGCTGGCACGCAAGCGTCCGGACGTGAAGATCGTCGGCGAGGACCTGGTGCCGCTCGGCCAGGTGCGCGACTTCTCGCCGTACATCGCGAAGATCCGCGCCGCCGGCGCCGACACCATCATCACCGGCAACTGGGGCACGGATCTCGTGCTGTTCGTGCGCGCCGCACGCGATGCCGGACTAACGGCCAACATGTATACGTACTACGCGGGCGTGATCGGCACGCCGACCGCGATGGGCGCTTCCGGCGCCGACCGCGTGCGCCAGGTGTCCTACTGGCATCCGAACATCGACGGCCACCCCGGCGAGGCGCTCTACGACGATTTCAAGAAGCGCTTCGGCGAAGAGTGGTACACGCTGGCCTCGTACACGTCGGTCACGATGCTCGCCACGGCGATCCGGCGCGCCGGCAGCACCGATCCACTGCGCGTCGCCTACGCGATGGAAGGCCTGAAGATGCCGAGCCTGACCGGCGAAATCGAGATGCGCGCCACCGACCATCAACTGCAGCAGCCGCTGTTCATCTCGACCTTCACCAAGGCGGGCGGTGCGGTCAAGCACGATTCGGAGAAGACCGGCTACGGGTTTCGCACCGAAAAGGCGATCCCGACCTACGTCGCCTCGACGCCGACGACGTGCACCATGCAGCGGCCGGCGAAGCCGTAGCCGCGGAGTCGAGCGCCGTGGATCCGCTGGCCGGCGCGCAGCGCCGCCGCCCCGCCTGAACCGACCGGCCCGCGCAACGGGCCGGTTTCGCATCAGACCATGACCGTCGAACTGTTCCTGGTGCAGCTTCTCAACGGCGTCAGCTACGGGTTGCTGCTGTTCATGCTTGCCGCGGGCCTGACGCTGATCTTCTCGATGATGGGCGTGCTCAATTTCGCGCACACCAGCTTCTACATGGTCGGCGCCTATTTCGCCTACCAGCTGTCGGTCTGGATCGGTTTCTGGCCGGCACTGCTGCTCGCGCCGATCGCGGTCGGGGTGCTCGGCGCGGCGGTCGAGCAGTGGGGGCTGCGGCGCGTGCACCGGTGGGGCCACGTGCCGGAGCTGCTGTTCACCTTCGGCCTGTCGTACATCATCTTCGAGATGGTGCAGGTCATCTGGGGCCGCGCGCCGGTCGCCTACGCGGTGCCGGTCGAACTCGACGGACCGTCGCGCTGGCTGCAGGCAGCCGGCATCACTTTCCCGCAGTACCGGCTGTTCATGATGGCGGTGGCGATCCTGATGCTGGTCGCCTTGTGGCTGCTGCTGAAGCGCACGCGCATCGGGCTCGTGATCCGTGCGGCACTGACCCATCCCGGGATGGTCGAGGCCCTCGGGCACAACGTGCCGCGGGTGTTCATGGGGGTCTTCGGTGCGGGGTGCGCGCTCGCCGGGCTGGCTGGCGTGATCGGCGGCAATGTCTTCGTCACCGAGCCCGGCATGGCGGGGTCGCTGGGCGCGATCGTGTTCGTGGTGATCGTCTTCGGCGGGCTCGGTTCGCTGGCCGGTGCGTTCGTCGCCTCGCTGCTGCTGGGCCTGGTCGATGCGTTCGGCAAGACCAGCGACGCATCGCTGGCGGGACTGCTGGCGTCGGCGGGATTCGACGCCGGGCCGCACACGTTCGGCTATGCGGTCCTCAGCATGACCGTGGCACAGGTGGCACCGGTGCTCCCGTACCTGCTCCTGGTGCTGATGCTGATCTTCCGCCCACGGGGACTGATGGGCACGCGGGAGAACTGACGTGTCGCAGCCTGGCGAACTGAGCTTCAGGCCGCTGAACTTCGGGCGCTGGGTGATCTGGGGCGCCACGGCGATCGTGTTCGTTGCGGCGCCACAGATCTTCGGCAGCGGCTTTGCGCGCGCGCTGCTGGCGCAGATGGGAATCTGGATCGTCTTCGCGCTGTCGTACAACATGCTGCTCGGCCAGACCGGGCTGCTGTCGTTCGGCCACGCGGTGTATTCGGGCCTCGGCGCGTACTTCGCCATCCACGCGCTGGCGCTGATCGGCAAGGGCGCGCTGGTGTTCCCGGTCTCGCTGCTGCCTCTCGTCGGCGGCCTTGCCGGCCTGCTGTTCGGGGTGATCTTCGGCTGGCTCACGACCAAGCGCGCCGGCACCACCTTCGCAATGATTTCGCTGGGCATCGGCGAGATGGTCTTTGCCGCCTCGCTCATGTTCCCCGGTTTCTTCGGCGGCGAGGCTGGAGTCAGCGGCAACCGCACGGCCGGCGGACCGTTCCTCGGCTTCGAGAGCCTCACTTTCGGCCCTGACATACAGGTCTACTACCTGATCGCTGCGTGGACCTTCGCCAGCATGGTTGCCATGTACGCGCTGACGCACACGCCGCTCGGCCGCATCGCCAACGCCGTGCGCGACAACCCCGAGCGGGCCGAGTTCATCGGCTACGACGCGCAGCGCGTGCGCTGGATCATGATGGCGCTGGCGGGCTTCTTCGCCGGAATCTCGGGCGGCCTGTCGGCGATCAACCTGGAGAGCGTCGGGAGCGGGGCGGTGCATGCGCTGGTTTCCGGCGGCGTGCTGCTGGCAGCCTTCATCGGCGGCGTGCTGTTCTTCTTCGGGCCGATCCTCGGCGCGCTGGTGTTCGTGTTCTTCGCCTTCGCGCTGTCCGAGTACACCCCGGCCTGGCATCTGTACCTGGGCGTGTTCTTCGTGCTGCTGGTGATGTTCGCGCCGGGCGGACTGTCGAGCCTGATCCTGCTGAACCTGCGCGTCGCGCAGTTCGGCAAGTTCCGCCGCCTGCGCGATCCGTACGTGGGCGTGCTCGGCGCCGGGGTGGCCCTCGCCGCGGGCATCGCGCTGCTGATCGAGATGACCTATCACCTCACGCTGGGCATCGGCACCGGCCCGCAGGTGCGGGTCTTTGGTTTTCCCTTCGACACGGCGCGCAGCGAAAGCTGGGTCTTCGCCACGGCGCTGGTCGCCGGCGGCGGCATGGCCGTCGAGTACATGCGCCGTCGCTTCAGGCGCGAGTGGGACGCGATCGCCGTCGAGATCGAGGACTGGCGGCGCGACAACCCGGAGCAGGACCAGTGAGCGCGCCCGTGCTGCAGCTCGTCGACGTGCGCAAGCGCTTCGGCCGCACCGAGATCATCCGCGGCGTCAGCCTGTCGGTCGCGGCCGGGGAGCGGCACGCGATCATCGGCCCCAACGGTGCCGGCAAGTCGACACTGTTCAACCTCGCCAGCGGACGTTTTCACGCCGACTCGGGCGCGATCCTGCTCAACGGCCGCGAGATCACCCGGCGCAGGCCGCATGAGATCAACCGCATGGGCCTGGCGCGCAGTTTCCAGATCACCAACATCTTCCATCGCCTGTCGGTGTTCGAGAACCTGCGCTGCGCCGCGCTGTGGTCGCTCGGCTACCGCTACTCGTTCTGGCGCAACCTGAACAAGCTGGCCGATGCCGAGGCGCGCGCCGAGGAGGTGCTCGAGCTGATCGGACTGCGGCGCCGGCGCAGCGTCGAGGCCGGGCTGCTGACCTACGCCGAACAGCGGGCGCTGGAGATCGGCATCACGGTGGCCGGGGGTGCCAGCGTCATCCTGCTCGACGAGCCGACCGCCGGAATGAGCCGCAGCGAAACCGCGCGTGCGGTGGCCCTGATCCGCGAAGTGACCGCGGGACGGACCCTGGTGATGGTCGAGCACGACATGAGCGTGGTGTTCGGGCTCGCCGACCGGATTTCGGTCGTGGTCTACGGCGAGGTGATCGCCAGCGGCCGGCCCGAGGAGATCCGCTCCGACGCGAGGGTGAAGGAAGCCTATCTGGGCCAGCCGGCGGAGGCCTCCTGATGCTCTCCGTCGAGAACCTGCAGGCGGCACGGAGCGCTCCGCGCTCGCGCCGCCTTGCGGCAAGGTCGGGCTCCCCCCTCCCTGTCCCTCCCCTGCAGGGGAGGGAACCGACCGGGCAAACGATGCCGCAGGCGCGAGGGCCGACCTGATGCTCTCCGTCGAGAACCTGCAGGCGTATTACGGCAAGAGCCACGTGCTGCATGGCGTCGACCTGAGCGTCGGCGAGGGCGAGATCGTCAGCCTCTTGGGGCGCAACGGCGTCGGTCGCTCGACGACCGCCAAGGCGATCATGGGACTGGTCGACCGCACAGGCCGCGTCGTCTTCAAGGGGGCCGATCTCGCCGGCTGGCCCACGCACCGGATTGCTCGCGCCGGGATCGGCTATGTGCCTGAAAGCAGGGACATTTTTCCCGGCCTCACGGTCGCCGAAAACCTCCTGCTGGGACTGAAGGGGCGGCGGCCCGGACGCTGGAGCTTCGCGGACATGTACGGACTTTTTCCCCTCCTGCGCGAGCGCGAGCGCGCGCTGGCCGGGGTACTGTCGGGGGGCGAGCAGCAGATGCTGACGCTGGCACGTACGATGATGGGGGATCCGGATCTGGTCATCATCGACGAGCCGACCGAGGGTCTCGCGCCGAAGCTCGTGCTGTTCGTGGCGGATTTCCTCAAGGCGCTGCAGACGCGCGGGATCTCGGTGCTGCTGATCGAGCAGAAGCTGACCATCGCGCTCGATATCTCGCAACGACTGTACGTGATGGGGCACGGACACATGGTCTTTGCCGGAACGCCGGAGGAACTGCGTGGCAACCGGCTGGTCCGGCAGGAATGGCTCGAAGTTTGACGGGGAGACGGAGAACAGAACAATGAAGGTCTATTTCGAGCGGCGCGGCGAGATTGCGGTGCTGCAGATCGACAACCCGCCGGTCAATGGCCTCAACCTGGCGATGCGTCGCGGCATCGCGGCCGGGCTGCAGCGCGCGCGCAACGACCCGAAGGTCAAGGTGGTCGTGCTCACCGGCACCGACAGGGTGTTCTCCGGCGGCGCCGACATCCGCGAATTCAATACGCCGGCGCAGACTGCCGAACCGAACCTGCTGCAGGTCATCGACGCGGTCGAGAACAGCCACAAGCCGGTGATCGCGGCAATCAACGGCGTGTGCATGGGGGGCGGACTCGAAGTCGCGCTCGCCTGTCACTACCGCCTGGCGACGCCGAGCGCCACCATGGGCCTGCCGGAGGTGAAGCTCGGGCTGTTGCCGGGTGCGGGCGGAACGCAGCGGCTGCCACGCGCGGTGGGCGCCGACCTGGCGCTGAAGATGATCGTTTCCGGCGATCCGATCGGCGCCGAGCCCGCGTTGAAGGCCGGCCTGATCGACCGCATCGTGCCTGCCGACACCTTCCAGGGGGTGCTCGACTTCGCGCAGGAACTGATCGGCCGGCGCACGCACCCGCGGCTGCGCGCGGCGCGCGCGCTTCTGCCGGCGAAGGTCGACGCGGACAGCTTCTTCAGGGCCGCCCGCGAGCGCGTCGCGAAGCAGGCGCGCGGCATGGTTTCGCCGCTGAAATGCGTCGATGCCGTCGAAGCCGCCGTACTGCGTCCGTTCGAGCAGGGCGTGCAGATCGAGCGGGCAATGTTCCTCGAACTGGTGGCTTCCGAGCAGTCGAAGGCGCTGCGCCACGCGTTCTTCGCCGAGCGCGCGGCGGCCCGGATCGCGGGCCTGCCGGAGGACACGCCGACCCGGCCGATCGGGCGCGCCGCGCTGGTCGGCTGCGGGACGATGGGCGGCGGCATCGCGATGAGCTTTGCCAATGCCGGCATTCCGGTCACCGTACTCGAGACGACGCAGGAGGCGCTCGACCACGGCATGGCACTGTGCCGCCGCAACTGGGAGGCTTCTGCCAGGAAGGGGCGGATGACTCCGGCGCAGGTCGAGGCGCGCGTCGCGCTGCTGACGCCGACCCTGCGTTACGCCGACCTGGGGTCGGCCGACATCGTCATCGAGGCCGTGTTCGAGGATCTCGCGGTGAAGCAGAAGGTGTTCCGCGAACTGGACCGGGTGGCGAAGCCGGGCGCGATCCTCGCCACCAACACTTCGACGCTCGACGTCGACCAGATCGCCGCGGCGACCCGGCGGCCGGCGGACGTCCTCGGCACGCACTTCTTCAGCCCGGCCAACGTGATGCGCCTGCTCGAGGTGGTGCGTGGGGCGGCCACCGCGCCGGACGCGCTGGCCACGGTGATGAAGCTCGCCCGCCGGCTGAAGAAAGTGGCGGTCGTATCGGGCGTGTGCGACGGTTTCATCGGTAACCGCATGCTCGAGCATTACGTCCGCCAGTCGCTGTTCCTTTTGGAGGAAGGCGCCAGTCCGCAGCAGGTCGACAAGGCGCTGACCGACTTCGGCATGGCGATGGGTGTCTTTGCGGTCGGCGACCTGGCGGGGCTGGATATCGGCTACGCGATCCGCCAGCGGCGTTACCGGGAGAAGCCCGACGTGCGCTATCCGCGCATCGCCGACCGGGTGGTCGAACTCGGCCGGCTCGGGCAGAAGACCGGCAAGGGCTGGTACCGCTACGAGGCCGGCGACCGCACGCCGCGCATCGACCCGGAGATCGACGCGCTGATCGACGCGTATCGCAGGGAACTCGGCATCACGCCACGGGCGATCCCGCACGAGGAAATCGTGCAGCGCTGCATCTTCGCGCTGGTCAACGAGGGTGCGCGCATTCTGGCCGAAGGCATCGCGCAGCGCGCGAGCGACATCGACGTCGTCTACCTGACCGGCTATGGATTCCCGGCCTGGCGCGGCGGCCCGATGTACTACGCCGAGAGCGTCGGGCTGCGCAACGTGGTCGAGGCGATGCAACGCTTCGCCGCGCTGCCGGGCGCCGACGCGAAATTCTGGCAACCGGCGCCGCTGCTCGCCGAACGCGCGGCCGGCGGCCGGCGCCTCGATTTGCGCTGAATCCGCGCGCGCCGCGATCCGGCGCGCGCATTTCCGCAGGAGACTTCGATGGCGATCAATCGCCGCATCGTGCTTGCCAGCCGACCGAGCGGCTGGGTGACGCCGGAGAACTTCCGCCTCGAAACGGCGCCGCTGCCGGCACTGGCCGAAGGACAACTGCTGGTGCGCAACCGCTGGCTGTCCCTCGACCCCTACATGCGCGGACGGATGAACGAAGGGCGCAGCTACGCGGCCGCGCAAGCCCTCGACCAGACGATGGTGGGCGGCACGGCCGGCGAGGTGATCGAATCGCGCAACCCGAAGTTCGCCGCAGGGCGACCAGGTGGTCGGCTACCTGGGCTGGCAGGAATACGGCGTCTCCGACGGCACTCAGCTGATGAAGGTCGACACGACGCACGTTCCGCTGTCGGCATATCTCGGCGCGGTGGGCATGCCCGGCGTCACCGCATGGATCGGGCTGAACCGCATCATCGAGGCGAGGGCCGGCGAAACCATCGTCGTTTCGGCGGCCAGCGGCGCGGTGGGCAGCGTGGTCGGCCAGCTGGCCAGGCTGGGGAACTGCCGCGCAGTCGGCATCGCCGGTGGCGAGGAGAAGTGCCGCTACGTCACCGAGGAACTGGGCTTCGACGCCTGTATCGACTACAAGGCGCAGGATGTGGGCAAGGCATTGAAGGCGGCGGTACCCGACGGCGTCGACGGCTACTTCGAGAACGTCGGCGGCGAGATCATGGATGCCGTGCTGCCGCGGATGAACGCCTTCGGCCGCATTGCGTTGTGCGGACTGATCGCCGGCTACAACGGCGATCCGATCCCGATCCGCAATCCGACCTGGTTCCTGGTCAGCCGGCTGAAGCTGCAGGGCTTCATCGTCTCCGAGCACATGGCGCTGTGGCCACAGGCGCTCAAGGAACTCGGCGCGCACGTCGCCGGCGGCCGCATCAGGTATCGCGAGACGATTGCGCACGGCCTGGAAAACGCGCCCGCCGCCTTCGTCGGCCTGCTGAGAGGGCAGAACTTCGGCAAGCAACTGGTGAAGCTCTGACGATGCGTGAGTTCTCGGGCAAGGTGGCCGTCATCACCGGCGGCGGCAGCGGCTTCGGAGCCGCGTTTGCACGCCACGCGCATTCGCTCGGCATGCGGCTGGTGCTCGCCGACGTGCAGGCCGACGCGCTCGACTGCGAAGTGCGTGCACTGCAGGGGGCCGGAGCCGACGTCATCGGCGTCCGCTGCGATGTTTCCTCCGACAGTGACGTGGCGCGGCTGGCGCAGACGGCCCACGATCATTTCGGTACGGTCAACCTGCTGTTCAACAACGCCGGCGTCGCCGGTACCGGCGGCTATCTCTGGGAAAACAGCGAGGCCGACTGGCGCTGGACGCTCGGCGTGAACCTGATGGGCGTGGCGAACGGAATCCGCCACTTCGTGCCGCGGATGATCGCCGCCGGGCTCGATGCCGAAAGCGGCCACATCGTCAACAGCGCATCGATCGCCGGCTGGCTGTGCGCGCCGCTTCTCGGCGTCTACAACGCCAGCAAGGCGGCCGTCGTGTCGGTGAGCGAGACGCTCTACCACGACCTGCGCGTGGCGGGCAGCGGCATCGGCGTTTCGGTGCTCTGCCCGGCGTTCGTGCCGACGGCGATCTTTGCCTCGGAACGGAACCGGCCGGCAGAACTGGCCAACGCCGCGGCGCCGACGGCGTCGCAGCGGCTCGCGCGTGCCGCCGGCGAGAAAGCGGTGGCCGGCGGGCGGATCGGCGCCGATGAAATCGCGGCGCAGACGTTCGATGCGATCCGCGCCGCCCGCTTCTGCGTGTTTACGCACCCGCAGATCATGCCGCAGGTGCGCGCGCGCCTGGATGCGGCGCTCGCCGGCGCGGAGCCCAGTGATCCGTATGCAGGCCGGCCAGGCGCTCGGCCGCGACCGCTCGGCTGACCGAGGCGCCGGCGCCGCCGTTCCGGCAGGAACCGCATCCGCGTCTCGCTGTCTTACGCGCGCCGATGGTGGCGCAGACGCGTGCAACCCGTCGGCGGCCCGACCTCACATCGGGGTCGCCAGCGTCGGCTGAGGCAAAATCCGCCGCTTTGCCGCAGCACGGCTTGCCGTGACGTCGCAACTCCAGCTTCGAGGATCGCTCATGAGATTTCTGCGTCAACTTTCCCTCGCGCTCGCCGCGCTCGCCCTCCTGGGTCTTCGCACCAGCCGGTGCCAAGGACGCGCCGGCCTTCAGCAAGGTCACCGCTGCCGAAGGCGTGGAGGAGTACCGGCTCGCCAACGGCCTGCAGGTGCTGCTGTATCCGGACCCGTCGAAGCCGACCGTCACCGTGAACGTCACCTACAAGGTCGGCTCGCGCAACGAGAACTACGGCGAGTCCGGCATGGCGCACCTGCTCGAGCACCTGATCTTCAAGGGCAGCAAGAAGCACCCAAGCCCGGACAAGGAGTTCAACCGCCGCGGCTTCCGCAACAACGGCACGACCTCGTTCGACCGCACCAATTACTTCTCCACCTTCCAGGCCACCGACGACAACCTGCGCTGGGCGCTGGACTGGAAGGCCGACGCGATGGTGAACTCGTTCATCGCCAAGGAAGACCTCGATTCCGAGATGACGGTGGTGCGCAACGAGTTCGAGATGGGCGAGAACGACCCGTTCCGGGTGACCTACCAGCGGGTCATGGCCGGCGCTTTCCACTGGCACAACTACGGCAACTTCCCGATCGGCAACCGCAGCGACATCGAGAACGTGCGCATCGAGAACCTGCAGGCGTTCTACCGGATGTACTACCAGCCGGACAACGCCGTGCTGACGGTGGCCGGCAAGTTCGACGTCGAGGCGACGCTGCCGCTTATCGCCCGGACCTTCGGCGCGATCCCGCGGCCGCAGCGGACGCTGCCGGTGCTGTGGACGGTGGAGCCGACCCAGGACGGCGAGCGCAGCGTCATCGTGCGGCGCAAGGGCGACGTGCAGCTGGTGCTGCTCGCCTACCGGATCCCTTCGCTGCTGTCGGACAGCACGGCGGCCCTCAACGCCGCGGCCGACATCCTCGGCGACACGCCGAACGGCCGCCTGCACAGGGAACTGGTGCAAACGGGCCTGGCGGCGCAGGTGTTCGCCTGGTCGCAGCAGCAGCGCGACCCCGCGCTGGCGCTGTTCGGCGCCGTGGTCAAGAAGGGCGAGCCGATCGAGCCGGTGCGCGACCGGCTGATCGAGATCGTCGAGACGAGCTTCGCGCAACAGGCGCCGACCGAGGCGGAGATGACGCGCATGCGCAAGGACAACGAGACGAGCTACGAGCGCGCCCTCGCCGATCCGCAGCAGTTCGGCATCACGCTGTCCGAGTACATTGCCGCCGGCGACTGGCGGCTGTTCTTCCTGGCGCGCGAGAAGATCGGCACGGTCAGTGCCGCCGACGTTGCCGGGGAGGCGGCGCGCTACTTCCGGCGCGACAACCGCACCGTGGGCCTGTTCGTTCCCGAGGACGAGCCGCAGCGCGCCGAGATTCCCTCGCCGCAGCCGGCCGCCGCGCTGCTGGCGCAGTTCAGGCCCCGGCAGGCGGTGGCGGCCGGCGAGGCATTCGATCCGTCGCAGCGGAACATCGACGCGCGCACGCGCAGGCTTGCCTTCGGAAGCCTGAACGTTGCGCTGCTGCCGAAGAAGAACCGCGGCGAGACGGTCAACGTGGTGATCCGGCCGCGCTGGGGCGACGAGAAGAGCCTCAACGGCAGGATGGTGACCGCTTCGCTCGTCGAGGCGATGGTCCCGCGGGGAACGACCCGCTTCTCGCGGCAGCAGATCGCCGACGAAATGACGCGGCTGAAGATGCAGGGATCGCTGCGCAGCTTCAAGACCGATCGCGCCAACCTGGCCGAAGCGCTCCGGCTTTCCGCACATGTGCTGCGCGAGGCGAACTTCCCCGCCGACGAGTTCGCGCAACTGAAGCGCGAGATGGTCACCGGTCTTCAGTCGCAGCTTTCGGAGCCGGAGGCGCGATCGCGGGACGCACTGAACCGACACTTCGACACCTATCCGCCCGGCGATCCGCGTGCCTACATCCCGCTCGAGGAGCGCATCAAGGCGATCGAGGCGGTCACGCTCGACGAGGTCAGGAGATTTCACGCCGACTTCTGGGGCACCGCGCGCGGCGAGATCGCGATCGTCGGTGATTTCGACGACAAGGTCGCCGAAGGTTTGGTCAGGGACCTTTTCGCAGGGTGGGACTCGAAGGCGCCGTACGCGCCGATCCTCGAGGAGCCACGCGACGTGCCCGCGACGCGCATCACGGTCAACACGCCGGACAAGGAAAACGCCTTCTACCGCGCGCGCATCAATTTCGACATGCGCGACGACGATGCCGACTACGCGCCGCTGGTGCTCGCCAACCACATCTTCGGCGGCGGCGGCATGCTGTCGAATCGCCTGATGGAGCGCGTGCGGCAGCGCGACGGCATCTCTTACGGCGCGGGGTCGGGGCTCGCCGTGGGCAGCCGCGACCGGGCATCGAACTGGCGGATCGCCGGACTGGCCGCGCCGCAGAACGCGGCGCGCTTCGAGCAGGCCGTGCGCGAGGAAATCGACCGGATGCTGAAGGAGGGCCTCACCGACAAGGAGGTCGCCGATGCCAAGGCGGGACTGCTGCAGGAGCGCGTGCTGAACCGGTCCGCCGACGGGACGCTGGCGATGGTGTGGGCCGAGTACATGGAACTCGGCCGCACGTTCACCACGTACAGCCTGGCGTTCGAAGAGCGCATCGAGTCGCTGACCACAGCGGAAGTCAACGCCGCGCTGCGGCGCTACATCGACCCGGCGAAGATGACCGTGGTCATCGCCGGCGACGCCGCCAAGGGGGCGAAGTAGGTGGGACTCGGGCAGTTCCGCCATCGGGTGCCGCTGCGCGTTCGCTGGGCGGAGGTCGACATGCAGGCGGTGGTCTTCAACGGCCACTACCTGACCTATGCCGACGTTTGCGCCACCGAGTACTGGCGGGCGATCGGCGTTCCGTACCCGGCGGGGTTCGCGACGCTGGGCATCGACGCGTTCGTGCGCAAGGCAACGGTCGAGTACCACGCGCCGGCCCGCTACGACGACGAGCTTCTGGTCTGCGGTCGCATGGCGCGGCTTGGCCGCAGCAGTGCCGGGTTCGCGGTGGCGATGTTCAGGTCCGCCGAACCCGCCGAGCCGCTGGTCGAGGCTGAACTCGTCTACGTCTGCGTCGACCGCGGCGGCGCACCGGTGACCTGGCCGCAGGAAATGCGCGGCCGAATACGCGATTACGAGGTCACCGCCCCGGCGGAGGGCGACGGCGGTGGCTGAACCGCTGCGCATCGAACTCGGTGACTGGACATCGATGCGCGCGCGCGCGGTGCCGGTCCGCCACACGGTGTTCGTCGAGGAACAGAAGGTCCCGGCGGAAATCGAGCTCGACGAGTTCGATCCGTCGAGCCTGCACGCGCTCGCCTTCGGTCCGGATGAGAGCGTGCTGGGCACCGGCCGTTTGCTGCCCGACGGCCACATCGGCCGCATGGCGGTGTTGCGGCAGGCGCGCGGTGCCGGCGTCGGAGCCGCGCTGCTGCGGGCGCTGATGCAGGCAGCGCGGGCGCGAGGCGATCGCGAGGTCATGCTCAGCGCGCAGACGCACGCGATTCCCTTTTACGAGCGCTTCGGCTTCGTGGCCGAGGGCGAGCAGTACGACGACGCCGGCATCCCGCACCGGGCGATGCGGCGGGTCTTCTGAGCGCAGCGAGACTCGTGCCGGCGCGTTCCTTCAGCCTGCCTTGCGGGCGCCGGAGATGCGCGGCAACGGCGCCGAGGCGCCATCGACCGTGAATTCGAAGTGACGGTCGCGATGCGTGTCCGGGGCATCGGGTTCGAAGCTGCGCTCGAGGAAGTTGACCACGCCGTCGCGCCGCACGGTGATCACCGAACTCGAGCGCGTCCCGTAGCCGTTGGCACGGATCTGGATCGGCGCCAGCGCGCGCTCCCACTCCAGCGGCACGCCGGACGAAGGAAGTTCCGAATCGTGCACCGGTCGGCGGTCGGCCAGCAGCGCCAGCAGCGCATCGGCATCGACGCGGCGGGCCAGCGCGCAGGCAAACGCGCCGACGGCGCGCACCACCTTCGGCCACGGCGTATCGAGGAAGGCGTTGGACAGGCCGTAGATGCCCGGTGCGAGCAGGCGCGGCCCGTGGCGCCGGCGGTTCGTGTAGTAGATGAGCCGAGGTACGCCACGGCCCGAAGACGCCGGCTCGGCCACCAGCAGGTTGAAGCCGTTGTAGGTGTTCATGCGCGGCGCCTGCTCCCGCAGCCACTCGCCGGCCGGCCGGGCGCTCTGCAGCGCGGCGACCGTGATTGCACCGCGCGACGGTGCGTGCGGGTTGCGCTCGCTGGGGGCGCGCACGTTGGTGAGCAGCGCGACGCGGCCGGCGCGCGTGACGCCGAGCCAGGTGCCGCCGGCTTCCTCGTCACGACCCGCGAGCAGGGCGACGCTTTGCCCCCACCACGACGCCGGGCGCGTACTGCGCGTGTAGAACTCGTCCCGATTGGCCGCCACCACCAGCGGATAGTCCGGATGCGCATGCCACGCGACAACGGCAAGGCACATGTCAGATTTCCTCGAACCGTTCCGTGCGCCGCTGCGCGAGCAGCGACGAAGGCAGGTCGGCGCGCGCCACCGCCGCCTCGAGGGCGGCCTTGAATGCATCGGCGTGCGCAATATCGTCGTAGACCTCGAGCAGCGTCGCTGCCTCGCCATCGCCGTCGGTCCGGCGCATCAGTCGGGGCCGGACGCCACCCTCGGAGGCAGCTTCCTGCTGCATCCGGCGCAGGCGCGGTTCGAGCCCGCGCACCGCGGATGCCTCGACCTTGTAGTAGACGAACCAGTGCTGCATGCCGGCGGCTCGCTTCAGGCAGTCACGTCGACGATCTCGTAGGGCAGGGCGCGCAGCTCGAGCAGCGGACCATTTGCGGACAACAGGTGGAGCGGCACCTCGGCCTTCTCGAGAGGGCATTCGAGCAGCAGGTCGAAGCCGCCACCGGCGGCACTCGCGGCCATCACCACCGTTCCGGCGGGCTCGGCTTCGCCGGCCGCAAAAACGTCGGCGCCGGCGTCCGCCGCTACGGCGCAGTGCGCCAGCTGCATCCGCCGCCTCAGCTTGCCTCGGTACTGGCTGCGCGCCACGACTTCCTGCCCGGGGTAGCAGCCCTTGCTGAAGCTGACTCCGCCGACCACCTCGAAGTTGATCATCTGCGGCACGAACTTCTCCTGCGTGGCGGCCAACACCGTCGGCACGCCAGCCTCGATTTCGCTCCACCAGAAAACACCGCTGCCGACGGTCGGCAGCGCGGAAAGCCGCGCCTGCCAGTCGGCCGAATCGGCTGCGGGCACGATCACCAGAAAGCGCTCCGCCAGACGCGCCGCGCCATGCAGACGAGCGATGCGCGTCCCGCCGATCTGGACGCATTGTCCCGGCGCGCCTGGCAAAGTGGCGCCAAGCGTGGCCAGGCTCGTTTCTGCGCCGGCCCCGAACACGGCCCACGCGTGCCAGGCATCCGATTCGTCGCTCAACCGCGCCTTGGCACGCAGAACGAACATCGACAGCCGCTTGAGCACGCCGGGCAGAATTTCTCGCGGCAGAAGCAGATATGCGGCCGACTCGTCGCGCCACGTGCGGAACGTTGCCAGCAGCCGGCCCTTGGCGTTGCAGTAGCCGTTCAGCGCGAGCTGGTCCGGACCCAGGTGCTCGACGTCGTTGGTCAACTGGCCGTGCAGGAAGCGCGCCGCATCGTCGCCGCGGACCGCGATGACGCCAAGCTCGGCGAGCGAAGCGCGAACCGGCCGACGCAGTGCCGACTCCGCCTCGGCGGCATCGAAGTGCCAGCAGCCCATCGCCGGTGCGGCCGTCTCCGTCCGGTTCGAGGGCATTTCCGTGTCTACATCCATCGTCGCGGTCGATGCAGCAAAGATCCAGTGGACGCGAACGTATCATAGGTGCGCATAAGCCCGCCGAGCCGCCTCAAGGGCGCATCCTTCGAGCGCAGCGAGAAGGAAAGCTCAGCTTTCCCGCCGAGCCGCCTCAAGGGCGCATCCTTCGAGCGCAGCGAGAAGGAAAGCTCAGCTTTCCCGCCGGACTGCCTGGATCATCGATGTTTGGACGGTGGCGCACAACTCAAGCCTCATGAATCCGGCATCGCGCCATTCGCCCGCACGGCAGCAGGGTCGCATCCTGCTCGCTGTCGCCATGCTGATCCTGCTCGCCGCCGTCGCCGGGGCGGCCGCGTTCTGGCATCTGTACCAGCGTCCTCTGCCGGTGCGCGACGAGCGTGTCGAGATCCTCGTCCCGGCGGGAGCTTCCGCGCGAACGATTGCGCAGTCGTTGCGGGAGCAGGGGGTCGACGTGAACGTGGAGCTGTTCGTTGCCGCCGCGCGCTGGACCGAAGTTACCCAGCGGCTGCGCGCCGGACGCTACGAGGTCACGCGCGGCATGCGCCTGGCCGACGTGCTCGAACGTCTGCGCCGCGGCGAAACACTCAAGGAACGGCTGACGATCGTCGAAGGCTGGACCTTTCGTGCGATGCGCTCGGCGCTTGCGCAGCATGCCCTGCTCAAGCGCGACACCGAGAAGATGAGCGATGCGCAGGTGCTCGCCGCCGTGGGCAGCGCGGAGACGCATCCCGAGGGGCTCTTCGCACCGGACACCTACGTGTTCGATGCCGGCTCGAGCGACCTCGACATCCTGCGCCGCGCCTACCGCGAGCAGCAGGATCGCCTGGCGCGCGCGTGGGAAAAGAGGGCAGACGACCTGCCGCTGAAGTCGCCCTATGAGGCGCTGACCCTTGCCTCGATCATCGAGAAGGAGACCGGTCAGGCGCAGGAACGCGCGCGCATCGCGGGCGTGTTCGTCAACCGTCTGCGCGCCGGCATGCTGCTGCAAACCGATCCGACGGTCATCTACGGCCTCGGCGAGAAGTTCGACGGCAACCTTCGCAAGCGCGACCTCGCCGCCGACACGCCCTACAACACATACACCCGCGCCGGGCTTCCGCCGACGCCCATCGCCCTTCCGGGCCGGGCTTCGATCGAGGCGGCGCTGAAACCCGAGCAGACGCGCGCGCTTTACTTCGTCGCCCGTGGCGACGGCACGTCGCAGTTTTCCGAGTCGCTGGCCGAGCACAATCGTGCCGTGGTCAAGTATCAGCTTGGAGGAAAGCGGTGACTGCTGCGCGGCGCGGTGTGAAGCGTGTGGCCGAGGGGGAAGCGTGACGGCGCGCGGCCGCTTCATCACGTTCGAGGGCATCGACGGCGCCGGCAAGAGCACGCAGATCGGCTTCATCGATCGCTGGCTGCGTTCGCGCGGCGTCGACGTGCTGCTGACGCGCGAGCCGGGCGGAACGCCGCTCGGCGAGGCGCTGCGCGAGCTGATCCTGCACCGGCCGATGCAGCCGCGTACCGAGACGATGCTGATGTTCGCGGCGCGCTGCGAGCACGTCCTCGCCGTGATCGAGCCGGCCCTGGCGGCCGGGCGCTGGGTGCTGTGCGACCGGTTCACCGACGCGACCTATGCCTACCAGTCCGGCGGGCGCGGCCTGCCGGAAGGGGACGTGGCCATACTCGAGCGCTGGGTCCACCGAGGTCTGCAGCCCGACCTCACGTTCCTGTTCGACCTCGCGCCGGAGATCGCGGCGACGCGGCTGGCGCGGGCGCAGCGCAGCGACCGCTTCGAGTCGGAGCAGCACGACTTCTTTGCCCGCGTGCGCGAGCATTACCTGTCCCGCGCACGCGCCGAACCGCAGCGTTTCGTCGTCGTCGACACCGCGCAGGAAAAAGCCGTGGTGCAGGCGCACCTGGCGGATGCGGTCGGCCGGTGGCTATGACGCCGCGCGGGCTGCCCTGGCTCGAGCGGGTGTGGCCGCGGCTGCCGCCGCTCGCGGCGCGTGGCGTCCATGCGGTGCTGCTGCACGGCGCGCGGGGAGTCGGCAAGAAAGGCCTCGCGATGGATTTCGCCGAGGCGCTGTTGTGCACGGACCGGCAGGACGACGGGCGCAGCTGCGGGCGATGCGACGAGTGCCGCCTGACCGGCGCATTCAGCCATCCGGACCTGCGCTGGATCCTGCCTCAGGCGCTTGCCGAGCGGCTGCTTCCGCAGGCGGCGCAGGAAGAGGAGCCCGCTGCGGACACGGGCATCGTCGCCGACGCCGGGGAGGGCGACGGCAAGCCCGCCCGCGCCAGCCGCGAGATCCGCGTCGACCAGGTTCGCGCGCTGTCCGATTTCCTCGGCATCGCGGCCTATCGCGGCGGACAACGGGTCGTGGTGCTGGCGCCGGCCGAGGCGATGAACGCGATCGCGGCCAACACGCTGCTCAAGATGCTCGAAGAGCCGCCGCCGGCGACCACGTTCATCCTGGTTTCCGACGCGCTCGACGACGTGCTGCCGACGATCCGCTCGCGCTGCGTCCTGGTCGAAGTGCCGCTGCCTGCGGCCGAGGCCTGCCTGCCCTGGCTCGCCGAGCAGGGCGTCGCCGCTCCGGCGGAGGCGCTGGCGTTGGCCTCGGGCGCGCCGCTCGCTGCGCTTGCCGGGGCCAGTGACGAGTCGCCGGCCGCCGAGACGGCGGTGGCGCTCTATCGCCTGCTCGAGCGTGGCCCCGCGCTGACCGCGGCTGCCATCGCCGGCGGCGTCGGCCGCGATCCGGCGGTGGCGGCGGGCCTGCGGCTGATGCAATGCTGGGCATTCGATCTGCTGCTGTACCGTGCGCTCGGCGCCGTCCGCTATCATCCCCGACGTGAAGCCAGCATCGCCAGGCTGGCCGGCGCGGCGCGCGCCGAGGGGCTCTGGCAATGGACCGATGCCCTGAAGTCCGCCGCCGTTGCGCGTGATCATCCGCTGAACTCGCGCCTCGTCATCGAATCATTGCTCGCCAGGTACATCGACGTTTTCTGACGACCCCAGATGAGCGACACACCCAGCAGCCGATCCGGCGGCGGCGCCGCCGACCTCTTTGGCCCGAGCACGGTGAACGCGCCCGGCGGCGGTCGGCCGGCGATCCTGTCGCTGGCGATCAAGGAAAAGGCTGCGCTGTACGCCGCCTACATGCCGTACCTGAAGAACGGCGGCATCTTCGTGCCGACCAATCGCCCTTACAAACTCGGCGACGAGGTGTACCTGATCCTCACGCTGATGGACGATCCGACCAAGTATCCGATCGCCGGGCGCGTCGTGTGGATCAGCCCGCCGGGAGGCACGGCGCGCACACCGGGGATTGGCGTGCATTTCCCCGGGGACGAGACGGGCATTGCCGCGCGGCGCAGCATCGAGATCGCGCTCGGTGCGGCGATCAAGTCGGGACGCCCGACGCACACGATCTGATCGTCCGCCGGGAAGCAGCGGCGGCGCCGTGTACGTCGATTCGCACTGCCATCTTGCCTTTCCCGAACTCGCCGGCGACATCGACGGCGTGCTCGCGCGGATGGCCGCCGCCCGGGTGGGCCTGGCGCTCAGCGTCTGCACGCGGCTGGAGGAATTCGAGGCGGTTCATGGGCTAGCGCTGCGCGACGAGCGCATCTACGCCTCGGTTGGCGTGCATCCGGACACGACCCGAGGCGAAGAGCCCACGGTGCAACGCCTGGTCGATCTGGCCGCCCGGCCCAAGGTCGTCGCGATCGGCGAAACCGGCCTCGACTATTACCGGCTGCCCGAGCCCCTTGACTGGCAGCGCGAGCGGTTTCGGGTCCACATCCGCGCCGCGCGCGAGGCGGGCAAGCCGCTGATCATCCACACCCGCTCGGCGGCCGAGGACACGCTGCGGATCATGCGCGAGGAGCGCGCCGGCGAAGCGGGCGGCGTCATGCACTGCTTTACCGAGTCCCTCGAGGTCGCGCGGGCGGCGATCGAGATGGGCTT
Organism: uncultured beta proteobacterium; assembly: GCA_963847675.1. Taxonomy (GTDB): domain Bacteria; phylum Pseudomonadota; class Gammaproteobacteria; order Burkholderiales; family Burkholderiaceae_F; genus JADJWR01. The sequence goes on from CAWKAP010000009.1 coordinate 209,742, forward strand.
CTTCATCTCGTTCTCGGGCATCGTCACTTTCAAGAGCGCCCAGCGAGCTTCAGGCGGTCGCGCGGGCGCTGCCGATGGAGCGGATCCTGATCGAGACCGATGCGCCGTACCTTGCGCCCGTGCCGTTTCGCGGCCGGACCAACGAGCCGTCGTTCGTGCCGCACGTCGCCGCGAAGCTCGGCGATCTGCACGACATTTCGACGGAGGCCGTCGAAGTGGCTACCACAGACAATTTCATGCAATTATTCAAATGTATAGGCGCTTGAGTTCATCTGAACTGTAAGAACAAAGAGCGTCTGGTTTGATTAGAAAAGTCGTCATGAAACAGGTGTTTGCTCGATGCTCTTAATGTGTCTTGCAATGAGTCGCGCTTCAAGCCATTTGAGTTCGCATAATGAATATTATGTCAACTAAGCTGCGGTTGACTGCCCGAAGCTGGCGCAGCACGTTCTCTCAGGCGGCCCTTCTCTGACCATCCTGCGCTGCAGTGCTCCAGCTTCCACGAGCGCCATCGGTACCTAACCGGCACAATCGGCGGCGACAATCGAAACGGCGGGTCGCCGATTTCCGGCGGCGGTAGATGAAATGCGGCGGAGGGCCAGATGAACAGCCAGTTGTCACCGACCGGGCGGCTCGAGCGGATCATGCTCGCCACCGACGGTTCGGAATATTGCGCCGACGCCGAGCGGGTGGCGCTGGCGATGGTCGAGAAGTGCGGCGGAACGCTTCTGATCACCAGCGTCGTGATCACCAATCCCGCCGCCGAATCCGTCGCGCCGGACCTGATCCAGGCCGCCGAAGAGGAGACACGCGCCCTCCTCCAGCGCATCCACGGCGAGGCGGTCAAGCGAGGCATCGCGGCCGAGACGGTCGTCGGCAGAGGCCCCGACCCGCTCGACGAGATCGTTGCGGCCGCCGAGCGGGAGCGCGCCGACGTGATCGTCATGGGCCGGCGCGGCAAGCGTGGCCTGATGCAGCGAATGATCGGCGACGCCACCGCGCGCGCCGTCGGCAAGGCCAAGTGCAGCGTGCTGGTGGTCATGGAGGGCGCGGCGATGTGGCGCAAGCGGATCCTGCTGGCCACCGACGGTTCGCGGTTTTCGGACGCGGCGGCGGTGGCGGCGACGAAGATTGCCGAACTGTGCCGCCTGCCGGTGACGGTCGTATCGACGATCCGCGATTCCTTCAACGAAGAGCGCGCCGCGGTCGCCGACGAATCGGCTTCCCGCGTGTGCGAGCACCTGAAGAGCAGGAACATCGAGGCCGACCGGGTGGTGCTGCGCGGAGATCCGGACAAACTGATCGTCGAGACCGCGCAGGCCCGTGAAGCGGACCTGATCGTCATGGGCACGCACGGCCGCACCGGATGGGAGCGCGTCGTGGTCGGCAGTGTCACCGAGAGCGTGATCGGTTCGAGCCGGATTCCCGTTCTGGCGGTCAAGCTCTAGAAGAAGAGGCGGTTCCCGCCCGCGGGCGGCTGGGCTACGCGAGTCTGCCCGGCTGCCTCGGCCGGCGTGCCCCACCCTGCCCCGGTCCCGGCTCTGCATTTCGCCTGGCCGATGCAAGGCTGCAAGACCGTCTCAGTGTGCCGCCGACCGTGCCGGGTGCCCGGAGGCCGACAACTCGCCGATCAGCGCGTCGATCAGGCGCGGGATCTCCGACGGCGCACGCAGGTAGAGCCGTGCGTGGCTCGCGTCATCGCGGCCGACGCGTACGGTCAGCAGGTCCGGCTCGTGGAGGCGGAAGACGTCCTCGTCGGTGACGTCATCGCCGACATACAGGCCCGCCTGCGCCCTCGCGAGTTCGAGAAGGCGCAGCATTGCGGTGCCCTTGTCGACAGCGGCCGGCGGCAGGAGGTTGAACACCATTTTCCCGGTGACGATGCGCGGCGCCGGCTGCAGCGCGGCAAACACCGCGGGCAACTGCGCGCAGGCGCGGGCGCCGTCCCGCGCCTGGCGGTAGTGCACGGACAGCGACACGTGCTTGTCTTCCAGCATGATCCCGGGGTCGAGGGCGCGCAGCGCCTCGCCGCCGCGCAGTTGCGCCAGCCATCCCTGGCTGACCGCGACGCACTCGGCCGTCTCTCGTTCGGCGCCGGGCAGGCCGTCGATGCCGTGGTTGCCGACGATGTAATCGACCTGAACTCCGAGGCGGTTCAGCACATCGTCGCGCGAACGGCCGCTGATCACCGCGGTGGCGCACAGGCCGCGCAGCCGGTCGAGCGCGGCGCGGACGCCCGGGGGCGTGACCACCTGCTCGGGGCGCAGTGCTATCGGCGCCAGCGTGCCGTCGAAATCGAACGCCGCCAGCAGCCGCCGCCCGCGCAGCCGGCGCAGCGCCTCGGTGCCTTCCCTGGAGAATGCATAGACGGCAGCGGGAAGAGTCGCGCCGCTCACGAGGCCACCTTCAGATGCCGGCGCTGCAGCTGTTCGATGCGCGCGCTGACCCGCTCGCGCGAGCGCACGCGCGCGGCGTCGATCAGCATCGCGCCGGCCCAGCGGTAGATGTTGTGGCTGTGCACCCAGGCACGCATCGTGCGCATCCGTTCGCGCTGCTCGGCGAGCGGCATCGCCAGCGCGCGCGCCAGCGCGTTGCCGGTTTCCTCGGCCGAGTACGGATTGACCAGCAGCGCCTCGTGCAGTTCGCGCGAGGCGCCGGTGAACACCGACAGCAGCAGCACGCCCTGATCGTCGTCGCGCGCGGCAACGTACTCCTTCGCCACCAGGTTCATGCCGTCGTGCAGACTGGTCACCATGCCGACGTCGGCGCTTCGATAGAGGTCGCGCACCTGCGGCGCGCCCTGGTGCTCGATCTTCAGCAGGATCGCCGGTGCGCGCGCGCTACCCACCGCATCGTTGATCCTCTGCGCCTCGGCCACCACGCGGTCGTGGAAAGCCTGGTACTCGGGCAGATCGCTGCGCGACGGCGAAGCCACCTGCACCAGCGTGAAGCGGCCGCGCCACTGCGGCTGCGTGGTCATCAGGTGCTCGACCGCGGCAAAGCGTTCGATCAGGCCCTTGATGTAGTCGAGGCGGTCGATGCCGATGGCGATGCGGTGCCCCTCGGGCAAGCCCAGCGCTGCGTGCACGCGAGTGCGCGTCGCCTCGATCGGCTCTTCGCTGACCGGCGGCCAGGCGATCGAGATCGGGTAGGGCGCGACGCGGGTGAGCTGGCCGCCTCGATGGATCGTCATGTCTTCGTGTTCGATCCGTGCTTCGAGGAAGGTGTCGACCGCATCGATGAAGTTGCGGCAATGCGAAGGCGTCTGGAAGCCGACGATGTGGCTGCCGAGCAGGCCTTCGAGGATTTCCTCGCGCCACGGACAGATGCCGAAGGTCTCCGACATCGGCCACGGGATGTGCCAGAAGGTGACCACGGTGGCCTGCGGCAGGCGGTCGCGGATCATCTGCGGCACCAGCGGCATGTGATAGTCCTGCACCAGCACCAGCGGATCGGGCCGCTTGGCGGACTTCACCACCGCATCGGCGAAACGCTGGCTCACGTCGACGAAGTGCCGCCAGTCGTCGGCGCGGAACACGGGCCGGACGTGCGCGATATGGCACAGCGGCCACAGGCCTTCGTTGGCGAAGCCCTCGTAGTAGCCCTTGACCTGTTCCTGGGTCAGCCAGATGCGGCGCAGCGTGTAGGCCGGCCGTTCCGGGGGCACCTGCACGCGGCCTTCGGCGTCGGAAACCTCCGCGTCGGCGGAGCCGCTGCCGTGCGCGATCCAGGTGCCGCTGGCGGCGCGCAGCACCGGTTCGAGCGCCGTGACCAGCCCGCTGGCCGGCTGCGCGACGACGATCTCGTCGCCGCGGCGTTCATGCGAATACGGCTGGCGATTCGAAACGACGATGATTTCGTCGCCGGCGTACTGGCTCTGCAGCACCGAGCGAAGCCGTTGCGGTGACCAGCCTTCGCTGGCGCCGGTATCCGCGGCACGCTGCCTTTCCAGGCGCCGGAACAGGCTGCGCACCTCGGCTTCGAGCGGCAGCAGCGCCTTGTCGATGGTGGCCGGGCCCTCGGCGAAAGGTCGCAGCAGACCCTCGCCGGTGAGCATCGCGCGCACGCCACGCACCCAGCCGCGCCAGCTCAGGTGCGCGACAGCGACGGTGATGAGCGCAACGACCAGAGCCAGAACGGCGAACGTGGCCATCGCATACCAGCGTGTTTCGCTCGAGCGCACCTCGATGAAGCTCATGTCGTGCAGCACCACCATGCTGTGCGCGGCGCCGGCCGCTTCGCCGAGCCGTAATGGCACGCGGGTCGCGTGCAGCACGCCCTGCAGCAGGCGCAACACGCGCTCGTCGCCCGCGGAAGGCCTGCAGCCCACGCTTTCCGGAAACTGCGCCGAGCGGGCGATCATCGTGCCGCGCGCGTCGCACAGGGCCATCGACTGCAGGCGCTCGTCGGTGGAGGCGTCGTTCAGCAGCGCGGTGACCCGGGGCAGCGCGCCCTGCCCGTACGCATCGCGCAGCGAGCCGGACAGCGTGGCGGTGATGGCCTGCGCGCGCTGGTCGAGGTCGCTCATGAACCAGCGCAGCGTGAGACGGTCGATCAGCGGCACCGACAGGTACGCCAGCGCGGCGACTGCAAGCAGCAGCGGCAGGACGAATCGCAGGGAAAGTTTCAGCATGACCGGTTGTTGTTTGGCGGCAGCGGCGGTGCAGACACCCGCACCCGCCCCGCGGATCCATGGCGCCGCAGCCCGACGCACCCTGTTGCAGGCAGCACGCCCTGCGCGCGACGGCTGCTGCAGTGCGGACTCCGGCCCAGCGGCAGTTGCCGATCAGCGCCGGCTGCGGGTTGGCGCCGCCTCAGATCCGCTCTTCGCCCTACGGACAGTTGCAGCGGAGATGCGATGGTTGCATGCGCAACATACCGCCGAATCCGCGCAAGCCGTAAGTAAGTCTCCCCAGAAGTCGCCCCGAGACCGGCGCGCCACGTTGCCCGGCCGACCCGGGTCGGGGGAGAGAAAAACGCCCACCCGCCCTTACGCGATAATGCGCACGAGAAAAGCTTCCGCATTGATCGACGCGATCTCCAATGTCTGCCAACCCCACAGCCTATATTGTCGACGACGACAGCGCGATCCGCGATTCGCTTTCGCTCTGGCTGGGCATGCGCGGAATTCGCTGCCTGGCCTACGAGTCGGCCGAGCGTTTCCTGGAGTCCGTTCAGCCGGACTGGCGTGGCTGCGTGCTGATCGACCTGCAGCTCGAGGGCATCGACGGTCTGCAACTGCAGGCGCAACTGGCCGAGCGGAGCATCACGATGCCCGTGATTTTCATCACCGGTCACGGCGATGTCAGTACTGCCCGCGATGCGCTGAAGGCGGGCGCGCTCGATTTCATCGAAAAGCCGGTCGACAACGACCGGCTCGTCGAACTGGTGGGCGTGGCGATCGCGCGGGATGCAGAAAACGCAGAGCGGCAGGCACAGGCCGCCGTGCTGAACGGTCGCCTGGAACGCCTGACGCAGCGCGAGCGCGAGGTCATGGCACAGGTCGTAGCCGGCCGCCACAATCGCGAAATCGCCGCCGACCTCGGCATCAGCCCGCGGACGGTGGAGGTCTACAAGGCGCGCCTGATGGACAAGCTCGACGTGCGGCGAGTCGCCGACCTGGTCAAGCTCGCGCTGGAAGCCGGGAGCGAGTCGCCGCAGTGACCGAAGGCGGCGGCCGGGGATTCCCCCGCCGCCGCCTTTCTGGCTCTACCCATTTGGATGCCGTCCTGGCGTTGCGGTCGTTGCGTACGTGCGGCGCCCCTTCTGCCCCGGGCGCGCGGTTCATAGACTCCTTCATCGGCTCCTCGGCGCCCGGCCGTCCAGCGTGGGTCGGCTGTCGCATCCGGATGGGCGTTGCCTTCCTCAGCCTTCCCGCATTTCCGGCGCCGTCGGCATAAGTGCTGACCCAAAGCAATCGGCAATCCACTGGGTGAATAACATCAAACACATGCGTGCCCAAGAGACCCTGTTCGGGCGAGCGCGGAAGTCGGCGCGGGGCGGGTCCGGTACGGCCCGACCGGCTGGCCGAAGGCTGATCGAAGCGCTCGGCCTGCTGCTCGCGATGGTGCTGGCGGCCGGTGCCGCGCGAGCCGCGACGGTTGCGGTACTGCAGGTCGACGGTGCGATCAGTCCCGCCTCGGCCGATTACGTCGAGCGCGGCATTGCCGAGGCCAACGAGCAAGGCGCTGCGCTCGTCGTGCTTCAGCTCGACACCCCCGGTGGCCTCGACACCTCGATGCGACAGATCATCAAGGCGATCCTCGCCTCGCCGGTGCCGGTGGCCAGCTTCGTTTCCCCGGGCGGTGCGCGGGCGGCGAGCGCCGGGACCTACATCCTCTACGCCAGCCACGTCGCGGCGATGGCGCCGGCCACCAACCTCGGTGCGGCCACGCCGGTGCCAATTGGCATGCCCGGCGCATCGCCGGGTGATGGCACGCCGGTTCGCAAGCCGCAGGCGGCCCCCAAGAAGGATGGTGAAAAAACCGAAAAGAGCGCAGAGGCGACGCCAGGCGAACCGCTCGCGCCGGCCGACGCGATGCGTGCCAAGCAGGTCAACGACGCGGTGGCCTACATCCGCAGCCTGGCCGAGCTGCGCGGCCGCAATGCCGACTGGGCCGAGCGCGCGGTTCGCGAAGGCATCAGCCTTTCCGCAGCCGAAGCGCTCAAGCAGAACGTCATCGACCTGGTGGCGCAGGACGTGCCGGCGCTGCTGAAGGCGCTGCACGGCCGCGAGGTCAAGGTGCTCGAACAGAGCGTGACGCTCGACACCGAAGGCGCCACGCTGCTCGCGCTGGCGCCGGACGCGCGTTCGCGCTTCCTCGCGGTGATCACCAACCCGAGCGTGGCGCTGATCCTGATGCTGATCGGTGCCTACGGCCTGTTCTTCGAGTTCTCGTCGCCGGGCTTCGGCGTGGCCGGCGTGGCGGGCGGCATCTGCCTGCTGCTCGGGCTGTACGCGCTGCAACTGCTGCCGATCAACTACGCCGGCCTGGGCCTGATCCTGCTCGGCCTGGGATTGATGATCGCCGAAGTGTTCCTGCCGAGCTTCGGCGTGCTCGGCATCGGCGGCATCGTTGCCTTCGTGCTCGGCGCCACGCTGCTGATCGACACCGACGTGCCCGGCTTCGGAATTCCGCTGCCGGTGATCGTCGCGACGGCACTGACGAGCGCGGCGGCGCTGATCCTGGTGGGTGGCGTGGCGCTGCGCGCGCGCCGGGCGCGCGTCGTGAGCGGCGCCGAGGAACTGATCGGCGCGGTCGGCGAGGTGCTCGACGCCGATGGCTGGGCCTACGTGCACGGCGAGCGCTGGCGCACGCGCAGCGCGGGGCCGCTGGCGCCGGGCGAGAAGGTGCGCGTCACCGCGATCGAAGGCCTGACCCTCAGCGTGGAGCCGCTGCGCGACGAGGCGGCCGGTAAACAGAAGGAGTGACCTGACCATGCTGTTCAATTTCCAGTTCGGAATCGGCACCGTATTGCTGCTGCTGCTGATCGTCGTCGTTTCGTCGTTCCGCATCCTGCGCGAGTACGAGCGCGGCGTGGTCTTCATGCTCGGCCGCTTCTGGAGGGTCAAGGGGCCGGGGCTGGTCATCATCATTCCCGGCATCCAGCAGATGGTGCGTGTCGACCTGCGCGTGGTGACGATGGACGTGCCGGAGCAGGACGTGATCTCGCACGACAACGTCTCGGTGAAGGTCAACGCGATCGTCTTCTTCCGCGTCGTCGAGCCGGACAAGGCGATCATCCAGGTCGCCAACTTCCTGCAGGCGACGAGCCAGCTGGCGCAGACGACGCTGCGCGCGGTGCTCGGCAAGCACGAGCTCGACGAGATGCTGTCCGAGCGCGAACGGCTGAATCTCGACATCCAGAAGATCCTCGACGCACAGACCGACGCCTGGGGCATCAAGGTCACCAACGTCGAGATCAAGCACGTCGACCTGAACGAATCGATGGTGCGCGCGATCGCCCGCCAGGCCGAGGCCGAGCGCGAACGGCGTGCTAAGGTTATTCACGCAGAAGGCGAGAAGCAGGCCTCGGCCACCCTGCTCGAAGCCGCGCAGATGCTGGCTCAGGAGCCGCAGGCGATGCAGCTTCGCTACCTGCAGACGCTCACCCAGATCGCCGGCGACCGAAGTTCGACGATCGTGTTCCCGTTGCCCATGGACCTGCTGACTCAGCTGAAGATCGGCAAGACCAGCTAGGCAAGACGGGCCGCCGCCGAGCGGCCCGGCGCCGAAGACCAGTCGGCCCGCACCCGCTGCGGCGCGGACGTTCGAATCCGTAACAGACTTAAAGGAGGCCTCTTGTCCTCGATCCGAGTTTCCGTACCCGTGGACGCGCCGGCCGCTGCGAAAGGCCGTCCCGGCTCGCCGCTGACCGAACACGACGTCTACCTGTTCCGCGAAGGCACGCATTGCACGCTGTACGAGAAGTTCGGCTGCCAGGTGTCGGGCGACGGCGCGCACTTCGCCGTCTGGGCGCCGAACGCGCGCGCCGTCTCGGTCATCGGCGAGTTCAACGGCTGGGACCCGAATGCGGCGCCCATGGCTGCTCGCCACGATTCGTCGGGAATCTGGGAGGCCTTCGTGCCCGGCGTCCGTCCGGGCGCCGGTTACAAGTACCGCATCAGCACGCCTGAAGGCCACGCCTTCGACAAGGCCGATCCGTTCGCCTTTTACGCCCAGGTGCCGCCGGAAACGGCCTCACGCGCATGGTCGCTCGACTACCCGTGGGGCGACGGCGACTGGATGGCGTCGCGCAGCGCGCGCAACGGCCTGTCCGCGCCGATGTCGGTCTACGAAGTGCACCTCGGCTCGTGGCGGCGGCGCGACGGCCGCATGCTGTCGTACCGCGAGGCGGCACACGAACTGGCCGACTACCTCACCGAGATGGGCTTCACGCACGTCGAGCTGCTGCCGATCTCCGAGCACCCGTTCTACGGCTCGTGGGGCTACCAGTGCACCGGCTACTTCGCGCCGACCTCGCGCTACGGCTCGCCGCAGGACCTGAAGTACCTGGTCGACACGCTGCACCAGCACGGCATCGGCGTGATCCTCGACTGGGTGCCGTCGCACTTCCCGGACGATCCGCACGGCCTCAGCCGCTTCGACGGCACCTACCTTTTCGAGCACCAGGACCCGCGCCAGGGCTATCACCCGGACTGGCACTCGTCGATCTTCAACTACGGCCGGCACGAGGTTCGCGCGTTCCTGCTCTCGTCGGCGCACTACTGGCTTTCCGAATATCACTTCGACGGCCTGCGCGTCGACGCGGTGGCGTCGATGCTTTACCTCGACTACGGCCGCAAGGAAGGCGAGTGGATTCCGAACCAGTACGGCGGCAACGAGAATCTCGAGGCGATCGATTTCCTGCGCACGCTGAACCTGTCCGTGTACCGCGACTTCCCCGACGTGCAGATGATCGCCGAGGAGTCGACCGCGTGGCCGATGGTGTCGCGCCCGACCTACCTGGGCGGCCTGGGCTTCGGCATGAAGTGGAACATGGGCTGGATGCACGACACGCTCAAGTACTTCAAGGAAGACCCGCTGTACCGCCAGTACCACCACAACACGATCACCTTCTCGCTGATCTACGCGTTCAACGAGAACTTCGTGCTGCCGCTGTCGCACGACGAGGTCGTGCACGGCAAGGGCTCGCTGATCGGCAAGCAGCCGGGCGACAACTGGCAGCAGTTCGCCGGCATGCGCACCCTGTACGGCTACATGTGGACGCATCCGGGCAAGAAGCTGCTGTTCATGGGCGGCGAGTTCGGCCAGCGGCGCGAGTGGACGCACGAGGGCGAACTCGAGTGGTGGGTGCTGCAGTACCCCGACCACGGCGGCCTGAAGCAATGGGTGGCCGACCTGAACCGCGTCTATCGCGCCGAAGCCGCGCTGCACGAGGTGGATTTCGAGGGCGCCGGCTTCGAGTGGATCGATGCGTCGGATCACCAGGCGAGCACGCTGTCCTACGTGCGCCGGTCGCGCAGCGGCGAGCTGGTGCTGGTCGTGTGCAACTTCACGCCGATGCCGCGGCACAATTTCGCGGTCGGCGTGCCGCGGGCCGGTCACTGGCGCGAGCTCGCCAACAGCGACGCGCGGGAGTACGGCGGCAGCGGCATGGGCAACCTGGGCGGCGTCGCCAGCCAGCCCATCCCGGCGCACGGCCGCAACCAGTCGCTGACCCTGACCCTGCCTCCCCTGTCGACGGTGATCTTCAAATGCGAGTCGAACCAATAACGACCTGCGGCGTTCCGGCCGCCAACAGTCTCGTCGACGGCCGCGTTCGCGCGGTGGTGGAGAACATCTCGCCGATGGTCGATGGCGGGCGTTTCGCCGCCAAGCGAATCGTCGGCGACCGGGTCGCGGTCGAGGCCGACTGTTTTGCCGACGGCCATGACGTGATCGCCGTGCGCCTGAAGTGGCGACGCGCGGAGGACACGCAGTGGCAGGAGACGCCGATGGTGGCGATCGGCAACGATCGCTGGCGCGCCGTGTTCGAACCCAATGCCATCGGCCGCTGGATCTACACGGTGTGCGCCTGGGTCGATCGCTTCCTCACCTGGCACCATGACTACGAGCGCCGCATCGACGAGGGCGACATCCGCCTGGCCGCGCGCGTCGGCGCGCAGCTGATCGCCGACGCCGCACAGCGCGCGAGCGGCGACGACGCCCGCCGTCTTGCCGACTGGGCCGCGCGGCTGACCTCGACCATCGAACACGAGCCCGATGCGGCCAAGATCAAGGCCCTGGCGCTCGACGACGAGCTGGGCCGGGTCGCCGCACGCTATCCGGACCGCAGCCTCGAATTCACCTACCCGGTCGAGCTGCCGCTGGTGGTCGATCGCGAGCGCGCGCGCTTCTCGAGCTGGTACGAGTTCTTCCCGCGCTCGGCCGCGCGCGAGCCGGGCCGCCACGGCACGTTCAAGGACTGCGAGGCCATGCTGCCGTACGTGGCCGAGATGGGCTTCGACGTCGTGTACTTCCCGCCGATCCACCCGGTCGGGCGCGTCAACCGCAAGGGCAAGAACAACACGCTGCTCGCCGCCAGCGACGACGTCGGCAGCCCGTGGGCGATCGGCGCCAAGGAAGGCGGCCACAAGTCGGTGCACACGCCGCTCGGCACGCTGGCCGACTTCGAGAAGCTGGTCGGGCGGGCGCACGAGTTCGGCATCGAGATCGCGCTCGACATCGCCTACCAGTGCGCCCCCGATCACCCGTACGTCGAGCAGCACCCGAAGTGGTTCCGCTGGCGCCCCGACGGCACGGTGCAGTACGCCGAGAACCCGCCGAAGAAGTATCAGGACATCTACCCGTTCGACTTCGAGTCGGACGAATGGGAAGGCATGTGGCGCGAGCTCACCGACGTGATGGAGTTCTGGGTCGGCGCCGGGGTGAAGATTTTCCGCGTCGACAACCCGCACACCAAGGCCTTTCCGTTCTGGGAGTGGTCGATCACGCAGCTGAAGGGCAGGTACCCCGACGTGCTGTTCCTGTCGGAGGCGTTCACCCGGCCCAAGGTGATGCACCGGCTGGCCAAGCTCGGCTTCACGCAGAGCTACACCTACTTCGCGTGGCGCAACACCAAGCAGGAACTCACGGAATACTTCACCGACCTGGCGCACGGGCCCGGGCGCGAGTACTTCCGGCCGAACGTGTGGCCGAACACGCCGGACATCCTGACCGAGGCGCTGCAGTTCGGCGGCCGCCCGGTGTTCATGTCGCGGCTGGTGCTGGCCGCCACGCTGAGCGCCAGCTACGGCATCTACGGGCCGGCCTACGAACACATGGAGGCGGCGCCGCGCGAACCGGGCGCGGAGGAGTACCTGCATTCGGAGAAGTACGAGCTGAAGCAGTGGAACCTGACGCGGCCGGACTCGCTGGCGCCGTTCATCGCGCGCGTCAACCTGGTCCGCCGCGAGAACGCCGCCCTGCACGACAACGAGTCGCTGCGTTTCCTGCCGATCGACAACCCGCAGATCATCGCCTACTCGAAGTCGACGCCGGCACTCGACAACGTGGTGATCTGCGTGGTCAACCTCGACCCGCACCACCGGCAGAGCGGCTGGCTGACGGTCGACCTGGCGGGGCTCGGCATCGAGGCGGACATGCCGTTCCAGGTGCACGACCTGCTCACCGACGCACACTTCCTGTGGCACGGCCCGCGCAACTACGTCGAGATCGACCCGCAGCGCGCGCCGGCCCACGTGTTCCGCCTGCGCCGGCGCCTGCGTCGCGAGCAGGACTTCGATTACTTCATGTGAGGACGTCGCTGCGGTGAAAGCAGAAAAAGAGACCCTCGCGGCGGCGGCCGCCGCGGCAGCCGAACCCGGGACCGATCCGCTGTGGTTCAAGGACGCGGTCATCTACGAGCTGCACGTCAAGGCGTTCTTCGACTCCAACGGCGACGGCATCGGCGACTTCCGCGGCCTGACCGAGAAGCTCGACTACGTCGCCGACCTCGGCGTCAACACGATCTGGCTGCTTCCTTTCTACCCGTCGCCGTTCCGCGACGACGGCTACGACGTTTCCGACTATCACAACATCAACCCAGCCTACGGCACGCGGCAGGACTTCCGCGCGCTGGTGCGCGAGGCGCACAAGCGCGGCCTGCGCGTGATCACCGAGCTGGTCGTCAACCACACCTCGGACCAGCATCCGTGGTTCCAGGCCGCCCGGCGCGCGCCGAAGGGTTCGGACAAGCGCAACTTCTACGTCTGGAGCGACGACCCGAACAAGTACGCCGGCACGCGCATCATCTTCACCGACACCGAGAAGTCGAACTGGACCTGGGACGAGGTCGCGCAGCAGTACTTCTGGCACCGTTTCTTCAGCCACCAGCCGGACCTGAATTTCGACAACCCGCGCGTGCGCCAGGCGGTGATCCGCACCATGCGCTTCTGGCTCGACATGGGCGTGGACGGGTTCCGCCTCGATGCGATCCCCTACCTCATCGAGCGCGACGGCACCAGCAACGAGAACCTGCGCGAGACGCACGAGGTGATCAAGGAGATCCGCGCCAATCTGGACTCGAAGTACACCGGCAAGCTGCTGCTCGCCGAGGCCAACATGTGGCCGGAGGACGTGCGCGAGTACTTCGGCGACGGCGACGAGTGCCACATGGCCTACCACTTCCCGCTCATGCCGCGCATGTTCATGGCGATCGCGCAGGAAGACCGCCATCCGGTGGTCGAGATCATGCAGCAGACGCCGGACATTCCCGAGAACTGCCAGTGGTCGATCTTCCTGCGCAACCACGACGAGCTGACGCTCGAGATGGTGACCAGCAAGGAGCGCGACTACATGTACGACATGTACGCGGCCGACAAGCGCTCGCGCATCAACCTCGGCATCCGCCGCCGGCTCGCGCCGCTGATGGAAAACGACCGCGAGCGCATCAAGCTGATGAACAGCCTGCTGCTGTCGATGCCCGGCTCTCCGGTGCTCTATTACGGCGACGAGATCGGCATGGGCGACAACATCTTCCTCGGCGACCGCGACGGCGTGCGCACGCCGATGCAGTGGACCTCGGACCGCAACGGCGGCTTTTCGCGCGCCGATCCGCAGCGCGTCTATCTGCCGCCGATCCAGGACCCGGTCTACGGCTACGAGGCGATCAACGTCGAGGCGCAGCTGCGCGCGCCGGGTTCGCTGCTGAACTGGACCCGGCGCATGCTGGCGGTGCGCAAGACCTCGGCAGCGTTCGGGCGCGGCGCGTTCACGGTGCTGCATCCGGGCAACCGCAAGGTCCTGGCTTATGTGCGCGAATACGGCGACGAGGTGATCCTGTGCGTGGCCAACGTCAGCCGCTCTGCGCAGCCGGTCGAACTCGACCTGGCGCGCTTCAAGGGCCGCGTGCCGGTCGAGATGCTGGGCCGCAATCCGTTCCCGCCGATCGGCGACCTGCCCTACCTGCTCACGCTGCCCGGCCACGGGTTCTACTGGTTCCGCCTGACCACCGACACGGCCGCGCCCGATTGGCACGAGCAGCGCCTCGCGCCCGACACGCTGCCCGTGCTGGTGCTGTTCGACGGCTGGGCAAGCCTGTTCCGCGAACGCGTCGTGCCCTGGCGCATCGGCATGGCCGAGAAGCTGCGTGCCCAGTTCGAGCGCGACCTCGCGCCGGCCTTCGTCGGCCGCCAGCGCTGGTTCGCGGCCAAGGGCGAGAAGATCGAGCGGGTGCACATCGTCGAGCACGCGCTGCTCGATGAAGGCAAGCGGACCTGGCTGCTGTCGCTCGCCGACGTGCTGGGGCCGCGTGTCACCGAGCGCTACTTCCTGCCGCTCGCGCTGGCCTGGGAAGACAGCGAAGAGGAGCGCGTCAAGCACGTCGCGCCTGGCGCGCTGGCCAAGGTACGGCAGCAGGCGAACGTCGGGCTGATGGGCGATGCGATGTGCGACGAGGCCTTCTGCCAGGCGATCGTTGCGGCGATCGGCGCCGGGCGCGAGGTCAAGGCCGCCGCCGGCCGGATCCGTTTCGTGCCGACGCAGTCGTTCGCCGAGCTGGCGCAGTGCCCGCGTGAAGAACTCAGCCCGATCAGGGTGCTCGGACAGAGCAGCAACAGCGTTGCCTTGCTCGGCACCCGGCTGTTCCTGAAGGCGTACCGCCGCATCCGCGAAGGCGTCAACCCGGAACTCGAGGTCGGTCGCTTCCTCACCGACGTGGTCAAGTTCGCGCACTGCGTGCCGGTGGCCGGCCACATCGAATACGTCGACAAGGACGGCGGCGTGAGCACGCTCGCGCTGCTGCAGGGCCAGGTGGCCAACCAGGGCGACGCATGGACGTTCACCGTCGATGCGCTGCTGCGGCAGCTCGAACGGACGGAAACCGCGCCGGAGGCTGCCGTCGAAGGCGACGGCTTCCAGGCGCTGGTGCGCACGCTCGGCGAGCGCACGGCACAGCTGCACGCTGCGCTGGCGCAGCGGACAGGGGACGACGCTTTCGATCCTGAGCCGGTGCAGGCGACCGATCCCGCACTGTGGGTCAAGCAGGTGCGCGACGACGCGCTGGCCACGATGGACATGCTGTCGGTGCACCGTGAACGGTTGCCGCTGCAGTTGCAGCCGCTCGCGCTCGAGGTGTTCGCCGCGGGGCCGAAGCTGATGCAACGCGTCGAACGCTACGCGCAGCATCCGCCGCACGGGTTCAAGACCCGTTATCACGGCGACTACCACCTCGGCCAGGTGCTGCTCGCCCGCAACGACTTCGTGATCATCGACTTCGAGGGCGAGCCGGCCCGTTCGCTCGCCGAGCGGCGGCGCAAGCATTCGCCGCTGCGCGACGTCGCCGGCATGCTGCGCTCGTTCGACTACGCGCGCCACATGGCCCTGATGCAGGCGGCACGCCACGAAGGCGACCTCGACAAGCTGGCGCCGGTGGCGGCCGACTGGCTGAGCCGGGTGCGCGGCGCGTTCCTCGAAGCCTATCGCGCGGAGGCGGTCGCCGCCGGCCTGTATGCGGAGCCGCAGGACTTCGACCGCCAGCAGCCGCTGCTGGAGCTTTTCGAACTGGAGAAGGCGCTGTACGAGCTGCGTTATGAACTCGCCAACCGCCCGGACTGGGTCAGCGTGCCGCTGAACGGCGTGACGGCACTGGCCGGACTCGGCACCGGCAATTAGGAAAGGAACAGCCATGGGCAATTTCGACGTCGTCATCGAGCCGGTCCGCGCGTTCCTCGTGCAGATCGGCGCCTATCTGCCGCGGCTCGCGGTGGCCATCGTGGTCCTGATCGCCGGCTGGCTGATCGCCAAGGCGGTCCGTTTCGCGGCCGTCAAGGCGCTGCGGGCGCTCAATTTCCACGTGCTGACCGAGCGCGCCGGGATCGACGGCTTCCTGCAGCAGGGCGGTACCGAGCGCGATACCACCGCCGTGTTCGGCGCCGTCATCTACTGGGTCGTGATCCTCGTCGCGCTGATCATCGCCTTCAACGGGCTCGGGCTGACGCAGGTGACCGACCTGCTGACGCGCGTGCTGCTGTTCCTGCCCAAGCTGCTGGTCGGGCTGCTGGTGCTGATCTTCGGCAGCTACTTCGGGCGCTTCGTCGGCAATGCCGTGCAGACCTACCTGCGCAACATCGGCATCAGCGATGCCGACCTGCTCGGGCGGATCGCGCAGTACGCAATCGTCGTCTTCGTGGTGCTGATCGCCGTCGATCACCTCGACATCGGCGGCGACCTCGTGCAGCACACCTTCCTCATCCTGCTCGCCGGCGTGGTCCTGGCGCTGGCGCTCGCCTTCGGCATCGGCGGGCGCGACTGGGCATCCGGGCTGCTCGAGCGGTGGTTTCCGCGCGGGGAACGCAAGGACCCATGATCCTGACCGGCGACATCGGCGGCACCAAGACCCTGCTCGCCCTGCACGACGACAGCGGTGCCATCGTCGCGCGGCGTCGCTACCCGTCGCATGACGCGGCGGCATTGGCCGACCTGGTGGCGCGCTTCTTCGGCGAGGTGGCGCCGGCGGACGTGCGCGCCGCCTGTTTCGGAATCGCCGGCCCGGTGCTGGGCGAGCGGGTCAAGGTCACCCATCTGCCGTGGGAGATCGACGCCGGCGCCCTGGCGTCGCGCTTCGGCTTCGAGCAGGTCCACCTGCTGAACGATTTCGCGGCCGCGGCGCACGGCATCGGCTCGCTTTCCTCGACCGACCTCGCCACGCTGCAGCCCGGGGCACCGATGGTGCAGCGGCCGAAGGTGGTGATCGGCGCCGGCACGGGGCTGGGCATCGCCTACGTGCTCGACGGTGCGGTGCTGTCGGGAGAAGGCGGACACGCTGCGTTCGCCCCGGCCGATGCGATCCAGGACGGGCTCTGGCAGTGGCTCCAGCGGCGCGTCGGGCGGGTCCAGGTGGAGCACGTGGTCAGCGGCAGCGGCCTCGCGCACATCTACGAATTCCTGGTCGAGCGGCAGGCGCAAGCCGCAGCGGCCGGCGCGCGCGACGTGCTGTCCGCCGAAGATCCGCCGGCGACGATCGCGATCCGGGGCCTGGAGGGCGGCGATCCGCTGTCGCTCGCCGCGATCGACCTGTTCCTCTCCTGCTACGGCGCACTCGCCGGCGATCAGGCGCTGGCGGTGCTGGCGCGCGGCGGCGTCTATGTCACCGGCGGCATTGCGCCGAAGCTGCTGCCGCGCATTGCGGCCGGCGGTTTCATGGCGGCGTTCAACGACAAGGGCGCGTACGCCGACCTGAATCGCGCCTGCCCGGTACATGTCGTGCTGAACCCGGATTTGCCACTGATCGGTGCGGCACGTCATGCGGCGGAAAGGATGGCCGCGGTATAAGGATTCAAGTGGTGTTTCTGCGTTGCGGAACGCACGTGCATGGAGGAAGTGATGGCCACCCCACCCCGCAAGACTGCCAGCAAGACTCCCGCCGCGAAGGCCGGCAAGACGGCCGGGAAGACGGCATCCGCGCCGACCCGCAAGTCAGCGGTGCCGGCTGCCGCAAAGCCAGCCGCGGCGGCGCGCAAGCGCGCCCGCTGCCGCGCCGGCACAGGCGCCGCGCCAGGAAGCCCGGCCGCCGGCCAGCATCAGAGAACCGCTGACCGGCGAGGCGCGCTATCGCTGGATCGCACACGCCGCTTACCTGCGCGCCGAGAAGCGCGGCTTCGCGCCGGGCCACGAGGTCGACGACTGGCTGGCCGCCGAAGCCGAGTTCGAGGCGGCGAACCGCGCTGCCGGGGGCTGAACTTCACGCCCGGCCGGCGCGAAAGGCCGACCCGGCGAGGAGCGCCTCCTGACTGCCATGGACCAGACACGGCGACGACGTAATGCGGGCGGCGCGCGCAGCCCGCTCAGCCCGGAGCATGCCGCGCGCATCGACGCGTACTGGCGCGCGTCGAACTATCTTTCCGTCGGGCAGATCTACCTGCTCGACAACCCGCTGCTGAAGCAGCCGCTCGAGGCCCGGCACGTCAAGCCGCGCCTGCTCGGCCACTGGGGCACGACGCCGGGACTCAACTTCATCTATGTGCACCTGAACCGGGTCATCAAGGCGCACGGTCTGTCGATGATCTACGTCACCGGGCCCGGGCACGGCGGGCCGGCAGTGGTCGCGCAGACCTGGCTCGAGGGCGTCTACAGCGAGCTGTACCCGGACGTGTCGCAGGACGCGGAAGGCATGCGGCGGCTGTTCAGGCAGTTCTCATTTCCCGGCGGCATCCCGAGTCACGCCGCGCCGGAGACGCCGGGCTCGATCCACGAAGGCGGCGAACTCGGCTATTCGCTCGCGCACGCCTACGGCGCCGTCTTCGACAACCCGGAGCTGATCGCCGCCTGCGTGATCGGCGACGGCGAGGCGGAGACCGGGCCGCTGGCGGCAAGCTGGCACTCGAACAAGTTCCTGAACCCGGCCCGTGACGGCGCGGTGCTGCCGATCCTGCACCTGAACGGCTACAAGATCGCCGGTCCGACGGTGCTGGCGCGGATTCCGCGCGACGAACTGGCGCAGCTGCTGCGTGGCTACGGGCACGAGCCGGTTTTCGTCGAGGGCCACGAGCCCGAACCGATGCACCAGGCGATGGCCGCCGCGCTCGATGGGGCGATGCGCCGTATCCGCTCGATCCAGAAGCGGGCGCGGACACGGGGATTCGAGGAACGCCCGGCGTGGCCGGCGATCGTGCTGGTGACGCCGAAGGGCTGGACGGGACCCAGCACCATCGACGGCAGGAAGGTCGAAGGATCGTTTCGCGCGCACCAGGTGCCGTTCGGCGACGTCGTCGGGCATCCGGAGCGGCTCGCGCTGCTCGAAGGCTGGCTGCGCAGCTACCGGCCGGAGGAACTCTTCGACGACGATGGCGCGCCGCGCCCCGAGCTGACCGAACTGGCGCCGCAGGGCGACCTGCGCATGGGCGCCAATCCGCACGCCAACGGAGGGCTGCTGCTGCGCGACCTTCGCCTGCCCGATTTCCGCCGCTACGCGGTGACCGTCGAGGCGCCCGGCGCGGCCGACGGCGAGGCCACGCGCGTGCAGGGAAGCTACATCCGCGACGTGATGAAGCTGAATGCGGAGGCGGCGAATTTCCGCGTCTTCTCGCCCGACGAGACGGCGTCGAACCGCTGGGGCGCCCTCTTCGACGTCACGAAGCGCTGTTCAGTCGGCGAGATCGTCGCCGACGACGAAAACGTCGCGCCCGATGGCCGGGTGATGGAAGTGCTCTCCGAGCACCTGTGCCAGGGCTGGCTCGAGGGCTACCTGCTGACCGGGCGGCACGGCTTCCTCTCCTGCTACGAGGCGTTCATCCACATCGTCGACTCGATGTTCAACCAGCACGCCAAGTGGCTGAAGGTGACGCGCGAGATCCCGTGGCGGCGGCCGATCGCCTCGCTGAACATCCTGCTCACCTCGCACGTCTGGCGCCAGGACCACAACGGCTTCTCGCACCAGGACCCCGGCTTCATCGACCACGTCGTCAACAAGAAGGCCGACATCATCCGCGTCTATCTGCCGCCGGACGCGAATACCCTCCTCTACGTCACCGACGAATGCCTGGCCAGCCGGAATCTCGTCAACGTCGTCGTCGCCGGCAAGCAGCCGATGCCGCAGTGGCTGTCGATGGATGCGGCAATCAGGCACGCCTCGGCCGGGATCGGCATCTGGGAGTGGGCGTCGAACGACCAGGGCGTCGAGCCCGACGTGGTGATGGCCTGCTGCGGCGACGTGCCGACGCTCGAGACGCTGGCCGCCGTCGCGATGCTTCGCCAGCACGCACCGGAGATCCGCGTGCGGGTGATCAACGTGATCGACCTGATGAAGCTGCAGCCGAAGACCGAGCATCCGCAGGGCCTCTCCGACCGCGACTTCGATGCGCTGTTCACGCGCGACCGGCCGATCGTGTTCGCCTTCCACGGCTATCCGTGGCTGATCCATCGCCTCACTTACCGGCGCACCAATCACGACAACCTGCACGTGCGCGGCTACAAGGAGGAAGGCACGACGACCACGCCGTTCGACATGTGCGTGCTCAACGACATCGACCGCTTCCACCTGGTCGAGGACGTCGTCGATCGCCTGCCCTCCTTCGGCGCGCGCGGCGCCTACGTCAAGCAGGCGATGCGCGACGCACTGACCGGGCACCGCCAGTACATCCGCGAGCACGGCGAGGACATGCCCGAAGTGCGCAACTGGCGCTGGCCGGGCGCCGCCTGACCGTCAGCGCGCCTTGTCTTCCTGCGGCAGCACTTCGGCAGGGACGTCGAAATAGAAGTGGATCCCCGCGCCGCTGCCGGGACGGCGGATGCGGCCATGACGAGCGCGTCGCCGACGGCGACAACGATGCAGGGCTTAGAATCACCGCTCGTCGTGTCCACCGCGCTGCGGGTCGACACGCTACGGGCCGCGGGCGGCGGCAGGTCGCCCGGAATCGGCAACAACCCCCGGACAAGAACCCGACAACGGCAGCGTCTTCATGGATTCGCTTCAATTTCTCCCTGCGTGGCCGATTGCGCCGACGCCGCTGGGCTGGATCGCCGTGCTGCTGCTGGCGGCGATCCTGGCCGGCGAGGTCGTGCGTCGCTTTCTGCGCTCCTCCCGGGTGATCGGCTACCTCGCGGTCGGTGTGCTGCTCGGCCCGGCCATCGGCGGCGTGATCGACGCCTCGACGGTTTCGCAGTTGCGCATCTTCGTCGACATCGCGGTCGGCATGCTGCTGTTCGAACTCGGTCAGCGGGTGGACCTCAGCTGGCTGAGGCGCAACCCGTCGCTGCTCGCGGCGAGCATTCTCGAGGCGGCGCTGACCTTCATGCTGGTCTATCTGGCCATGACCTTGTTCGGCATCCGGCCGATCACCGCGGCGGCGGCGGCGCTGCTGGCCGTGGCCACCGCGCCCGCGGTGGTGATGACCGTCGTTAAAGACCTCCGCGCCCAGGGCCAGGTCACCGAGCGCGTGATGCTGTTCACCGCGCTGAATACCACCTACGCGGTGGTCGGTCTGGCGCTGATCGTCGGCTGGCTGCACTACGAAAAGGCGGAGCCGCTGACCATCATGATCCTGCATCCGCTGTATCTCATCGGGGGCTCCCTGCTGCTGGCCGCCGTCATTGCGCTGGTGATGCTGAGCGTGCTGCGCCTGTTCGGCCGCCGGCCGGCGTTCCAGTTCTCGGCGACCGTGGCGCTGGTGCTGCTGACGGTGGCCGCCGCCACGGTGCTCAAGCTGTCGGTGCCGCTGGCGCTGCTGCTGCTCGGCGTACTTGGGCGGCTGTTCGACCGGGAGCGACACTTCGTTTCGCTGCGCTTCGGAGAGACGGCGATGCTGTTCATCGTGCTGCTGTTCGCGCTGGCCGGCGCCAGCCTCGAATTCGGCGGCTGGACCGCTGCCATGCCGCTGGCGCTGGCATTCGTCGTTGCACGCCTGCTGGGCAAGGCGCTGCCGATCATGGTCCTGGCGAACGCCAGCAGCCTGACCTTGCGCAAGGCCTCGCTGGTCAGCCTCGGGCTGATGCCGATGTCCGGCCTGGCGCTGCTGATGCTGACCGAACTGCTGCTGAACTCGCCGTCGCTGACCGCCGAGATCGGTTCGGGCATGTTCCTGGCGATCACCGTGCTCGCATTCGCCGGGCCGCTGGCGACCGATTTCGCGCTGCGCCGCGCGGGCGAGGCGGCGGAGGACGTGCGATGAGCGCCGGCGAACCCGTGCTCAAGGGCAAGGGCGAAGGCGTCGCGATGAGCGACATGACGTTCGGCGCCTCGAAGGCGCTGACGATGGGCATCGAGCTGGAGCTGCAGATCCTCAACCGGCGCGACTGCGACCTTACGCGCGGCGCCGACGACCTGATCCGCCTGGTCGAGCGCGCCGGGCACCCGGGCGACATCAAGCCCGAGATCACCGAAAGCATGGTCGAGATCAGCACCGGCATTCACGAGGGCTACGACACGGCGCTGGAGGAACTGCAGCAGATGCGCGATGCGGTGATCGCCGCCGCCAAGCGCCTCAATCTGCTCGTGGCGGGCGGCGGCGCGCACCCGTTCATGCACTGGAGCGAGAGGCAGATCTTCGACCGGCCGCGCTTCCGGCAGCTGTCGACGCTGTACGGGTACCTGGCCAAGCAGTTCACGATCTTCGGCCAGCACGTGCACATCGGCTGCCCGGACGGCGACACGGCGATGTACCTCACCCACGCGATGAGCCGCTACATCCCGCACTTCATCGCGCTGGCCGCCTCGTCGCCGTATCACCAGGGCACGGACACCGCGTTCGATTCTTCCCGGCTGAACGCGGTCTATGCGTTCCCGCTGTCCGGCCGCGCGCCGGTGCTCGACCGCTGGGACGCGTTCGTCGCCTACTTCGAGAAGATGCGCGCGGCCCGGGTGGTCGAGAGCATGAAGGATTTCTACTGGGACATCCGGCCGAAGCCCGAGTACGGCACCATCGAGGTACGGGTGTTCGACACCCCGCTCACCGTCGAGAAGGCCGCCGCGCTCGCCGCCTACGTGCAGGCGCTGGCGCGCTACCTGCTGATCGAGCGCCCGGTCGCCGTGCACGAGGACATGTATCTCACCTACACCTACAACCGCTTCCAGGCCTGCCGCTTCGGTCTCGAGGGCCTGATGATCGATCCGGCCTCCCACGTGCACCGGCCGATTCACGAGGACATCGTCGAAACCGTCGAACTGGTGTCGGTGCACGCCGAGGAACTGCGCTCCGGCGCGGCGCTGCGCCAGATCGGCGAATGGGCCGCCGGCCGGGCCAACGATGCGGCGTGGATGCGCGAGCACTTCCGGCGCAGCGATTCGCTTGCCGACCTCATGTGGCAGACGAGCCTGCTCTGGAGCGGACAGCTGTAGTGGACGAACCCGCCGCGCCGGCTCCGGCGGCGGCCGCCGCGCGGCCGCCGACCGTTACGCTGACCGCGGTAGCCCCCGCGCCGGGGGGCGCGCCCGTCGTCGCGCCGCCGATACGCCCGGCGGGTCCGCCGCTGCGCATCGGCGTTTCGGCGCGCATCCTGCATCCGGAAGGCGCGCGCGCCCTCGGCTTCCGCAACAAGACGCTGCAGTACCTCGAGGCGTCGGTGGCGCACTGGATCATGGCGCACGGCGCCCTCGTGTTCATGGTGCCGACGCTGGCCAAGGACGCGCCGGTCCAGCGGTCGGCCGTGTCGATCCGCGACTACGTCGAGGCGCTCGACGGCCTGGTGCTGCAGGGCGGTGCCGACCTCAGCCCGACCACCTATGGCGAGGAGCCGCGCGATCCGGCGTGGCGCGGCGATCGTGTGCGCGACATGTACGAGATCGAGCTGCTGTGGGCCTTCGTCTTCCAGCAGAAGCCGGTGCTCGGCATCTGCCGCGGCATGCAGCTTGTCAACGTCGCTTTCAACGGCACGCTGTACCAGGACATCCCGACCGACATCCCGAACACGATCGGGCATTTCGATCCGTCCAAGTATGACGAGCTGCATCACGAACTCGCCTTCGAACCGGGCAGTACGCTGGCGCAGCTGTACGGGGAAGACGCCCGTCTTTGCGTCAACAGCATTCACCACCAAGGCATCAAGCGCCTCGGCAACGGCCTGGCCATCGAGGCGCGCTCGCCGGCCGACGGCGTCATCGAGTCGGTCCGCTGGACCGGATCGAGTTTCGTGATGGGCGTGCAGTGGCATCCGGAGTTTCACGCCCTGGCGGGCGGAAGCCTGCTCGACAGCGGCCCGATCATCGGAGAATTTCTCGAGCACTGCCGGCGTCGCAAGCGCGATTCGATGGCGGTGCGACCGGCGACGCTGCGGGCGGCCGGCTGACCTTTTCCGTACGCGTCCTTGCGTACGGCGCGAGCCTCATCGGCTCACGCTGCAGTGCGGCTAGCATCAGCATCTGCAGAAGAACAACGCATATCCGGCCAAGTGCCGCATAGGAAAAAATGGGCAATCTGATCAACGCCGTCTGGCCGGGCCGGCCGTATCCGCGTGGCGCGCACTGGGACGGCGAAGGCGTCAACTTCGCGCTGTTCTCGGAGCACGCCGAGCGCGTCGAGCTGTGCCTGTTCGACGAGGGCGGCGAAACCGAGGTCCAGCGCATCGAACTGCCGGAGTACACCGACCAGGTCTGGCACGGCTACCTGCCCGAGGTGCGCCCCGGGCAGCTGTACGGCTATCGCGTGCACGGGCCCTACGAGCCCGAGCACGGCCATCGCTTCAATCCGAACAAGCTGCTGATCGATCCCTACGCGCGGGCGATCGTCGGCGAACTGCGCTGGGACGATGCGCTGTTCGGCTACACGATCGGCCATCCGGACGGCGACCTGTCCTTCGACGAACGCGACAGCGCGCCGTTCATGCCCAAGCTGCAAGGTGATCGACCCGGCCTTCACCTGGGGCAACGACGCGCCGCCCGACATCGCCGTGGCACGAGACGGTGATCTACGAGCTGCACGTGCGCGGCTTCACGCAGCGCCACCCCGACGTGCCCGAGGCGCTGCGCGGCACGTTTGCCGGGCTCGCCGCGGCGCCGGCGATCGACCATCTGCGCGCGCTCGGCGTCACCTCGGTCGAGCTGATGCCGGTGCACGCCTTCGTCGACGACCGCTACCTCGTCGATCGCGGCATGCGCAACTACTGGGGCTACAACACGATCGGCTTCTTCGCGCCGGAGCCGCGCTACGCGGCCTCGGGCAAGGTCAACGAGTTCAAGACGATGGTGCAGCACGCTGCACTCGGCGGGCATCGAGGTGCATCCTCGACGTCGTCTACAACCACACCGCCGAGGGCAACCAGCTCGGCCCGACGCTCAGCTTCCGCGGCATCGACAACGCCAGCTACTACCGGCTGGTGGCCGAGAACGCGCGCTACTACGAGGACTACACCGGCTGCGGCAACACGCTCAACCTGCAGCACCCGCGCGTGCTGCAGATGATCATGGACTCGCTGCGCTACTGGGTCACCGAGATGCACGTCGACGGCTTCCGCTTCGACCTGGCCTCGGCGCTGGCGCGCGAACTGCACGCGGTCGACCGGCTCGGCGCCTTCTTCGACATCCTGCGCCAGGACCCGGTGCTGTCGCGCGTGAAGCTGATCGCCGAGCCGTGGGATCTCGGCGCCGGCGGCTACCAGGTCGGCAACTTTCCGGTCGGCTGGGCCGAATGGAACGACAAGTACCGCGACACGATGCGCGCCTACTGGAAGGGCGACGGCGGCCTGATCGGCGAGTTCGCGCAGCGGCTGACCGGCTCCAGCGACCTGTACAACCGTTGCGAGCCGCCGCCCCTACGCCAGCGTCAATTTCATCACCGCGCACGACGGCTTCACGCTGCACGACCTCGTCTCCTACAACGACAAGCACAACGAGGCCAACGGCGAGGACAACCGCGACGGCCACAGCCACAACCTGTCGTGGAACTGCGGCGTCGAAGGGCCGACCGACGACGCGGAAATCCTCACGCTGCGCGAGCGGCAGAAGCGCAACTTGCTCGCCACGCTGCTGCTGTCGCAGGGCATGCCGATGCTCTGCGCCGGCGACGAACTCGGCCGCACGCAGGACGGCAACAACAACGCCTACTGCCAGGACAACGAAACGAGCTGGATCGACTGGTCGCTCGACGACAACGGACGCGCGCTGCTGCAGTTCGTGCGCCGGATGATCGAAATCCGGCGCGATCACCCGGCGTTCCGCCGCCGCGATTTCTTCCAGGGCCGGCCGCTGCACGGCGGCGACGTCAAGGACATCAGCTGGTTCAAGCCGGACGGCTCCGAGATGAACCTCGACGCCTGGGATCACGAGCATGCGCGTGCGCTCGGCGTCTACCTGGCCGGCGAGGCGCTGACGGAGACCGACCGCCGCGGCCAGCGGCTGACCGACGACAACTTCCTGCTGCTGTTCAACGCCGGGGCCGAGGCGGTCGAATTCCAGCTGCCGCAGCAGCTCGGCCCGGGCTCGTGGCTGGTGCTCGTCGACACCTGCCACGAGCAGGGGCTGCAGCCGGACGGCGCGTTCGAACCCGGCGCGAGCTATCACGCGCAGGCGCGTTCGCTGGCGCTGCTGCTGCACCTCAAATTGCCGGCCTGACGCCGGTGCCGGCCGCCGCCTTGCGCGCGGCGGCCGTGACCAAGAAGGAATGCAACCGATCATGAGACGTGTGCATCACATGCCGTTCGGCGCCGAATCCACGGAGGGCGGCGGCGCCCGATTCCGGCTGTGGGCGCCCGGCCGCGCGCCAGGTCGACGTCGTGCTGGTCGGCGGGCCGCAGCCCGGCCACGTCACGATGCAGGCGAGCGGAAACGGCTGGCACGAGGCCACGGTCGAGGCCGCGGACGAGTCGACGCACTACGCGTTTCACGTCGACGGCAAGCCGCTGGTGCCCGATCCGGCCTCGCGCTGCAACCCCGACGACGTGCACGGCGCGAGCCGTCTGGTCGATCCGCGCGCCTACGAATGGCAGACCGCCGGCTGGCGCGGCCGGCCGTGGCACGAAGCGGTCATCTACGAAATGCACGTCGGCACCTTCACCGCGGCAGGCACGTTCGCCGCCGCGATCGAACGGCTCGACGATCTCGCCGCGCTCGGCGTCACCGCGCTCGAGCTCATGCCGGTGGCGTCGTTCTCGGGCAGCCGCAACTGGGGCTACGACGGCGTGCTGCTGTTCGCGCCGCAGCCGAGCTATGGCACGCCCGAGGACTTCAAGCGGCTGATCGACGCCGCGCACGAGCGCGGCCTGATGGTGCTGCTCGACGTCGTCTACAACCACTTCGGCCCCGACGGCAATTACCTGCACGTCTACGCACCGCAGTTCTTCAATCCGAAGCACCAGACGCCGTGGGGCGCGGCGATCAACTTCGACGGCGACGACAACCGCACGGTGCGCGACTTCTTCATCCACAACGCGCTGTACTGGCTGGAGGAATATCAGCTCGACGGCCTGCGCCTGGATGCGATCCACGCCATCGCCGACGACTCGACACCGCACATCGTCGAGGAACTGGCGCGCGCGGTGCGCGACGGGCCGGGGCGCGACCGCCACGTGCACCTCGTGCTCGAGAACGACCACAACCAGGCGCGCTACCTGCCGCGCGAGCCCGACGGCCGCGCGCCGCTGGCCACGGCGCAGTGGAACGACGACATCCACCACGCGATTCACGTGCTCGCCACCGGCGAGACCGATGGCTACTACGCCGACTATGCGCAGCGGCCGCTGGCGCCTGCTCGGTCGCTCGCTCGCCGAGGGCTTCGCCTACCAGGGCGACCCGTCGCCCTATCGGGACGGCGAGCTGCGCGGCGAATCCTCGACGCACCTGCCGCCGCTGGCCTTCGTCGATTTCCTGCAGACGCACGACCAGGTCGGCAACCGCGCCTTCGGCGAGCGGCTGGTTCAACTGGCGCCGGAGGACGCGCTGCGCGCGCTGACCGCCTGCGTGCTGCTGGCGCCGGCGCTGCCGATGCTGTTCATGGGCGAGGAATTCGGCGCCAGCAGTCCCTTCCTGTATCTTCTGCGACTTCGGCCGGCGAACTGGCGCAGGCCGTCACGCACGGCCGCCGCAACGAGTTCGGTCGCTTCGCGCGCTTTTCCGACCCGGCCGTGCGCGACCGCATTCCCGACCCCAACGACGCGGCGACCTTCGCGCGCAGCACGTTCGAACTGGGCCGAGACCGGGCAGCCGCTGCACCAGCGCTGGCGCGCGCTTTACCGCGAGCTGCTCGCGATCCGCCACGAACGCCTCGTGCCCCTGCTGCCGCAGATACGCAGCGGCAGCTTCGAAGTGGCGGCCTCGGGTTCGTTGCTGGTGCGCTGGCCAGTGGGCGACGCCGGTTCACTGCACCTGCTGGCCCATCTCGGCGACGGGGCCGTCGCCGCGCCCGAGGTCACGCCGGGCGTGACGCTGTATGCCAGCCACGCCATGGAAGGCGAACTGCCGCCGTGGTCCGTGCGCTGGTCACTGGAGCTGCTTTGACCACGCGACTCGAACATCTGGCGCGGCTCAAGGGCATCGCCCTCGATTACACGGACGTCTGGCAGCAGGCGCACCAAGTCGAGCCGCAGGTGCTGGTCGACCTGCTCGGCGCGATGCACGTCGCCGCGCAGGACGAACCGGCGATCGAAGCATCGATCGCCGCGCACGAAGCCGCCGCGTGGCAGCGCGTGCTGCCTGCGGTCTGGGTGCCGGGGCAGGCGCGCGCGGCGATCCCGCTGAGATTGCCGGCACGCCTGCAGGCCGCGTCGCTCGTCTGGCGGCTGACCGAGGAAGGCGGTCATTGTCGCGAGCAGACGATCCGTGTCGCCGAACTGGCGCCCGTCGAGCGCGGCAGCGTGGGCGAAGCAAAGTTCATCGCCTGCGAGCTTCCGCTGCCTGCTCCACTTGCCGACGGGTATCACCGGCTGAACGTAACCGACGGCGATGCCGTGCTCGGCGAGTGCCTGCTGATCGTCGCGCCGCCGGTGTGCTACGTGCCGCCGGCACTGGCCGACGACGGGCGCGTCTGGGGCGCATCGGCGCAGCTGTACGCCGTGCGCTCGGAGCGCAACTGGGGCATCGGTGACTTCAGCGACCTGACGGCACTGGTCGAACTGTGGGGACTGAACGGGGCCAGCGTGGTCGGCGTCAACCCGCTGCACGCGATGTTCCCGCACAACCCGGCGCATGCGAGCCCGTACAGCCCGTCGAGCCGCTTGTTCCTGAACACGCTGTATCTCGACGTCGAGGCGATCGAGGACTACGGCGAGAGCGAAGCTGCGCGCAGCCTCGTGCGCAGCGCACCGTTCCAGGCCAGACTGAAGCGGCTGCGCGGCACCGAGATGGTCGACTACGTCGGCGTGGCGGAGGCCAAGAAGCAGGTGCTGGAAATGCTGTTCGCGCATTTCCGCAGTCGCCATCTGGCGGCGAACAGCGCCCGCGCGCAGGCGTTCAATGCCTTTCGCGCGACACGAGGCGAGGCGCTGCGCCGCCATGCACTGTTCGAGGCGCTGCAGGAGCATTTCTTCCGCGAGGACAACGCGATCTGGGGCTGGCCGCTGTGGCCGGCTGAATACCGCCAGCCCGGCGCGCCGGCCGTGCAGCGCTTCGCGCAGGAACACGCACGAGCGCGTCGAGTTCTACGAATACCTGCAGTGGCTCGCCGACCAGCAGCTCGGCGACGGTCGGCCGCCGCTCGTTCGAACTGGGTCTCGGCGTCGGGCTCTACCAGGACCTTGCCGTGTCGATCGACCGCGCCGGCGCCGAGGCCTGGGCCGAACAGGATCTCTACGCGATCGGCGCCTCCGTCGGCGCGCCGCCCGACGAGTTCAACCTGAAGGGGCAGGACTGGGGCCTGCCGCCGCTGGTTCCGCAGCGGCTGGCGCGAGGCGGCGTACGCGCCGTTCATCGCCACGCTGCGCGCCAACATGCGCCACTCCGGCGCGCTGCGCATCGATCACGTGATGGCGCTGATGCGGCTGTACTGGATCGCCGAAGGCGACGATGCCGGCGCACGGCGCCTACGTGCACTACCCGTTCGACGATCTGCTCGCCATCGTGCGCGCTGGAGAGCCAGCGCAACCGCTGCCTGGTCATCGGCGAGGATCTCGGCACGGTGCCGCCCGAGGTGCAGCGAGCAGCTCGCAGCCAGCGGCGTGCTGTCGTACCGGCTGCTGTACTTCGAACGCGACGCCGACGGCCGCTTCCTGCCGCCGGCCGCCTATCGA
Organism: uncultured beta proteobacterium; assembly: GCA_963847675.1. GTDB lineage: Bacteria > Pseudomonadota > Gammaproteobacteria > Burkholderiales > Burkholderiaceae_F > JADJWR01. Next base: position 239,333 of record CAWKAP010000009.1, read on the forward strand.
GCCGCAGGCGCTGGTTGCCGGCGCCACGCACGACCTGCCGACGCTGGCCGGCTGGTGGGACGGCAACGATCTCGAACTGCGCGCGAAGCTGAACCTGTTTCCGCAGCCGGACCTGCGCGAGCGACAGGTGATCGAGCGCGCGCAGGACCGCGCCCGGCTGCTGCTGGCGCTGGAAGCGCGAAGAGCTGCTGCCGCCGGGGGCGACCGTCAGCCCGGTGTCGATCCCGAAGCTGACGCTCGGCGTTCTGCCGCGCGCTGCACCAGTACCTGGCGCGCAGTCCGTCGCAGATCGTGCTCGTGCAGCTCGAGGACGTGCTCGGCGTGCGCGAGCAGATCAACCTGCCCGGCACCATCGACCAGTACCCGAACTGGCAGCGCAAGCTGCCGCTGCTGCTCGAACGCTGGTCTGCCGACGACCGCTTCGTCGAACTGGCGCGCATGTTCGAGCGCGAACGCGGCCGCGGCCGCCTGGCCGTGCCGAGGCGCAAGGAGGCGGCGCAGGCGGTCATTCCGCGCGCCACGTACCGCGTGCAGCTGCATCGCGACTTCACCTTCAACGACGCCGCGGCGCTCGTGCCCTACCTGGCCCGGCTCGGGGTGAGCCACTGCTACTGCTCGCCCTTCCTGCGCGCCCGCGCCGGCAGCCGGCACGGCTACGACATCGTCGATCACAACGCGCTGAATCCGGAGATCGGCAACCGCGAGGATTTCGAGCGGCTCGTCGCCACGCTGCGCAGCCACGGCATGGGCCTGCTGATGCGACGTCGTGCCCAACCACATGGGCGTGCTGGGCGGCGACAACGGCTGGTGGCTCGACGTGCTCGAGAACGGCGCCGGCGTCGATGTTCGCCGGCTTCTTCGACATCGACTGGGCGCTCCAGTCGATCCGGCGCTCACCGGCAAGGTGCTGCTGCCGATCCTCGGCGACCAGTACGGCATCGTGCTCGAACGCGGCGAGCTGAAGCTCGGCTTCGAGCCGGCGAGCGGCAGCTTCGTGCTGCGCTACTACGAGCACCGCCTGCCGATCGACCCGGCCACCTATCCGCGGCTGCTCGACTCGCGCGCAGCACCTGCTGACGCCGAACGCGCTGCCGCCAGTCGGCCGCCGATTCGCTGGCCAGCCTCGCAGCGGCGCTCGGCCACCTGCCGGCGCGGCACGACTGCAGCCGAGGCGATGCGCGCCGAGCGCCATCGCGACAAGGAAGTGCACAAGCGCGCAGCTGGCGCGGCTGGCGCGCGACTTCCCGGCGCTGGCCGAGGCGATCGAGCGCGCGGTCAGCGCGTTCAACGGCTCGGCCGACGACCGCGACCAGCTTCGACGCTGCTCGACGAACTGATCGAGCAGCAGGCCTACCGGCTGGCCTACTGGCGCGTCGCCGCCGACGAGATCAACTACCGCCGCTTCTTCGACATCAACGAGCTGGCCGCGCTGCGCATGGAGCGCGCCGAGGTGTTCGACGCGACGCACCGGCTGGTGCTCGATCTCGTCGCCAGCGGCAAGGTCGACGGCCTGCGCATCGACCATCCCGACGGCCTGCTCGATCCCGCCGCCTATTTCCGCCGGCTGCAGGAGCGCTATGCACAACTGATCGGCCAGCCGGGCGCAGCCTCCGGCAGCGCCGATGCGCGCGCCTGGCCGCTGTACGTGGTGGTCGAGAAGATCATCGCCGCCGCACGAGCAGCTGCCGCTCGACTGGGCGCTGCACGGCACCACCGGCTACCGCTTCGCCAACGTCGTCAACGGCCTGTTCGTCGACTCGAGCGCCAGGTCGAGGCTCGACCGCGCCTGGCGCGCCTTCGTCGGCGACGAGGCCGAGGATTTCGAGGAACTTGCCTACCGCTGCCGGCGCATCGTCATGGCCACGAGCCTGTCCGGCGAGCTCACCGTGCTCGCCAACGCGCTGCTGCGGCTGGCCCGCGCCGATCGCCGCACGCGCGACTTCACCCTGAACTCGCTGCGGCAGGCACTGGCCGAAGTCGTCGCCTGCTTCCCCGTCTATCGCACCTACGTGGTCGAGAAGCCGAGCGCGCAGGACCGCCGCTTCATCGACTGGGCGATCGGCCGCGCGCGCCGGCGCGGTCGGGCGGCCGACCCGAGCGTGCTCGACTTCATCCGCAGCGTGCTGCTCGGCAATCTGCCGCCAGGCGCACCGCCCGAGCTGCTGGTCCGCTACCGCGCGTTCACGCAGCGACTGCAGCAGTACACGGCACCGGTGACGGCCAAGGGCGTCGAGGACACCGCCTACTACCGCCACCAGCGGCTGATCGCGCTGAACGAAGTCGGCGGCGAGCCCGACGTGTTCGGCATGACTGTCAACGCCTTCCACGGCGCCAGCCGCGACCGCGCGCAACGCTGGCCGCACACCATGCTCGCCTCGTCGACGCACGACACCAAGCGCTCGGAGGACGTCCGCGCGCGGCTCGACGTCATTTCCGAGCTGCCGGCGATGTGGCGGCTGGCCGTGCGGCGCTGGAGCCGCATCAACCGCAGCAAGCGGCGCACGCTGGAAAAGCAGCCAGCGCCGTCGCGCAACGACGAGTACCTGCTCTACCAGGTCCTGGTCGGCAGCTTTCCGGTCGGCGAGATCGACGACGCGGGCCTCGCCGCCTATCGCGGCCGCATCGTCGAGTACATGCTGAAGGCGGCGCGCGAAGCCAAGCAGCACACCAGCTGGATCAATCCCGACCCGACCTACGAAGAGGCGCTTGCCGGATTCGTCGAGGCGCTGCTGGCCCGGGTCGACGGCAACCTGTTCATCGACGACCTGCGCGCTGCCCTGCCGCCGTTCTCCCGCTGGGGTGCCTACAACGCGCTGTCGATGGCGGCGCTGAAGATGACCTCTCCCGGCGTGCCGGATGTCTACCAGGGCGAGGAACTGCTCGAACTGGCGCTGGTCGATCCGGACAACCGTCGCCCGGTCGACTACGCCACGCGCGGCCGCCTGCTGCAGGAAGTCGAGACGATCACCGCTGCCGCCGACCCGGCTGCTACGGTCGCGGCGCTGCGCGAACGGCCGGAAGACGGGCGCCTCAAGCTGTGGATCATCTGGCGCGCGCTGCAGCTTCGCCGCGAGCAGCCGGCGCTTTTCGCCTGTGGTGACTACCGTCCGTTGTTGCCGCAGGGCGAGCGGGCGCGCCACGTCGTGGCTTTCGCGCGCGAACACGAGGGCGCCGCCGTGGTGACGATCGCGGCGCGCCTGTACGCAGGCCTTCGGCTCGACCCCGATCAGGCGCCGGTGGGGAACGTTTGGGCCGACACGGTGGTCGATCTTCCGTCGCCGCCGGCGGGAGCGCGATGGCGCGACGTGCTGACCGGCCGCTGCTTCGACGCCCGCGCCGAGCCGGTGCCGCTCGCGGAAGTCCTGGCCGTGCTGCCCGTGGCGCTGCTGGTGGCCGAAGCGCCGGAATCCTGAACTCCAACAGCCAAACCCTGCAATCGAATCGGAGGAGCCCGTGCAAGAACTGCTTTCCCGCTTTCCCTTTCTCGACGTGACGCAATGGAGCGCCGCGACGCATACGTCGGTGCGCATCGCGCTGATCGTCCTCGTCGCATGGATCGTCATCGGCCTGCTGCAGCGGGCGATCCGGCTGTTCCGCGAGCGCATCGCCGCGCGCCTCGGCGATCGCGAGGCCGTGAAGCGGGCCGAAACGCTCGGTCGCGTGTTCCGCTACATCGTCGCGGTCGTCATCTCGCTCGTCGCCGGCATGATGGTGCTGTCGGAACTGGGCATCTCGCTGGCCCCGATCCTCGGCGCTGCAGGTGTCGCCGGCGTGGCCATCGGCTTTGGCGCGCAGAGCCTGGTCAAGGATTTCTTCTCCGGGTTCTTCATCCTGTTCGAGGACCAGATCCGCAAGGGCGACGTCATCAGCGCGGCCGGCCACGCCGGCCTGGTCGAGGAGATCACGCTGCGCCACACGCGCCTGCGCGACTACGACGGCAACGTGCACTACGTGCCGAACGGCCTGATCGACAGCGTGGTCAACATGAGCCGCGGCTACGCGCAGGCGGTGATGGACATCGGCGTTGCCTACCGCGAGGACACCGACGAGGTCTACAAGGTGATGCGCGAGACGGCGCGGCAGTTGCGCGCCGACGAGAGCTTCGGCGCGCGCATCCTCGACGACCTCGAAATCGCCGGCGTCGACAAGTGGGACGACTCGGCCGTCGTGATCCGTTGCCGCTTCAAGGTCGTCGCCCTCGAACAGTGGGGCGTGCGGCGCGAGTACCTGACCCGGCTGAAGAAGGCGTTCGATGCCGCCGGCATCGAGATTCCGTTCCCGCACCTGACCGTCTACGCCGGGCAGGACAGGGCCGGCAACGCGCCGGCGTTCAACCTGCGCCAGATCAACGGGGCGTGAGGCGCGGGCCGGCGCGGCTGCGAGGCGGAAAAGATCATGGCGGCAACCCCCTTCCCGGCAGAGCGCACGCAGCGCTACTTCGAGGACTACACGCCGGGCCTGGTGCTGGAGTTCGGCACCGCCCCCGTCGACGAGGCCGAAGTGGTCGAGTTCGCGCGGCGGTTCGACCCGCAGCCGTTCCATATCGATGCGACGCAGGCCGCGGACGGCCCCTTCGGCGGGCTGATCGCCAGCGGCTGGCACACCGGCAGCCTGATGATGCGGCTGCTGGTCGAGCACTACCTGTCGCCGATCGCCAGCCTCGGCTCGCCCGGGATCGACGAGGTGCGCTGGCTGGCGCCGGTGCGGCCCGGCGACACGCTCTCGGTGCGGGTGACGATCCTCGAGGCGAGACGATCGCAGTCGAAACCCGATCGCGGCCTCGTGCGGTCGCAGATGGAAGCGCTGAACCAGCGCGGCGAAGTGGTGATGAGCATGAAGGCCCTGAACTTCACCCTCTGCCGCGGTACGGCGGTGCCCGGGGCCTGAGCACGGACCCGCGCGGTGTCTGTGATAACTTCTGCGCGGTTTCCGGCCCTGCCTTGCGCCTTCGCAGGTAGCTCGCTCGGCCGCGCAGGGTGCGCCTGAGTCACCTCGCTGGTGCTGCCCTCGCGCCGGCCGGCACGGCCCGCCGCAGGCCCTGATCCACCGGACAGAAAGTTGATTCGCAGCCTCTTCGACTCCGTGCTTCGTCTGCTCGCCGCGGCGCTGCTGGCGCTTTCGCTGTCCGTGACGGGCGCGAACGCGCAGCAGTATCCGGACCGTCCGTTGCATCTGATCGTGCCCTTCCCGCCCGGCGGCGGCGCGGACACCCTGGCGCGCACGGTGATGCCGCGCGTCGAGAAGGCGCTCGGACAGACGATCGTCATCGAGAACAGGCCCGGCGCCGGCGGCAACATCGGCGCCGAACATGTCGCCCGCGCAGCGCCCGACGGCTACACGCTGCTGTACGGCACCAACGGCACCCACGCGATCAACGCCAGCCTGTATCGCAACCTGCGCTTCGACCCGGTCAAGGACTTCGTGCCGGTGTCGCGGATGACGACGATTGCCGCCATGCTGATCGTCAACCCGAAGTTCCCGGCCAACTCGGTCGAGGACCTGATCCGCTACGCCAAGGCGAATCCCGGCAAGGTGAACTTCGCCTCGGCGGGCAACGGCACGACCTCTCACCTCGCCGGCGAACTGTTCAAGACGATGGCCGGTATCGACATCGTGCACGTGCCTTACCGCGGCGGCGCGCTGGCGGTCACCGACCTCATGGGCGGCCAGGTGCAGATGATGATCGACGTGATGCCGAACGCCCTGCCGCTCGCCAGGGACGGCCGCGCGCGCGGGCTGGCCGTCTCGACGGCGAGCCGCTATCCCGGCGCGCCCGAGTTCCCGACGATCGCCGAGTCCGGCCTGCCCGGCTTCGAAGCCAGTGCCTGGGACGGCATCTTCGTGCCCGCGGGCACGCCGGCACCCATCGTGACGAGGCTGAACGCCGCGATCCGCGAGGCGCTCGCCGATCCGCAGATCGCCGAGGCGCTGCGCGCGCGCGGCGCGGTGCCGAACCCGAACACGTCCGAGGCGTTCGCGCGCTTCATTGCCGACAGTTCCGAGAAGTGGGCCCGGGCGGTGCGCTCCTCCGGAGCCAAGATCGACTGATTTCCGCCGCCCCGGCGCGTGTGCGCGCGGTGGCTTCCCGCATTGTTTTTCCCGGAGAGAAAGATGAGTGACGTGATGGCGCCGGTGCCGCAGTGGAAGACGGTGGCCGGCTACCAGGACATCATTTACGCCAAGGCCGACGAAGGCATCGCCAGGATCGCGATCAACCGGCCCGAGGTACGCAACGCCTTCCGCCCGGAAACCGTCAAGGAATTGCAGGCCGCCTTCGTCGACGCGCGCGAAGACGCCAACGTCGGCGTGGTGATCCTCACCGGCCAGGGCAAGGACGCCTTCTGCTCCGGCGGCGACCAGCGGGTACGCGGCAAGGGCGGCTACGTCGGCGGCGACGGCGTGCCGCGGCTCAACGTGCTCGACCTGCAGCGGCAGATCCGCACGCTGCCCAAGCCGGTGGTGGCGATGGTGGCCGGTTACGCGATCGGCGGCGGTCACGTGCTGCACATGATGTGCGACCTGACCATCGCCGCCGACAACGCCCGCTTCGGGCAGACCGGGCCGAAGGTCGGCAGCTTCGACGGCGGCTACGGCGCGGCCTACATGGCGCGCATCGTCGGCCAGAAGAAGGCGCGCGAGATCTGGTTCCTGTGCCGGCAGTACGACGCACGGCAGGCGCTCGAGATGGGGCTGGTCAACTGCGTGGTGCCGTACGAGCGGCTCGAGGCGGAAACCGTTCAGTGGTGCCGCGAGATGCTCGCCAACAGCCCGATCGCTTTGCGCTGCCTGAAGGCGGCGCTGAATGCCGACTGCGACGGCCAGGCCGGCCTGCAGGAGCTGGCCGGCAACGCTACCCTCCTCTATTACCTGTCCGAGGAAGGACAGGAAGGGCGCAACGCCTACGTGGAGAAGCGCAAGCCCGACTTCCGCAAGTTCCCGCGCCTGCCCTGAGGCACGGCGCAAAGCCGAACCGCCCCGCTCCTTCTCGTGAACGAAGCGCTGTCGATCCACGCCGCCGCCAGGCAGGCGCCGGACACGATCGGGCTGCGTACCGATCAGGGCGAGTTCACCTTCGCGCGACTGGCGCAGCTGACCGACCAGCGCCTGCACGCGGAGGACCTGCAGGATCCTCGCGACTTCGCCGTTCGCGCTCGATGCCGCCGGTTCGGTCGATACCATCGTCACGCTGTACGCGCTGCTCGAAAGACGGCGTCCGGCGCTGCTGCTGCATCCGAAGCTCACCGCGGCCGAGCGCGACGCCGCGCTGCGCTGCGCGGGTCGCGGCGAAGGCATGTGGCCCGCCGACGCTGCAGCGATCGTCTTCACCTCAGGCACGACCGGAGAGCCGCGCGCCGCGGTGCTGACGCGCGCCGCGCTGCTCGCCTCTGCCGAAGCGAGCGCGGCCAACCTCGGCTGGCTCGACGACGACTGCTGGCTGCTGGCGATGCCGATCGCACGCGTCGGCGGGTTGTCGATCGTGACCCGCTGCCTCGCCGCACGGAAGACCGTCGCCCTGGTACCGGGCTTCGATGCCGCGCAGCTTCCTGCGCAGATCGAACGCCACCGCGCCACGCTCGTCTCCCTCGTGCCGGCGATGCTCGACCGCGTCCTCGCCGCACATCCCACGTGGCGGCCGCCGGAATTCCTGCGCGCCGTGCTGATCGGCGGCGCCGCCGCACCGCGCGCCCTGCTCCAACGCGCGGCACGGCGGCGGCTGCCGATCATCGTCACCTACGGTTGCACCGAGACCTGCTCGCAGGTGGTCGCGACGCCGTACGAGTTTCGTTTCGAGGCTTCGCGCTGCGGCGCCGGCCGGCCGCTGACCGGTGCGCAGGTGCGCGTTGCCGGCGGGCGCATCGAGGTCCGCGGGCCGATGCGCATGGCCGGCTACGCCGGCGAGCCGCTGCTCGATCCTCGGCAGTGGTTCGACACCGGCGACCTCGGCGACTTCGACGCCGAAGGCTTCCTGCACGTGAGCGGGCGTGCTGGCGACTGGATCATCAGCGGCGGCGAGAAGGTGCACCCGGCCGAGGTCGAGCGCGCGCTGGAGGCGTTTCCCGGCGTCGTTTCGGCCGGCGTGTTCGGCGTGGCCGACGAGACCTGGGGTCAGGTCGTGGCCGCGGCGATCGTCGTGTCCGGCGAGTCGATCGACGACTCCGCTCTCTCTGCCTTCCTGAAGACCCGGCTGGCGCCGCACAAGCTGCCGCGGCGCATCTGCCTCGTGCCCGCGCTGCCGCTGAGCGCTGCGGGCAAACTCGACCGCGCGGCGCTGCCTTCTCTGGCGCCGTCGCTGCGGGCGCTGCGACCGGCTCGTGCCGTGCCTGGCTGAGGCGCCGCCACCGATTTCGAACCAGGGCCGAACGTCCCCTGCCCTCCTCGAAAGGGCCGATCGGGCGGTTTAGTCCTCCGACCCATTGCTGCCGGTCTCGCCACCCACGGCGACCGACCGGTCAGATCCAAGCCGACATCGAAGTCGCGCGAATGCAGCCACCTGGCTAGCGCCTGCGCGGGTCTCCGCGGGATCCTGGCGGCAGTCCGGTCTCGGAGGCAAAGCCGCCACTCCTGACGGTTGAGGGAAACCGTCGCTGTTGCTTACCGGCGTGGTCGCGCTGGAAGCAAACGAATGGGCGTCAAGTTCTTTCAGCTCGAGACGTAAAGGCGATGCGCCGTTCAGCGCGCCCTTCGTTGGGATAGCCATGCGCCGAAGGCGTATGCCGCCAGCGCATTGGCGACGCCCAGGCCGATCAATACGCCGATTCCGATCAGGCGGTCCGACAACGCGGGCTGGATACTGGGCTCCCCGGGGCTGAGCGGGGACAGCAAGGCGAGAGCGCCGCCGCCGAGCAGCCCGTCCCGCGCCACCCTGAGAATGCGTCCCCTGGCGCCCTCCGCCCGCCAGCGCAGATACACGGGGACCCGCAGGAAGACCAGCAGCGCGCAGGCGAGCAGGACAAGGGCCAGGATCACGAATCCGGGCGGCGGCGGAAAGTCTGCAATCGCGAGCGCGAGCAGGAGCCAGGTACCGAAGAAGATCCCGGCCACCCGGCGCGCGGTCTTTTGGTGGGCTGTCATGGGGGTGATAACTTCCGAAACGGTCGGGAGCCGGATAGCATCCAGGCCTGCTCGGCACGCCGGGACAGGTACGCGCGAGAGGCAGGTCGCGCGCCAGGTGCCCTGACAAAAGCGCCGCTACTCGGTACCTGCCTCAACGGACTGCCACACCTTCGCTTCCGGATCCCACGCTCGCGCGACGAAGCAGGGCGTCGGGCTGTTCCCGCCGCAGTCCGAGCCATGTACGCGGGTGAGCAGGACGCGGTTCCGCCCGAAAGTGACCAGGGTCCATCCCTGGTTGCGAAAAGAGGCGACGACGTCGCCGACCAGGAAGTGCGACGTACACCCGCCCGTCGAGCAGAACAGGGAGACAGCGGTGGAGCAGGCGTAGGCGCTTTCGTCCAGCACCCAGTCGGGCTGGAGGTCACCGTCCAGATCCGTGCGGGTCACCGCTCCCCATTCCAGGGCGAATTCCCCGTTTCCGTTATCCGCGCAGGCCTGCCGGGCCGCGGTTACCTTTTCCGCCAGGGCCGCGGGAAGCCCCGTGAGGTCCAGGGCGCTTGCCGCCAGCGGCATGAATGCCAGGACTGCGATGGCAATTCGACTCTTCATGTTCCTTCTTCCTCGCAATAGTCCAGCGCGGAGCCGGTGACAGCGGCCCCGCCCGGAGGATCGGCGTCACCAGGGGTCACCGCCGGCGTTCAGTTGCACTTGCGATAGGTGTAGTCGCCAAACTCCAGCCAGTCCTCGTCGCCGTCTTTGAACACGAGGAATTCCGACCGGTCCTCGCCGAGCAGGGCGACCACGAAGCCGCGCGGCGGTTGGGACTTGCCGAAGAAGCTGTATGCGGTCATGGCGCGCAGGGTCTCGCCGTTGACCGTGACCCGGGCGTCCCACTTGTCCGCCGGCTTCTCGAGGATGCTGTATTCGATCTGGCGCTTGACGGCCCCGCCGCCGCAGTAGACCACCCCTTCGGGCGCTTCGTTTCGTGCCGGGGCGCCCCCTGCTCGCGAACCGCAGGCGGCGCGCAGGGACTCGATCGCCGCCCCGGAGCCCTTCAGGTCGAAGATGGCGTAGCTGACGTCCTGATCGATCATGGCCAGGTTCAGCACGGCGTTCTTGCCGATCTGATCGAGGATAAAGCCGTAGTCCGCCTTGTCGCGAAAGACGATCTCCACGGGGTAGTTGTCGACGATGCGAATGTCCGCATTGTCCGCCCCGGCCTGGAAGGCGCCGACCTCGGTCGCGCCGTCCTTCATGAAGCGGATGGACAGGCCCTGCTTGCGCTCGATGTCCTGGGCATCCTCGTACCCCGCGGGCGCGAAGCGCATCCGGTCGCACGAAATCTCGAGGTTCATGTTGCGGGCCTGGATGAAGGCGTTCGGGGACGGCCCGCCGTTGAAACTCCAGCCGGCGAAGGCTGGCGAACAGACCGCGACCAACGCGGCCCACCACAAGGTCGTACCTCCAAATGCTCGACGAGACATGTGCAACGCCCTCGATCTCCAAGACGACGGCAGGGGCAGACTATCGTGCGAATCGATCGCTCGGGTCAAGAAACGTGGAAACGGCTACGGCGCCGCGCTCGAACGGGTGCAACAGTCCAAGCACTGATTGCTCGGGCCCGGCCCGTTGGCCGGTATTGGCCGACAGTGTGAGTACGCGGAGGCGCCAGTAAACGGACCTTGGCCGGCAAAGGCCCAACCGTCGAACGGCGGCTTACTGGCGTGGCTGCGAACTGGTGCTCCCGGCCAATCTGTGACATTGCGTCTCGTGGCCGAAGGACCGAAACAGTCAGGCTGCCGCCATTCAAATTGACAGTTCAATGACGGCTGCCGCCAACAGCGGCCATTGATCGAGCCACGTGGCCGATGTCGGCTGTGTGTTTCTAAATTGAAGAACTGCGCGATGCTCTGTTTGCTTTCGGCTCAGGCGCGCGAAGGGCCCTTCAACCCGCCGCCGGCCGGCCAAACTTTTCCAGCGGCATACGTTTTGAATGAAGCAGCAAGGAAATCAACAAATGCACGCACACGCGCCGTTCTCAAATGCCTTTGGGGATAGACGGCGAAAATATTCGCGTCCGGTGTTTGGTATCGGGAAAGTACCTGCACTAACTGGCCGGATCTGAGGTGATGCTCAATGTCCCATTCGGCGCGCATTAGGACGCCGTGCCCTTCGAGCGCCCAGTTCACGGCGATTTCGCCGTCGTTGGTAGACAAGTTGCCCCGAGTCTTCACCGCCTGCGTCACCGCATCTCGACCTCGGCCGGAGGACAATCTCCAAACGCCATAGGCTTCCTCGCCCTGGCGAATGCCGATGCAATTGTGCTGCCTCAGGTCCATCGGCGCCTTTGGCTCTCCGCACCTTGCCAGGTAGGCGGGTGACGCGCACAGCAAGCGGCGACAGGGAGCGATATAACGCGCGATGACGCGCGCGTCCGGTGGCGCACCGAAACGAACGCAAACATCGAACGCGTCATCGGTCAAGGGTGGTGGATTGACCGACAGTTGCAACTGCACTTCGACGTCCGGAAATCGCTCGACGAAGCGCGAGACGAGTGGGGCCGCATGGATTCGGCCGAAACCAAGCGTCGCGTTCACGCGAAGCAACCCCTTGGGCATCGCCTTGGACGCGCCCAGCAGTTGCTCGAGATCGTCGATTTCGGTCAGGATTCGCCGCGCATGGTCGAGATAGAGTTCCCCCTCATGCGTGAGGCTCATGCGGCGCGTCGTGCGGTTGACCAGAGCCATACCCACGCGCGATTCCATCGAGGTGAGGTGCTTGCTAACGGCCGACGTCGTGATCCCAAGTTCGCGGCCGGCCGCACTCAGGCTGCCGGCACTAGCCAGGACCGAGAAGAAGCTCAGATCCGTTGGCTCAATGCGCCTGTTCACCAAAGCTCCTCCTCGGGCAAACGCGACAATTCATTTCCGTGCTTTGCGACAACATGACTTCCTTGTGCAAACACTGATGCCAACCTGTTGACATAGCAACGCTTGAGGCCGCACTCGCGCAATTTGCGAGCACGGTTTGTTGGATTCAATTCAACAATGGATTGCCCGAAAGTTTGAATGCGGGCGTCCGTCTTTGTCTACAGTGTCGCTGGCCCACACATTGAGGGAGCACGTCGTGAAGACCTACTCGATCGCCACCATCCCGGGCGACGGTATTGGGAAGGAAGTCGTTCCCGCCGGACAGAAAGTCCTGGAGGCCCTCGCTGCCTCAGGCGGCACCTTCCGCGTCGAGTTCGAGAGCTTCGATTGGGGCGGCGATCACTTCCGCAAGCACGGGGTCATGATGCCGCACGACGGCCTCGATGCACTGCGCTACAAGGACGCCATCCTGTTCGGATCCGCCGGCGATCCGGACATTCCCGATCATGTGACGCTTTGGGGTCTTCGTCTGAAGATCTGCCAGGGCTTCGATCAGTATGCGAATGTTCGCCCGACCCGAATCCTGCCAGGGATCGACAGCCCATTGAAGCGCTGTGGGCCTGGCGATCTGGATTGGGTCATCGTGCGCGAAAACTCTGAGGGTGAGTACGCTGGCGTTGGCGGCCGCGTCCATCAGGGCCACCCCATCGAGGCAGCGACAGACGTATCGATGATGACCCGTGCCGGGGTCGAGAGGATCATTCGCTTCGCCTTCAGGCTGGCGCAGTCTCGCAAACGCAAGAAGCTGACCGTCATCACAAAGAGCAATGCGCAGCGCCACGCGATGGTGATGTGGGACGAGATTGCGCTGCAGATCTCTAAGGAGTTTCCCGATGTCGCCTGGGACAAGGAACTTGTCGATGCTGCTACGGCGCGCATGATCAACCGACCGGCCTCGCTGGACACCATCGTCGCGACCAACCTGCATGCGGACATCTTGAGCGACCTCGCCGCCGCGCTGGCTGGGAGCCTGGGAATTGCGCCGACCGGCAATATCGATCCGGAGCGCCGGTATCCGTCTATGTTCGAGCCGATCCACGGCTCGGCCTTCGACATCATGGGCAAGGGGCTCGCCAATCCGATCGGTACCTTTTGGTCGGTCGTGATGCTGCTCGAGCACCTCGGCGAGCAAGCGGCGGCGGCGCGGTTGATGGCGGCGATCGAGGCAGTGACCGCGACGCCAGATCTGCACACCCGCGATCTGGGCGGGCAGGCCAGCACCGCGCAGGTGACGGAGGCGGTGTGCCGCCAGCTTGCCGTGTCGACGGCCGGTCGCGCCGCTGCGCCGCTTACCGCGGTCAACTTCTGACTCTTACACTGGACGCCGCAGATGACTGCTTGCAGCAGCGAATTAGCGCTGTACCCGGGTTGAGAAGCCGCGACCGATTGTGCACGGGACCCCGCAATTAGTTTTGAAGCCAATCAAGCAAGGAGACGACATGACGATGACCCGTAGATTTCTGAAACTGTCGGCCGCAGCGGCAGTGGCCTTGGCCACGGCCACGACGGCGCTGGCGCAGGCCAAGGCCGGATGGCCCCAGACCCTAACGCTGGCCACTGCGTCGGTCGGCGGCACGTATTTCGTCTATGGCGGCGTGATCGCCACGCTGCTGACTGAGAAGCTCGGCATCCAAGTGTCCACGCAGCAGTCGCAGGGCCCGGTCTCGAACCTGATCCTCGTCAACAGCAAGCGGACCGAGCTCGGCATGGCCACCATGGGGCCGGCGCTGCAAGCCTGGCAAGGCACCGACTGGGCCAAGCCCAATGGCCAGATGCGCAACATGCGCGCCGCGTTCCCGATGTATGACACACCGTTCCACTTCGTCACACTGCAGTCCAGCGGCATCAAGTCCGTGGCCGACATGAACGGCAAGAACGTCGGCGTCGGCCCCAAGGCCGGCACCTGCGGCACCTACTTCCCCGAGATGTTCAAGGCGCTGGGGCTGAACGTCAACGTGCGCTACGGTGGCGCCTCCGATATGGGCGGCATGCTCGGCGACGGCCTGATCGACGTGTTCGCCTTCTGTGCTGGCGTGCCGATCGCGGCGTTCTCGGAGATCGAGGCGAGCAAGCCGGCCCACTTCTTCACGTATACGGACGCCCAGCTGGCGACGCTGAAGAAAGTGATGCCCGAGCTCACCGACTCGGTCATTCCCAAGGGCACGTACAAGTCGCTCACCCAGGACCACAAGACGGTGGGGCTGTTTAACTTCTTCATCGTGCACAAGGACCTGCCCGACGACCTGGTCTATGAGATCACCAAGACAGTGATGGAGAACAACCCGCGCATGGTGCAGGGCCACAAAGCGGCGGTCGAGACGATCCCCGCCAACGCGAAAGCGAACACGTTCCTCACCTTCCATCCGGGCGCGGTCCGCTACTTCAAGGAGAAGGGCATCGCGCTGAACCCCGGGGCGCTCTGAAACGGTCTGGCTCACCCGCCCCGCAGCGGCAACGTTGCGGGGTTTTTTTCATGTTCATGCGGATTGACAGCAACGAGGAGCGCCGTCGATGAGCGAGCCCAAAGACTTCCACGCCGCGCTCGCCGCGCAGGCCGCGCAGGCCAGCGAGCAGGCCGAACTCGGCGGCAACGTACGCGGGTTCCGCGAGTGGGAGCAGCACCTGTTCTTCTGGTCCTGCGTGCTGTTCACTGCGTTCCACCTGTGGTCGCTGAACTTTTACCCGCTCGACCCGTTGCTCTATCGCAGTGCGCACGTCTCGTTCGGCGGCGCCATCGGTTTCATGCTGTATCGCCTCGGTTCGCGCACGGCGCGCGTCGGTGTGCCCTGGTACGACTGGGTGCTGGTATTGCTCTCGATCCTCTGCTTCGTCTACATCTATATCGAGTTCGAGGGGCTGCTGTTCCGCACGGGGGCGGCGCCGCTGCCGAAGGACGTCGTCGTCGGCGTGGTAGGCACGCTGCTGGTGCTGGATCTGACGCGGCGCTGCGCCGGCCTGGCGTTGCCCATCATCGCGATCGTCTTCCTGCTGTACTGCTTCGTCGGTCCGTGGATGCCCGGCGTGCTGCAGCACAATGGCTTCGACGTGTCGTTCCTGTTCAGCTACGTCTACTCGATGGAGGGAGTGTTCGGCCCGACGACCGCGGTGTCGTCGACCTACATCATCCTGTTCATCACCTTCGCAGCGTTCCTGCAGGTCTCCAAAGTCGGCGACTACTTCATCGACTTCGCCTTCGCGTTGGCTGGGCGCCGGCGCGGCGGGCCGGCCAAAGTGGCGGTGCTGTCCAGCGCCTTGATGGGCACGATTAACGGCACCTCGGCCGGCAACGTGGCGGCCACCGGCACGTTCACGATTCCGCTGATGAAGCGGGTCGGTTATCCGCCGCAGAGCGCGGGCGCGATCGAGGCGGCTGCGTCGACCGGCGGGCAACTGATGCCGCCGGTGATGGGCGCGGGAGCCTTCATCATGGCCGAGATCACCGGCGTCAAGTACGCCGAGATCATGGTGGCGGCGGTGCTGCCTTCGCTGTTGTATTTCCTCGCCGTGTACTTCATGGTCGACAACGAGTCCAGGCGGCTCAATATGAGCGGCCTACCGGCCGAGGAACTGCCGAAGGTCGCAGACATGGCGCGCCGCGCCTACATGTTCGCGCCATTGGTGATCCTGATCGGCGGCCTGGTGGCGGGCTACTCGGTGATTCGCGCGGGCGCGCTCGGCCTGATCAGCGCCATGCTTGTGAGCTGGCTGCACGCCGAGACGCGCATGGGGCCGCGGCGCATCCTCGACGCGTTGCACTTGGGCGCCAAGGGCACGATCCAGTTGATGGCGGTGTGCGCCTGCGCGGGCATCATCGTCGGCGTCATCGGGCTCACCGGCGTGGGGCTGCGCTTTTCGACGATGATCCTCGCCATTGCCGGCGACAGTCAGTTCCTGGCGCTCGTCTTCGCGATGGTGATCGCCATCCTTCTTGGCATGGGCATGCCCACTACCGCGGCTTATGCCGTGGCCGCCTCCGTAGTGGCACCGGGTCTGATCAAGCTCGGCATCTCGCCGCTGGTCGCGCACATGTTCGTCTTTTACTACGCGGTCATCTCCGCCATCACGCCGCCGGTGGCGTTGGCCGCGTATGCCGGCGCCGCGATCGCCGGCAGCGATCCGATGCGCACTTCGGTCACGTCGTTCAAGTATGGGATGGCCGCCTTTCTGGTGCCGTTCATGTTCTTCTACAGCCCGGCGCTGCTGCTGCAGGGCGGCGACTGGCTACGCATCGCGCACTATGCAGGTACGGCGCTGGTGGGCGTGTACCTGCTCGCCGGCGGCCTGCAGCAGTGGTTCCTCGGGCCGCTGCGGCTGTTGCCGAGACTGCTTCTGCTCACCGCTGCCGTGCTGTTGGTCGCGGGCGGCTTGATCACCGATCTGATCGGCTTAGGGCTGGCGGCCGTGGTGGTCGGCTGGCAGGTTGCTCAGCGCCGACGGTCCGCCCGACTGGGTACGGCATGACCTTTACAGACGCCAGGCGCTGATGCGCCGCGAATGAGTTACGGCGCCTGGAGGGGGTTGACTGCTTCGCAGCACAAACCGAACGCTCGGTGCTCGGCGGCGAAGGACCGGATAGGGTCG
>CAWKAP010000010.1:0-154027 GCA_963847675.1 uncultured beta proteobacterium
ACGACACCGCCAGATTGAACACCGGCCTCTGCGCCGTGTGATCCTTCCGGTCCGCCACGAAGTAGCCGTTCCGCTCGAACTGGAACTTGTCGTCCGGCTGCGCGTTGGCCAGTGACGCTTCGACGAAGCTCTTCAGCACGGTCTTGCTGTCGCGGTTCAGCAGTTCGAGGAAGTTGCTGCTCGCTGGCATCCGGCTGCGCCTCGGTGAACAGGCGGTCGTACAGGCGCACTTCGGCAGCTACGGCCGCGTGCACCGGCAGCCAGTGGATGGCGGTCTTGGTCTTGACCGAGTTCTGGCCGGGCGCGCCGCTGCGCGTCTCGGGCAGGTATTCGGCGTGCACGGCGGTGACGTTTCCGGCGGCGTCCTTCTCGACGCTCGTGGCGCGCACCACGTAGGCGAAGCGCAGCCGCACCGGGTTGCCGGGCGCGCCGTCCTTGCCGAGCGCGAGGCGGAAGTAGTCGGCCGGGGCGTTCTCCATGAAGTCGTCGGCCTCGATCCACAGTTCGCGGCCGAAGGGGATCGTGCGCTTGCCCATCTCCGGGTGTTGCGGGTGCACGGGCACCACGCAGTCCTCGTGCTTGTCCGCCGGGTAGTTGTCGAGGATCAGCCGGATCGGCCTGAGCACGGCGGTGGCGCGCGGGGCGCGGGCGTCGAGGTCGTCGCGCAGCGCCTGCTCGAGCATCGGGTAGTCGATCCACTGCAGGCTCTTGGTGACGCCGACCCGCTCCATGAAAAGCTGGATCGACTGCGGCGTGTAGCCGCGCCGGCGCAGGCCGACCAGCGTGGGCATGCGCGGGTCGTCCCAGCCGTCGACGTGCTTGTCCTCGACGAGCTGGATCAGCTTGCGCTTGCTCATCACGACGTAGGTCAGGTTCAGCCGGTTGAACTCGTACTGGTGCGGCAGCAGGAACGGGTTCGGCTTGCGCTCGTCGAGCGCGTGCTGCAGCAGCGGGGTGAAGTTCTCGGTGTGCTCGCGCAGGAGCTTGATCAGTTCGTCGGCGTCGTTCAGCGCCAGGTCGGGGTTCTGGCTCCAGCTCGCGAACATCGTTTCCGCACGCCGCTCCCAGCGCGTGTGGCCGAGCTTTTCCGCGAAGTTGCGGCAGTGCAGGGCGAACTGGCGCTTCGCCTCGATGCCCTCGGCGGCGATGTCCTCGAGCAGGCGCTTCGCCGCCTCGAACTGCGGCCGGCGCAGCACCGGAACGATGCGCTCCAGTGTCCAGTCGTAGAACGGCCGCTGGTCCTCGAACTCGAGCGTGCAGATCGAGTGGGTGATGTTCTCCAGCGCGTCCTCGATCGGGTGCGCGTAGGCGTACATCGGGTAGATCACCCACTGGTTGCCGGTCATGTGGTGCTCGGCGAAGCGGATGCGGTAGATCGCCGGGTCGCGCATGTTGATGTTCGGCGAGCCCATGTCGATCCTGGCGCGCAGGATCATGCTGCCTTCGGCGTGCTTGCCTTCGCGCATCTCGCGGAACAGGCGCAGGTTCTCTTCGATCGGCCGGTCGCGGAACGGCGAATTGGTGCCGGCCTCGGTCAGCGTGCCGCGCGTCCCGCGCATCGCCTCGGCGCTCTGCTCGTCGACGTACGCGCAGCCGGTGGTGATCAGGTGCTCGGCGAACCGGTACATGTCCTCGAAGTAGTCCGAGGCGTGATACAGGTTCTTCTCGCCGCCGTGCTCCCAGTCGAAGCCGAGCCAGTGCACCGTGTCGAGGATGCCGTCGACGAACTCCTGGTCTTCCTTGACCGGGTTGGTGTCGTCGAAGCGCATGTGGCAGCGCCCGCCGAAGTCGCGCGCCAGGCCGAAGTTGAGACAGATGCTCTTGGCGTGGCCGATGTGCAGATACCCGTTCGGCTCGGGCGGAAAGCGCGTGCGGATCTTCGCCGGGTCTTTCGGCGCGTGTTCGTGGATGTCGTAGACACCCGGCCGGCCGGCCCAGTTGCGGTCGGCATAGGTGCCGCGCAACTCGTCTTCCGCAATGATGTTGCGGATGAAGTTGGGCGCGGGTCGCTTTGACCGTCTTCTTGTTCATGCCGGGTGGACTTGATCTTGTCACGCGATTGTAGCTTTCGGTGTTGCAGTGCAGTGTGAGAAGGACGGATCCTCCTGTCGACGGCGAGCGCCGCCTCGTTCACCGATCCCGCACTTGTGCGATCGAAGCCGGTGTAATCGATCGACGCTAGTCAGCGACAAGAATGAGTTCGGCGCAACTCCGCTGTCGACCCCAAGCTGGAGAACCTTCATGAAAGTCCTTCGTTCCGGATCCCTCGCCGTCGCGCTCTTGCTTGCGGCGGCCGCCGCTTCCGCCCAGGATCCCGGCCTCGTCACGCGGCCCAGCCCGTACGGCGTGACCGAGACCGTCGAGAAGATCGAATCCACCGCCACAGGGCGCGGCATGACCGTCTTCGCACGCATCGACCACAGCGGCGCCGCCAAGGCGGCCGGCCTCGACATGCGGCCGACGCAGGTCATCATCTTCGGCAACCCGAAGGGCGGCACACCGATCATGAATGCGGCGCCGAGCGCGGCGCTCGATTTGCCGCTGCGAGTACTCGTCGCGCAGGACGCGGCGGGCAGCACGCGGGTGACCTTCAACGATCACCGCTGGTTCGCGGCGCGCCACAAGCTGAGCGAAGAGCAGGTCAAGCCCCTGGCCGGCCTGCCGCTGCTGATCGATGCGGCGCTGAAGTAGCGCCCCGGCCGCCCGGTTCGCTTCCACGCGTCGCGCACCCTGGAGTACCTGCGCGCGAGCTCGCGGCTGGCGAGAAGCGGCACGTAAGCCAGCTCGAAATCTGCGGCGCGCGAAACCGGCGGCATGACGGGGCTCCGGGCCGCCGCGTCAGTCCTGCCGCGCGGTGGTTGCCAGCGCGGCCCTGAGGTGCTCGATGCGCGCCCGGTTGGCGCCGAGGTCCCCTCTGCCGACCCGTGACGCCGAGCGCAGGTGGATCACGCCTTCGCTGGGCGATGCCCAGAACTCCGCGTCGTCGACGAACTTCAGCCAGCGCGTGCTGAACTGCACGTACAGGTAATCGGGCCGCGCTTCGACGATGCGCGCGCCGGGCATCGCCTCGATCGCCAGCCGCAGTCGGGCCATCGTCGCCGTGAGGTCCCCACCACCGGGCAGCGGCGCGATGCGCGCGTAGTCGACGTTCGCGCCGCTGCCGGCGTGCAGATCCGCCTGGCTGCTGACCGAATTTGGCGTGCGCGATGGTGGCTTGAGCCGCCCGTCGCGCACACCGAGGTCGGCCGGCGCGCGTCCCGACAGCCAGCCGGCCTGTCCCGCAAGCAACAGGAGCACCGCCAGCAGCGCCACCGTAACGAGTGAATAGATCGCGAGGCTCGCCACGGTCCTCTTCATCGAGCAACGAATCGATGCCGCCAACGGCCGGCGCCGGCTCAGACCCTCGGGTTGAAGCGGTGGATGAACTTGCGGTCGATGCGGTCCTTCCAGCGCCACACCCACGGCCCGTCGAACACCAGCGGCCCCCACGCGCCGACGGCATCCTGGCCGCCGGCCGAGATCAGGTGCAGCGTGCGCTTCGGGTGCCGGTAGCCGCGCAGCCGGCGGCGGGTCAGCATGCGCAGCAGGTTCTCCGCCAGGTGCGGACCGGCGCGCACCGCGTAGACGCCCCCCGGCCGATGCGGCTGGCCCGCCGTCGATGCGCAGTCGCCGGCGGCGAAGACGAACGGGTGCGAAACCGATTGCAGGTGGCGGTTGACCTCGATGAAGCCGCGGCTGTCGCACTTGAGTCCGGAGTCACGCGGCCACGCGTAGGCCGCGGCGCCGAGCGCGGCGATGATGACGTCGGCATAGAACTCGCCGGCGCCGCGGATCGAGACGGCGTTCGCGCGCACGGCCTCGGCGTCTGCCTCGATCACCCGCACGCCGAGCGCGTTGAGGCGGCGCCGCATCATGGCCCGGGCGGCCCTGGGCAGATCCGGCAGCAACCCGGGACTGCCGGCGACGATCGAAGTCTTCAGCTGCACGTTGGCGTTGCGCGCGCGGTAGGCCAGCGCCGCCACCACTTCGGTCCCGGCCGGACCGCCGCCGATCACGGCGAGCGTCTGCGTCAGCGGCGTGCCCGCGTAGCGCTTCTCCAGCGTGTCCCAGGTGCCGAGCAGCCGATCGATCGGCCGCACCGACAACACGTGTTCCAGGCCCGGAAAGAGCGAGCGCTCGGGCGCCGGGCCGATGTCGACCGACACCACGTCGAACGGCAGCACGCCGCCGTCCTCGGTCAGGGCGACGCGCTCGGCGAGGTCGAGCCTGACCACGCGCGCGCGGACGAAGTCGGCGTGCGCCCGCTCGGCCACCGGATCGAGCGGAATCGAGCATTCGGCGAGCGAGTA
Source organism: uncultured beta proteobacterium (assembly GCA_963847675.1). Lineage (GTDB taxonomy): Bacteria > Pseudomonadota > Gammaproteobacteria > Burkholderiales > Burkholderiaceae_F > JADJWR01. Next base: position 4,350 of record CAWKAP010000010.1, read on the forward strand.
GTGGCCGGCGATGTGGCCGGGGAGCATGCCCGAATAGACCTGGCTGGCGTGCGTCGAGACGAGCGTGACGTCGATGCCGCTGCGCTGGCGTTTCGCGAGGACGTCGAGCACGCCGAGGTGGGCGTGGCCGCCGCCGATCAGCAGCAGCTGGGCGCTCATTGCGCCTCCAGCCGCAGGTCGCCGAAGTAGGCGAGCGAGCGGCCGCGCGTGTTGTCCGCGTCGGCGGATACCGCGAGCGCGGCCAGCGGCGGCGTTCCGGCGCGTGCCTCGTGCGGAAAGGCACGCGCGAAGTCGGCGGCGAGGTCGCGCGCCTCGTCGAACCAGTTGCCGTAGCTGCCCCGGCGCAGCACCAGCATCTGCACGCGGTCGGTGTATGCGTTGGCAAGCCACGTGCCCGGTGCGAGCCGCCGGTCCCAGACGTAGCAGATCGACGCGGCCGGCAGGTTCGGGTCGAAAAACGCGCGGCCGAGTTCGACGCTGAAGCGGTCGCTTGCCTGTAACCGGTCGGCGGGCAGGTCGAACAGCGCGCACACGCGCGCCGGCACGTCGTCGCCCTCCTTGCGGGTCAGGTCGGCCTGCTCGATGGGCTGCTCGACGCGCCAGCGCCAGTGCAGGCGCCGCGCCGCTGCACCGTTCAGCGGGTGCAGCAGATTGGCGTACGAGTCGTCGGCCGTCACCCGCAGCACGTTGGCGCCGTCGAACCTGACGATCTCGTAACGCGTGTGCCGCGGCAGCTTCGGCAGCGTGACGACCGTCCAGGGCTGCGGCACCGTCCCCGGTGCCGCCGCGGAAAACGCCGCCAGCCCTGCTGCGGTCGGCTGCGCCGGCAGCAGTGCGGCTGCAAACAGCGTGGCGATGGCGAGGGCCTTCATTCCACCCTGGCCAGCAGGCCGGCGGCGAGCGCCCGCTGGAAGTCGTCCGGCGTATCGAGATCGTCGAGCACCGGTCGCAGCGCGCAGCGCAGTCCGAGCGCGGCGATGCGGGCCAGTGTCTGCTGCAGCACCTGCGGTCCTCCCCAGTCGATCGATTCGAACAGCGCCGGCTGTGGCCGGGCCAGGCCGATCAGCACGTAGCCGCCGTCGCTGGCAGGTTGTATCACGACATCGCTTTCGGCCAGCGCGGCCGCCGCCGCGGCAAGGTCTCCCGCCGCGAGCTGCGGGCAGTCGGTGCCGATCAGCACCAGCGGCGCGCCGGCGGCTTCGAAGGCGTGGCCCATGCGCTCGCCGAGATCGGCGCCGACCTGGGCCGCGACCGCGACGCCGAAGCGCGCCGCGACCTCGGCGACGTAGGGATGCGAAGTGTCGTCGGCGACCCAGAGCGTGACGCGCGCAGCCGGCACCGCGCAGGCCGTCGACAGCGTGCGCGCGATCAGTTGCCGCTGCAGCGCGGCCGCGCCTTCCGCGCCGAGGAGCGGGATGAGCCGTGTCTTGGCCGCACCCGCGACCGGCGCACGCGCGAACACGGCGATGTCGATGGCGTTGTCAGCGGGCATCGCGGTAGCGCCGCGCCAGCGCGCCGGGATCGGCGCCGAAGAAATAGGCCAGCCGCAGCCACCACATCAGCGCCACCGTGCGCCACACGCCGTGACGCTGCCAGCGCCGCGCCGAGGTGAGCACACGGTCGCGCAGCGCGAGCGGCATCGACAGCCGCTTGGCGCGGCGGGAAAAATCGATGTCCTCCATCAGCGGCAACGGCGCAAAGCCGCCGAGGCCGGCGAAGGCGACGCGCGTGACGAAGATCGCCTGGTCGCCGGTGGCGATGCCGGTGAACCGCGAGCGCCAGTTCATCAGCGTCTCGATGATCCGCAGCGAAATCCCCGCTGCATCGAGACGCACGTCGAACCGGCCCCAGCAGCGCTCCGAACCCGCGAGCGCGTGCAGGACGGTCCGGTCGGCATCGTCGGGAAGCATCGTGTCCGCATGCAGGAACAGCAGCACGTCGGCACCCGCCGCTTCGGCCGACCGCGCGCCGGCATTCATCTGCAGCGCGCGGCCGCGCGGCGCGGCGAGCACGCGGTCGGCCAGCGGTGCGGCGCGCGCCGCGGTGCCGTCGCCGCTGCCGCCGTCGACGACGATCACTGATGCGCCGCGCCGGCGCAGCGGCGCGAGGCGACGCAAGGTCTCCTCGACCGTCGCCGATTCGTCGAGCACCGGGATGATGATCGCCAGCGTCTTCACCGCTAACGCAGCCGCGGCTTCTTCGGCGCCAGTTGCGGCATCTTCGCCTGCACGATGGCGGCGAGTTCCTTCGCGCCGAGCACCGTGACGCCGGGCCGCGCGCCGCGCACCGCTGCGAGGATCGCCTGTGCCGCCGTGCGTGCGGACAGCGCCTTGGTGTACGACGGCAGCATCAGGTCGGCCACTGCATTGCCCGCCGCGCGCACGAGCCTGGCGATCAGGTCCGGGAGGCGGCGCGTGTCGTCGGCCGACGTGGGGCGGATGATGACGAGACGCTCGAAGCCCATGCCGACCAGCGCGACCTCGTCGACGGAGGCCAGCGTGCGCGTCGCCTCGCCCATCTGCAGCAGTGCCGGCAGCGGCGCGACCAGCACGAGCGTGGTGGCGCCGCTGTCACGCGCGGTACGCGCGGCCTCGAGCACGTCGTGCTCGCCGTAGCGCCGGATCGGCGAGGCCTGCGGCACGAAGGTCTCCTCGGCGGCAATGCCGATGAACGCGTCGTCGGCAACGACCGCGCCGCGCCCGACGAGCCAGGGGTGAAACCGTGGCGTCGCGCTGCCGATCATGCGGGTGACGGCGACGTGCACGACAACGTAATCGCCGGACGACAGCAGCGTGGCGAGCAGTTCCTCACCAAGCCCGCCGACGAGGCCGAGGGCGAGCGCGGAGCGTTGCGGAACCCGTGTGCCGAGTGGCCCGTCTTCCGCCAGGGCGACGTGCACGGATGAGGCTGGGGCGGCGTTCACAGCGCGCGATTGTGCCGCAGGCTGCTTGCCGCCTGTCGCTCAGCGGGTCACGTCGTTGAGCCGCCAGTCGTATTCGATGAAGCGGATCGGCACCGTCCTGCTTCGCAGTCGTGCGCGATCCGCTGCGGCGTCGGCAAGCTGCTCCGCGTACTTCGCGACGACGTCCTGCACGCTGGCGAAGCCCTGGTGCCCCTGCTCGAAGTCCTCGCCGTACCAATCGAAGATACGCGAGATCTCGGCCGCCTGAGCCCGCGGGTCGTAGCGGTTGCGCGAGCGGTCGCTCATGAAGCGGTGGAAGAGGCTCTCGAGCTGCGCGTCGAGCCGCGCGGCGACGAAGGCGTCGCGGCCGAGCATCGGGCAGCCGACGCTGGCGCAGTTGACCGCCACGTGCACGCGCGGATCGTCGAAAACGCCCGGCGCCCGCATCGTGTCGTGCTCGATCCAGTCGAGGCTGCGCCGGGCTCCGAGCAGCGTGAAGAACTCGTCCTTCCACGGGTTGCCGAAAATCCCGCCGAAGTCGCGGATCGACTCGAGGTTCGGATAGCGGGTCAGGATCTTCTCGACGGTGAACGCGTTGTAGGCGTTGGCGAGGAACGCGAACTGCTGCGACTTGCTCCACGCCGCATACTCGGCCGGCGTCACCGCCGAAAGTGCGTTGAGGTAATCGGCCAGCAACGCGCGGTTCGCCGCGAAGCCGCGGTAGTCGACCTGCGAGGCGTTGCCGCCGGAAATCAGCCGCACGTGCTTCTTCAGCAGCGCGTCCCAGGCCGCATGCGCGTGATCGAAGCGCGCCTGCGCCGATGCGGCGCGCGCAAGAGGCAGCACTGCCAGGGCGAGCACGAACTGCCGCCGCCGCAACATCAGGCCTCGCCGCGCGCCGGGTAGTCGTGCTTCAGCACGAAGTCGATCGCCTGCACCATTTCGCTGAAGTGCGGACGCGAGAACGGCATCGTCTGCACGATGGCGAAGTACAGCGTGCCGTCCGGGCGGACCAGGAAGATCCCCGGTTCCGAGAACAGCGCCGGCTCCTCGATGCCGAGCGAGGTCTTGCCGCGGCTGGTCGAGACGTACAGGCCCCACTCGCGCGCCTTGTCGATCGGAAGGCCATGGCCGATGGTCAGGTGCGGCAGGCGCCAGTCCGTCACGGTCTGCGCCGCGCGCTCGGCGGTGTCGCCGGAGATCGCCACGACGCCGACCCCGCGGGCCGCGAACTCCGCGTGCAGCCGGTTCAGTTCGGTCAAGTAGCCGCGGCAGATCGGGCAGTGCAGGCCGCGGTAGAAGACGACCAGCGTGAAGTTCTGCGGCTTCTGCTCGCCGAGCGTCCAGGTGCCGCCGCCGACGGTGGACACGGTCAGCGCGGGCACGGGTTGGCGCGGTCTGAGCATGAGTGGATCTCCGTTGATGTGGATTCGCTTGATTGCGACGTTGCCCGAATGAGTCGGGCGAGGTGCGTCGACCTTACGGCATTCCGGCCGCAAGGCGCTCTGAAAAGAAACGAGGCGCTACCAGCGCAGCACGAAGCGGCCCAGCGCAGCGCCGACCAGCGTGGGCACCAGCATGCCGAGCACGTACCAGGTGCCGATGAACGGCGCGGCCGTCTCGGGGCAGTGCAGCGTGTAGACGGTCGCGCCGAGCGCGCCGGCGAGCAGCCCAGCGGCAGCACCGGCGAGCGGCAACCGCGTCGGGGCGAGGCTTCTCATCACCCAAAGCGTCAGCGCCAGCGCCGGAGCCGACAGCACCGTGATGTTCAGCGGGCATGTATTCCACGTGCTGCCCATCACGAGCGACGCCCGCTCGCCCGGTGCGGATGCAATCAGCGCGACGACGGCGAGCAGCCAGATCGCCGCGAACGGCATCGCCAGTGCGGCGGACGCGCGTTGCGTCGGCGTGCCCGGCTTCGCGAGCCGCAACGCGAGCGCGAATGCCGCGAAGGCCACGGCCGCGACGAAGCCCAGCTTGACCCAGAACATCGGCCACTGCGCAGCCTGCGCCAGTTGCGGGTTGAGCCCGAGCAGCCCGAGCATCAGCGGCACGGCCAGGGCGATGCCGGCGAGACTGCCGAACAGCAGGCGCCGCGACGGCGCGCGCGGGTCGACCGGTTCGGCGCCGGTCGCCAATGCGGTGATCAGTTCGTCGGTCTTCATTGCGACCTGCGGATCAGCGCCGCCAGCGCCTTGAGTCCGCGATGCACGCCGACCTTGACGGCGGATTCTGACAGGCCGGTGCGCTGCGCCGCCTCGGCGACGGACAGTCCTTCGATCTTCACGTACTCGATCGGCAGGCGCTGCTTGTCGGGCAACTGCTGCAGCAGCACGCCGAGGTCACGGCGCGCTTCGGCGGCGGCCGGCTCGGCGTCGGTCAGCAGCACGGCACCTTCCTCGTCGAGCGGATCGTGCAGCGCCTCGCGTCCCGCCCGTGCCCGCAGCAGGTCGACCATCTTGTAGCGCGCGATCGCGTGCAGCCACGCGCTGACGGGCTGGCCGGCGTCGTAGGTGTGGCGGCTGTTGTGCACGGCGAGCAGCGTTTCCTGCACGAGGTCCTCGATGTCGTCCGGCAGCGACTGCAGCCGCCGGCGGAAGTAGGCGCGAAGAAAAGGCGCCAGATCGCGCAGGAAGCCAGCGTACGCCTGCGCATCGCCGCCCTGCGCGGCGACCATCAGCGCGCGCAGCTTCTCCTCGCGGGCGTCCGAAGCCGTTTTCAAGCGACTCCTTGAGTACGTTCGTCGAGCGGCAGCATCCGGTTACAGCAGGCCGAAAAAAGAAAGTCCGGCGAATTTTGCCCGCGACTGTAACGGCGCGCGCGGTCGGCGCGAATAAGCAGCCAGACCGGTCGCGTCGTTGCACCGGTCCCATCAACCTGACCTGAGGAGAAGTTGCATGAATCGTCGTCACACGCTCGCCGTCGCCGCCTTTGCATTGGCTGCCGTTGCCTCCGGCGCGGCCCTGGCCCAGGACAAGGGCGCATCGATCAAGGGTGAGAAGGAACGCTGCTACGGAGTGGCCAAGGCCGGCAAGAACGACTGCGCCGCCGGCCCCGGCACGACCTGCGCCGGTACGGCGAAAGTCGATTACCAGGGCAACGCGTGGAAGTACGTGCCGAAGGGCACCTGCGCCACGATGAAGACGCCCAAGGGCATGGGATCCCTGGAGCCGATGAAAAGCTGATGAACCGCCGCAGCCCCGGTTCGCCTCTGCCCGCGCGCCTGTACCTGCGCCCGGCGTCGGTTGGGCGGGGCTGCGGCACGACTGCCCGCGAGGAGGACATTCGATGAGTGCGGCATTGTCCGCAGGACTCGGCCTGAAGCCGCAGCACTTCGAGGAGGCGCACGCGTGCTCCGCATCCGGCCTGTGGTTCGAAGCGCACCCGGAGAACTACATGGTCGACGGCGGGCCGCGACTGGCCTGGCTGGCGGCGATCCGCAGCAGGCATCCGCTGTCGCTGCACGGCGTGGCGCTGTCGCTGGCGGCGGACGCCGATCCCGACGCGCGGCATCTCGACCGGCTGGCCGCGCTGGTCGACCGCTTCGAGCCGGCGCTCGTTTCCGAGCACCTGGCCTGGAGCGTCTGGCGCGGTGCGTATCGACCCGACCTGCTGCCGGTGCCACGCACGGCCGAGGCGTTAAATCGAATCGTTGCCAACGTCGGCCGCACGCAGGACCGGCTGCGGCGCCGGATCGCCGTGGAGAATCCGGCGCATTACCTGACACTCGACGGCCACGCGTTCGGCGAGGTCGGGTTCCTGTGCGAGATCGCGCGCCGCAGCGGCTGCGCGCTGCTGCTCGACGTCAACAACGTCTTCGTCAGCGCCAGCAACCTCGGCTACGACGCGGCGCAGTACGTCGACGCGGTGCCGGGCGAACTGATTGCCGAAATCCACCTCGCGGGCCATAGCGCCGATCCGGTGCACGGGCGCAGGCTGCTGATCGACAGCCACGACGCGCCGGTGGCCGACCCCGTGTGGTCGCTCTACCAGCGGCTGATCGACCGCATCGGCCCGCGGCCGACGCTGATCGAACGCGACGAGAACGTTCCGTCCTTCGCCGAGCTGATGGCCGAGCGGGTGCGCGCGAACGACATGCTGGCCGAAGCGGTGCGGCTGCCGGAGGCGGCGTGATGGCCGGCGCACTGGCGCAGTTCCACGACGCGTTCGCGCGCGCGCTGCTGGCGCCCGAGCCTGCGGCCGTCGGCGACCCGATGATCGATGGCCTCGTCGAGCAGCCCGGCTTCGCCGTCTACCGCAACACCGTGCTCAAGGGCTGCATCGACGCGCTGCAGGCCAACTACCCGGCAGTGGCGCGATTGGTCGGCGACGAGTGGTTCCGCGCCACGGCGGCGGTGTTCGTGCGTGATTCGCTGCCCGCACATCCGACGCTGCTCGACTACGGCGCAGGATTCGTCGACTTCCTGGCCTCGTTCGCGCCGGCCGCCGAACTGTCCTACCTCGCCGACGTGGCGCGCCTGGACCGCTCGTGGAGCGAAGCGCACGTCGCCGCCGATGCCAACGTGCTCGATCCGGCGGCGGTCGCCGCGCTCGGCCCGGACGAGATGACGCGGGCGCGGCTTCGGCCGCATCCGGCGGCGCGCTGGTTCGTGTCCGAGCGCACGCCCGTCTACTCGATCTGGAGCCGCAACCGCGCCGGTGCCGCCGAAATCGGCGAGCTCGAATGGCACGGCGAGGGCGCCCTGCTGACGCGGCCGCACGGCGAGGTCCTGCATGGCCCGCTCGACCGCGCGGGGATCGCGTTTCTCGACGCCTGCCTGCGCGGCGACAGCATCGTCGACGCGGTGCTCGCCGCGCTCGATGTCGACCAGCGCGCCGATCTTTCCACATTGACCCGTCAACTGCTGCAGGCCGGGGCCTTCACGCGACTCGAGCCCTGCGATCCCAAGGAGCCGTTCCGATGACCGCTGTCGTTTCATCCGTCGAACCCGTGGCCGGCGTGCGCGGGATGTACAACCGGGTCGCCGACCGGCTCGGCGCGCTGATCGGTCACGACCTCGTCGCGATCGCCGCGCGACTGGGCATTGCCGGCGTGTTCTGGCTCTCCGGCCGCACCAAGGTGGACGGACTGCTCACCGTCAGCGAAAACGCCGTGGCCCTGTTCGCCGACGAATACCAGGTGCCGCTGCTCGCTCCCGAGCTCGCCGCGCACCTGGCCGCGTATGCAGAGCACCTGTTCCCGGTGCTGCTCGTGCTCGGCCTGTTCACGCGCGCCTCGGCGCTCGCGCTGCTCGGCATGACCGCAGTGATCCAGATCTTCGTCTACCCATTGGCGTGGCCGACGCATCTGGTGTGGGCGACTTCGATGCTGTACCTGGTCGGTCGCGGCGGCGGTTCGCTGTCGCTCGACCGGGTCCTGCGGCTGCGCTGAGCGCTGCCCGCATGTCGAGCGCCGGGAGGGCCGGCCCATGAACGTCGCCGTCGATCGGCGGGTCGGCATCGACGGCGCGCGGCCGCGACTGCTGAGGCTGGCCGGCTTGCTGCTACGCAATGATGAATCGGCCGAGGACGCCGTGGCGCAGGCGCTGCGGACGGCAAACGGGCAGGCGGGCGACCTCGCTGCGGGCTCGGACCTGATCGACATCCTCAAGGAGAGGATCGCCGATCAGTTGCGCCGACGGCAAGCCGAAGGCGGTGCCGATGCCCGCGGCGAGGACGACGGGACCGAAACGATCGACGGCCTGTTCGGCGCCAACGGTCGCCGCGCTGCACCGGTCCGCGACTGGGACGGTCCCGAGGGTGCGCTGGCGAGCCGCCGGTTCACGGACATGCTGGAGTCCTGCGTCGCGGAACTGCCGCCGGCTCTGGCGCAGGTTCTGCTGTTGCGCGAATGGATGCAGTTCGACAGCGGAGCCGTCTGCCGGGCGCTCGGCATCGCCGAGGCCGAATGCCGGTCGCGGCTGTTCCGCGCGCGGGTGCTTCTCGGCGAGCGCATGCAGCGCCGGTGGCTCGCGGGACGCATGGGATAGGCGCGACGCTCGATCAGGCGGGGCGTCCCGCGACGCCGCCGGCGGCGTCGCGCAGCAGTGCATCGACCTGCGCACCGATGGCGAGGCACGCCGTCAGGCCCGGTGACTCGATGCCGAACAGGTTGACCAGCCCCGCCACGCCGTGCGCTTCGGGTCCGGCAATGACGAAGTCGGCGGGTGGCTCGCCCGGCCCGACGAGCTTGGGCCGGATGCCGGCGTAGGCCGGCGCGAGCGAAGCGTCGGCGAGTTGCGGCCAGTACTCGCGCACCTCGGCGTAGAAGGCATCGGCGCGGTGCGGATCGACGGTGTAGTCGACGGCATCGATCCACTCGACGTCGGGCCCGAAGCGCGCCTGCCCGCCGAGGTCGAGCGTCAGGTGCACGCCGAGCCCGCCGGGCGCCGGCACCGGGTAGATCAGCCGCGAGAACGGCGCGCGGCCCGCGAGCTGGAAGTAGCAGCCGCGCGCGAGGAGGCGCGGCGGGATGTGCTCGATGCCCAGCGACTCGATCGCCGCGGCGACTTCCTGCGCGTGCAGTCCGGCCGCGTTGACGAGCAGCGCTGCTTCGAGCGCAAACGGCGCCTCGCCGCCGGTGTGGACTATCCAGCCGTCGCCTTGGCGCTGCGCGCGTTCGAACGGTGCCGAGCAGGCGAGCGTGCCACCGGCCGCCTCGAGATCGCCGAGCAGGGCGAGCATCAGCCCGTGGCTGTCGACGATGCCCGTTTCCTGGGAGTGCAGTGCGGCCACGCAGCGCAGCTGGGGCTCGAGCCGCTGCGCCTCGGCCGCCTCGATCATCGCGCAGTTCTCCACGCCGTTGGCCAGCGCGCGCCGGTGAATCACCTGCAAGGCCTCGATGTGCTCGATACGCGTGGCGACGATCAGCTTGCCGAGCCGCTTGTGCGCCACGCCGTGTTCGCTGCAATAGGCGTAGAGCTGCCGGCGGCCCTCGACGCAGAGCCGCGCCTTCAGCGACCCGGTGGCGTAGTAGAGCCCGGCGTGGATCACCTCGCTGTTGCGCGAACTGGTGCCGGTGCCGAAGTGCCGCTCGCTTTCCAGCACCAGCACCTCGCGGCCGGCCACGGCGAGCGCGCGGCCGATCGCCAGGCCGACGACGCCGGCACCGATCACAACGACCTCGACTCGGTCCAATTCGCTCCCTCTCACCCGACACCGTTCCCGCAACACGAGCGGGAGGCGGGCTGCCCGCGTCAACCGCGACTGCCCGAGGAGGGAAGCTTAGTGTGCGTCGGGGGCGTAGGCCTTGCGCTTGTCGGTCACCAGCGCGCGCACCTTGCCGATCACCCGGCCGAAGCCGTGCTCGCCGCGCCGCCATGCCTGGAAGGCGGCGAGGAACGCCCACTGTCCCTGGGTGACGGTGCCTCGCTTCCAGACTCCGGCGGCGTACTTGTTCGCTTCGGCCAGCGTCGGGTACGTATGGATGGTGCCGAGGATCTTGTCGAGCCCGAGGCCGTGCTTCATCGCCAGCACGTACTCGGCGAGCAGGTCGCCGGCGTGTTCGCCGGCGATGGTCACGCCGAGGATGCGATCGGTGCCCGGCGCCGTCAGCACCTTGACGAAGCCGTGTGCTTCCTCGTCGGCGATGGCGCGGTCGAGATCGTCGAGGCCGTAGACGGTGACCGTGTGCGGGACGTTCTTTTCCTTCGCCTCCAGTTCGTTCAGTCCGACGCGGGCAACCTCGGGCTCGGTGAAGGTGGTCCACGGGATCACGCGGTAGTCGGCCCTGAAGCGACGGAACGTGCCGAACAGCGCGTTGACCGCCGCATACCAGGCCTGGTGCGCGGCGGTATGCGTGAACTGGAACGGTCCGGCGACGTCGCCGCAGGCGAAGATGTTGGGGTAGATCGTCTGCAGGTAGGCGTCGGTCTCGACCGTGCGCGCGCGTGGTCACGCCGATGCCGAGTTCCTCGAGCCCGTAGCCCTGCGTGTTCGCGACGCGGCCGACGGCGACCAGCACCTCGTCGAACGGAATGCGCACATCGCCGCCTTCGTGCTCGGCGACCAGCACCTTCTCGCCGTTCTCGACCAGGAACTGCTTCGCCTTGTGGTCGACCAGCACGCGGATGCCCTCGGCCTCGAAGCGCGACTGCACCAGCGTCGACACCTCGGGATCCTCGCGGATCAGGATGCGCGGCAGCATCTCGACCTGCGTGACCCGCGAGCCGAGCCGCGCGAAGGCCTGCGTCAGCTCGGAGCCGATCGGCCCGCCGCCGAGCACGACCAGCCGCTTCGGCTGCACGCGCAGGTTCCACACCGTGTCCGAGGTCAGGTAGCCGACGTCGGCCAGGCCCGGGATCGGCGGCACGAACGGCCGCGCGCCGGCGGCGATGACGATGTTCTTCGTCGTCAGCACGCGCCGTTCCGTGCACGCCCTCTCCCCCTGCGGGAGAGGGGCAGGGGAGAGGGGTGCCTCCGACACCTCCACCGTCCACGGCGAGGTGATCTTCGCGGTGCCGGTAACGCACTCGACGCCGAGCCCCGTGTAGCGCTCGACCGAATCGTGCGGCTCGACCGTCTTCACCACCCGCGAGACGCGCTCCATCACGTCGGCGAAGTCGAAGCTCGCGCTGGCCTGGTCGATGCCGAACTCCTTCGAGCGCGCGATGTGGCTGAGCAGCTTGGCCGAGCGGATCAGCGCCTTCGACGGCACGCAGCCGGTGTTCAGGCAGTCGCCGCCCATCCTGTGCTTCTCGATCAGCGCCACCTTCGCCTTGGTCGCCGCGGCGATGTAGGCGGAGACGAGGCCGGCGCTGCCGGCGCCGATCACCACCATGTTGTAGTCGTATGCCGCCGGACGCCGGCCTTCCCATTTCGCGTAGACCTTGCGCGCCTTGATCGCGTCGAGCACTTTCTTGGCGACCAGCGGGAAGATGCCGAGCAGCACGAAGGCGAAGATCAGGCCCGCCGAGATGCGGAACTGGCCGAGCTGCGTGCCCGCGTAGACGTAGACGACGGTGCCGGCGAGCATGCCGAGCTGGCTCACCCAGTAGAAGGTCCAGGTGCGGATCACCGTCAGGCCCATGGCCAGGTTGATCAGCCAGAAGGGAAAGATCGGCACCAGCCGCAGCGCGAAGAGATAGAACGCGCCTTCCCTGGCGACGCCGTCGTTGAAGGCTTTCATCCGCTCGCCGACGCGCGCCTGGACCCAGTCGCGCAGCAGGAAGCGCGACACCAGGAAGGCCAGCGTCGCGCCCAGCGAGGAGGCAAACGACACCAGCACCGTGCCGGTCACCACGCCGAAGATCGCGCCGGCGACAATCGTCATGATCGCCGCGCCCGGCAGCGACAGTGCGGTGACCGCGACGTAGATGACGAAGAAGGCCGCCGCGGTCTGCCACGGATGGGCGGCATGGAAGGCGTCGATCCGCGCCCGGCTGGCCTGGAAGAACTCGAGGCTCAGATACTGCTTCAGGTCGAAGATGAAGAACGCGGCGATCGCCGCGGCGACGAGGGCCAGCACCAGCAGTCGTTTCTTGTCCATGGGGTTGAGTCGTTGCTTCGCGGCGCGCGCGGTGCATTCAGTGCATGAGGAACCGGCAGTGGTCGCGCCCTGCCAGTGACGAACTTACATACCGCAGGCGAGAAGCTCGCGGCCGAGCGCGTGGTCGGCCGTGAACTGCGGGCCGCGCGCGATTCGGTCCCGATAGGACACCGCCGCCGGCGAACCTTCGGGCCAGAGGACGTCGAACCGGTCGAGCCAGCGGGCGGCGTCGAAGCGGATGCGCAGCGCGTCGACCCACACGCCGCGCTCGTGCAGCCCGAACGCGCGCAGCGGTTCGAGCAGTACGGGCAGCGGCCGGACCGAAACGCGTGTCAGCATCCCGCTGGCGTCGCCCGCGAAGTTGGCCATGCCGGCAGCGCCGTTGTTGATCACGAAGCGGTCGTCCATGACCTTCAGCGCCGGCGCGCAGGTGTGGCTGCAGGCGTAGCCGTCGACCGCGCCGAGTTCGAGCGCCGCCTTCAGCTGCGCTGCCTGTGCGGGGTCGTGCAACTGGTCGTGCGCGAAGCGCCAGCCGGCCAGCGACCAGGCATCACCGTGCACGATGCCGATGCGCAGCCGGCCGACCTGCGCCAGTGCGTGCATCGGCAGCGCGCCCAGCTGCTCGCGGGCGCCCGGGACCTGCGTGGCGACGTCGCGCAGCGTGGCGAGGATCCGGTTGCTGCGCTCGACGTCGTCGTCGGGCACCGACTCCGGATAGGCGCAGCCGCATCCCGCGGCTTCGTCGTTGCCGGCCAATTCGGTCTCGACGTTGCCGCGCAGTGCGGCATGGGCCAGCACGCGCCGCTGCACGGCGGCGAAGAGCGCCGGTTCGGCGTCGAACCAGTGAAAGTCGCCGTTGAACACCTGCGTCGGCGGCTGCGTCTCGAGCGCCGCCATCCGGTCGACCTCGTCGAGCGCGAGCGCATTGCCGTACAGCCCGCCGATCACGTACAGCGTCTCGGCACCGAAGTCCGGCTCGCGCGCGAACACGCGCGGCGAGTAGCCGTAGTGCGGCGGGCAGGAACGGCCCGGCGCGCTCATGCCAGGGCGCCTCCGCAAGAGGAGCCCTGGCCCGCCGTGCAGCCGTAGCAGTGGTCGGCGACGACGATCGGGTTGCCGGCGAGGTCCATCTCAAGCCAGTCGTCGAGGTGGATGCGGCCATGGCGCTGCCCGGTCTCGTGCAGGTGCAGGCCGAGCATCTGGTTGAAGTCGCAGTCGTACAGGAAGCCCTGCCAGTCGACCGAAACGAGCGAGCGGCACATCACCTGCTCGACGTTCTCCGGCCGGTGCGCGGCGCGCAGCCGGCCCATGTAGTCGCGGAACTGACCCTTGCTGACGAGCGTCGAGCCGAAACGCGCGATCGGCATGTTGGCCAGCGCATACAGCCGCGTGAAGGAAATGCCGAAACGCTCGCCGAGGAACCTGCGGTAGTCCGCTTCGAGCGCGACCTGCTCCGGCGGCAGCGCCGGGCCCTGCGGGTTGTAGACGAGCGACAGCGGCAGCCGCTCGTCGCGGCCATAGCCGAGCGCGTTGAGGTTCTGCAGCGCACGCACGCTCTTGTCGAAGACGCCGGCGCCGCGCTGGCGGTCGACGTTGTCTTCGAGATAGCAGGGCAGCGAGGCGACGATTTCCACCTGCTGCGCGGCGAGGAACCCGGCCAGATCCTCCTGACCGGGCTCGAGCAGGATGGTGAGGTTGCAGCGGTCGATCACGTGCACGCCGCGCGCGCGCGCGGCAGTCACGAGGTCGCGAAAGTGCGGGTTCAGTTCCGGCGCGCCGCCGGTGAGATCGAGCGCGCCGACGTCCTTGGCCACCAGCACGTCGAGCACGAGGTCGATCGTCGCCCGGTCCATCTGTTCCTTGCGGTTCGGGCCGGCATTGACGTGGCAGTGGTTGCACGACTGGTTGCAGGCGTAGCCGAGGTTGACCTGCAGCGTCTCGACCGCACGGCGGCGGATCGCGGGGAAGTCGGTGGCCTTGAGCAGGGGCAGGGTGGCGTGCATCGGGCGTCGGATGAGCGGAAAGGTGGGGGATCAGTCGTGGAAATGGCGCGCAACTTACAGCCGTGCCAGGGCCGGGTGAACCTGAGGTCGCAAGGCATGGTGGCGGCTGCCGGCGCTACTGACCGAGTTGCCGCATCGCGCGGCGCATGAAATCCATCTGCCGCTCGACTCGCGCGCACATCTCGCAGATTCTGAGGTGCAGCCACAGGCGCAGCCGGTTGCCGGTGCCCAGCGGGTGGTCCATCCGCTCGGACAGCAGCTCGTGCGCATGGCGGCAGGGAATCAGCAGCCCGCCGCCCTTCATTGGCCTTGCTCCGATGAGAACCAGTTCATTTCGAGGCACTCGCGCAGCCGCAGCCGCGCCCGGTGCAGCATCACGAAGCAGTTGGTCGAGGTGATTCCCAGTTCCTTACAGATCTGCCCGGTGTCCAGTTCGAGCCATTCGCGCATCATGAAAACCCGTCCCATGGCCGCCGGCAGGTGCTCGACGCAGGCCTGGAGCACCTCGAAGAACTGCGAACGCGAAAGTGCCGCTTCGGGATCGCCCCAGTCGAGGGGGGGATTGAGGCGATGGCCGTCGGGCCGATACAGCTCGTCCAGCGATTCCGCGCCGGCGGCCTCCATCTGCGCCTCGGCCGAGACCTCGCGAGCACCGCGGCGGAACTGGTCGATGATCTTGTGCTTCAGGATGCCGACGACCCACGTCTTGACCTGCGACTGGCCGGCGAAGCCGGCCGCGCCTTCCAGCGCGGCAAGCAGAGTTTCGGAAACCGTGTCTTCCGCCCAGGCATCGTTGCGCAACTGCAGCCGCGCGATCTTCAGCAGCGTCGGGCGCAGGTTCTCCAGCGCGATATGCAGCGAATCGGCGTCCATGACCGGCGCGGGTCAGGGCCGCTGCGGCCAGGTCGCCCGCAGGCAGCGACGCGCGCCCACGAGGGTCGGTCGCCGGGCGACCGGAGGGCGACCCATTACGCCTTGGCGTGGCGCAGGCGGCGGATCAGGCTCGAGGTGTCCCAGCGCTGGCCGCCCATGGCCTGGATGTCGGCATAGAACTGGTCCACCAGCGCCGTGGTCGGCAGCGGCGCGCCGTTGCGCCGCGCCTCATCGAGGCACAGGCCGAGGTCCTTGCGCATCCAGTCCACCGCGAAGCCGAAATCGAACTTGTCGTCGATCATCGTCGTGCCGCGGTTCTCGAGCTGCCAGCTCTGTGCCGCGCCCTTGCCGATCACCTGCAGGACCAGCTTCATGTCGAGCCCGGCGGCCATGCCGAAGTTGATGCCTTCGGACAGCCCCTGGATAAGCACCGACACGGTGATCTGGTTGACCATCTTGGCGAGTTGCCCCGAACCGCTCGGCCCGACCAGCGTCACCGCACGAGCGTAGGCCATCGCCACCGGCAGCGCGCGCGCGAAGGCTTCCGCGTCGCCGCCGCACATCACGGTCAGCATGCCGTTGACCGCGCCGGCCTGTCCGCCGGACACGGGGGCGTCGATGAAGTGCAGGCCTTTCTTGCCTGCCTCGTAGTGCAGCTGACGCGCGACCGATGCCGAGGCGGTCGTGCTGTCGAAGAAGATCGCGTCCTTCGCCATGCCGGCGAAGGCGCCGTCGGCGCCGAGCACGACGCTGCGCAGGTCGTCGTCGTTGCCGACGCAGGCGAACACGATCTGCGCGCCTTCGGCGGCCTCGCGCGGTGTGGCGCCGACCCGGCCGCCGTATTCATCGGCCCAGCGCTCGGCCTTCTTGATCGTCCGGTTGTAGACAGCGACGTGATGGCCGGCGCGAGCCAGGTGGCCCGCCATCGGAAAACCCATCACGCCGAGGCCCAGAAAGGCCACCTTGTGCGGGGTGACGGCTTCGTAGTTTTTCTGCGTGGTCATCTGGATGCGTGGTCCGCTTGAAGGTCGAGTCCGCATTTTAAGGGCCGTGCCTTCGCTTGAAGGCGGGAGCCCGCAAGAGTGCGGATTGTGCGGGCAGCGACCGCTCGCGCGGCCGGCGATTGACTCGGCCGATCAGTTGCCGTGCTTTCCGGGCGTCCAGCCCCGCCAGCCGAGATGCTCGTCGGCGACGGCGGCCGCGGCGGCCTCAAGGCGCGTCGCCATCGAATCGTTCCAGCGGTTGAGGAAACCGAACAGAGCGACCACGCCGAGGATCTCGACGATCTCGCCATCGTCCCAGTGCGCGCGCAGTTGCGTCATCGACTCAGGCGTCACCGAGTTCGGCACGCTGGCGGCAGCGAGCGCGAACTCGAACGCGGCGCGCTCGGCTGCGGAGAAAAGTGGGCTCTCGTGGAAGTCCCACAGCTGTCGCAGCCGCTCAGCCGTGGCGCCGTAGCGTGTCGCGGCCAGCGTCGTGTGCGCCTCGCAGTAGCGGCAGCCGGCGGTGCTCGATGCCAGCAGCCCGATCAGGCGCTTCTGCTCCGACGTGACGCGGCCGGCATTTGTCATCACCGCGCGATTCAGTGCAATGAATGCCTGCGCGATCTGCGGACGCCGTTGCATCGTCAGAACCGAGTTCGGCACGAAGCCGAGCGTCTCCAGGAACAGCGTAGACATTGCGGCGACGTCGGCGTCGTGGTCGGCGGGGAGCGGTGCAATGAGAGCCATGGTCGGTGATCGGGTTGCGGTGCGGCGGCAGCGATCATGCCAAAGCCACGCCGGCTCAGGCAGTCCATTCACTCACCCGCGGGGCCGGTCCGCTCGCCGGCCTGTCCGCCCAGTTCAAGGCCCGGTAGTCGAATCCACCCGCAATGCTCGGCTTGATCACTTCGAAGTAGGGCGAAACGTCGAAGTCGCGCGGCGCGAACAGGCTGTGGTGCCTCACCCACAGCAGCTCGCGGTAGCAGTCCTTGCAGGAATCGTCCGGCAATCTCTCGCGCGTGATCTCGGGAAGAATCGGATAGCGGATCGACTGGAACGCCTGCGCAATCAGCGTGGAACAGATGGCGCGCGTCGGGTCGCCGCTGCCAAGACCGATCAGCCGGCGTCGCCAGCGAGTTGGGACCGGTGGCGTTCGGATCAGGTAGCGCGCCAGGTCGAAGACATTCTTGAGGTCGTAGCGGTGACCCAGGCGCTCGAGCACGTAGCGGACGACGCGCTGCCGATCCTCCGGCGACAGTCCGACGGGTCGGCAGATCCGGGTGTGGAACGGCGCAAACTCTGTCAGCGGAACCGCTCGCACGCCGTCATTGAGGTCGGCCTCGACAAGCGACACGAGCTCGCCGTCACGTCGGGGCAGGTCGGGCCGTGGTCCGGTGTAAATCGCGGCGTGCGACCACGTCGACTGCGTCAGATACTTGACCGCCACGCTGATCCGCGAATCGCCCTCGACCAGCAGCACATCACCCGGCTGCAGGGCTGCAGCGAGCAGCGCCGGCGGACTCGTCGCCAGCGGCGCGCTTCGTCCCGGCTTGGTCAGGTACCGGGCGAGGGCGGGGCCGAGAAATCCGGAGACTGGGTTGACCACGATTTGTCCCAGGGATTCGGTCGATCAGCGGCAACTGGCGGTGCTGGCCCGTCCTGCAAGGGGCTGAGCCGCGGCTGCGCCTCGGGCCCCGGGATCAGTCGTCGCCGATGCGACGCATGGCCTGACGCAGGAAGTCCATCTGCCTTTCGACCCGTGAGCACATCCCACACATCGTCAGGTGCAGGCGCAGCCGTGCCAGTTCAACGAATCCCAGCGGACGGTCCATCCCCTCGGAGATCAGCCGATGCGCGCTTCGGCACGGGATCATGATCCAGCCCTGCTTCATGCCGCCCCCGTTTTCCCGAACCAGTTGACCTCAACGCACTCGCGCAGCCGCATGCGGGCGCGAAACAGCATCACGTGACAGTTGGTCGCCGTGATGCCCAGCTCCTTACAGATCTCGTCGGTCTCGAACTCCATCCACTCGCGCAGCAGGAACACGCGGCCGAGACTGCGTGGCAGCGCATCGACGCAGGCCTGCAGCACGCTCACGAACTGCTGCCTCGACAGGCTGTCTTCGGGGTCACCCCAGTCGAGCGGGGCGTTCACGCGTCGTCCCTCCTCGGTGTACAGCTCGTCGAAGGTCTCGATCTCCCCCGCTGCGATCTGCGCATCCGTGGATACCTCGCGGGTCTGACGGCGCAGCTGGTCTGCGATCTTGTGCTTGAGGATGCCGATGACCCAGGTGCGGAATCTCGAGCGGCCTTCGAAGCGGCGCCTGGCCTCGATCGCGGCGATCATCGTCTCGGAAACCGCGTCCTCGGCCCAAGCGTCATTGCGCAGCTGCAGCCGCGCCAGCTTCAACAGCAAGGGCCGCAATTCGGCCAGCGTCGGTTCCGCCTCCTGCAGTTCACTCATGGGCCGCCTCGTGTAGGAGTCGCGTCTACCGCCGCGCTGGCGCAGCGCTGCCGTGCCTCTCCCGACCATCACGACGCCCAGTCGCTGGGGCGCTTGGTTTCTTACATCGGAAGTTAGGGATGGCGGACAGGGAAATCCTGGTAAGCGATGCGCAGGCCGGAAGACTCATCGACATGCAGCACCGATCGATGAAGCGAGCGCGGCTGCAAACGACGCATCAGTCCATCAACATCGCACAGGAGATCCCCATGAAATCGCAACGACTTCTCAATGCCGCTCTTGCCGTGGTCGCGTTGTCGCCGCTGGCCGCTTTCGCCGACGCGGGAGACGAACCGTCGAAGCAGTGGCTGGCTTCGCTGAAGAGCACGCGCAGCGTGCAGGAAGTGCGGGCCGAAGCTCAGCGGCTGCCGCACCTCAGCGACCAGCACCCGGTAGAAGCGGCGGTGCCGGCCGAATCGACGCGCAGCCGCGCCGAGGTCAGGGCGGAACTGGCCAAACACGGCGTGCGCAACGTAGGCGCCTGATCCGGACCCGACGGGCGCGCTCCGACGCGCCCGTCGTGGCTCAGGCGACGTGAGCGAGACCGGGGCGTTCAGGACCGCAACGCCCGAGCCTGCGCTACTTCTTGGCTCTGCCCTTTCCCGGCTTGGCTTTCGCTTCGGGTTTTTCTTCCGGCTTGTGCTGGTCGCCGATCACTTCCTTCAGCGGACAGACGGAAAACGCCGGGCATTTCCTGCAGCCGGCGACGATGGCGATCGGGCAAAGGGTCATGACGGACCTCCCGTGGAGTTGGCGTTTCAGAATCCGGCGGCGAGGCCGTCGCGGCGCGAGTCGCTGGCGGCAACATAGCCTTCGACGGCGGGGTCACCGAGGCGCCAGACGAACTGGCCGCTGCCGAAATCCATGTAGCTGTCTTCGATGCGGGCAATCTGGTGCCCGCGCCGTCCGAGTTCGTCGCGCACGGCCCTCGGCATGGTCGGCTCCATGTCGACCTTCAGCCCCGCGCCCCACTTCCAGCGCGGCGCGTCGCACGCCGCCTGCGGCTGCTGGCCGGCGAGCAGCATGCGGGTCAGCGTCTGCACGTGTCCCTGCGGCTGCATGTTGCCGCCCATCACGCCGAAGCTCATCACCGGCAGCCCGTCCTTCATCAGGAACGCCGGGATGATGGTGTGAAATGGCCGCTTGCCCGGGCCGATGCAGTTGGCGCTGGCGGGATCGAACGAGAAACCGACGCCGCGGTTCTGCAGCGAGATGCCGTAGCCGGGAATCACCACGCCCGCGCCGAAGCCCATGTAGTTGCTCTGGATGAAGCTCACCATCATGCCGCCGGCGTCGGCGGCCGACAGGTAAATGGTGCCGCCCTGCGGCGGCGAACCGGCAGCGAAGGGCTGCGCGCGCGACATCTCGATCAGCGCCGCGCGCGTTCTCAGGTAACCGTCGTCGAGCATCTGCGCCGGCGTGACGTGCATCGCGCGCGAGTCGGCCACGAAGGCGTAGGTGTCGGCGAAGGCGAGCTTCATCGCCTCGATCATCACGTGGTGCCAGTCGGCGGAGTCCACCGCATAGTCGGCGAGCCTGGTGTGCTTCAGGATGCCGAGGCAGGCGAGCGCCGCGATGCCCTGCCCGTTCGGCGGAATCTCGTGCAGCGTGTGACCGGAGAATTCCTGGCTGATCGTCCCGACCCAGCCGTGGTCGCGCACGAAATCCCAATACGCGCCGAGGTCTTCCGCCGTCATCGCGCCGCCGTGCTCGCGCGAGTGCCGGGCGATCGCCTCGGCGATCTCGCCGTGATAGAAGGCCGCGCCGCCGCTCTCGGCGACCCGCTTCAGCGTGCGCGCGGCACCTTTGAGAACGAAGTGCTCGCCGATTTCCGGCGCGCGACCGCGCGGCAGGAAGTGATCGGCGAAGCCCGGCTGATCGCGCAGCAGCGGCGCCGCCAGTTGCCACTTCTCGTTGACGACCGGGCTCACCGCAAAGCCCCGCTCGGCGTAGTCGATGGCCGGCGCAAGCACGTCGGCGAAGGCGAGCTTGCCGAACTGCTCGTGCAGCAGCGCCCACCCGGCCACCGCGCCGGGCACGGTCACCGCA
Source organism: uncultured beta proteobacterium (assembly GCA_963847675.1). Classification (GTDB taxonomy): domain Bacteria; phylum Pseudomonadota; class Gammaproteobacteria; order Burkholderiales; family Burkholderiaceae_F; genus JADJWR01. The sequence goes on from CAWKAP010000010.1 coordinate 25,150, forward strand.
TCCCAGCCGCGCACCGGACGGTTTGCGGCGAGGTCGTCGCCGTACTTGCGCCGGAAGTAGTCGAGCGTCCAGGCTGCCGGCGCGGTGCCGCTGGCGTTCAGTCCGTGCAGCTGGCTGCCGTCCCAGACGATCGCGAAGTTGTCCGAACCAAGCCCGTTGCTGCAAGGCTCGGTCAGGGCGATCACTGCGGCGGCGGCGATCGCCGCGTCGACCGCATTGCCGCCGCGCGCGATCACGCCCAGCCCCGCCTGCGCGGCGAGCGGCTGGCTGGTGGCGACGACGTTGCGCGCCAGCACCGGCCGGCGCGTGGAGGGGTAGGGGTTGTGCCAGTCGAACTTCATCGCCCCTCACCCGTGCGGCGCAGCCCGCCGGCTGGCGCCGCGACCGACGCGGTGGCCGGAGCGACCCAAAACGGTGATGAACGGTGGCTGGGCATGACGAAATGCCTTAATCGCGGAGTGAGCGGCGGATTGTGCCAGTTGGCGACGAAACCGGCCGCTGCAGTTCAATCCGCGATTCGCGCGCTCCGTCGCAATCCGCTCGCGGCGCGCGCCCGTGCTGCCTAAAGTTCAACTCATGGAACAGCGCATCGTTTCCCGACCCATCAAAAAGACAGCAGCGAAGGAGCACACCATGAACGCAACGTCCAGGACCGTCCGCCTTGTCAGTGCCGCGATGGCTGCCTTCGTCGGTGTAACGCTGGTGCTGGCCAAGGCTCACTACAGCGACGAGTACACCCGCCTGACGTCGGGCAACGACGTGATCGTGCTGCCGGTGGCCGAGGTCATCGGCGAGCGTCCGGCGAACCTGGCCTCGACGCCGAGCGTGCAGCGCGCCAACTGAACGGCGCGCAGCCGATCCACAACCTCCCCCGAGACGGCGGGCGCTTCGGCGCCGGTCGTGAAAAAGCCCGGCATCGCCGGGCTTTTTCGTTGTCGGCGCCGCTGCCTTTCAGTCGCCCTCGTGGAAGGCCTGCTCGCGCCCCGACTTGATCGCCGGCAGGGCGACGAGCACCAGGAGCGCGGCGGCCAGCAGCAGCAGCGTGAAGGACAGCGGCCGGGTGAAGAACACCGTCGCATCGCCGCGCGACAGGAGCAGGGCGCGGCGCAGGTTTTCCTCCATCATCGGGCCGAGGATGAAGCCGAGGATCAGTGGCGCCGGCTCGCAGGCGAGCTTGTAGAAGACGTAGCCGATCGCGCCGAATACGGCGGTCACATAGACGTCGAACGGATTGTTGTTGATCGAGAAGACGCCGATGCAGCAGAAGGTCAGGATCGCCGGATACAGCCACCTGTACGGCACCTTCAGCAGCTGGACCCAGATGCCGATCAGCGGCAGGTTGAGCACCACCAGCATCAGGTTGCCGACCCACATCGACGCGATCAGGCCCCAGAACAGCGCCGGGTTGCTCGACATCACCTGCGGCCCGGGCTGGATGTTGTGAATGGTCATCGCGCCGATCATCAGCGCCATCACGGCGTTCGACGGGATGCCGAGCGTCAGCATCGGGATGAACGAGGTCTGCGCGCCGGCGTTGTTGGCCGATTCCGGCCCGGCGACGCCGCGGATGTTGCCCTTGACCGAACGGCGGCGTGGCGTTCTTGCCGGCGATCTTCTTCTCCATGCTGTACGAGGCGAAGGCCGAGAGCAGCGCGCCGCCGCCGGGAAGGATGCCGAGCACCGATCCGAGCGCGGTGCCGCGCGCGATCGCCGGCGCGGCTTGCCTGAGATCGGCGCGGGTCGGCAGCAGGTTCGTCACCTTGCCGGTGAAGACCTCGCGCTTGCCGCGCTTCTCGATGTTGACCGCGATCTCGGCAAAGGCGAACACGCCCATCGCCACCGCGACGAAGCCGAGCCCGTCGGTGAGTTCCGGCACGTCGAAGGCGAAGCGGGCCACGCCCGAGTTCACGTCGGTGCCGACCAGCCCGAGCAGCAGTCCGAGGATGATCATCGCGATCGCCTTGATCAGCGATCCGGAGGCCAGCACCACCGCGCCGATCAGGCCGAGGCACCATCAGCGAGAAGTACTCGGCGGGGCCGAACTTGAAGGCCAGTTCCACCAGCGGCAGCGCGAAGGCGGCGATCAGCAGCGTGGCGAAGCTGCCGGCGACGAACGAGCCGATGGCGGCGATGCCCAGCGCCGCCCCGGCGCGGCCGCGTCGCGCCATCTGGTAGCCGTCGAGGCAGGTCACCACCGACGACGCCTCGCCCGGCAGGTTGACCAGGATCGCCGTCGTCGAGCCGCCGTACTGTGCGCCGTAGTAGATGCCGGCGAGCATGATCAGCGCCGAAGTGGGCTCCAGCGTGTAGGTGAACGGCAGCAGCATGGCCAGCGTCGCCACCGGGCCGAGGCCGGGCAGCACGCCGATCAGGGTGCCGATGAGCGTGCCGGCGAAGCAGTAGGCGAGGTTCTGCAGGGTCAGCGCAGTGGCCAGCCCCAGCGCCAGGTGGTTCAGCAGTTCCACGAGCCGGCCTCGCCTTTCACGGCGTCATGAAGGCCGGCCAGACCGGGATCACCATGCCCAGTCCCCAGATGAACACCGCCAGCACGAGCAGGACCAGGAAGAGCGCCAGCGGGATCACCTCGCGCATGCGGAACTCGTGGCTGGCGTAGGCGGAAACACCGATCAGCACCACCAGCGCCGCGACCAGTCCGGCCGGACGCAGCAGGAATCCGAACAGGGCGACCGCCCCGAGGATGATGGCGAGTGGCCCGAAGTGGAAGCGCTCGATGTCGCCGTCGGGCCCCTGCCGCGTCACGCCCCTGATGGCAATGACCAGGCCGAGGATCGCCAGCAGTCCGCCGAGCACGGTCGGGAAGTACCCCGGCCCCATGCGCTGCGCCGAGCCGAGTGCGTACTGCTGTGCGAAGCCCGCGAACGCCAGCCCGATCACCAGGAACATGAGACCCGACCAGAAGTCCTTCGGGTGCCGGATCCGCACGTGCATCGCCCCCAGGCGCCCGTGACGCGCCGCGCGCGGTCAGTCGACCTTCGCGCCCGAGAACTTCACCACCTTCTCGTACTTGGCAAGCTCGGTGCGAATGAAGGCGGCGAACTCGGCGGGCGACGTCGGCGCAGGCTCGGCCCCCATCTTCGCCAGCCGCTCGCGCATCTCCGTCGTGAGCAGCGCCTTGCGCAGTTCCTCGTTCAGGCGGGCGACGACGGGCGACGGCGTGCCTGCCGGCGCGAACACGCCGAACCACGTCGTGACGTCGAAGCCGGCGAGGTCCTTGCCTCCCGCCTCGGCCATCGTCGGCACGTCGGGGAACGACGACGAGCGCCTGGCCGTGGTCACCGCGAACGCGCGCAGCTTGCCGGCGCGGATGTTGGCCGCGGCCGAGGCCAGGTTGTCGAACATCAGATCGGTCTGGCCGCCGAGCAGGCCCAGCTGCGCCGGCGCGGCGCCGGCGTACGGGATGTGCACCATCGAGACCCTGGCCATCGACTTGAGCAGTTCGCCGGACATGTGGCCGCCGCTGCCGTTGCCCCCCGACGCGTAGGAAAGCTTGCCGGGATTGCGGCGCATGTAGTCGATCAGCTCCGGCACCGAATTGATGCCCAGCCTCGCCGCGGTCTCCGGCGTCATCACCAGCACGTTGGGCACCTGGGCGATCAGGGTGATCGGTGCGAAGTCCTTGACCGGGTCGTAAGGCAGCTTCGAGAACAGCCAGGGATTGATCGCGTGCGTGGCCACGGCGCCGATCACCAGCGTGTAGCCGTCGGCCGGCTGCTTTGCCACGTAGTCGACGCCAAGGTTGCCGCCGGCGCCCGGCTTGTTCTCGACGATCACATTGCCGAGCGAATCCTTGAGGCGCTCGGCCAGCGTGCGCGCAGCCACGTCGAGGGGGCCGCCGGGAGGGTAGGGCACGATCAGCCGGATCGGCTTGCTCGGGTACGCTGCGCTCTGAGCGAAAGCAGGCGACGAGGCCGCGAGGCCGAGCGCCGCGGCCAGGGCGAGAAAAAGGCGTCGGCTCACAGGGTCTCCTTGGGGCGACGGTTGCTGAAGGGCCCGATTACACCGGAAAACGGAGAGTCTTGGTGCGTAAGGGGGCAGACCCGGTCCGCGCGCGCGAAACGAAGCCGTCGCGCATGCCCGCGCCGCGGCTTGCGACCGATCGGCTGAGCGTCGCACTGGCCACGCCCGCGCATGCCGCGCTGCATGCGGCCTTCTTCGCCCGCAACCGCGAGCACTTCGCGCGCTGGGATCCGCCGCGCGGCGCCGTGGAATCGGCCGCCTACTGGGCGCGGACGCTGGCCACGTCGATGGGCGAATTCGAAGCCGGGCACAGCGTGCCGCTCGTCGTCCTGCCGCGGCAGGCGGAGCCGGACCTGCTCGTCGGACGCATCAGTTTCACGCAGATCGCGCGCGGCGCCTTTCACTCGTGCATGCTCGGCTTTGCGGTCGATCGCGAATTCGAGGGTCGCGGCCTGATGTACGAGGCGCTCGAGGCAAGCATCGACTGGCTGTTCGACACGCTGAATCTGCACCGCGTCCAGGCCGCGCATCGCCCGGAGAACGAGCGCAGCCGGCTGCTGCTCGCGCGGCTCGGCTTCGTTCGCGAAGGACTGGCGCGCGAGTACCTGTTCATCGACGGTGCCTGGCGCGACCACGTGATCAACGCCAGGCTGAACCCGCGCTTCGACGCGTCGGTCTTTTCGCGCCGCCGTCCGGCTCGTTCCCGGCCGGCGGCCACCCCAACGAATCGAGCACGAGAATGAAGCCATCCGACGACGACGAGCGCGTTGCCCGCGCGCTGCATCACGCAACCGACGCGCCGACCGGCGCGCCGCTCACGCCGCCGCTGGTGCTGACCACCGCGTACGTGCTGCCGGGCGATCCGTCCGGCGATTACCAGTACGCACGCTGGGCCAACCCGACCTGGACCGCGCTCGACCAGGTGCTCGCGCAACTCGAAGATGCGCCGGTGGTGACCTTTCCGTCAGGCATGGCGGCGATCGCCGCCGTGTTCTACGGGCTGCTGAAGAGCGGCGACCGCATCCTGCTGCCGGCCGATGGCTACTACACGACGCGCATCCTCGCCGAGCGTTTCCTGACGCCGATGAGCGTGGCCTTCGATCTGGTGCCGACCGCTGCGCTCGGCGAGCAGCGTTTCGACGGCTACCGGCTGGTGATGATCGAGACGCCGTCGAACCCGGCCCTTGATCTTGCCGACATCGGCGCGGTTTCGTCGCGCGCGAAGGCGGCCGGGGCGATCGTCGTCGTCGACAACACGATGATGACTCCGCTCGGGCAGCGGCCGCTCGATCTCGGCGCGGACCTCGTCGTCTGTGCCGACACCAAGGCCGTCAACGGCCACTCGGACGTGCTGTTCGGCCACGTCGCCTCGCGCGAGGCGACGCTGCTCGACGCCGTGCGCGACTGGCGCCGCATCGCAGGAAGCATTCCGGGCCCGTTCGAGGCCTGGCTGGTGCATCGCGGTGTCGAGACCCTCGAACTGCGCTTCGCGCGGATGTGCGAATCGGCGCTCGCGCTCGCCGGGCGCCTGCAGCGGCATCGCGCGGTGCGTGCGGTGGTCTATCCGGGGCTGCCGGAGCATCCGGCGCATGCACTCGCCAGGGCGCAGATGCACGGCTTCGGCTCGATCGTCGGCGTGACGCTCGCCGACAAGGCGGCGGCGGAGCGATTCATCGCCTCATGCCGCTTCGTGCGCGCCGCGACGAGCTTCGGCGGACTGCATACCAGCGCCGAGCGACGCGCGCGCTGGGGCGACCAGGTTGCCGAGGGGTTCATCCGCTTGTCGGTCGGCTGCGAGCCGTGCGGGGCGCTGTGGCGCGACCTCGAGCACGCGCTCGACGCGCTCTGAGCGGCGAGCGCTGACCGCTGTTCAGGCGTCGGACAAGGGCTCGAAGCCGGCGCCGATCGGGGCAAGCTCGCCCGCCGTCGCCGCTCGGGTGGCGACATGCTGGACGTGCGCCGCGCGGGGTCCGCGCTGGGCCCAGCGCAACATCGCCGCGACGGCGGTCTCGTCGCCGTCGACCACCGCTTCGACCCGGCCGTCGCGCCGGTTGCGCACCCAGCCGCGCGCGCCGTGTTCGAGCGCCGCCTCGCACATCGAATAGCGAAAGCCCACGCCCTGGACGCGGCCGGTGATCAGCAGGTGAAGCGCGGCCATCGGCGGAACCTGCGCCCGCTCAAAGCACGCCGCGTTCGCGCAGCGCGCCGATCTCGGCGGCATCGAGGCCGGCCACTTCGCGCAACACCTCGTCGGTGTGCTCGCCGAGCAGCGGCGGCGCGCGACGGTAATCGGGCGGCGAGCCGCTCATGCGGATCGGCATGCCGACCAGCGGAACGATGCCCGCGGTCGGATGCGGCAGGTCGATGCGCAGGCCGCGCGCAACGGCCTGCGGATCGGCCAGCGCCTGCGCGATCGAGTTGATCGGTCCGCACGGCACGCCGGCGGCCTCCAGCTTCTCGGCCCAGAATGCGGCCGGCCGTTCGCGGACGATCGCCTCGAGCATTGGCACCAGCACGGCGCGGTTGCGCACGCGGTCGGCGTTTTTGGCGAAGCGCGCGTCGGCGGCAAGATCGGGGCGGCCGGCGATGTCGCAGAACTTCGCGTACTGGCCGTCGTTGCCCACCGCGATCACCACGGCGCCGTCGGCGGCGGCGAAGACCTGGTACGGCACGATGTTCTGATGCGCATTGCCGGCGCGCACGGGCGCCTTGCCCGTGGCGAGGTAGTTCGTGTTCATGTTGGCGAGCATGGCGATCATCGTGTCGAACAGCGCCATGTCGATGAACTGGCCGCGGCCCGTACGCTCGCGCTGCGCCACGGCGGCGAGGATCGCTGCGGTGGCGTACATGCCGGTCATCAGGTCGCTGATGGCGACGCCGGCCTTCTGCGGGCCGCCGCCGGGAAGGTCGTCGCGCTCGCCGGTGATCGACATGAAGCCGCCCATCGCCTGGATGATGAAGTCGTAGCCGGCGCGATCCTTGTACGGGCCGTCCTGGCCGAAGCCGGTGATCGAGCAGTAGATGAGGCGCGGATTCAGCTGCCGCCAGCGATGCGTGGTCGAGGCCGTATTTCGCCAGCTGCCCGACCTTGTAGTTCTCCACGACGACATCGCAGCGGGCGGCGAGTTTCCGCACCAGCTGCTGGCCTTCGGGCCTGCTGATGTCGACGGTGACCGAACGCTTGCCGCGATTGGCGGCCAGGTAGTAGGCCGCCTCGGTGGTGTCGCGGCCCTGCGCGTCCTTCAGGTACGGCGGGCCCCAGGCGCGCGTGTCGTCGCCGCTGCCGGGCCGCTCGATCTTGACGACGTCGGCGCCGAGGTCGGCGAGAAGCTGCGTGCACCACGGGCCGGCCAGCACGCGTGTCAGGTCGAGGACGCGCAGGTGTTCGAGGGCACGGGTCGCGGACATGTTCGATGCTTCGGCTTCGGGGTCGCCGCCAAGCTTAACGGCCGCGTTGCGCTAATGTTGGCGCGCTTCGCAACGCGCTCCCGATGGCCCGCAAGTATCCGTCCTGGCTGCTCCGGCTCCGCATCAACCTGTGGCCGCCGTTCATGGGCTCCGGCATCCGTGTGCGGCGCATCGCCGCCGACTATCGCGAGATCGTCGTCGAGATGCCGCTGCGCCCGTACAACAAGGGCTACTTCGGCACCCATTTCGGCGGTTCGCTGTACGCGATGACCGATCCGTTCTTCGCGCTGATGGTGCTGCACAACCTGCCGGACGACTACGTGGTGTGGGACAAGGCGGCATCGATCGAATTCATCGCGGCCGGCCGCTCGCGGATGCGCGCAACGTTCGTGCTGACACAGGACGACCTCGATCGCATCGTCAGCATGACCGACGGTGGCGACAAGCACTTGCACCTGTTCAATGTGGACGTGGTCGACCGCGAGGGGCTGACGGTGGCGAAGGTCGAGAAGCTCGTCTATGTGCGTCGCAAGCGGAGGAAGGCATGAGTCACCACCGGCCCTGGCCGTGGCCGCGCATCCTGGCGCACCGGGGTGCCGGTGCGCTGGCGCCCGAGAACACGCTGGCCGCGATTCGCCTCAGTCGTGAACTGGGTTTCCGCGGCATCGAGATCGACGCGCGGCTGACGCGCGACGAGGTTCCGGTCGTGATCCACGACCGCACCCTCGAGCGAACCACCGACGGACACGGCGCGGTGGCGGAGACGGCGTCGGCCGATGTCGCCCGCCTGGATGCCGGCTGCCGGTTCGGTGCGGAGTATCTCGGCGAGCCGGTCCCGACGCTGGCGGCGACGGTTGCGCTGTGCCGCGCGCAGGGAACCTGGATCAACCTGGAAATCAAGCGCGCACCGGGCAACGTTGCGCGCGTCGGCGAAGTCGTCGCACGCACCGCGGCGCAACTCTATGCGGACCTGCTGCGACCCGGCGCCGACCGCGGCGAGCATGTCGTGCCGCAGGTGCCGCTGCTGTCGTCGTTCGGTCGCGAAGCGCTGCTCGCCGCTCGCGCCGCTGCGCCGGACCTGCCGCGCGCGCTTCTCGTCGACGATGTGCCGCACAACTGGCAGGAAGAACTCGAGGGGCTCGGCTGCGTCAGCCTGCATGCCGATCACGAGCTGCTGACTCCGGCGCTGGCGCGCGCCGTCAAGGACGCCGGATACTGGCTGTTCTGCTACACGGTCGACGAGCCCGCGCGCGCACGGCAGATCTTCGGCTGGGGCGTGGATGCACTGTGCACCGACCGGATCGATCTGATCGGCGCAGACTTCGCCTGAGGCCGGAGCGCGGTCGTCGCGCGTGCGGTGGCGGCGACGGATCCGCGCGAATCCGTCGCGCGGCGGCGCACCGGTGCCGCTGCGCTTGTGTACGCTAGGCGGGGTTCACCGAAGCTTCCGATGTCCGCCGCTCCCGTCATCCGCAAGGCCCAGCAGCCAGGCACCGCTGCCGAGGGCGCCGGTGCCGCGGCCTGCGCGCACTGCGGCGACGGGCTGGCCGGGCTGAAGATCGTCAGCCGCACGGTCGGCGGGCGGCGGCGGGACTACTGCTGTCTCGGTTGCGCGTTCATTGCCGAGCAGCTTCACCTGGCGCGCGCCAGCGACGCCGATCGCGTCGCGCTGGAGGCGTCGCTGGCGCAGGGCCCGGCGCGGCGCGAGGTGCCGGCCGGCGCGCGAGCGCAGATCGAGATCCGCGGCATGGTCTGTGCCGCCTGTGCGCTGCTGATCGAACATCGCCTGCGCCGCACGGATGGCGTTGCCAGCGCGCACGTCGACTTCGCCGCGCAGCGTGCCTACCTGGGATTCGATCCGCAGCGCGTCGACGCGGCGCAGCTGAAGCGGGTGATCGAGCGGGCCGGCTACCGCACCGACGCAGGCGGCAAGAGCGAGGCGCGCCGGCAGCGGATCGAACTGCTGCGCGTGCTGATCGCCTGGCTGATGATGATGCAGGTGATGATGCTGGCGGTGCCCGCCTACGTGGCCAGGTCGGGAGACATCCCGGCCGACATCGAGCAGCTGCTGCGCCTGGCGCAGCTCGTGCTGACCGTCCCGGTCATGCTCTTTTCCGCGGTGCCGATCCTGCGCGGCGCGTGGAGCCAGCTGCGCGCAGGACCCGTGGGCATGGACCTGCCCATCGTGCTCGGCCTGTCGGCAGCGTTCGCGGCCAGCGCCTGGGCAACGATCACGGCGCGTGGGCCCGTGTACTTCGATTCGATCACCATGTTCGTCGCGCTCGTCCTCGGCGTGCGCTGGCTGCAGGCGCGCGCCCTGCGCAAGGCGCGCGGGCATCTCGACGACGCCCAGCGGCGCGCGCGGCTCGTCGCGCGCCGCCTGCGCGGTTTTCCGGCGTCGCTCGCCACCGAGTCCGTTTCCGCCGACCAGCTGGTGGTCGACGACCACGTTCTGGTGCCGGTCGGCGAGACCGTGCCGGCCGACGGCGTCATCGCGCAGGGCGTCTCGTCGATTTCACAGGCGTGGCTGACCGGCGAGGCCACGCCGATCGAGAAGCAGGACGGCGCGCCGGTGCTCGCCGGCAGTGTCAACCTGGAGCAGCCGCTGGTGGTGCGCGTCACCCGCGCCGGCGAGGCGACGTCGCTGGCTGCGTTGCGCCGCCTCGTCGACGACGCCGGCCGCGAACGGCCGCGCATCGTCGAACTGGCCAACCGCATCGCGGTCGTCTTCCTGTGGGCGGTGCTCGCCGTCACCGCGGCGACCGTCATCGGATGGGGGTGGATCGATCCATCGCAGGCCTTGCCGGCGGCCATCGCGGTGCTGGTGGCGACCTGCCCGTGCGCGCTGTCGCTGGCGGCGCCGGCGGCGCTGGCGGCCACCCAGTCGCGCCTTGCCGAGCGCGGCGTGCTCACCGCGCGCAGCGCCGCGCTGGAAGCGCTCGCCCGCATCGACGTGCTCGCCTGCGACAAGACCGGCACGCTGACGACCGCCGAGCCCGCGCTCACCCGTGTGATCCCCTTGCGCGGTCTGCGCAGCGCCGACGTGCTGGCGCAGGCCGCCGCGCTCGAAGCCGTTGCGGCACATCCGTTTGCCCGCGCGCTGGCGCAGGCGGCCGCACCGCTTGCCGTGCCGATGGCGCACGACGTGGTGATCACGCCGTCGGCGGGCATCGAAGGCACGGTCGCCGGCCGGCGGCTGCGCATCGGCAAGATCGAGTACGCGCTGGCCCTGTCTGGCGGCACACAGCAAAGTGGCTGGAGGCGGCGCTGGCCGGCGCTGGCCGCTCAGCTGCCGGCCGACGGCAGCGTGATTGCGCTTGCCGACGGACAAGGGGCGCTGGCGGTGTTCTCCTTCGGCGAGATGCTGCGACCCGATGCGGCGGCGCTGGTCGAGGCGGCGCGTGCTCTTGGGGCCGAGGTGGTGCTGGTTTCCGGCGACCGGGCCGGCAGCGTGGAGCGGATCGCGCGCACCCTCGGCATCGAGCGCGCTTATGCGCAACAGACACCTGCCAGCAAGCGCGAACTGGTCGCGCAGCTGCAGGGCACCGGCCGCCGCGTGGCGATGCTCGGCGACGGATTCAACGACGCACCGGTGCTGGCGCAGGCCGACGTGTCGATCGCACTCGCCGAAGGCGCCGCGCTGGCACAGGCCCGGGCCGACTTCATCGTGCTGGGTTCGCGCGCCGAGGATGTCGCCGTTCTGCTGCGCAGCGCCCGGCGCGGCATGGGCATCGTGCGCGAGAACCTCGCGTGGGCGTTGCTCTACAACATCGCCGCCATCCCGCTCGCGGCTTTCGGGTACCTGTCGCCGGCGCTGGCGGCGGTCGGCATGGCGGCGAGCTCGGCACTGGTGGTCGCCAACGCGCTCCGTGCGCGCCGCTGATATGGAGTCGCTGTACGTCCTGATCCCGCTCTCGGTGGTGCTGATACTGGCGATCGGCGGCCTGCTCGTGTGGGCGGCGATGAGCGGGCAGTTCGAAGGCCTCGAGGACGAAGGTCGCCGCATCCTCGACGACGACGAAACCGCGCCGCCGCCGGACGCCGGCGAAGCGGGCGGGTCGAAGCCGCGGACGCGGTGAGGCTCGCCCGGTCCCGCCCGCTTACGCAGTAATGGCAGGCGGCCGCTTGACATGGGTCAAGCGCGGCACGGCACCCCTGCGTACGATCCGCGGCGACAGAGTCTCCAGAAGGAATGCCACCTTTGTGATCCGTACCGCCGCCTGCGAGGGCGCAGCGGGCGGATTGTTGTAGTCTTTACGGGTAGGGGTATCAGGCCGATTCATGCCGACTGAGGAGCGGGGAGGAAGACCAGACATGAGCAAGTCCACAGCAGTGACCTACGACTACGGGGTGGTGCGCGCCTTTTCGATCATGACCGTGGTCTGGGGCATCGTCGGCATGCTGGTCGGCGTGATCATCGCCGCCCAGATGGCCTGGCCCGAACTGAACATGGGCATCCCGTGGCTGAGCTTCGGCCGGCTGCGGCCGCTGCACACCAACGCGGTGATCTTCGCCTTCGGCGGCTGCGCGCTGTTCGCGACCAGCTACTTCGTCGTGCAGCGGACATCGCAGGTGCCCTTGTTCCTCAACGGGCTGGCCTGGTTCACCTTCTGGGGCTGGCAATTGATCATCGTGCTGGCCGCGGTGACGCTGCCGCTCGGGCTGACCAGCGGCAAGGAATACGCCGAACTCGAGTGGCCGATCGACATCCTGATCGCCGTCGTCTGGGTCGCCTACGCGGTGGTGTTCTTCGGCACCATCGCCAAGCGCAAGGTCTCGCACATCTACGTCGCCAACTGGTTCTTCGGCGCCTACATCCTCACCGTCGCTCTGCTGCATATCATCAACAGCGCGGCGATGCCGGTTTCACTGACCAAGTCGTATTCGGCCTACCCGGGTGCGATCGATGCGATGGTGCAGTGGTGGTACGGGCACAACGCGGTCGGCTTCTTCCTGACGGCCGGCTTCCTCGGAATCATGTACTACTTCATTCCCAAAGCGGCCGGGCGCCCCGTCTATTCGTACCGGCTCAGCGTGGTGCACTTCTGGGCGCTGATCTTTACCTACATGTGGGCCGGCCCGCACCACCTGCACTACACCGCGCTGCCCGACTGGGCGCAGTCGCTCGGCATGATCTTCTCGCTGATCCTGCTGGCGCCGAGCTGGGGCGGCATGATCAACGGCATCATGACCCTGTCGGGTGCGTGGCACAAACTGCGCGACGACCCGATCCTGAAGTTCCTCATCGTCTCGCTGTCGTTCTACGGCATGTCGACCTTCGAGGGGCCGATGATGTCGATCAAGACGGTCAACGCCCTGTCGCACTACACGGACTGGACCATCGGCCACGTGCATTCGGGCGCGCTCGGCTGGGTCGGTTTCATCTCGATGGGCGCCATCTACTACCTGCTGCCGCGCCTGTACGGCCGCACCGAGATGTACAGCATGCGGCTGGTGACGACGCACTTCTGGGTCGGCACGATCGGCATCGTGCTGTACATCGCCGCGATGTGGATTGCCGGCGTGATGCAGGGCCTGATGTGGCGCGCGGTTAACGAGGACGGCACGTTGACCTACACGTTCATCGAGAGCATCAAGGCCACCTATCCCTTCTATACGATCCGCCTGCTCGGCGGCCTGTTGTACCTCGGTGGTATGTGCCTGATGGGCTTCAACGTCTACAAGACGGTGCGGGCCGGCAAGCCGGTCGACGACCCGGTGCCGGCGGCGCTGGCGCACGCCTGATCACGGAACGCGAGGAGTCAAACAACATGAAACTCACTCACGACTTCATCGAGCGCAATTCGTGGCTGATGATCATCCTGATCGTGCTGGTCGTCGCCGTCGGCGGGCTGGTCGAAATCGTCCCGCTGTACTTCCAGCGCCAGACGACGCAGCCGGTGGCGGGGATCAAGCCGTACGAGCCGCTGCGCCTGGTCGGGCGCGACATCTACCTCCGCGAGGGCTGCTACAACTGCCATTCGCAGATGGTCCGGCCGTTCCGCGCCGAAACGCTGCGTTACCAGGGCCATTATTCGGTGGCCGGCGAGTTCGTCTACGACCACCCGTTCCAGTGGGGCAGCAAGCGCACCGGGCCCGATCTGGCGCGCGTCGGCAAGCGATACTCGGACGAGTGGCACCGGGTCCACTTCAACAACCCGCGCGACGTGGTGCCCGAGTCGAACATGCCCGCCTACCCGTGGCTGGCTGCGAGCAGCGTCGAGGGCGTCGACGTGCAGGCACGCATGCGCGCTCTGGGCAGGCTAGGGGTGCCGTACACGGCCGAGCAGATCGCCAAGGCACCCGAGGCTCTGAAGGGTAGGACCGAGCTTGATGCCCTTATCGAGTATCTGCAGGGCCTGGGCGTCGAGATGCGCAGCGTGCGCACGGGCGGAGGCTGACCATGATGGACATCAACGACCTGCGCGCGCTCTCCACCGTGCTCGCGTTCGCGGCATTCATCGGCATCGTGTGGTGGGCGTGGCACCGCAAAAGCAAGAAGGGCTTCGAAGAAGCCGCGCGCCTGCCCTTCGCCGACGACGAGCAACATGACCGCACCCTGGGGAGGCGCTAGATGAGCGACTTTACGAGCGTTTTCTGGGACTTCTTCATCGCCATCATTACCGTCGTTTCGGTAGTCGGCTGCGGTGTCTTCCTCTGGTCGCAGAGCAAGCGGCGCGTCAAGGTCGGCGCGGGCCCCGATCCGGATACCACCGGGCATGTGTGGGACGGCGACCTGCAGGAATTCCACAACCCGCTGCCGCGCTGGTGGATGTGGCTGTTCCACATCACCGTCGTGTTCTCGATCGTGTACCTGATCCTCTACCCGGGACTCGGCACCCAGTTCAAGGGCATTCTTAACTGGACCTCGAGTGGCCAGCATGAGACCGAGGTAAAGGCCGCGGAGACGAAGTACGGTCCCCTGTTCGCCTCCTACCTGAAGATGGACCTGGCGGCAGTCGCGGCCGACGAACGCGGGCGGCAGATGGGCGCGCGCATTTTCCAGAACAACTGTGCGCAGTGCCACGGCTCGGACGGGCGCGGTTCGCGCGGCTTCCCCAACCTGACCGACAACGAATGGCAGTGGGGCAGCTCGCCGGAGGCGCTCGTGACCACGATCACCGCCGGGCGCACGGCGGCGATGCCGCCGATGGCCGCGGCGGTCGGCGGTGGCGAGGACGTCGCCGACGTCGCGCATTACGTGCTGTCGCTGTCGGATTCGGCGCACGACTCGGTGCGCGCCGCGCGGGGCAAGGAGAAGTTCGCCGCCTGCGCGGCCTGCCACGGTGCCGACGGCAAGGGCAATCCCGCCCTCGGTTCAGTCGACCTGACCAACAAGACCTGGCTGTACGGCGGGACGGTGGCGACGATCAGCGAGACCATCACCAAGGGGCGCGGCGGGGTGATGCCGGCCTGGAAGGGGCTGCTCAGCGAGGCCGAGATCCATCTCGTTGCCGCTTACGTGCATTCGCTGGCCAACCCCGGCCAGGGCGCCGCAGCGCAGCCGGCGAAGAAGTGATCCAGCGCGCGCGGCGCAGGGGTGCGCCGCGCCGCGCTTGAACGGGTGGGCCGGAAATGAACGCCGCCGACGAAGGCAAGCGGGTCCAGGAGGCGTCGACGGCGGCGGCGAATCAGGCCGAAGCCGTCCAGTCGCTGTATGCGAAGCGCGTCGAGATCTACCCGCGCGCGAAGATCGGCGAGCATCTCGCCTGGTTCCAGAAATGGCGCTGGGCCACGGTATGGCTGACCCAGGTCGTCTACTACGGCCTGCCATGGATCGAGTGGAACGACCGCCAGGCCGTGCTGTTCGACCTTGCCGCGCGCCGCTTTTACATCTTCGGCCTCGTGCTGTGGCCGCAGGACATCGTCTTCCTCACGGCGATCCTGATCATCGCGGCGTTCTCGCTGTTCCTCTTCACCGCCGTCGGCGGGCGCCTGTGGTGCGGCTATGCCTGCCCGCAGACCGTCTACACCGAGATCTTCATGTGGATCGAGCGCCGCATCGAAGGCGACCGCGCCCGGCGCATGGTGCTCGACCGCCAGCCGATGAATGCGCGCAAGTTGCTGCTGAAGAGCGCCAAGCATGCCGCGTGGATCGCGGTGGCGCTGTGGACCGGCTTCACCTTCGTGGGCTACTTCACGCCGATCCGCGAGTTCGGGTCGGAGCTGCTCGCCCTGCAGCTCGGCGGCTGGTCGGCGTTCTGGGTGCTCTTCTACGGTTTCGCCACCTACGGCAATTCCGGCTGGATGCGCGAGCAGGTGTGCAAGTACATGTGCCCCTACGCGCGCTTCCAGAGCGCGATGTTCGACCAGGACACGCTGATCGTCACCTACGACGAGTCGCGCGGCGAACCGCGCGGCGCCGGCAGCAGGAAGAAGAGCCGCAGGGAACTCGGACTGGGCGACTGTGTCGACTGCGGACTGTGCGTTCAGGTCTGTCCGACCGGCATCGACATCCGCAACGGACTGCAGTACGAGTGCATCGGCTGCGCCGCCTGCATCGATGCCTGCAACCACGTGATGGAACGCACCGGGCTGCCCAAGGGGCTGGTCCGCTACTCCACGACCAATGCGATGCGCCGCGGCCTGGACTCGAAGGCGATGTGGCGGCGCGTGTTCAGGCCGCGGGTGCTGATCTACGGCGTGTTCCTGCTCGCGATCACCGCCGCGCTGGCGGTGGCGCTGGTGCTGCGCGTGCCGCTCAAGGTCGATCTGATCCGTGACCGCGGCGCGCTGGCGCGCGAGGCCGACGATGGTCGGGTGGAGAACGTCTACCGCATGCAGGTGTCGAACACGACCGAGGAACGGCGCGTGTTCAGCGTGACCGCAGCGGGCCTGCCGGGTCTCGCCGTGGCCTCCGACACGCGCTTCGAGGTCGGGCCGGCCGCGGTCGCGTCGATTCCGCTGCGGCTGCTGGCCGACGGCGAGGGCGTGGCGCCGGGGTCGCACAAGATCTCGATCGAGGTTCGTGCCGAGGACGACCCGGCGGTCGCCGTGCGCGAGACGACCACTTTTCTCGGGCTGCGCCGTTGAGCGGCACAGCCCGACCGCAACCACGCAGGAGCAGCGGATGGAAACGACGACGGCCCCCTGGTACCGGCAGCGCTGGCCGTGGCTGCTGATGGTGCCGCCGCTGGCGGCGGTGATCGGCGGCGTGGTCACGCTCGTGCTGGCCGTGCGCAGCAACGATGGCGTGGTCGCCGCCGATTACTACAAGCGCGGTCTGGCGATCAACGCCGAGCTGTCGCGCAGCCAGCGCGCCGCCGACCTCGGCCTGACGGCCGTAGTCAGCGCCGGCGGCGAGGCGGCCGGCGACAGCGTCCATGTTCGTGTCGAAGGAGAGCACGGCGTGCCGCCGGAGGCTGCCCTGCGCATCCGCCTGGTGCATCCGGGGCGCAGCGGCGCCGACCGCACTGCGATGCTCAGCCGCGTGTCGGCCGCCCCCGACAACCGCAGCGCCGAGTATCGCGGGGCGTGGGACGCGGCTGCGGTGCTGCACGCACCGGTCGCCTGGCGCGTGGTCCTCGAAGGTCGCGACTGGCGGCTCGATGGCGGCATAGCCGCCGGCGAGGCGCGCCGCTTCAAACTGGTTGCCGTCCAGTGAGCGGCGCGCCGGGGAGACGACGATGCTGAGCAGCGGGCTGACACAGAGAATCCTGTGGGTGCTGTGGCCCTCGTTCCTGGTTGCCGCCGTGGCCGAGCTGCTGGTGTTCGCGGTGATCGACCCGGCCGACGTGCACGTGTTCGGCGTGCCGGTCGACGCCGGCCGGATGCCCGTCTACACGATCGGTTTCTTTTTCTTCTGGGCGCTGGGCGCGACCGCTGCCGCGCTGACGGTTTTCCTGCAGCGCTCGCCGGTCGAGGTCAATCGCTGTCCGCTGAACGTCGAAGATCGGCCGCAGGGATGCCCGAAGGGCCGCGAGGGGAGCGAAGCGCCGGGAGCGGAAGCGGACGACAGGGCGGGGCGCTGAGGCTCGGCGCCGATGATCGTGCCGTCGCGCTGAGCGCGCCGCGCCTGCGCCGCGCCTTCAGCGCGCTTCGGGCTGCGGCCCCTGGCCGGCCATGATGGCGCGCAGGCCCTCGGGATCGACGATGTGCACGTGCTTCTGGTTGACCTCGATCAGCCCGTCGGTGGCAAAGCGCGACAGCGCCCGGCTGACGGTCTCCAGCTTCAGGCCGAGGAAACTGCCGATCTCGGCGCGCGTCATGCGCAGCACGAATTCCGAGCGCGAATAGCCGCGCGCCTCGAAGCGCTGCGACAGGTTGAGCAGGAACGCCGCCAGCCGCTCCTCGGCATGCATGCTGCCGAGCAGCAGCATCACGCCGTGCTCGCGCACGATCTCGCGGCTCATCACCTTGTGAAAGTGGCTGCGCAGCGCCGGCACCGCGGAGGCGACCTCCTCGATTCGCTCGTACGGAATCACACAGACCTCGGTGTCTTCCAGCGCCACCGTGTCGCACGAGTGTTGTTCGCCGCTGATGCCGTCCATGCCGACCAGTTCGCCGGCCATGTGAAAGCCGGTCACCTGCTCGCGGCCATCGGCGGAGACAACCGTGCTCTTCAGGAAGCCGAGCCGCACCGCGTACAGCGACTCGAAGTGATCACCGGCACGGAACAGCGAATCGCCCCGCTTGACGCGCTTGCGCGTGGCGACCAGTTCCTCGAGCTTGTCGACCTCGCCGAGCGACAGCCCCACCGGCAGGCACAGCTCGCGCAGGTTGCAGTTCGAGCAAGCTACTTTCAGATGGAGTGCGGAAAAGCTCGGCGCGTTCACAAGGGGCTCCGCAGGCGTCGACAGGGCATTTCGGCCGAGGCATCTGTAACGAGACCCGTATCTTACAAACTTTGCGTCGACGCGGCCCCGGGTCCGCGACTGCGCGGCGGACGACGGGCCATGCGTGGGGGGGGGAATATCCCTAATTCGGCCATGCCCTTGGGCTGGACCGCGGTTGATGCCCATCAACCGCGCGCGGACCTGCGGCTCGAATAATGCGACCCGACGACGCCGGACCGGCCTCAACCGACACACGCCAAAACGCCTATGCTTGCCCCCGTGACGACCGTAAAAGACATCGAACTTCCGGGCGAGGCGCTGCTGCGCCGGTTCGACCACCCCGGACCGCGCTACACGTCCTACCCGACCGCCGACCGCTTCGTCGAGGCGTTCGACGCCGAGACGTTCGCGGCCCGCCTGGCCAAGCGCGGCGACCTGGCCTCGCCGGCGCCGCTGTCGATTTACGTGCACGTTCCGTTCTGCGACAAGGTCTGCTTCTACTGCGCCTGCAACAAGGTCGTGACGCGCCATCACGAGCGCGCCGCCGAGTATCTGGAAGCGCTGCAGACCGAAGCCGACCTCGTTGGCGGCCTGCTCACCGGTCCGCGCGAACTCGAGCAACTGCACTTCGGCGGCGGCACGCCGACCTTTCTCAGCAACGCCGAACTCGAGCAGGTGATGGCGATGCTGACCGAGCGCTACCCGCTCGCGAAGAACGCCGAGTGCAGCATCGAAGTGGATCCGCGCTCGACGCCGCCGGACAAGGTGCGCACGCTGGCGGCGCTCGGCTTCAATCGCATGTCGGTCGGCGTGCAGGACTTCGACCCGCAGGTGCAGAAGGCGGTCAACCGCCTGCAGAGCTACGAGATGACGCGCGCGACGATCGACACCGCGCGCGAAGCCGGCTTCGAGTCGGTCAACCTCGACCTCATCTACGGGCTGCCCAAGCAGACCCGCGCCAGCTTCTCGCACACGCTCGACCGCGTGCTCGAACTGTCGCCCGAACGAATTGCCCTGTATCACTACGCGCACCTGCCCGAGCGTTTCAAGACGCAGCGGCGCATCGTGGCCGAGGAACTCCCGCCGTCGGCGGAAAAGACGCACATCATGCTCGACGCGATCACCCGGCTCACCGAGGCCGGCTATCGCTACATCGGCATGGATCATTTCGCCAAGGACTCCGACGATCTGGCCCGGGCGCAGGCACTCGGCCGGCTGCACCGGAACTTTCAGGGCTACTCGACGCGGCCCGACTGCGACCTGATCGGGCTCGGCGTCTCGTCGATCAGCAAGGTCGGCCCGACCTATTCGCAGAACGTCCGCGAACTGGACGAGTACTACGATCGCCTGCGCGCCGGTGGGCTGCCGACGGCGCGCGGCGTGATGCTCGACCGCGACGACCTGCTGCGGCGCGCCGTCATCATGGCGCTGATGTGCCACTTCGAGGTCAGCAAGGAAGGCATCGAGGCCGCGCACCTGATCAGGTTCGACGAGTACTTCGGGCGTGAACTCGAAGACCTGCGCGCCTTCGAGGACGCGGGGCTGGTCGAGATCACACACGACTGGATCAGCGTATCCCCGAAGGGCAAGCTGCTGGTGCGCGGAATCGCCATGGTCTTCGACCGCTACCTGCGCCAGGACCAGCGGCTGCGCCGCTACTCGAAGATCGTCTGAGGCGCGCTGCGCCGCAGTGCGCGCGCGGCGTGGAGTCTTTTGCTTCGGGCCGGCTGACCCGCCATGGAACCGCAGATCACTTCCCTCGCCGCGCAGGCATTCGCGGCCTTCTCCCTCGCACTGGTCGGCGGACTGCACTGCGCGGGAATGTGCGGCGGCATCGTCGGCGCGTTGCAGCTGAACCGGCCGCGCGAGGTTGCGGCCTCGCGGCTGGCTGCCGGGTATCACGCCGGGCGCCTGACCAGCTACGCGCTGGCCGGCGTCCTTGCCGGGACTCTCGGCGCCGCGTTGTATGCGGCCGATGTGATGCCGGTGCAGGCGGCGCTGCTCACGGTCGGCAGCATGATGCTGCTGGCCATCGGCGCCTCGATGTTCGGCCGCGGCGCCTGGCTGAAGCGCATCGAGCCGGCCGGTGCCTGGCTGTGGCGCCTGATCGCCCCGCTCGCGCGCCGCGTCTACCCGCCGCGGACGGGATGGCAGGCGCTGGCGGCCGGCCTCGCCTGGGGCTGGATTCCGTGCGGAATGGTGTACGCGGCGCTGCCGCTCGCGCTGGTCGCTGGCGGGGCGCTGCAGGGCGCGCTGGTGATGCTCGCCTTTGGACTGGGCACGCTGCCGAACATGCTGGCCGTCGACGCGGCCGTGCACGGCATCGGCCGCGCGGGACAGGCGGGCAGGGCGCGCACGCTGGCCTGGGTGAGGCCGCTGGCCGGTGCCGCAATCGTCGTCTTCGGCATTTCCGGGCTTGCGCACGCGGCCCGTGTGGCGGGCGTGGCCGGGTCGGAACATCCCGCGATCGCCATGTTTGCGCGCATCTGCCACCACTGACCGGCCACGGCTGAACATACTCCCGGCGCTGGGCGCAGAACGGTCTTCAATGGTTCCGGCGGCTCAGCGGCTGGCTGCGCTGCGGCCGCTCACTGCTCGCCGGTCACCGATTCAGAGCCAGGCAGCCAGCAGTGTGCCGATCGTCAGCATCGCGCCGTAGATCAGCTGCAGCATCACGGTGCGCATCAGCAGGCCGTTGAAAGCGACGCCCGGCGGTGTCGTGGGCAGGGCGCGCACGAGGCCGATCGCAGCCGGCAGCGCCAGCACGGGCAGCCAGAGCAGATGGCTGCCGGTCTGCCAGACCAGCAGCGGCACGGCGGCGAACGGCAGCAGCATCAGCACCGCATAGAGCCGCGCCGACGCGCGCGCACCGAACAGCACGCCGAAGGTGCGCCGGCCGGTGCTCGAATCGTGGCCGATGTCACGATGATTGTTGACGACCAGTACCGCGGCCGCCAGCATGCCGATCGCGGCGCCGACGGTGAAGAGCGCCGGCGTCACTGCGCCAAGCTGCACGTAACCGCTGCCGGCGACCGCAATGAGCCCGAAAAAGACGAACACCATCAGTTCGCCGAGGGGCGTGTAGGCAATCGGCCGCGGCCCGCCCATGTAGCCGAGTGCCACGGCGATCGACGCGAGACCCATCAGCAGCACCGGCAGTCCCCAGCGCGCAACGAGCGGCAGTCCGATCAGCAGGGTCGCCGCCACCGCCAGCGCAATCGCCAGCCTGACCTCGCGCGGGGTCAGCAGCCCGCTCGAGGTCGCTCGCGGCAGGCCGACGCGGGTGCCGGTCTCGGCGCCGCGCGCCGTGTACCCGACGTCGTTCTGCAGGTTGGCGATCGCCTGCAGCAGCACCGAGGCGACCAGTGCGAGCGAGGCGAACAGCACGTCGACCTGCCGGCTTGCCAGATAGGCAAAGCTCGTGCCGACGAACACCGGGACGGTTGCGATCCAGAGCGTTCGCGTGCGGATCGCAATGCGCCAGGCATCGAGCGAACCCGGGCGCACTTCGATGCGGACGGGGGCGGGAGCGGGTGAGGACATTGGATAGGGTTCGGGCAACTGGCCGGAAAATACCGCGAATCGCCGCGGCGCGGCGGCGCATGATGAACCGTTCGCACCGGAGAACGGGCGCGGCGAGTATGCGGTGCGTCTCCCCGCCGTGCTTGACCTCGCGCAAGTGCGGCCGCAAGGCGCACCGGCGGCAGGCCCGGCGCTGATTTCGGAGGGGGCCGGCGGAGGCGCTTGATATCATCCTCCGCCTTCGATCCCGTCGGGCGAGCCGCGGTTGCCGCAGCCGCTCGCCCCTCCCCTCCGACCCATGAAAAGCGCCGAGATCCGCGACCAGTTCCTGAAGTTCTTCGAGTCCAAGGGGCACGCGATCGTGCGCGCCTCGTCGCTGGTGCCGGCCAACGATCCGACCCTGCTGTTCGTCAACAGCGGCATGGTGCAGTTCAAGGACGTGTTCACCGGCCGGGAGAAGCGGCCGTACACGCGCGCAACGACGGCGCAGAAGTCGCTGCGCGCCGGCGGCAAGCACAACGACCTCGAGAACGTCGGCTACACCGCGCGCCACCACACGTTCTTCGAGATGCTCGGCAACTTCAGCTTCGGCGACTATTTCAAGCGCGACGCCATCAAGTACTCGTGGCAACTGCTGACCGAGGTCTACGGGCTGCCGGCAGAGAAGCTGTGGACCACGGTCTACGTCGACGACGACGAGGCCTACGACATCTGGACCCGCGAAGTCGGCGTGCCGGCGGAGCGTTGCATCCGGATCGGCGACAAGCCCGGCCAGCCGGAGTACGTCTCCGACAACTTCTGGCAGATGGCCGATACCGGGCCGTGCGGCCCGTGCTCGGAGATCTTCTACGACCACGGGCCCGAGGTCGCCGGCGGGCCGCCGGGATCGCCCGATGCGGACGGCGACCGCTACATCGAGATCTGGAACCTGGTCTTCATGCAGTTCGACCGCGACGAGAAGGGCACGCTCACGCCGCTGCCCAAGCCCTGCGTCGACACCGGCATGGGACTCGAGCGTCTTGCCGCGGTGCTGCAGCACGTGCATTCGAACTACGAGATCGACCTGTTCCAGAACCTGATCAAGGCGGCCGCGCGCGAGACCGGCACGAAGGATCTCGACAGCAACTCGCTGAAGGTGATCGCCGACCACATCCGCGCCTGCTCGTTCCTCATCGCCGACGGCATCATCCCGGGCAACGAAGGCCGCGGCTACGTGCTGCGCCGGATCGTCCGCCGCGCGCTTCGGCACGGATACAAGCTCGGCCAGACCAAGCCGTTCTTCCATCGCATCGCGGACGACCTGGTGGCCGAGATGGGTGCGGCGTATCCGGAACTGCGGGAGATGCGCGGCCGCATCGAGGGCGTGCTGAAGCAGGAGGAGGAGCGCTTCGGCGAGACCCTCGAGCACGGCATGAAGATCCTCGACGGCGCGCTCGGACGGCTCGGCAGCGGCGATGCGCGGCTGCTCGACGGCGAAACCGTGTTCCTGCTCTATGACACCTACGGTTTCCCGGTCGACCTGACCGCGGACATCTGCCGCGAGCGCGGCATCGCCGTCGATCACGCCGGCTTCGAACAGGCGATGGAAAGGCAGCGCGAGCAGGCGCGCGCGGCGGGCAAGTTCCGGATGGCCGCCGGCGTCGAGTACGCCGGCGCGAAGACGAAGTTCGTCGGCTACGACTACCTGACCGCCGAGGCCAAGGTGGTGGCAATGTACGTCGACGGCACGGCGGTGAACGAGGTGCGTGCGGGCCAGAACGCGATCATCGTGCTCGACATGACGCCGTTCTATGCGGAGTCCGGTGGCCAGGTCGGCGATGTCGGCGAACTGGTCGGCAGCGGCGGGCTGTTCGAGGTCGCTGATACGCAGAAGATCCAGGCCGACGTGGTCGGCCACCACGGCACGGTGAAGACCGGCTCGTTCGAGTTCGGCGAGCGCGTCACGGCCCGGGTGAACGTCACCCGCCGCACGCGGGCGATGCACAACCACTCGGCCACGCACCTGATGCACGCCGCGCTGCGCACCGTGCTCGGCAGCCACGTGCAGCAGAAGGGCTCGCTGGTCGATGCCGAGCGCACGCGCTTCGACTTCGCGCACGACAAGCCGATGACGGCCGAGGAGATCCGCCGCGTCGAGGAGATCGTCAACGACGCGATCCGCAGCAATGCGGTGGTGTCGGCGACGGTGATGAAGTACGACGACGCGATGCGCGCCGGCGCGCTCGCCTTCTTCGGCGACAAGTACGGCGACGAGGTGCGGGTGCTCGCGATGGGCGAGCACGGTGGCGAGCTGTCCACCGAACTGTGCGGCGGCACGCACGTCAAGCGCACCGGCGACATCGGCGTGTTCAAGATCGTCGCCGAGAGCGGCATCGCCGCCGGCGTGCGCCGTGTCGAGGCGGTGACTGGCGCGGGCGCGGTCGCCTACATGCAGAAGCTCGACGCGCAGCTCGCCGAGATCTCAGGCGCGCTGAAGGCGCCGGCGGCCGAGGTGCCGGCGAAGATCGCGCAGCTGCTCGACAACGTGCGGGCGCTGGAGAAGGAACTGGCGCGGTTGAAGGGCCGGCTTGCCGCCAGCCAGGGAGACGATCTGGCCGGGCGCGCGGTCGACATCAAGGGCATCAAGGTGCTCGCCGCCACACTCGAAGGCGCGGACGCGAAGAGCCTGCGCGAGACGGTCGACAAGCTGAAGGACAAGCTGAAGTCGGCGGCGATCGTGCTGGCCGCCGTCGACGGCGGCCGGGTGCAGCTGGCCGCCGGCGTGACCAGGGATGCCACGGCGAGAATCGCCGCGGGCGATCTGGTCAACTTCGTCGCCCAGCAGGTCGGCGGCAAGGGCGGCGGCCGTGCTGACATGGCGATGGCCGGCGGTACTGACGCGGCGGCGCTGCCGAAGGCGCTGGCCAGCGTCGAGGGGTGGGCCGAGGCGAGGCTGTGAGCGCTTCGCCGCGCGGTGCCACGCTGCGTCGTGTCGGGGGCTGCCGTGGCTACGAGTGGCGCGCGCCTGCGAAGTAGACTGGCTGCCTCCGCTGCGCTGAATCAAGCCGCTCCTGCATGACCGCCGCAATCCGCTTCGACAAGGAACTCGACGCCAGGGGCCTGAGCTGCCCGCTGCCGATCCTGCGCGCCAAGAAGGCGCTCGCCGAACTGACGAGCGGCCAGGTATTGAAGATCGTTGCCACCGACCCCGGATCGATCCGCGATTTCAGGGCCTTTGCCAAGCAGACCGGCAACGAGTTGCTGGCGCAGGAAGAGGTCGACGAGCTTTTCGTCCATTTCCTGAAGCGGCGCTGACGACGGTGCGGAAGTTCCTGTTCCTCGGCGTGCCGCTGGCCGGCGGCCTGATCGCGCTGTACCTCTGGGCCGCGCTGAGCTGGGACTATTCCACGGGCGAGCGCGCCGGCTGGGTGCAGAAGTTCAGCCGCAAGGGCTGGATCTGCAAGACCTGGGAGGGCGAACTGGCGATGGTGACGATGCCCGGCGCCGCGCAGGAGAAGTTCTTCTTCACCGTGTGGGACGACGGGGTGGCGCGGCAGATCAACGCTGCGATGGGCAAGCGCGTCTCCCTGCACTATGACGAAAAGGTCGGCCTGCCGACCAGCTGCTTCGGCGAAACGCGGCACTGGGTCGACAAGGTGACGGTCGTGCAGGACATCCCGCTGGCGCCCGGCATCACCGTGCCCACGACACCGCCGCCCTCCGCCCCGGACGATCGAAAGGTCACCCCGCTGCCGGCGAAGTAGTGACCCAGCCAGTGCCTGCCCGGCGAGCGATCCGCCCGTCGCTTCCGGCTGTGGCGGGTCTTGGCCGGTCGCGCGGCCTGCGGTCTCGCTACTTCGCTTGCAGCGTCGACAGGTATTCGATCAACGCCAGGATCCGTGCGCGAACGAAAGCACGCTCGTCATACGGCATGTCGACGAAGTATTTCGCCGCTTCGACGCGATACCGCTGACCCCAGATCGGCATCTCTCGCGTGCCGTGCGCTCTCAGGGTATTGGTCCCGTCGACAGTCTCGTAGACGCGCTCGAACGGAAACACGCCACCGTTTCGCCTCTGCAGCGTGGTCAGGTCGGGCACCTGGCCGGTCATCATCCCGCCGAATGCACCAAAGCCTGTCGCCTTCTCGCCATGGCAGACGGCGCAGCTGTTCATGAACTCGTACTGGCCAAGCTTCGAAGGT
This sequence comes from uncultured beta proteobacterium, assembly GCA_963847675.1. GTDB lineage: Bacteria > Pseudomonadota > Gammaproteobacteria > Burkholderiales > Burkholderiaceae_F > JADJWR01. The sequence goes on from CAWKAP010000010.1 coordinate 51,013, forward strand.
TCTGCCGCGAACGCCATAGTCGCAAGCGCAGCCATGGCGCCGAAGGCGAACACGCGAGTAATCGCCCTGCTTTTCATCGCTTTCTCCTTGCCGAAACCGCCTCTGCGGCCGGTTGTCAGTCACAGAGGCACCGACACGAACATGCTTCTCCCTTCGCGTGCATGCGGATTGACGGCAATCAAACGACACCTAGAGTCCTCGTTCCGCCGTCGGAGCGGCGATTGAATGACACCTCATCGGGGATCGAGCGCGCGCGCTGGCGGAGCGACGGCGCTGCGGCCGCGATAATGGGCAATTGCCACGGTCGTGGTCCTCGGATGCCTGTTTGCGGGCGATACCCTCGGAACTGCACATGAACTCGAAACTCCTTCTCACGCCACTGGAAGCCCGCGTGCTCGGCGTGCTGGTCGAAAAGGAAAAGACCGTCCCGGACACGTACCCCTTGTCGATGAATGCGCTCGTCTCCGGCTGCAACCAGAAGAACAATCGCGATCCGGTGATCAAGGTGACTGACGCCGAAGTGCTCGCGGCAGTCGACGACTTGAAACGGCGCACGTTGGTGATCGAGTCCAGCGGCTCGCGGGTCATGCGGTTTTCGCATAACGTCGGCCGGGTGCTGCGCGTGCCGGATCAGTCGGTCGCGATCCTGGCCGCGCTGATGCTGCGCGGGCCGCAGACTGCCGGCGAGCTGCGCATGAACACCGAGAGGCTGCACGGCTTTGCCGACATCTCGTCGGTGGAAGCGTTCCTCAATGAGCTCGGCGAGCGCCCCGCCGAGGCTGGCGGTCCGCTGGTAACGAAGCTGCCGCGCCAGCCGGGCGAGCGCGAGCAGCGCTGGGCGCAACTGCTCACCGGGACGCCGCCGGTCACCGCGCCGGTCCTCGAGGCTGTGCAGCTCCGGTGGGCGCGACCGACCTGTCGGCGCAGGTGCAACGGCTGGCGGCTGAAGTCGAACAGCTGCGCGACGAACTGGCCGCGCTGCGGGCGACGTTCGCCGAGAAGGGCCGGCAGTGACCACCGCCGGGGACGATTGCCGGGTCGATTTTCTCGGCCAGCCGGCGATCTCGCTGCGCGCGCCCGGCGGCGCGGCGGCCGTTGTGCTGCTGCATGGCGCGCAGGTGGTGTCCTGGCAGCCAGCCGGCAGCGGCGAGCGGCTGTTCCTCTCGGAACGCTCGCGCTTCGGCGCCGGCGAGGCGGTGCGCGGTGGCGTGCCGGTGATCTTTCCGCAGTTCAGCGAGCGCGGGGCGTTGCCGCGACACGGTTTCGTCCGTACCCGCGCCTGGACGCCAACGCGCGCCGAGGCGGGGGCCGACGATGCGCTGGCCGTGCTGCAGCTGACCGACGACGAGGACACGCGCGCGCTGTGGCCGCATGCGTTCGCACTCGAGCTGACCGTCTGCCTGCGCGGCGAGCGGCTCGATGTCGAACTGGAGGTGACCAACACCGGCGAGGAACCGTTCGATTTCATGGCCGCCCTGCACACCTACCTGCGCGTCGCCGAGGTCGAAGCGGCACGACTGACGGGATTGAGCGGCTGCAGTTACGAGGACTCGGTCACGAGGATGACGCGCGTCGACGCGGCCGACGCCGTGCGCATCGGCGCGGAGGTCGACCGCATCTACTTCGACGTGGGCACGCCGCTCGTCCTCAGCGGGGAACGGCAGCGCCTGCGCGTCGAGGCGGCGAACTTCCCCGACGTCGTGGTGTGGAATCCCTGGCAGGAGAAGGCCGCGGCGATGACCGACCTGGCGCCGGGCGACTTCCGCCGCTTCCTGTGCGTCGAGGCAGCGCTGATCGGCAGGCCGGTGCAGCTCGCCGCCGGCGAGCAGTGGTGGGGCCGGCAGACGCTGACTGCCGGCTGATCGCGCGGCGCGGCTAGGCGGCCGGCAGCCGCCGCAACTGCTCGCGCACCTTGGCGAGCGTGCCGGAGAAGCCTGCCAGCCGTTCGCGCTCCTGGGCAACCACGGCCGCCGGTGCGCGGGCGACGAAGCTTTCGTTGCCCAGCTTGCTCTCTGCCTTGAGGATCTCGCCCTCGAGCCGCGCGATCTCCTTGCCCAGCCGCTCGCGCTCGGCGGCGACGTCGACTTCGATCACCAGCATCAGGTGGAACTCGCCGACCACCGCCACCGGCGCCGCGGTGCCTTGTGCGGACTGTGAGAGGTCGATGACGTGCCGGACCTCCGACAGCCGCGCCAGCGCGGCAAGGTAGGGCGAGCAGGCCTCGACCTGGCCGGACGGTCCGCTGACCGCCAGCGGCACTTTGACCGCCGGCGAAAGGTTCATCTCGCCGCGCAGGTTGCGCGTCGCGTCGACGAGCTGCTTGAGCAGCGTGACCTCGGCATCGGCAGTGGCGTCGATCTTCGCCGGGTCGCTCCTCGGATACGGCTGGATCATCACCGAGGTCTGCTCGTCGTTGGCGCGTTTGCCGGCCAGCACCGAGACCTTCTGCCACAGCTCCTCGGTGATGAAGGGGATGATCGGATGCGACAGGCGCAGCGCTGCCTCGAGCACCCGCACCAGCGTGCGCCGCGTGCCGCGCTGCTGTGGCTCGCTGCCGCGCGCAAGCTGCACCTTGGCCAGCTCCAGGTACCAGTCGCAGTATTCGTTCCACGCGAATGCGTAAATCGCGTTGGCGCACTGGTCGAGCCGGTACTCGGCGAATCCCTTCTCGACCTCGGCCTCGACCCGCTGCAGTTCGCCGATGATCCAGCGGTCGACGAACGAAAGCTCGACCGGCGCTGATGCATCCACACCGCAGTCGCGGCCTTCGGCATTCATCAGCACGAAGCGGGTGGCGTTCCACAGCTTGTTGCCGAAGTTGCGGTAGCCCTCGCAGCGCTTCAGGTCGAAGTTGATGTTGCGGCCCAGCGTGGCGTAGGCGGCCATCGTGAAGCGCAGCGCATCGGCGCCGTAGGCGGCGATGCCATCCGGGAAATGCCGGCGGATCTTGGCCGCCACCTTCGGCGCGTCCTCCGGGCGGCGCAGTCCGGTGGTGTTCTTCTTCACCAGCGCTTCGAGTCCGATGCCGTCGATGATGTCGATCGGATCGAGCGTGTTGCCCTCCGACTTGCTCATCTTGCGGCCCTCGGCGTCGCGCACGATGCCGTGGATGTAGACGTCCCGGAAAGGAACGCGGCCGGTGAAGTGCGTCGTCATCACCACCATCCTCGCGACCCAGAAGAAGATGATGTCGTAGCCGGTGACCAGCACCGTCGAGGGCAGGTACAGGTCGTAGGCGAGCCGCTGCGGCGTGCCGTCCTCCTCCTGCACCTGGGGCCAGCCGAGCGTGGAGAAGGGCACCAGCGCGCTCGAGTACCAGGTGTCGAGCACGTCCGGGTCGCGGGTGAGCTTCGCGCCGGCGCCGGCCTTGGCCCGCGCGTCGGCTTCGCTGCGCGCCACGTAGACGTTGCCGTGCTCGTCGTACCACGCCGGGATCTGGTGGCCCCACCACAGCTGGCGCGAGATGCACCAGTCCTGGATGTTCTCCATCCACTGCCGGTACACGGTGCGCCACTGCTCCGGAAAGATGTTCACTGCGCCGGACTCGACGGCCTCGAGCGCCACCTGCGCCAGCGACTTGCCCGGAAAACGGGTTCCGGGCGGGGCCGCCTTGCTCATCGCCACGTACCACTGGTCGGAGAGCATCGGCTCGACCGCCTCGCCGGTGCGGCCGCAGCGCGGCACCATCATCTTGTGCGGCTTCTCGCTCACCAGCAGGCCGGCGGTCCTCAGGTCGTCGAGCACCGCCCGCCGGGCCACGTAGCGGTCCATGCCGCGATACCTGGCGGGCGCGTTTTCGTTGACGGTGGCCGTCGCGGTCAGGATCGGGATCGGCGCCAGCGCGTGCCGCTGACCGACCGCGAAGTCGTTGAAGTCGTGCGCCGGCGTGATCTTGACGCAGCCGGTGCCGAACTCGCGGTCGACCATCTCGTCGGCGATCACCGGGATCTCGCGGTCACAGAGCGGCAGAACGACGGTCTTTCCGACCAGCGACGCGTAGCGCTCGTCGCCCGGGTGCACCGCCACGGCGACGTCGCCGAGCATCGTCTCCGGTCGCGTCGTCGCCACCACGACGCCCGGCCCGCCGGAGGCGTCCGGATAGCGGATCTCCCACAGGCGGCCGTCCTCCTCTTCGTTTTCCACCTCGAGGTCGGACACGGCAGTCTGCAGCTTGGGATCCCAGTTGACCAGCCGCTGGCCGCGGTAGATCAGTCCCTGTTCGTAAAGCTGGACGAAGGTCTCGATCACGACCGCAGACAAGCGCTCGTCCATCGTGAAGTAGGTGCGCTGCCAGTCGACCGAGTCGCCGAGGCGCTTCATCTGGCCGAGGATCGCGCCGCCCGAAGTCTCCTTCCAGTCCCATACCTGCTCGACGAACTTCTCGCGGCCGATCGATTTGCGGTCGATGCCGGCGGCTTCGAGCTGGCGCTCGACGACGATCTGCGTGGCGATGCCGGCGTGATCGGTGCCCGGCAGCCACAGCGTGTTGAAGCCGCGCATCCGGTGGTAGCGCGTCAGCGCGTCCATCACCGAATGGTTGAAGGCATGACCCATGTGCAGGATGCCGGTCACGTTGGGCGGGGGCAGCTGGATGCTGAACGCCGGCCGGGCCGGGTCGAGCGCGGCGTGGAAATAGCCCCGCGATTCCCAGACCGGCGCCCAGCGCGCCTCGATTGCCGCCGGCTCGAAGGCCTTGGCCAGCTCGTTTTCTTCCTGCTTGGCGGCAGTGTTCATTCGCTTGCGCGCTCCGTCTTCGGGCATCGGTCCGTTTGAATTTTACGGGGATCGTCTCTGCGCTCGTTCGTGCCGCACTCGAAACCCGCCCTGCCGCATGAGTTGCGCCTCTTTCCCGAATCCGATCCGCGCCGGAATGATCGCGGCCTTGCCGGCCGCTGCCTTGCTGCGGCCGACGCCGTCCACGGCAGCCGATGTCAGGCCGGCGCACGCGCCGCTGACGAGACCGGGGGGCGCAGCGGCCGCGGGCGCCCGCCCGCCGACCGCGCGGATCCTCAGCGTCGGTGGGTGTCTTCGCCCTGGCGCGAGAGTTCCTCGCGCAGCGCCCGCTCGACGAGGTCCTGCAGCGTGATACGCAGCGCGAGCTGTGCTTCCTCGCCGAGCCGCGCCATCGCCTGTTCTATGGCAGGCTGCATCAGGTCGCGTACAGCCGCATTGACCTGCTCGTGCAGCCTTTCCGTCACCCGCTGCAGCACGGCAGTGCGCAGCGCCTCGGCGCGCTCCGCCAGCGCCTCTTCTTCGGCCAGCGGCAGCGCTGCGGCAGGCGCCTCCTGCGGCGCCTGTTCGACGACATCCTGCGGAGGTTCCTGGCTCGAAGCCTCGTCGGACTCGAGGGCAGGTTCCTGCTCCAGCAGATCGGCTTGCGCGACCGCGGGCTCCGCCTCCGGCGCGACGTCGGGAGGAAGTTCGACTTCGGCCTCGGCCGGGGAGTCGGCGGCGATGGCCTGGGTCGTGGCTTCGGTGCTGCCGGCCTCGGCCGGCGTGGCCGGCAGCAGCGCCGGCGGAAGCGCCGTGTCGAGATCGATCGCCGGCAGAAAGATGCGATCGGTCAGCACCGGGATCGACGGGTCGTCGATTGCGCCCAGGGTGGCCCCCGGCGGCGTGTGCGGCTGGCTCATTGCGCTGCCTCGTTGTGGACACTCGCGCTCATTCGGCGCCCCGGTCGTGCGCCTGTGGCGCGTAGCCTGCTTCGCGGTAGACGCGGAAGCGTTCGCGCGCGCGCAGGCGGTCGTCGTCGTCGCGCGAAACGATTTCGATCAGGCGTTCGAACCGGCCGTTCAGCGACGGCAGCTCCGGCGGTACCTCGTCGTCGAGGTTGACCAGCACCGGGCAGGCCGCACCGAGTCCCTCGAGCGAAGCGGCCAGCAGTACCGGCGTTCGCGCGGCCAGCGGCGAGGCAGCGTCGACATGCGGCACGAAGTCGAGCGCGGAAAAGGTCCACAGCGCCGCATCGAGTCGCGCGAGCCGGTCGGCTATCGCGCGTGAACAGCAACACGCGGCAGTCCGATGCGCGCGCCCGCCGGACGACGCGGCAGGCGTAGTGCAGCCGATGCTCGACGTTGAAGTGAAAGTCGATGCGCACGGCCGGATCATAGCCAGCGCTGCGCCGTGCCGCGCGGCCGGCCCGGCCCGCTCCGGCGGATCAGCCGGCCCGCTGCATCAGGAACTGGGTCAACAGGGGCACGGGCCGCCCGGTCGCGCCTTTCGACTGGCCGCCTTTCCAGGCGGTGCCGGCGATGTCGAGGTGCGCCCACGGATAGGCCCTGGCGAAGCGTGCCAGGAAGCAGGCGCCGATCACTGCGCCGGCCTTGCCCGGCGAGCCGATGTTGGCCATGTCGGCGAAGTTCGACTTCAGCTGTTCCTGGTAGTCGTCCTGCACCGGCATCCGCCACGCCGGGTCGACCGCCGCCTTCGCGGCGGCCAGCAGTTCCTCCGCCAGAATGTCGTCGGTGCTGAACAGACCGGTATTGACCTCGCCGAGCGCAACCACGCACGCGCCGGTCAGCGTGGCGACATCGATCACCGCGGCCGGCTTGAAGCGCTCCACGTAGGTCAGCGCGTCGCACAGGATCAGCCGCCCTTCGGCATCGGTGTTCAGTACCTCGATCGTCTGGCCGGACATCGAGGTGACGATGTCGCCCGGCTTGTTTGCGGTGCCCGAGGGCAGGTTCTCGCATGCCGGCACCACGCCGACGACGTTGAGCTTGAGCTTCAGTTCGGCGACCGCGCGCATCGCGCCGAACACGGCTGCGGCGCCGCACATGTCGAACTTCATCTCGTCCATCGTCGCCGCCGGCTTGATCGAGATGCCGCCGGAGTCGAAGGTGATCCCCTTGCCGACCAGCACGATCGGCTCGGCGGCCTTGCCCTTGCCTCCCGCTCCGTCGTACTTCATCACGATCAGCCGCGGCGGCTCGGCCGAACCCTTGCCTACCGACAGGAACGAGCCCATCTTCAGGGCCTCGATCCGCTTGCGGTCGAGGATCTCGACGCCGAGCCGGTGGCTGCGGCCGAGCTTCCTGGCCTCGTCGGCGAGGAAGCCCGGCGTGCAGATGTTGGCGGGCAGGTTGCCGAGCCGCTTGGCGAGTTCGGCGCCGTTGGCAATCGCCGCGCCCTGCGCCAGGCCGCGTTCGGAGGCGGCATCGCGTGCCGCCAGCACGAGCACGATGCGCTCGGGCCCGCCGTTGTCGTTTTCCTTTCGGCTCTTGAGTTCGTCGACGCGGAACACCGCCTCGCGCGCCGCCATCACGAGCTGGCGCGCCTGCCACAGGCCGTCCCGCCCCGCGGGCAGCCAGTCGACTGCCGCAATGGCCAGCTCCTTGACCGCGGGGCCGGCGCCCTTGACCGCCGCGCGCACCGCCTCGACGAAGGCCTTGTCGCTGAGCTCCTTGCGGTCGCCCAGGCCGACCATCAGTACCCGGGTCGCCGCCACGCCGGGCAGGCCGCGCAGCATCACGGTGCTGCCGCGCTTGCCGGTGGCATCGCCGCTCTTCACCGCCGAGCGCAGCGCCCCTTTCGACGCCGCATCGAGCGCGCGCGCCTGTGACGTCAGCTCTCCTTCGGCAAACACGCCGACGGCAATGCAGTCGGCCTTGACCGCCTCGGCGGCGGCGGTACGGGTGCTGAAGTCCATCGGAGGCCTCTTCCTCGTGTTGTTGTCTGCCGACCCATGAGTGCGTCGGCGGCGCGCTGCGCGGGTCCCGTCGGCGACGCGGCGGAAAAGGCCGCGAGTATAGCGAGGCGACCCGCTGTGGCCCGCGCCGACGCGCCCGGGAGCGAGGCGCATAAACTGCCGGCCCATGGTCTTCTCGCGCTCGATCGTCGCCGAGTTGTCGAACACGGCCGGTGCCGTGTTCACCGTGCTGTTCTCCATCATCTTCTCGGTCGGGCTGGTGCGCATCCTCGGTCAGGCGGCCGTGGGCACGGTCGACAGCGGGGTGGTGTTCGCGATCGTCGCGCTGACCGCGCTCACCACGCTGCCGACGGTGCTCGCGCTGACCCTGTTCGTCGCCGTCATCATGACCGTGTCGCGCAGCTTCCGGGATTCCGAGATGGTGGTGTGGCTCGCCGCCGGACAGAGCCTGCTGTCGTGGATCGGGCCGGTGGCCCGCTTCTCGGCGCCGATCGTGCTGCTGATCGCCGTGCTGTCGATGCTGATCACGCCATGGGCCAACCAGCAGATTGCCGAAAGCAAGCAGCGTTTCGCGCAGCGCGACGATGTCAGCCGCGTGGCCGCCGGGCGTTTTATCGAATCGGCCGGGGCGCGGCGCGTTTTCTTCGTGGAGGCGGTCGACCTGCAGAACGCGACGGTGCGCAACCTGTTCGTCGCCCATCGAAGCCAGGGCCGCGAGGGCGTGATCGTCGCCCGCGAAGGCGTCATCGAAGTGCGGCCCGACGGCGACCGCTACCTGGTGATGCTGCAGGGGCGGCGCTACGAAGGCACGCCGGGCCAGCCGCAGTACCGGATGCTGGAGTTCGATCGTTACGGCATACGACTGGACACGAGGCCTGACGAGCCGCTCGCCGAGCTGAATGCGCGGGCCAAGCCGACACGGCAGCTGCTGCGCGAGCCGACCTCCTTCCACCTCGGCGAACTGCTGTGGCGCGTCGGGCTGCCGATAGTGGCGTTGATGCTCGCGCTTCTTGCGATCCCGCTCGGCTACGTCAATCCGCGTGTCGGCCGGTCGGCCAACCTGATCATCGCCGTGCTGGTGTTTCTGCTTTACCACAACGGCATGTCGATCGTTCAGGCCTGGGTGCAGCAGGAGCGCCTGTCCTTCGCGGTCGGCGTGTGGGGCACCCACGCGGTGGCCGCCGGCCTGGCGATGCTGCTGTTCGTGCGCCGCGTTTACCTTCAACGCTGGCTTCCGCGCTGGATCACGGCGCGCCGCGCGGCCGCGCCATGAAGACCCTGCGCCGCTACCTGATGCGCGAGCTGGTGCGGTCCACCGGCTTCATCCTGTTCGCGCTGCTGGCGCTGTTCGCCTTCTTCGACCTCCTGGCGCAGATCGACGACCTGCGTCCCGGCGGCTACACGCTGCCCGCGGCGCTGGCCTACGTCGCGCTGGCGTTGCCGTCGCGCACTTACGAGCTGATGCCGATTGCGGCGCTGATCGGCGCGATCTTTGCACTGTCGCAGCTGGCGTCGAACTCGGAGTTCACGATCATGCGCGTGTCGGGGATGAGCACGCGCGCTCTGGCGCTGGCGGTGGTCCGGGTCGGACTCGTCTTCGTCGCGCTGACCTATGCCTTCGGCGAACTGGTTGCGCCGGTGTCCGAGCGCAAGGCGCAGGAGATCCGCGCCGAGACGCGTGGCCAGGGCGTGATCGGCAGCAAGCTGCGCTCGGGCGTGTGGGTGCGCGACGCGGTCCGCGATGAGAGCGGCGCAGTACAGCGCTGGCGTTTCATCAACGTCGGGGTCGTACGGGCGGACGGCACTTCGATCAACTGGAAGATCTTCGAGTTCGATCGCGACTTCCGGCTGCTGTCGATCGGGACGGCGACCGAGGGGCGCTTCATGCCGCACGACGGCGCGCCGAGCTGGCAGCTCTCCAACGTGATCGAAACGCGTCTGCCGGTCGTGGCCGCGGCCGACACGCGGCCGACTGACCTGCGTACCGAGATCGTGCGCACGAAGGAACGACGCTGGGAGTCGGCGCTGACGCCGGACATCTTCGGCGTACTGCTGGTGCAGCCGGAGCGGATGGCGGCGGTGGAACTTGTGCGCTACATCGCGCACCTGGAGGACAACCGGCAGCAGACCGGGCCGTACGAGATCGCGCTGTGGAACAAGGTCTTTTATCCGCTGGCGATCGTCGTGATGATGATGCTCGCGCTGCCCTTTGCCTACCTGCACGTGCGTCGGGGCAGCGTCAGCCTGAAGATCTTCGCCGGTGTCATGATCGGCGTGCTGTTCTACATGCTGAACAAGCTGTTCGCGCACGTGGGCGTGCTGCAGATCTGGCCGCCGGTGGTGATCGCCGCGCTGCCCAGCCTGGTCGTCCTGGCCGTGGCGCTCGGCGCGCTGTACTGGATCGAGCGCCGATAGGGTGGCGCGTCATGTGTACGCGCGCCTGCGGCGCGCACGTGCACATGACGCGAAGGACAGTCAGCGGGCCGCCTTCGGGCGGCCGGGCGGCGGCCCGAAGGCAAGAGCCACGAAGGAGGCGCTGCTGCCGGCCTGCGGCTCCCGTGCCCGCCGGATGCTCGTCAGTCGCTTTCGGCGCCCTGGGGAGGAGGCTTCTTGGCCCTGAACGGATAGGCGCCGCCGCCTTTGCCGCTCGCCGGGATGCGCAGCGACAGCAGCATCGTCGCCACCAGCACGGCCGCCGTGACGGCCAGCGAGAGGGCGACCGGGATCTTGTACCACGTCGACCAGCAGCATCTTGGCGCCGATGAACACCAGCACGATCGCCAGCCCGTAGGAGAGCAGGTGGAAGCGCTCGTGCATGCCGGCGAGCAGGAAGTACATCGCCCGCAGGCCGAGGATGGCAAACACGTTCGAAGTCAGCACGATGAACGGGTCGGTGGTGATCGCGAAGATCGCCGGTATCGAGTCGACCGCGAAGATCACATCGACGACGCCGATCAGCAGGATCACGACCAGCAGCGGCGTGGCCATCTTCACGCCGTCGACCTCCGTGAAGAACTTCTCGCCGTCGTAGGCCGGCGCGATCCTGACGTGGCCGCGGATCCACTTCAGCGCCGGATTGCCTTCGAGGTCGGGCTCCTGCCCGGCGGCCCACCACATCTTGACGCCGGTGAAGACGAGAAACGCGCCGAACAGGTACAGGACCCAGTGGAACTGCGCGATCAGCCAGGCGCCGACCAGGATCATCACCGCGCGCAGCAGCAGCGCGCCGAGGATGCCGATCATCAGCACGCGCTTCTGGAATTCGGCCGGCACGCCGAAGTAGGTGAACAGCATCAGGAATACGAAGATGTTGTCCACCGCCAGCGCCTTTTCGATCAGGTAGCCGGTGATGAACTCCAGCGCCTTGGTATCCGCGGTGGCGCTGCCGTCCGGCCCTGCCCAGGTGCCACCACAGCCAGCCGACGAAGACGAACGAGACGGCGACCCAGACCAGCGACCAGATCGCCGCCTCCTTCATCGAAACGCGGTGCGCGCCCTGTTTGTTCAGGGCGAAGAAATCGACCAGCAGGGCGATCAGGACAAAGGCCGCGAACAGCGACCACGCAAGCGGCGTGCCGATGCCGACCATGGTGAACTCCCGGGTGATACGGTCCCGGCGCGGACCATGGTGCTCATTCGGTTTGCCGTCTGGTCTTGCCGACCGATGCCTTTGCGGCATCGGCCTGCGGCGCCGGGCAGGAAAGGCTCGCGCCGAGTCCTTCTTGTCCGTATTGACGGCGCCGCAGTCAGCCCGGCGCACTGCACCGGACGGCTACTCCCCATCGGAGGCGCTGCATTAGATCAGCCGGGCGGCGGCCCGGGCACCCGGGCTAACCCGCATCTGGCGCCGGGCGATACGATCGCGGGTCCGCTCGACCGGACCGCCGTCCAAGGACGCCCCTGACGAAGATGAACGAGACCTGCCAGCAATCGGAGAGACCCCGTGATCGCCGCCATAGCGGCAACCGTGCCATCAGCGGTCAGATCGGTGCAGCGGAGGGATGATGAGCGAAACGATGACTCCTGATGTGAGCGTTGCCCCGGCGGCGCTGCGCGCCGTTGTGCGCGCGATCGTCGAGTGCGGCGGATCGAGCGAGCGCGAGGCACGGCTGGTCGCCGATCAGCTGGTCGAGGCCAACCTGACCGGGCATGACTCGCACGGCGTCGGCATGCTGCCGCGCTACGTCGAGGCACTCGCCGAAGGCGGCCTGCGCGTCAACCAGCAGCTGCGCGTGATCACCGATGCCGGACCGCTGCTGATGCTCGACGGCAACGCCGGCTATGGCCAGGTGATGGCTTTCGATGCGATGGCGCTCGGCATCGAGCGAGCCGCCGTGCACGGCGTGGCGGTCGTTGGCCTGGCCAACAGCCACCACATCGGCCGCGTCGGTCACTGGGCCGAGCAGTGCGTCGCCGCAGGTCTCGTGTCGATCCACTTCGCCAACGTGATCAGCAAACCGGTGGTCGCTCCGTTCGGCGGCCGCGATGCGCGCTTCGTGACCAACCCGTTCTGCGTCGGCATTCCGATGTCCGACGGCGAACCGATCCTGCTCGACTTCGCCACCAGCCGCATCGCGATGGGCAAGGTGCGGGTCGCGCTGAACAAAGGGGAACAGGTCAAGCCCGACACGCTTCTCGATGCGCAGGGTGAGCCGACCACCGATCCCCGTGCGTTGTTCGATGAGCCGAGCGGCGCGATCCTGGCGTTCGGCGAACACAAGGGCTACGGCATGGCGGTCGTGTGCGAGATCCTCGGCGGCGCACTGGCCGGCGGCGCGACGCTGCACGGGCGGCCGACCGAACGCGCGATCATCAACAACATGCTGACCTTCATCGTCGATCCGCAGCGCATGGGCACCGCCGAGCGCCTGGCGCGCGAGGCGATGGCGTTTGCCGAGTGGGTGCGCGCCTCGCCGCCGACGGCCGGTGTCGATCACGTGAGGCTGGCCGGCGAACCCGAGCGTGAATTCCGCCGCGCCCGCGCAACGGCCGTTCCGATCGATGCAACGACCTGGCGACAGATCCTCGATGCGGGTGCGAGTCTCGGCATCGAGCGTGCGGCGATCGAAAGGCTCGCGCAGCCGCGCTGACGGCAAGGTGACTCGGCGCTGCTCGACTGCGTGGCGCGCCCAACCGTCGGGCGATCGCCGCCGAGCAGCTCAGGCGGGCGCGGGCGCGATGTAGCCGTAGAGCAGTGCCAGCGCCGCGGACACGATGGCGATGAAAGTCAGCGCCATGCCGGCAACGCGGAACCGGTAATCCTCGCGTACCTGGCTGACGCCATAGGCGTGGCTGATGCGGCCCGCCGTCAGCGCGAGGCACAGCGCGTGGATCAGCGGCCGCGGGCCGGAGGCGGCCTCGAGCAGGTAGATGAGCAGCAGCGCGATCGGCACGTACTCGGCGAAGTTGGCGTGCACGCGCATCGCGCGAGCCAGCATCGCGTCGTTGCCGTCGCCGATGGCGACGCGCAGCCGCCGGCGCAGACGCAAGGTGCGCACGCTGAGGCCGACGAAGATCAGTGCAAGGACGGCGGCGTAGGCGGGTGTGACCGGCATGCGCAGCCTCCCTGGGGTCCCGCCGTCGTTCAGACCGCCGACCTGAACCGCGCGGCCAGCTGCTCGGCGCCTCGCGCGAGCAGGTTCAGGTCGGAACCGACGGCGGTGAACAGGCAGCCCAGTTCGAGGTAGCGCCGCGCCAGCTTCTCGTCGCCGGTCAGGATGCCGGGCGGCGTGCCGCACGCGGCCAGTCGCCGGATCGCGTCCTCGATCGCGGATTGCACCTCCGGGTGCTTGAGGTCACCGGCGTGGCCAAGTGCCGCCGCGAGATCCGCCGGACCGATGAAGACGCCGTCGACGCCGTCAACGCCGGCAATCGCCTCCAGATTGTCCAGCCCCTGACGCGTCTCGACCTGCACCAGCACACACAGTTCCTCGGCGTAGGTCTGCACGTAATCGGTGATGCGGCCGTAGTTGTTGGCGCGCGGTCCGGTGGCGAACCCGCGAACCCCCAGCGGCGGGTAGCGCGTGTACGAGACCGCATTGCGCGCTTCCTCCTCGGTCTGCACGTAGGGGATCAGCAGCGACTGCACGCCGATGTCGAGCAACCGCTTGATCACCACCATGTCGTTCCACGGCGGGCGCACGATCGGATGCGCGCTGCCGCCGGCCGCCGCCTGCAGCTGCGAGTGCACCATCGGCAGCTCGTTCGGCGAGTGCTCCATGTCGAGCAGCAGCCAGTCGAAGCCGGCGCCGGCGACGACCTCCACCGTGACGTGGCTGGCCAGGCTCGACCACAGGCCGATCTGCGGCCGTCCTGCACGCAGCGCTCGCTTGAACGGATTGGCTGGGGCGGGCATCGATGACTCCTATGGGGGTTGGTACGCGATCCAGACGCTGACGGACGATAGCCTCGGCCTCGCGGCGGGGCAAACGGACCCGCCGCATCGGACGCAAGGCGTGCCATGGCTCGTGTTGCCCGGCTGGGGTGCCGGCGCTACCATGCTCCCGACCGGTACGGGTCAGTCAGGGGGAGATTCCCGGCGAAGAACAAAAAGGGCGTGATCTCTGCGTGACGGCAGGCGATCGGCATGCCGCAGGCGCAGAACAGGCCGGCGCGACGGGCAATCGAACCGCAACAATTCAAGGAGAGACCTCATGAAGTTGGTCAGCAAGGGACTTATCGCCACGGCGATCGCGCTCGGCGCGTTTGGCGGGGGCGTCGCGTCAGCGCAGCAACTGAAGCTGATGACCGGCCCGCAGGGCGGATCGTGGTACCCGCTTGGTGGCGCGATCCAGAGCATCATCGAGAAGAACGTTTCCGGCACCAGCGTGATGGTGCTGCCGGGTGCCGGCATCTCGAACGTGCTCGGCGTGCAGGCCGGCAAGGCCGATCTGGGCTTCGGCAACGGCGTGTCGACCGTCGATGGTATCGCCGGCCGCGATCCGTTCAAGGAAAAGACGGCCAACGTCTGCCAGGTCGCCACGCTGTACTTCCAGTACTTCCACATGGTGGCGCTGGCCGATTCGGGCATCAAGACGCCGGCCGACGTGAAAGGCAAGGGGCTTTCGACGCAGCAGAAGGGCAACACCGGCGAGCAGATGACGCGCGCCGTGCTGCAGGTCTACGGCCAGAGCTACGAGACGCTCGGCAAGGTCAACCACGGCTCGTACAACGACTCGGTGTCGCAGCTGAAGGACAACCAGGCGCAGGTGTTCACGCTGATCACCACGGTGCCGGCCTCGTCGGTCATGGACCTGGCCAGCGCGCGCGACATCCGCGTGCTCGAGGTGCCCGACGAGAAGCTGAAGGAATTGCAGAAGCTGAACGGCGGCTACGACAAGCGGATCATCAAGGCCGGCAGCTATCCGAAGCAGGACAAGGACGTGCAGACGATCGGCACCTGGACCCACCTGATCGCCCGCTGTGACCTGCCGCAGGACACCGTCTACAAGATCACCAAGGCGCTGGCCGAGAACGTCGACAACCTCGGTGCCGTGGTCAAGGCGGTGCAGGGCCTGACCGCCAAGGACATGGCGACCAACATCGGCGTGCCGTACCACCCCGGGGCAATGAAGTACTACAAGGAAGCGAAGGTCCTCTAGTCACCCGCATCGCCCGCGGCCGGCGCACCACTGCCGGTCGCGGGCTCCTGCCATTTTGTATCCCCCTTAACGCCGGCCCCGCCCGGGGGGTGCCTTCATGACCTTCGCTCGTGCCCTGAACGGCGGCATCCGCTGGATCGCCGTGTCGATGTCGGTCTATCACCTCGTGATCGCGTTCATCGGCGCGCCCGAGGCCTTCTTCTTCCGCGGCACGCATCTGCTGTTTGCGCTGGTGCTGATCTTCCTGCTTTTCCCGCGCTTCGGCCGCGGCGAAGGCAAGTTGCCGAGATGGGACGACTGGCTGCTGATCGCGGTCTCGATGGTGACCATCGGCTACCTGTGGCTCAATCACAAGTATCTGTACGACCGTTTCGTCTTCGTCGACGAACTGTTCACGTCGGATCTCGTGCTCGGCACGATCTTCATTCTCATCGTGCTCGAGGCGACGCGGCGGGTGATCGGGCTGGCGCTGCCGATCACGGCGCTGTGTTTCGTCTCCTATGCGCTGTTCGTCGCCGGCGTCAGGCCGGAGTCGGTGATCGAGATCAACTACCTGACCACCGAAGGCATCTTCGGCATTCCGCTGTCGGTCTCGGCCACCTACGTGATTCTGTTCATCATCTTCGGCGCCTTCGTCGAGCGCTCCGGCGCTGGCAAGATGTTCATGGACTTCGCGCTGAGCCTGACCGGGCACTCGGTCGGCGGGCCGGCCAAGGTGGCGGTGATCACCAGCGGACTGTTCGGCACCATCTCCGGCAGCGCCGTGGCCAACGTGATGACCACCGGCACCTTCACCATCCCGATGATGATGCGGCTCGGCTACCGGCCGGCGTTCGCCGGCGCGGTCGAGGCGGTCGCCTCGACCGGCGGGCAGATCATGCCGCCGATCATGGGCGCGGCCGCGTTCGTGATGGCCGAGTTCCTCGGCGTCTCCTACTTGACGGTGGCGGCCTTCGCGCTGGTGCCGGCGCTGCTGTACTACGTCGCCGTGTTCGTCGCCGTGCACTTCGAAGCGCTGCGCACCGGCATGAAAGGCCTGCCGCGCGAGGAGTGTCCGCGCCTGATCGACGTGCTGAAGGAACGCGGCCACCTGTTCCTGCCGCTGCTGATCATCGTCGGCGTGCTGGTCTACGGATACAGTGCGCCGTACGCGGCAATGTTCGGCATCCTGTCGGTGGTGCCGGTGGCGCTGATGCGCAAATCGACGCGCGGCGAGATCAACCTGAAAGCGATCATCGATGCGCTGGAATCCGGCGCGCGCGGCACGCTGGCGATCGCCGCGGCCTGCGCCTGTGCCGGCATCGTCATCGGCGCGATCGCGCAGACCGGCCTCGGGCTCACCTTCACCAGCTTCGTGCTGACGGTGGCGCAGGACAGCCTGATCCCAGCGCTGATGCTGACCGATGATCGCCGGCATCATCCTCGGCATGGGCCTGCCGACCACCCCGGCCTACATCATCCAGGTGGCGCTGCTGGTGCCGGCGCTGGTCAAGCTGGGCATCGTGCTGCAGGCGGCGCACCTGTTCGTCTTCTACTTCGCCATCCTGTCGGCGATCACGCCGCCGGTGGCGCTCGCCGTGTACGCGGCGTGCGGACTGTCGCGCTCGAACCTGTGGGATACCGGCTGGGCGGCGGTGAAACTCGGTGCGACCGGCTACATCGTGCCGTTCATGTTCGCCTTCGCGCCTGCGTTGCTTCTGATCGGCGAAGGCTGGCGTGTCGCGCTGGCGATCGTAACGGCGACCGTCGGCGTCACCATGCTCGCCGGCTCGCTGCACAGCTACTACCTCGGCGTGGCAAGCCGCTGGCAGCGCGTGGTGCTTTTCGCGGGTGCGATCTGCCTGATCAAGCCCGGCTGGATCACCGACATCGCCGGTGCCGCGGCACTCGCGATCGTGCTGCTGGCGCAGTGGCGGACCCGGAGCGAGCGGCCGGAAGCGGCCGCGGCGCGCATGCAGCCGTGATCGGCCACTGACGGCGAGCCCGCCGCGCGGCCGGCTCGGTCTCGCGGCTTCAGTGGCGGCCCGCGCCGAACTGCGGGAACAGGACGTTGTTCTCCAGGTGGATGTGCTGCATCACGTCGTCGACGAGCTTGCGCGTGCCGGCATACAGGGCCTGCCAGCTCGTGCAGGCGTCGGACGGGGCGATGTGGTTGCGGGTCAGTGCCTCGAGTTGCCGAAGCCGCTCGCCGTGCTCGACGTGCTCGTGCTCCATCACCTCGATCGGACCCATGATCATCGGCACGCCGCCGGCCCGCATCATCGGAAACAGGATCCGTTCCTCCTTCTGCATGTGCTCCTCGATCGCCTCGGCGATGTGCTCGAGCAGGCGGGCCAGGCCCTTAGGCACGTCCGGGTGCTGTGCATGCCGCTCCTCGACGCGGTGCGCCAGCGTGATCAGCTCTGGCAGTTCGCGCCGGTGTGTCTCGTGGAAGCGTGACAGGATGTGTTCGATCAGCGCCAGCGGTTCTTGCGGCGACTCGTCTGCAGCCGGTGCGAGTCCGGCGAGCTCGCGCTCGAGCGCGTGTACGTCGATGCCGCCCGCTGCCGCGGCTGCGCGCATGGACTGGTTGCCGCCGCAGCAGTAGTCGAGCCGGAAGCGGCGGAATACGGCGGTCGCACCCGGCAGCTCGCGGGCGATGTCGGCCAGCGTGCGATCGGACGAGGATGGTTCGACTTTCTCGCTGATGGTGATCATGCGGTTCTCCTGACGCGCGGTCTGTTAAGGCAGGGTAAGTCTGCGGGCGTCGCGGGCCGTCGGTCTCTAACCTGGATCAAGCGTGGCCGCAGGAGTTACCTCGCAAGGGGAGCCCGTGCGCGCGGAGCGCTTGATGCAGATCAGTTCCGCGCAGCCGGACGGCGAATCGCCGGTCGCTATAGTCGGCGGCAGCAGATCCGGCCGCAGGCCGAAGCAGACGGAGAATGAGATGACGGACAGTGTGAAGTACCTGCTCGACGAGTCGCGCATCCCGAAGCACTGGTACAACCTGATGGCGGATCTTCCCGCGCCGCCGCCGCCGGTGCTGCACCCGGGGACGATGAAACCCGTCGGACCGGACGATCTGGCACCGCTCTTTCCGATGGCGCTGATCGCGCAGGAGGTCGCCACCGAGCGGGAGATCCCGATTCCCGAGCCCGTTCGGGACGTTTACCGCCAGTGGCGGGTGACGCCGCTTTACCGCGCGCGGCGGCTGGAGAAAGCACTGCAGACGCCGGCGCGCATTTACTACAAGTACGAAGGTGTCAGCCCGGCAGGCAGCCACAAGCCGAACACCGCGGTGGCGCAGGCGTTTTACAACCGCGAGGCAGGGGTGAAACGGCTGACCACCGAGACCGGCGCCGGGCAGTGGGGCTCGTCGCTGGCGTTCGCCGGCGCCGTCTTCGGCATCGACGTGCAGGTGTTCATGGTACGGGTGTCGTACAACCAGAAACCCTACCGGCGCGCGCTGATGGAAACCTACGGCGCGACTTGTGTGGCCAGCCCGTCGGCGGAGACGGAGTACGGCCGCAGCGTGCTGGCCAGGTCGCCCGAAAGCAACGGCAGCCTCGGCATCGCGATCTCCGAGGCCGTCGAAGTCGCGGCCGGCCGCGACGACACCAAGTACGCGCTCGGCTCGGTCCTCAACCACGTGCTGCTGCACCAGACCGTCATCGGCCAGGAGGCGATGGCGCAACTCGAAATGGCCGATGACTACCCCGACGTGATCGTCGGCTGCACTGGTGGTGGGTCCAATTTCGCCGGCATCGTGTTTCCCTTCCTCGGCGCGCAGCTTCGCGGCGGAAAGAAGGTACGCATCGTCGCCGTCGAGCCGGCGGCCTGCCCGAGCCTCACGCGCGGCCGCTATGCGTACGATTTCGGCGATACCGGTCACATGACCCCGCTGGCGAAGATGCATACCCTCGGCTCGACGTTCATGCCTCCCGGTTTCCATGCCGGGGGACTGAGATACCACGGCATGGCGCCGCTGGTGTCACATATCAAGGAGCTGGGCCTGATCGACGCGCGCGCCTATCAGCAGATCCAGTGCTTCGAGGCAGGAGTGCTCTTCGCGCGGCACGAAGGCATCGTTCCTGCCCCGGAGGCCAACCACGCGGTCAGGGGTGCGATCGACGAGGCGGTTCGCTGTCGTGAGGAGGGAACCAGCCGCGCGATCCTCTTTAATCTGTGCGGGCACGGCCACTTCGATATGCAGGCCTATATGGATTACTTTGCCGGAAAGCTCACCGACCAGGAATACGATGAAAGGGAACTGGCGATGGCACTGGCGGGCCTGCCGAGCGTCGCCGAGGCGATGTAGAAATGCAACGAATCAGTAGTTTTTCTTACTAAACGGTGGAGTTTTTGCTCGGCTGCGTGTGCGACGAATGCTAAGTTCGACGATGCCGAAATACCTCGGTGCCTGAACAGGCGAGATCCCATGAGCAAAGCTGTCGCAGCGATCAAGGCCGAGATCGCAAGGAAACAAGCCGAAGTCGACGCCCTGAAGAAGGCGCTTGCCGCGCTGGGCGGTTCGGCGGCCGGCGCGTCCGGCCGCGGCAATCGCAAGCCGCGCTCGGAGGCGCAGAAGCGGAAGATCTCGCTGGCGCTGAAGAAGGCCTGGGCCGAGCGCAAGAAGGCGGCGAAGAAGGCCGCCTGAGCGCTAGGCGCTCTCGCTGATCGCAGCCGCGCCGGCGGCTGCGGGAACATCGAGAAGTCTCAGCCCGGCTGCGCCGGAACCGCGCGGACCGACAGCACGCCCTCGATCGTCGCGATCTCGCCGATCACGGCCTCCGACACCGGGCTGTCGACGTCGACCAGCGTGTAGGCCATCTCGCCGCGCGACTTGTTGACCATGTTGTGGATGTTCAGGCCCGCCATCGCCATCGCGGTGGAGATCTGGCCGAGCATGTTCGGCACGTTGGCATTGGCGATCGCGATCCGCCAGGCGGATTCCCGCGCCATTTCGACGCTGGGGAAGTTCACCGCGTTGCTGATGTTGCCGTTCTCGAGGAATTCGCGCAGCTGATCGGCGACCATCACGGCGCAGTTCTCCTCCGCCTCGGCGGTCGACGCGCCGAGGTGCGGCAGGGCGATCACGCCTTCGACGCCGGCCAGGCGCGGTGACGGGAAGTCGCACAGATACGCCTTGAGCTTGCCGGCCTGCAACGCCGAGATGACGGCCGCTTCCTCGACGATCGCGTCGCGGGCGAAGTTGAGCAAAATGGCATGGTTCTTCATCGCCGCCAGCCCTTTGGCGTCGATCAGCCCGCGCGTTGCCGGCAGCAGCGGCACGTGCAGGGTGACGAAGTCGGCATGCTTGAGGAGGTCCTCGATCGAGTGGGCCTTGCGTACTGCCGAAGGCAGCCGCCACGCCGCATCGACCGTGATCTCCGGATCGAAGCCGACCACCTTCATGCCGAGCTTCAGCGCCGTTTCGGCGACCAGCGCGCCGATCGCGCCGAGTCCGACCACGCCGAGGGTCCGGTGCGGCAGTTCGAAGCCGGCGAACTGTTTCTTGCCGTCCTCGACACGCGCCTCGAAGTCGCTCGCGTCGGGTTGAAGGCGCTTCGACGAAGCGCAGCGCCGGCACCAGGTTGCGGGCACCGATCAGCAGCGCCGCGAGCACCAGTTCCTTGACCGCGTTGGCGTTCGCGCCCGGCGCGTTGAACACCGGCACGCCGCGCTTCGACATCTCGGCGACCGGGATGTTGTTGGTGCCGGCGCCGGCGCGGCCGATTGCCCTGACGCTCGCCGGGATCTCCATCGTGTGCATGTCGTGCGAGCGCACCAGGACGGCGTCCGGGTGCTCGACATGCTTGCCGGTGGCATAGCGCTCGTGCGGCAGCCGCGCGAGGCCGTGGGCGGAGATGTTGTTCAGCAGCAGGATCTGGTGCTTGTGCATGGCGCGCGTATCCCGGTTATCCCTTGCTGCGCTCGAACTCACGCATGTAGTCGACGAGCGCCTGCACGCCTTCGATCGGCATCGCGTTGTAGATCGACGCGCGCATGCCACCGACCGAGCGGTGACCCTTCAGCTGCAGCAGGCCGCGCGCCTGCGCGCCCTTGAGGAACGCGCCGTCGAGCGATTCGTCGCGCAGCTTGAACGGGATGTTCATTCGCGACCGGTCCTGCTTCTGGACCGGGTTGAAGTAGAGCCCGCTGCCGTCGAGGTAGTCGTACAGCAGTTTCGCCTTGGCGACGTTCCGCTGCTCGATCGCCTTCAGCCCGCCCTGCGCCAGCAGCCATTCGAACACCAGTCCGGCGATGTAGACGGAATAGGTCGGTGGCGTGTTCAGCATCGAGTCCGCCTCGGCCTGCTCTTTCCAGTGGAACGCGCTCGGCGTGATCGGCAGCGCGCGGTCGAGGAGCGCTTTGCGCACGATCACGATCGTCAGGCCCGCCGGCCCGGCATTCTTCTGCGCGCCGGCGTAGATCACGCCGTACTTCGACACGTCGACCGGCCGCGACAGGATGTGCGAGGACATGTCGGCCACCAGTGGCACCGTGCCGACGTCCGGGGCCCAGTGGTATTCGACGCCGCCGATCGTCTCGTTGGTGCACACGTGCACGTACGCCGCATCGGCTGAAAGTTTCCAGCTCTCCCGCGCCGGCACGTAAGTGAAGTTCCTGTCCTCGCCCGATGCGGCGACGTTCACCTGGGCGTACTTCTTGGCTTCCTTGATCGACTTCTTCGACCATTCGCCGGTGTTGACGAAGTCGATGACCTTCCTGTCGCCGAGCAGGTTCATCGGCACGAACGCGTTCTCGCCGACCGCGCCGCCCTGCAGGAACAGCACCTCGTAGTCGTCGCCGATGCCCAGCAGCAGGCGCAGGTCGGCCTCGGCCTTCTCGGCGATGGCGATGAACTCCGGGCCGCGGTGGCTCATCTCCATCACCGACATGCCGCTGCCGTGCCAGTCGAGCATCTCGTCGGCGGCGCGTCGCAGGACTTCCTTCGGCAGCACCGCGGGTCCGGCGCTGAAGTTGAACACTTGCATGGTGGGATTCCGGTTAAGGGGCATCGAACTCCGCCGTCAGCGGCGAACCGGCGCGCACTTTACCGCAGCCGGTGAAGGCCGCCGCCGGCGGGCCGAGCTGCGCAGTTCGACGTTTGGCCGGAGGAGGAGCTACTCGCCGCGGATTACCGGCCTGCGCATTTCCTGCCCCCGGCTGCGCTGGCTGCCATGCCGTCGCGGCTAGACTGTGATTGTTGCCACGACAGCAGCATGGCGCTGCAGTCGGCCACACGGCAGCGGCGCGGGAGCGGGCGGGGCATGTATCACGGCGAAAGGCTGAACAGCATCACGCACCTGGTGGGGGCGGCGCTGGCGATCGCCGGCGCGGCTGTCCTCATCGTCAGCGCCGCGATGCAGGGCGATCCATGGCGGATCACCAGCTTCAGCATCTTCGGCGCGATGCTGGTGATCCTGTACACCGCCTCGACGCTGTACCACTCGGTGCGGCCGCCGGCGAAGGACGTGCTGCGCCGCTTCGACCACTCGGCGATCTTCCTGCTGATTGCCGGGACGTACACGCCGTTTGCGCTGGTCAGCCTGCGCGGCGTGCTCGGCTGGACGATGCTCGTTGCGATCTGGGCCGCCGCGCTGCACGGCATCTGGCGCGCCTGGCGGCGCCGGGACGACCGGCCGCAGTCAGCGCTGCCCTACGCGGCGATGGGCTGGCTGGGACTGGTCGCCATCGTGCCGCTGGTCGAGGCGCTCGGCCCCGGCGGCATGCTCTGGCTCGCTGTCGGCGGCCTGCTGTACACGGCCGGCATCGTCTTCTATGTCAACGACGAACGCTGGCGGCACGCGCATGGCGTGTGGCACCTTTTCGTCATGGGCGGCAGCGCCAGCCACTTCGCCGCCGTGCTGTTCTTCGTCTGATCGCAACTGCCGCGGCGGGCTAGCTGCACTGCCCCGTGTACCCGCACGCCGTGCAGAACTCGCAGCCGTCGCGCTTGATCATCGCCGCCGCGTGGCAGCTCGGGCAGACCTTGCCCTTGACCGGCGCCGTCTCGTGCGCGATCACTTTCACCACATCAGGCACGGCGAGGATGCCGGCGCTCTGGATCGCGCGGCCGTCGTCGTCGAGGATGCCGAGCACCTTGTAGCGGTGCAGCAGCAGCGTGGCGATGTAGGCGACCGTGCTCGGGAACAGCGAAGAGCGGTCTTCGCCCGGCACCGGAGCCCAGAACTCGCCGTTCTGCTCGCCGAAGTTCAGCAGCTTCTTCAGCTTCAGGCCGATCCAGTTGGCGTCGACCACGCGCATGTCGAGCGAGATCAGCTTGCACAGCCCGTCGAGCACCTTCGGGTACTCGCCGGCGAGCCAGATCGAATAGGGCCGGCGGCTGCCGTCGGGCAACTGCAGCTCCTTCACGCCGAGCACGAAGTCGTCGTCGGTGTTGGCGTTGTTGATGTCGACCGTCCAGCTCATCGTGCCGAGCGGCCCGGCCTTCGGCTCCTTCTTGCTGAACAGCGCGTTCATCACCGGGGTCGAGATCGGCAGGTTCTGCTGTTCGAGATCGCGGAATACGCCGAGATGCTCGCAGCGCCAGCGCACGATGTTCGCGAACGCGGCCACGACCCCCATCTGCCACTCATGCTTGCCTTGCGGCGGCATCGCGACGGTGAAGCCTTCCTCGTCGCGCGCCTTTGCCAGTGCGTCGAGCTTCATCTTCAGCCAGGCGCGGTCCTCCGAGCGCATGTCCATCGACAGCGTCTTGGCGATCGCACCCAGCCCGCGCGGCTGCTCGGCCCCGTTGACCCAGACCTCGAACGGCACCGGCGGCGTTCCGGTCTGGCCGATGAAGATGGCGAACGACTCGTTGCGCTGCGGGATCTCGACCATGTAGGTCCAGGCCAGGTTGCCCTCGGCCATGTCCGGACGCCCCGGCCATTTCAGGCTGGCCAGCGCCGGCTGCGGCGTCGAGGTGAGCTGCACGCGGCGATCGGGGTCGTCCTTCAGGTCCTGCGGCTCGGCGGCGTCCTTGCGCACTTCGAGCACGCTGCCGATGACGTTGTTCGGCCGGTAGGTCGTGATCCCCTTCAGCCCCTCCTTCCACGCCGCAAAGTACAGCTGCCGGAACTGGTCGAACGGATAGTCCTCGGGCACGTTCACCGTCTTGCTCACCGCAGCGTCGATGTACGGCTGCACGGCGGCGATCATCCGCATGTGGTCCATCGCGCTCATCTCCAGCGCGTGCACGAACGCCGGCGGCAGGTGATCGGTGTCGCCGCCCATGCGGCGGAAAAGGCGGTAGGCGTAGTCCTCGACCACGTACTCCTGCTTGCTGCCGTCCGGCATGCGCTTCTTGCGGATATAGGTCCACGAGAAGGTCGGCTCGATGCCGCCGGAGGCGTTGCTCGCGAAGGCAAGCGAGATCGTGCCGGTCGGCGCGATCGACAGCAGGTGCGAATTGCGCAGGCCATTGCTGCGGATCTTCGTCTTCAGCGGCTCGGGCAGCCGGCTGGCGCAGTGCGGCGCGGCGAGCAGCTGGTCGGCGTCGAACAGCGGGAAGCGGCCCTTTTCCGGCGCCAGCTCGGCCGAGGCTTCGTAGGCGGCATCACGCATCTTGCGCGAGATGTCGCTCGCCATTCCGCGCGCGGCCTCGCTGTCGTAGCGCAGGCCGAGCATGGTCAGCGCGTTGCCCAGGCCGGTGAAGCCCAGTCCGATGCGCCGCTTGTTGGCGGCCTCCTCGGCCTGCTCGGGCAGCGGCCACAGCGTGGCGTCGAGCACGTTGTCGAGCGCGCGGATCGCCACCTTGACGACCGACTGGAAGCGCGCGAAGTCGAAGGTCGCGTGCTCGCCGAACGGATCGATCACGAAGCGCGTCAGGTTGATCGAGCCGAGGCAGCAGCAGCCATAGGGCGGCAGCGGCTGCTCGCCGCACGGGTTGGTCGCCGCGATCGTCTCGCAGTACGAGAGGTTGTTGTCCTGGTTGACGCGGTCGATGAACACCACGCCCGGCTCGGCATGGTTGTAGGTCGACTGCATGATCTGGTCGAACAGGTCGCGCGCGCGCACCTTGCGGTAGACCCAGTTGCCGTCGGGTCGCTGATAGGCGCCGTCGACGTCGAACGGCTTCTCCTTGTGCCACAGCTCGATTTCGCCGTCGGCCTCGACCGCCTGCATGAAGCTGTCCGAGACCGCCACGCTCATGTTGAAGTTCGACAGCGAGCCGTCGCGCTTGGCGTGGATGAAATCCTCGATGTCCGGATGGTCGCAGCGCATCATGCCCATCTGCGCGCCACGCCGGCTGCCCGCCGACTCCAGCGTCTCGCAGCTCTTGTCGAACACGCGCATGTACGACAGCGGTCCGCTGGCGCGCGAATGCGTGCCGGCGACGAAGGCGCCCCTGGGCCGGATGTTGGAGAAGTCGTAGCCGACACCGCCGCCGCGGCGCATCGTTTCCGCCGCCTGCGCCAGCGCGCCGTAAATCGACGGCAGGCCGTTGCGCGTGGTGGTGATGGCGTCGCCGACGGGCTGCACGAAACAGTTGATCAGCGTCGCGGCGATCTCGGTGCCGGCCGCCGAATTGACCCGGCCGCCGGGAATGAAGCCGTCGGCCATCGCGTCGAAGAAGCGCTTCTCCCACTCGGCGCGCACGTCCGGCGACTCGACTGCCGCCAGCCCGCGCGCCACCCGCCGCCGCACGTCGTCGGCCGACTGCTCGCCGCTCTTGGCGTATTTTTCCAGCAGCACGTCGACCGAGATCGGTTGTTCGTCGAGCAGTTGCTGGGCGGGTTCGAGTTTCATGCGCGCGTCTCCTGACGATCTGTTGCGGACTTTTTTGCAGGCGGGAAGAACAGTATAGGCATCCGGACGGGCATTGGAACGGGCGCGCGCGGCTGCCGACGCGACCCCCCGCAAATACGCCGGATGTAGTGTCCAATCATCGAATAATCACAATATCTTGTGTCGACAAGATGGCAACGGCCGGCCGACGTCGGTTCGTATACTGATCGTCGCTTCCGGGAGATTCGGATGAACCTGCAGCAGTTTCGCTTCCTGCGCGAAGCCGCGCGCCACAAGTTCAACATCACGCTGGCGGCGCGTGCGCTGCACACCTCGCAGCCCGGCATCAGCAAGGCGATCATCGAACTGGAGGGCGAGCTCGGCGTGCCCGTGCTGGCGCGGCAAGGCAAGCGCATCCTCGGCGTGACCCCGCCCGGACAGCAGGTGCTCGACGCGGCGGAGCGGATCATGAAGGAGGTCGACGACCTGAAGAAGATGGCGCGCGACTATGCCGGGGCGCCGTCGGGAACGCTGCGCGTGGCCACCACGCACACGCAGGCGCGCTACATCCTGCCGCCGATCGTGCAGCAGTTCGCGCGCAAGTTTCCACAGGTGCGGCTGAAGCTGCTGCAGGCCGACCCGCCGCACATCGCCGCGATGCTCGCCACCGGCCAGGCCGACGTGGGGCTGGCGACCGAATCGCTGGCCGAGGCGACCGCGCTGGTGTCGATTCCGATCTACGAGTGGCAGCACGTCGCCCTGGTGCCGCGGGGACACGCGCTGGCGAAGCTGCAGAAGACGCCGGGCAGGCTGCGGCTGGCCGATCTCGCCCGCCACCCGATCGTGACCTACGAGGTGCACTTCTCGGGACGCAGTCGCATCGACGCCGCCTTCGCAGCCGCCGGCATCGAGCCGTCCATCGTGCTCGAGGCGATCGATGCGGACGTCATCAAGACGTACGTGGCCACGGGCATGGGCGTGGGCATCGTCGCCGGCGTGGCCGTCGATCCGCGCAGCGAGCCGCTCATCGTGCTGCCCTGCGGACACCTGTTCGGCACCAACGTGACGCGACTCGCCGTCAAGCGCGACGCCTATCTGCGCGGTTTCGTCTACGCGTTCATCGAACTGCTCGCGCCGGGCTGGGACAAGCGCCGCCTCGAGCAGGCCTTCGCCGCGCCGCGCGGGGCCGCGATGCCGTGATGCTGCGCGACTAGACTGTCTTTCGTTCCTCGCGCCAAGGAGTTCCCGATGAGCCCGCCGCCGGTTGCCGCTGCGCCGATCCACGGCCTGCACCACTTCGCCTACCGCTGTCGCGACGCCGAGGAAACGCGC
This sequence comes from uncultured beta proteobacterium, assembly GCA_963847675.1. Classification (GTDB taxonomy): domain Bacteria; phylum Pseudomonadota; class Gammaproteobacteria; order Burkholderiales; family Burkholderiaceae_F; genus JADJWR01. The sequence continues at coordinate 78,310 of CAWKAP010000010.1, forward strand.
CGCTTCTACGAGGACCTGCTCGGCCTGCCGCTGTGGCACATCATCCAGAGCGACTACGTGCCGAGCACCGGCGAGTACTGTCCGTACACGCACATCTTCTTCCGCATGACGGACGGCTCGTGCGTGGCCTTCTTCGATCTTGGCGACGACGTTGCCTCCGACCCGTCGCCCAACACACCGCCGTGGGTCAACCACCTCGCGCTGCGCGTCGACACCGTTGCCGACCTGGAGCGCATCAAGGCACGGCTCGAGGCAAACGGCGTCGAGGTCGTCGGCGTGACCGATCACCATATCTTCAAGTCGATCTACTTCTTTGACCCGAACGGCATCCGGCTGGAGCTTTCCGCCCAGCTCGCCTCGGAACTGCAGATGCTCGAGGAGAGCAAGACGGCGCACGCCCGGCTGGACGAGTGGACGCAACGCAAGAGCGAGTGGCGCGCGCAGCGCGCCGCCGGCCAGGCGACTATGCCGCTCAAGCCGCAGCGTAATGACCGGCCGGAAGTTGCAGAGCGCGCAAGCCGGGCCGGGGCAAAGTCCGGCGGATGAAGGTCGCGGTCGTCGGCGCCGGCGCAGTCGGCGGCGTTCTCGGCGGCCGGCTCGCCGCCAGCGGCAACGCCGTGAGCCTGGTGGCGCGCGGCGCCCATCTCGAGGCGATCCGCCGCGACGGGCTGAGGCTGGTCGACCACGTTGGTGAAGTCTCCGGCAGCTATCGGCTGGCGGCGAGTGACGACCCGGCCGAGTTCGGCGAACAGGACCTGGTGATCATTGCGCTGAAGGCGCACGCCATTGCCGGCATGCTGGCGCGGCTGCGGCCGCTGCTCAAGGACGACACGGTCGTTGTTCCGGCGATCAACGGCCTGCCGTGGTGGTACTTCTTTCGCGAGCCGGGCCCGCACGAGGGGCGGCGGCTGCGGTCGCTCGATCCCGATGGCACGATGTTCGCGAATCTCGACTGCCGTCATGTCGTCGGCTGCGTGGTGCACGTCGCCGCCGAGGTACGCGCCCCCGGCGAGGTGCACCACACCGGCGGCCGTCGTCTCGTTCTCGGCGAGCCCGGACACGCGATGACCGGACGCCTTCAGCGCATCTGTCGCGCGCTTGACGAGGCCGGGCTCGAGGCGCAGCCTTCGCCGAACATCCGCCTCGACGTTTGGGTGAAGCTGCTCGGCAACATGTCGTTCAATCCGGTCGCCGCGCTGACCGGCTACCTGATGAACCAGATCTGCGCCGACGAGGCGGTGCTAGACGTGATCCGCCCGATGATGGAGGAGGGCATGGCGGTGTCCGCGCACTACGGCTACCCGATGCCGATGACGCCGGACCAGCGCATCGACCTGGCGCGCCAGCTCGGCGCGGCGAAGATCTCGATGCTGCAGGACATCGAACGGCGCCGGCCGCTGGAGCTGGCGCCCGTCGTCGGTGCGGTGATCGAGCTGGCCGATCTGGCCGGGCTGCCGGTGCCGACGATACGCATGGTGCACGCGCTGACGCAGGCAAGGGCGCGGGCGCTCTCGCTCGTCTGACCGCGCAGCGGCAGGCGACGCCATGCCCGATGACGCCGTCACCCGCGTGCCGCTGCGGGTGGGCAGCGCGGTCGCCGGTGGGCAGTACGAGCTGCCGGTCTACCCGTTCGTCGAACCGGCCGAACTGCGCGGCGCCCTCGGCCGCCATCCGGTGGCGATCGTCGGCGCCGGGCTGACCGGACTGACGCTGGCCTGCGACCTGGCGCTGCGCGGGATCCCGGCGGTCGTTCTCGACGAGGACGACACGGTCGGCGTGCGCGGCGCTGCCAGCCGCGGCATCTGCTATGCGCAGCGGTCGCTGGAGATCTTCCAGCGCCTCGGCATCTACGAACGGATGCTGAAGACGGGCGTCCGGTGGTCGGTCGGCCGCACCTACGCCGGCGATGACGAGGTCTATTCGTTCGACCTGCGCAGCCAGCGCACGCACGACGCCTCGCAGCAGCCGGCCTTCGTCAACCTGCAGCAGTTCTACGTCGAGTGGTATCTGGTCGACCGCCTGTACGAGCTCGGCACCGTCGAGCTGCGCTGGAGGAACCGGGTCACCGGAATCGTCGTGCGCGACGACGAGGTCGTGCTCGAAGTCGAGACGCCGGCCGGCACGTACCGGCTCGCAGCCTCGTGGGTGGTCGACTGCAGCGGCAGCCACAGCCCGGTGCGGGGCTGGACTGGGCGTGGGCGTGCTGAGCAACCGCAGCGTCGACCGCTGGTGCATCTCCGACGTGCGCTTCCGCCTGCAGCAGCCCGCGGAACGCTGGACCTGGATCGAGGCCCCGTTCAATGACGGCCGCGCCGTCTGGCAGCACCTGATGGCCGACGGCGTGTGGCGGCTCGACTACCAGATGCCGGCCGAAGCCGATCCCGATGAAATCAGCCGGCCCGAAGTCGTCGGTCAACGGCTGCGCCGGCAGTTCGGACCAAAAGTTGAATACGAACTGGTCTGGGTCGGCGCGTACGCCTACCGCAGCGAGTGCCTGGAGCGCTTCCGCGTTGGTCGCGTGCTTTTTGCAGGAGACGCCGCGCACGTAATGAGCCCTTTCGGCGCGCGCGGCGGCAACAGCGGCATTCAGGATGCCGACAACCTCGGATGGAAGCTGGCACTGGTGCTGGCCGGACGTGCCCCGGAGCGGCTGCTCGACAGCTACGACGAGGAACGGCGCACGGCGGCGCACGAGAACATTCGCATCACGCGCCGCACGACGCGGTTCCTGTCGCCGCCGACCGACAATGAGCGGCTCTGGCGGCAGGCGGTGATCTCGCTGGCCCGTGAATATCCCTTCGCACGCGCCTTCGTTGACACCGGCCGGCTGTCGTCGCCGTCCCGTTACCCGGCGTCGACGCTCAATTGCGGCGCCGGCGGCGGCCGGCCGATCGCGAACATCGCGCTGCAGTTGCCTGACGGTCGCAGCGCGGATCTGGTGACGCTGCTTGAAGTCTTCGACGGCAGGCTGCTGGCGCTGCTCTTCGGGCCTGTCGACAAACGCCGTTCGCTTGAACTCGCTGCGCTGGCGGGCCGCTACCCGGTGCGCTTCGTCTGCGTGCTGGACGGCGAGGGGCAGGAGAGCGCATTGCCGGCCGCCGTCGATCGGGAGCGTCGCCTGGCGGCACAGGCCGGCGCCGCGCAGGGCGACTGCGCGCTGCTGCGGCCGGACCTGCATCTGGCCGGAACCTTGCCGCAGCCCGCCGTTGCGGATATCGAGCGCGCACTGCGCAGGGTCCTGGCACTGGAGACACGATGAACACCGCACCGACGCTGGCCGACCCCGACGGTCTGTACGAGAAGCTGCTCGACGCGCAGCGCGGGCTCGGCGACGAGCAGACGAGGCTGTTCACTGCGCGGCTCGTGCTGCTCCTCGCCAACCAGGTCGGCGACGACCGCGTGATCGAGGAGTGCATCGATGCCGCCCGCCGCGCCATCGACTGAACGGAGCGACAGTCGCCGTTTCAGCGGATCGTCCAGCCCCAACGCCACGCGACCAGCCGCACGGCGACTATCAGTGCAGCGGAAATCCACGTGGCCATCGATGCCGGCAGGCCGGCTTCGAGGATCAGCAGGAAGAACGCGCAACCGGCGAGCGCGGCCAGCGCGTACGGCTTGCCGTCGCGCAGCACCATCGGCACCTCGTTCAGGATCACGTCGCGCAGCACGCCGCCGAACACGCCGGTGACCACGCCCATCATGGCCGCGATGATCGGCGGCGAGCCGAGTTCGTGAGCGACCGCGGCGCCGGCGATCGAAAAGAAACCGAGCCCGATCGCATCGGCGATCACGAACAGGCTCAGCGGCACGACCCGGTGCGCCAGCCGCAGCAGCGGGGTGGCGATCAGCGTCAGCACCAGGATCAGCACGACGTAATGCTGGTGCTGCACCCAGAAGAACGGCCGCCGGTCGAGCAGCACGTCGCGCAGCGTGCCGCCGCCGAAGGCCGTGATGAAGGCGACCGTGAACACGCCGACCGCGTCCATCTTCTTGTTGCGCGCCTCGGCGAAGCCGGAGAAGGCGGCCGCCAGCACGGCCACGAACTCGATTGCCGGGACGACGGCCTGCTCGGCGCGCATCCTCCGCCTACTTCGGCGACGACGGTCGCAGCAATACCATGACGGCACCCATTCCGCCGTCGGCGCCGCGCGCCTGGCAGAACGCGATCACCTCGTCGCGCTGCGCCAGCCATCCGCGCACCTTGCCCTTCAGGACCGGCATCCGGCCCGGCGAGCCGAGCCCCTTGCCGTGCACCACGCGCACGCAGCGCAGCCCGCGCTTGATCGATTCGCGCAGGAAATCGACGAGCGCCTCGCGGGCCTCGTCGACACGGTGGCCATGCAGGTCGACCTGTGCCTGGATGCTCCATTCGCCGCGCCGCAGCCGCCGCAGCACATCTGGCCCGATGCCGGGTGCGCAGTACGAAAGCGACTCGTCGGCTTCGAGCAGCGATTCGTGGTCGAAGGCATCGGAGACCGAGGCGACCAGGACCTCCTGGTCGTCGCGCTGCCGGCTCACGGGTTGCGGCGGATGCGGCGCTCGCGGGTGCTGAACGCGGCCGCCCCGCGCCAGCGGCGTCACGTCCTTGACCGCTTCGACGAACTCGTTTGCGGCGCGGTGCCGCCTCGCCTCGGCGGCCCGGCGCTCGCGCTCGGCGGCCTCGTGCTCGCGCGTCTGCTGCTCGAGTCGCGTGCGCAGCTGCTCGAGCGCGGCGAAATGCTTGTGCCGCTCGGTCATCGCTGCGGGACGTCAGGCCACCGCGCTCGCCGGTGCACCGGATGACTGCGCCTGCTCCTGCGCTTCCAGCCAGCGCTGGGCATCGAGCGCAGCCATGCAGCCGGTGCCCGCGCTGGTCACCGCCTGCCGGTAGATGTGGTCCTGCACGTCGCCGGCGGCGAAGACGCCGGGCACGCTGGTCATCGTCGCCAGGCCATTCAGGCCGCTGCGGGTGCCGATGTAGCCGTTGGTCATCTCGAGTTTGCCGGCAAAGATCTCCGTGTTCGGCTGATGACCGATGGCGATGAAGCAGCCTTGCAGCGTCAGTTCGGTCGTCGAGTCGTCCTGTCGGCTGCGGATGCGCACGCCGGTCACGCCCTTGTCGTCGCCGAGCACTTCGTCGAGTTCGTGCCATAGGTGCAGCACGACTTTGCCCTCGTCGACCTTCTTCATCAGCTTGTCGACCAGGATCGGCTCGGCACGGAACTTGTCGCGGCGATGGATCAGATGCACGGTCTTGGCGATGTTGGCCAGGTAGAGCGCTTCCTCGACGGCCGTGTTGCCGCCGCCCACCACGCACACGTCCTGCTGGCGATAGAAGAAGCCATCGCAGGTCGCGCAGCCCGATACGCCCTTGCCCATGAACGCCTGCTCGGAGGGCAGGCCCAGGTACTTGGCCGAGGCGCCGGTGGCGATGATCAGCGCGTCGCAGCTGTAGCTGTCGGAGTCGCCCTTCAGCAGGAACGGCCGCTGCGACAGGTCGACTTCGTTGACGTGGTCGAACACGATCTCGGTGTCGAAACGCTCGGCGTGCTTCTGGAAGCGCGCCATCAGTTCCGGTCCCTGCACGCCGTCGGCGTCGGCCGGCCAGTTGTCGACATCGGTGGTGGTCATCAGCTGGCCGCCCTGCGCCAGGCCGGTGATCAGCATTGGCTTCAGATTCGCGCGCGCGGCATAGACGGCGGCCGTATAGCCGGCCGGGCCGGAGCCGAGGATCAGCACGCGGGCATGCTTGCTCTTTGACATGGGGATCTGCCGTGCATCGGAGGGAGGCGAAATTATAGGTGGCGGCGCCGCGTCGCATCGGCCGCCGCGATCGAGTCCATACTCCGCGAGTCGCGCGCGTTGCAGGCGCGCGGACCATTCGTAATGGAGAACGAAATGAACGCTCATCCGGGGGCGCAGCTGGCGGCGTTCGCCGCGCAACTTCGCTTCGACGACATTCCGCCCTCGGTGCTGCGTCGGGCGGAGGACCTGATGCTCGACTGGCTCGCCTCCACGCTGGCCGGTGCCAGGGCGCGGCAGGTGCTGGCCGTCGAACGATTCGCGCAGGCGATGGGGCCGAACGATGGCGTGGCGCAGGTGCTGATCGCCCGCCGGTCCACGTCGCCGTATTTCGCCGCGATGGTCAATGCCGCGGCCTCGCATGTGGTCGAGCAGGACGACGTGCACAACGGCTCGGTGTTTCATCCGGCGACGGTGGTATTTCCACCGGCGCTGGCGGCGGCGCAGACCGAGAGCCGATCCGGACGCGAACTGCTGGCCGCTGTGGTGGCTGGCTACGAGGTCGGCATCCGCGTCGGCGAATTTCTCGGCCGCTCGCACTACAAGGTGTTCCACACCACCGGCACGGCCGGCGTCCTGGCGGCCGCCGCTGCGACGGGCCGCATCCTGGGCCTGACCCCGGCGCAGATGAGCCACGCCTTCGGATCCGCCGGCACGCAGGCGGCCGGCCTCTGGGAGTTCCTGCGCGACGGGGCGGACTCGAAGCAGCTGCACACTGCGCACGCTTCGGTCGCCGGGCTGGCGTCGGCGTATCTCGCGCGCGAAGGCTTCACCGGCGCGCAGCGCATCCTCGATGGTGCGCAGGGCATGGCGGCCGGCATGTCACAGGACGCAGACCCGGCGCGTCTGACCGATCGGCTCGGCAGCCGCTGGGCGCTGGCCGAGACTTCGTTCAAGTACCACGCGTCGTGCCGGCACACGCACCCCGCAGCCGACGCCTTGCAGCAGGTGATGCGGCGGCACGATCTGACGGCCGACGCGATCGAAGGCGTCGTCGCTCATGTGCACCAGGCGGCGATCGACGTGCTCGGTCCGGTGGTCGACCCGCACACCGTGCACCAGTCGAAATTTTCGATGGGCACCGTGCTGGCGCTGATCGCGCTGCGTCACTCGGCCAGCCTCGGCGAGTTCGAGACCGCGCTCGACGACGCTGCGGTCGCCGCTTTCCGTGACCGGGTGACGATGGCGCTCGATCCCGAGGTCGATGCCGCGTACCCGGAGCGGTGGATCGGCAAGGTCACCGTGCGGACCGCCGACGGCCGAACGCTGCACGGCCGCGTCGACGAACCGAAGGGCGACCCGGGCAACACGCTGTCGCGGGCCGAACTCGAGGACAAGGCGTATCGGCTGGCGGAGTTCGGTGGCGTGGCCACGAAAGTGGAGATGGCTGCGGCGATCGCCGGCATCTGGACGCTGGCCGAAGCGTCCGGGCCGCCGCGCTTCCTGTCGTAGCCGAGCGGGGCCTACATCTGCCGGAACAGGTGGGTGTACGAGTCCGAGACCTGCAGCGTTTCGCCGCGGCCCTTCAGCTTGAGCAGCATGCGGCCGCGGAAGTCGCGCGTGACTCCGGCCACGCTGGCCACATTGACCATCGTCGAGCGGTGGATCTGCCAGAACTGGTTCGGGTCCAGTTCCTCGGCGAGTTCCTTCAGCGGCTTGCGTATCAGCGCTTCACCGTCGGCGGTGACCACGCGCGTGTACTTGTTGTCGGCCTGGAAGTAGACGATCTCGTCGACGGTGATCAACCGCAGGCTCTGGCCGACCGAAGCGTTGATCCAGCGCAGGTAGCTCTTCGCTGCAGTCGGCGCGATCGCCGGCAGCACCGCATCGAGCCGCGGCGGCGGGCTCGCCAGGCGTTCCTTCAGTCGCGTGACGGTCGTGAACAGCCGCGCGGCCGAAATCGGCTTAAGCACGTAGTCGACCGCGCCCTGCTCGAACGCCGCGACCGCGTGCTCGTCATACGCCGTGACGAAAACGACGCGACTGCGGCCATTGACCTGGCGCGCCACCTCCAGTCCGGTCGCGCCGGGCATCTGGATGTCGAGAAACAGGACGTCGGGCCGGTGCTCGTCCATCAGGCGCAGTGCCGCGATGCCGTCGGCCGCCTCGGCGACGATGGTCAGCTCGGGCCAGAGCTGGCCGAGCTGCTCGACCAGCTGCTGGCGCAGCGTGGCTTCGTCTTCGGCGACGATCGCGGTCGCGTTCATCGAACCGCCGCGGCGCCGTTTGCCGGAATGCGCAGCGTCAGCACCGTGTCTCCGCCCGCCTCTTCGACACAATCCAGCGTGGCTGCAGTTCCGTAGAGGCCCGCCAGCCGCTCGCGCACCCGCGCCAGCTCGGGATCGTCCGCGCAGCCGCCGGCCAAGGCGACGCGCAGCACGATCACGGTCTCCCGCCCCTCGCCGCGCACGTCGATGGCGATGCGCTCCGGGAGCACGCCGGAAGGATGGCGCACCGCACGCTGGATCAGCGGCAGCAGCAGCATCGGATAAAAGCGGTTCCCTCTGCATTCCTCGGACAGCGCGATCGTGAGCGCCGGCCGGCCGCCGTGCAGCGAGGTCACGACCTCGAGGTAGGCCTTCACCAGGTCGAGCTCCGCCTCGATCGTGGAGCCGGTCTCGCGCAGGCGTGGCAAAGCCGCGCGAAGGTAGGTGATGAGCCGGTCGAGGTTGGCGGCGGCGCGCTCGGCATCCTTCTCGTAAAGCGCTTCGATGTCGACCAGCGTGTCGAACAGGAAGCGCGGCTCGACCTGGGCCTGCATCGCCGACAACCTTGATTCGAGTACCTCGTGCTCGAGCGCGCCGCGCCGCCGCACGGCCGATTCGAACTCCCGTTGCGTGAGGCAGCGCTGCTGAAAGACCTCGGCAACGGCGTAGATGACCGCGCCCACGACCAGCAGGTTTACGTACTCGGCCAGCAGGATCAGCCAGGCCGACGGCGGCACCTCGCCCTTCTTGACGGTGAATTGCGCGACGAGTTCATCCGCGCCGGACAGGTACCACAGGCAGACGCAAGCCGCAGTGGCCACCGCGCCCGCGCCGAACAGCGCGTAGACGACACGCGTGCGACGAGGGCGCCAGCGGTCGTCGCCGGCATCGGCCATCGTCCAGCCGAGGAACATGATGATCGACGCGACCATCGGCAGCGCGATTTCGGTCATCGCCGGCAGCGGCTGCCAGCCGACCTTCTGGATCATCTCGAGCCGATGCGGCAAGGAGACCAGCGTGATGACCAGGCCGATGGCCAGTCCGAGCGCCCACCAGCGCAGCGTCAAGCCGCGCCACACGTGCCAGGCGAACGCGACGGCGTCGCGCCACGGGCGATGCGCGCGCGTCGGGAGCGTGACGGCGTTCATGCGTAGGCCTCGACCGGCAGCGCGGCGTCGGTCGGCAGCCGCAGCGTGGCAACGACGCCGCGCGGTGAGCCAGCGGCAAGCTGAAGCGACGCGCGAGGGCCGTACAGTCCGGCCAGCCGCGACCGGGTGTTGGCCAAACCGACGCCGCTGCCCCCTGCCGCGGTAAAACCGGCGCCGGTGTCGCGCACCTCGATCTCGAGGTCTGCGCCGCTGCGACGGGCGTGGATGTCGATGCGGCCGCCCTCGGGCAGCGGGGCGAGACCGTGCTTGATTGCGTTTTCCACCAGGGTCGGCAACACCATCGGCGGCATCGGCGCATCGAGCAGCGACGCATCGGCGGCGATGTTGAACTGCAAGCGGTCGCCCATCCGCATCTGCAGGATGGTCAGGAACGAGCGTGCCAGTTCGAGTTCCCGCCCCAGCGAGGAATTGTTGCTGCGCATCGACGGCAGTGCCGCGCGCAGGTAGCCGATCAGACTCGTCAGCATTTCGCGGCCACGGCTCGGTGCCGTCTCGTACAGGCGTCGCACGTTGGCGAGCGTGTTGAACAGGAAGTGCGGCTCGATCTGCGCCTGCAGCGCCGACAGCCTCGCCTGCAACATCTGCGCGCCAAGGGCCTGCTGCGCGCATTCCGCATCGCAGAGCATCTGCCGCTGCTGCTCGTCTTCGCGGGTCAGATAGAAGAGCGCGTAGCCAAGCGAGCCGAGCAGGGTCCAGGTGAGTCCCACGCCGACAAGGTAGCCGCTGTTGCTGCCGATCGACGGCAGCGTGCCGTACACCCAGACGCGCATCACGACGGCGACGGCCGAACCGACCGCGACCAGCAGCACGCCCAGCGCCAGCGCCGATCGACGTCGAAGCCCGCGCGCCGCCGCGATGCTGTCGGCGACGGCAATCATCACCAGCAGCAGCAGGCCGCTGATCAGGTTCTGCCTCAGGTAGCGGGCCACATCGAACAGCCACTCGTCGAGCGCCTTGTACTGCAGGTCCAGCAGCATGCGTCCGACGACGACGACGAGGCAGAAGTAGAAGACGGCGGCAACGGTGCGCAGATTGACGATGCGCGAAAAAACGGCGCGCGCGGTCAACGGCTGTGCGCACAGCATCGCGGGCACGGGCAAGGCAGGGCCATCCATGAGGGGATTGTCGGCAAGGCCGCCGCCGCGTGCAACGCCGGCCGACGAACCGACTCCAGGCGAGGGCGAAATCCCCGCAGCGGCGACGAATCGGCGGCGGCCCGGCCTGCTTGCCTGCACGCGCCTCGAACGGGAGCCGTCAAACCTATAATCGCCGCTCAATCGCGCATCTGGAACGTCCCCTTTTGAACGACAAGACAGAGCACGGCGAGCCATTGCGCCGTCGCGGCGGACGCGGACAGGTTGCGGCGCAGGAGCCGACCCGCCACGGCCGCCTGCTGGCCGAAGCCTGGTGGATCGTCGGCGCGCTGGCCGTCGTCGCGCTGGCTTCGGTTCTCGCCACCTATTCGCGCAGCGATCCCGGCTTCTCGCACTCATCGACCGCAGCGTCGGTGGCCAATCTCGGCGGCCGCATCGGTGCCTGGGTCGCCGACGTCGCGCACATGCTGCTGGGGTACTCGAGCTGGGTGGTCGCGATCGCCGGCGCCGCGTGGGTCGTGCGCGGTTTCCGCCGGCTCCACGCGCCCTATGCCCGGCACGGCTTGCCGGACTGGGTCCAGGCCATCGGCTTCATCGTGCTGCTGACCGGCTGCACCGGAATCGAAGCGTTGCGCCTGCAGTGGATCGCAGGCGACCTGCCGCAGGGTGCCGGCGGCGTGCTTGGGACCGGCGTGGCCGGCGTGCTGCAGGCGGGGCTGGGTTTCACCGGCGCCACGCTCGCGCTGCTCGCCGCCGTCGCGATTGGCGCGAGCCTGTTCTTCGATTTCTCGTGGCTGGTGGTGGCCGAACGCACCGGAGCGCTCTGCGAGAGGCTGGTCGTCCGCGTGCGCGAACAGCGCGAGGCGCAGGAGGACCGTGCGATCGGCGAGGCCGCGGCAATAGAGCGCGACCATCTGCTGCAGACGGAGCGCGAGCGGGTCGAGGAGATCGCCACCGGTGCACATCGAGCGCGCGCTGCCGAGGGCAAAGCCCTCCGAGCGCAAGGCGCGGGAAAAACAGGTGCCGCTGTTCGCCGAACTCGATGACGCGCGGCTGCCGACGCTCGATCTGCTCGACGAGGCCGCCGCGGACGTCGAGTCGATCGCCACCGACACGCTCGAGTTCACGTCGCGACTGATCGAAAAGAAGCTGAAGGACTTCGGGGTCGAGGCCGCGGTGGTCGCCGCCTACCCGGGACCGGTGATCACGCGCTACGAGATCGAGCCGGCCACCGGGGTGAAGGGCAGCCAGATCGTCAACCTGGCCAAGGATCTGGCGCGCGCGCTGTCGCTGGTTTCGATCCGCGTGGTCGAGACGATCCCCGGCAAGAACCTGATGGGGCTGGAACTGCCGAATCCGCAGCGGCAGATGGTGCGGCTGTCGGAGATCCTCGGCTCGACCGTGTACAACGACAGCCACTCGCTGCTGACGCTCGGCCTGGGCAAGGACATCGCCGGCAAGCCGGTGACAGTGGATCTGGCGCGCATGCCGCATCTGCTGGTGGCCGGCACCACCGGCTCAGGCAAGTCGGTCGGGATCAACGCAATGATTCTGTCGGTCCTGTACAAGGCCGACCCGTCGCAGGTGCGCCTGCTGCTGATCGACCCGAAGATGCTCGAGCTGTCGGTTTACGAGGGCATCCCGCACCTGCTGGCGCCGGTGGTCACCGACATGAAGGAGGCCGGCCACGCGCTGAACTGGTGCGTGCACGAGATGGACCGCCGCTACCGGCTGATGAGCAAGCTCGGGGTGCGCTCGCTGGCCGGTTTCAACCAGAAGCTGCAGGAGGCGCGCTCGAAGGAGGAGTTCATCGGCAACCCGTTCTCGCTTACGCCGGAGAACCCCGAGCCGCTCGAGCCGATGCCGATGATCGTCGTGGTGATCGACGAGCTTGCCGACCTGATGATGGTCACCGGCAAGAAGGTCGAGGAACTGATCGCGCGCATTGCGCAGAAAGCGCGCGCCAGCGGCATGCATCTGATCCTCGCCACGCAGCGGCCGAGCGTCGACGTGATCACCGGGCTGATCAAGGCCAATATCCCGGCCCGCATTTCATATCAGGTCTCCAGCCGCGTCGACTCGCGCACCATCCTCGACCAGATGGGCGCCGAGACGCTGCTCGGCCAGGGCGACATGCTGTACCTGGCGCCCGGTCACGGACTGCCGGTGCGCGTGCACGGGGCATTCGTGTCCGATGCGGAAGTTCACCGCGTGGTCGGCGCGCTCAAGTCGCGCGGCGGACCGCAGTACATCGAAGGCGTGCTGGAGTCGCCCGAGGTGACTGAACTGAACGCGGAAAGCGGTCAGGCGGGCGGCGAGGCCGACCCGCTGTACGACCAGGCGGTCGAGATCGTGCTGAAGAACCGGCGCGCATCCATTTCTCTGGTGCAGCGGCATCTGCGCATCGGCTACAACCGTGCCGCGCGCCTGCTCGAGGACATGGAGAAGGCCGGCATGGTTTCGCCGATGCAGTCGAACGGCAACCGCGAGATCCTGGTGCCGCAGCGGGAGGCGGGCTAGATGGCGCGGCTGCTTTGCGCCGCGGCGATCGTGCTCACGCTCGTTGCCGCGGCACCGGCGCGCGCCGGGGCGGTCGCGGCGTTGCGCGATTTCCTGGCCCAGACCAGGACTGCGCAAGGCGAGTTCACGCAGCAGGTCACGCGCGGGAAGGCGGCCGTCGCGCCTCCGTCGAGCGGCACGTTCGCCTTCGAGCGGCCGGGCAGGTTCCGCTGGACCTATGCGAAACCGTACGAGCAGGTGCTGGTCGCCGACGGCGAGCGGCTCTTTCTCTACGACAAGGATCTCAACCAGGTCACGGTGAAGAGGATCTCCGCGGCGCTGCCGGCTTCGCCTGCGTCGATCCTCTTCGGCGGCAACGAGTTCGAGCGCGATTTCGTGGTCGCAGATGCCGGCGATGCGGGACGGCATGGACTGGCTCACGGCCACGCCGCGTGCAAAGGAGTCGCAGTTCGAGCGGATCGAAATCGGCTGGCGCGACGGAACGCCGGCCGCGATGGTGATCGCCGACAGCTTCGGGCAGGTTTCGCGGCTGACTTTCAGCCGCTTCGACCGGAATGCCAAGGTCGATGCGGCGCTCTTTCGCTTCGTGCCGCCGGCGGGCGCCGACGTGATCGAGGAACGCTAGCGCGGAGAGAGGCGGCGCAGGTGCACGTAGACCTGCACGGCGGCCACGGCGGTGGCCAGCGCCAGCAGCGGATAGACGACATACATCTCCGGGCGCCTCACGCAGTCGGTGCACAGGATCTCGTACTTGATCCCGAACTCGTAGCCGAGATAGAGCAGCCACAGCGCGGTGACGACCCACGCGGTTCTCGAGCCGCTCCATAGCGACAGCGCGGCCAGGACCACGATCGGCAGCAGGATCAGCAGTGGATAGTCGATCAGGATGTAAAGGATTTCCGGCATGCCCTGCTCCGTGCCCGCGTCCAGGATCGGCGCGTTCCTGTGTTGCGGACCGCCCGATGCTAGCTCCGGACGCCGGCGATTGACAGGCCGGCGACGCAACGCGTTCAGGCCGCGCGTCCGGCCCGGCATGCCGCGGGGTGATAGCCTGACCACCGTTGCGCCGCAACGATGGCGAGTCGTTGCCGTGTCACTTTCTGAATGACGACCGACCTGTTTGCCGAAGACAACTCCGCGGCGCCGCTTGCCGAGCGGCTGCGCCCGTCACGGCTCGACGACGTGATCGGACAGGCGCACCTGCTCGGGCCGGGCAAGCCGTTGCGCGTGGCTTTCGAGTCGGGCCGGCCGCATTCGATGATCCTTTGGGGACCGCCGGGCACCGGCAAGACGACGCTGGCACGGCTGATGGCCGACGCCTTCGGCCTCGAGTTCATTGCTATTTCGGCCGTGCTCGGCGGCGTGAAGGACATTCGCGATGCGGTCGAACGGGCACAGGCCGTTCGTGCGCAGGCGGGCCGGCCGACCGTCGTGTTCGTCGACGAGGTGCACCGCTTCAACAAGGCGCAGCAGGACGCGTTCCTGCCCCACGTCGAGTCGGGGCTGTTCGTCTTTGTCGGAGCCACGACCGAGAACCCGTCGTTCGAGGTGGTCGGCGCGCTGCTGTCGCGTGCCGCCGTCTACGTGCTGCATCCGCTTGCGCCGGACGAACTCGAGCAGCTGCTGGAGCGTGGCCGGCTCGCGGCGGCGCCGGCGGTGGTGATCGATCAGCCTGCGCGCGACATGCTCATCGAGCTGGCCGACGGCGATGCACGCCGTCTGCTGAACACGCTGGAGATTGCGCTCGCCACCGCGCAGCAGCAGGCCCGCGCAGTCATCGACGCCGAATTCCTCCGTGCCGCGCTGCCGGCCACTTTGCGCCGCTTTGACAAGGGCGGGGAGAGTTTTTACGACCAGATTTCGGCCCTGCACAAGTCGGTACGCGGCTCGGATCCGGACGCGGCCCTGTACTGGATGGTGCGCATGCTCGACGGCGGCACCGACCCGCACTACATCGCACGCCGCGCGATCCGCATGGCCACCGAAGACGTCGGGCTGGCCGATCCGCGCGCCCTGCGCATGGCGCTGGACGCCGCCGAGGCCTACGAGCGGCTCGGCTCGCCGGAGGGTGAACTCGCGCTGGCGGAGGCGATCGTCTACCTTGCGGTTGCCGCCAAGTCGAACGCGGCCTATCGCGCCTACGGCGCAGTGCGCGCGTTCGTGCAGTCCGACGGCTCGCGGCCGGTGCCGCTGCACCTGCGCAACGCGCCGACGCGGCTGATGAAGGAACTCGGCTACGGTACCGGCTACCGCTATGCGCACGACGAGGCGGGCGGGTTTGCCGCGGGCGAGACGTATCTGCCCGACGGCCTGCCTGCGCAACGCTGGTATCAGCCGACCGAGCGAGGCCTGGAGTCGCGCATTCGCGAACGGCTGGATGAGCTGCGCCGGCTGAACGATGGGGCGCGCGCGGCTGCGCGACGGGAGAACGCGAGGTGATGCGGTCATGGCTTGCGGGGCTGGTCATGGCGACGGCGCTGAATGCCGTGGCGCAGCCGACGGTTGCACCGACGGCATGGCGCGGCTATGACGAGGCCGCCGATGCTCATGCTGACGTCGAGCGAGCTCGGGCGCAGGCGGCGGCCAGCGGCCGGACGGTACTGATCGTCTTCGGTGCCAACTGGTGCGGTGATTGCCGCGTGCTCGACCTGACGATGAAGCAGGCACGGCTTGGGTCGCTGATCGAAGCGAAGTTCGTCGTGGTCAAGGTCGATGTCGGCCGCTTCGACCGGAATCTCGAGATCGCCCGGCGCTACGGCGTGCCTCTGAAGAAGGGCATCCCGACGGTGGCGGTGCTTGCCGCCGACGGCAGTGCGTCGTTCGTGACCGCCGCTGGCGAACTGGCCAGCGCGCGATCGATGGGCGAGGACGCGCTGGTCCGCTTCTTCGATCGGCCGCTCTGAAGAGGCACGCGCCGCCGGCTCAATGCTGACCGGCCGCCGCGGTCGTTGGTCGGGCGCTACAGGAATCGATTCCGGTCGCGAGCCTCCTTGCGACAGCCGCCGCCTCGCAATGACAATTCGGCGATGATGCCCCGATCCCGCAATCGCATAGACGTGCTCGCCGTCGCGCGAAGTCGCTGCCTGGACCGCTGAACTCCTTTCCACGCGCCGGTCGCTCGGCGCGTCTTCCACGAATCGATCAGAATCCGGGCTCCGCCGAACGCGGGCCGTCCAAGGACTTGCCATGCTCGACATCAGCCTGCTTAGAAAAGACATCGCCGGCGTCGCGGAGCGCCTGCGCACGCGGCCGTTCGAGCTCGACGTCGCTGCCTTCAACTCGCTCGAGACCGAGCGCAAGCAGGTGCAGGTGGCCACCGAAGAGCTGCAGGCGCGGCGCAACGCGCTGGCCAGGCAGGTCGGCATGATGAAGAGCCGCGGCGAAGATGCGTCGGCGGTGATCGCCGAGGCGACTGCCATTCCGGAACTGGTCAAGGCGCAGGAGGAAAAGCTCGCCGGCATCCAGGCGCGGCTGGCCGACCTGCTGCTCAACGCCCCGAATCTTCCGCATTCTTCGGTCCCGGCCGGCAGGTCCGCCGATGACAACGTCGAGGTGCGCCGCTGGGGCGAGCCGCGCGTATTCGACTTCCCGGTGCGCGACCACGTCGATGTCGGTGCGCCGCTCGGTCTCGACTTCGACACGGCGGTCAAACTGTCCGGCTCGCGCTTCGCCCTGATGCGCGGCCCGGTCGCACGGCTTCACCGCGCGCTCGCCCAGTTCATGCTCGACGTGCAGACACGCCGCCACGGCTACACCGAGTGCTACACGCCATACATCGTCAACGCGGAGACGCTGACGGGCACCGGCCAGTTGCCGAAGTTCGAAGAAGACCTGTTTGCGGCGAAGAAAGGCGGCCAGGAAGGCGAGGGCGAAGTGCTCTACCTGATTCCCACCTCGGAAGTGTCGCTGACGAACATCGTGCGCGGCGAAATCCTGAAGGAGGCCGACCTGCCGCTGCGGCTCACGGCGCACACGCCGTGCTTCCGTTCGGAAGCCGGAAGCTACGGCAAGGACACACGCGGCATGATCCGCCAGCACCAGTTCGACAAGGTCGAGATGGTGCAGGTCACCCACCCCGAGAAATCGTACGAAGCCCTCGAGGAGATGGTCGGCCACGCGGAAGCGGTCCTGCGCGAACTCGAACTGCCGTACCGCGTCGTGCTGCTGTGCACCGGCGACATGGGTTTCGGTGCGGCCAAGACCTATGACCTCGAGGTCTGGCTGCCTGCGCAGGAGACCTATCGCGAGATTTCGTCGTGCTCGAACTGCGAGGCTTTCCAGGCGCGGCGAATGCAGGCGCGCTTCCGCAATGCGCAGGGGAGGACCGAAATGGTGCACACGCTGAACGGCTCGGGGCTGGCGGTCGGCCGCACGCTGGTCGCCGTGCTCGAGAACTATCAGCAGGCGGACGGCAGCGTGGTCGTACCCGCGGTGCTGCGGCAGTTCATGGACGGCGTCGACAGGCTGGCGCCGTGACCGGCCTGGACGGGCTCGCCGAGGCGCTGCTGCGCGCCAGCGACACCGCGACGCTGATTCCGTTGCCGAGCGACGCCGATCCGGCTTTCGATCTGGCCCAGGCCTTCGCGGTGGCCGATCGGGTGCGCGCGGCGCGGATCGCGCGCGGCGACGTGCCGCTCGGCTACAAGATCGGCTTCACCAACCGCCGTATCTGGCCGCTTTACGGCGTGTTCGCGCCGATCTGGGGCACTGTCTGGCGGCACACGACGCAATTGCTCGACGGGAACACGGTGCGAACGGATCTCGCCGGGCTGTCGCAACCGCGCCTCGAGCCGGAGATCGTGTTTGGCCTGAAGGCAGCGCCGCGCGCGGGCCTTGACAACGCGGCGCTGATCGACTGCATCGAGTGGGTTGCGCACGGATTCGAGATCGTCCACACGCACTTTGCCGAGTGGCGCTTCAAGCTGGCCGACTGCTTTGCCGACGATGCGCTGCACGGGCGACTGTATGTCGGTCCGCGCGTGCCGATCTCGCGGTTTGCCGATCCGGCCGCTGAATTGCGCGCGCTGAAGCTGGAGCTGTTGCGCGACGGCGAGGTCGTCGATCGCGGCGAGGGCAGCATCGTGCTCGACGGCCCGGTCGACGCGCTGCGCCAGTGGGTCGACGCGATGCATGCACAGCCGCAGCAGTGGCCGATACGCGCCGGCGATATTGTCACCACCGGCACGATCACCGACGCCTGGCCGATGCGCCCCGGTATGCGATTCGCCACGCGCCTGTCCGACCCGCGTCTGAGTTCGCTCACGCTAGAATGCGCGCCTCTCTGACGCCGGGTTAGCCTTGCCGCCCGGCGCCGCGCGTCGAATGCGGTTCGACTCGGCGCGAACGCAATACCAGGAAGGGTGGCAGAGTGGTCGAATGCGCCGGATTCGAAATCCGGTGATGCGCATTGCGTATCCGTGGGTTCGAATCCCACCCCTTCCGCCAGGTCACACAGCCCCGTAAGGGGCTGTTTGTTTTTTCGCAGGCGTGATGCAGTCGCGAATGTGCGCGACCGCGCTCTTCGGCCCGTTCGGCGCGAGCGACTTACTCGCGGCGCCGGCCCAGCGGAAACTCGGCGATTGCCCGTTCGAGCGACCCGATCTTTCGTGTCAGATCGGCGAGGCTCATCCTGAGCAGCACCGAAGGCGCGTTCACGCGCGGGCAGACACCCGCTTCTGCCGCGACTTCGAAGCACAGCGCGCGGCGATAGAAGCCAACATGTCGCGGATTGACCTCGATGAGAACGTCGTGGAGGCGATTGGCGACGCCGATCCCGTGCGCGGCGTTGAACAATGCGGCAAGGACCTTGCGTGAATCGGTTTCGCGCTGATGGCTCACGGCAAGCCGCACCAGCTCGCTCAGCCTCCGGCCGTCGCCTCGCAACGGCGCGATGAACTCGCGGTTGGCCTCGTCGGCAAACAACCCGGCAGACGAGTCGATGACGACGGTCAACGTGCCCACCGCGCGACCACGGCTCCGCGCGAGGATCACGCTGGCGCGCTTGGCGAGATCCGGCGCGGCGTTGTCCGGGTGGTCGGTATCGGCGAAGTATCCGCGTGCCGCGTACTGGCGTCGCACCAGATCCTGCGCCACGCGCAAGTCTTCGCGGCTTGTGGCGACTGATACATCGATCGTGCTACTGCCGTCGAAAAGATCGCTGACGCGCGAGCCCTGGTGGCGACCGACCAGTTCCCCGATCGTCGAATCGCTGTATCCCCTGATCGCGGCAACGAAAGCAGGCGCCGACCGAAGAGAGAAGTCCGAAACGATGTCGTCGTTGTAGAAATCGAGAAGCGCTTCAGCCAGCATTACCGGACCCCTTGAGACACCGTGCCTTGGGCGCGCGTCGCTGAAATCCCTACCGGCCTTTGTTCTGGGTTCTGGCTGGCCGTCCGATTGTCGTCCGCGGCGCCCTCCACGATTGAGAACCTAGGCCCCTTCAGTCGATCTCGACTTGACTCTCGACAAGTTTCAAATGAGCCAGCACGCCAACGCACGCATTTGCGCGGGTGACGTCCTTCGGCAGCGGCGGCTGCGTGCAGCGGAGTTCGACGCCTGGCCCGCTGGGGTGAGAGCGCGCAGCACGACGCAGGCTTGGCGACGGCCGCGTGCCGACCGACAGACGACGAACCCCGCCGCAGCGGGGCCGGTAACGGGCATGTGTCGGTGACTAGCGGCGCGGACGCGCCACTGCGGCGCAGCCGAGGGCAAGGACGAGGAGAGCAAGCGATCCCGGTTCGGGGACCTGGGTCGAGATCGACAGATCATCGATCCAGTGGTTGTCGTTCAGGGTGCCCGTCCGGGCGGCGAGCGCGAAGGTCCAGCCGCCGCTGGGCGTGTACTCCGTTTCGAGCCCGGAGAACACTGGAACCGGCGCATCAACGTTGGGCTGATATTGACCGAACAAGAGGTCGAGCTTGCCGTTTCCATGAAGGTCGATGACGACGTCGTAGAAGTCGCTGCCGGCGGTTCCCTGGCTCGACTGGAACTCACGGCGGCCTTTCAGGGCGCCATTGAAGAAGACGTCGATCGCAATGGCGTCCGCGTCGCCCGCACCGTCGCCGTCGAAGGTGTCGAACGAGACCCTGAGCCCGCTGCCGGCTCCTTCTTCGCCCAGGGAACCGGGCGATGCGGGCAGGTCGGACGCAAAATTGAAACTCAGGCCGTCGCCGGGCAGCACGCTCGCTCCCGGCCCGCTCGTCCCGCCTCCGATCAGCATCCTGAACGAGACGGTCATGCGCTTGACTGGCGAGCCGCCGTCCAGATCGTCGACACGGAAATCGCCACCCTGCGCGGTGCCGGCGCTGGTCAACTTGAGTACACCTCCGTCGACGGCAGCGCTGCCGGACGCAGTCACTCCGGCGGGCAAGGGCGCCGAAAAATCTGTCCTGAGTAGTCCGGCATCGGCCGACGGCGCGGATGCCATCAACAGACAGGCTCCGCACGACGCGACGGCAACGCGTGCGACAGAAAGTAGCGAAGGGAGAGACGGATTGCTGCCGGTGGACCGCTTGCTCGCTCGGCCGGGCGTGGCGGGCCAGCGGCTACTGCGGGTCGATACAGCGGTTACTGCACCAATCGGAGCAGGAAAGAGCGAAGTGCTTCCGATTGCCATTGATGCCCCCTCTTGGGAACCATCCCCAGCAAACCGAAGCCCGCGGCATCAATTCTTCCGCGGCGGATCGTTAAAAACATCCTAGGCCCATCAAGACGCCCGCCATTTGACGGCCGCCAAGAATTATCCACAAAGGCGCACGGGTTGATCCGTGTGAGGCGCCGCGCCGCCGGATCGCCCGCTCTGAAACTGGCCCGTCGGGGCGTCATTACGCGGTAGTCGGTGATGCCCCTTGAATCGGCTACCACGCTGCGGCGCATCACAAACTTCTACGTACCTGTAAGGCTCAAGTAAGCCACACTGCCTAACTTCCATTGTGCTAATAACAAGCGCCGCCCGCAGGGCGCGGCGTGGCAAGGCACAGGACAGGAGACCATGGCAAACATTGAATCCGTAATGCAGGAAAAGCGCGTCTTCGAGCCGAGCGCGGACGTTGTCAAGGCAGCGAACATTTCCGGAATGGATGCTTATCGCGCGCTGTGCGCGGAGGCGGAGCGCGATTTCACCGGCTTCTGGGGGCGGCTTGGCAAGGAGAGCCTCGCCTGGCACAAGCCATTCACTCAGGTGCTGGACGAGTCGAACGCGCCCTTCTTCAAGTGGTTCACCGACGGCGAGCTGAACGCCTCGTACAACTGCCTCGACGTGCCGGTGCAGGCCGGCAACGGCGACAGGACCGCGATCATCTTCGAGGCCGACGACGGCAAGGTCACCAGGATTTCCTACAAGGATCTGCTGGCCAAGGTCTGCCAGCTCGCCAACGGCATCAAGTCACTCGGCTTCAGAAAAGGCGAGCGGGCAATCATCTACATGCCGATGTCGATCGAAGCCGTGGTGGCCATGCAGGCCTGCGCGCGGCTCGGCATCACGCACTCGGTGGTCTTCGGCGGCTTCTCCGCAAAGAGCGTGCAGGAGCGCGTCGTCGACGCCGGCGCGACGCTGATCATCTGCGCCGATGAGCAGATGCGCGGCGGCAAGGCGATCCCGCTCAAGCCGGCGATCGAGGATGCGTTCGCGCTCGGCGGTTGCGAGGCAGTGCGCAAGGTGATCGTCTACCAGCGCACGGGCGGCGGCGTCGCGTTCAACGCCGGGCGGGACGTGTGGATGCACGAGCTGATGGCCGGCCAGGCAAGCACCTGCGAACCGGAGTGGGTGAACGCCGAGCACCCGCTGTTCATCCTGTACACATCGGGCTCCACGGGCAAGCCGAAGGGCGTGCAGCATGCCACCGGCGGCTACCTGCTGTGGGCGGCGCTGACGATGAAGTGGACGTTCGACATCAAGCCGTCGGACGTGTTCTGGTGCACGGCTGATGTCGGCTGGGTCACCGGCCACACTTACGTGTGCTACGGGCCGCTGGCCGTCGGTGCCACGGAGGTGATCTTCGAGGGCGTGCCGACCTATCCCGATGCCGGCCGCTTCTGGAAAATCTGCCAGGACCACGGCGTTACCGTCTTCTACACCGCGCCGACTGCGATCCGCTCACTGGTCAAAGCCAACGAGGCGAACCCGGCGACGCATCCCTCGAAGTACGATCTGTCCAAGCTGCGCATCCTCGGCACCGTCGGCGAGCCGATCAATCCTGAAGCATGGATGTGGTACTACAACAATGTCGGCCAGAAGCGCTGTCCGATCGTCGACACGTTCTGGCAGACCGAGACAGGTGGCCACATGATCACGCCTCTGCCGGGTGCCACGCCGCTGGTACCGGGTTCGTGCACGCTGCCGCTGCCGGGAATCATGGCGGCGATCGTGGACGAGACCGGGCACGACGTGCCCAATGGCCAGGGCGGCCTGCTGGTGGTCAAGCGGCCGTGGCCGTCGATGATCCGCACGATCTGGGGCGACCCGGAACGTTTCAAGAAGAGCTACTACCCGGCCGAACTCGGCGGGAAGCTCTACCTGGCCGGCGACGGCTCGATCCGCGACAAGGACACCGGGTACTTCACGATCGTCGGCCGGATAGACGACGTGCTCAATGTCTCCGGCCATCGCATGGGCACGATGGAAATCGAATCCGCTCTGGTTGCGAACCCGCTCGTGGCCGAGGCCGCCGTCGTCGGCCGGCCCGACGAAACCACCGGCGAGGCGATCTGCGCTTTTGTCGTGCTCAAGCAGGCGCGCCCGTCGGGTGATGCGGCACAGAAGATCGCCAGGGAGCTGCGCGACTGGGTCGGCAAGGAGATCGGGCCGATCGCCAAGCCGAAGGACATCCGCTTCGGCGACAACCTGCCGAAGACGCGCAGCGGCAAAATCATGCGGCGCCTTCTGCGCTCGATCGCAAAGGGCGAGGAGATCGCGCAGGACGTCTCGACGCTGGAGAACCCGGCGATTCTCGACCAGCTCAAGGTGTCGCAGTAGGGTGGTACGGCGGCTGCGGTGGAGCGCAGCCGCCGGTTGAAGTCACGATAAGAAGGAAGGTTGCCGCCGCGCCGTGGCGCGGCGAATGGCAGCCCGGACAAGGGACAAGGCGCCGGCCCGACTGGCGCGCGGGACACGACATCGTGGCGTTGCTGCTGGTCATCGTGCACACATTGATCATGGTGGCGGGACTGTCGCTGCTCGGTCAGGGCATTGTCGGCGCCTTCAACTGGCGGCGCCGGCACGAGAACTTCGTCTATCAGCTGTTCGCGATCATCTCGCGGCCGGTCGTCACGGTCGTGCGTCTGATCACGCCGCGGGTGATTCTCGACGAGCACGTGCCGCTGGTCGCATTCCTGCTGCTCTTGATCGGTTACTTCGGCGTCGGTCTGTGGCATCGCGACGTCTGTCTGCAGGACCTGACCCAGGCCGGCTGCGCCAAATGGGCAGCCGCGCGCGCCGGGGCCGCGCAATGAAGGCGCTCGGCACATGGCTGGCCAAGTTCTGGCTCAGGCGACAGGTGTCACTCGCCGTGCTGCTCGGTCGCCGAACGCGCTCGATCGAACTGATGCAGGACGTGCTGCGGCTCGATCCCGACGACGCGGAATCACGTAGCGCGCTAGGCAACCTCCTCGTCGAGGCCGGCGACCCGGTGGCGGCGGTCGAACAGTTCGTCCTGCTTGTCGAGCGCTGGCCGGAGAACGCTGAGGCCTGGTTCAACCTCGGCTTCATCCACGAAAGCCGCGACGACCTCGCCAACGCGGAACGCTGCTTTCGCCGCGCTCTGGAGCTGAATCGCGAAGATCGATCGCGCCTGGTACGGACTCGGGCTGACGCTGATTCGCGGCGGCCGGCTCGACGAGGCGGTCGACGCGCTGAAGAAGAACATCGAACTGCAGCCGTTCTCGCCTTACGGCTACTACCAGCTCGGCATGACCTATCACCACCTCGGCCGCGACGAAGACGCGCGCCGAGTCGAGCAGAAGCTGCGCAACTTCGAGCCGAAGTACGCAGCGACGCTGAGGCGCGACATCGAGCAGACCCCGCCGGCGGCATCCGACGTCGGCGGTCAAACCACCAAAACTGCCATCAGCAAGGAGGTCATCGCCACGCCTGTCTGAAGTCCGTCGAAATACAAGGAGCAACCGAGGAGAAAACGATGTTGCAACTCACCGAAAAGCACCGCAACTACTGGAGGCGGACGCTGAACCTGACGATCGTGCTGCTGGCGATCTGGTTCGTGGTCACCTTCGTGATGGCCTACTTTGCCACACCCCTGTCGAAGATCGTGATCGCCGGCTTTCCCGTCTCGTTCTACATGGCGGCGCAGGGCTCGTTGATCATCTATGTGGTCCTGATCTGGTTCTACGCCCACAAGATGGGGCAACTCGACCGCGAATACGGGGTTCATGAAGGAGACGACGAATGAGCGCACAGGTCAGCTCCAATCGAGCCTTCTTCAATCAGCTGAAGAAGTACTACACCTGGTACACGGGCGGATTCGTGGCCTTCGTCGTTGCGCTGGCCATTCTCGAGCAACTCGGCCTGCCGAAGGTCTGGATCGGCTACGTTTTCCTGTTCGCCACCATTGGGCTGTACGCGGGCATCGGCATCATGAGCCGGACCGCAGACGTGGCCGAGTACTACGTGGCCGGCCGGCGCGTGCCTGCGATATTCAACGGCATGGCGACCGGCGCCGACTGGATGTCGGCCGCGTCGTTTATCGGCATGGCGGGCACGCTCTACCTGACCGGCTTCGACGGGCTGGCGTTCATCCTGGGCTGGACGGGCGGCTACTGTCTGGTGGCATTCCTGCTGGCGCCGTACCTGCGCAAGTTCGGACAGTTCACGATCCCCGACTTTCTCGGCGCGCGGTACGGCGGCAACATCGCGCGCACGATCGGCATCGTCGGCGCCATCCTGTGCTCCTTCACCTACGTGGTGGCGCAGATCTACGGCGTCGGCATCATCGTCTCGCGCTTCGTGGGCGTGGACTTCGGCCTCGGCGTGTTCCTCGGGCTGGCCGGCATCCTGGTCTGCTCGTTCCTCGGCGGCATGCGGGCCGTGACCTGGACGCAGGTGGCCCAGTACATCATCCTCATCGTGGCCTACATGATCCCGGTGGTGTGGCTGTCGGTGAAGCAGACCGGTGTGCCGATCCCGCAGCTGGTCTACGGCACGGTGCTGCAGAAGGTCGAGAAGCGCATCGACGAACTGCAGGCGGATCCGAAGGAGAAGGAGGTCCGCGGCATCTTCAAGCAGCGTTCCGACGATGCGAAGGCGCGGGTGTCCGCACTGCCGGGATCCTGGGAACAGGGCAAGGCGGATCTCGAGAAGAAAGTGGCGGAACTGTCTGCCGCTAATGCCCCCCTGGCGGAAATCAACGCCGCCAAGAAGGCAGTCGAGGATTATCCGAAGTCGGTCGATGCCGCGAAGGAAGCATGGACGAAGCAGGCGACATCTGCCGCCGGCCGGACGGGGTCACCTCGCTCGCACGCCACGCCGTACGACAGCACCAAGGCTGACGCGAAAGAAGCCGCCAAGGAAAGCGACACTCGCCGCCTGAATTTCCTGGCACTGGTGTTCTCGCTGATGGTCGGCACTGCCGCGCTGCCTCACATCCTGATGCGGTACTACACGACGCCATCGGTCAGCCAGGCACGCAAGTCGGTGTTCTGGTCGCTGTTCTTCATCTTCCTGCTGTACTTCAC
The DNA here is from genome assembly GCA_963847675.1 of uncultured beta proteobacterium. Taxonomy (GTDB): domain Bacteria; phylum Pseudomonadota; class Gammaproteobacteria; order Burkholderiales; family Burkholderiaceae_F; genus JADJWR01. The sequence goes on from CAWKAP010000010.1 coordinate 103,765, forward strand.
CGCCCCAGCGCTGGCCGTGCTCGTGAAGTACGTCGTCTACACCCAGGTCGTCGGCTCGAGCTTTGCCAACCTGCCTGCGTGGGTGGCCGGCTGGGCGAAGGTCGACCCGACGCTGATGGCGGTTGCCGACATCAACAAGGACGGCCTCGTGCAACTGGCGGAGATCGTGATGGGCGGAGACATCATCGTGCTGGCCACGCCGGAGATCGCAGGCCTGCCCTACGTGATCTCGGGTCTCGTCGCTGCCGGCGGACTGGCGGCGGCGCTGTCGACTGCCGACGGGCTGCTGCTGACGATCGCCAACGCGCTGTCGCACGATCTGTACTACAAGATGATCAACCCGAGCGCGACCACCCAGAAGCGGGTCATGGTGTCGAAGATCCTGTTGCTGTTCGTGGCCTTGTTCGCTGCGTGGGTCACGTCGCTGAAGCCGGGCAACATCCTGTTCCTGGTCGGGGCGGCGTTCTCCATGGCGGCATCGGTGTTCTTCCCGGCGCTGGTGCTCGGCGTGTTCTGGAAGCGCGCCAACAAGTGGGGCGCGATCGCCGGCATGATCGGCGGCCTGGGCATGTGCCTGTACTACATGGTCCACACCTATCCGCAGTTCATCGCCTGGTTCGGCACCACCAAGATGGACCTGTGGTGGGGCATCCAGCCGATCTCGGCAGCGGTCTTCGGCACGCCGTTCGGCATCCTGGTGTTGGTCATCGTCAGCCTGCTGACGCCGGCGGCGGATCAGCAGACGCAGGACTTCGTCGAACACGTGCGCTATCCGAACCTCTCGGGCGACACGGTCGAGACGCTGGCGCGCTGATCGACGCGCTTTTGCGAAGGCAAGCCCGCGGTTCGCCGCGGGCTTTCGCTTTTTTGCACCAGGCACGCAGCTGGCGGCGCAAATGTGCGTCGTGCCCGGCTCGGCGTACCCTTACGGCGTGACCTCTCACCCTGTTGCCGGCGCCGATGACCTTCAGCGAGTCCCCGAGCAAGCCCGTCGAGGTGCGGGTCCTGATCGAGATCCCGCGCGGCAGCTTCCTGAAGCGCGGCTCGACCGGACATATCGATTTCGTGTCGCCGCTGCCGTGCCCGTTCAACTACGGCTCGGTGCCCGCCTACATCGGGCTCGAAGGCGACCTGCTGGACGCCGTCGTGCTCGGGCCGCGCATCGCCGCGGGCACCGAACTGCGCACTCTGGCCTGGGGCGCAGTGACCCTGACCGACCGCGGCATGAGCGACGACAAACTGATCTGCAGCGACGTCCCGCTGCGACCGGAGCAGCGCCGCGACGTGCTGCACTTCTTCCGTTTCTATGCCCGCTGCAAGGGGCTGCTCAACCTGTGGCGCCGCCGCCCGGGGCGCAATGCCTGCGAGGGCTGGATCGATGCGGCCGATGCGCTGGCGCGCGCGCGCTCACGGGGAAAGGACTGGACCGGGCCGCCGGTGGAGTTCTGAAGCTCGCTCGTGGCGGCGAACTGGCGAAAGCGCGCCTGTTTGGCGTCAGCGCGGGGTCCAAATGCAGGCAAGGCCTGACCGAGGTCCGGAAGACGGCGAATCAAGGCGGCGGCGGGTGCTCGGTGTCGTGCCTGGAGGCCTGCTGCATCCGCTCGCGCTCGGTGTGTTCCGCCCGCGCCTTCGACATCGCCGACACGATCAGGCCGGTCGGCACGGCGATGAAACCCAGGCCGATCATCAGCACGAAGAAGGTGAACAACTTGCCGCCCACCGTGATCGGGTAGGCGTCGCCGTAGCCCACGGTGGTCATGGTCACGACGGCCCACCAAAGGCTGTCGAAGACCGTGCCGAATTTCTCGGGTTGCACTTCATGCTCGAAGTAGTAGATGCCGACTGCGGCCAGGTACAGGTGGATCGCCGCCATGGCGCCGAACAGCATCATCTCCTCACGCGCGATCTCGAACGCACGCTGGAAACGCTGCGCGGCTTCGTTGTAGCGCATCAGCTTCAGCAGCCAGAACAGCCGCAACAGCCGCAGCGCGCGCAACGACCGCAGGTCGACAAGCAAGCCCAGATAGAAGGGAAGAATGGCGATCAGGTCGATGATGCCGAAAAAGGAAACCGCGTAGCGGTGACGAGGACGGCTCAGCGCCAGGCGCACCAGGTACTCGGCCGTGAAGACCGCGACGCTGAACACTTCAACCGCCCAGAGCACCTGTCGTGCAAGCGGCGACAGGTCCTTCATCGTCTCGATCGCGAAGGCGATCATGTTGACGACGATCAGTGCCTTGACGGCATACTCCCATTTCCCGAAATGGGCCGAACCTTTGGTGTCGTGCGGCACAGTGGCTGTGGGTGTGCAGTCAGCGGTTGTGAAATGGCGCCGGTAGGTCAGCGGCGCATCGCGATTGTGGCTCCCGTGTGCCGAACAGAACGCCGTGCCGATCGGGCGCCTGCTGGCGTCAACACCGGATGCCGAATGGCGGAGAGAGTGGGATTCGAACCCACGATAGGTTATTCACCTATACACGCGTTCCAGGCGTGCGCCTTCAACCGCTCGGCCATCTCTCCTCGGCGCTTCGTGCGCGGCGGATTATAGGGGGGCAGTCGCGGCGGAGAGTTCGTCGCTGGGGAACGTGACCACGTGGTCGGCGTCGAGCCGGATGCCGATCCGTTCGCCGACTCCGTGGTCGTGGTGGCTCGGCACCAGAGCCAGCACTTCCTGGCCGCTGTCGAGACGCAGCGTGTAGACGAAATCCGCTCCGCGAAACGCCTTGCGCACGACCTGCGCAGTCATCGCGCTGGCGTCGTCGTGCACGACGTCGTCGGGGCGCAGCAGCACCTCGACATGGCAGCCACGCCCGCAGGTGTCGCAGCCGACCGTGCACGGCAGCGGGACGTCGCCCTTGAGCACGCCGAGTTCGATCGAAACCCGGCGCGAGTCGAGCACCTTGGCCGGCAGGAACACGCCCTGGCCGATGAAGTCAGCCACGTAACGGCTCCCGGGCCGGTGATAGATCTCGTAGGGCCGGTCCCACTGCTCGAGCCGCCCGCGATGCATCACGCCGACGCAGTCGGCCATCGCGAACGCTTCCTGCTGGTCGTGGGTGACCAGGATTGCGGTGGTACCGCTGTCCTTGAGGATCTGCCGCACTTCGGCGCCGAGTCGGCTGCGCAGTTCGACGTCGAGGTTCGAGAACGGCTCGTCCATCAACAAGAGCCTGGGCGATGGCGCCAGCGCGCGTGCGAGCGCGACGCGCTGCTGCTGGCCGCCGGAAAGTTCGTGCGGGTACTTGCGCGCGAAACCCTGCAGGCCGACCAGGTCGAGCAGGCGCTGCACGCGCGAGATGCGCTCGCCCCTTGGCCAGGCGCGCAGCCCGAACGCGATGTTCTCGTCGATGCGCAGATGCGGGAACAGCGCATAGTCCTGGAACACGAGCCCCACGCCGCGCCTTTCGGTCGGCACGTCCACCCCTTCGCCGGCGACGCGGCGGCCTCCGATATCGATCGACCCCGACGAAATCGCCACCAGCCCTGCGATTGCGCGCAGCAGAGTGGTCTTGCCGCAGCCCGAACTGCCGACCACGCAGCCGATGTCACCGTGCGCCAGCGACAGGCTCAGCCCCTCCACGACCGCGGCGGCAGCCTGCGGATAGCGCACGCTGAGTTCGCGAATTTCAAGAACGTTTGCGGTCGCCATGACACGGTCGTGGTTTTATCATGCAAATGATTATAATTCGCATTTACGTAGTCGAGTCTTTTTGTGAGCAATGTCATGCTGCCGGCCCTGCCGCTGCGCTCGCGCCTGGATCATGAGGGAAAGTGCGCGGGTCGTCGCGGACCGCGCTGCTCACCCGCATGCCGGAGCACCACGCTGTGCAGGGTTTGCCTTGGCGCGACCCAGGTCGCGTTGCTGGCTTGAGCGACCAAGCCGCACTGTCGTCGCCTGACTCGCATCGCGAGAGGGGCATCCTGCCGGCGCTGGCGCCACTCCTGCTTGCGGCGCTTTGCGCCTCGGCAGTGCTGTTTCCGCTGCTCGGCGTGCTGGCCAGCTTCAGCGACCTGGCCGCCTCGCTGGACACGCTGAAGCATCTCGCTTCCACTGTCATCCCGCGTGCGGCAGGCGAGACGGCTCTGCTCGTTGCTCTCGTTGCGGCGGGCGTGATCGTGCTTGGCTCGACTTCGGCCTGGCTGGTCGCCGCGTACGACTTCCCGGGGCGTCGCACTTTCGAGTGGGCGCTACTGGTGCCGCTGGCCATGCCCGCGTACATCGTTGCCTACGCTTACACGGACTTCCTGCAGTTCTCCGGGCCGCTGCAAAGCGGCCTGCGGGCCAGTTTCGGCTGGCAGCGCGGCGAGTACTGGTTCCCGGAAATCCGCTCGATCCCCGGCGCCGCATTCGTCTTCACGGTCTCGCTCTACCCCTACGTCTACCTTCTGGCACGCACGGCCTTCCTCGCACGCACCGCGTCGATGGCCGACGCGGCGCGTTCGCTGGGGCTCTCGCCGATGCGCACCTGGCTGCACGTGAACCTGCCGATGGCGCGGCCGGCGGTGGCTGCGGGCGCTGCGCTGGCCTTGATGGAGACGGTGGCCGACTACGGCGCGGCGTCGTACTTCGGCCTGCAGACCTTCACCACGGCGATCTACCGCGCCTGGTTCTCGCTCGGCGACCGCATCGCGGCCAGCCAGCTGGCCAGCGTGCTGCTTGCGGTCGTGCTGGTCTTGATGGCCTTCGAACTGCGCGCGCGCGGGCGGGCCCGCTTTGCATCGGCACCGAACACGGCGCGGCCCGCGCAGCGGGCGGTGCTCGGCGGCGCTCGCGGCTTCGCCGCGTTGCTGGCGTGTTGCCTGCCGCTCGCGGTGGGTTTCGTGTTGCCGACCGCGGTCCTGATCAGCCTGGCCGCGCCGGCGGCACACGAAATCGATGTCGGACGCTATCTGCAGTGGCTGTGGCACAGCGTCGTCCTCGGCGTCGGCACGGCGACGATCATCGTGGTCGTGGGCGTGGCCGTGGCGTACGCGGTGCGACTGTCGTCGCGCGGCGCGCCCGCCCGCGCTGTCGCGGTGGCGGCGCGCCTGATGAACCTGGGGTACGCGGTGCCGGGCATCGTCATCGCGGTGGGGATACTCATTCCGCTGGCGAGCTTCGACAACGCACTTGACGCGTGGATGAAGGCGCACTTCGGCATCGGCACCGGGCTGCTGCTGACCGGCAGCGTCGCGGCGTTGATCTACGCGTATGTCGTGCGGTACTTCGCGGCGGGGTTCCAGCCGATCGAGGCGGGACTGGCGCGAATCACGACCGCAATGGATGCCAGCGCGCGCAGCCTGGGCGCAGGTCCGCTCGAGGTCTTCGCGCGGGTGCACGTGCCGTTGCTGGCCCCCTCGCTTTTTGCGGCGGCTCTGCTGGTCTTCGTCGACGTGATGAAGGAGTTGCCGGCGACGCTGGTACTGCGGCCGTTCAACTTCGATACGCTGGCCGTGATTGCGTTCCAGTTCGCGGCGGACGAGCGCCTCGGTGAGGCGGCGATTCCGTCACTGACGATCGTTGCCATCGGCGTGCTGCCGGTGATCCTGCTGTCGCGGGCGATCTCGCGCAGTTCGCAGCCTGCCCCACTGACGACCTGACGCGGCCGCCACGCGCATAATCGTGCGGATAGAAGAAATTCAGTGAGGAGACGCTCCATGGCTTATGTGTTCCCGGCGCCACCGCAGGTCGTTGTGCCCGTGGCAGGTTCGACCGATCTGTTTCCGGTGCATCGCGTCTACTGTATCGGCCGCAACTACGAGGAGCACGCGAAGGAGATGGGCTTCTCCGGTCGCGAGCCGCCGTTCTTCTTCGCCAAGCCGGCCGACGCATTGCTGCCCGTGGCCGAAGGCACCGGGGAGATGCCCTATCCGCCGGCGACTCGGGACCTCCATCACGAGATGGAACTCGTGGTTGCGATCGGCAGGCGCGGCCGGCGCATTGCGGCGGCCGATGCGGTTGCGCACATCTGGGGTTACGCGGTGGGGCTCGACATGACGCGTCGCGACCTGCAGGGCGAGGCGAAGAAGCTGGGCCGGCCGTGGGAGGTCGGCAAGGGATTCGACTTTTCGGCGCCGGTGAGCAGCGTGAAGCCGATCGAATCGACCGGTGAGGTCACGCGAGGGCGCATCTGGCTCGCGGTCAATGGCACGACGCGGCAGGACAGCGACGTGTCGAAGATGATCTGGAAGGTCAACGAGACGATCGAACATCTGTCGAGGTACTTCGAACTGATGCCCGGCGACCTCATCTTCACCGGCACTCCCGAGGGTGTCGCAGCGGTGACCCCCGGCGACGTGCTGGAAGGCGGCGTGGACGGCGTCGGCGCGCTGCGAGTGAAGATCACGCCGCCGGCCGGGGAGTGAACCGCCGGCGCGGGGCGAGTGGCAGCCGCATCGCGTGAAGGGGTCATGCCGGTCGGCGGGCTGCCGTGGACGAGTCCGAGCGCGGTGCAAGCGACGGTTCGGCCGCGGTCGGTCGCCGCACTGCATCGCCGCCCGTTTTGAGGATTCTGGAATGATGAAGCTCTACTCCGCGGCTCGCTCTTCCGCGTCGTTCCGCGTTCGCATTGCGCTCAACCTGAAGGGCCTTCCGTACCAGTACGCGCCGGTCGACCTGGTTCACGGCGACCAGTTCGAGGCGGCCTTTCGCGGGCTCAACCCGGCCGAACTCGTGCCGGTGCTCGAGCATGATGGCTCGGTCCTGACTCAGTCGCTGGCCATCATCGAGTACCTCGACGAGAAGTATCCGCAGCCACCGCTGCTGCCGCACGATCCGCTCGACCGCGCCTACGTGCGCAGCGTCGCGCTGGCGATTGCCTGCGAGATCCATCCGCTGAACAACCTGCGCGTGCTGCGCTATCTTGTGCAGGACCTCCGCCAGAGCGAGGAAGCGAAGAATGCCTGGTACCGGCACTGGGTCGAGCAGGGGCTGGCGCAGGTCGAGGCGCAGCTGGTCGCGCAGCGCAGGTTCGGGCGCTTCGTGCTCGGCGACGTGGTGACGCTCGCCGACGTGCTGATCGTGCCGCAGATCTTCAACGCACGGCGCTTCGACTGCCGGCTCGATCACGTGCCGATCGTGATGCGCATCTTCGATGCCTGCATGACACTGCCGGCGTTCATCGATGCGCAGCCGAGCCGGCAACCCGACACGCCGCCCGCCTGAAGAGGCGGCGGGCCTGCTGCTCAGCCTTCGCCGTCACCCGCCGGATCCTGCAGCGCCTCGGTTCGCATCCGCAGCGTGGCGGCGAACTCCGCCACTGCTGCGCCATAGAAGTAGCTGCGGTTGTACTGGAGGATGCTTGCCAGGTTTGCGGTGCCGATCCGGTACGTCACGCCTTCGTTGCCGTCTTCCTGGAGGTACGGCAGATCGAGCAGGACGACCCGCGTGTCGGGCGACAGATAGCCGTCGATGCGCACGCCGAGGTCGGCGACCTCGGCCCATGTGCGCTGCGCCGTGATGCCACGGCCCAGCTGTTCGGCGATCGCCTCGTTCGCGATCGCGTCGAACATCACCGGCCGGCCGCGTTGCCAGCCATGTTGCTGCAGATAATTTGCGACGGAGCCGATCGCATCGGCCGAAGAGCGGACGAGGTCGAAGCGGCCGTCGCCGTCGTAGTCGAGCGCGTAGCGCCGGATCGAGCTCGGCATGAACTGCGGCAGGCCAATGGCGCCTGCGAATGAGCCGGTCTGCTTCAGGACATCCATGTGGCCCTGGTGACCGAGGAGCAGAAAGTTCGCGAGCTCGTCGCGGTAGAAGGCGGCCCGGCGCGGGTAGTCGAAGGCCAGCGTGAGCAGAACGTCGAGGGTGCGGAAACTGCCCATCACGCGGCCGAACACGGTCTCGATGCCGATGATCGCCACGACGATTTCCGGTGGCACATCAAAGTCATCGAAGGCCCGTGCCAGCGTCCGCCGGTGCGTCTCCTGATACGCCATCGCCTCGCGCAGACGGCTTTCGTCGAGGGCACGCGCCCGGTAGCGCACCCAGTCCCGCGCCGGTGGCGTCAGGCTCGGCGTCATCAGTCGCTCGGCTCGCTCCGATCGGCGGCCGGTCGCCAGAACGCGCTCCACCCAGCTCCTGGGGACAGCCTGCTCGGACACGAGCACGTCGATGAACGCCCGCACATCGGGCCGTTCCGCATAAGGTGCCGCGGCGGGCCGGCGCGCCTGGCTCGCACCGCAAGCCAGCGCCAGCGCAGACAGCAGGAGTTGCCTTCGCCTCGCTCCGTTCATCCCGCACCCGCGATCGGACGTCATCGTGATGATGACGGAGCCTATCGCGTCGCGCTCAATCGGCGAAACGCACGCGGAAGCGTCGAACCCGCGCGCCGAGCCGGCGGATCACGGCCGGCGGAACGCTCACGCTGAGGGGCGAGTAACGCCAGCGATCGAGCGCGATGAGAATTGCCTGCGCCTCGCGGCGAGAGGTCGGCGCGAGTTCGCCGGCCAGGCGACTGTTCAGTGCCCGCAGGCCGTCGCTCGGCCGGCATTGGATTCCGGCGCGTTCCAGGCGGCTGCGGAAGCGTGCCTCCAGGTCGGCCAGCGGGTCGCGCCGGACTCGGTGTCGCAGCGAAATCACGGCCAGCACCGTGGTGACGGCCCCCACCGCCAGGGTCAGCAGCAGCCCGAGCACACGCCAGTCGGGATCGAAACCCAGGCGGTCGAGCAGCGACATCTGCCGTTGCGCCGAATAGGTCAGCACCCATTGGTTCCACGAATTCTCCATCGCTTCCCAGTTGAAGCGGACGCGGCGGATCACGCGCAGCCAGGCGGTATCAGCGCCATCCGCGATCGCAAAAAGCGGACCGGCGCCGGTCTGGCGAGCGAGTTCGCGCAGTCCCTGCTCGATGCGAACCGGCGCGACCACTGCGGTTGGATCGACGCGCGTCCAGCCGCGCCCGGTGACCCAGACTTCCGCCCAGGCATGCGCATCGGACTGGCGCACCGTCATGAAGCCGTCGACCGGGTTCGTCTCTCCCCCCTGGTAGCCGGTAACGACGCGCGCCGGCACGTCGAGCGCGCGCATCAGCACGGCGAATGCCGAGGCGAAGTGCTCGCAGTAGCCGAGCCTGGAGTCGAACAGGAACTCGTCGACGGAGTGACGACCCAGCAGGGGGGGCTCCAGCGTGTAGCGGAAGCCGCCGCTGCGGAAATGATCGAGCACCGCGCGCACCAGCTGAAGCTCGGCTCCGGTCCGGTCGGCAGTCGCTTCCGGCGCCTCCACACGACTGCGCAGATCGGCGGCGAACTGCAGTGTGCGCGGGTTGAAGCCGGCCGGCAGCGTAAGCCAGTCGCGCAGCGAAGATTCGGTCTCGTTCAGTCCGAAGGAAAACTTCGTGAACGAGCGCGCCTCGTAGCGCGTTCTGCTGGTGATCGGCTGGGCCGACAGCATCTGGCCGTGGCTGGTCATCCGTGGCTGCAGATCGTTGGCCGCCGGCAGGCGCGCCGGCATTTCCAGTACGAACAGCCAGTCTCTCTGGCTCGGCTCCAGGGTCACCGCGTAGTCGATTGCCGAGCCGGTCTCGGCATTGACGGATAGCGGCGGGGAAGCTGCCGTGGGCTGCGTCAGCGGAGACCAGGTCCGCCCGTCGAAGCTGCCGAAGACGGGGCCGCGCCAGTACAGGAGTTCGTTGGCCGGTGCGTCGCCATCGAAGCGCACTCGGAAGGCAATCGCCTCCGACTGCAGCAGACGGTTGATGCCGCCCGGTGCCATCGAATTCGACAACCCGGTGCCGCTGGAGAATGCATCACGGGGCAGACCCCACAGTGGACTGTTCAGGCGCGGGAAGAGCACGAACAGGACGACCGTCAGAGGAACCGCTTTCAGGGCAATGATGGAGACCAGCCGCAGCTTTCGCGTGGCAGGCAGGTCCTCGGCCTTCAGGCTGACGCTGACCAGCAGGAAGAAAAGAGCCAGCACGGCGCCGAGCGTCATCACCGCCACTGGCAGTGACTGGCTGTGCAGGAACTGCGTCAGCAGGATGAAGAAACACAGGAAGACGACGACGAAGACGTCGCGCGTGGCGCGCATCTCGAGCAGCTTCAGCGCCAGCAGCAGCAGCAGGAACGTGACGCCCGCCTCGCGGCCGAGGAGCGTGCGGTACTGCAGCCATACAGCGCCGGCGGCCACCGCCAGCAACGGCAGCATGGCGACGTGGCCTGGCAGCGGCAGGTTGCTGAAGGTGATCCAGGCACGCCATGTCCACAGCAGACCAATGACGCCAATCGCCCACAGCGGCAGATGCTCGAACTGCGGCAGGGCGACAAAGGCCACCGCCAGCAGCACGACGATGGTGTCCCGTCGTTCGCGCGCAGCGGACGAGACCTGCGCCCGAACCAGCCATCCGACCAGATGGCGCAGGCGGGCGCCGGCGCCCTGCCTGCCATTGCCGTTCAGCGTGCCCGATGCAGCCACGGTCACTGCCTGCCACAGAGCGCAAGCGCGGTCAGGCACCGTTCGCGCTGCTCGGCACCGAGTCCGAACTCGATCCGCGTATCGGGAAGCTGCAGTGCATAGCGCACTTGAGCTGCTTCGGCCATCAGAACCCAGCGGCACAGCCGCGCAAGCTGCTGCTCGAAGCCGAGGGTCGAATCGACGGCTCCGAGCTCGAGCACGACCTCGCTCTGCGCATAGCCCTCGAACAGCTTGACGGTCAGGTCCTCGGAGCGCGCCGCCAGCCGCCACGCCACCCGCTTCAGCGGGTCGCCGCTCTGGTACGGACGGACCCCGGCGAACTCGTCACCGCTGACCGTCAGCCCCGTTTCCTGCTCAGGATCGCCGCCGGCAACCATCGGCAGTTCGGGCGCATCGCGCTCCGGCGCCGGGTAGACGATCGCCGTCAGTGGTGGCGTGTAATACGACCACGCCTGCCAGAGGCCGAACGGGAAGCGCGTCTCGATGCGCAGTCGCGGACACGGCAGCCGGCCCCGCGCGCGCGTGGCGACGGCGACGCGGATCTCGCGGCTGCCGGAAGCCGGGATGTCGGCGTTCGTGATGGGCTGCACCGGCCGGTCGGGACCAAGCGCCTCGAACAACGGATGCGAGGGCTGCAGAGGCTCGAACTCGAGCGCGTAACGGGCTTCGGGCGTCGCGTTGTGCACCGTGATTTCGAAGGTGGCCAGGTCGCCGGCAAACACGTTGCCCGCCCGGTGCGCCGTCAGCGTCAGGCGGGCCAGGTTGCGGTGCGTGTGATACATGGCCACCAGCGCCATGCTGGTGACGAGGAAGGTGAGCAGGAAGCCGAGCTGCAGCGAATAGTTGATCGACCCGAACAGCATCATCACCATCGCGGCCGCAAAGAGCAGGCCGGCGCGGGTCGGCAGAATGAAGACGCGCCTGCGGTCGAGCAGCACCTCACCGTGCTCGATGCCCTTGCTGCCACCGATCATCTCGCCGATCCTGATGGCGAGCGGATGCGCGGTAACGCTCATGAGGATCCAGTGACGAGTGCGCGCTTCGGTTGCCGTGTCCGCGCGGGCGGCTCAACGCGTCCGCTCAGGGCAGGCGCACCGCCTGGATCAGCTGGCTCACCAGCTCGCGCCCGTGCAGCAGGCGGCCTCCCTCGCGCTGCGCCGCATGCAGGCGGTGGCCCGCGACGGCTGGAAGCACGTTCTGCACGTCTTCCGGGATGACGTGCTCGCGCCCGTCCAGCCAGGCCCAGGCACGCGCCGCGGCGAGCAGGGCCAGGCCCGCTCGTGGTGAAAGCCCCTCGGCGTGCCGGCCCGAGCTGCGCGTGAAGGCAAGCAGGGACAGCACGTAGTCGAGCAGTGTCTCGGAAACGAATACCTGCTTGACGGCCGCCTGTGCAGCGAGCAGATCGGCGGGCCGCGCCGCTGCGGGCAGGCTGCGCAGCATGTCGCGGCGCGCGCGCCCCGCGAGCAGCGCGCGCTCTGCGGAACGCTCGGGATAGCCGAGGCTGATGCACATGAGGAACCGATCGAGCTGGGACTCCGGCAGGGGGAACGTGCCGACCTGGTGCAGCGGGTTCTGGGTGGCGATGACGAAGAACGGCTGCGGCAGCGGCCGCGACATGCCGTCGATCGACACCTGGCTCTCCTCCATCGCCTCGAGCAGCGCGCTCTGCGTTTTCGGGCTGGCGCGATTGATTTCGTCGGCGAGCAGCACTTCAGTGAAGATCGGCCCGGGGTGGAATGCGAACTGCCCGGTGGTGCGGTCATAGACGGACACGCCGATCACGTCGGAAGGCAGCAAGTCGCTGGTGAACTGGAGTCGGCGAAAGGGCAGGCCGAGAGAGATTGAGATCGCGTGCGCCAGCGTCGTCTTGCCGACCCCGGGGGCGTCCTCGATCAGCAGGTGGCCACCCGCGAGCAGGCAGGTCAGGCTCTGCCGGATCTGCAGCTCCTTGCCTACGATCACGGCGCCGATCTGCTCGGCGCAGCGATTGATTCTGTCCAGCATTAGACTTTCTGATACGTCGCCAACGGTTAGCATGGTGTAAAGAGGGGCAGGTGCATACAGGGTTCTTCACGCATGCGCAGTGTGCAGCGCATGAAATGGGTTCGTGGCATCCGGAGAGCCCCGAGCGTCTGGCGGCAGTGCACGACCATCTGATTGCAGTCGGCCTGCTCCCGCACCTGCTGCCTTTCGATGCTCCGCAGGCGGACCTCGCTGCCATTGCGCGGGCGCATGATCGCACTTACGTCGAGCGCCTGCGGGCGAAGGCACCGACGCAGGGCTACGCGCCGGTCGATCCCGACACCTCGATGAACAGCCGCAGCTGGGACGCCGCACTGCATGCAGCCGGCGCGGTGGTTGCCGCCACCGATCTGGTCATCCGGGGCGAGCTGAACAATGCGTTCTGCGCCGTGCGTCCGCCGGGGCATCACGCATGCCGCGCCGCGGCGATGGGCTTCTGCTTCTTCAACAATGTCGCCGTCGGCGCGCTGCACGCGCTGCACTCGCACGGGCTGGAGCGGGTCGCGGTGATCGACTTCGACGTGCACCACGGCAACGGCACCGAGGACATCCTCGCTGGCAACCGGCAGGTGCTGATGACGAGCTTCTTTCAGCACCCCTTTTACCCCTACTCCGGCACCGAATTCGTCGCCGACAACATGGTCAACGTGCCGGTGCCCGCCGGCACGCGCGGCGACGTGGTGCGCGAGCTGGTCGAAACGCAGTGGCTGCCTCGGCTCGAGGCGTTCGCGCCGCAGATGGTGTTCATCTCCGCGGGCTTCGATGCGCACCGCGAGGACGACCTCGGCCAGATGGGGCTGGTCGAGGCCGACTACGCCTGGATCACCCAGCGGCTGATGGAAGTCGCCGATCGCCATGCCGGCGGGCGCATTGTCAGCACCCTCGAAGGCGGCTACAACCTCAGTGCCCTGGCGCGCAGCGTCGCCGCACACGTGCGCACACTGGCGCAGCTCTGATCCATGCCGAACACGATTTTCGACCAGGACCTGCCGCGCACCGCGGCCAATCATGCGGCGTTGTCGCCGCTGACGTTCATCGAGCGCGCAGCGGCGGTGTTCCCGCACCGGACTGCCGTCGTTCACGGCGGCTCGATCCGCCGCGACTGGGCCGAGCTCTACTCGCGCTGCCGCCGGCTGGCTCATGCGCTGGCCAGGCGAGGTCTCGGGCGCGGCGACACGGTGGCGGTGATGCTGCCCAACACGCCGGCAATGATCGAGGCGCATTTCGGCATCCCGATGGCGGGTTGCGTGCTGAATGCGATCAACACGCGATTGGACCCCGAGGCGGTCGCCTTCATGCTCGAGCATGGGGAGGCGAAGCTCTTCATCGTCGACCGCGAGTTCTCGTCCACGGCAGGCATGGCAGTGGCGCGGCTGGGGCGCGCCATCACGGTCGTCGACGTCGATGATCCTGAATACGCCGGTGCCGGCGAGCGGATCGGCGCGATCGACTACGAGGCGTTCGTCGCCGAGGGCAGCGCGGATTTCGTCTGGCAGCCGCCTGCCGATGAATGGGACGCCATCGCGCTGAACTACACATCGGGAACCACCGGCAACCCGAAAGGTGTCGTCTATCACCATCGCGGCGCGTATCTGAACGCGGTGTCGAACATCCTCGTCTGGGCGATGCCGCATCATCCCGTCTACCTGTGGACGCTGCCGATGTTCCACTGCAACGGATGGTGCTTTCCCTGGACCGTGGCGGCGACGGCCGGTACCAACGTGTGCCTGCGCCGCGTCGAGGCGGCGGCGATCTTCGATGCAATTCGCGCCCATCGCGTCACGCATTACTGCGGCGCGCCGATCGTCCACTCGCTTCTGGTGAACGCGCCTGACGGAATGCGGCACGGGATCGCGCACCGCGTCCAGGCGATGGTGGCCGGTGCGGCGCCACCGGCGGCGATGATCGAGGGCATGGAACGGCTCGGCTTCGACCTGACCCACGTCTACGGCCTGACCGAGGTCTACGGACCGGCTGCGGTCTGCGCCAAGCAGGCAGAGTGGGAGTCGCTCGCGGTCGGGGAGCGGGCGAGCATGAACGGCCGGCAAGGGGTCCGCTATCCGATGGAGGAGGTGGTCACCGTGCTCGATCCTCAGACCCTTGAACCCGTGCCGGCCGACGGCGAGACGATCGGCGAAGTGATGTTCAGGGGCAACATCACGATGAAGGGCTACCTGAAAAACCCTGCCGCCACGACGCAGGCGTTTGCCGGTGGCTGGTTCCGCTCGGGCGATCTGGCGGTCGTCTACCCGGACGGCTACCTGAGGATCAAGGACCGCAGCAAGGACATCATCATCTCCGGCGGGGAAAACATCAGTTCTATCGAAGTCGAAGATGTGCTCTACCGGCACCCTGCGGTGATGATCGCGGCGGTCGTCGCCGCGCCCGACCCGAAGTGGGGCGAGGTGCCGTGCGCGTACATCGAGCCGCGCGAGGGTGCGTGCGTCACTGCCGAGGAACTGGCGTCGCACTGCCGCGCGCACCTGGCGGGTTTCAAGGTCCCGAAGAAGTTCGTGTTCGGTACGGTGCCGAAGACGAACACCGGAAAGATCCAGAAGTTCCTGCTGCGCCAGCAGGCCAGGTCGGCGAGCGCGATCGATGTCTAGCCCGTGCCGACAAACGCAGCAATACGCAAGGAGGACGCCATGAATGCTCCCCAGGTCCCGGCCCAACTCGAACCCTTCCTGCTCGAAGAGCGGACGCCGGAGGGCGTCGTCACGCTGACGCTGAACCGTCCGGCGCAGTTCAACTCGTTGTCCGAGGAAATGCTGGCCGCGCTGCAGCAGGCCTTCGACCGGATCGGCGCCGACCGCGGCGCACGCGTGGTGGTGATTGCCGCGGCCGGCAAGGCGTTCTGTGCCGGCCACGACCTGAAACAGATGAAGTCGAACGCCCGGCTCGACTACTACGAGAAGCTTTTTGCCGACTGCGCCAGACTGATGATGACGATCCAGCGCGTGCCTCAGCCGGTCATTGCCCGGGTTCACGGCGTCGCGACGGCGGCGGGCTGCCAGCTGGTCGCGACGTGTGACCTTGCGGTGGCCGCGGATGCCGCACGCTTCGGCGTCAACGGGATCGACGTCGGACTGTTCTGCTCGTCGCCGAGCGTGGCGCTGTCGCGCAACGTCGGACGCAAGCAGGCGTTCGAGATGCTGGTCACGGGCGAATTCATCGACGCTGCCGCGGCCAGGGCGCGCGGCCTGGTCAACCGGGTCGTGCCGGCCGATCAGCTCGATGCGGAAGTGAAGCGGCTGGCCGGCGCCATCATCGCCAAGCCCTCCGTTGCGATAGGCATGGGGAAGGAACTCTTCTACCGGCAACTGGAAATGGGCGTGGAGGCTGCCTATCAACTGGCAGGCCAGACGATGGCCTGCAACATGATCGATGACGTCGCGCAGGAAGGCGTGGCGGCGTTCATGGAGAAGAGAAAGCCGCATTGGTCCGCCTGACGGTCGCCACTGAGGCCAGTCGGATCGCCGCGCCTAGAGCCGGATCGCTGCACTGCAGGCAAGCAGGACAAGCCAGGTCACGACGAACAGCGGTCCGGCCCAGACGCAGATCTTCGACACCTCCTTGGGCAGGTTCGGCGCGCGGCCGATGAGTGCGGCCAGTTCCGCTTCGACCGCCCGGCGCTGGATGACCAGCAGCGCCAGCGTCTGTGCTGTGCGATTGAGGCTGCCGTGCAGAGCCAGCGCGCAGAGGATGCCGACCAGCGCCAGGCCGCCCATCAGCCAGTGATTGAGCGGGATGACCCCGAGACTGCCGACCACGAACACCATCAGGAAGGCATGGATGAAGATCGCCTGCGAGGCGATCAGCCAGTTCATGTGCTGGCCGAGCGCCAGTTGTTCGGCCGTGGCCGCCTGATGCAGCCGGTCGAGTTCCCGTTCGGCCGCGGCCTGCTTGTGCGCCAGCTTGTCATCGGCGCTCAGTGGCGGCGCGGGCACCGGGCGTTCGGCATCTATGCGCAGCGTGGCGCGGTTGCTGTCCGCGTCGGTTGCCGCCGAGACGACGCGCAGTTCCGGGTTTCGTGGCGTACTCATCGCAGGGCAGTCTGCGTAAGTTGCCGCTAACGAGAAATCCGCCGATCGTCCTAGGGCGCGCAGCCGGATGGCGGTCTCTCGCCGCGCAGCCCGCGGCCGGTGTCAGTTCCGCTCTGGTGACGTGGCGGCTTCGACGCCAGGCAGCGCATGCGGGCGCGTCCGCAGGTCGAGCCGCAGGGTCAGGCAGTAGGCGCCGCCGCCGGAACGGTTGAAGGGCTCGAGCGGCACCACATGGGAGCGGTAGCCGCGCTCGGAAAGAACCGCACGCAGGCTGGCGGAGGCATGGCACATCACGACCTCCCGACCGAGGCAGACGGCATTGACCGCCAGGTGATGGGCGTCTTCGTTGCTGGCCTCGATGAGCCGGTCGGAGCCGATTCGCTCACGCAGCCGCGCGCACGAATCCGCCGAGAAGGCCGGCGGATAGAAGAGCACTTCGCCGCCCGACAAGAGGCACAAACAGGTGTCGAGGTGGTAGAAGCGCGGGTCGACCAGGCGCAGCGGCTCGGCCGCGACCGAGTAGATCGCGCTGATCACGCGATGCATGCCACCGCTCGTGCGCTGGCCGTGGCCGACCCACAGCAGTTCCCGGCTTGCGTCCCACTGCGCGTCACCGGCACCCTCGAACAGCATTCCCGCTGGCGGCTCGACGATGTCGTCGAGCACGCCGCGCGCACGCAGCGCTTCGAAAAAGGCGCGGTCGTGCGCCTCCTCGCCGCGGCGCTCGGCGCACGCGAAGCGGGCGAGCAGGACCTTGCGATCGAGCACCATCGCCGCGTTGGCGGTGAAGACCATGTCCGGCAGGCCGGCTGCCGGCGCCTGCACTTCGATCGCGGCGCCGAGCTGCTCGTAGGTCGACTTCAGCTGCTGCCAGCCATGGCGCGCCTCATCGGCAAGCTGGCGGGCCGACGGATGCCAGCGTTCCGGTTCCATCCACGGATTGATCCGGTAGCTGACCTCGAAGAAGTCCGGCGCGCTCATCACCAGATGCGCCCGGTCGGATCCGCCCATCAACTGGGCTGGCATTGCTGCGGTCGTCACCGTGATCGTCCCGCGGAACGCACGGTCCGCGTCAGTCGATGTTGCTCGATACGATGCGGCACAAGGTAGCATCAGTCGCCCACTTGGCGCGACGGCATAGCGTGGCGCCCGCCTGCCCAACTACAGGATGCGACCCATGCCGTTGTTCGACCCGCACAGCCTCAATGAGGGCGTACCGCGGCGCGAGGTGTTTGCGTGGGCCATGTACGACTTCGCCAACTCGGGCTATACGACCGTCGTTCTGACCGCGGTCTTCAACGCCTACTTCGTCAACGTCGTTGCCGGAAATGCGCCGTGGGCGACGCTCGCCTGGACGCTGGCTCTGTCGGGCTCTTATCTGGTCGCGATGGCAGTGATGCCTGCGCTTGGTGCCTATGCCGACCTGCACGCAAAAAAGAAACCGCTGATGGGGCTGGTCACGGTCGGGTGTGTCGCCGGCACAGCGGCGCTGGCACTGGCCGGGCCGGGCGATCTTGCGCTCGCGGTCGCCGCGATCGTGTTGTCGAATGTGTGTTTCGCTGCCGGCGTGACCCTGAACAGCGCCTTCCTCCCCGAGCTGGCGCGCCCGGTAGCCCTTGGCAAGGTTTCCGGATGGGGCTGGAGTCTCGGTTACATCGGCGGCCTGCTGGCGCTCGGCCTTGGACTCGGCTACGTGCTCTGGGCGCAGGCACGCGGGTTGCCGGCGACCAACTACGTGCCCGTCACGATGTTGATCACCGCGGCCCTCTTCGCCTTGGCTGTCATTCCGACGTTCGTCCTGCTGCGCGAGCGGGCTGTGCCGCTGGGGCAGGGCTCCGTCGGCGGCGTGCTGCGCGACTCGACGCAGCGGCTGTGGCACACGCTGGCCAACATCCACGAGTTTCGCGACTTCGGCTGGCTGGCACTGTGTGGGCTGCTGTACCAGGCCGGGCTGTCGGTGGTGATCGCACTGGCCGCGATCTATGCGCAGCAGGTGATGAAGTTCGAAACCGCGCAGACGATGCTGCTGATCCTGGCGGTGAACATCACCGCCGCGATCGGCGCATTCTTCTTCGGCTACGTGCAGGACGCGATCGGCCACCGGGCCGCGCTGGCGCTCACCATTGCCGGCTGGATTCTGATGGTGCTGATCGCGGGCCTCACTTCCACGGTGCTGTGGTTCTGGGTGGCCGCCAACATCGCCGGCCTGTGCATGGGCTCGAGCCAGTCGGCCGGGCGGGCGATGGTGGGCGTGTTCGCGCCGGCACATCGCCGCGCCGAGTTCTACAGCCTGTGGAACGTCGCGCTATGGCTGTCGGCGGTCATCGGTCCGATGACCTACGGTCTCGTCACCTGGCTCACCGACAACAACCACCGCCTCGCGATACTGGCCACGGGTCTGTACTTCGTCGCCGGACTGCTGGTCCTGGCCAGGGTCGACGTCGAACGTGGGCGCCGGGCGGCGCGCGCGAGCAACGACTGACGGCGCGCGGCCGCCAGCTACCGACTGAGCGCCGCGATGCCCGCCTTGGCGACCTGCGCGTCCTCGGCCGACTTCACGCCCGACACGCCTACCGCTCCGACCACCTGTCCATCGACCAGTATCGGCACGCCGCCCTCGAGCATGCCCTGCAGCGGAGCCGACAGAAATGCGCTGCGGCCCTGGTTGACCATGTCTTCGTAGATCTTGGTTTCCCTGCGGCCCAACGCCGCGGTTCGCGCCTTTTCCGGCGCGATGTAGGCCGACGCGGGGGGCGTTCCGTCGAGTCGTGCAAACTGCAGCAGGTGACCTCCATCGTCGACGATGGCGATGGCGACGGGCCAGTTGTTCTTCTTCGCCTCGGCGACGGCGCCGTCCATCACACGTGCGGCGTCCTCGATGCTCAGCGTGACCTTGTTCAGCATTGCTTTCTCCTTCGCTCCGACCATCATTCGTTCAGCCGGTACCACAGCCCGGCCGCCCATTCGCGCAGCGCCACGTTGCTGAGTCCGAGCGCTTCGGCGTTTGGCACGAGGTGCTGCCAGCGGAATGTCCGTTGGCCAATGTAACCGGTCGGTGCGGCGACCGGCTCCAGGCCGGCGGCCTGAAAAGCTCGCTGCGCCCGCGCCATGTGAAAGGCGTCGGTCACCAGCAGGACCCGCTCGATGCCCAGCGGCGTGAGTATCGCCGCGGTCAGGCGCGCATTCTCCGCCGTCGTGTCGCTTCGGTCCTCGACCCAGCGCGGGCGAATTCCGAATTCGCGCTCGAGCACGGCCGCCATGAGCTGCGCTTCCGCCAGCGCGCGGCGCTCCGGATTGCCGCCCGCGAGCAGCACCGGCAGCCGCGTTTGGCGGGCCAGGTGCGCGCCGTAGCGAAGCCGCCGCAGCGAGGCGGCATTGACGGTGTCGCCGCCCCATTCCGGCGACGCCTGCACGCGGCCACCGGCCAGGATGACGATCGCCTGCGCGCCGATGTGTGGCGCCGCCTGCAACGGTGGGGGCTCCAGCGTCCGCATCAAAGCCTGCGCGACATATGTCGTCGAGATTGCCAACAGCGAGAGCAGGCTCAGCACGGCCAGCGCGGTGCCGGCGGCGCGGCTGCGCAGCGCAAGCAGCGCGCCAGCGAGCGCCGCGACGACCAGGGAGGTCGGCGGCAGCGCCAGCTGCCCAAGGACGTAGCTCGTCGTCTCCGCCGCGGTCATGCCGCGCCGCGCATCATGCGGCCGGCTTGACGGCGGCGCGCACCTGTTCGAGCGCGGTCGGGTCTTCGATGGTCGTCAGGTCGCCCGGGTCACGGCCCTCGCAGAGCGCCTGGATCGAGCGGCGCAGCAGCTTGCCGGAACGGGTCTTCGGCAGCGCAGTGACGAAATGCACACGGGCGGGCCGCGCGACCGCACCGAGCTGGCTGTCGACCAGTCGCATCACGTCGCCCTCGAGGGCCAGCCTCGCTTCACGCGTGGCGATCGAGTTCGAATCCTTGACGACGGCAAACGCCATCGCGACCTGTCCCTTGAGCTGGTCAGCAACGCCGACTACAGCGACCTCGGCGATGGCCGCGTGCGAACTGATCGACTCCTCGATCTCGCGCGTGCCGAGACGGTGGCCGGCGACGTTGATCACGTCGTCGGTCCGTCCAAGGATGAAGAAGTACCCGTCCGGATCCCGGATGCCCCAGTCGAATGTCGAGTAGACGAGTCGGTTCGGCACGCTCTGCCAGTAGGTACTGACGAATCGATCGTCGTCGCCCCACACCGTGGTCATGCATCCGGGCGGCAGCGGACCTTCGATCGCCACCACTCCCTTTTCGTCAGCTCCGGCGATCTCGGCGCCCGTCGACTCGTTGAACAGCTTGACGTCGTAGCCGTAAACCGGCAGCCCGGGACTGCCGTACTTCGAGGCCAGGGCCTCGACACCGCGGCAGATCGCCAGGATCGGCCAGCCGGTCTCGGTCTGCCAGTAGTTGTCGACCACCGGCTTGCCCAGGCCGTCGGCAATCCAGCGCGCGGTCGGCTCGTCGAGCGGTTCGCCGGCGAGGAACAGCAGGCGCAGGCTGGACAGGTCGTACTTGCGCAGGAACGCCGGATCCTGCTTCTTCAGCACCCGGATCGCGGTCGGCGCGGAGAACATCACGGCCACTTTGTATTTCTCGACGATGCTCCACCAGATGCCGCCGTCGGGGCGGATCGGCGTGCCCTCGAACAGGATCGTCGCCATGCCCGCGATCAGGGGCCCGTAAATGATGTAAGAGTGGCCGACCACCCAGCCGATGTCACTGGTGGCGAAATAAGTCTCGCCGGCGCTGCCGCAGTAGATGTTCTTCATCGAAGCGGCGAGCGCCACCGCATAACCGCCGGTATCGCGCTGCACGCCTTTCGGCTTGCCGGTCGTGCCCGACGTGTAGAGGATGTAGGAAGGCTCGCTCGATTCGAGCCACTCGCACGGCACCTCGTCGTTCATGTGCTTGCCACGCAGCTCGGCGTAATCCACGTCGCGCCCGGCGGTCGTGTCCATGGCCGCCAGGCCGCGGTCGACGAGCAGCACCTTCGCCGGCGGAAACTTCGACAGGCGGATCGCTTCGTCGAGCAGGCCCTTGTAGGGCACCACCTTGCCGGCGCGCGAGCCGGCATCGGCGGAGATGATTACCTTCGGCTGCGCGTCATCGATGCGCGAGGCGAGGCTCACCGACGCGAAGCCTCCGAACACCACCGAGTGGATCGCGCCGATCCGCACGCAGGCGAGCATTGCAAACGCCGCCTCCGGAATCATCGGCATGTAAATGAGAACCCGGTCACCGCGGCCGACGCCCAGATCGCGCAGGATTCCCGCCATGCGGTTCACCTCGCGGTAGAGCTGCCTGAACGTGTAGGTCTTCTCGGCGTCGACCTCGGTGGAGACGTAGATCAGCGCAGGCTGGTCGCCGCGCTCGGCGAGGTGCCGGTCGATGGCGTTGTGGCACAGGTTGATCCGGCCGCCGACGAACCAGCGGGCGAACGGCGGTCGGGAGTAATCGAGCGTCCGTTCGAAGGGTGCATGCCAGTCGACGAGCCGGGCCTGCTCGGACCAGAAGGCGTCACGATCGTTGATCGATCTGGCGTGGAACTCCCTGTAGGCTGCCATGGACTACCGTCTCCTTGTTCGACAGTGCAAGTTCTTTTTGCTGTCGCACCAGGGCCATCAACGGGCGTAGCTGGTGCACTAGCCGGGGCAGGTGGGGCACGACTTCGGCGGCGCGCCCTGAGCGGATCAGGGTCAACGCCAGATTGACGTCCATCGAGCCTTCATCGGTGCGCGACTTCTGTTCGCCGGGGCCCGCCTCTCCTGCGCCCAGTACGATACGCCGCGATCGGCTCATTTGGGCCTGATCGGCGCGTTTCTGGCTCATCTGGCGCAACGGCTCCGCGGTCAGCCTCATGTCCTCCGACAGGCATGCCACGCCGATGTAGGTCCAGACTTCGACGCCGCCGCCGGCGGCATCGACGTTTTCGAGGATCTTGCGAAGCCTTGCGGCGAACTGGAGTACGCCGGCTATGCCGTCGCTCTGCGTCGCGATGCAGAATTCGGCGCGCTCGGAGCGCGTGGCGAGATCCTCCAGCCGTATGGTCGACGCCAGCGCGCGGGCGACGAGTCGCACGCGCTGCTCGATCTCGCCCTCCCACGCTTCCGATTGCGGCATCGACAGCTCGATCTGTACGCAGAGGACCGCCACGTCGGTCAGGTTGCGGCGTGAATACGAGATGAGCTTCTCGACCTGGCGGTCGAAGAACGGCAGATGCAGCAGTTCGGTGTCCGGGTCGATCGTTCGTGAC
The DNA here is from genome assembly GCA_963847675.1 of uncultured beta proteobacterium. Lineage (GTDB taxonomy): Bacteria > Pseudomonadota > Gammaproteobacteria > Burkholderiales > Burkholderiaceae_F > JADJWR01. The sequence continues at coordinate 126,510 of CAWKAP010000010.1, forward strand.
GATTCGAGCGCAGCTCGGCTTTCCGCCAGTGCCTCGCGCGTCGCCGACAGCTTGACCAGCACCTCGAGGCGGGAGTTCAGCTCGACGGCGCTGACTCCCCTGTAGATGAAGTCGGTGGCACCGAGTTCCGCGGCCTGCTCCCACTCCGCCTGCTCGTCCGTTCCCGAGATCACGATCAGCGGCAATTCGCGGATGCGCTGCACCTTGGACGCGCGGGCGCGGGAGATCAGTTCGAAGCCATCGACCTTCGGCATCGTCAGGTCGGTCATTACGAGGCGGATCGAGGAGTCGAGCAGGATCGCCTGCCAGGCTGTCTCGCCGTCGGCGGCCTCACGTACATCGAATCGATCCCGGATGTGCTGCGCAATCGTTGCGCGGACGATGCGCGAGTCGTCGGCGATGAGGATGCGCGGCTTGTCTGACACGGGTCCCGTCGGCGATCAGTTTGTGCGGAAGTACGCGCGCATGTCAGACGCCGGCCCGAACACCGGCCGACGCAGGCTGCGCGGCTCGCAGCGGCGAGATCGACGGGGAATGCTGCCGTATTCGGCTGCGATTTTCTTCATCTGTTCGGCTATCTTGACGGCCGGTGAGCGGGACTCGGCGGCGGTGCGCGACGGAGGAGGGTTGCTTCGCCGACCGCATCGATGGGCTCGCTGCCGAGCCGGCGGTGCGCTTGTCCTTGGTCCGCCCATCTCCGACGTCCGTTCGCCGCCGCCCGCCTCGACCTCATTAAATACGAGTGACTTGCAAATGCGAATCATTCTTGTTAATTTCAGTCGCGTGTTTCGGCTGGTCTGCGGCCGACATCGACCGGCAAAAAAGCGGAGGTTTCAGGTGGCGAGATTTCGTATCAACCGAAAGTCGAGGCTGGGCATCGGACAGCTCTTGTGGGGGCTGCTTGTCGTGGCCGCAGTGGTCAGCCTGTTCGTGCCCGATTCGGGGCAGGCGCAGCAGCCGGAGCTGAACCTCTATTCGGCGCGCCATTACCAGACTGACGAGGCGCTGTACGCCACTTTCACGAAGCAGACCGGCATCAGGATCAATCGCCTCGAACTCGGCGATGAACCGCTTCTACAGCGGTTGAGGAGCGAAGGCGCGAACAGCCCCGCCGATGTCGTGCTTCTGGTGGACGCGGCGCGGCTCTGGCGGGCGCAGGTCGATGGCCTGTTCCAGCCGGTCGACTCCAAGATTCTCAAGGATCGCATTCCGGCCCAGCTTCGCGCCAACGACGGCAGCTGGTACGGCTTTTCGACGCGGGCGAGGGTCATCGTCTACGACAAGGCGAAGGTCAGGCCGCAGGAGGTTGATACCTACGAGAAGCTGGCTGATCCGATCAACAAGGGCCGTGTCTGCACCCGATCGGGATCTCACCCCTACATGCTGTCGCTGCTCGGCGCCATGGTCGAGCGCAGCGGCGAAGCCGCGGCAGAGGCCTGGGCGCGCGGCATGGTCGCCAACATGGCGCGGCCGCCGCGTGGAGGCGACACCGATCAGATCCGCGCCGTTGCCAGCGGGGAGTGCGGCGTTGCGCTGACCAACAGCTACTACTGGGTCCGCCTGTTGCGCTCCGATGACCCGAAGGATCGGGAAGTCGTCCAGAGGGTCGGCTTTCTGTGGCCCAATCAGGCGACCTCCGGCACCCACGTGAACATTTCCGGCGGCGGGGTGGCCCGTCATTCGCCCAACCGCGCTGCGGCGATCCGCTTCCTCGAGTATCTCGCCACGCCTCAGGCGCAGGCGCACTTTGCCGACGGCAACAACGAGTGGCCCGTCGTCCAGGGCGCCGAGACCCACAATGCGGCGCTCGCCTCGCTCGGCAAGTACAAGGCAGAGAGCGTGCCCGCTGCCTCGATCGGAAAGGGGCAGATCGCCGCGCAGCGCATCCTCGACCGCGTCGGCTATCGCTGAACGGGCCTTCGGTCCTGCGCAGCCGCGCTTTTCAGGATGGGCCGATCCGGTAGTCGGGGCCGCAGCGGACAAAGCACGGTGTCGTGACCTTTGGTGGCGGCGACAAGGAGTCGTCCTGCGCCGCCCGCCCGGCGTTCGCTGAACGCTGCCAGTGTTCGGCGACTCCCGTCATGCGAATCGGTCGTGAGCCTGGATCCCCGTGGCCCGTGTGCGCCTTTCAGCCGGTGTGACGACGGCGACAGGCTCCTACAATGCGCGCCGGCCGGCTTGGGCACAACCGGTGAGTGAGCCATGATCGATTTTTCCGCCGAGGCCGGCTTCATCGGCCTGTTCATCGCGAGTTTCGTCTCGGCCACGATCCTGCCGGGCGGCTCCGAGATCGTGCTGATTGCGGTGATCCACAGCCATCCGGAGGCGCTGCTGCAGGCGGTCGCGGTGGCGACAGTCGGCAACACGCTCGGCGGCATGACCTCCTATCTGCTCGGGCGCATGATCCCCAACCGCGCCGACAGCCGAGCCATCATCTGGCTGCATCGCTACGGCTACTGGGCGCTGCTGTTCTCGTGGGTGCCGCTATTCGGCGACGCCCTGTGCGTCGGCGCCGGCTGGCTGCGGTTCAATCCCTACCTATCGCTGCTGCTGTTCGCAGCCGGCAAGCTGTTCCGCTACATGCTGGTGGCCGGCGGCTGGGCCTGGATCGAGGCTGTCGGGTGGCCGTACTTCTTCGAATAGAGTGCTGGCTCAGGCGCGTTGCGCGCCCGTGGGCGATGCAGGCGTGGTTCGTATAATCGCGGCAATTCTGCGGAGACCTCGGCGCCATGAAGATCCTTGTTTCGGTCAAGCGCGTCGTCGACTACAACGTGAAAGTCCGCGTGAAGTCCGACGGCAGCGGTGTGGACATCGCCAACGTGAAGATGTCGATGAACCCCTTCGACGAGATCGCGGTCGAGGAAGCGGTGCGGCTCAAGGAGGCCGGCAAGGCCACGGAGATCGTGGCGGTGTCCTGTGGGGTGCCGCAGTGCCAGGAGACCTTGCGCACGGCGATGGCCATCGGCGCCGACCGCGCGATCCTCGTCGACACGGACGTCGAACTGCAGCCGCTGGCGGTCGCCAAGGTCCTCAAGGCGCTGGTCGACAGGGAAAAACCGCAACTGGTCCTGATGGGCAAGCAGGCGATCGACGACGACGCCAATCAGACGGCGCAGATGCTTGCCGCCCTTTGCGGACTGCCGCAGGCGACCTTCGCGTCGAAGATGGTGGTCGACGGCGCTGCAGCGCAGGTGACACGCGAAGTGGACGGCGGTCTTGAAACGTTGTCCGTGAGCCTGCCGGCGGTCGTGTCGGTGGACCTGCGGATGAACGAGCCGCGCTACGTGACCCTGCCAAACATCATGAAGGCGAAGAAGAAGCCGCTGGAAACCATCAAGCCTGCAGATCTCGGCGTCGATCCGGCGCCGCGCATCAAGACGCTCAAGGTGGCTGAGCCGCCGTCGAGAAAGAGCGGCATCAAGGTGCCGGACGTGGCCACGCTGGTTGCGAAACTGAAGAGCGAAGCCAAGGTGATCTGAGGGCTCGTTCGAGCGGCAGGATCGTCCCCGCGCAGGCGGGGTTTCAAGTCCCAGGAGAAGCTGCATGCCCGCACTTGTCATTGCCGAGCACGACAACAGCAATTTGAGGGCCCCGACCCTGAACACGGTCACCGCCGCGGCGAAGGCCGGCGGCGACGTCCATGTGCTGGTTGCCGGTAGTGGCTGCAAGGCCGTTGCCGAGCAGGCGGCGAAGATCAGCGGCGTCAGCAAGGTGCTGCACGCCGATGCGCCGCAGCTCGCCGACGAACTGGCCGAAAACGTCGCGGCGCAGGCGCTGGCGGTGGCGAAGAACTACTCGCACGTGTTCGCGCCGGCGACGGCCTTCGGCAAGAACGTGCTGCCGAGGCTGGCCGCGCTGCTCGACTGCGGGCAGGTCTCCGACATCATCAGCGTCGAGTCACCCGATACGTTTTCCCGGCCGATCTACGCCGGCAACGCGATCGCCACGGTACAGGCCACCGATCCGATCAAGGTCATCAGCGCGCGACCCACGAACTTCGAGGCGGCGGGTGATGGCGGCGCGGCGGCGATCGAGGAACTGGCGGCCGTCGCCGACTCCGGGCTGTCGAAGTTCGTCGGCCGCGAGATTGCCAAGAGCGACCGGCCCGAACTGCAGGGTGCCAAGGTCGTCGTCTCCGGCGGCCGCGGCATGGGTTCCGCGGAAAATTTCAAGCTTCTCGAGCCGCTCGCCGACAAGCTCGGCGCCGCGCTTGGCGCCTCGCGCGCCGCGGTCGATGCCGGCTTCGCGCCGAACGACTGGCAGGTCGGTCAGACCGGCAAGGTGGTGGCACCTGAGCTCTATGTCGCGGTGGGCATCTCCGGGGCGATCCAGCATCTGGCCGGCATGAAGGACAGCAAGGTGATCGTGGCGATCAACAAGGATCCCGAGGCGCCGATCTTCTCGGTCGCCGACTACGGCCTGGTGGCCGATCTGTTTGAAGCGGTGCCGCAGCTGGTCAACGAGCTCGGCTGAGATTTCGCTCTCGATGCGGGGCGCAGCGCCACGGCGTCGACCGTAGGCCTGTGCCCCGCGGCACCTTCGAAGGAACCGACATGACCTACTCCGCGCCCGTGAAGGACATGATGTTCGTGATGCGCGAACTGGCCGATCTGGAAGAGATCCAGCGGTTGCCCGGCGGCGAGGATGCGACCGATGAAACCGTGGCCGCCGTGCTCGAGGAAAACGCCCGCTTCATGACCGAGGTCGTGGCACCGCTGAACTGGACCGGAGACATCAAGCCGGCGACGTGGAACGACGGCGAAGTCACGACGACGCCGGGCTTCAAAGAGGCGTTCCGGCAGTTCGTCGAGGCCGGGTGGCAGGGCGTGCAGCACCCGCAGCAGTACGGCGGGCAGGGCCTGCCCAAGCTGGTGGCCACGGCCTGCACGGAGATGCTGCAGTCGGCGAACCTGTCGTTCGCCTTGTGTCCGCTGCTGACCGACGGCGCGATCGAGGCGCTGCTGACCGCAGGCAGCGAAGAACTGCGCGACAGGTACGTCGCGAAGCTGGTCGACGGCACCTGGACCGGCACGATGAACCTCACCGAGCCTCAGGCCGGTTCCGATCTGGCGCTCGTGCGCACGCGTGCCGTCCGCCAGCCCGACGGCACCTACCGGATCTCAGGCCAGAAGGTCTACATCACCTACGGCGAACACGACCTGGCAGAAAACATCGTGCACCTGGTGCTGGCACGGACGCCGGAGGCGCCCGAAGGCGTCAAGGGCATTTCGCTGTTCGTGGTGCCCAAACGCCTGATCAACGAGGACGGCACGCTCGGCAGGCGCAACGATGTCTATTGCGCATCGATCGAGCACAAGCTCGGCATCAAGGCGAGCCCGACGGCGGTGCTGCTGTTCGGCGACGACAAGGGCGAAGTCGGCCCCGGCGCGATTGGCCAATTGGTCGGCGAAGAAAACCGCGGCCTCGAGTACATGTTCATCATGATGAATGCAGCCCGCTTCCAGGTCGGCATGCAGGGCGTGGCAATTGCCGAGCGCGCCTATCAGAAGGCGGCGGCGTATGCGAGGGAGCGGGTGCAGAGCCGGGCCGTCGAGGGTTCGGCCGGGCCGGTGGCGATCATCGAGCACCCCGACGTGCGTCGCATGCTCATGTTCATGCGTTCTCACGCGGAGGCTGCGCGAGCCGTGGCTTATGTGGCCGCGGCATGGGCCGACATCTCGCACCGCCATCCGGACGCCGAAAGGCGCAGGCAGGCCAAGGGCATCTACGAATTCCTTGTGCCGATCGTGAAGGGCTGGTCTACCGAGATGTCGATCGACGTCGCGTCCGCGGGTGTCCAGGTACATGGGGGCATGGGCTACATCGAGGAAACCGGCGCCGCTCAGTTCTACCGGGATGCGCGCATCCTGACGATCTACGAGGGCACCACGGCGATCCAGGCCAACGATTTTGTCGGGCGCAAGACTGCGCGCGACGGCGGTGCGGTGGCGCGGGCCCTGATAGCGCAGATGCAGCAGACGGCTGCAGAACTTTCGGGCCGCGGCGAGGCCGATCTGGCGGCCATCGGCCGGCGCCTGGCAAGCGGCGCCGACGCCTATGCCGACGTCGTCGACTACGTGGTCACGCAGATGAAGGCGGACATCCGCGGCGTCTTCGCCGGTTCGGTGCCGTACCTGAAATTGGCCGGAATCGTTCACGGCGGCTGGCAACTGGCGCGTGCCGCCGAGGCGTCGGCGCGCGCGCTCGAGGCGGGCAGCGACGACCGTCCGTTTCATACCGCAAAGATCGCCACCGCGCGGTATTTCGCTGACCACGTCCTGACCGCGGCCGGCGGTCTCCGCGACAGCATCGTCGACGGCGCCTCCGGCGTCCTGGCGCTTTCCGCAGACCAGTTCTGATTCCGGCGCTGGCCGGCGGCAGGCGATGCGCCGGTCATTCGCCCGAAGCGTGACCGCGATCAGCGCCTGCGCGCAGGGAAACGCTACCGTCTGGCTCTGGAGGGCCTGTCCCGAGCCATAGACGGTCGCTATCGACAAAATTGGAACAATTCATTTGTCTTAGCGCCTCCCGGCTCGTAAGGTTCTTTCTGCTTGGTGCCGCCGTCTCGAGCGGGGCGCCGGGTTTTCCTCTGTCCGATTCGAATCAGGAGATACCACATGGCACAGCTGAAAGGCTCGAAAACCGAAAACAATCTGAAGGAAGCGTTTGCCGGCGAATCGCAGGCCAATCGCCGCTACCTGTACTTCGCCTCCAAGGCCGACGTGGAGGGCTACAACGACGTCGCCGCCGTGTTCCGGTCGACTGCCGAAGGCGAGACCGGCCACGCGCACGGCCACCTGGAGTACCTTGAGCAGGTGGGCGATCCGGCGACCGGACTGCCGATCGGTCCGACCCGCTCCAACCTCAAGGCGGCGATTGCCGGCGAGACGCACGAGTACACGGACATGTACCCGGGCATGGCAAAGGCGGCCCGTGAGGAAGGCTTCGACGAGATCGCCGACTGGTTCGAGACGCTGGCCAAGGCCGAGCGCTCCCACGCCAACAAGTTCCAGAAGACGCTCGACTCGATCGCCGACTGACGCGCCGACGGGCCGCGCGCCGCGCGGCCCGCTTTTCACAGCGCGCTGGCGCGGTCTTCAGCGTCCTGTGAAAAGCAGAAACATCAATCCTCAGGAAAAGCCATGACAGTCAGAGAAGGCAGTCTGGAGGCGCCGACCCGCCACGCGATCGACTGGAAGAGCCCGGCCTACTGGGACGAGGCGCAGCTCGACAAGGAGATGGAGCGCGTCTTCGACATCTGTCATGGCTGCCGGCGCTGCGTCAGCCTGTGCGGCTCGTTCCCGACGCTTTTCGATCTCGTCGACGAAGGTCCGACCGGGGAGGTCGATGGCGTGCCCAAGGACAGGTACAAGGACGTCGTCGACCAGTGCTACCTGTGCGACATGTGCTACATGAGCAAGTGCCCCTATGTCCCGCCGCATCCGTGGAACCTCGACTTTCCGCACCTGATGCTGCGTGCCAAGGCAGTGCATTTCAGGAAGCACGGCGCCAAGGCCGCCGACAGGTTCATGACGTCGACCGACAAGGTCGGGAGATTCGCCGGAATTCCGATCGTCACGCAGACGATCAACGCGGTGAACCGCACCGCCCCGGCGCGGGCGGCGATGGAGAGCACGCTCGGAATCGAGCGCACCGCGTGGCGGCCGGAATTCGCGCCGAAGAAGTTCCGCTCGCAGGCGCGATCCAATCCGAAGCGGCCTGTCAACGACGGCGAACGCACTCCGGGACGGGTCGCGATCTTCGCCACTTGCTACATCAACTACAACGAGCCGGGAATCGGCCATGACCTGATCGCGATCCTCGAGCACAACGAGATCCCCTACATGCTCGTCGACAAGGAAGCATGTTGCGGCATGCCCAAGCTCGAGATCGGGGATCTCGATTCGGTCGAGCAGCTGAAGAACACGAATATTCCGCAGCTGGCCCGGCTGGCTCGTGACGGCTACGCGATTCTGACGTCGATCCCTTCCTGCACGCTGATGTTCAAGCAGGAACTGCCGCTGATGTTCCCTGACGACCCCGATGTGCAGGAGGTCAAGAAGGCGATGTGGGACCCGTTCGAGTACCTCGTCGCGCGCAACAGGGACGGCCTGCTGAAGACCGATTTCAAGAAACCGCTCGGCACGGTCTCGTATCACATCCCTTGCCATGGCCGCGTGCAGAACATCGGCAGGAAGACCGAAGAACTGCTGAAACTGCTGCCGGAAACGAAGGTCAATACGGTCGAGCGCTGCTCGGGTCATTCCGGCATCTGGGGCACGCGCAAGGAATTTCACGCCATGGCGATGAAGATCGGCAGGCCGGTCTTCAAGAGCATGGCGGGCGCGCAGCCTGACTACATCAGTTCGGACTGCCAGCTGGCCGGCCATCACATCGAGCAGGGCATCGAGCGCCACGCTGCCGAAGCGCTGGGCGGCAAGAAACCCGAAGTCGCACATCCCATCACGCTCGTGCGCATTGCGTACGGCATCTGAACCGAAGGAGTCTGGAGTTGAACATGGCCGCGATTTCCCGTGACAGCCTGCTTTCCCTCGAGGCCTATGCGAAGAGCCGCAAGGATTTCCGCGCGAAGGTCATCGCGCACAAGAAGAACCGCACGCTGAATCTCGGCGGGCACGTGACGCTGATCTTCGAGGATGAGCTGACGATCCGCTACCAGATCCAGGAGATGCTGCGCATCGAAAAGACCTTCGAAGAGGAAGGCATCCAGGACGAACTCGACGCGTACAACCCGCTGGTGCCGGACGGCACCAACCTGAAGGCGACGATGATGATCGAGTACGACGATCCGGAGGTCCGCAAGCGTGAGCTGGCCAGGCTGATCGGCATCGAGGACAAGGTCTACGTGCAGGTCGACGATTTCGACAAGGTGTACGCGATCGCCGACGAGGACCTCGAGCGGGAGAACGAGGAAAAGACCTCTTCGGTCCATTTCCTGCGCTTCGAGTTCACGGCGCCGATGATCGCCGCACTGAAGAAAGGCGCCGCACTGGCCGTCGGCATCGACCATCCCAACTACGCGGTGCGCGTCGACGAGGTGGCGCCGAACGTGCAGACGGCGCTGGTCGGGGATTTCGCCTGAAGCGACGCGACGCCGGCGAGACGGATGACGGCGCAGCCGCCGCGTTGGCGGCGGCGCCGTTGCTCTTTGTGCGAAAGGGACGCGGCGCGGTCAGCAATGTCCCGCATCGATTCGAGTCCGTGGAGCGCAGCGCCGATGGCGACGCGCTCGACGCATCGCTCGCTGAGGGAGGACTGCTCAACGCGCCGCTGGCGACCGAGGTGCGGCACGAGCAGCCGCGAAGTCTGCTCGCCTACAACGATTCGCCGGACCTTCCGTTCGACCGCTCGATCAATCCTTACCGCGGCTGCGAGCACGGCTGCATCTACTGCTACGCCCGCCCGACGCACAGCTATCTGGGCCTGTCGCCCGGGCTCGACTTCGAGACGCGACTTGTCGCCAAGGCGAATGCGGCGGAAACGCTGCGTCGAGAACTCGCTGCGCCGAACTATCGGGCGGCGGTGGTGAACCTCGGTTCGGCCACCGACGCCTATCAGCCGATCGAGCGCGAGCTGCGCATCACGCGCGCGGTGCTCGAGGTGTTGCACGAATCACGGCACCCGGTAGCGATCGTCACCAAGTCGAGCCTGATCGAGCGCGATCTCGACCTGATCTCGGCGATGGCGCGGCAGGGGCTGACCGCGGCGTTCATCAGCGTGACCACGCTCGACCACGACCTGTCGCGCTCGCTCGAGCCGCGGGCCGCGAGCCCGCTGCGGCGCCTGCGGACGATCGAGACCCTGGCCAGGGCCGGTGTGCCGGTGTGCGTGAACGTTGCGCCGGTGATTCCGTTCGTCAACGAGCCGGAGATGGAGCGGATCCTCGAGCAGGCGGCAGCGGCCGGAGCACGCTCCGCCTTCTACACGGTGCTGCGGTTGCCGTGGGAGGTCGCGCCGCTGTTCAGGCAGTGGCTGCAGGCCCGCTTTCCGCAGCGCGCCGCGCGGGTGATGAATCGTGTCCGCGACATGCGCCATGGCCGCGATTACGAGTCCGATTTCGCCACGCGGATGAAAGGCAGCGGCGTGTGGGCGGAGCTCATCCGACAGCGCTTCGAAAAGGCATGCGTGCGCCTCGGGCTCGGACGCGGGCGATTCGAGCTGCGCGATGACCTTTTCCGTCCGCCGAGGGTTGCCGGGCCGCAGCTCGATCTGTTCTGATCAGCCGGCCGCGCTCTCGAAGATGGTCTGGAACAGCAGCACGATGGCCGTGATGGTCACCGTGGACCCGACCATCAGCGTGACGATGGCAACCAGCACGGCGTCCCAGCCGCTGTCGTTGCGGCGTTCGCCCCCCGCGTTGTAGCGGGCGTCGAATTTCTCGTCCGGCATCAGCGCGAGCACCAGTGCTTCGATGAAGCCGGCGATCACCGGTACCATCAGCACGAAGAATGCCGGCGTCTGGTACCAGTTGCGCACGCCCATGAGCAGCGGCAGCATCAGCACCGTGAGCGCCAGTGGCAGCCACCAGCGCGGCCGGTCCAGGTAGAGCCGATGGAAACCCAGGGCGCCCAGCAGGAAGGCGAGCAGCGCGGCGAGGGACTTGCGGCGGAAGGTCACGTCGGAAAGCGCAGCGCAGACCGGAGACGGTCAATAGTAGTTCGGCGTCGAGCGAAACCCGGGCCGAACAGCGCAGGCCAACTCCGGAACGTTCTGCCGGTTTGCCCGCGACAGGGGCCTCCGCTAGAATGCCCAGCTTTTCGAGCGCGCAAGCGCCGGATTTTCAAGAGGAAGATTGAACATGGTCGTCATCCGACTGGCCCGCGGAGGCGCCAAGAAGCGTCCGTTCTTCAACATTGTCGCCACCGACTCGCGCAATCCTCGCGACGGGCGATTCATCGAGCGCGTGGGGTTCTATAACCCGGTCGCGTCGGGAGGCGAAGTGAAGTTTCGTGTCGCCGCGGATCGCCTGACCTATTGGCGGGGTGTCGGCGCGCAGCTGAGCCCGACGGTCACGCGCCTCGTCAAGCAGTTTGGCAATCCGCCAGCCTGAACCGCGTCCGGCGGCAGCGGAGCCGCCTGGGGATTTGGTCGAACTGGGCGTCCTGCGCGGCGCCTACGGTGTCAAAGGCTGGCTCCGGGTGCAGCCGCACTCCGCAGAGGCCACTGCGCTCAGGGCATGCCGGCGATGGTGGCTGCTTGGCGAGCAGCCGATTGAGGTCGACGTGACGGCTGCTCGGCGGCACGGCTCGGCAATGGTGGCGAAACTGCACGGTTGCGATACGCCGGAGCAGGCTGAGCGGCTGCGCGGCGTGCCGGTCGGAGTATCGCGGGCGGAGTTTCCTCCCGCCGGTGATGGAGAGGTCTACTGGGTCGACCTTATCGGTGCCCGGGTGGTAAATCGCAGCGGGATCGAGTTGGGTACCGTCAGCGACGTGATCAGCAGCGGCGTACAGGAGCTGCTGGAAGTCAGGCAGGGTGAACGGGTGCGCCTGGTGCCGATGGTCGGCCGCCACGTCGACGAGGTGGATCTGGCAATGCGCACGGTGCGCGTGGACTGGGAAGCGGATTGGTGAGTTGCGGGCAGGGCAGATGCGGTTTGATGTCGTTACGTTGTTTCCGGAGATGTTCGCTGCGGTCAGCGACTGGGGTATTACCCGGCGCGCGCGCGAAATCGGCCTCTGGCAACTGGCAACGTGGAACCTGCGCGATTTCACCGTAGACCGCCACCGTACCGTGGACGATCGGCCGTTCGGCGGCGGCCCCGGCATGGTGCTGATGGCCGAACCGCTCGCCGCTGCTGTCGATGCTGCGCGCGCCGGACAGCGCGCCGCCGGCTACCCGGCCGGCAAGGTCGTGGCACTGTCGTCCGGCGGCCGGCCGCTCACCGATGAGCGTGTGCGGGCCTGGGCGCGGCAGGAGCGGGCGACCACGCTGGTCTGTGGCCGCTATGAGGGCATCGACCAGCGCTTCCTCGAGGCTTGTGTCGACGAGGAAGTGTCGATCGGCGACTTCGTGCTTTCCGGAGGCGAGATCGCGGCCATGGCTGTCATCGACGCGGTCGTGCGCCACCTCCCCGGCGCGCTGAAGCTCGAATCGGCGGCCGACGAATCATTTGCCGCTGGCCTGCTCGATGCGCCGCATTTCACCCGCCCGGAGTCCTGGCGCGGACTTGAGGTGCCGTCGGCGCTTCTGTCAGGGCACCACGCACAGATCGAGCGCTGGCGACGCGAGCAGGCGCTGGCCCGGACCGCGCGCATGCGGCCGGATCTGATTGAAGCCGCCCGCGCGGGCGGCCGGCTCGACGAGCGCGATGAAAGATTTCTGCGCGATCTTGCGCAGGGTTCCGGTGCAGCGTGTGCGCCGGCGATGTTGAATCCATCCTCTGCCGCGGCGAAAACCGCGGAAAATGCCGCCTAGAACAGGCCGCGGCACGATGGCTCCTGGAGAAACGCGATGAACGTCATTGAACAGATCGAGAAGGAAGAGGTCGCCCGTCTGAGCGAAGGTAAGGCGATTCCTGATTTCGCCCCTGGCGACACGGTGGTCGTGAACGTCAACGTCGTCGAGGGCACGCGCAAGCGAACCCAGGCCTACGAAGGCGTGGTCATTGCACGCCGCAACCGCGGCCTGAACTCGTCGTTCATCGTGCGCAAGATCTCGAGTGGAGAGGGCGTCGAGCGGACCTTCCAGCTGTATTCGCCGACGATCGCCTCGATCGAGGTCAAGCGCAAGGGCGATGTCCGTCGCGCCAAGCTTTACTACCTGCGCGAGCGTTCGGGCAAGTCCGCTCGCATCAAGGAGAAGCTCGCGCGCAAGGGCGGCAACAACTGAGGCGGCCGTGCGCCACGGCGCACGCAGCTCTCGCCCCGTGCGGCGATGACTGACCGCACGATTCTCGCGCCCGCGGCGGGTCGGCGGCCCGGCTTCGATCCGGAACTCGTCGACCACGATCCGGCGTTTGTTCCGCTGCACGTGCGCGGCGAGCCGGTGGGTGCCGAGCAGATGACCGCCGCGGCGCTGCGTCAGCGATTCAAGTCGCCGCCCGCGTGGCGCCCGGAGATCGTCGCCGACGCCCGCATTGCGCAAGCGCGCGAATCGCTGCGCGAGGCCGCCGTGCTGATCCCGCTGGTGATGCACGAGGCCGGGCCGACCGTCCTGCTCACGCGCCGCACCGCGCATCTTCACGATCATGGCGGCCAGATCAGTTTCCCGGGCGGCGGCATCGAGCATCACGACGAAAGCGCAGTCGCCGCCGCGCTGAGAGAAACTGAAGAAGAGGTGGGTCTGCGTGCCGATTCGGTCGAAGTGCTCGGCAGCCTGCCACGCTATGCCACGGTGACCGGTTACGTCGTCACGCCGGTGGTCGGCCTGGTGACGCCGGGATTCTCGCTGGCGATCGATGCTTTCGAGGTCGAGGAGGTGTTCGAGCCGCCGCTCGCCTTCCTGATGAACCCGGCCCATCACGAGCGCCGCCTGGTCGATTTCGACGGGGCGCCGCGCACGTTCTATGCGATGCCCTACGAGGCCGGGAGAAGGTACTTCATATGGGGTGCCACGGCGGCGATGCTGCGCAACCTGTATCACCTGCTGCGGGCATGATGTGATGAGCCTCATGGGTGGGGCTGGGCGAGCATGATTGCCATGGGCTGGATCGCGCTCGTGCTGACCCTGCTTCTCGAGCAGGTGAGGCCGCTGCCGCTGCGCAATCCGGTCTACGCGGTCGCCGGCGCGGTCGCTGACGCCACTCAGCAAGGCATGAACGCGGGCCGCCGCCGCCATGGCATGTACGCATGGCTGCTGCTGGTCGGCGGTGCGATCGTGGTGGCGGGCGCAGCCTATGCGTTCGCGCTGAGCATCTCGTGGTGGCTCGCGCTGCTGGTGAACGTCGCCGTTCTGTACGTCACGATGGGTTTCCGCCAGTTCAGTCACCGCCTGACCGAGATCCGGATCGCGCTGGCCAATGGCGACCTGCCCGCGGCGAGGCGCGAACTGGCGCAGTGGAAGGCCGGTGTCGAGGAGACGCCGTCGGTTGCGGAGATCGATGCCGACGAAATCGTGCGCCAATCCTGCGAACACGGCCTGCAGCTCGCGCACAAGCACGTCTTCGGCGTGTTCTTCTGGTTCGTGCTGCTGCCGGGGCCCGTCGGGCCGGTCCTGTTCCGGTTGTCGGAATACCTGGCGCGGCGCTGGAACCGGCCGCCGGGCGGCACTCTCCCGGCCGACCGTTTCGGCGAATTCGCGCGACGGGCGTTCGCATGGATCGATTGGCTGCCTGCGCGGCTGACCGCCCTCGGGTTCGCAATCGTCGGCGACTTCGAGGGCGCCATTTACTGCTGGCGCAAGGTGGCGCGGCCACCGTCGATTGCGGCCGGCGTCCCGCAGCCCGATTCGCGCACGCTGATCCTTGCGGCCGCTGGCGGCGCGCTCGGCAGCCGCGTGCTGAGCAGCGTCGAATCGGGGCGCTACTTCGACGAAGAAGGGCTCGAGGGAGGCGGTCTGGCCGAACCCGGCGCGGGCCTGCTCAACGCGGCCGTCGGGCTCGTCTGGCGTGCGCTGCTGCTGTGGCTGGCCTTGCTGCTGCTGTTCTCGCTCGCCGGCTGGCTGGCGTAGCAGCCCGATATTCAGCGCGGCGAACCGCAGTTCCAGCACTGCGAGAACTGCGGTTCGAGCACTTCGCCGCACTTTGCGCAGGTCCACGGATCCCCGCTCACCGGCGTGCGCAGCTGGGTGATGAGTTCGCGCGCCGTTGCCTCGTCGAGCGCATTGCGGATCCAGATCTGCGGCGCGCACTCGAGGAACGGAATCTCGCCGAGCGCGCCCGAGAGAACGGTGTTGCGCACCTCGCAATCGATGCCGGCAGCGCGCAGCGCTCCGGCATAGTGAGCGGCGACGATCGCGTGTTCACAGCGCATCAGCAGCTTCATGGCGACGTCCGCTCGCGCGCGCGCTGCGCTTCCAGTTCCCCGACGAGCTCGCAGTAGAACGCATAGCGGGCGGCATCGATCTCGCCATCCGCGACGGCGGCCCGAACCGCGCAATCCGGCTCGCTCATGTGCCGGCAGTCGTTGAAGCGGCAGCGTCCGAGGCGTGGCAGGAACTCGGGCATCGCTGCGGCAAGCTGCGGCTGATCGAGGTGGGCGAGCCCGAAGGCGTGGAAGCCCGGCGTGTCGATGATGTCGCCGCCGCCGTCGAGCGCAAACAGGCGCGAGGCCGTCGTCGTCTGCCGGCCGACGTTCAGGCGCACCGAGTACTCCTGCGTGCGTGCGTTTGCCTGCGGTGCGAGCAGGTTGATGAGGGTCGATTTGCCCATGCCCGACTGGCCGACCATCAGGTTCGAGGCACGGCCGAGCGCGGCGCGCAGACTCTCGCGCGCCTGCTCCGGTGCCGCCTTTGCGGACACCGCGATCGTCGCGTAACCGAGCCGCGTGATCCGGGCCAGCGCCTGCAGCCCTGTCCGCTCGGCGTCGAGATCGATCTTGTTCAGCACGACGAGCGGCGCGATGCGCGCGGTCTCGGCCGCGAGCAGGGCGCGCCAGATGAACCGCTCGTGAAAGGTCGGGCGCGGCGCGAAGACGACCACGACCCGGTCGACGTTGGCCGCCAGTGCCTTGCTGCGCACGCCGTCGGTGCGCATCAGCAGACTGGCGCGCGGCAGGATCGCCTCGATCGCCGCCTGCGCTGCGGCGGCATGGATGCATGACACGCGGTCGCCGATCACCACGTCGCCACGCTTGCCGCGCCGCTTCGCCTCATAGAGGCGACCAACATCATCTTCGACGATGAAGTGCCGGCCGTACCCGGCAACCACGCGCGCCCGGAAACTGGCCGGCGCGCGTTGCGCGGCACTCATGCGCCGGCAGCGCCGTAGCAGTGGTCGAAGATCGCATCCGCCTTCGCGGCACAGATGAAATCGTTCTCCGAGACGCCAGCCACGGAGTGAGTGCTGAAGCGGACTTCGCAGCGGTTGTAGCCGACCACGAGATCCGGATGATGGTCCTCGCGGTGAACCATGAACGCCAGCGCGTTGACGAAGGCGAGCGTTTGGTAATAGTCGGCGAATCGATAGGTGCGGCTGATCGCGCCGTCGTTCAGCCGCCACTCGGGCAGCGCCTGCAGTTGTGTGCCGATCACCGCCTCCGACATCGCTGCCTCGCCCTGCAACGGGCGGCAACGAGCGGCGACGAGCTCCGCGATGGTGCGCATCAGTCGCTTCAGGCCGGCGCGGACTGCAGGCGGGCGATGCGGATCGCCGCCGGCGGGTGCGAGTCGTAGAACGCCGAATGAACGGGGTCGGGCGTCAGCGTCGCCGCGTTGTCCTCGTACAGCTTGACCAGCGCGCTCGCCAGGTCACGGCCACTCGTGTGCGAGACGGCGAAAGCGTCGGCCTCGAACTCATGCTTGCGCGAGATCCGGCTGGCAATCGGCGCGAGCACGAACGTGAACACGGGCACCACGAGCATGAACAGCACCAGGGCCACGGCGTTGTGCGTGCCGTCGAGCGCGGGCGTCACGCCGAGACCCTGATAGAACCAGCTCTGCCTGGCCAGCCAGCCGAGCAGGGCGAGGAAGACGAGGCTCGAGAAGAAAGAGAACGCCAGCCGCTTGGCGATATGGCGCCGCTTGAAATGGCCGAGTTCGTGCGCCAGCACCGCCTCGATCTCGGAGGGCTGCAGCCGCTGCAGCAGGGTGTCGAAGAAGACGATGCGCTTGGCGCGCCCGAGCCCGGTGAAGTAGGCATTGCCGTGCGCCGAGCGGCGCGAGCCATCCATGACGAAAACGCCGCGGCTCGAGAAGCCGGTGCGCGCCAGCAGCGCCGAGATGCGCCCAGCCAGGTCGCCGTCGGCGAGCGGCTCGAACCGGTTGAACAGCGGCGCGATGACGGTCGGGTACAGCACCAGCACCATCGCGTTGAAGCCGACCCAGACGGCCCACGCGTACAGCCACCAGTAGGCGCCGGCCGCCTCCATCAGCCACAGCACCAGCGCCAGCAGCGGCAGGCCGAGCGCGGCGGCGATCAGCACGGACTTGAGCAGGTCGATGAGAAAGAGCTTCGGCGTCATGCGGTTGAAGCCGAACTTCTCCTCGATGCGGAACTGCCGATACCAGTCGAAAGGCAGGTCGACCGCGCCGAGGACCAGCGCGATGCAGGCCACGATGGCCACCTGCGCAGCGAGTCCGTTGCCGAGCCCTGCAGCGACCGTCGCGGCGATGGCCTGCACGCCGCCGAGCAGCGTCAGGGCGACCAGCAGGCCGGCGCCCGCCGTGGCCTCGAGCATGCCCAGGCGCTGGCGCGCGATGGTGTATGCGGCGGCCTTGCGGTGCGCCGTCAGGCTCACCCGCTCGGCAAACTGGGTCGGGACCGCCTTCGCGTTGCGCGCGACGTGGCGGATCTGCCGCGCCGCGAGCCAGAACCTGAGCCCGACCATCAGCAGCAGGAACAGGACGAAAAGCGACGTGAACGCGGTTGTCATCTATGGTGCCTTCAGCGGCGCGATCGTGGGTGCGCCGCTCCGATCGGTCAGGGCGTGCATGCGAGAATCCACGCTGCGAAAAGAGCGGAAAATTATGTCACAGACCTCCACCCCGGCTGTCCGTCACGAGCGCTTCGACGAGAACAATCTCGTCTGGGTCGACATGGAAATGAGTGGACTGAACCCGGACAGCGATCGTGTGCTGGAAATCGCCGTCGTGGTCACCGATGCGCAGCTCGAGGTGCTTGCCGAAGGCCCGGTGTTGGTCGTGCACCAGAGCGACCGCGTGCTGGCGGGGATGGACGCATGGAACACGGCCACGCACGGCCGCTCCGGACTGGTCGAGCGCGTGCGTGCGAGCACGCTCGACGAGCGCGAAGCGCAGCGGCAGGTCATCGACTTCCTGCGGCGGCTCGTGCCGCCGGGAAAGTCGCCGATGTGCGGCAATTCGATCTGCCAGGACCGCCGCTTCATGGCCCGCTGGCTGCCGCAGCTGGAGGCGTATTTCCACTATCGCAACGTGGACGTGAGCACGCTGAAGGAGCTGGCGAGGCGATGGAAGCCGGACGTCTACCGGTCGTTCGACAAGAAAAGCCGGCACGAGGCGCTGGCCGACATCTACGAATCGATCGACGAGATGCGGCACTACCGGCAGCACTTCATCCTGCAGTAGAGCACTGCGGCGGCGTCCAAGCGCGCGATGCGCTCGCGAAGGCGCGCGGGCGCTTTCGCGCAAGACGCACGGATCAAACGCCACGGCTTCGGTGCGGCTCGCGGCCTTGCGGCCACGCCCCTCGCGCTCGTAGGCGCTCGGGCGCTTTCGCGCAAGACGCACGCAGGTGCGTCTTGCTTTCGCGAAAGCGTCCCCCCGCCGGGAATCGAACCCAGATCTGGCGCTTAGGAGGCGCCCGTTCTGTCCATTGAACTACGGGGAGTGCGCGCGAGTATAAGTTCGCGCCAGATTCGCGTTCGGTCGCTGCCGTAGAATCCGGCGCTTCGTTTTGCCTCCTCTCCCGATGTCTTCTTCCTCCCCGCGCAGCGCCACGGTCGTCCTGAGCGCAGCAGTCGTCGTGCTGCTCATCGCCATGGGTGTGCGTGCGACCTTCGGCTTGCTGATGCAGCCGATGGGCCTGGACAAAGGCTTCACCCGCGAGACCTTTTCGCTTGCCTTCGCGATCCAGAACCTCGTCTGGGGTCTCGGCGCGCCGCTTTTCGGCGCGCTGTCCGACAAGTACGGCTCGGGCCGCACGATCGCGCTGGGTGCCGCGCTGTATGCGGTCGGCTTGTTGTCGATGGGTTACGCCGACAGTGCGGCGACGCTGTACCTGTCCGCCGGCGTGCTGGTCGGCCTCGGTCAGAGCGGCACGACCTTCGGCGTGCTCCTCGGCGTGGTCGCCCGCGCCTTTCCGCCGGAGAAGCGCAGCCTCGCGCTGGGAATGGCGAGCGCCGGCGGTTCGATGGGCCAGTTCCTGATGGTGCCGTTCGGCCAGCAGTTGATTGCGCACTTCGACTGGCCTACGGCACTGCTGGTGATGTCGGTCGCGGCGAGCTTCGGCCTGCCGCTGGCGCTGCTGCTGCGGGGCCGGGTCGTTCACGCCGCCGAGCAGACGCACAGTTCGCTTGCGGCGGCGTTCCGCGAGGCGTTCGCACATCGCTCGTACCACCTGCTTTTCTGGAGCTTCTTCGTCTGCGGCTTTCACGTCTCGTTCATAACGCTGCACCTGCCGTCATACGTGGTCGATGGCGGCCTGTCGGCCTTCGACGGCGCCCTTGCGGTGGCACTGATCGGCCTGTTCAACATCGCCGGCTCCTATGCATTCGGCTGGCTCGGCGGCCGGCACAGCAAGAAGAACCTGCTCGGCTGGATCTATGCGCTGCGCGCCGTTTTCATCGCCATGCTGCTGCTGTTTCCGCTGACGCCGCTGGTTCTGTACGTATTTGCCGCCGGCATGGGCCTGCTCTGGCTGGGCACGGTGCCGCTCACCAACGGGCTGGTCGGTCAGATCTACGGGCTGCGCTATTCCGCCACGCTCTACGGGCTGGTATTCCTTGGCCACCAGATCGGCAGCTTCATTGGCGTGTGGCTCGGCGGCTGGACGTTCGAGCGCACGGGGTCGTACGACCTGGTGTGGTGGCTCGGCATAGCGCTGGGCATGGCGGCCGCAGCGCTCGCCTGGCCGATCGACGAGCGCCCGATGGCGGTGCAGCGCACCGCCGGCGCGGCGCGTCCTTAGCGCCGATGGCCGGTCGGAAAATCTCGCTCGGGCTGCGCCGCGCCGTGGTGTGGGCACTGATCGCCGCCGCACTCGCGATCGGCTTCGTCGGCTACCTGCACCCGGACATGCAACTCGACTGGGCAGCGCTGGCCCAGCTGTGTGGCCTTCGTTGACCGCGGCGCAGGTTGGTTCATGGTTGAGCAGGTCAGCGCAGACCGCGTCCTGGCGTGCTTTTCGGATCGATGGGCGGGTCTTATCCACAAGTTCTGTGGAAAAGAAGGCATGGCCGCAGGACTGAACTTTTCGCGCTTCAATCATGACCAGCAGTTCACGTTCCCGCACGGTACGCGCCGCCGCTGAATACGGCGAAGCGTCGATCCGCGTCCTGAAGGGACTCGAGCCGGTTCGTCAGCGGCCCGGCATGTACACGCGCACCGACAGTCCGCTGCACATCGTGCAGGAAGCGATCGACAACGCGGCCGACGAGATCCTTGCCGGCTTTGGTCGTCGCATCGACGTCACCGTACATGCGGACGGGGCGGTCACCGTGCAGGACGACGGGCGCGGCATCCCGACCGGGCTGCACCCGGAAGAGAACGCGCCGGTGATCGAGATCGTCTTCACGCGCCTGCATGCCGGTGGCAAGTTCGACAAGCGCGCCGGCGGCGCGTATTCGTTCTCCGGCGGACTGCATGGTGTCGGCGTGTCGGTGACCAACGCGCTTTCGCGGCGCCTGGACGTGACCGTGTGGCGCGACGGGCGGGCGCACACGATGGGTTTTGCCGACGGCGAAGTGCGTGAGCCGCTCGCAGCGCGAGCCGTTAAAGGCGGCGAGCCGAAGACCGGCACCCGGGTGACCGTATGGCCGAATACCAAGTACTTCGACACGGCCGTCGTGCCGCTCGACGAACTCGAGCGGTTGCTGCGCAGCAAGGCCGTGCTGCTTCCCGGCACCACGGTGACGCTGACAGTCGAGAAGAGCGGCCGTACGCAGACGTGGCGCTATGACGGTGGCTTGCAGCAGTACCTGCTCGGCACGCTTCCCGCCTCTCCGGTTGCGCCGCTCTTCGAGGCGGAGGGATACGTTGACGCCGACGACGAGGTCTTCGCCGAGGGCGAGGGCGCGCGGTGGGTGCTGGCGTGGACGGAGGAGGGCCCGGTCACGCGCGAGTCGTACGTGAACCTCATTCCGACCACCGCCGGCGGCACGCACGAGGCGGGGCTGCGCGAAGGGATGTTCAACGCCGTGCGCGCGTTCATCGACGCGCACAACCTGCTGCCCAAGGGCGTCAAGCTGCTTTCCGAGGACGTCTTCGCGCGCGCCAGCTTCGTGCTCACGGCCAGGGTTCTCGATCCGCAGTTCCAGGGCCAGATCAAGGAGCGGCTGAACAGCCGCGACGCGCTTCGGCTGGTCGCCGGGCAGGTCAAGCCGCAGCTGGAGATCTGGCTCAATCAGCATCCGGACTACGGTCGCGCGCTCGCCGATCTGGTGATCCGCCAGGCGCAGGCGCGTGCCCGCGCGGCGCAGAAGGTGGAAAAGAAGAAGGGCTCGGCGGTGGCCGTGCTGCCGGGCAAGCTCACCGACTGCGAGTCGACCGACACCTCGCGCAACGAGCTGTTCCTCGTCGAAGGCGATTCGGCCGGCGGCTCGGCCAAGATGGGGCGCGACAAGGAGTTCCAGGCGATTCTCCCGTTGCGCGGCAAGGTGCTCAATACCTGGGAAGTGGAGCGCGACCGCCTCTTCGCCAACGCGGAAGTGCATGACATCGCGGTGGCCATCGGCGTGGATCCGCATGGCCCGGGTGACGAACCGGACCTGTCCGGGCTGCGTTACGGCAAGATCTGCGTGCTGGCCGACGCCGACGTCGACGGCGCGCATATCCAGGTGCTGTTGCTGACGCTGTTCTTCCGCCATTTTCCGAAGCTGATCGAGCGCGGCCACGTCTTCGTGGCGCGGCCGCCACTGTTCCGCGTCGACGTGCCGGCGGCGGGAAAGCGGCCGGCGCGGCGGCTGTACTGTCTCGACGACGACGAACTCGACACCACGCTGGAGAAGCTTGCCGACGAGGGGGTGCGCCAGGGCAGCTGGACGATCGCCCGCTTCAAGGGTTTGGGCGAAATGAGTGCCGAGCAGCTTTGGGAAACGACGCTCAGTCCGGATACGCGACGGCTTCTGCCGATAGCCCTCGGCGAGCTGCCCCGGGCGGAAACGGTCGGCACGATGACCATGCTGATGGGCCGAGGCGAAGCCGCCGCCCGCCGCGCCTGGATCGAAGAGCACGGCAACGAGGTCGAGGCGGACATCTAGGGTCGAAGACCGGCTCGCTCCACGCCGGGGCTTGCACGGACGCCGCCGGGCTGCCCTGCCCGCCGACGCGGCGCACAGGGGCTTGCGCAGAGGGGCCGCGCCGCGCATGACTCATCCGCGCGTCTTGCGCTTCATCGCACCGATGCGCATTCCGTCGCAAGGCAATGGCAGGCTCGGCAACGGGCCGCGACAATCCGGCCAAGAAACGTGAATGGGCCGCGCGCGGACACGCTTGCCGCAGCGGCCTCGGGGGAATACATGAGCAAAGCCAAGAAGCGCTG
Source organism: uncultured beta proteobacterium (assembly GCA_963847675.1). Classification (GTDB taxonomy): domain Bacteria; phylum Pseudomonadota; class Gammaproteobacteria; order Burkholderiales; family Burkholderiaceae_F; genus JADJWR01. The sequence continues at coordinate 148,807 of CAWKAP010000010.1, forward strand.
GATCATCCTGGCCGGCCTGGCCGTCGTCATTGCGGCGGGCGGGCTGGCTGCTGTGCAAAGCGGCAGCCTGAAGTTCGGGGCCAAGGAAGAGGCGAAGAAGGAGCAGCCGCCGCTCGCCTTCGCGGCGACCGACATCGTGCGGCTGGCGCCGCAGACGCTGTCCGTGCGGCTGTCGATGCCGGGTACGGTGCAGGCCTTCAATCAGGCGACGGTGCGCTCGAAGCTGTCGGCCGAGGTGCGCCGGCTGCCGGTCCGCGAGGGCGATCGGGTCGCCGCCGGCCAGGTCATCGCCGAATTCGACACGGCGCAGCTGCGCAATCAGCTCGCCGAGCGGCAGGCCACACTGGAGTCGGCGCGCGCCATATTGGCGCAGGCCGAGCGCACGCGCGCATCCAACGCGCAACTGGTCAAGCAGAGCTTCATCTCGCAGAATGCCTTCGACACCGCCGACGATGCCTTCCGGGCCCGGGTGGCGGAAGTGCAGGCCGCCGAGGCGCAGCTGGCGCAGACGCAGCTGCTGCTTTCCGACGCCGTGGTCCGCGCGCCGATCTCCGGTCAGGTGGCCCGGCGGCACGTCCAGCCCGGCGAGAAGGTTGCGTTCGATGCGCCGTTGCTGCACATCGTCGACCTGGCGCGCCTCGAAGTTCAGGCGGAGGCGCCGGTGGCCGACGTGGCCAAGATCGTCCCCGGCGCCGAAGTCGCCGTCGAGATCGAGGGTCTGTCCGACCAGCCTTACAAGGGAAGAATCGATCGCATCAACCCGACCACCGAGCCGGGCTCGCGCATGATCGCCGTCTATGTGCTGCTGTCCAACGACGACGGCCGTCTGCGCGGCGGCATGTTCGCGCGGGTGAAGGTGCAGATCGGCGGCGCAGAGCCCGTGCCGGCGCTGCCGATGGCCGCCGTGCGTGACGATCGCGGCCAGAGCTACGTCTGGATCATCGCCGACGGCAAGCTTGCCCGGCGCAACGTCGCCACCGGCGTACGCGACGAACGGGCACAGCGGATCGAGATCACTGCCGGGCTCACTGGCGCGGAGCAGGTGATTGGCACCAAGTTCGACAACCTGCGCGAGGGCATGCTGGCCAACATCGTCGACCGCCGACGTGCCGAAGGTCGCCGCGCGCGTCGTGGTGCTGGCGCGCTGAGACTCGCAGGAGCAGCGCCATGTGGATGACGCGCGTCTCGATCAACCATCCGGTGTTCGCGACCATGGTGATGGTTGCGCTCACCGTGCTCGGCCTGTTTTCCTACGCCCGCCTCGGCGTCGAGCCGATGCCGGACGTCGCGCCGCCCGGCGTGATGATCTGGGTCAACTATCCCGGCGCGTCGCCCGAGCAGGTCGAGAACGATCTCGCCAAGCCGATCGAGAACGCGGCGAACACCGTGGCCGGCGTCAAACGCATCCTGTCGCGCTCCGACGAAGGCCGCTCGCTCACCTGGGTCGAGTTCCGTCTCGACGTCGACACGACGCGGGCGATGCAGGAGGTGCGCGACAAGCTGGCGCAGATCCGCGCCAGCTTCCCGCGCGACGCCAAGGACCCGATCGTCCAGCGCGCGGAGACCGAGAACGACCAGCCGGTCGCATCGTTCGCGCTGATGGGCAACGGGAAGACACCGCGCGAGCTGACGCTGATTGCCGAGCAGATCGTGCAGAAGGGCTTCGAGCGCGTCAACGGCGTCGGCCGCGTCGAACTCGGCGGGACCGTGACGCGGCAGGTGCAGGCCCGCGTCGATCCGGCCCGGCTGACGGCGCATGGCCTCACGGTCGATCAGGTGGTGAACGCGCTGCGCACGGCCAACGTCAGCGTGCCGGTCGGGACGATCTCGAACCGGACCTCGGAGTCGATCGTCCGCGTCGACGGCCGGCTGTCGTCGGCCGCGGAGTTCGGCAAGATCATCGTCGCCCGGCGCGCCGGCGTGCCGATCCTGCTCGAGCAGGTGGCTGAGGTCGTCGACGCCGAGGCGGAACGCAAGTCGCTGACCCGCGTCGACGGCCAGCCGGCGATCGGCGTATGGGTCTACAAGGCACAGGACGCCAACATCGTCGAGGTCGGCCAGCAGCTGAGGGAAGCGGCCGCGGACATCCGCAAGCAGCTGCCGCCGGGTGCCGAGCTGAAGTTCATATGGGCGATGGCCGACTTCGTGAAGCAGTCGGTCGACAACGTGAAGCGCACGATCGTCGAAGGTGCCATGCTGACCGTGCTGATCGTGTTCCTGTTCCTCGGCAGCTGGCGCAGCACCGTGATCACCGGGCTGACGCTGCCGATTGCGGTCATCGCGACCTTCATCGCGGTATACGCGTTCGGCTTCACACTGAACTACATGACGTTGATGGCGCTGAGCCTGTGCATCGGCCTGCTCATCGACGACGCGATCGTGGTGCGCGAGAACATCGTCCGCCACATCCGGATGGGCAAGGATCATTTCACCGCCGCGCGAGAGGGAACCGACGAGATCGGCCTGGCGGTGCTGGCCACGACGTTCTCCATCGTCGCCGTGTTCGTGCCGATCGCCTTCATGGGCGGCATCGTCGGCAAGTTCTTCTATCCGTTCGGCATCACGGTGGTGGTGGCCGTGCTGGTTTCCCTGTTCGTCAGTTTCACGCTCGACCCGATGCTGTCCGCCGTGTGGCGCGACCCGCCGCAGGGGGCGAAGAGCGTGCCGGTGATCGGCCGCGTGCTGACCGTGTTCGACCGCTGGGTCGAGCGCTGGCACGGGATCTACGACCGCCTGCTGCGCTGGGCGCTCGGTCACCGCAAGAGCACGCTGGCCATCGCCACGGCGAGCTTCCTGGCCAGTGTTCCGATCGCCGGCATCGTCGGCGGCGAACTGATGCCGGAGGCGGACCAGAGCTTCACCAGCGTGAAGCTGACCATGCCGGTCGGCTCCAGCCTCGAGTACGCCGACGAGCGGGTCAGGCGTGTCGAGGACGTGCTGAAGGGATTTCCTGAAATCGCCTCGATCGACACCAGCATCGGCACCGACGGGGCCAAGAACAACGCCCGCATCAATCTGCAGCTGGTGCCGCGCGCCGAGCGCGACCGCTCGCAGAAGAAGGTCGAGGAGGCGATCCGCAAGCAGGTCGCCGGCATCCCCGGCGTGCAGCTCACGGTGGGCTTCGGCGGCGCGATCTACGTGGCGCTGCTCGGCAACGACCAGGAGGCGATGAACCGCGTGATGGCCGACTTCCGCAACAAGGTGTCGCAGATCCGCGGCGTCACCGACGTCGACATCACGGTCAAGGACGGCACGCCGGCGCTGGCCGTGCGCCTGAAGCCCGAACTGGCGGCCGAGTACGGCATCACGCACGCGCAGCTCGGCGCCACGTTGCGGGCGCTGGTCGGCGGCGAGAACTCGGGCTACTGGCTCGCTCCGGACGGGCAGAACTACGAGGTGATCACGCAGCTGCCGCGCGAGAACCGCACGGTGACCGAGGACATCGCCAACCTGAACATCGCGACCGGCCGGACGCGGGCAGATGGTTCCACCGAGGTCGTCCCCCTTCGATCGATTGCCACCATCGAGCGCGCCTTCAACCCGGAGAACATCCGCCGTCAGGACCTGCAGCGGCGCGTGGCGCTGTTCGCCAACGTCGAGGGCCGGCCGGCCGGCGACGCCGGCAAGGAAGTGCAGGACCTGGTCAAGTCCTACCCGCTCCCGCCGGGCCTGCGCTTCGACGTCGGCGGACAGATCCGCGACCAGGAGGAGGTTGGCGCCGCGATCATGAGTGCGCTGGCGCTGGCCGTCATCTTCATCTACATCGTCCTGGCATCGCAGTTCGGCAGCTTCATCCAGCCGGTGGCGATCATGGCCTCGCTGCCGCTGTCGATCGTCGGCGTGATGCTGGCCCTGCTCGTGACCGGCACCACGCTGAACATCTTCTCGATGATCGGCATCGTGTTCCTGATGGGCCTGGTGACCAAGAACGCCATCCTGCTGGTGGACTTCGCGAACCACGGCCAGAAGCGAGGTCTGTCGCGCATCGAGGCGCTGATCGCGGCCGGCCAGGTGCGCCTGCGACCGATCCTGATGACCACGGCAGCGATGACCTTCGGCATGCTGCCTCTCGCCCTCGGACTCGGCGAAGGCGCCGAGCAGCAGGCGCCCATGGGCCGGGCGATCATCGGCGGCGTGATCACTTCCACCCTGCTCACCCTGGTGGTGGTGCCGGTGATCTACTCGTACCTCGACGCTTTCGAGGCGCGCTGGCTTGGGCGCGGCAGGCATGCGCCACGCGGCGGCGCGACCGCGCTGACCACGCAGCCGGCGGACGAACAGAGGTAGTCGTCGCGCTGCTGTGCCGGCCGCGCATCGGCAACGACGTGCGGTCGTGAGGGTGCGCGAGGCGTCCGGCTCGGGGACCGCGGACTTGCGTGCCTGCACCGATGCGCGTCATCATCGGTCGAGCATGACTGCTCTCGCACCATGATCCGCATTCTCTTCCGGCGCTTCGGCGCCTTCATCGGTTACAGCCTGCTCGGCGGCGTGGTCGTGCTGGTGTTCGGGTTCAAGCTGCGCCTGGACGCGATGCCGGACCTCTCCGTCTGGCACACCGCGGCGCTCGACTCCGAATTCCGCGCCAGCGACGCGGCTCGCGTGCGCAATCTCGACGACTATCGCGCGCTCGAGGCACGGCTCTTCGCCGAACTCGATGCCGAGGTCTACGACCGCGTGAGTCGTGAAGAGCGGCGCGCGTTGAACCGCTTTGCCCGCGGGAGCGTCGCCGATCCGTCCGCACAGCCGGTCGACCGGAACCGTACCTTCGAGCTGACCGCGACCGACCCGCGCGGCGCCGTCCTGCTGGTGCATGGTCTTTCCGATTCCCCTTACTCGATGAGGGCGCTCGGCGAGCGGTTGCATGCGCGCGGATTTCATGTCGTCGGATTGCGCCTGCCCGGCCACGGGACGGCGCCGGCCGGCCTGCTCGATGTGCACTGGCAGGATTTCGCCGCCGCCCTGCGGCTCGCGGCGCGCGACCTCGCCCAGCGGACGGGCGCCGGCAAACCGCTGCACATCGTCGGCTATTCGATGGGCGCCGCGCTCGCCGTCGAGTACGCGCTGTCGCGTGCGCACGGCGAGGACCTGCCCGCGGTCACGCGCATGGCGCTGCTGTCGCCCGCAATCGGCGTCTCGCCGGCGGCCGGGCTCGCGGTCTGGCAGAAGCGCGCGGGCGTGCTGCTTGGTGTCGACAAACTCGCCTGGACCGAGATCGTGCCCG
>CAWKAP010000011.1:0-250578 GCA_963847675.1 uncultured beta proteobacterium
TATGAATATCAATCCGACCGACGCCTTCGCAGCCGCCATCAGGCTGACTGAACATACGAGAAGTGTCAGATCAGCCACGGTAAGGTCGCGCTTCACAAGCAGAGTCAGCGACAGCAACAGCAAAACCAAAGACACGAGGTACGACTCGGAAATAAAGAACGAGTCCCAGACGGCCCACCCGCTGAGCGCGGCTGGCGCCAGTGCCAGGAGGAGGCAGGCCGACAGCCAGACCTGTTTTGGCTCGAGGCGGCCATGGCGGTCCATTTGAAGGCAGCATGCGCTGACGGCAAAGATTAAGAGTGGCGCAAACAGAGTCCACGTCGCCACGCCGTACGCCAGCACAACGGGAGCACCGGAAAGCAGGCTGACCGCAGCAAAGAGTGCGTGAGACAAGGCGTGGTAAGGGGTTTCGACCAGACCAGTTGCAACCCCGTGGACACAACGCCGTAGTTCTTAATCATTGCGGCGATCGCTGCGTGAAAAAGTGTGTCCTGGTCGACATTCCCGGCATGCAGCCGCTGGATCATGTCGAACGACGTATACGCTCGAGCCGTCCCCAGGATGGTCGCAGTGGCGATCACTGCCATGCCGAAGGCCGGAACCCACTCATCGCGCGCCTTGAAGAGTCGCCAGGACCGCATAACCGAAGCCGAGCACAAGAACGATGAGAACTGCAGGTGCTGTCCAAACCTGCGGGCCGTAAACGGTCGACAGCAGGAGTCCGTAACAGACCATGAGGGCCCAGGCCGGGCTGCCCTAGCGCCCGGGTCAGCGTGCAGAGCAGTCCCAGGATCCCGAGCGCCACGAGCACAACAGGCAGCGAAGCCGTCAAGACTTCCGGGCTTGCCAAAAGGGTGTTCCCGCCAGCGAAAACACCAATGGCAGTCAGTAACAGCGCCGCAAGCAGCTGGTCGCCCGCCTTCCTTGAAAGTGCGATGCGTTCCACCATCTCTTCGCCAGGGAGCACGTCCCGGCGAGCGCTGGCTGCTGGTTGGACTGGATTCATCCTTGCCCTGATCGAAGCCAGCGGAGCAACTGGAAAAGGTGCGGCCGCTGCGGCACCGTGCTTCGACTTTCGGCCTCGCGCAGCGTGATCGCTCGAGGGACGGGAGCTAGCGCGCCGCCTCGATGTCGTCCAAGTGAACGGGAGTCATCGCTGCGCGGTCGATCTTCATTCGCCCACCGACAATGGCGTCCAGATACTTCGGCGCCGCGCCGAACCCCGGCCGGACGCTGCGCACCGCATCCGGCGTGATGACGTCACCCGCCTTCAGGTCCTTGACGAAGTACAGCGAGCGGCGGAACTTGACGTTGCCCTGCTCGCTCGACTTGCGTCCGTAGTCCACCTTGCCCAGTGCCTCCCACGCGGTGCGCGCGTCGTGGCACAGCGCTGCGAGTTCGGCGGCTCCAGCGAGAAGCTGTCGTCCGGCCCGCCGCCGCTGCGGTCGAGCGTGAAATGCTTCTCGATGATCGACGCGCCCAGCGCCACGCTGGCGATGGCGGTGGTGTTGTCCAGCGTGTGGTCGGACAGGCCGGTGACCAGGCCGAAGCGCTGCGATCATGTCGGGGATGGTGCGCAGGTTGTAGTCCTCGGCCGGGGCCGGGTAGCCGCTGACGCAGTGCAGGATGGCGAGTTCCCTGCAGCCGCCGGCGCGGGCGGCGTCGATCGCTTCCTGGATCTCCTCCGCGTCGGCCATGCCGGTGGAGATGATCATCGGCTTGCCGGTGGCGGCGACGTACCGGATCAGCGGCAGGTCGACCGCCTCGAACGAAGCAATCTTGTAGGCCGGGTGCACCGAGCTCTTCCAGCAGGTCGACGGCCGTGCTGTCGAACGGCGAACTGAAGATGGTGATGCCGAGCTTGCGCGCGTGGTCGAACAGCGGCTGCGTGCCACTCCCAGGGCATGTGCGCATCCTGATAGAGCTCGTAGAGCGCTGCGCCCGTCCCACAGCCCGCCGTGGATCTGGAAGTCTTCGCTGTCGCAGTCCAGGGTGATGGTGTCGGGCGGTAGGTCTGCAGCTTGACCGCGTCGGCGCCTGCCTTTTTCGCTTCCTCGATGAGCCGCAGTGCCGTTTCGAGCCGGCCGTTATGGTTGGCGGAAAGTTCGGCAATGATGTACGGCGGTTCGTCCGGCGCCGATTCGCCGGCCCGCGATGGCGACTTCTTTCATTTCGACCGATCCCGTTGACGTGGTCCGCTTCGCCGCAGCGTCGTGGCAAAGCAGACCGAAGCAGATCAGGTCATGGTACTTGCCGCCGATCCGTTTCTGCTCGCGCAGCACGCCTTCCTGCTGAAACCCGAGCCTCAGGTGAAAGCGGATCGAAGCCTCGTTGAAGTCCAGGGCCTGCCCGCAGACCTTGTGAAGGCCGAGGGTTTCGAAGGCGAATCCGAGCGCGGCGACGCCGAGCTTGCTGCCTGAACCCTTGCGTGCTTCCGGGGCCGCGTAAAAGCCCCAGTCCGCAATGCCGCCGGGCGCCACGCCGCTGAACTGGACGAAACCCAAAGGAGTCTTCTCCCTCCTCGACAATCAGGAGCCGTCGCGATGGCTCGCCCGACGCCAGTTCGAACCAGCGGCGGTGCTCTTCAAGCGAAATCTCGTGCTGCGTGAGCATGAACCGGCGGACATCCGGATGATTACGCCATGCAAGGACGATCTCGAGATCGTCCGCATTCATGGGCCGGACGCTGCAGTCCTCAGGCATTTTCCGCAAGCAAGGTGCTCACGACACGGCTGGTGCCGGTCCCGTCGGTCACCGAGGCAGCCGCTTCCTGCATGGCCCGGAGTCTCGTCGGCTGAGCCAGCAACGCCAGTTTCGCGCGAAGTTGGATGGCCAGGTCCCCCTCGATATCGACGACGACCACGGCCCCCGTCGCTTCGAGAGCCCGGGCACCGGCGCGCTGATTGTCGGCGAGGACCATCGTTATCGTCGGCAATCCCAGGCAGCAGCGCTCCAGTGAAGTGACGCCCGCCGCGCCGATCGCCAGGTCGCTTTCGGCCATGAGCCGCGCCATGTCCTGCACGCCGACCAGAACCTCGGTCACCCACGGCATCCCGGCGGCCGACTCGCGCACCTGGGGCAACCACGGTGCCATGGGTCCCATCACCACGCTGATCCGGCAATCGTGCAGGCAGCGGGCACTCGCGTCAGGGCGTTCAGCACCTTGCTCGGTCGCGTTGTCCCTGTCGATGCCACCCATGGTGATCAGCAGGCGCTGCAAGCGCGGGGCTTGGCGCCGGGCCAGGCTGTACTGCGCGGAATGCGGCGAACTCGGGGCGCAGCAAGGCGAAGCGCGGCCCTGCCAGTACCCGGCAGGTGGCCGGAACGAGGTCTGCGTAATGATGGGCAGTACGGCCGCAGGTTCTGGTCCAGCAGCCGATCGCAGTCGTGCCGCCGGTCGGCGAGATCGTCGATGACCATCAGGCGGCGGCACGCGGGTCTCAATCGCTCGCTCCCAGCGGACATCGAGCGCGTAGTGATCGACGATCAGCCAGTCGACCGGATTGCCGCCAAGCGCATCGCAAGGGTCTGCCGCGCATCCGTTCGCCCAATCGGTGCCCAGCCAGGCGGCATGAGGCCGGAACGTTCGCCGTTCCGTCCGCGTCTCGCGCCGGTACGCGCCATCGCAGCTGCCGGCAGGGCATGCGCCTCGAAACCGCGCTCGCGGATCAGTCTCGAGCAGATTGCCGGCGTGCTCGCGGCAGACGAACCGGCACTGCGCGCCCCGCTCGCGCAAGGGCATCGGCCAGCGTCAGGCAGCGCATGACGTGGCCGGTGCCGATTTCGAGCGAGGCGTCGGCTGCGGAAGACGAACGTCGGGTGCTTCACGACGCCCCGCCCCGACTGCAGCGCCTTGAACATCCACTCGGCCCGTTCCCAGTCTTCCGGCGTGTCGATGTCCTGCACCCGGTAACGGGGCAGGATCACCGGCGCAGCGTCGCCGAAAAGATCGGCTTGCCGGCCAGCCAGGCCTCGGCCGCGCCCCCAGTAGAACTGTCCGGCGTCGTGGTAGGCCTCCTCCAGATCCTGCGAGCGGGTGTTGAAGTGTTCGGGACTGAACATCTCGACCCGTCCTGCGGCCGTGATCCGAATGGCTCGCTGGATCGGAAAGGCGTAGCTGGTGACCGAGAAGGCGTAGTCGCAGCCGGTCTGCATGGAGCACGTCCAGGCCACGCGCAGATCCTCGGCGCGGACGAATGGGGCCGTCGCGTAGATGCAGCAGACTTCGGCGGGGTCTTCGCCGTGCTGCCGGTACCATTCGATGGCGTGGGCGATGACCGGGATGGTTCCGGTGTGGTCGTCCGCCAGTTCGGCCGGACGCATGAATGGCACCTCGGCACCGCCATGCACGGGCGACCTCCGCGATCTCGGCGTCGTCGGTGGAGACGATGATCCGGTCGAAGCAGCCACTCTCCAGCGCCGCCTCGATCGACCAGGCGATCATCGGCTTGCCGCAGAACGGCTTGATGTTCTTGCGCGGGATGCGCTTGCTGCCGCCGCGGGCGGGGATGACGGCGAGTCTTCATGCCTGCAGCGCCTCGCGAAGCGCCGCGACGACCTGATCCTGCTGCGTCTTCGCTCATCGTCGGGTACATCGGCAGGCTGATCGCCTCGGCGTAGTAGCGCTCGGCCTCGGGGAAATCGCCGGCCTTGAAGCCCATGCGCTGATAGTAGGGCTGGGTGTGCACCGGGATGTAGTGCACGTTCACGCCGATGCCCGCGCTCGCGCAGCGCCTCGAAGACCTCGCGGTGGCTCTCGCGGTCTGTCCGGCTGCAGGCGGATGACGTACAGGTGCAGGCCGAGTAGCCGTCCGGATGCTGCCAGGGGGTAGTCACCGGCAGATCGGCCAGCAGCTCGTCGTAGCGCGCGGCCAGCGCGTGGCGGCGGGCGACGTACTCGTCCAGCCGCGCCATCTGGCTGACGCCGAGCGCCGCCTGCAGGTCGGTCATGCGGTAGTTGAAGCCGAGCTCGATCTGCTGGTAGTACCAGGGGCCGTCGGCTTCGCGGGTCATCTGCGCCGGGTCGCGGGTGATGCCGTGGCTGCGCAGCAGCGCCATGCGCTCGGCCAGCTCGGCGTCGTTGGTGAGCGCCATGCCGCCCTCGCCGGTGGTGATGATCTTGACCGGGTGGAAGCTGAAGACGGTGATGTCGCTGTAGCGGCCGTTGCCGATCGGCTCGGCCTGCGATACTGTGCCGCCGATGGCGTGCGAGGCGTCTTCGATGATGCGGAAGCCGTAGCGCTCGGCCAGCGCATGGATGGCCTGCATGTCGCAGGGCTGGCCGCCGAAGTGCACCGGCACGACGATCTTCGGCAGCCGCCCCTCGCGTTCGGCCTCGCTCCAGCTTGCGCTCCAGCGCCGTCGGACACAGGTTGTAGGTGCGCGGGTCGATGTCGACGAAATCGACCTCCGCACCGCAGTACAGCGCCGCAGTTGGCCGAGGCGACGAAGGTGATCGGGCTGACGTCCACAGCCAGTCGCCCGGCCCGAGCCCGAGCGCCAGGCAGGCGAGGTGCAGCGCGGCGGTGCGCGTTGGCCACGGCCACCGCGTGCCGGCACCGCAGTACTCGGCGCAACGCCGCTCGAAGCGCGGCGACCACCGGCCCCTGGGTGAGGAAGTCGGAGCGCAGCACCGTCGACGACCGCGTGCGATGTCGGCCTCGCTGATGTCCTGGCGGCCGTAGGGAATCATGGGTCATCGTCAGATGCAGACTCCGGATCGACGTGCTCGCGGATGAGCTCCCGCAGCTGCTCGACGCGTCAGCAAGTCGGGGTTGGTGCCGCTGTTGTAGGCGAAGCCGGGCTCGACGGGGTGCGCAGCCGTTGCGCTCGCAGTAGTGCTCGCGGCGTGTATTCTGCGGCCATCGGCAGGATGGCGAAGTAGCGGCCCAGGTCCACGGTGTTGAAGCTGTCGCTGGCGGTGATCATCTCCTCGTGGAGCTTCTCGCCCGGGCGGATGCCGACGACCGGGTGCTCGCAGTCGGGGCCGATGGCCTCGGCCACGTCGGTGATGCGGTAGCTCGGGATCTTCGGCACGAAGATCTCCCCGCCCATGGGCGTTCTCCAGCGCCCAGAGCACCATGTCGACGCCTTCCTGCAGGGTGATGTTGAAGCGGGTCATGCGCCGGATCGGTGATCGGCAGGACGCCGGTCTTGCGCCGTTCGAGGAAGAACGGGATGACCGAGCCGCGGCTGCCCATGACGTTGCCGTAGCGCACCACGGAGAAGCGGATGTCGCGGCTGGCCGCGTGATGTTGTTGGCGGCGATGAACAGCTTGTCGGAGCAGAGCTTGGTGGCGCCGTAGAGGTTGATCGGGGCGGCGGCCTTGTCGGTGGAGAGCGCGACCACCCGCTTGACGCCCGTATCGAGGCACGCCTCGATCACGTTCTGGGCGCCGAGGATGTTGGTCTTGATGCACTCGAAGGGGTTGTACTCGGCGGCCGGCACCTGCTTCAGCGCCGCGGCGTGGATCACGATGTCGATGCCCTCCAGCGCGCGGCGCAGCCGGTCGCGTCATCGCGCACGTCACCGATGAAGTAGCGCAGGCGCCGGATACTCGCACGGGTCGAAACGTCTGCGCCATCTCGTACTGCTTCAGCTCGTCGCGCGAGAAGATCACGAGGCGCTTGATGTCCGGATAGCGCTCGAGCACGGTCTTCACGAAGGCCTTGCCGAAGGAGCCGGTGCCGCCGGTGATGAGCACGGACTTGTTGTTCAACATCTCTTGATTTCCCTCGACGATTTCGGTCAGGCGGTATCGCCTGTCTGTGCCGCGAACTCGCGCTCGCCGTTGTTGGTAATCAGCCGCAGTCCGGATGGGTCCGGCAGGTACGGAATGCCCTGGATCGGGGGCAGCTCGCTTTCGACGTCGAAGCTGCCCGCATGCATTGCATACACGAGCGCGTCGATTCCGCCAGCGCCGATCCACAGATTCCACGAATAGCGGCCTCGATGCAGCAGCAGCGGATCGATCTTGAAGTGCAGGGTCGACTGGCCTTCCGGCAGGTCGATCGAGTCCTTGATGAACTTGCTGTTCCAGTTCATGACCGACTGGCGGCTTCTCGTTGACGCCCGTGAAAGAAATCAGCAGCACCGTGGAGCGGTCCTCCGAGCACTTCAGATCGATGATCACCTCCAGGCTACCACGATAAGGAACGCGTGGGTTGGGGGATGGTGACTTCGGCAGCGGTTATCGGCGCGGTAGACGGCAAAATCCTTGCCGTCCATTGAACTTTCGTCCGGCTCCTGTTCGTTCACCTCGTTGTAGGCATTGATTCCTTCTGCGGCGTTGCGAAGAACGGTGAACGTCCCCTGGTGCATCAGGCCGACGCTGTCGACGACCGCGGCGATCTGCTCCATGCTGTGCGATACGAGGATCACGGCGCAGTTCGAGATGATGTTGCTGATGCGGTGGTAGCACTTGTGCCGGAACGAGGCGTCGCCCACGGCCAGCACTTCGTCGAGCAGCAGGACATCGGGCTGCAAGGGCAGTGGCGATCGCGAACCCCAGCCGGACCGTCATCCCGGAGCTGTAGGTCTGCACCGGCATGTCGATCGACTCGCGGATCTCGGCGAAGTCGATGATCTCGTCGATCTTGCTGTCGAGTTCCCGCTTGGTCAGGCCGAGGACCGAGCCATTGACGTAGATGTTCTCGCGCCCGGTGAGGATCGGGTTGAACCCCGCGCCGAGGGCGATCAGGGCGCCGACGCGCCCGCGCATCGTGATCCTGCCGCTCGTCCGGCTTGATCAGGCCGTTGAGCATCTTCAGCAGCGTGGTCTTGCCGGCGCCGTTGCGGCCGATCAGGCCCAGGCACTCTCCCTCGCGAAGTTCGAAGCTGACGTTCCTTCACCGCCCAGAACTCGTCCGGCCGAAGCTGTCCATTGCCGCCGTGCCTGCGCCCGGTCACCTCTCGGCCCATGTCCTGCAGGCCGTACCAGAGCGACTTGCGGAGGCTGCGGCAGAACTTCTTCGATAACGCCTTCGACCTTGACCAGCGTTTCGCTCACTTTCAGTTTCCCAGCGCTCGATCACGATCGGCATCGACAGGCCGGTACACCACCCAGACCACCAGCAACAAGGCGACGGATGTCAGGTTCACGACGAGGAAATAGCCGAGCATGGTCGGTCCGTCCTGGCCGGAGCCAGTCGCGCGTCGTCAGGATGACGGGGTCAACGGGTTGAGTTCGAACAGTGTCGCCGCCCACCCTCCTTGGGCATCGGGAAAGACGACGGGCGTCAGATACATTGCAAACTGCATCAGCAGCGGAATGGCGCGCCCGATGTCGGTGTAGAGCATGCCGACCGGCGTTATCAGCAGGCCGACCGCGGTACCGATCAACAGCAGTGACAGGATGCCCACCGGGAAGAGCAGCAGGCCCACCCGGGATTGATGCCCGCGAGGATCAACGCACAAGCAGCAGGCCGATCTTGATGCTGCCGTTGAAGATGGTCTGGTAGATGCCCGAAACCACGATGGCTTCGCGCGGAAAATTGAGCTTGCCGAGGGCGGCGCGATTTGCGCCGGTTTGCTGCAAGGGCGCGTTGACGGCATCGACCAGGATCGCCCAAAGCATGGTGCCGCTGAACACGTAGATCGGGTACGGCAACGTCGTTTCGCCGACGGCAATGATGCCCGCTCTGCTCAGGAAGACCCACGTGACCGTATGGGCGAGCGGCATGATGAACGCCCAGAGCATGCCGAGAAAAGCCTGGCGGTACTGGGCCTTGACGTCCCGAATGGCAAGCCGCCATGCCAGTTCGCGACTCCGCGCCAGGTCGCGAAACATATCGAGAAGCATCTGTCCGGGATTCGAAAGCGATGAATCCGGCGTGTAGACCGTCAAGGAAGTCGCTCGCTCTTGGTTCTCGGGGTTCGCCATCAGGGTCGCTCTGTTCCACCAACCAACTCGACTGCGCGAAATTCGCGCGGACCTTGCGTCAACCGCTGTGTGAAATCCCTTGTCACGGTGACCCAACCGCTTGTGCCGCTCACGTGGATCAAGCGTGCGGAACCACGTACGTCACTTCTGGCGCAGGCCGCATTTACGGCCGAGGGTGAGCAAGCGCAATCTCGAGGACAGGCAATTCTAGTTTCCGCTTGGCGCGCCCCTCGTCCGGCCATCGGGCGCCGGCACCCGGCGACGCTGAGTCGCCACGGGCCGAACAGACCTCTTTCCCTCCTGAAGCCGTTCCCGCATGCACCACGAACCGAAAGTCTGCAAGAGTTCGCCGGTGTCTCGCCTGGAGGCGCATGTTGCCGACCGTTCGGTCCTTGCCGCTACCGTGGCGCTGCTCGGCGCGCGCTTCCGGAAAATCTAGTTGCTTGCGCCATTCTTCAGGCTGAACAGATACAGCGTTGCCTTGCCATAGTCGGCTAACCCGCCGAAGTCCAGCCGGTCGACTTCCTCGCCAAGCTTTGAAAGGCGGCGACGGATCGTTCGTTCCTTGTCGTCCTGGTATTCAAACGAGTAGATGAGCCACACCCGCCGCGCCGTCGGTGGAAGGGCCGCGGCGACATCGTCTGCCGGGGTGGTGATCTCAATGAGTGCAGGCAGATCGACACGACCATGGCGATCCGCAAGGCTGGCGTGATAGCGGAACGGAAGCGCCGCGCTTGCCCGGTGAATGACGATCGCATCGCCCGGCTTCACATTTGCCCTCAGGTGGGCGACAAGCGGCGCCCAGCCTGGCTTGGTCTGCGTCGTGAAGTAGGGCACGAGGTGCCAGCCTGTCACTGCCAGGAAGAAAACTGCGATTGCGGCTCGCAGTCGTGTGGAGCGCAGACTGCCTGTCGCAACTGCGATCGCGACGAACAGCGGTGCAGCGATCCAGAGAAGCGCCCGATCCAGATAGACGGGCCGCCACTGGCTGATTCCGAGGGCGAGGGCAAGGGGGCCGAAGGCAAAGAGCAGCAACAACGCCAGGGTCGCCCGCTTATCGCGCGCGAATGCGCCTGCGCGGATGAGAAGGAACAGCGCCGCGACGCCGGCCAGGAGCGACAGCGTGAGACCGGGCGGGCCGAAGGTCATCTTCAACAAATCGCTCTGCATGCCCTGCAGGCTCGGCGGCGTGATCCAGTAGCCGGCGCTGACGCGGCCCAGTTGCCTGAGAAGGAACGGCAGCCAGGGCAACCAGAGCGCCAGCGCCAGCAGCCCGGTCAGCGCAAAGGGAATCAGCGAAGCAGGTCTTCCCTGGCCGTGGCGGAGCCAAAGCGCAAGCACGGCGATCGACAGCACGCCCGGCAACAGCACGCCGAGGTTCTGCGCCAGCATTGCCGCCGCGATGGCCATCGCGATGACCAGCCAGGCGACCACGATGGACAGCCGATCCGGCCGCTTCCGGATCTGTGCCGGGCTGGCCAGCAGTCGTCCCGGCTCGTTGGCCAGCCAGGTGAATGCGGCGAGGGCGGTCGTGGTCGCGAAGGCGAGCGGGGAATACATGCGCGCCTCCTGGCCGTAGAACACCTGGAAGGGGGCGAGTGCGAAGAGCAGGCCCGCCAGCAGTCCCACGGCCCGCCCTCCGGCGATGCAGCCCAGAGTGGCCGTCGCCGCGGCGGCCAGCGCACCAAAGACCGCCGAGGGTAGGCGCAGCGCGAAGACGGTCGTCTCCACCTTCAGCACGAAGTGCAGGATCAGGTAATAGAGCGGCGGGTGGAAGTCCGCGCCCGTGTTCCAGACCACTTCCTTGACGGAAAGCCTGGGGTCGGCCATCTGGAGGCTGTAGGCCTCGTCGAGCCAGATCGACTCCGCATCGAGCTGAAACAGTCGGACGCCCAGCGCGACGGCGAAGACGAGCAGGATTACGGCCGCGTTGCCCGCGAACTCGCTGGAATGCGGCGCCATCGGGCCCTGCGCGTTGGCCCGGAGTGTCGGGACCCTCATTCGAGCCGCCAGATGGCGCCGTCGGCCGTTTTCACCATCGGCACCAGGCGGAATACGCCGTCGAGATCCTTGGCCGTCGGGTCTTCGTCGTCACAGCGGAAGGCTTCGACGAAGTACAGGTCATCGCCGCGCGCCGGGCCGTACGGTGTCGGTGCGCGCAGGAGTTGTTCGATCTGCCGGCGCGCGAACTCGTCGCTGACGCGACGCCATTCGGCAATCACGAAGCGGGTGACGAACCGCTCGGGCTGCCCGGAGGTCAGCCAGACGAAGCCGCGGGCGTTGGTCAGCACCGGGCCGCGAAAGTCGAACTGCCGCACGACTGGCCGGAGTTCGGTGTACCAGTCACCGTACTGGTAACCCGCGCGGCCCTGCTGGATGCGGCCGACGAGATCCGCGGTCCTCACCGTGGGCACCGCGAGCAGCACGGCAGCCGTTGCAAGCGAAATGGCGGCCGCAGGTGCAGCGCCTAGACGAGGGACGAAGGCATCCAGCACGGTGACGACAAACATCACGAGCACCGGGGCGAGCACGCTCATGTAGCGGTGCAGGCCCCACGCGGTGCTGGTGACGGATGCAAGCAGCGTCAGCGCCAGGTACAGGAGTGCGAACACGGCGAGCGCGAGTACGGCGCGGTTGCGCCGTGCGAAGGCAGGTTGCGTGACCGCCGCCGTGACGAGGCCCGCCATCACGACACCGACCAGTCCGGCGAAAGCCAGCGAACGCAGCGAGAGGGGCACGGACTCCGGCACGAACCAGTTGGTCACCTTTTCCAGCGTCCGCGGGCCGGCATCGAGCAGGTATTCCATCGGCGAGAGATAGGTGATGCGTGCGCCCGCCAGCGTTCCGGTCGCGATCAGGTTGCGCAGCAGCCAGAGCGACAGCGGCAAGGCTGCAGCACCCACCAGCGCAAGCCGGCGGGCGCAGGCACCTCGCTCGGCCTGCCGGCAGCGTAGGAGGACGAACAGACCCCACGCGCCCAGAACCGCAACGCCCTGATACTTGGCCAGGGTGGCCAGCGCGGCGAGCAGTACCCCTCCGGCAAAGGCGCGCTCGTCGCCATCCAGCCAGCGGGCGGCCAGCGCCATGGAATGCAGGCTGATGGCGAGCAGGAGGGCGTCCGACCGGACTTCGCTGAATAACTCGAGCACGGGATGCAGCACCGCGCAGCCGAGGACACCGAGTGCGATCAGCCACCGGCTGGCCACGGCCGAGCGAAGCCACTGGAGCACGGCCCACATGAACCAGAAGGCGGTGATCGCGTTGACCAGCCATGCGGCCCAGCGCAGTTCCATGCCGACCGCGAGGAAGGCGCCGACGAAGGCCGGGTAAAGCGGCGGCCAATACGGCTGCGGACTGCCGTCGAAGGAGAGAAAGCCGAGGCCGCTCGCGAGACTGCGCGCTGCAGCGAGTGCGGATGCGCCGTCGGAATTGGCGGCCAGTTCGGTTCGAAAGGTGATGGCCGCGATCGCCGCGGCGTAAGCCAGCGCGACGAGCAGGACGGTTACCGCCGGCATTGCCCCCGAGGCGGGCCGTCCGTCGCTGGGGCGGTAGGGCGGCGCCGGCATCGGGCGATGATTCGAGGCGGGAACAGACAACGGATCAGTGCTGCTTCATTGAAGAGGAAATGGAACTTCGGCTTTCTGCCAGCAGGACCAGAACGGTCGGCCCGATGATATCGGCCGGCCCTTCGGCGCCGCTGCCAGCCGCCGGGCGGTGCGACCGGCGGCCCTGCGTCGTCTACGACCGGCGCCGGAAGCGGCGAGTCAGGCGATGACCGGCCTCGTTGCCGTTCCGCGGATGATCTGGGCCGGAGCGGGCGCCCTTGCGATCGTTGCCGTGGCCGCGACGGCCGGCAGCCTGTTCGAACTGGCGTGGACCGGAGGCCGTGGGCTCGGTATTGCGGCGCTTGCGGCCGGCGCTTGCGTTGCGGGCCTCGCCGCATGGAGCGCTCGGCAGGTCCGCTCGGCGCTTGCGGCGGTTTCCAGCCGCGTCGGGCGACTGCATCCCGGGCGAACGCTTGTCGTGATCCTGCTTGCCGGCATCGCGCTTCGGCTTGCGGCCGTTGCGGCGGTGGACCAGGTTGCGGTTCTTCCCGACGGCGAGGCCTACCTGCAACTGGCGTGGCGGCTGGCGGAAGGCGGCGGCTACGTCGACCGCAACGGTGATCTCGCCTTCTGGCCGCCGGGGTACCCGCTGTTGCTGGCGGCGCTTGGCAACCTGCTCGGGCCCGAGCGCTCGCTGGCGGTCGTCGTGGTCCTGAACATGGGGTCGTATGTCGTAGCCGCCCTTGCGGCCTACGTGATGGGGGCAGTGCTCTTCGGCCGCGCCGCCGGGCTGGGTGCGGCCGCCGTGGTGTCGGTTTGCCCCAGCCTGGTGCTTGCCACGCCGGTCGTGTCGAGGGGGCTTGCGGCGTTGGCGTTGCTGACCCTGTGCGTGGCGCTTTACGTGTACGCGCGAGCACGCGAGGAAGGGCGGCTCGATGCGGCGAACTGCGCGTTGCTTCTGATCTGCGGACTCATGGCCGGCAGTGCGGGCCTCGTTCAGCCGGCGCTGCTGGCACTGCCGGTGATCTTCGCGGCAGGCGAGGTGCTGCACCCGAGCACGCTGCGCGCCGGCGTCTTCCGGCTGGGGTTGCTCTGCGTGGGCGCCATGCTCGTCGTTGTGCCCTGGCTGGCGCGAAACGAACAGGTACTCGGCATCACGGCGTCGGTGGTGAGCAGCGGTGGTGTCGTTTTCTATCGGGCCAACGATCCGCAGGCTGTGGCTGGTGGTGGCGAGACCCAGGTCTCGCTGATGTCGCTGCCCGAGCAGGAGCGTTCGGCGCAGGGCTACCGGCTTGCGGCGCAGTGGATTGCGCGGGAGCCGCACCGGTTTCTGCTGCTGTGCTGGGAGCGGCTGCTCGGTTTCGCGAGTGGAGACTCCGCGACGGCGGCGAGCGCCCCGGTTGCCGGCGACGGGCGCATGCCGGTATCCGATCCGGTTCTTGCGGCCTCCGGCAGCGCAGCCGGGCTCGCGATCTGGCTGCTGGTCCTCGTCGCGCTGGCGAGCGGGGCCGTGCAGTCGGCGTCGCCTCCGGGCGCATGGGTCGTGGCCGCGGCCTGCCTTTACGTGGCGGCGATGAGTTCGATTGCCGGTGGCGATTCCCACGATCACGTGTCCATCGCCGCGCTGCTTGCCGTGCTGGGCAGTGCCGTGCTGGCTCCGGCGCGGGTGCCCGGGCATGGAGCCGTTAGCGGCCGGGGCGCGCCCGCCGCTGATGCAGTTCATCGACTTCGCCGCCGTGGGGGTGGTCGGGACGTCGGCGCACTTCGCGACGTTGATCTTCCTCGTTCAGTCTTACGGCTGGGCGCCGACGACCGCGACCACCGCGGGGTTCCTGGTCGGTGCAATCGTCAACTACGCGCTGAACCATCGCCTCACCTTCCGCAGCAACGCGCCGCACCTGCGGGCCGCGCCGCGCTTCCTGGCGATCGCGTTCTTCAGCATGCTGCTGAACCTGGCGATCGTGTGGCTGCTCGTGGTCGGCAACGATGTTCATTACCTGATCGGGCAGGCTGTTTCCACGCTGATCGTGCTTGTGGTGAACTTCGTTGCAAACCGGATCCTGACCTTCGGCGCGCCCCGCGCCGGGTAACGCCTCGGAAGACCAGGTCGTTCGGGTTCTCGTTTAGGTCAACCCCAGGCGACAGTCTTCTGCCAGAGAAGGTACATTTCCAAGATCTTGCTCGACTTGGCGCTTGGTGCTCGGTGGGCTTACATGTAAGGAGCACTCTTGACAACGCGAAATCGAACCGCCGTCGTCACCGGCGTCACCGGCCAGGACGGGGCCTACCTCGCGCAGCTCTTGCTGGAGAAGGGCTACACCGTCTTCGGCACCTACCGGCGCACCAGCTCGGTCAATTTCTGGCGCGTCGAGGAACTCGGCATCCGCCATCACCCCAACCTGCACCTGACCGAATACGACCTCACCGACGCCGGCGCGTCGCTGAACCTGATCAACCGCACCAAGCCCGACGAGGTCTACAACCTCGCCGCACAGAGCTTCGTCGGCGTCTCGTTCGAGCAGCCGACCACCACCGCGCACATCACCGGGCTCGGCGCGCTGAACCTGCTCGAGGCGATCCGCATCCTCGATCCGGGTGCCCGCTACTACCAGGCCTCGACCTCGGAGATGTTCGGCCACGTGCAGGCGATCCCGCAGGACGAGAAGACGCCGTTCTACCCGCGCAGCCCGTACGGCGTGGCCAAGCTCTTCGCCCACTGGATGACGGTCAACTACCGCGAGAGCTACGACATCTTCGGCGCCAGCGGGATTCTCTTCAACCACGAGTCGCCGCTGCGCGGGCTGGAGTTCGTCACCCGCAAGATCACCGACGGCGCGGCGAAGATCAAGCTCGGCAAGCTCGACGGCATCGAGCTGGGCAACCTCGACGCGCGGCGCGACTGGGGCTTCGCCCGCGAGTACGTCGAGGGCATGTACCTGATGCTGCAGGCGCCCGCGCCGGAGACCTTCGTGCTGGCCACCGGCCGGACCGAGACGGTGCGCGACTTCGCCACCATGGCCTTCCGTGCCGCCGGGATGACGATCGAGTGGCGCGGCGAGGGACTGCACGAGACCGCGGTCGACACCGCCAGCGGCAGGACGGTGGTCCGCATCAACCGCAAGTACTACCGGCCGGCCGAGGTCGACCTGCTCATCGGCGATCCGGCCAAGGCCAGCGAGAAGCTCGGCTGGCGCACCCAGACCACGCTCGAGGAACTGTGCCGGATGATGGTCGAGGCCGACCTGCGCCGCAACAGCAACGGCGGATCGATCTTCTAGGCCTGCCGATGACCCGGGTCCTCGTCACCGGACTGTCCGGCTTCACCGGCCCGTACCTGGCGCGTGCGCTCGAAGCGGCCGGCCACGAGGCGCACGGCGCCGACGTGACCAGCGGCTTCGACCTGCTCGCGCCGGCGAGCCTGAGCGCTGCACTCGACGCGCTGCGCCCCGACTACGTGGTTCACCTGGCCGCGCTCAGCGCGGTGACCCATGCCAACGCGGCCGAGCTCTACGCAGTCAACGCGGTGGGCACGGGGAACCTGCTCGAGGCGATCGCCAAGGCCGCGCCGGGGGTGCGCAAGGTGCTGCTGGCGAGCAGCGCCAACGTGTACGGCAACAGCGCGGCCGACCCGATCGACGAGGCCGTGGCGCCGGCGCCGGTGAACCACTACGCGTGCAGCAAGCTGGCGATGGAGTTCATCGCCCGCACCTGGTTCGAGCGCCTGCCGATCGTGATCGTGAGGCCGTTCAACTACACCGGGCCGGGGCAGACCGAGCAGTTCCTGGTGCCGAAGCTGGTGGCGCACTACGCGCAGCGCCGGCCGGTGCTCGAACTGGGCAACATCGAAGTCGAGCGGGATTTCTCCGACGTGCGCATGGTGGCCGACGCCTATGCGCGGCTGCTCATGGCGGACGCGGCCGGCGCCGTGGTCAACGTGTGCTCGGGCGTGGGGCGCAGCCTGCGTTCGATCCTCGAACAACTGCAGGCGATCACCGCGCACGCGCCGGAGATCCGTGTGGCGCCGCACCTGGTGCGGCGCGCCGAGGTGCACCGGCTGGTTGGCAGCAACCAGAGGCTGCGCAGCCTGATCGGCGAACCGCGCTACGTCGACTTCGGCGCGTTGCTCGGCGAGATGGTCGCGGCGGCGGCGCCCGCCGGCACCTGACGCGCGCGGCCGGCGCCGACGAGCCCGGTGATCAGCAGGCCCGCGAGGGCCACGCCGAGCAGGCCCTCGAGCGGGGTTAGCACGTAATTGGGACAGTCGGGGTATTCGCGATAGAGCGCTACCGCGAACTGGGTCAATAAACAAGGGGTCGCGTGCGCGACTCCCACTGCCGCTTTGAGCTGCTCATAAACCAAAGTCCCGACTTTGCCGGAGAATACTTAACCGCCTCGCCTAGTACCGGAGACCAACGCCATGCCTCTGCTTTCGGTCGTCGTGCCCGCGTACAACGAACAGGAGGTCCTGCCGGAGTTCCATCGGCGGACCGCCGCGGTGCTCGACGGCATCGGCATGCCGGGCGAGATCATCTACATAAACGACGGCAGCAGGGACGGAACGCTCGATGTGCTGCGCGAGCTGCGCAGGAACGATCCTCGCGTCGGCATCGTCGACCTGAGCCGCAACTACGGCAAGGAGACCGCGCTCACGGCCGGGCTCGACGCGGCGCGCGGTGACGCGGTCGTGGTCATCGACGCGGACCTGCAGGATCCGCCCGAGTTGATCCCGGAACTGCTGCGCAAGTGGACCGAGGGCCACGACGTGGTCTATGCGCAGCGGAGGTCGCGAGCGGGCGAGGGCATGTTGAAGAAGGCGACGGCCTACGCGTTCTATCGCGTGATCCAGAGCATGAGCCGTGTCGAGATACCAGCGGACACGGGCGATTTCCGCCTGCTGAGCCGGCGTGCGCTCGATGCGCTGAAGCAGCTGCGCGAGCAGCACCGCTTCATGAAGGGGCTGTTCGCGTGGATCGGCTTTCCGCAGGTGGCCGTTCCGTACCAGCGCGATCCGCGCTTCGCCGGCGAGACGAAGTGGAACTACTGGCGGCTCTGGAACTTCGCCCTCGAGGGGATCACGTCGTTCTCGATCGCGCCGCTGAAGATTGCGACCTACCTCGGGGGCAGCATCGCGAGCGTGTCCTTCCTGTATGCGCTCTGGATCATCGGCCGCACGTTGCTCTGGGGAGATCCGGTGCCGGGCTTTCCGACCCTGATCGTCGTGGTGCTGTTTCTCGGCGGAATTCAGCTCACGTTCCTGGGCGTCATCGGCGAGTACCTGGGCCGCATGTTCGACGAGACCAAGCGCCGGCCGCTGTACTTCCTGAAGGGATTGGACCTGCCCGCAGTCGGGGAGCAAGCGACGGTCCCCGCATCCCTCGAACCCGGAATCACGCGGGCGATCGAGGCGCGCTCCGGGCCGCGGGACTGACGACGTGGTGAAGCTGCCTCAGCTTCTGGCCGGGGGGCCGGCGTAGATCACGTACTCGCCGCGCCTGCCGTTGGCCTCCGCGAGCATCAGCGCATCGGCGAAGAACTTGGCGGCCCAGTTGGGCATCTGCCACGGGTGGTAGCCGCCGTCGACCGGGTGCGAGCCCTTGATGCCGCCGAGTTCGTCCGCGTCGCCGTCGAGCTTCTGCGTCGACTTCACGAATTCGATCAGGCGCTCGGCGGCCTCGCGCCAGGCCGCGTTGCCTGTGATCTGGTACAGCCGGCCGAAGTTGATCGCGAGTTGCGCGTCGCCGGTGAGGCAGGACCATTTCACGGTGGGCTGCCATTGGGCATTGAAACGGCCCGGCAGCGCGCCGCTCGCCGGCACGGCGGCGCGCATGGCCTCGCCGATGACGATCGCCGCGTCGAGCAACGCCTTGTCTCCGGTGTAGTGGCCGATCTCGAGCAGGCCGCGCATCGCGTAGGCGATCGTGTGCGTGAAGGGCTGCGTGTTGTCCTGCAGGCAGTTCTCGGCGAGCCAGCCGGCGGCATTGCGCTGGGTGAGCGCCCAGCGCGCGTTGCGCAGCGCTGCGTCGAGATAGCGCTCGTTGCGGCTGACGTGATAGACGCGCAGCAGCCCCCAGGCCGAGCGCGTGTTGTAGGTGTTGACCGACTTGCCGGTCATCGGCGAGCCGAAGCGGCGCCAGCAGCCGTCGGCGTCCTGCGCGTCGCACAGCCAGTCGGCGGCGCGCACCGCGGCGTCGAGGTAGCGCGAGTCGCCTTCCTCCTCGAAGGCGCGCACCCAGCCGAACAGCACCTGGCCGGTGTTGAAGATCGTCGGCTGGTCCGAGTCGCCGAGCGCGCCGGCGAGCACTCCGCCGCTCGCGTGCTGCACGGCGATCTCCCAGTCGGCCATGCGACGCGCGCGCTGGCGGGCATCGGCATCGCCGCTGCGCTCGGCGTAGCGATAGAGCGTGGGGATGATGTAGCCGGTCGTCTCCGGGTACGACGGCGCCCATTTCCGGCTGCGCAGAAGGAAGGTCTGCGACACGCCGTCGTCCGAGGTCTTGTCCTGCGCGCGCTTGAGCCAGTCGATGCAGGCGCGAAGGTGAACGTCGTTGGCCGCCGGGGTCGTGCGCCCGAGACCGAACCGCTCGCGCAGCGGGCGCATGCGCTGTTCGAAAGACGAAAGCGGTCCGGTCAATGCCACTTCCGGTATCCGGCCAAGACCGACAAGGCGCCGCGCTGCCCGTTCAACGCGCCGACCACGGGTCGCTCAGCACGAGCCCACAGCCCGCGAAGTCGGAAACGTTGCGCGTGGCAAGCCCTGTGCGGCGGCTCAGCGCAATGGCTGCGATCTGGGCGTCGAACTGAGAAATCGGCCGGCCGGCACTGCGGCGGTCGGCGACGATCGCTGCGAAGGAGGAAGCCGCGGCAGAGTCGAAGGGGAGCACGCGGCCGGCGAAATCTTCCTGGAACATCGCGTCGAGCGCTTCTTCCAGTTGCTGACGCCGCTTGCTCCGGGGAAGGAGCCGGGCGCCAAGCAACATCTCGGCCTGGGTCACGGCGCTCACGAACAGGCTGTCGGCCGGTTGCTTCGCAAACCAGGCGAGCACACCCTGGTCGGGCTGCGTCCGCAGCAGCTCCGACAGGACGTTGGTGTCGAGCAGAATGCTCAAGCGCGTGCCTTGCTGCGAGAGCGGCGCCCGGCGGTTGTTCGATGTGCTGCCTTCGGCGGGGCATCGAAGCTCGGCGGAGCGCGTAGCGGCTCGCGCTCCGCGATCGGCAGTTCGATGTCCCCCAGGCCGGCAAAGCGCGCTCGGACGCGCTCCGCGAGATTCGCCGGTGCCTGGGGGGCCTCCGCCAGCGCAGCGCGGAGAATCTGACGAGCCTCTTCCTCCATTGAGCGGTTCCGGCTCGCTGCGCGCATGCGCAGCGAGCGCTTGAGCGTCTCATCCAGATCGCGAATCGTCAGCGTGGCCATGCAGCCTCCCAGTCAGGTGACGTCATTGTATTCAATGACAGCATAGATTGCAGCGAGGGCAGGATCGCCGTGGCATTTTTCAGGGCTTGCAGATCACGGCGCGGCGAGCACGCCGCCGCTCGGGTGCTGCACGGCGATCTCCCAGTCGCCCATGCGCCGTGCGCGCGCGCATCGGCGTCACAGCTGCGCGCGGCGTAGCGGTACAGCGTCGGACCGGCGTAGCCGGCGGTCTCCGGGTACGACGGCGCCCATTTCCGGCTGCGCAGAAGGAAGGTCTGCGACACGCCGTCGTCGGAGGTCTTGTCCTGCGCGCGCTTGAGCCAGTCGATGCAGGCACGCAGGTGCACGTCGTTGGCCGCCGGAGTCGTGCGGCCGAAGCCGAGCCGCTCGCGCAGTGGGCGCATGCGCTGTTCGAAGCCGGAGAGTGGTTCGGGTATCAATTTACGAAAAATGAGTCTGAGCGGCCGTGTCGTTCCGGCTCGGCGCTTGCTTGAGACGTGTCATTCCCGCGCAAGCGGGAATCCAGAATCTTTGCCCTGAAAACCCCTGGATCCCCGCTTTCGCGGGGACGACACAACGCGCGGCGTTGAAACGACCGTCGAGCGGGCAGTTTGCGACGGAGAACAAGAAGCTAGGCCATCGCGTGCGCCTGGCGGACGTCCGCGTAAAGCCCGTCCGGTGCCAGGTCTTCGCCCTGTGGCCAGGTCGGCACGCCATCGATCAGGCGCATCTGCACGAAGTAGCCAGGGTCGCGGAGCCGCGCAAGCTCACCTGAAAGTTCGCTTTGCGCGAGCGTGACAATGCCTCGAGTGCCGTCGGCAAAGCCAAGCACTAACTTGTACTCGGGCAGGGCAGCCGCTTCGGTGATGGTCCAGCGTGGCATGCGGTCACTCCAGTGGCGCAATGGTGTTCGGCTGTGCATTGTTGCGGCAACGTGCCCAATTGTCGCGCAGCTCGTCCCGGTGCAGCTGTGTCCATTCCCGAACGAGCGCGATGGCGCGCGGCGCGAATCCAGTGTCTTTGCGTCGAACGCCTCTGGGTCCCCGCTTTCGCGGGGACGACACGTCGGGAGGCCGGCCTTATCGCGCTTGCGGTCGACCAGGCATGCATGCATTCCAAGTGCTCTTTGAAAGACGTTTTCATCCACCGCGTACTCCTGCTGATGCCGGAGAAGGGGCCATGCTTTCGAAGCGGAACAGGTGCCCGCCTTCGCGGACCATTTCTTCGGCGCACCGGACCATGGCCGCGGATCGTGCCAGCAGCAGGCGGCTGTTGCCGATGCGGATGTGCTCTGAGCACGCCGGAGCGCTGCAGCCGGCCGATGAACGGCTCCTCGTCGCGGCGTCGGTTCGCTTCTTCGCTGATGACGCGGACGGCGACGTGATGCGCTTGCCCCGTCGTGTCGGTGAAGTCGACCGCGATTGGCTGGGGTTCGTAGAGCGGGAAGGGCATCGTGCCGGCGATGCGGTCTTCGATCGTGTGGGTGAACGTGAACGAACTGAAACCGACGTCGAGCCCGGCGATCCAGGCGTCGTGCTCGAGCAGACGGGCGAACGGCGACCCGGCGCCGAAGGGCACCTCGGCGCGCTCGTGACCGGCGACGAATTCCCCGGCGGCGTTGCCGAGCGCAAGCAGCGGATGCGTCGGGCTGGCGCTGCGCGCGACGCCCGGCGTGCGGCGAAAGACCTCGCTGAGCAGCCCCATCGCGGAAGGCAGCCGGCGCAGGTCGATCGGCTTGCCGGAGCGCAGGAATTCCGCCGCGCTCCGGTTGTGATACGGGAGCGAGGGCATGATGAGCAGGCCCTCGGGGCCGAGCAGATCGGCAAGCGCCCGGATCAGGTCGCGCGGCTTGCCGGTGAAGCCGCTGCGCTGCCGCCACGAGGCGTGCAGCATCAGCCAGTCGCCGCGCTTCACGCCCGCGGAACGCAGGCGGGCGGCGAGGGCCGCGCCGTCCCAGGCAAAGAAGTGGCGGACGATCCGGTCCTTGAGCCACTCGCGCGGATCAGCCGGCAACGGTGCTCCCCTGTGCCTCGGATCGCGGCTGCGACGTCGACTGCGTGATGTCGTCGAGAAGCGAAGCGAGCCGCGCGGCGATCTTGCGGCGATCGAACTGGGCCAGGTACTCGCGGTCGGCGTCCACTTCGCGCGGTACCGGCGCCGCCAGCACGCGCTCCAGTTCGCGCTCGCAGGCAACCGCATCCTCCGCGCCGACGACCGTGCCGAGCCGGGCCCTGGCGATGATGTCCGGCGTGGCGCCGGGATCGCAGAGCGCGAAGATCGGCCGCCCGGAGGCGACGTATTCGAACAGCTTGCCGGGGATCACGCCGTCGGAGGTCTCGCCGGTGTCGACGATCAGCAGGAGGTAGTCGCAGTTGATCTGCGCTGCGCGCGCCTCGGCGAAGGCGACGTCGCCGGCGAAGTCGAACACGCCCTGCAGGCCGTGGGCCGCGATCAGTTCGTCGTGGCGGGCGCGGATCTCCGGCGCACCTCGCCGAGAAAACGCACGCGCAGCTCGCGCAGCGAGGTCGGGCCGGCGCTGCTTGAGCCGGCCCAGCGCCTCGGTGAAGGCATAGCCGCGCCGGTTCTTGAACAGGCGGCCGGTGTAGACGAACTCGATCGGGCTGCCGTCGTCGAACGGCCGGCTGCGCCGCTCGGCCGAGTACAGCTCCGTGTCGATGCCGTTGGTGAGCGTGACCCAGCGCGCGCTCGTGTCCGGAATCAGCCGCCGCAGGTATTCGGTTTTCTGCTCGGAGACCGCGATGATCGCGTCCGCCTCACGCATCAGCGCCCGCTCGCTGCGCAGTTCGAGGCGCCTGCGCCACGCAGGCAGCCACTCGCGCAGCACGTCGCCGTGCCAGAGGTCGCGATAGTCGACCAGCCACGGCAGGCCGGTGGCGCGCCTGATCGCCCGGCCGGCGTAGGCGGCGGAAAACGGCGGCAGGGTCGTGTAGACGGCGGCGTGCGGCCGCGCGGCGAGCGCCTGCAGCGCTGTCGTGGTCACGCCGGCGACCCACGGCCGGTAGTTGTCCGGGACCAGGACGAAGTTCTTCAGGACCGTACGCAGTGCGCCGTGGGCGAGGTCGAACGGCGACGAGCCACTGCGGGCGCGAGACGGCGGTGCCGCGCTTGCGGCGACCTGCCGTCGGGTACCGCGGCGCCCGCGCCGATGTGTTCTGGCGGCGCCGGCGCGCGACCGAGCAGCCGCTTGACGAACTGCGCCACGCGAACCTCGTAGTCGGGCAGCGGCACACGCAGCACGTCGGTGCCGCCGGGAATCTCGTCCAGCAGGCGCGTGTCGTAGTTCGGCTCCCGGCCGCTCGGCTCGATCGCGATCACCGTCGAGTCCCAGCCATGCGCGCGCAGGTGCTCGACGAACTTGACGGTGCGCAGCCGGCCGATCGTCTTCAGCGGCGGAAACTCGCCGGCGATCACCAGCAGGCGACGGCGCGTACCCGTCATGCCGCAGGGCGGCCGGCGACTTCGCGGCACAGTTCGTAGAACCTGCGCGCCTGGACCTGGGCGCTGGCGGCGCGCGCGACCTCGATCGCGCGGCCGGCGATGCGATCGGCCAGGGCCTTGTCGGTGGCGAGGCGAACGATGGCCGTCCGCGATCTCCTCGGGCTTCCAGCCGTCGACGAGCAGGCCGTTCTCGCCGTCGCGCACGGCCTCGACCGCGCCGCCGGCGCGGCCGCCGATCACCGGCTTGCCGCAGGCGTTCGCTTCGAGGAAGACGAGGCCGAAGCCCTCGGTGTCGCCGTCGGGCATCTCGCGGTTCGGCATCAGGAAGACGTCGCAGGTCCGGTAGTAGGCCGCGCAGTTCCTCGTCGTCGACACGACCGGCAAAGGTGACGTACGCGCGCAGGTCGAGCTCGTCGGTCAGGTCTTCCAGTTCCTGGCGGTACGGGCCGCTGCCGACGACCAGGTAGTGCACGTTCGGCACCCGTTCGCAGTGACCTGCGGCAGCGCCTTGAGCGCGTGGTCGATCCCCTTGCGCGGCACGAGGCGGCCGACGGTGAGCAGCACGAACTTGCCCGGCAGCTTGTGCCTGTCGACGAGCGCCTGCTCGGCGGCACCGGGCTGGAAGCGGTCCGTGTCGACGCCGTTGAGGATGAGCGCGATCTTGGCCGGATCGACGTTCATCAGCCGCACCAGCGCATCGCGGGTGAACTGCGCTGACGGCGACGATCGGCGTCGGCGCGGGCGAGGTGGCGGGCCGCGCGCGTCCGAACAACCGGTACGGCATGTCGACCGTGATCTCCTCGCCGTGGATGTAGTTGATCACCTTGCAGCCGAACAGGCGCTTGCACCAGTGGGCAATCCAGCTGCCCGAGCTCAGTTCGCCGACGCAGACGACGTCGATCTTCTCTTCGCGGACGAGGCGCGCGACGCGCCAGAGGATCCGCGCAGCCAGCGGCAGGTCGACCATGAGCAGCCGATACGCCGACTGCAGCGCCGAAGTCGGTGGCTTGCCCATCATCGGCCGCACGAGCTCGGTCCGGTTCGACGGTGTAGTACGCCTTGCGGTCATGCTCCGCGTAGCCGTCGATGTACTTC
Source organism: uncultured beta proteobacterium (assembly GCA_963847675.1). Taxonomy (GTDB): domain Bacteria; phylum Pseudomonadota; class Gammaproteobacteria; order Burkholderiales; family Burkholderiaceae_F; genus JADJWR01. The sequence goes on from CAWKAP010000011.1 coordinate 24,393, forward strand.
CCGGTCGCGTAGTCGCGTCGCGGCGCGAAGACGATGACGGCGCCGGGCGGGCACAGCCGCGCCAGGCTTTCGTAGACGACCGCCGAGCCGCCGTGCACGGGCGCGAAGATGCTGGCGATCAGCAGACACTTGGTGTCTGCGACCTCGTACGGCGACAGGGCGACGGGGTTCTTCATGACTTCGTGAGCATTCCAACGACATGGCGCGCAGCGACGACGTCGCCGTCCGCCGGTCGGCCGCCGATCAGCCAGAGCAGTGCCGACATCGCGACGAACACGATGATGCCCAGGACCGCGCAGGCCACCATGGCGGCCCACGTCGCGCGCGCATCGCCGAAGGCGCCGAGCGCGAGCGTGACCGCCGCGGCCATGATGGCGCACGCCACGAGCGGGCGCAGCAGGGCACGCATCAGGTCCGTCGACGACAGCCCCGTGGACCGTCTGGCGAACCACAGCGACAGCGGAGTGAGCGTGACCGCACCGGCCAGCGCGGGCCAGCCGAGCAGGTCCGGTCGACCGGATCGCAGCACCCAGGCGAGCGCGGCAACGAGGGTGGCGGCGCTCACCCACTGCGCAAGGGCGACCTCCTTCATGTGCCCGGCCTGGATCAGCACCGGCAGGCAGGGTCCCTGCAGGACCGTGATGCCGCCGGCGATCGCCATGATGCTCAGCAAGGGCCCGGCATCGGTCCAGTTCTCGCCCAGCAACAGGCGAACGAGTTCCGGCGCCAGCAGCGCGAGACCGATCGCCGCGGGAAGTGCCGTCGACGCCAATGCGGAAAGCGAGGCGAGCAGCGCTCGCTTCAGGTCGGTCTCGCCGCCCTGCAGGCGGCCGAGCACCGGCAGGAGCACGCGGTTCAGCGGCGCGGCGAGTTCGGAACTCGGCAACGCGGCCACCTCGGCGGCGACGTTGTTCAGCCCGGCCCAGCGCAGGCCGAAGGCGTGGCCCGCGGCGAGGTCCGGCAGCCGCTGCTTGACGAGCTGCGCGGCCGAATGCAGGAACATCGCGATCGAGTAGGTGCGCAGTTCACCCCAGCCTGCACGGCGCCAGCGCGGCCGATACGGGTGCAATGCATAGCTGAGCGCCGTGCCGAGAGCGCGGCCGGCGACGATGCCGGCAACCAGGGCCCAGTAGCTGCGCACGGTCAGTGCCAGTCCCACGGTGAGCAGCACCGTGGCCAGGCGCCGGGAGAACTGCCAGCGAAACTCGGCGGCGAAGTTCAGCTCCCGGCGGAAGAACACGGTGCCGATGTTCTCCGCCGATCCGACGAGGGGCAGGAAGGACAGCGCGAGCAGCACCGGCAACAGGCGCTCGTCGCCGAAGGCGGCGGCGATCGGCATGCTCGCCGCGAAGAGCCCGATGGTGCACACGGCGCCGATCGCGAGATTGAGGCTCCACACGGCATCCAGCTGCGTCCGTTCGAGTTCCTGCCGGCGCAACAGCGACAGGTCGAGACCGAGCGATCCGAGCACCTCGACCGCGGCAACGAAGCTCATCGCGACGGCGACCATGCCGAAGTCCGACGGCAGGAGCAGCCGCGCCAGGATCAGCGTGCTGGCGAGGCCGAGCGCCCGGTCGGCCAGTCGCAGGCCGATCATCCACATCCCGCCGCGAACGGCCTCGCGGGCGGCGGCCGACGTGCTGCTGATCGGCTCTGCCACGCTCAGTCCCACCGTTGCGAGGTGCCGGTCTTAGTCGCCGCGAGCAGCCACGGTGTCGTTCCCGCGCAAGCGGGAATCCAGCGGCGGTCGAGGCGAAGACACTGGGTCCCCGCTTTCGCGGGGACGACACATGAGTGAAGCGCAGCCAGGGGCATTTGCGGAAAACTCAATTGTTCCCGACCTTGGAAAGGCGCAACTCGAGCACCATGAGCTGCCAGATCAGCTCGCCGTAGTAGTTCGGGTATTGAGGCAGGTGGCGGTCGAGAATCTCGCGCACGAACGGCGCCTGGAACCAGCCGCGCTGGAGCAGGCGATCGATGGTGGCGCGCACGAAGTCGCGCAGCGGTGCGTGCCCCACCGCCCAGGCACCGAACGGCAGGCCGAAGCCGTGCTTGCTCTTGCGCAGGATCTCGTCGGGCAGGAAACCGCGCAGCGCCTCCTTGAAGAAGTAGCGCAACTGCCGCCCCTTCAGCTTCATCTCCGGGGCGAGGCGCAGGGCGAAGTCATCGAGCTGGCTGTCGAGCAGCGGATAGCGCGCTTCGACGCCGGCCAGTTGCGTCGCCTCGCGCACCTTGGGCAGGTCGCTGTCGGCCAGCGTGAAACGCCAGTCGTAGTGCAGCATGTGGTTGATCGTGCTGCTGCAGCGGGCTTGCGACCAGACCTCGCGCCGCAGACGCATCGGTGCGCCTTCGTCGACCTCGGCAAGCAGATCGGGGGACAGCAGCCTGCCGGTGCCCAAGCGGGTCAGGAGGTTGTAGTCCTCGAGCCGGTCGGGCAGCGGCGTGGCCGCCTGCCGCACGTAGCTGGCCAGCTTGCCCAGCCCCGGGACGCTGCGCGTCCACGACTGCGCCGCGAGCGGCTCGAGCAGTCCGCGGCGCAATGCGCCCGGCACCGCGGAATACGGTTCGAACAGACGCTGCCGCGCATAGCGTTCGTTGCCGCCGAACAGCTCGTCGCCGCCGTCGCCGGCGAGCATGACGGTGACGCCACGTTCCCGCGCCTGGCGCGCGCACAGATAGGCGGCGAGCGCGGAGGAGTTGCCGAAAGGCTGGTCGAAAGTGCCGGCGACCGCGGGCAGGTGGGTCAGGACGTCGTCGGCGGTGACGTAGTACTCGACGTGATCGGTCGAGAACGCCTGCGCGGCAATGCGCGCGTACTTCATCTCGTCGTAGCCGTCGACGGCGAAGCCGATCGAGAACGTGCGCGAAGGATGCCGATTGACGCGACCGAGCAGGCCGGCGACGGTGGAACTGTCGGTGCCGCCGCTCAGGAAACAGCTGTCGGCGCCGTCGTCCGCGGCGCGCCGGACGGCGCCTTCGAGGCAGGCGATGAACTCGTCGCGCAGCGCGGCGAACGGCGGCTCGTGACGTTCGTCGAAGACCGGGTTCCACCAGCGGGTCACGCGTGCTCCGCGCTCGTCGGCGTCGATGCGCTGGCCGAGCGGCAGCCGCTGCACGTTGGGCCACGCGGTCTCGGGCGCCGGCAGCATGTGGAAGTGCAGGAAGTCGTACACCCCCTGCGGCGTGAGCGACAGGTCCGCACCGGGCACCGCGTCGGCGCGGTCGGACAGATGCAGGATCCCGTCGTCGAAACGCCAGCACAGCGGCTGCATGCCGAAGCGGTCGATCGCGGCCGAGACGTTTGCGCCGTCGGCGTCGACGGCAACGAGCGCGAACGCGCCGGTCAGTTGCGACAGCGCGGTCCCGCCGCCGGTCAGGCATTGCAGCAGTTCGTCGCCTGTCGGCGTGCGTCCGCCGCTGCCTTCGACGATCCGGGGGCGCCCGGTCCAGTACACCGTGCCCCGCTCCGCGCGGTGCGCATGGACGCGCGCCGCATCCACCTGCTCGTGCAGGATCCGCCGCTGCCTCAGGTCGACCGAAAGCACCAGCGCTGCGGCGCTCAAACCAGCACCTCGACGGCGTCCGGGTGGCTGAGGAACGCGCGTGGACTTGCCGTCAGCCCGTAGGCACCGGACTGGAAAACGACGACCAGGTCGCCGATCGCGGCCCGCGGCACGTGCATGCGGTCGCCGAGCAGATCGAGCGGCGTGCACAACGGGCCGACCACCATCGCCATTTCGGCCGCCGGCTCGGCGAAGCGGTTGCCGATGGCAAGCGGGTAGTTCTTGCGCAGTACCTGGCCGAAGTTGCCGCTGGCCGCGAGCTGGTGGTTCAGCCCGCCGTCGCAGACGAGGAAGACCTGGCCGCGCGATTCCTTGCGGTCGACGACCCGCGTGACGTAGATGCCCGCTTCGCCGACGAGATAGCGGCCGAGTTCGATCACCAGTTCCGCGCCGGGCAGATCGCGCGCGGCACGCTCGGCGATGGCGTGCAGGCTGTCGCGGATCGGCGCGAGTTCGACGTGCGTGTCGCCGGGAAAGTAGGGGATGCCGAAGCCGCCGCCGAGGTTGAGCGTGCGAACGGGCTTGGCCGCTTTCCTGCGCCAGCCGGACGGCCAGTTCGTAGCTGCGCGTCTGCGCCTCGACGATCGCCGCGGCGCGCAGGTTCTGCGAGCCGGCGTAGATGTGAAAGCCTTCGAACGCGAGGCCGAGTTCCGCGGCGCGGCGCGCCAGCGCCGGCACGGCATCGGCGTCGACGCCGAACTGCTTCGGGCCGCCGCCCATCTTCATGCCGGCGGACTTCAGCTCGAAGTCCGGGTTCACGCGCAGCGCCACGCGCGCCGCGATCGCCGCTGCGCGAACAGACGGCGGCGGCGCGCTCCAGTTCGGTGGCCGATTCGACGTTGAGCAGCACGCCCGAGGCAACCGCCTGTGCGATTTCGGCTTCGCGCTTGCCGGGGCCGGCAAAGCTGATGTCGTGCGCCCGCATGCCGCTGTCGAGCGCGACCAGCAGTTCGCCGCCGGAGGCCACGTCGAGCCCGTCGACGCGAGTGGCCATGTGGCAGACCAGCGCGGGCATCGGGTTGGCCTTGATCGGCGTAGTGCAGCTTGAACGACGGCGGCAGGATGGCGCGCAGCTCGGCCACGCGCTGGTCGAGCAGCGCACGGTCGTAGGCGAAGAAGGGCGTCCGGCCGACTCGCCGCGCGAGTTGCGACAGCGACAGGCCACCGACGGCGAGTTCGCCGTCGACGGAGCGCCAGCCCCAGAGGGGGGCGTGGCGCGGTGGCGGACTAGCGTTCGACATCGCTGAACAGGCCGGCGAACTCGCCGCTGAGCTTCTTGCGGTCGATCTTGCCGTTCGGGTTGCGCGGCAGCGGCCCGGGCCGCACGTCGACGTGGGCGGGCACCATGAAGGCGGGCAGCTTGCCCCGGCAGAGCTGGGCGATCTGCTCGGCCTGCAGCGTGCCTTCGGCCGGTGGCGTTGCGACCACGACGACCGCCTGCCCGAGCACCGGGTGCTCGATTCCGAAGGCGGCCACTTCGCCGGCGAGGCCGCTGCCGTAGATCGTCTCTTCGATCTCGGTCGGGCTGAGCCGGTAGCCGGACGTCTTGATCATCTCGTCGCGCCGACCGATGAAGTAGAGGAAGCCTTCTTCGTCGCGCTTGACCGTGTCGCCGGAGAAAACCGCCAGTTCGGGAATGACCAGTCCGCTTTCGATGCGCGGCAGCGGCTTGTAGCGCTCGGCGGTCTTTTCCGGGTCGTTCCAGTAGCCCATGCCGACCAGCGCGCCGCGATGCACGAGTTCGCCGGGCTCGTTCGGCGCGCACGGGCTGCCGTCCTCGCGCAGCACGAGGATCTCGGCGTTCGGGATCGCCTTGCCGATCGAGTCCGGGCGCCGGTCGACCTCCGACGGCGGCAGGTAGGTCGAGCGGAACGCCTCGGTGAGGCCGTACATCAGGAAGACCTGCGCCGAGGGCAGCCCGCTCGCGCAGCCGGCGCAGCGTTTCGCGCGGCATCTTGCCGCCGGTGTTGGCGATGTAGCGCAGGTGGCCGTCGATCGACTGCGGCCACGCGATCTGCGTGAGCTGGATCCACAGCGGCGGCACGGCCGTGAGCCCGGTGATCCGCTGCGCCTGCAGCGCGTCGAGCACGTCGCGCGGTACCAGGTAGTTGATCAGATGGACGCTGCGCGCCGGACGGCCAGCGCCGTGGTGATCTGGCTGAACCCGGCGTCGAACGACAGCGGCAGCGCGGCGAGCAGGCGATCGTCGGGGTTGTTGCCCAGGTAGGAGGCCACGCTCAGCGCGCCGGCGACGAGATTGCGGTGCGCGAGCACGACGCCCTTCGGTCGACCGGTGCTGCCCGAGGTGTACAGGATCGCCGCCATGTCGGTGTCGATGTGCCGGTGCCCGGGGCGAGGCGACGCCTGCATGACTTCGGGCCAGGCCAGGAACTCGACACGCAGGTCTTTCGCTGACCCGTTTTCCTGCTTCTGTGCGCCGGTGACGACGACGGTGCGCAGGTCGGGGCACGCGGCGATGGCTTCGCGCAGTCCGCGCAGACGCTCCGGCGAGGTGACCAGCACGCGGACATTGCAGTCACGCAGGATGTACTCGACCTGCTCGGCCTTGAGCAGCGGATTGACCGGCACGAAGACGCCGCCGGCGCGCGCCGCGCCGAACGCGGCAACCACGAACTCGAAGCGCTTCTCGAGGTAGATGCCGACACGCTCGCGCGGCTGCAGGCCCGCGCCGAGCAGGCCCGCGGAAAAGCGCTCGACCTCGGCCGCCAGCTCGGCGTACGTGAGTTGCTGGTCGCCGTAGCCGACGGCGACGGCCTGCGGCCAGCGGGTGGCGCCGAGCAGCGGAAGGTCGGAAACGACCGTGGGAACAAGCGGGACGACGTTGCTCATCTCTCGTGATCAGTCAGGACTCCCCGCTCCCCTCGCGGGAGAGGGCTGGCGGGCAGGAATGGTTGTAGGTGATCCGGCGACTCCCCTCTCCCCTCGCGGAAGATCGCTGTCGGCAATCCGGCGACTCCCCTGTCCACTTGCGGAAGATGGCTGGTGGCGGTTCGGCGACTCCCCTCTCCCCTTGCGGGAGAGGGGCCGGGGGAGAGGGGTCAGCGCGAGTCGTGCCACGACGCCTCAGCAGCCGCCCGCCGAAATGCCGCGCGGCACGCAGCAGGCCGGCCGGATGGCGCGGATTGAAAGCCACGAGTCCGGAGAGCACTCGCCGTTCGGTCATCCAGTCTCGCTTGTACGGCTCGTCGCCGGTGAGGTAGTCGATCTTCCCGACATGATCCTGGTCGATGACGTGCCGCATCAGGTGCCCGGTGAGCAGGCTGCCGGGCGACAAACGGCTGAACGCGGGGTCGAAGGCCAGCTTGAAAATGCTTGCCACACCCGCGTGCACGAACCAGATTTGCGCAGCTGCCGGGACCTTCCCGACCCATGCCAGACCCAGCCGCAGTTTGCCGGTTTTTGCCGCCCAGGCGCAGACATCGCGGATGAACGGCTGCAGCGGCTCGACACGCTTCCAGCTCTTTCGATACACGGCCTCGTAAGCCGCGAGCGCCTGCGGCAGCTGCCCGGCGTCGGCGACCACCTGCATCCTCCAGCCCTCGGTGCGACGGGCGCCGGCTGCCTTGCGTTGAAGCGTATTGCGTACCTCCGCGGGACGATCCGCGAGATAGGCGTCCGCGGTGGGCGCGGTGACCCGGTGAAACCAGTTGCCGAAGCAGTGGTAGTCGGAAACGATCCAGTGCCGGCGCTCCAGCGCCTGCCCGACGGCGGAGGCGAGCGGACCATCGAGATCGAGCGGATGCAGGTCGACTTCGCAGGCGCTTGCGGCGAGGCGGGCGAGTTCGTCGGCGACGTCGCGGTACTCGTCTGCTCCGGGGGCTCCGAACTGGATCGGCTCCAGCTCGGAGAAGAAGTAATTGTTCGCGGCCGCGATCCGCTTCGCAGATCGTCCGCGAGCCGCAAGCGGAAGGATCAGCCGCGAGGCAGAGCCGCTCACCAGGACCAACGGGCGGTCGGCGTCCGTGGCGGCATGCCGCGCCCAGGCCACGTGCCACGCCGGCTGCGCAAAGAGTCCGCCGGCCGGCGCGTTGTCGGCAGGAGCCTCGGCGGCGAGCGCCTGCTCAAGGGCTTCGTAGACGCGCGCCATCGGGGATGCCAGCGGTGGGTCGCGCACGGCTCGCGATAAGCGCGAGCCGCTCATGTAACAATTGCGCGGCCGAAGGATAAGTCAGAAAGAGCGCCTTTATGCAGGACGTTGCCGCATCCGTTCGTTCGATTCTCGCCGAACTGCTCGGCGAAGCCGTGTCTGCCGCGGAGCTGACGCCGGCCACGCCGCTGCTCGGCGCGATACCCGAACTCGACTCGATGGCCGTCGTGAACATCCTCACCGCGGTCGAGGAGCAGTTCGGCATCAGCATCGCCGACGACGAGATCACCGGATCGGTGTTCCGGACCTTCGGCGACCTTTGCAGCTTCGTGGCGGGCAAGCTGGGGAGATGATCGTTGCGGCCGCTGTATCTGCCGTTGGCAGACGCGCCGCTGTTCGCGGTTGAGCATGAACCGCCGCCGGGAGTCGAACCGCGCGGCCGCATCCTGCTCGCGCCGCCCATCGGCGAGGAACTGAACCGCTGCCGGCTGGCGATCTCGACCGCAGCGAGGCGCTGGGCCGGGGCCGGCTGGTCGACTCTCGTCGTGGACCTGTACGGAACCGGAGACAGCCCGGGGGACTTCGGCGAGGCGACCGTCGGGCGCTGGCAGGACGACTTGCGCCATGCCTGGGACTGGTTGTTGAAGGAGGTGCCTGGCGGCGAGAGCGTACTGTGGGCGGTCCGCGGTGGGGCGCTGCTGGGTCTTTCCCTGCTCGCCGATCTGGCCGCCCAGCGCATCGTGCTGTGGGCGCCTCAATTCACAGGCAAGGAAGCGGTCGATTCGGTGCTGCGGCTGGCGACGACCGCCGATGCCCTCGGTCAGCAACCCGGGCAGGCCCCGGTGCGTGAGCGCATCAGGCAATCCGGACTCGTCGAGATCGGCGGCTATCGCTGGTCCGAGGCGTTGTTGTCGGGCCTCGAACGGCTCGACGAGGATCGCGCCGAATCAGCGCCGGGCCATGAACTGCTCTGGCTGGAGCCTCAGGGGCGGCTCGAACACGTTGCGCCGGGCCGGATGCCCGGCCGGGAACCACGGCCGGTGGCCGGCGCGGCCTTCTGGCGGACCGCCGAACCCGTCGCCGCCGAGGAGTGGGCCGTGTCGACCGGAAACTGGCTGCGGCGCGAGGCCCCGTGACCGCGAGCGAGCGGCGAGCGGGGCCTTCGGGCCAGTCCGGGAGCGTGACGGAGTCGGCATGCACGTTCGAGATCGCCGGCGAGCCGACGATCGGGATCGTTTCGCGCGCGCCGCGCGTCGGTTCGCTTGGGGTTCTGTTCGTCGTCGGTGGTCCGCAGTACCGCATCGGCAGCCATCGTCAGTTCGTCCTGCTCGCCCGCGCGCTGGCGGCGGCCGGGGTCGCCTGTTTCCGATTCGACCTGCGCGGCATGGGCGACGCGGGTGGCGAACGGGCTGATTTTTCCGGACTCGATGCGGAACTGCTGGCCGCTCGAAATGCATTTGCCAGCCTCGTGCCGGAACTCGAAGCGGTCGTCGTGGCCGGGCTGTGTGACGGTGCGTCCGCCGCATTGCTTCACGCATCGGCGGAGGAAGCCGGAGCGAGCCTGCCTGTGCGCGGGGTCGTGGCGATCAATCCGTGGATCAGGACGCAGCGCTCGCGCGCGGTGGCCGAGGTCAGGCACCACTACCGGCAGCGCTTCACATCGGCCGATTTCTGGCGGCGCCTGCTGAGTGGCCAGGTGGCGATCCGCGATGCACTCGGCGGGTTTCTGGGCGCATCGGCGCGTGCGCTGCGCCAGCCGAGCGAGCAGGCAGCGGTCGACTACCCCGAGCGGATGGCCGAGGGGGCGCGGGCGCTGGGTGACCGGGTGTTCTGGATGCTGAGCGGGCAGGACCTGGTGGCGCGCGAGTTCGAGCAGTACGCCGCCGCGTCGCCGGCGTGGCGAGGGTTGCTCGATCCGACTCATGGCAACGTCCTGCGCATCGACGAGGCGGATCACACTTTCTCTCGTGAAGCGTGGCGCGCGCAGGTGAGCGACGCGATCGCCGCATGGCTGAAGCGGCTGTGAAGCGCGTACTGCTGATTGGCTACCACTTTCCGCCGCTGCGTGGTTCCAGCGGGATCCAGCGGACGCTGCGCTTCGCGCAGTACCTGCCGCGCTTCGGCTGGGAGACGGCGGTGCTCACGGTGCATCCGCGGGCGTACGAGTGCGTCGGGCCGGACCTCGTCGACGAACTGCCGGCCACCGTGCCGGTCGTGCGGGCCTTCGCGCTCGACTCAGCAAGGCATCTGTCGATCCGGGGCCGCTACCTGCACTGGCTGGCGCGGCCGGATCGCTGGGCCTCCTGGCGCGCGCCGGCAGTTCGCGCCGGCCTGCGGCTGGTCGACGAGTGGAGGCCGGACGCGCTTTGGAGCACGTTCCCGATCGCCACCGCGCACCGCATTGCGCTCGACCTGCATCGGAAGACATCCCTGCCGTGGATCGCGGACTTCCGCGACCCGATGGCCCAGCCCGACTACCCGCCCGATGCGCGCCTGCGCGAGTTGCTCGCCGGACTCGAAGCGCAGACCGTGCGCGCGGCGGCCGTGAGCACCTTCGTTGCAGAGAGCGCGCTTGCGGATTGCCGCAAGCGCTATCCGGAACTGGACGCGGACCGCTTCGCGGTCATCGAGAATGGTTACGACGAAGCCAGCTTTGCGGGGCTGTCGCCGTCGCGCGCGTTCGGCCCGGAAGTGTTCGTGCTGCTGCACAGCGGGCTGATCGACGCGGCCGACCGCGATCCCGCCGTGCTTCTGCAGTCGCTCGCCGCGCTGCGCAGCGAAGGCTCGATCAGCGCGGCGAATTTCCGGCTGGCGTTTCGCGCGCCCGGCAACGAGCGATGGCTGGCCGAGATCACGGCGGCCGCCGGGGTGGCGGATCTCGTCGCGATCCTCCCCGCTGTCGGTTATCGCGAGGCGCTGGCCGAGATGCTGGGTGCCGATGCGCTGCTCCTCGTGCAAGGCGAGAGTTGCGCGAGCCAGGTACCGGCCAAGGTGTACGAATACGCAAGGAGCGGGCGTCCGATCTTCGGGCTGATCGATGCGGGGTCGGCGACCGACGCGACGCTGCGTGAGCTCGGCGTACGCGAACGGCTGGAGACGCGCGACCCGGACCGTCTCGCCAGCCAGTTGCGCGCGGTGCTCGCTGCGCGGATGACGACAGCCGACTGGCGGGCGAATCCGCAATCGGTCGGCCGATGGTCGCGTGAAGGGCTGGCCGATAGACTTGCGCGGCTTCTTTCGCGTGTCGCCAAGCGGTGATGCAGCGGCAATCGATCGCTTGAGCGACGAGGCGCTTCCGGCGTAAGCAGCGGGATCCGCCGCGGCGCGCAGCGAAGAACGGAGATCTGTTTCTCATGAGAGTTACGGTCATCGGCACGGGTTACGTGGGCCTCGTCACCGGCGCATGTCTGGCGGACGTCGGCAACGACGTCCTGTGCATCGACAACGACGCCGGCAAGGTCGAGCGGCTGCTCCGCGGCGAGATTCCGATCCACGAGCCGGGGCTCGACACGGTGGTCGCCCGTTGCACCAAGGCCGGGCGTCTGCAGTTCTCGACCAGCTACGACGATGCGGTGGCGCATGCGCCGCTGGTGTTCATCGCGGTGGGCACGCCGCCCGGCGAGGACGGCTCGGCCGACCTGTCGCACGTGCTCGCCTGCGCGCGCGAACTGGGCCGGCGCATCGGCCGCGAAACGGTGGTCGTGGTGAAGTCGACCGTGCCGGTAGGTACCAACGACCAGGTGCGCGCGGCGATCTACGCCGAACTGGCCGTGCGGGGCGTGGCGCCTCACGTGGCCACGGCGTCGAATCCGGAGTTCCTGAAGGAAGGCTTCGCGATCGAGGACTTTATGAAGCCCGACCGCATCGTCGTCGGCGCCGACGATCCGCTCGCCGAGGAGACGCTGCGCCATCTCTACGCGCCGTTTAATCGCAACCGCGACCGCGTGCTGTTCATGGACGTGCGTTCGGCGGAGTTCACCAAGTACGCGGCGAACGCGATGCTCGCCGTGCGCATCTCGTTCATGAACGAGATGGCCAACCTGGCCGACAAGCTCGGCGTCGACATCGAGGACGTGCGCCGCGGCATCGGCTCCGACCCGCGCATCGGCCCGCACTTCCTGTATGCGGGCGTGGGCTACGGGGGCTCGTGCTTCCCCAAGGACGTGCTGGCGCTGAACCACACCGCCACCGTGGCCGGCGAGCCGGCCGAACTGCTGCATGCGACCCGGCGCGTGAACGAGCGGCAGCGGCGCATCCTGTTCGAGCGCATCGGCGATTTCTTCGGCGGAAAAGTAAACGGTAAGGTCGTGGCGCTGTGGGGTCTCGCGTTCAAGGCGAACACCGACGACATGCGCGAGGCCTCGAGCCTTTCGATCATCGAGGCACTGACGGCGGCCGGCGCCACCGTGCGCGTCTACGACCCGGTGGCCATGGACAACGCGCGGCGCATCTTCGGCGACGACGCGCGGGTGCAGTTCGCCGATTCGGCGCGCGAGGCGTGCGCAGGGCGCCGACGTGCTGGCGGTGATCACCGAATGGCTCGAGTTCCGCAGCCCGGACTTCGAGTGGCTGGCCGCGAACCTGAAGTCGCGCGCGCTTTTCGACGGCCGCAACCTGTACGAACCCCCGCAGGTGCGCGCGGCGGGCCTGCACTACGTGGGGATCGGGCGAGGGCGCAAGTGACGTGCGCTCGGATGACGGCGAACGGGTGTCATTCCCGCGCGTAGTGAGGTGCGTGCGGGTGACGGCGAATAGGGGTGTCATTCCCGCGCAAGCGGGAATCCACGGTTGGCGAGGCAATGGCATTGGGTTCCCGCTTGCGCGGGAACGACACGGATGGAGATAGGACGCAATGGTTGACGGCCCAGTCCTGGTCACCGGCGCCGCCGGCTTCATCGGTTACCACGTCGCTGAGCGCCTGCTGGCGCGTGGCGAGACGGTGGTCGGCATCGACAACCTGAATGACTACTACGACCCGCGGCTGAAACAGGCTCGGCTCGACCGGCTGGTGAATCCGCGCTTCACGTTCGAGCGGATCGAGCTTGCCGACCGCGCGGCGGTGGAGGCGCTGTTCGTGCGGCACCGGTTCTCCCGCATCGTGCACCTGGCCGCACAGGCAGGCGTGCGTTATTCGCTGACCCATCCGCACGCGTACATCGACAGCAACGTCACCGGCTTCCTGAACCTGCTCGAGGCCGTCCGTGAGCGGCCGGTGGAGCACTTCGTCTACGCATCGAGTTCGAGCGTGTACGGCGCCAACACCAAGCTGCCGTTCGCGGTCGAGGACCGCGTCGACCATCCGGTGAGCCTGTACGCGGCGACCAAGCGCGCCAACGAGTTGATGGCTTACGTGTACGCACGTACCTTCGGGCTCACGCTCACCGGGCTGCGCTTCTTTACCGTCTACGGGCCGTGGGGCCGGCCCGACATGGCGGCGATGAAGTTCTGCCGCGCGATCCTGGCCGGCGAGCCGATCGACGTCTACAACCACGGCGACCTGCAGCGCGATTTCACCTACATCGACGACATCGTCAGCGGCGTGCTGGCGGTGCTCGACCGCGTGCCGGCGCCGGAAGAGGGCGTGCAGCACCGCGTCTACAACATCGGCAACCACCGGCCGGAACAGCTGATGCGGTTCATCGAGGTGCTGCGCCGATGCCCTCGGCCGGCAGCCGCAGATGAACATGCTGCCGATGCAGCCGGGCGACGTGCACTCGACGTATGCCGACATCAGCGCCCTGCAGCGTGACTACGGATGGCAGCCGACGACGTCGATCGAGGAGGGGCTGCCGAGGCTGGTGCAGTGGTATCGCAGCTACTACAAACCGTAGCAGGGCCGTCCCGCCGCCGACTCATCCAGGCAACGGCAGCGTCTTGTCTGCTGTCGTGGCTGCCCTCCCGTTCTGCGAGTGCTGAACCCGCGGCACGGATTCTTCGCGGCGACCCGCAGAACTATCGGGCCGTGCTGCGCGATCTGCGTGCGGGCGATGCGCTGCAGCTCGCCCCGGGCGAGTACACACGCGGCCTGCCGCTGCACGGGCTCGTCGGCACTGCGGCCCAGCCGATCTTGATCGAAGGCCCAGCGCGCCGGGCCGCGCGGTGTTCGTCGGACGGCCCGGCGCACACACGGTGAGCCTGCTGGACTGCGCGCACGTCATCGTGCGCAACCTCGTGCTCGACGGGCGCGGCGCGGCGGTCGATGCGGTGCGCGCCGAGGGCCATGCGCGCTGGGCGCACCACGTCACGCTCGAGGGGCTGACCATCGTCAACCACGGCGCCGGCCAGCAGAACTCCGGCATCTCGACCAAGTGTCCGGCGTGGGGCTGGGTGGTGCGCGGCAATACGATCGTCGGCGCGGGAACCGGGATGTACTTCGGTGACTCCGATGGTTCGGACCCGTTCTTCGATTCGCTGATCGAAGGCAACCGCATCATCGATCCGGTGGGCTACGGGATCCAGGTCAAGCACCAGCATGGCCGGCCGGACGTTGCCCTCGGCGACGAAGCGAGCAACACCGTCATCCGGCGCAACGTGATCGTGAAGAGCCGGGTCGCCGCGACGCCCGGGATGGCGCGGCCGAGCCTGCTGGTCGGCCACTGGCCACTCGCCGGGCCCGGCGCTACGGATCGATACCTGATCTACGGCAACCTGCTGCTCGACAATCCGTCGGAAGCCCTGTTCCAGGGCGAGGGCAACATCGCCCTGTACAACAACCTGATGTTCAACCCGCGCGGCGAGGGCGTGCGCATCCGGCCGCACAACCACAAGCCGCGCGAGGTGGCGGTGTTCAACAACACCATCGTGGCGGCTGCGCTCGGCATTGGCCTCACCGGCGGCGAGCCGGGCTACACGCGCCTGCTCGAACACAACCTGGTCTTCGGCAATCCACCGATCCGCAGCGAAGTCGATGGCGAGAACTTTTCCGATGAATACGACCGCGCGCGGGCGGCGTTCGTGCGGCTCGACCCCGACCCGGCGAAGCTCGACCTGACGCCGCGGGCTGGCACTGCTTCCGCACGCTCGGACGTCGAGGCCGAGTGGCGCGCGTTGCCGGGAGCGCGGCAGGACTTTCTCGGCCGGCCGAGGACTGGCGCGGTTTTCGGCGCCTGTCAGAAAGTACCGTCCGCGGAGGCATGTCGCTGATCAGGCGGCGCGGCTCGCCGTGCCCGGTGTCTTTTCAGTGAAGTGCCAGGCGCCTGCGCAGGAACCTCGGGACGACTGTCCGGAACGTATCGACGGCGCGTCACGCCCGCTTCCTCGTGAGCGTACATTTGCGGCCGGGCCAGTGCTGCCGCGCCCCGAGGGGTCCCTTGCCGCTCCAGTCTCTCTCCCTGCCGCGCCTGCGCCTGCCCCTGTCTCTCACGGTGGGGCCCTGGCTGCCGCTCTCGGTCGCCTGTGCCTGTGGCTGTTGTTTCTGCTGTTCGGGTCGGCCCTGCTCGCCCCGTCGGCGGCGGGCACCGTCGCCAGGCTGCTCGTCCCCTGGCAGGCGGCGCTGGTGCTGGCGGTCGCCGGGTTCTGCGCCGGTGCGGCCCTGCCGCGGACTTCGACCGCGCGCCTGATCCCCGCAGCACTCGGCCTCGTGTCGCTGTGGGCGGCAGTGCTGGTGGGCTATCAGCAGCGCTTCCACCTGCTGGGGACGCCCGAACTGCTCGCCCTGGGGCTCACGGGCCTGGTCGTCGGCCTCGCCGTCGGGGTGCTGATGGGACCCATTCTCCGGCGCCGCACAGCCACCGCCGGGGACGGCCCCCTTCTCGGTGGCCTGGCGCTGGCCTGCGCCGCTGGCCGTGTCGCTGGTCCCTCTCGCCGCCAGTAATCCCCTGACCGCGCCGTTCGCGCCGACCACACCCCTCGATCTGGTCCGTCGGATACCGGAGCAGGTCTATGTCCTGATCAAAGGCGCAATGATCTGGGTCCCACTGGGGTTCGTGCTCGCCGTCGGTGGCCTGGGTCGGGCCCCACGGCGCTGGGTGCCCGCCGGGGTCATCGCTTTCTTTCTGGTGGGCTGGCCCTTCTTCCCGGGGCTTCGGGTCATGGACATGCTGGAGGTCCTGTTCGCGCCGGTCGGCGTTTGGGTCGGCGTGTGGATCGGCGAGCGCACCCGCTTCGGTGTGCCGATGCCGGCAACCGAACGGACCACCGTGCCCCCACCCGCCGCCGCACCGCCGCCTGCGCCCGCTGCCGCATCGGAAGCAGCGTCCCGGCCCCGACTGCCGACCCTCGCCCTGCCGCGACCCCACCCCCTGGCCCTGCTCCCGGCCCTTGCACTCGTTGCCCTCGCGACCTGGGGCTGGTGGGCGTTCCCCCGCTTCCAGGTTGCCCTCGGGGTGGCCCTGCTGCTGTACCTGGTCGTGCTCGCCGGCTTCCGCTACGCCTGGCTGGTGGCGGTCCCGGCGCTGCTGCCGGTGCTGGACCTGGCGCCCTGGACGGGTCGGTTCTTCTTCGACGAAAGCGACCTCTTTCTGCTGGTTACCTTTGGGGCCGCCTTCCTGCACGTCCGTGATCCGGAGGCGGCGCCCTTCCTGACACGCCCCGTGGCCGCGCTCGCCGCCCTGTTCGCGGCGACCACCCTGATCGCCCTGCTGCTGGGCCTCTTTCCCCTCGCGCCGCTGGACGCCAACGCCTTCGCCACCTATTTCAGCCACTTCAACGCCCTGCGGGTGGGCAAGGGCTTCGCCTGGGGGCTCGGCTTCCTGCTGCTGCTGCGGTGGACCGTTCCGCGGGGCTCGGAACTCCCGGCGCGGCTCTTTACCGTCGGCATGCTGCTCGGACTCCTCGGCGTGGTCCTGATCGGGGTGCGCGAACGCTGGCAGTACGCCGATCTGCTCGACTTCTCCACCGCGTACCGCATCACCGCCAGTTTCTCGAGCATGCACACCGGCGGCTCGCACCTGCCCGCCTTCCTGGCGCTCGCCGTGCCCTTCGTGTGGCTGTGGGTGGTGCGGCTGCGCCCCCTCGCCGGGCTGCCGGTGGGCCTGCTCCTGTTCTCCGGGGCCGTCTACCTGGTGGTCTCCACCGTCACCCGGGCGAGCGTGCTGGCGCTCGCCCTGGAACTGGCCCTCCTTGCCCTGTTCTGGCTGCGCAGCCTGCGTCGTGCCCGGCGCACGGGTCGCCGCCGGCGCACTGGCCTACGCAGCCATGGCGGCGGTGGCGGGCGGTGTGCTGTACCTGGGCACCCAGGGCGCCTTCTTCCAGCAGCGCCTCGCGACGGTGAGCGCGGACGCCGACACCCGGATGAAGCACTGGCACACGGCGCTCGGGATGATGGACCGGACGCTCCCCACCCAGGTCTTCGGCATGGGCCTGGGACGTTTCCCGGAGACCTACCTGTGGCGCAACCCCCAGGGAGCCCGCCCCGGCAACTTCCGTTACGCGCAGGACAACGGCAACGGCTACCTCCTGCTCGGCGCCGGGGAGACCCTTTACCTGGCCCAGCGGGTGTCGGTGCAGCCGCACACACGATATCGGCTGGCCTTCGACCTGCGCGGTGACGGGCAGCGGTTGAGCCTGACGGTGCCGCTGTGCGAGAAGCACCTGCTGGACTCCCGCCGCTGCAACTGGAAGACCTATGAAGTGCGCGGCGGCGAGGGTTGGCAACACATCGAGGCGACCCTGGACAGCGGCCGAATCGGCGAGGGCAACTGGCTCAGCCGCCCGCCGGTGGAACTCTTCCTCTACAACGGCGAAAACCAGCAGCGACTTGCCGTCGACAACCTGAGCCTGCGCGCTCCGGACGGGCGAGAGCTGCTGCGCAACGGGGACTTCTCGGCGGCGGGTGACTTCTGGTTCTTCAAGACCCACGACCACCTGGCATGGCACATCAAGAACGTCTGGGTGTCGCTGCTTTTCGAGCAGGGCTGGCTCGGCCTGATCGCCTTCAACCTGCTGATGCTCGCCGCCCTGATCCACCTGGGTCGCCCCGCCTGGAGCGGGAACCCGGTCCCCGCGGCGGCCCTGACCGCCACCGTCGGCTTCCTCACCGTGGGGCTCTTCGCCAGCCCCTTCGACGCCCCGCGCCTGACCGCGCTGTTCTTCGCCGTCCTGGCGGTGGGGCTCCATGCCACCCCGCCGCCGGCAGCGGCGAGCCAGACGCAGCCGTCCGTGGCTGCCGTGGCGCGGGAGCACGTAACAGCGGTCAGACGCCGGAGAGAAGGCCCGGTGGGCAGGCCCCAAAGAAAGAGGCGGACCCGTGGTCCGCCTCTTTGCGCTTGCCCTTGCGTCCGCGAGACCGGCCGGCCCGCTAACGTCGAACGGACCTTCAGTGACTGCGCGCCGCCGTTGGCCGAGACCGCCGCCTGGCCTGATACCCGAGCATCAAACCGAGCCCGGCCAGCGACAGCAGCACGAGCGGGAGGCTACCGGGCTCCGGGACGGTGTAGTCGGAGCAAGCAGTCGTACGGTAGGTCCCCGAGTGGGTGGCGAACTTGCTGCCTGTATAGGAATAGGTTCCGCGCTGGTGAAGGTGATGGTGCCGCCCGCAGGCGCCGGGGGTGAGCACAAGACCGTCGAGATCGAACTCGGGCGATCCGAGGTCGGGAACGGGAGACGGGGTCGCTGACTGGGTCGGGAAGCACTCCTCGGCAGGTCCGTTACAAGGGGCCGTCGCACCGGGAACTGGCCGTCGTTGTAGATCAGGCCGTTGCCGTTGAACATCCCGTCGGTCGTGTCGAGGGCGAGGGCGCAGGCAGTGCCCACGCAGGTGCCTTTCATGTACGCCGGTACCCCACAAGCCGATCGGGGAGCATCACGACCGCGGAGGTCAGCCTCAACGACAATCGGCAAACCTCGGCCTGCGCGGGCTGGTGATCGGTCGAGTGTCATCGGCTCCGACGTTCCATCTGCGGTGTCGTGGCAGTCGTGCCATTCGTACAGGAGTAGGTCGCGTCGTAGTCCGCCAGACTGGTATCGGTGCCGGCAGTCTCGCCGACGGTGTGCGGACCGGCATCGACGTTACGGCGCCCGTCGTACCGTTGTGGCCAACTCCGTTGCATTCACCACGCCGTCGATGGTCAGGTTGAACTTGCCTGGATGTCTGTGGATCCGGTTCTTGACGACGGTGAGCGTGGCGTAAGGTTGATGCCGGTCAGCGAAGGTCTGTGCAGATCGCCCGGTGCCAGCGGTCGCCAGCACTCGTACAAACGGCGTATCTCGGGCGTTCGGCGTGACTGCTCCCAGAAACGGCACGAACCGACCTGCAGCAGTCCGCCCGTCACTGCGGCGCATGAAACCGTTGTGCTCACCAGCCAGGCGGGTGCCTCCCGCTTGGTATGTCGCCGCAGGTATGAGTCGGCGTCAGCCGCCGTCAAGGTCGACAAGGGGGAACAGCCCGATGTCATACCGTGGCGGCGCCCGCGGAATGATCATCTGCCTGCGAATCTGCACGTCGATGGTTGTCCGTCGACGCACGAGGTTCGGACCCGGAGACCACGGCTGTAGCGTTCGACCACTCGTTACGTCGTTAGCCGTGCAGGTAGCCCAGTTGGCGGGGCAAGTGGCCGGCAGCAAGTTGAGTGACCTGAGCGTCGCCACTGGGGCACCAAGCGACCCCGCCAGCCCATCGCCAACCAGCCCACGAACCACAGCGGCATCACGCGCCGACGCCGGGCCGACACCCCTTCGCGCCGGTTCCGCGTTGGTTCCCGCGAGCCCCCAGACACAGCCTCACCAGCAAGCCACTTCTTCATGAAGTTCATCTCTATTCCAGTGGCAGTTCCCTACATGCGGGGTGAAGCAATATTCATACCTCTTGTTTTTTCGCGCAATTTTTCAGTGACTTGGCTGAACGGGACGAGAGGAGACGGGGTGCGCTGTAAAGAAAACCGACAAACGCCCGCCCATCGCACCCTCCTGGCCGGGGATCAACCGTCCGGGCTCGAATGCGATTGGAGAGTCGCCGGTCCACTTTGCCGCCCGCGCCGACCCTGAAGAACGCCATCGGGCGCGGATCTTGCTTGGGGTGCTTCATGGCCCCGCCGCCCGTGCGACAGGCCGCTCCCAGCCGGATACCGTCCGGAGTTCCCGGGGTACGAGACGGTCGGACAGCGCCTCCAGCACGATCGCCGCCGCGATGAGCTGGTAGAGCAGGTCCCAGTACGCAATGCCGATGAAGGCGCCGCCCACGCAGTAGGCGACCAGCGACGCCCGCAGGGCAGTGCTGGTGTGCCGTACCCAGGCCGATTCGGCGCTGCCGCGATGGCTCCACGCCAGTTGGGTCAGGCGGACCAACGTCCCCAGGATAAGGGAAACCCACAGCACGAAGGCGAGCAGGCCTTGCTCGGCCAGGATCGCCACGTAGGCGCTGTGCCAGGCGATTCGCGCCTTGCCGACCACCCACCCCTCGAACCCCGTGCCCAGGAAGGGGCTCTTCAGCGCGTAGCCCAGGCCCTGCTGCCATACCGCCAGCCGCCCCTGGGCAGACCCGTCGGCCTGATAGGCGCCAATCGATTCCATCCGCGCGAACCATTGTTCCGGCATGAGCACCAGCGCGAGCACGACAGCCCCCACCACAGGCGCGAGGGCCCAGGCACCTTTGCGGCTGTCGACCACGAGCAGCATCGATGTGACGCCCAGGGCCAGCAACGCACCGCGCGACCAGGAGGACAGCGCCGCAAAGACGCTCAACACGATGGCGAGCGCCAGTGCTGCCTTGAGCCAGGAGGAGGCGCTCTGCCGAAACCAGAGCAGGAGCAGCGGGATGGTCATCACCGCCGCCACCGCGAAGTGGTTGTTGTCGCCGTACTGGCTGCCCGGCGGCCCGTACACCCGCTCGGCAAAGCCGTGGATGACCGCCCAGAAGCCGCCCTTCAGGCTGACCAGCCCGAACGCGAGTGCGATGGCGGCGATCAGGACGAACAGTTTCTCCCGCGTATTGATGAGCACGAGGACAAGAAAGGTGGAGGCGAGGACCGCGCTCACCTCCACGAACCTCGGCCAGGCGAGGAACGGAAGCCAGGAGAACGCTGTCGTGAGCAGGAAGAACAGCCACAGTCCGGCCAGCACAAGGACGCGCCAGTCCCGCGGCGGCCACTGCCGGTCGCGGGTAAACAGGGTGCCGATGGCCGTCGCGGCGAACAGGATCTTGTAAATGGGGAACTGACGCGCGAAATCCCCCGCATAGGTGTGTGGCTGCAGGTAGCCGACAAACGCCAGCCCGATCACGCCAAGCCACGGGCGCCACAGGGCCAGGGCAAGCAAGGGCCGCGAGGGACAGGAGCAAGCCGAAGTCACGCATGGAGCACCAGAATACTTTGGGCCAAAGCTGCTGCGAGGCTTGCCTCTACGTCTACGGCGCCGACAGCAACAGCGCCAGAAGCCCGGATGGCAGGTGCAGCCCAGTAAAGCAGCAAGGTCGCGAGCGGCGCGATCGCGGCCCACGCGTCCGCCATCGTGCCCGAACAGCGGGCTGCCGGGCACGGCGTTTGGCTCGCGAACCGGTGTTCTCGCGGGACTCAGCCGTTGCCCGAGTCTGCGGCGTGGGGCTGCCAGATGCGGGCCAGCATGCGAACGCCCGCGTAGCCGGCAATGCCTCCGAAGGTCTCGAGCACCCAATCGGTCGGGTCCACGTTCTTGGTCGGCAGGAAAAGCTGGATGAGTTCGATGCCGGCCGCCGTTGCAGCGACGATCAGCAACGCCGCGCCATGCAGCAGCGGTTCGGGAACCGGGTACCGTCTGCGCACGGCCTGCATTCCGACCGCCAGCCATGCCCCCAACGGCAGAAAGAACCCGACTTTATGCAGCACTTCGGTGACGGCGCGGAACTCGGTTCCGTAGTAGTAGGCGGTCAACGGTGCGCTCGGCAGCGCGGCCACCCGGCCCTGGACGAAACTCCAATCGGTACGGAAGTCGAACGGATACCAGAAGACGACGGCGAGGACGCCGAGGATCAGCAGCAGGCCGGCTGTCCAAAGCCAGGGTGCTCGCCACGATCGTCTATCGGATGTCGAGCCATGATCAGGATGGCGGCTGCGCACGGCAATCGATCCGAGAAGCCCGCCGATCACGCCGCCAATTCCTGCGGTGACGATGTCGGTCAGATCGGTGATGCGGGAATAGACGAACAACTGCAGCAGCTCGAGCACAACTGCCGAGGTGACGACGAGCGTCACGACCGTGCCGGTCGTCCGGCGACCGCCTGCGCGCCACAGGAATGCCGCCGGGATCCAGATCGCGACGTCCGTCAGCAGGTCGTAAGCCTGCTGCGCCACCGAAGGGAAGGGGGCAGAGAACGGGATCAGAATGATCTTGCCCTCGCGCCACTTGTGGAACACCTCGACCGGACTGATCGTGAGATCGAGCGGGAGCACGTTGTATCCGAACAGCACGAACAGGTAGGCGTACAGGAATCGCTGTGCGGTGCCGGTCGCAGACATTGAAAACGACCAGCCGGACAACCACGCCGTGAATCTCGACCCGGTCAGCCACCAGGCCGCGACTCCGATCACGGCACCGGATGCCTCGGCGATGATGTCGTTGAGCGAAACGGTTCTCGCTGGAAAGAACAACTGGGTGAACTCGATGGCCAGGCTGAGCGCTGCACAGCCGGCAAGAACGAAGACCGAGGCAAACAGGCGCGCCGCACCACTTCTGGCCGACCAGAGCGCGCCGAGCCACAGGTACGCGAGAGGCACGAAGAGCAGGATGTTGGCCACCCAGTCGGCCCGCGATGCGATGCCCAGGCGCAGGTAGCGGATGTTGCGGAACGCGTCCAACGCCTCGTTCAGTGGCAGTGGCTGAAAATCGAGCGGGACCAGGCTGCCGTAGACAACGAAGGCCAGGTAGGCAAGGGCTGCAGCGAGCAGCCAGCCACGTCGGTGCTGCGAAGTCATCGATGGCGGCGAGGGGCGCTCACCTGGCAGGCGTATGAGTGCTCGTCGTCTCGCGTCGGTCGAGAGGCGGCTCCTTCTGGGTCGTTACCGGCCGCCAGGCGTGTGCCTCGCGCTGCCCGCGCCCGATCTGCTCGTCAGTGAGCTTGGGGAGCAGGGTGTCGCGCGCGTCGGCGGCGCGATCGTGGCCTTGCGCGGCCGCGAGGTTGAACCATACGTACGCTTTCACCTTGTCTTCGGCGACGCCGTCACCATTGCGAAGCATCGTGCCGAGCCTGTACTGCGCCTCGGCGTGGTTCTGCATGGCCGCCTTTTCGAACCACTGGAACGCCACTTCGTAGTGCTGCACTGCGCCTCGCCCGGTTAGATAGATCAGTCCGAGCGCGAACTGGGCATCCGCATTGCCCTGCGAGGCCGCCTTTTCGAACCACTCGATCGCAAGCGCCAGGTCCTTGGCAGTGCCCTGGTTATTCAAATAGGTCTTGCCGAGCAGGTACTGCGCCCGTGCGTCTCCGCGCTCGGCCATTTCCGTCAGGCTCTGCCCGGGGGGCGGGGAAGCCTCTGCGGCGGCTGTTTCCGCGACGGGTTCGGCTTGTTTGACGGGGCTCGGAGCGTCTCCGGTTTGTACGATGACCGGGACGTCCGGCGCATAGTGGTTCCAGACGATCCAGCCCACGACGATCAAGAAGAACAGCAGCAGGAGCGAAAACGCGCCGGACGCCACGGCCACGGGCCTGATTCGATAGTGGCGATGCCTGCAGGCGTGGCAACTGTAGGTCGAACAGAACAGCGTGCGCACCAGTCCGTCCACCTTGAGTCGCCGGTGCGAGCGATGGACGCGTTGACTGCCGCACTTCGGGCAGCGTTCGGCGGTGGGCCTTTTTCTTTCGACGCTCGGCACGGCGTTGCAGCGAAGGATTCAGCGAGAAGCGGCAGGCGCGCGGCCATCCGTCACTGCGCAGGACGGGCTGCCTTTGGAGCGGCGGAACTCAGCCAAGGCCACAAGCGTAAAGCATGGACTGGCCGATGCACGTGACGGCGGTCGGCTTCATTCGTAGTGCGTCAGGACCATCTGTCCGATGACGACGAGGATGGCCAGCAGCAACAGGAGCGCGGCGACGACGGCCAGCGAGACAGCGTTGAATCGAAAGTAACGGTGCCCGCAGGCGTTGCAGCGAAAGGCCGAACAGAACAGCATGCGCAGCGGCCCGTCCCTGATGTGCCGGCGGGAGTAGCGGACAGCATGGCTGTCGCACTTGGGGCAGGACAGGGCAGTGGCCATGAGATGGTTTGTGCTTGGCGCTTGGGCGAGCAGACTGGCAATCCGGATGGTGGCGCGGCCGCGGCAGCAACTCGTAACGCCGCCCAGGCGGCCTTTGTCACCGTTACGCGAGCCGGAACCAAGCGTAATCCAATGAATCGTGGGAGCGCGGACCGCGCCCCGCCGTTTGTGCCCGTGGCTCGGCCGCGGAGCGGCCGACTCGGCGGCAGGCTCTGGACGGATTGCCCGATATGCCGGCCATCCGCCGCGAGTGATGTTCGCAGCCTCGCGGGTTCCAGACGCACGTTCGTGTTTAGTATTGCGGCCGCACGTGCCTCCGCCTCTGGGCAGGGTTAAACCGGATGATCGGCTACCAGCTCTCCATCAATGCGGCCCGCAACCCGCAGGCCACTGCGCTTTCGTTTGGCGGGCGCTGCCTGACGTACGCGCAACTGAACGACGCCGCCAGCCGCCTCGCCAACGGGCTGCTGTCGCTCGGCATCGGACCGGGCGACCGAGTGGCTACGCTTCTGCACAATTGCCCGCAGTTCGTGGTTGCGCTGTTCGCGGCAGCCAAGATCGGCGCGATCTTCGTGCCGATCAACTTCCGCCTTGCGGCGCGCGAGATCGGATTGACGCTCGACAGCTGCACGCCCGCAGTGCTGCTGATGGGGCATGGCTTTACGTCGCTGACGGCGAGCCTGGCAGACCGACCCTCCTGGCCGCGCCATACCCTCGAGGTCGACGACCGGCCGCCCGACCAGGGTGGCGACGGCGCTGCGGACCCGCTCGCGGATTGGATGGGCGGGTTTGGCCATGACGATCCGGCCCGAAGCCTCGATTCAACGGCAACGCTGATGTTGCTGCATACGTCCGGAACGACGGGGTTGCCGAAGGGCGCAGTTTTCACGCACGGTACGACGCTGGCCTCGTCGAGCGCCAAGCTCATCGATTTCGGCCTGTCGAGAGACGATACGGCGGTGGTTTTCGGGCCGCTGTTTCATGCCGGGCCGCTGATGGACCTGGCGTTGCCGCTCTTGCTGCGCGGCGGACGGGTCGTGATCGGCCCGTCGCGAAACTTCGACCCGGCGCAGCTGCTGCAGACGATCGCGCAGGAGCGTGGCACCGTCGTGCCGATCTACCCGACCATGCTGCGCCGGGTGCTGGCGCTGCCGACCTTCGAGCCGTTCGATCTCGACTGCCTGCGGCTGATCATCACCGGGGGCGAGCCGGCGCCGCTTCCGGTGATCAGCGGCATCCACGAGCGGTTCCCGAACATCGCTTTCGTCAACAATTACGGCAGCACCGAGGGTGGACCGATCACGACCTGGCTCGCGCCGGATGACGGCCGGCGCAAGATGGGTTCGGTGGGGAAGCCGTCGTTCAGCGTCGAGGTGCGCATCGCCGACGAGGACGGCCGGCCGCTCGGGCCGATGGAGGTCGGTGAGGTGCTGGTGCGCAGCCCGTTCGTCTGCCACGGCTACTGGCAGCGGCCGGAAGCAACCGCCGAGGCGCTGCGCGACGGCTGGTGGCATACGGGCGATCTCGCCTATCGCGACGAGGAAGGTTTCATCTGGATCGCCGGCCGACGGAAGGACATGATCAAGAGCGGTACCGAGAACATCTATCCCCCCGAGGTCGAGCAGGTGATCGCCGGGATGGCCGGCGTGGTCGAGGTCGGCGTGATCGGAGTGCCGGACGACGACTGGGGCGAATCCGTCGTGGCGTACGTGGTGGTTGCGCCCGGCACGGTGCTGGATGCCGAACAGGTGATCGGCCATTGCCGCGAGAACCTGGCCAGCTACAAGAAGCCGCGCCACGTGCGCTTCGTCGAAGCACTGCCGCGCAACACGACCAACAAGGTCGACAAGGTCCGGCTGCGCGCCATGTTCGCGGCGGAGAAGCCGTAGCTCAGGACGTCAGCGGCGCGTACCGTCGTCGGGCTTGCGGGAGAGGCTTTCCCTGATCCCGCGCACGGCCTTGACCGTCAGGTGTCGCACCAGCAGCCCCGGCGGCATGCGCAGCCAGTGCGCACGAAGGTAGTGCAGCCAGCTGGCGATGATGATCCCGGCGCGCGGCTCGTCAGGAAACTGCGGCCGGAAGCGGCGATCGAAGATCCAGTCCATCAGCACGTTGAGCAGCGCTCCCGGGCCGCCAGCCGCCGCGGCCTGCTTGACCGCCGGCGGTACCGGCGTTCCGAGGTGCCGCTCGGTGTGGCGGAGCACGTAATAGAGAGGGCGCTGCAGGCCGTGCAGGCGGCTGCGCGCGAGCAGCTCGTCCCAGAAGCCCGGGCGCGAGCCGAAATCGCTCAGCAGCTCGTGCAGATCGAAGAGATCGCGCAGCGGACCGCTGACTTCGTCGTTGAAGAGATGCACGCCGCTGTGCAGCACCATGTCGGCCGGGCCGAGGACGCGCAGACGCGGATTGGCAAGCGGGACCGACGCCGCGATCAACGCCGACGCATCGGGGCGGAAGCGGCTCGTCAGCGGGACGATCGTGTGGTGTACGTCGAGCGGCGTGTCGCGATCCGGGTGCTGAAGCGGCGGGATCTCGTGCGCCCATTCCCGGTAGTAGCGCTGGTCGTAGTCGTCCAGATCGGCGGCCTTCCAGCCGCACTCGACGAGGCGCCGTTCGACCTCGTCGATCCGCTCGCGCGGGAACATCAGGTCCACGTCGCCGACGAAGCGGCCACGTGCCGGCGGCAGTCCGGCAAGCACGTAGGCGGAGCCCTTCATCAGGATCACCGGCACATTCATTCCCTGCAACGCCCGCAGGACACGGTTGACCTCGAAGCGCACCGCGGTCTGCGCCGACTCGGCCTCGATGGCGGCCGTGCGGAGCTGCTGTCGTGCCTTCGCGGGTGCACTGCCGAACAGGCCGTGTGCCTCGAGCGTGGCTGCGAGCCTCGACGACAGGCCGTTGAAACGTGCGGACCTCAGCAGCGTGTTCCACTCCCGCAGCGCCAGGCCCTGAGTGGTCGCGGGGACGAGCAGTGCGCGCAGCAGCAGGTTGCCGCGGATTGTTGGGCTCAGCGAAGCGGCAGCGGAGGGAGAGACCGGTGCAGGCGGCCGATCTCCTCGATTGCCTCGTCCAGATTCGAATAGGTGAGCGAGTAAAGCTCGCATTTCTCGAGGAAGTCGGTGAGCAGGTCGAAACCGGTGCGCAGCATCGACGAATAATTGACGGAATTGTCGATCAACCAGCGGAATCCGGCGGTCCTGTCCATCTTCCGCACCGTCGTCGGCGCCCCGTGCCGGAACACCGGCGCGACCACCATGCCCGGACCGGCGGGTTCGTGCGCACGGGCCACGGCGTCCGCGGGTGGCTGCATGTAGGAGACATCACCCTTGTTGGTCCCGCGGTAGATGCGGCTGAAGCGGGCCCTCGGCGCGCGCGCGGCAACCACCTCCACGGCGCGGTTCTTCAGTGACACCGGCCGCGGATTCGGCAGGACGTTACCACTGTCGAAGCAGAACACGGTCATCTCGTCGGACAGCAGCCGCCAGCCGCTCCAGGCCAGCGCGGCGCACAGCGTGCTCTTGCCGGACCCGGACGGCGCCGGCATGACCAGCGCCCGGCCGTCGCGCTCCAGGACCGCCGAATGCACCACCAGCGGCGCCGTGTCGCCGAGCGCCACGGCCAGGTTCAGCGAGGACTCCAGTCCGGGGTAGGCATGGTCGAGCGGCAACGGCTGCATCAGGTCGGTGCCGTCGACCCAGATCTGTGCCTGGGGCCGGAAATAGGTGCGCAGCAGCGACGGCGACGCGATGCGGATTTCGAAGTCGTCGATGCCCGGCGGATCCTCCACCGGGAAATCGGCGTACATCTGTGCGAATTCTTCGACCAGGCGCGGCAGATCGATGCGAAGGTGCGACGTGAACGCGCCCGTGTCGAGGTGGAGGCCTTCGTGCCGCAGGCGGTGCGCCAGCTCACCTGCAGGAATGTCGCCTACCCTCATCCGTCGGCCGGCTCGATCAGCCCGAGCTCGTCGAGGTGCGCAAGGATCCCGCCGACGTGGTCCGCAAGCCGCGCGTCGTCCGGAACATCCAGAAAAGCAGCGATGTGCGCGCGGATCTGCCCGTCGTCCGCCATGCCGGCGGTCACGGCCTTGAGAGTCTCGCCGGTCGCGATGTCGAAGATGTGCGTGTCGCCGGACAGCGGGTTGTAGACGACGAAGTCGCCTTCCCAGTCGCGCATCGGGAGGGCAGTTTCGGCCGTCAGTCGCCACATGGACATTTTCGAAACCAACCCGCAGGCTGACAACGTTACCAGCCCCGGCACCTTCCTGTGCAATGTGCCGGGGCGCTCCGCGAGGGCGCTCAGAGCCGAGAACTGGCCAGGCGGGCTGGCTGAAGTAAACAGGGAGCGGCATCGCCGCTCCCTGTCTGATCTGTGACTGAATGCCGAAGCTACCCCGGGGCCACGCCTTACGGCGGCGGATCGGGAGCTTCGCAATTGTGCGGCACGAACTTGACGTCGTCGCCCTTGAAATTCTGCACGCAAGTTTCCTTGTTCGGGTCGCAGCCCTTGCTCTCATAGTAAATCGCGGTACGGTCATAGGTCAGCCTGCCGTTCGAGTCGATGACGACCGGGCAGTAGCCCTCCTTGTACAGGCGATAGGCAGTCGACTTATTGATCGTTTCTTCGTAGTCGCCGCAACCGTCCTTGAGACCGTGTTCCCAATAGCGGACTTTGGTGTACTGGAGGCTGTTCTTGTCGCTCGTGGCGTCCTCGAGGACCCATGGCCCGAGATCGTTGCGGTCCGCGAAGTACTTGCTGTCGTCCTTGTCGGGTGACGAGCTGCAATTGCCCGGCTTCTCGACGGGGCAATAGACGTTCTTGTACCCGCCTCCAACGGTGCTGAGTTCTATGGCTTTCTTGGCAGTAATGCCCTTAATGTCCGGAGGCCCGACGACGGACGCGCACACCGAAGCGACCGCGCCCTTCTTGGCCGCATAGGCACGCCGGTGGGTGATCGTGACCACCATCGCTGCCGATCCGCCGGCTCCCATCTTGAGGA
This sequence comes from uncultured beta proteobacterium, assembly GCA_963847675.1. GTDB lineage: Bacteria > Pseudomonadota > Gammaproteobacteria > Burkholderiales > Burkholderiaceae_F > JADJWR01. The sequence goes on from CAWKAP010000011.1 coordinate 53,164, forward strand.
AACGGCGGCGCGCTGCGACCCGCTTGTCTTCAGCACTGCCGGCGCTTCCGGGCGTCGGCTCGGAGGCGGGGCGTGGATCGCCTTCGTTGTTACCAATCGGGGTGTTCAATGCGCACCTACCTTCGAATTGAATCGCGCGGACTCGTCCATCATGCGAGTAACGGCCCGATCGTCAAACCGTTCATCTCTTCAGAAGCAAGTTCCGTGCCCTATAGCCTTGGATGCCTTTAAATTCAACTGCTTAAGTCGTGTATCGAGGTCGACAGTATCACGCTGGTCCGGGCACTGTACAAATTTCCGACACCCGGCGCGAAGCGGGTGGACGCGCGGGAAGGGCCACCTGCCATGCCTACGCATTAGCCACAAGGCCCCGGGCGTGCCGAAAAATCGGTTCCAGATCCCCGGAGACGCGCAGCAGCCAGGTCCTGCCGAGGCCGCGTGGGGTCAGGTAGAGGATAAGGCCGCGCTGTTGCCAGCCGATGCGCCGGACGCCTCGGCGCGAACCAGCTTTAAACAGATCCGTGATCGTGTACGCGCGGTGGCAGCCGCGCTGTTGTGCGAACCGCAGCATGTGGGTCAGCACCGCCTCGTGCAATCCCTGGCCACGCCAGGCATCGCCGGTGAAGGCATCAGTCGTATAGACCTCGCCCGGCGTGAGGTCGACCGGCCGGCCTTCAACGGGACCGCAGTCGTGGAAACGGATCCAGTTGCTGTGCGCGATCCGGCCGTCGACGCGGGCCACGAAACAACGCTCGCCGGCCCGCAAAGCCTGTTCGAAAGACCACTTGCCGCGCTCTCGCGCCAGTGCTGTCTGCGCGTACTGCAACTCCTGCAGATCGGTCAGTTCGCCGAGGGTCTCGATGGGCGGCAGTTCAACCTGAAGATTGAGAACCTCCTCCAGGTCCCCTTCGGCGGCGGGCTCGATTAGGCATTCGAGGCGCGCGCTGCGTTGCTCGATGGGCTGGGTCAGGTCGATCTCGAACAGTATCTGCAGATCAAGCTTGGCGAGCGGTGAGGCGAGCTTGACAAGGACTCGCCACGCGAAGACTTCGAAGCCCTGGTAACGGAGATCGGAAACCGCCGTCCGCAGGTAGTTGCGCAGGCGCGTGATCATCGTGGGGATCGATCGAGGCTCCAGGCGGGAGCCGGCAGGAAACGTCGCGAAGATCATACATAATCGTCGGCGACGGAAATCATCAACGACGTCTGTCGCGTCAGGGTAGACAGCGGCAGAGCAGACAGGGATCGTCGAGCGCTGGCTGGCGACTGATCTCCCCCGTTCCTGCCGCGGACCGATTCCTTGCTCGTCACTTCCCACAACGGATACGCGTCGCTGCCGCCGACCGCTGCTCGTCTGTTCGCGGACCCGGGCGCCGGCGATCTGCTGCGAAGCCACGCGTGGCTGCAAAACGCCGAGCGCAACGGACTGAGGCCCGGTGACCGCTTGCGGATCTACTCGGTGCAGCCTGCTCAAGATGAGCCACCGCTCGCTCTTTTTCCGGCCACCTACTCCCGCCTCTATCCGAGCCATCCTCAGGCACGCGTTCTGCACTTCACGCTGCCCGAAGACCAGGACTTCGTGCCGCTTGCTCCGACCGGCGCGGCGCTACCCGGCGGGGTCGCTGCTGCTGTGTTCGACGCCCTGCATGGCGGGCCGCCGACGCATGACGTGATCCGCTTCAGCCCGCTGCTTTCGTCAGCGCCGCTGGCGGCCGAGGTCGTCGCTGCGCTTCGGAGCACCGACCACTTCGTGCAGGTCTACCGCCACCCACCGGCGCGATACGAAGCCGTAGCAGGAATGTCTGCGCAGGCTTACCTGGCGGCGCGTCCGCGTTCGCTGCGTGAATCGCTCGAACGCAATACGCGGCTCCTTCTGGAAGGCGGGCGCGGACGTTTCCACTTCCCGTGCAACCGCGAATTGCTCGAGGCCACCTGGGGCGACGTGCGTCGCATCGTGGAGTCGACCCCCGTCGAAGGCGAACCGGAAAGGCCGAACTACCTGGGCAGCATGATGGCACTGGCCGCCAGCCACGGCGCCCTCCGCCTCGGGCTCTTTTACCTCGACGGAGTGCCGGTGGCGATGCAGTTCTGGATCGTCAGCGCCGGGATTGCCCGCTGTCTGCGCATCTGGAGTGCCCAGGACCAGCGGGTGTTTCCGATCGACGACGTTCTGACCCAGATGATGGCGGTGTGCCTGATCGACGGCGATCGGGCAGCGGTATTGGACTTCGGCGTCATCGACGAGGAGTTTGCCGGCAACTGGGCGCCGCAGTCGCGCGAGCGGATCGGGATCGCCGCATTCACCCGGCGCACCTTGCGCGGACTGCGCGGCGCTGTGCGGCATGTCGGCGCACAGCGGGCGAAGTCACTGCCGGGGCGGATCCTGCAGCGCCTGAAGGGAGCAAGGCGGAGCTGAGGGCAGCTGCTGGCTTGCGCTCGTCGCGCGAGTGCGCTCAGGAGGTCCCGAAGCGCGTTTTCGACGGCCCTTTGCGGGCGCGTGTCGCCAACTGCGATAGCGACGGAATACGCTGCACCGCCTCACGCAGGCCGTTCGGGAAACAGCGCAATGACCAGCATGATGATCACGCCCATCGCGCCCAGGTGCCAGTTCAGCAGCTTGCTCCAGGTGAACGTGGCGAGCAGTTCGACGAAGAACGCGCCGACGACGGGCCCGAGCACGGTGCCGGCACCGCCGAGCAGGAAGATGACGAACGCTCTTCACGGAGATCGCCATGTCGAAGACCGACGGCGGATCGATGTAGGTCATCCGGTAGGCATTGATGCTGCCGACGAGTGCCGGTCATCGCCGCGCTGATCATCCAGACCGTGGTCTTGTAGCGCGTGGTGTGCAGGCCGCCGGCCTCGGCCTTCGTCTTCGTTGTCGCGGATCGCCTGGCAGGCAATGCCCAGCCGGCGCCGGCTGAACTCCCAGGTGATCCAGGTCTCGCGAGCGCCATCGCGCCGAGAAACGGTAGTAGAAGGCATCACCGCACTGACGATGGGTCCGCCCGGCGGCAGCGGCAGCGACATCCCCATGCCGCCGCCGGTCAGGCGTGTCGTGTTGCTGACGATCTCCTTGACCGCCTCGTTCAGCCCGAGCGTGGCGATCGCGAAGTAGTGGCCTTTCAGCCGCAGCAGCGGCGGGCCGATCAGCAGCACCAGCATCGCGCACAGCGACGGCGCCGGCGAGCAGCGCGAGCGCGAACGGCGCTTCCAGCCTGACCATGAGCACCGCCGTCGACGTAGCCGCCGAGCCCGAAGAACACGACATTGCCGAACGCGGGATAGCCCGTGTAGCCGGCCATCAGGTTGATGCCCTGCGCGAGCATCGCGTACATGAAGATGTTGGCGCGCGATCCGCAGCCAGTAGGGATTCAGCAGGGCCGGCCCGGCCAGCAGCAGCGCGGCGGCGGCGAGCACCAGCAGCGTGCCGACGAGCGCGCGGCCGCGCCTGCCGACGGCGCGGTTGCCGGCGGCCCGTCGAGCTGGCCGTGCGTCAGCATCCTGGCGTCGACAAGATAGCGGCTTCCGAACAGACCCGCGCGGCCGCAGCAGAAGGATCAGCGAGCAGCAGCAGGAAGCTGACGGCATCGCGATAGCCCGGCACGAGCAGACCCGAGACGACATTCTCGGCAACGCCGAGCACGATCCCCGCGGCGATCGCCCCGCGCATGCTGCCGAGCCCGCCCAGCGCGACGATGACGAACGCCTTCATCGTCAGGCTGTCGCCGGTGACCGGCGAGAAGGAGTAGACGACGGCGATCAGCGCAGCCCGCGGCGCCGGCCAGTCGCGGCGCCGATGCCGAAGGCGAGCGCATAGATGTGATGCGAGTCGATCCCGAGCACGCGGCGGCGCGCGCGTTCTGCGCGGTGGCGCGTACCGCCTGGCCGGAGCGCGTGTGATCCATGAACAGGTGCAGCAGCGAACGTGAGCAGCAGCGCGACGCACGAACACGCGCGATCCGGGTGTAGGGCAGCCGGATCTCGCCGAGCATCGAGCACCTCGCCCGGCAGTAGGGAAGCGGGATGCCGCGGATGTCGGCGCTGAACAGCAGGAGCATCGACGTTGACCAGCACGCATGTCCAGCCCGAAGGTGAAGATCAGCGTCATGAACAGGGACGTCCGCGCGACCCGGTTCAGCACGGACACGGTAGCAGCAGAAAGCCGAACACGAACAGAAAGCCGTCGCGGATCGGGATGGTCAGGAAGGGATCGAGCCCGATATGGCTCCACAGCAGCCAGGTGACGTAGGCGCCGATGATGTCATCGAGCCGTGCGCCAGGTTGATGAGATTGGTGACGCCCCAGATGATCGAGAAGCCGATCGCGATGCAGGCGTACAGGCCGCCGAGCAGGATGCCCGACAGGACGATCTGGAGCGTCAGCATCGGCAGTCGCCGTCGTCGCTGCACGGGCGCGCGAGCGGCGCAGCGTTCGCGCCGGCCGGACAGCACCTGCGGTCCGCCCGGCCGGTGATCCCTCAACGCGGGGGCATCGGGTAGACGAACTTCGCCTGCGCGCCTTCCACCGGATAGACGACCACCGGCTTGCCGTTCTGGATCTGCACCACCGACATGCCCTTGGCGATGTTCTGGCCCTTCTCGTTGAAGCGGACCGGACCGTAGGCGGTCATGATGTTGGTCTGCGCGATCGCGTCGCGAACGGCCTTCGGATCGAGCGAGCCGACCTTTTCGATCGCGCGCTGGTAGACCTCCAGTGCGGCCGTCGACTGCGGCGGATGGTAGTCGGGCATCGCGGCCGTATTCCTTCTTGAACAGCTCGGCGTACTGCGGCGCCGTCCAGCCGAAGATCTCGTCCTTCCAGGCCATGTTCGACGCCCACTGGATCGGCTCGAGGATGCCCTCGGCCTTCGAGCCCAGCGCTTCGACGAAGCCGGGCAGCGTGGGGCCGAGCGAAACGCCGAACATCTTCAGGTTGAGTCCGACCTCGGCGCTCTGCCGCGCGATCACCGTCATGTCGCCGGTGTAGCCAGCCGCGAGCAGCACGTCCGGGTTGCTTGCTCTTCATCGCGGTCAGCATCGCGGAGAAATCCTTGGTGCCGCGTCGGATACGCTCTCCTTGTAGACGACCTCGAGGCCCGCGGCCTTGGCCTGCTTCTCGGCGGCCTCGATGCTGGCCTGCGGAAACAGCGAAGTCTCGTGGATCAGCGCGACCCGCTGCGCGCGGGGCTTCGCGGCGCGCGCCATCGTGACCATGTTCGGCGTGTACTGGTCGACCGGCGTCAGCGTGGCGAAGATGTACTTGAAGCCGCGCTCGTAGGTGGCGGTGGCCGCGGCATGCGCGGCGACCATCGGCAGCTGATACTTCTCGGCGATCGCGCTGGTGGCAAACGTGATGCCGCTCGAGTACGGGCCCGAGCAGCAGTTTGACGCCGTCCTCGTTGATCAGCTTCTCGTAGAGCTTGACCGACGTGTTGGCGTCGCTCTGGTCGTCGTAGTACTTGATGGCGACCTTGTGGTCTTGTCGCCGACCTTGATGCCGCCGCGTGCGTTGATCTGCTTGACGTACAGGTCATAGCCCTCCTTGACCCGGCTGCCTTCGGGCGACATCTTGCCGGTCAGCGACAGGGCGGTACCGAAGGTGATCACGTTTTCCTGCGCGACTGCTGCGAGCGCGACTGCAGAAAGCGCCAGGCACGCGACGCCGCGAAGTGCGCCGCCCATGACCGAGCGGAAACTCATTCCAGACTCAATACTCTGACTCATCACCTTCCTCCAAAGAAACAGGGTCGACCTGCAATGCACTTGAACCGCGCAGTCAATGCCTTCTTGCCAATGCGCGCGACGTTGCCGCGCGCGCACCTGCCGCAGAACCGGCGCGTCTCGTTCCTTCGCTACGTCGCGAAGACTTCCTTGCCGCGGCGCGCCGCTCGGGACCGGAGCCACCCGATCGTCTTATCAATCCGAGCACGATCTCGGCGTACTCGTCGGCGACCTCATCCGCGCCCAGCCGCCCGCGGGGGGTGAACCAGTCCGAGACGCCGCTGCACATCGTCAGGATGGCGATGGTCATGATCGGCACGTCATGGATCGCGAACTCGCCGGCATTGACGCCGGCCTCCAGGAACGACCGCAGCATGTGCTCGTAGCGATCACGCTTCGCGTTGATGCGCTTGCGACTGGGTGCAGAAAGCGAGCGAAGCTCGCTGTGGCTGACAAACGCCTCGTCCTGGCGGTCAATGTGGTACAGCACATGGAAGCGCACCGCATTACGCAGCCGCTGCGCATGTCCGCCATCGGTCGCCAGTGCCTGCTGCAGGCCTTCAAGCAGTTCGTCCATCGTGCGGTCGAAAAGCTCGGCGAGCAGCTTCTGCTTCGAGGGAAAGTGGTGATAGAGACTCGCCGCCTCCATGTTCACTGCATCGGCGAGCGCCCGGACGGAAGTGCCGTGGTAGCCGAAACGCTTGAACAGCGCGATTCCGGCCTTGCGGATGCGATCCGGCGCGCCGCTGCCGCGGGCGCCGGAAGCCGATGTGCCTGCGCTTGATCTGCGCTTCCTGATCATGGACACTCGCTATCGAACGATCGTTAGGTACGCTAGCCCGTGTCGGTGAGATCCGTCAACCCCTGGTCGCGAGACAGCCGTGCAGCGTCTGCCGGGCGGCGGAATTGCGCGGTCCGGAGGCGCCGGCGCGCTTGTCCGACCCGCGGCACCGCGCGGCAGGCCGCGCCGGCCGGTCACACGTCCGCCGGCGCTACGGCGGGACGCCGCGGTGCCATGATCCTGTCAGCGAAAGGAATTACGTCGCGCCGCCTCCGCCCCGCGCAAATCGGTTGGATAGTCAGCATTCCCTTCGGACTCGTTCCCGGTGCCGGATGCCACTGAACACGGACATCGATCGCCTGGCGCTGGGGGAAGTCTCTTTCGCGGGCCGTCACTACGTTTTTCTCGTCGATACGGCAAACGGGCGTTTCGTGGCCGCGGCGAGGTATGAAGTCCACCCACGCTACCTGGAGTGCGTGAACCTGGTGTCCGAAGGCTACGGACCGACGATGTTCATGCTGCTGATGCAGAAAGCGCGCCGTGACGGGATGCTCGGAGTCGCCCCGGACCTGCTCTACAACAGCGACGAGGCAAAACGCATGGACGCGCGCTTTTATTCGGATGCGCTGCCGGGCGTTTGCCACGTGCCGAACGAGGATGCCCGGCATGCCGAGGTCTATCTGAACCAGATCTACTTTCTCACCGAAGACGTCGTCGACGAGTCGAAGGCGCGCGGGAACGCAGAACGTTTCTTCGGCGGTTCGCTGGCCGCTGGTGCCCATCCTGACGGACTGAGCAAATTCGTCGACCGGCTCGAGACCTACCTGTTCAAGAGCGAGTTGCCTTTCAAGTGAACAAGCGCGATCCCGCAGCGAGTCGCGGCACGACGTCATTGAACGTTGCGCTGGCGCAGGCTGCGCCGGACTCGGAACTCTGCTTCCTGGACGCGCGGGCGCTGGCGCACGGTTACCGGAGCGCGGCGTTCTCGCCGATGGACGTGGTGCGGGCGATTCTGGAGCGGATCGAGGCGGCGAATCCGCGCATCAACGCGCTCTACTACGTTGCGGCCGACACCGCGTTGGCTGCTGCCGCGGCGTCGGAGGCGCGCTGGCTTCGCAATCAGCCGCTCGGCGCTCTGGATGGCGTGCCGGTCACCCTGAAGGACAGCTTCCCGGTCGCCGGCATGCCGATCGCAAATGGCATCCTGGCCGCCAGGGCGAAGCGAATTGACGCAGAAGACGCGCCGGCCGCCGCCCGTCTGCGCGAGGCGGGCGCGGTCATCCTCGGTAAGACCACGATGCCGGATTTCGGCATGATCGCCTCGGGGATCAGTTCACAGCACGGGATTACGCGTAACCCATGGAATTTGAACCGCAATTCGGGTGGCTCCAGCGCGGGTGCCGGGGCGGCCGTGGCGGCAGGCTTCGGGCCGCTGGCCGTCGGTTCGGACATCGGCGGATCCGTGCGCATTCCGGCCTCCTTCTGCGGGGCGGTCGGGCTGAAGCCGAGCTATGGGCGCGTCCCACTCGCTTTCCCGTGGCCGGCACTTGTGGGCGGGCCAATCGCCCGCACGGTCGCCGATGCGGCGCTGCTGCTGGGCGTAATCAGCCGGCCCGACCCGCGTGACTACACCGCGTTGCCGTGGGATGAACGGGACTATCTCGCCGGCATCGAGACAGGCATTGCGGGACTGCGCATCGGTCTGCTGACCGACATCGGCTTCGGATTGCCCGTGCAGCCTGAAGTGCGCGCAGCGGTCGATGCCGCCGCCGGCGTGTTCCAGGGGCTGGGCGCCGAGATCGTTCCGGTGCCACCGTTGTTCGACGAGGACCCGGAGCCGGACTTCGACCTCATGCTGCAGGTGTATGCATGGGACGACTTTGGTTCGCTTGGGCCGGACGAGCAGGCGTCGGTTCTGCCGGAAATTGCGAGTTGGTGCCGGGCGGGCGAGGGCGTCTCGGGATCGCGACTCAGTCGCGCCCTCACGCGGATCGGCGCAGCGAGGCGCCGTGTCATCGAAGCATGCGCCGGATTTGACTACGTCCTGACGCCCACCATGGCCGTGGCACCCTACGATGCCCACCTCCCATGGCCGCCGGGTGGAACCCGGCACAACCCGTTCTGCTTTCCGTTCAATCTCTCCGAGCAGCCGGCACTGTCTGTGTGCTGCGGCTTTACGTGCGACGGGCTGCCGATCGGCCTGCAGATCGTTGGCAGGCGCTTCGATGACGCCGGCGTCCTGCGCGTCGGCCACGCCTTCGAGGTTGCCCGGCCGCTGTCTTGCCATGGCCGGCACTGTGAACCAGGGCCGGTGAAACATTGATTGCCCGTCCCGTGGCTCCTGCGACAACAACCTCGCCCGCACTGCTCGAAGTTCGTAACGCCAGCAAGGTTTTCGGCGGCGTGGTGGCAAACGCGGGCATCGACATGGACGTGATGGCGGGTTCCATCGTCGGCCTGATCGGACCGAACGGGTCGGGGAAGACCACGTTGTTCAATTCGATCGTAGGGTTCCATCGGCTCGACGAGGGAGACGTACGGTTCGATGGGCATGTGATCCGTGGCATGACGGTGGCGCAGACCGCCCGCCGTGGACTGGTGCGGACGTTCCAGCAGTCGCACGTGTACGACCGGCTCAGTTGCCTCGACAACATGCGCATCAGCACGTCGCATGCCGGTGAGACGGTCCTCGACATGTTGCGTCGCCTGCCAGGGGAATTCGAAGAGCGGGCGCTGCATCTGCTCGAGTTCGCCGGTCTTTACGAACAGCGCGACGTCGCCGGCGGCGAGCTTTCGTACGGGCAGCGCAAGCTGCTCGAACTGGCGATGGCGCTGATGAGCAGACCGAAGCTGCTGCTGCTCGACGAACCGACGGCGGGCGTCAATCCCACGATGATCAATGGAGTGATGGAGCGGCTGCTGCGCGCCAACGCGGAAATGGGGATCACGCTGCTCGTCATCGAGCACAACATGCGGGTCATCATGACGCTGGCGCAGAAGATCTATTGCCTTGCGCAGGGCAAGGTGCTCGCCTTCGGCGCGCCGGAGTCGGTCCGCAACGACCCGCGTGTGGTCGAGGCCTATCTTGGAGCCGGCAAATGACCCCCATATCCGGGATCGATGCCGCCGACGCGACAAACCGGCCAAATGCTCCGGTTGCTTTCGAATGCGTCGTCGATAGCCTCGCCAGTCAGCACGCGACTGCCGAGCAGATCCGGGCACTCGCCGGGTCATCACCCGCCGTCTGTGTCGAGGGTCTTGTCGCCGGGTACGGACGCCGCGAGGTATTGCATGGTGTGGATCTTCGGGTCGGGGCTGGACAGTCCGTCTGCCTGATCGGGCCGAACGGGGCTGGAAAATCGACCCTGCTGCATTCGGTCTGCGGCCTGACCGACGTGCGCGCCGGTCGCGTGCTTATCGAGAGTCATGACGTGACCCGGCTCAGCCCGAGCGCCAAGCTGCGCGACGGGCACATGGCCTACGTGATGCAGGACGCGTCCGTGTTTCCCGACATGACGGTCGAGCAGAACCTCTGCCTGGGAGGCTATCTGCTCCGGTCGCGAGCGCGGGCGCGTGAAGCGGCTGAGCAGATCCTGGATCGCTACCCTTCGCTTGCGGCGCGTCGCGCCAGCCCTGCGCGCGTTCTGTCGGGCGGGGAGCGGCGACTGCTCGAACTCGGACGCGCCTTGATCATGCGGCCGCGGGTCCTGCTGATCGACGAGCCATCGATCGGCCTGGCAACGCGGTATGTGGATATGGTGTTCGAAATCCTGAGCGACCTGCAGCGCCGGGAAGGGATGGCGATCCTGATGGTTGAGCAGAACGCCGCCAAGGGCCTGGCCTTTGCCGATGTGGGCTACGTGATGGTCGCCGGTCAGGTCGCGATGGTCGGTGCGGGGTCGGATCTGCTGCGTGATCCCGCTGTCGGGAGGCTGTTCCTCGGCCGATAGGCTTCATCTCGGCCGCAACGCCTACGCTCACGCGTCGGCGCAGAAGAGCAACCGCGCTCGACTATCATCCAGCGTCAGGGAGGTCGAGGGGCGACCCGTCGTAGTTGCCTCGTTCATTGAACTGAACGCGCGCCGGCGTTTCGGCGAAGGCGGCGCACTGCTCGTGGCCTGTTTTGGCGGAGGGTTTGATGAAGACGGTGTTGCGGTGGATTGGACGTTTGGCCGGCTTGGCAGGCATCATTGCCTGCGCGGTGTCACTGGCTCTCCGGCTGAGCGGAACCTATTGGCTTGCCGATGTCCCGGTCGGCACGCTCTATCAGGCCGGAGTCGGCGCCATGGTCGCCGCGTGTCTCGCGTATCTCGTGCTATCCGTCGAATTCCGCTCCTGACGGTCGCTCCTGGCGGGAACGGTCATTGGAGTCCCTTTGACGCCTTGGGCGCTCCCGGACTGCTAGGGTCGTATCGCTGCAGTGACTCGTCGCCGACCTTGCGAGCCAGGCGTCGTTGCGTCGTAGGGGGCTGTCCACTCGGGTCACGCGCTGCGCCTGAGCCGGGGTGCCGGCTCGGGTCATCGACCAGTCATCGCGTCGAGGTATCCATTCGCACTCAGAGCGCGATGTCTTTGATCCCGTCCGCTTGCCGGCATTAGCCTGTTCTTGGTAGAAAGCCATGGGTTGAGGAGGGTGCTCGACGAAACTGACACGGCGAGGGTGGTCAGGCGTCGCGTCAACGACCATGCCCGAAGTTCATTTTGCGGGTCGCCCCCTCAGGGCGAAACGAGTACCGCGCCGCTAGCCGAGAGTCAATGATCCAGCTATTCAGGCACCATGTCTCGGTCGGCTCGGTGATGATGCTCACCGCCGACACCGCCCTGCTTCTGGCCGTTGTGCCGCTCGCGGTCATTATTCAGGGCGGTGGCCGCGAAGTCCTGGACTCGGTATTGCCCGCTGTCCTGTTCGCCTGCCTCATGCTGGCACTGAACGGCTCTCTCGGCCTTTACCGACGTGAAGGCGGCGACGGGTTTGGCGGGCATCTCGGCCGGGTGCTGCTGGCCGTAGCCATCGGCATGCCGGTCGCTTACATGCTGTTTTCCGTGACGCCGTAGTGGCTACGAGGCGCGCAGCGCGCTTGGCTACGCAGTCGTTCTCACGCTCTGCGGGCTGATTCTTCTGCGCCAGATCCTGTTCTGGGCCACGACCGCCGGTTTCGGCGCCAAACGCGTGCTTATCGTGGGCACGGGCGAGGAGGCCGCTGGCGTGGAAAAGGCGCTGGCCACGCTGGGTTACCCGTCGCTCGCGATCGTCGGCTTCTATCCGACAGGCCATGACAAGGACGCTCGCGCCGTGGCTGTCGACCGAATCCTTCCGGATGCGCTGCCCCTGTCCGAGATCGTTGCCGGCCTCGGCGTCCGCGAAGTGATCGTGGCCGTTCGCGAACAGCGTGGCGGCGTGCTGCCGTTGCGGGAACTGATCGACTGCAGGATTGGCGGTGTGCCGGTCACCGATCTTGCGGGGATGTACGAACGCGTGCGCGGCGAGGTCCCGCTCGAATCGCTCAAGGCGAGCTGGCTGATCTATGGCGACGGCTTCGCGCAGGACGGGATGCGGTCATTCGTCAAGCGGGTGTTTGACGTCGTTGTGTCGGCGGTGATGCTCGTGCTGACTTTGCCGCTGATGCTGGCCACGGCACTGGCGATCCGTCTGGAAGGCCCGGGGCCGGTGATTTATCGCCAGGAGCGGGTCGGACTCGGCGGGCGCCGGTTTTCATGTCTGAAGTTCCGCAGCATGTCCGTCGACGCGGAGAACGATGGGGTGGCACGCTGGGCGGTACGTGCCGACCCTCGTGTCACGCGAGTCGGCAAGGTGATCCGCAAGCTCCGCATCGACGAGCTTCCGCAACTGTTCAACGTGCTGCGCGGCGAGATGAGCTTTGTCGGACCCAGACCGGAGCGTCCGGGTTTCGTCAGCGAACTGAAGCAGACGATCCCCTTCTATGATGTACGGCACAGCGTCAAGCCCGGTGTGACCGGATGGGCCCAGGTGCGCTACTAGCTACGGCGCGTCGGTCGAGGACGCCCGCAAGAAGCTGCAGTTCGACCTCTACTACGTGAAGAACCATTCGCTTTTCCTCGACCTGCTGATTCTGGTCGAAACGGTGCGGGTCGTGCTTTTCCGGGAAGGCGCGCACTGACTATCAGGCTGCGGGTGCCGCACGGCAGCCGACAAGCGGGTGGGTAGGCACAGACCCGTATCCTCTCGGTACAGGCGGCTTTCCACCGCGCAGTTGACCCTCTCTCTGTTTGCCCACCGAAGGCCTTGGACTCGTCCAGCATCCCTGCCGACTGGTACCTGAACCCGGCCGTCTGGTCGTACGGGTTCGCTTCCGTGGGCTTTGCCGCGTTTGCCATTCAACTTTCGGTCGGTTGGAAGGGTGGCGGGCGCGCGTTGCTGCTGCTGGCCTCGATGACGCTGAGCGTCTTCTGGGCGGTCACGACCGTCGCTTTTGCTGCTTGCTCCAGGCTGGCCCATGTGGCGGTTGTCACATCTGTTCGACGCCACGCGGCTGGCCTGCGCAATTTCCTTTCTTGCCGTCGTCCTTCTGCACTCGCGGCAGGCGCTCGCGGAGAAGCGGCGCGGCTGGGAGGGTCTGCTCGTCGCGTTGCTCATCGCCGTGCCCGCGCTCTTCATCATCTCGTCTGGCATGCCGTTGCCGGGCGGTGCTTATCGAGGGCAACGCGCCGACGCTGATCTTCGGCTCGCACCTGGGTCTGGCGTTGGTGGGCGTCGCCCTTGCCGAGCAGGTCTACCGGCACAGCCCGGCCGCTTCTCGCTGGAATCTGCGGCCGCTCTGTCTGGGGCTCGCGGGGCCGTTCGTGCTCGATGTCGTCATCTATTCCGACGCACTGCTGTTCCGTGCCCTCGATCCGCACCTGTGGGCTGCGCGCGGCTTTGCCTACACCCTCGCAATTCCGCTACTTGGACTGGCGGCGCAGCGCAATCGGGACTGGACTTTCGACATCACGTTGTCACGCGGCGTGATCGCCGGCTCGACTGCGGTCCTTGCAGCCGGTGTCTATCTGCTCGTCGTTGCGGGTTCCGGCTACTACGTGCGCTACTTCGGCGGCACATGGGGGAAGACCCTGCAGACGGTGATTCTGTTCGGCGCGCTCCTGCTGCTTGCCTTTGTCACTGTCTCCGCAACCTTCCGGGCCAAGGTGCGCGTCCTGGTGGCGAAGAACTTCTTTTCCTATCGCTACGATTACCGTGAAGAGTGGCTCAAGTTCACGCGTACCCTGACGGCGGCTGGCGACGCGCAGCCGATCGAGGAGGTCTGCGTCCGCGCGCTGGCTGATCTGGTCGAGTGCACTGGCGGGGGCCTGTGGCTGAAGCGTGCTCACGGCTTCGTGCAGGTGGCGCGCTCGAATCAGGCGCAGGTCGATGCCGTCGAGCCGGCCGACGGTGCGCTGCCCGCATTCCTGGAGGGCAGCGGCTGGGTGATCGAGGTCCCTGCCGCGCGCCGGAATCCATTTGGCGAAGGCGGGTTCGGTCTGCCGGCGTGGCTCGATGCGTTGGAAGGCGCCTGGCTCATCGTCCCGTTGCTTGTCGGCGAGGAGCTGATCGGCTTCGTCGTGCTCGAATCGCCGCGCGTCAAGATGGAGGTGAACTGGGAGGTGCGCGATCTGCTGAAAACTGCGGGCAGCCAGGCCGCGAGCTATCTGGCCATGCAGCGTGCGACGGAGGCGCTGCTGGAAGCGCGCAAGTTCGACGCCTTCAATCGCATGTCGGCGTTCGTCGTGCACGACCTGAAGAACCTCGTCGCGCAGATGCAGCTTCTGCTGCGTAACGCGCACAAGCACCACGCCAATCCGGAGTTCCAGCGCGACATGCTTGCCACCGTCGAGCACGTCGTCGGACGCATGAACCAGCTGATGCAGCAGCTGCGCTCGGGAGAGACGCCAGTGGAGAATCCGCGTCCGGTCGACCTCTCCACGCTCGTGCGCCGGGTGCAGGCCGTGCGCGCCGCCGGGCGCACCGGACTGCATATCGAGGCCGTCCCCGACGTGCTGGTCAACGGCCATGAAGACCGGCTGGAACGCGTGATCGGGCATCTGGTGCAGAACGGGTTCGAGGCGGGCGGAGACAATGCGCAGGTCGCTCTGCGCGTCTCGCGCGATGGCCCGCACGCGGTAGTGGAGGTCGCGGACAACGGCGTCGGCATGACGCCGGAATTCATCCGCGATCATCTGTTCAGGCCGTTCCAGTCCAGCAAGACGAGCGGCATGGGCATCGGCTGCATATGAGAGCCAGCAGTACGTTGCCGGGCTTGGCGGCCGGATCGACGTGCACAGCGAGCCCGGCGTGGGCACGCGGGTGCGCGTGCTGCTGCCGGCGCTGAGGCCGACCGGGGCGCCCGCCACTCATGAGCAGATTGCATGACCGACAAGCGCCGTCCGCTGCTGATCGTCGAGGACGACCCCGCGCTGCAAAAGCAGATGAAGTGGGCCTTCAGCGACTATGACGTAGCTCTGGCAGGCGATCGCGAGACCGCGCTGGCACAGGTGCGCCGCATCGAGCCGGCCGTGGCGACGGTGGATCTGGGCCTGCCGCCGGAGCCCGACAACACGAGCGAAGGCTTTGCGACGCTGCAGCAGATCCTGGCTCTGGCGCCCGACACCAAGGTGATCGTGCTCACCGGCCAGAGCGACCGCGAGAACGCGCTCAAGGCGATTGCGCTGGGCGCCTACGACTTCTACGCCAAGCCGTTCGAACCGGACGTGCTGACGCTGATGATCGACCGCGCCTACCGCCTGCACGAAATCCAGGAGGAGAACAGGCGGCTGCGGGAGGCGCAGCCGGCGCCGGCCTTGTCGAGCCTGATCACACGCGACCCGGAAATGCTGCGCACCTGCCGCACGATCGAACGTGTCGCACCCACGAACGCGACGGTGATGATCCTCGGTGATTCAGGCACCGGCAAGGAACTGCTCGCCCGTGGCGTTCATGATCTTTCTCCGCGGAAATCACGGCGGTTCGTGGCGATCAACTGTGCGGCGATACCCGAGAACCTGCTGGAAAGCGAGTTGTTCGGTTACGAGAAGGGCGCTTTCACCGGCGCGGCGAAGCAGACGGTTGGCAAGATCGAAACCGCCAACAAGGGAACGCTTTTCCTGGACGAGATCGGCGATCTTCCGGGCTCGCTCCAGGCCAAGCTGCTGCGTTTCCTGCAGCAGCGCTCGATCGAACGTCTCGGCGGACGCGAGGAAATTCCGGTCGACGTGCGTGTCGTCTGCGCCACTCACCAGGACCTGAAGGCGCTGATCGCCGAAGGTCGCTTCCGCGAGGATCTTTATTATCGGCTCGCCGAGATCGTGGTTACGGCGCCGCCGTTGCGCGATCGACCGGGCGATGCGGCGCTGCTGGCCCACGCGTTCGTTCTGCGTTGCGCGGACGAATACAAGCGCCCGGCGATGACACTCTTGCCGGACGCGCTGCAGGCGATCGAGCAGCACCCGTGGCCGGGCAATGTGCGGCAACTGGAAAACGTGGTGAAGCGGGCGGTGATCATGGCTGAAGGCGCCTCGATCAGCGCCGCCGACCTCGAGTTGGCTGACGGCAAGCGGGATGAGCAACCGCTCAACCTGCGCGTCGTCCGCGATGAGGCTGAGAGAACAGCCGTGCTCAAGGCAGTGGGGCGCGCCAACGGCAACCTGAGCAAGGCTGCCGAGTGGCTCGGCATCAGCCGTCCCACGCTGTATGACCTGATGCATCGCTTTGGATTGAAATAGCGCAGTCGTGGCCGGGCGGCCGGGAGTAATCGAATGACCATCAGCAATTTCGCGTTTCTGAAAGTGATCGGCCGGGCTGCTGCCGTCGGCACCGTTGCCCTCCTGATCGCCTGCTCGCAGAGTTCGCCAGACAAACTGTTGGCTTCCGCAAAGGACTATCTCGCGAAGGGCGACCGGCCGGCGGCGATCATCCAACTGAAGAATGCGCTTCAGTCGGCACCGGACAACGGCGAGGCCCGCTTCCTGCTCGGCAAGGCGAGCCTGGAGACGCGTGACTTCCCTTCAGCCGAAAAGGAACTACGCCGCGCACTCGAACTGAACCAGCCAGCCGACGAGGTTCTTCCGCTGCTGGCGCAGGCGATGATAGAGGCGGGCCAGCACGAAGCGCTGATCAAGGATTTCGGTACGCGCCGGCTCAGCCAGCCTGGGGCGCAGGCGACCTTCCAGACGTTGCTCGGCGACGCATACTTGCGGCTCAACGACCGCGAAGCGGCGGCGAAGGCGTACGAGTTAGCGCTCGAAGCGCAAAACAACTTCGCGTTGGCGCAGCTTGGTCAGGTGACCTTGGTAGCGCTGGACGGCAAGATTGATGAAGCGTCTGGCGCAGGTGGATCGCATCATCGTCACGTCCCCGAAGCTGGCGAGAGCCTATGGGCTGAAGAGCGACCTTCTTCTGGGTAAGGGCGATCGGCCGGGCGCGCGCAAGGCACTCGAGACGGCGATCGAAATAGACACGTACTCTCTGCCGGCACGAGTGTCGCTGCTGAGTCTGCTGATCGACGAGCGCGACTTCGACAGCGCCGACGCACTTCTCGACAGCACGCGCAAGGTGGCGCCAAGTGATCTGCGTGTCACCTACCTTGACGCAGCGTTGGCCTTCCGCAAGGCAGACAAAAAGCGGGCGCGAGAGCAGGTGCAGGAGGTGCTGCGCTACGCGCCGGATTACGTGCCCTCGATCGTGCTGAGTGCAGCGCTCGACTTGCAGGACGGGCAGTTTGAGGCGGCAGAGGCCGGCCTTTTGAAGGCGCTGGCGCAGTCGCCGAACCATCTTGGCGCGCGACGGCTTCTGGTGCAGGCCTACTTGCGAATGGGACAACCAGTTAAGGCGAAGGACGCCCTGCAGCCGCTGCTCGACCAGGGCTCGACCGAAGACGCGCAGCTGCAGTTGCTGGCTGGCGAGACTTACTTGGCAACGGGTGACGCGCTGCGAGCAGCGGTGTTTTACCAAGCGGCCGCCAAGGGCCAGACTGCCGAGCAGGTCGCAGCGCGCACGCGGCTCGGCCAGATCGCGTTGGTTACTGGTCGAAGCGACGAAGGCATTGCGGAACTCGAGGCCGCTTCGGAACTTGACGCGGGCGCCTATCAAGCCGACCTCTCGCTGATCGCCAGCCATCTGCGTCGCAACGAGACCGACAAGGCGATGCAAGCAGTCAGGGCGCTTGAGAAGAAGCAACCGAAGAATCCGCTTACGTTCCAGATGTACGGCGTCGTTAACTTGGCCAAGCGCGACTTTGACGCTGCGCGAACGAGCTTTGATAAGGCGCTCGAAATTCAACCTACTTATTTGCCTTCCGCCTACAACCTGGCGCAACTCGATATCCTGCAGAAGAAGCCCGAGGACGCGCGCAAACGCTACGAGGCGATGATCGCCAAAGAGCCGAAAAACGAGCAGCTGTTCCTCGCCTTGGCCGAACTTCAGACACGCACCGATGCGGCCCCGGACGATATCGCTGCCACGCTTCAGCGTGGGGTAAAGGCAAATCCGCAGGCGCCGGCTGCTCGCGTCGCATTGGTCAACTTTCTGCTGCGCACAGGCGAGACCAAGGCCGCGTTGACGGCTGCCGAGGAGTCGCTCGCGGCGATGCCGTCAGATCCCCGCGTGCTCGATGTTGCTGGCGTGACGCAGGAAGCTGCTGGCGAGATAAACCGAGGCGATCGGCACCTACAACAAGCTTGCGTCTTTGCAACCGCACGCGCCGCAGCCACTGTACCGACTGGCAGCACTCTACGTTCGGCAGAATGACATTGACAAGGCGATCGAATCGCTGCGCCGCATACCGAAGATTGCCCCCGGCGAACGGGACGTAGTTCCGCACCTCGTGCGTGTCTATGTTGCTGCTGGCCGCTACGACGAAGCATTCAAGGAGGCACGTGGACTGCAGAAGCGCGAGCCGAAGTTCGCGGGAGGGTGGTCACTCGAAGGTGACATCTATCTGTCGCAGCGCAAGTTCGCTGAAGCGGAGAGGCTTTACCGCGCAGCGTTGAAGCTTGAGCCGAAGGCAAACGCAGTCGCGATCAAGCTTCATGGGGCGTTGTCGTCGGCCGGCAGGAACGGCGAGGCCGATGCATTTGCGAAGAAGTGGATCGCCGAGAATCCGAAGGACACCGCGATGCGCATATACCTCGGCGATCGCGAGCTTGTGGCAAGAAATCTGAAGGCAGCGGCTGTTCACTACGAGGCGGTGATCGCCATCGACCAGAACAATGCGCTGGCACTGAACAATCTCGCGTGGGTCGGCGGCGAGCTTGGCGATCCAAAGGCGCTCGGCTATGCCGAGCGTGCGGTGAAGTTGGTGCCGAACAATGCCGTGGTTCTCGACACCTACGGCATGCTGCTGGTGAAGAAAGGCGAAGCTGACAAGGGCCTGCCGTTTCTGGAGCGCGCGAGCAAGATTGCCCCCGGGCGAAATGACCTGCGGCTGAACTACGCCAAAGGGTTGATCATGGCCGGCAAGAAGGAGGCCGCGCGCAAGGAGCTTGAAGTCCTCCAGGCAGTGAAGGAAGATTTCGCGGGCAAGGAAGAAGTGGCTGGGCTGCTCAAGGGGCTGTGAGCGTTCGCGATTAGATGACCGTCTCTTAGCATTTGAAGAGTAGGTCGGAGGAGCGCTCAGTTCCCCATTTTTTTCTGGGCGATCGAGGAGAGGAACCGACGCTTCTGGCCCTAGGCTGTGTCGGAGCAGCGGGAACAAGTGCCGCGCTCTGTTGAATAGGAAAGAAGGAAGAACATGACGGTTGTTGCTGTCGTCGGACTTGGTTACGTGGGGCTGCCGCTTGCGGTCGAGTTCGGACAGCAAGCATCGAACGATCGGCCTGGACCTTTCCGACGTCAAGGTGCAGGCCTACCGACGCCATATCGATCCCACTGGCGAGGTCAGCACGGCGGACCTCAGGGCCGCCGCGCTGCTGGAGCCGACCACCGATGCAGGAGCCCTGAAAGAGGCAGACTTCGTCGTGGTGGCCGTGCCGACGCCGGTAGACGACGCGCACAACCCGGACTTCTCGCCGCTCGTGGGATCGAGCATCTCGGTCGGTCGTAATCTGAAGCGCGGCGCGGTGGTCGTCTACGAGTCGACCGTCTATCCCGGCGCGACCGAGGAGGTGTGCATTCCGATTCTCGAGCGCGAGTCGGGGATGCAGTGGAAGAAGGACTTCTTCGTCGGCTACTCGCCGGAGCGGATCAACCCCGGCGACCGCGAGCATACGCTTGACCCGCATCGTCAAGGTCGTCTCGGGCGATACGCCGGAAACGCTCGAGCGCGTTGCCGAGATCTACGGCAGCATCATCACCGCCGGCGTGCACAAGGCCTCGAGCATCAAGGTCGCCGAGGCCGCCAAGGTGATCGAGAACACGCAGCGCGATCTGAACATCGCGCTGATGAACGAGCTGTCGCTGATCTTTCACCGCATCGGCATCGACACGCTGGAGGTGCTGCAGGCGGCCGGCACCAAGTGGAACTTCCTGCCGTTCCGGCCCGGGCTGGTCGGCGGCCACTGCATCGGCGTCGACCCGTACTACCTGACCTTCAAGGCGGAGAAGCTCGGCTACCACCCGCAGGTGATCCTCGCCGGGCGCCGCATCAACGACGGCATGGGCAAGTTCGTCGCCGAGCAGACGGTCAAGCAGATGATCCAGGCCGGATTCCCCGTCAAGGGCTCGCATGTCAACGTGCTCGGCCTGACGTTCAAGGAAAACTGTCCCGACCTGCGCAACTCGAAGGTGATCGACGTCATTCACGAACTGGAGTCGTACGGCGTGACCGTGCACGTGCACGATCCGGTGGCGCTGCCCGAGGAGGCGAAGCACGAATACGGCGTCGAGCTGATTGCCTGGGAGCACCTGCCGAAGGCCAACGCGATCGTCGCCGCCGTCGCGCATACAGAGTTCAAGCAGCGGCCAGTCGAGGACTACCTGGCGAAGCTTTCCGCCGGTGGACTGTATGTCGATGTCAAGTGTCAGGCAGACGCTGCCGCTCTGAGGTCCCATGGCATCCAGGTCTGGCGACTCTGAATGGAAGTCTCTTCAACCCTCTCCCCTCGCGGGAGAGGGGCAGGGGGAGAGGGGGCGTGCAAATCCGCTCCTCTCCGGCATCCGCCGCCGCTGGCTAGTCACCGGCGCGGCCGGGTTCATCGGCTCGCACCTGCTGGAGACTCTACTTGCCAGTGGACAGGACGTCGTCGGTCTGGACAACTTCGCCACCGGCCATCGCAGCAACCTGGAGTCCGTGCGCGCCGCGGTGGGCGAAGAAGCATGGCGCCGCCATCGCTTCATTGAGGCCGACATCGTCGACCCCGGAGCCTGCGCCGAAGCCTGTGCCGGTGTCGACTACGTGCTGCATCAGGCAGCGCTCGGGTCGGTGCCGCGCTCGATTGCCGATCCACAGGCGACACATGCGGCCAATGCCACCGGTTTCCTGAACATGCTGGTGGCGGCGCGCGACGCCAAAGTGTCACGCTTCGTCTACGCGGCATCGAGTTCCACCTACGGGGACCACCCTGCGCTGCCGAAGGTCGAGGATGTGATCGGACGGCCGCTTTCGCCGTACGCCGTGACGAAATATCTGAACGAGCTCTACGCCGACGTCTTTGGGCGCTGCTACGGGATGGCCAGTATCGGCCTGCGTTATTTCAACGTCTTCGGCGCGCGGCAGGATCCCGAGGGGCCGTACGCAGCGGTGATCCCGCGCTGGGCGCGCGCAATGCTCGCCGGTGAGCCCTGCGTGATCAACGGCGACGGCGAAACGTCGCGCGACTTCTGCTACGTGGCCAACGCTGTCCAGGCCAACCTCCGCGCCGCGCTTGCCGAGAACCTGACGGCGTTGAACGAGGTCTACAACGTAGCCGTCGGTGGGCGCACGACGCTCAACGAACTGCACGGTCTCTTGGGCGAGGCGCTGCAATCGAGCGGTGAGGTGACTAAAGTTGAGCCGCCCGAATACCGGGATTTCCGCGCCGGCGACGTGCGCCACTCGCAGGCCGATATCGGCAAGGCGCAGCGACTGCTCGGCTACTCACCCACCCACGGCGTACGCGCGGGTCTGGCGGAGGCGGTGAAGTGGTATGCGGCGCAGTTTTCGCCGCTTCTCGACCGGGCCTGATTCCCGGCGCTGAATCGGGAAACTCGGATGCCATTGTCCGGTGCGGATGGGGATCGTCTTTCGAGGCCGATGACGGACCGGCAGAGCCTGTCCCTTGGTGGGCTGTCGCCGCGCCGGCGCGATCGGCGGACGTTCATTGGTGTGGCGGTTGTCCAGGGCGGGCTGCTGCTGGCAGCGCCGCTGGGTGCCCTGTCTCAACCCTCCGACACCATCGCCCGCGTCAAGACGTCGGTGGTGGCAGTGGGCACGGTGCAGAAGCTGCGCTCGCCGCAGTTTCAGTTCCTTGGCACGGGTTTCGTGGTCGGCGACGGCACGCTGATTGCCACCAATGCACACGTGGTGAGCAAGGTACTGGCGAAGGGCGAGGACCCGGAACTGCTGGCCATCGCCGTGCCGTCCGACAGCCCCGGGCAGGCCCAGGGCCGCGTTGTGCAGCGGGCGGGCGAGGACGTCGAGCACGATCTAGCCCTGCTGCGGCTGCCCGGTGCGCCGCTGCCTGCGCTGGCGCTGCGCGATTCGGACACCGTGCGCGAAGGGGAGCAGTACCTGATGACCGGCTTTCCGATTGGTACCGTGCTGGGTCTTTTCGCGGCCACGCACCGGGTCATGATCGCCGCCATCACGCCGATCGCGATCCCGCCCCGTGACGCCCGCAAGCTTGACGCGGCGCTGGTCCGGCGGTTGCAGTCAGGCGCCTTCACGGTCTTCCAGTTGGACGCGACCGCGTATCCGGGCAACAGCGGCAGCCCTGTGTACGACCCGGCCACTGGGGAGGTCGTCGGCATCCTGAACATGGTTTTCGTGAAAGGGACCAAGGAGTCCGCGTTGACGACTCCTTCGGGCATCTCCTATGCCATTCCCGCAAAGCATCTGCAGGCGCTGATGGGCGCCGCTCGCTGAACCTGGCAGCCGCCGTACTTGCTGCCCACGGGCTGACTTCGCTCGCCGTGTACGCAACGCTCAAACTTGTGGTCCTTTCGCTGGTTCTCCCGCCTGGGGGGCCGATCGTGCTCATTGCGGTCGGGGTGCTCCTACTGCGGCGACATGCGCGCGCTGCTCAAGTGCTTTGCGTTGCCGGAGCAGCCGCGCTTTGGTTGTGCAGCCTACCGATCTTTGCCAACGCGCTGGTCACCTTGCTCGGTGGCGCGCAGCCGCTCGACATGGAGGCGGCAAAGGATGCCGATGCGATCGTGATCCTCGGCGGAGGCGTGCGGGCAAAATCGCAAGAGTACGGCGGCGACACGATAGGGCGGCTGACGCTCGAGCGGACGCGCTACGGTGCCTATCTGGCGCGTCTCACTGGATTGCCGGTGCTCGTCACCGGGGGATCGCCCAAACAGGGAGTACGTGCCGAGGGCGAGCTGATGCAGGAGGTGCTGGAGCTGGAATTCGGTGTGAAGGTGCGCTGGGTGGAAGACCAGGCCCGCGACACGCACGAGAACGCCGCCAACGCCGCGCGAATTCTTCTCGCCGAAAGCAAGCATCGCGTCGTGCTGGTGGTCCACGGCTTCGACGTGCGGCGAGCCGTCCGGGAGTTCGAGGCGGCAGGACTGCAGGTCATTGCTGCGCCAACGGCGTCGCTACGCTGGAGTGACCTCGATGCGGGCGACGTGATGCCGAGCGTCGAGGCACTTTACAAGTCGCACTATGCGCTGTACGAGTTCCTGGCTTTGGGGCGGGGAGCCTTCGACGATTGGTTTTCGGGTCGATCGACTCTGTACACCCGGCAGGCGTTTGCTTTGGCTCCGCGTCAGCGACTCTGAGCGAGAGAGGAGAACCTACGGTGGCGTCGCCGGCGATGCACAGGTGGTCTTCCGCGTTTTTGGATGCACCGCCTGCCAAGTTCGGGCCGGCAGTGACCGCCGCACGGGCATCGGAGTCTTAGATCAGAAGTCATTGCGGCCACTCGGCGGCGCTCCATTCAGACGAAGGCGCGCCGCTCCGGTGGGTTCGCGGGCGAGCGGTGGCTGTCGGCCGGCGGCTGTCGCCCAGTCGAGCTTCCTGGCGCTGGCGACTGCGGTATCCGCTCCGCTCGAATTCTGGGAAACCCCGGCGTTCCAGGATGAGGCAAGACAAAAACAAACGGGGGCGATTGCCCCCGTTTGCCAGATCGCTAGTCGCTGCGCAGTAGATCAGGCAGCCTTGCTACGCCGCCGAGCGAGGCCGGCCAGGCCCAGCAGCGAAATGCCGACCAGTGAAAGCATGCCGGGCTCAGGCACAGTCACGGTCAGGTTGCCCGTCGCGCCGCCGCCCGCCGCCGTCCTGATCCGGTAACCGCTACCCAAGGCGGCGTAGGTCGATTGCCCTGAGTTCGAACTGGCGGAACCGGCAAAGGCCACGACGAAGGGAATCGGCGCCTCGAAGTAGCCGCCGATGCCGGTGTAGGCAGCACTCGCGGGCGTGAAGTTGAACTGGGCCGTCAGCTGAATCGTGGCATTGTTTCCGGCGCCCAACTGTGCACCCGTACCGCCGAACGAGCCGGCGAAGGTTGCCGTTCCGAGCAGGAAGTCTTTGTTGCCCTGGCCGATACCACCGCTGGCATCCGTTCCGCTCGACGCATTCCCGTAAGTCAGCGTGCTCCCGCTTTGCGGAGAGCCCCAGATCTGGATCGTGAACGAGTTGATGCTCGTGACCACGAAAGTGGTCGGCGTGCTCCAGAAGCCGCCACCACCGCCAAGAAACGTGCCGTACACGTCGTACTGCCCGGTGCCGATCGCGCGATTGCCGTTAAGGAAAGTCGCTGAGTTGTAGGTCGTGAAAATCAACGCGCCCGACTCGGTCCACGTCGTAGCGCCCGCGGTGGCGGCTATGTCCAGCGCGCTGGCCAGCGTCGTCTGGATGGAATTCACGACGTAGGAACCTTGCTGCCCGCCAGCAGGAATGTCCAACTGCTTGTTAGCGGCGTCGCCGTTAGCTGCCGAAGGATTCACGGTGATCGACGGCATCGCGTTGGTCGCCGAGGCGGCGAGCAGCAACGAGGTTGCTACGAAGGCGCCGGAAAGCACTTTCTTGAGTTGCGTTTTCATGAAATTGACCCTCCAGAATCTGAACTGTGAAGCACCGGCGCCGATGATCCACTAGATGTCTCTGAACGCCTCACTTTGAGTGTTGCAAGGCCCATGCCAGCGAAGCAATGAAGATAATAGGTCATTGATTTAACTAACATTCTACTTAAGGGTCCTAGCGTGCATCCCGCGAGGTCGTTGGCTCGTTGTAAAGAAATTCGACACCGCGGGGCAGGGCAATGATCGCAAAATCCCCGAAAAGCGCGCGGACCGGTCGGACTTCTGCCTAGCGCCGGTGTTTGGATCCGCGTCGATAAGGCGTTAGCCACGATTCCGGCGCCGACGGGAGTCGCACCACCGAGCGGCCACCGATAGGCATGTTAACCGCTTCAGACCAACCAATAAATCGCACGGTCTCCAGTGAGGCTGCCGTTCACCGACTAGACATCGAGCCGCCCGTAGACTCGGTCCGTTTCCGCTGTTTCCCCGGACAGGAATGTTCTCGCCCCATCGGCCGAGTCCACCCTGTCGATCGGTTCTTGCGGTCGATTGATCGTGCTGGAGCGCGAGTTTGGTCTTTGGCTGCGTCAGCCCTTGGCTGCCGCGCCCAACGGATGTTGCGGCTCGGAAGTGCATCTCTTTGAGGGACGACGGCGCCCTCGAGCGTCTCTCCCCAGGCCGTGACACCATTGCTGACCGACCTCGTCCTGGCCTACAGAAACATCCAGCGCAACCGGCGGCGCAGCGCTGCCGCTTTGGCCGCGGTCGGTTTCGGCGTGGCCTCAGTGCTTCTCGCCGCGGGGTTCATCGAGTGGATCTTCCACGACATGCGCGAGTCGACGATCCGGTCGCGGCTTGGCCACATCCAGGTCGTCCGGCCTGGCTACCTGCAGGCGGGCGCGGCCGATCCGTTTGCCTATCTGCTGCCAGAGCAGTCGCGCCTGCGCGCCGAACTTGCCGCGGATCGCCGCGTCGTCGCGGTCGGCCAGCGCCTGAGCTTCAGCGGCGTGATCAGTCGCGGGCCGACGACGATCTCCTTCATCGGCGAGGGGGTCGAGCCCGATCAGGAATCGGCGCTGTCGACGTCGCTGCAGATCGTCGCCGGAGAGCCGCTTGCCACGGCGGAGCCCGCTGGGCTGATCATCGGTCGCGGGCTTGCCTCGAACCTCGGGGTCGGGGTCGGCGATACCGTCGTCCTGATGGCCAACGGCCCCTCGGGGGGCATCAATGCGATCGAAGGCCGTGTGCGCGGCATCTTCAGCACCGTGTCGAAGCAGTTCGACGACGCTGCCTTGCGACTGCCAATCGATTCGGCGCGCAGCCTCCTGCGCGCCAAGGGGGCGCACGTCTGGGTCGTGCTGCTAAGGGATACGGGCGACACCGACGCGATGCTGGCCGAACTGCGCGTGAGGGGTCCAGACGGCGAGCGGGGCGCCGGTGATCTGGAGTTCGTCGGCTGGCTGGAACAGGCAGACTTCTACAAGAAGACGGTGACTCTGTTCGGGCGGCAGGTGCGGGTCATCGAGTTCATCATCGCGGTCGTGATCCTGCTGTCGATCTCCAACACGATGACGATGACGGTCATGGAAAGAACGGGCGAGGTCGGTACTTCGCTCGCGCTGGGCGTCGGGCGGCGCCGGATCCTGCGCCAGTTTCTCCTCGAGGGGCTGCTGGTCGGTGTGGCAGGTGCGGCCGCTGGCGGGGCTGTGGGCGCGGCGCTCGCCACGCTCATTTCAGCCATCGGTATACCGATGCCGCCGCCGCCCGGCATGGCTCGCGGTTATTCCGCAGGCATCACGCTGACGTGGCCGCTGATGCGCGACGCCCTGTTCATGGCGGTGGCGTCGGCGGCTGTCGCAAGTCTTTATCCGGCCTGGCGGGTCTCGCGCTGGCCGATCGTCGACGCACTGCGCCACAACCGCTAAGACGCCTGCTCTCGACCATGTTTGCCTTTGCAGCGCGCAACCTGACGCGACACCGCGGTCGGACGGGCATGGCCCTGGCATCGGTCGTCTTTGGCGTAGCGAGCCTGATCCTGTCGGGAGGCTTCGTGCGCGACGTGTTCACCCAACTTGGCGAGGCGATCATCAGGTCGCAGTCCGGCCACGTGCAGATCGCCCGGCGCGGCTTTCTCGACAAGGGTGCACGGTCGCCGGAACAGTTCGTGATCGACGCGCCGCAGCCGGTCCGCTCATGGTTGGCGGGCCTGACGCAGGTCGAGGACGTCATGGGGAGGGTCGCCTTTTCCGGGCTGATCAACAATGGCAAGTCCGATCTGGCGATCATCGGCGAAGGGGTCGAGCCCGATCGCGAAGCAGCGCTCGGCAGCTATCTGAAGATCAGTTCGGGTCGACGCCTCACCGACGGTGACCGGCACGGCATCCTCATCGGGCAGGGCGTTGCCGAGGCGATGCGGCTGAAGCCGGCGGACCAGGTGACGCTGCTGGCAAGCACGGCCGAGGGCGCTTTGAATACGCTGGACTTCGATGTCGTCGGCGTCTTCCAGTCGTTCTCGAAAGACTACGATGCGCGGGCCGTGCGGATTCCCCTGGCCGCCGCCCAGGAACTGATCGACAGCGCCGGCATCAACGTATTCGTCCTTTCGCTCAAGCAGACGGCAGACAGTCCCGGAATGACGGCCCTGCTGCGCGAGCGCTTCGAACCGGACGGTTTCGAGGTCTTTCCCTGGTACGAGCTTTCCGACTTCTATTCGAAGACGGTGGATCTCTACGAACGGCAGTTCGGCGTCCTGCGGCTGATCATTCTGTTCCTGGTTCTTCTTTCCGTCGCCAACAGCATCAACATGACCGTTGCGGAGCGCACCGCCGAGTTCGGAACGATGATGGCGCTTGGCAATCGGCGTGTGCAAATCTCGAGGCTGATTGTCATCGAGAGCCTGCTCGTTGGCGTCGTGGGAGGCGTGCTTGGTGTGCTGGTCGGCCTGCTGCTGGCGACGCTGATTTCGGCGATCGGGATCCCCATGCCGCCGCCGCCGAACTCCGACCTGGGCTACACGGCGAGGATCGAAATTGTGCCGTACGAGGTGGTCCTCGCATTTGCCGTCGGTGTGGTCGCGTCGGTCGCCGCCAGCTTTCTTCCTGCGCGGCGCACCGCTCGCATGAAGGTGGTCGACGCGCTACGGGAAAACGCTTGAGGCTCGAGCTCGCTTTGCTGCTGTCGATCGTACATTGCCGGATCGTTGACCCGTTTCCGCGGGATCGCGCCGACTCGCGGCGTCAGGGATCTGCTCCTCAGGAAGTCCGGATCCGCCATCACCGGTGCCGGTTGGCTCGCCGCAGCGAATATCGTATGGGTATGGCGACTAATCACGCCAAGGGTGAACACCGAAGCAACTTGTTTGAGTTGGAGGCGTGACCTTGACAACACCGCCGATGGAGTCTTCCCTCGTCGACGCGCTGATCGAGCAACTTGGACGGGACGCTGTCGTGGTCGACGGCAGTGCGCTCGAGCTTGCTTCGCGCACTTGCATCCCATATCGGGAAATTGCGGCGATCGTCGTCTATCCGAAAGACGTTTCGGAGGTTCGGGTCACGGTCGAACTGAGCCGGAAGTTCGACGCGCCGATCTGGCCGGTCAGCACGGGAAAGAACTGGGGCTACGGGGAAAAGTCGGCCTGCTACCCGGGCGGCATCACGATGATCCTGGAGCGCATGACGAAGATCGTCGAGGTCAACGAGGAACTCGGCTACGCGGTGATCGAGCCCGGGGTCACGTACAAGCAGCTGAACGACCACTTGAAGGCGACGGGATCGAAGCTCTGGGCCGATGCTTCGGGCAGCACGCAGTTCGCCAGCGTGCTTGGCAACGCGCTCGACAAGGGCCGCGGACTGACGCCGTACGCAGACCACTTCGGCTGCCTGTGCGGCATGGACGTGGTGCTGCCGGATGGCCGGTTGCTGGAAACGGGCGGCGGACCCACCGGGAACAATCAGGTCCGGTACGCCTACAAGTGGGGCGTCGGGCCTTATCTGGACGGGCTGTTCGCGCAGTCGAACCTGGGCATCGTGGTCAGGGCAGGCATCTGGCTGATGCCGGCGCCGGAGCGGTTCGACTGGGCCGCCTTCGAATACGGCGCGGGCGAGGACCAGTTGGCGGCCTTTCATCGACGATCTGCGCCGCCTGGTCTTCAGCGGTGCGCTCAGGTCGCGTCCGCACCTGGCGAACGATTTCGCGATGATGTGCATCGTTTCCCAGTATCCGTACGATCTGCTCGGGCAGCGGCGGTGCCTGGGCGACGAGGCGATGGCAGCCTGGCGCAAGCAGCACGGGGTGGCGCGCTGGACCTTCGGTTGCGGCCTGTACGGCAGCCGGGCAGGAGGTCGCCTACCAGAAGCGCGAGCTGCGCCGAGTCTGGGGCGGTATGGCCGCGTGCAGTTTCTCGGCGCGGCTGTACAGGATGGATTGATAGGGCCGGCTTGTTCGCTGGGCCGCGCCCATCGCCAACCGCTGGATGGGCAAGTCGAGTGCGTTCGTCGAGGCAATGATTCCGGCGATCAATCTGTTCCGCGGCATTCCGACCGATTTCTTCGTCCGGCAGGTCTATTTCAAGTCGCATCAGCAGAAGCCGGCCGACGACATCGATCCGGCGCGTGACCACTGCGGTTTCCTGTGGATCGGGCCGGTCGTGCCGTTTACGTCGGCGCATGTCACCCGGGCGATGGCGCTCGCCAAGGGCATCTCGGACCGCCATGAGTTCGACTTCTTCGTCGAGGTGATCGTCGAGGGCCCGCGGTCGGTGATCATGTTGCTCGGGGTCTTCTTCGAACGCGAGGACGAGGCGGACGCCGCGCGGGCTCGTGCGTGGTATGAAGAGACGCGCCACGCCTTTGTCGAGCAGGGCTACCCGCCGTATCGGACGACGACGATGAGCATGCCCGGTTCGGGAGAGACCAACCCGGTGGCGCAGCAGTTTCTGGCGGCATTGAAGAACGCGGTCGACCCGCAGAATCTGATTGCGCCCGGGCGCTACGGAATGCCGATGCGGCGGTGAGTCGTTTGCCTGTTGGGGCTCGCAACCGGCGGCGCTAAGGCCGTCGGCGACCAGGCGAGTCCGTCGTGTTGCGCTGCGCTGCCAAGTAGAAATCCAGCGCGGCCGGCAAGTACTTCTCCGGGGGCGGCAGCGTGATTCCACGGAGCGATGCCCACTCGACGAACGCTGCGTTGTCAAAGCTCTGACTGTCCGCGAGGTAGTCGAGATAGATCGGCAGCGTCGAAAGCGCCTTGCGCGCGCTTGGTGGCGCGAGGCGCGCGGCCAGGGTTGCGATTCGCGCATAGACGCGTCGCGCGAGAACCACATCGCGGCTCGCCGCGAGACCGAACGCCGCGAATGCACTGCGGACAAGTCGCTTCAGGTCATCCATGCGGATCGCATGTCGAGGGCCACTGCAAATGTGGAATATTCGCCCGATCGTCGCCGGCTCGGCGCTCGCCGCGGCGAGCGCGGCGGCAACGACATCCGACGGCATCGTGTCGAGCGTGGCGTCACCGAAGTCCGGATAAAGACCGAATGTCCTGCGCCCGGACAGGAATTCGCACAGGAAGTAGAACACCTGGAAGCCGATGATGCGCCCGTCGCGGGAGTCGCCGACGACCATGCTCGGCCGGTGCACCGTGAGGGGCAAAGGCGACTGCGTCACCTCCTCGCGCAGGTAGTCCTCGGCTTCGGCCTTGGCCTGTTCGTAGGTGTTGTGAAACTCGCGCGGCTCGGTCAGCCAGCGTTCGGGGATCGCCGTCCTGAGCCGCCCGCCGACGCCGACCGTGCTGACGAAGTCGAGTTTCTGCAACGCCGGGCAGGCGCGGGCCAGCGCGACGACGTTGCGCGCCGAACCGACCGCGGAGAGGCGAGCCTCCGCGAGCGGCAGGTTCATCCGCACCAGGCCCGCGGCGTGGATGATGTGGGTGACCGTCGAGCAAAGAGATCGGTAAGCCGCGGGCTCGAGGCCGAACTGCGGCAGGGTGGTATCGCCCGCAAGAGCCTCGACACGCGAGCGTATGCGGGTGTCGTCCTCGGGCACTTGCCAAAAGACGTAGAGCTTCTCGAGACGCGCGGAGAGTTCGTCGGCATTCGGGGCTCGAATGAGCAGCTTCACCTGCACATCGGGATCGTGCAGCAGCACCGGCACCAGGCTGCTCCCGACCACGCCCGTGGCGCCGGTGACGAAGCAGGTCCTCATGTGCTGAGCAGCAGCGTGCCGTCGTCGCGAGCGATCGTCACCGACTTGCCCTGAGCGCGGGCGATCGCGTCGACAAGCATTGAGAGGTCGCCGGCAAACGAGGCCTCGACCTGGGTGCGACGGATCTTGAGGTTGGGCGTGATCCGGCCGTCGGCGAGCGTGAACGCCTGCATCGTCACGACCGCGCCAGCCGGGCGCTGGTAGTCGGGCAGATCCGCGACCGCGGAGGCGATGTCGGCGCGAACGGCGGCGGCCGTGGCCTCCGGGTCCGTCTGGCCGGCTCGCCGCTTCTTCGTCAGTGCATCGCCGGACACGGTCAGAACGGCGACCGGCAATGGCCGGCCGGCGCCGAAAACGACCGCGTGCTCGACATAGGGAATCTGCCGCAAATGGCTTTCGATGATCGCCGGTGCGATGCGCCGTCCGGTGGAGGTCTTGAACAGCTCCGATTTGCGGCCGAGCAATGCGATGAAGCCGTCGCCGTCGATGTGGGCATAGTCGCCGGTGGCGAGGAAGCCCTCCGGATCGAACCTGTCGACGGCGCCAGTTTCATCGAGGTAGCCGTTGAAGACGCCCGGTCCGCGCAGCAGCAGTTCGCCGTCGGCCGCGAGCCGCACCTCGCTGGTTCCCAGCGGCTGGCCGACTGTCCCGAAACGGTATCGGGTCGCGCGGTTGGCGGCGACCGGGACGATGCTCTCGCTGAGCCCGTAGGCCTCGAGCACGAGAAAACCCAACGCGTGGAATCGTTCGAGCAGCCACGGCGGCATGGGCGCGGAGCCGCTGATGAGATAGCGCAGGTTCGCACCCATCACGCCGCGGATGCGGCGCAGGACGAGCCGTTCGGCAGCCGCTGCGAGCAGCGCGTCGATGAGGCTCAGAGACGTCTTCCCCCGCTCGGCACGTGCGCGGCGGTCGCCTGCGTTCATCGCCCACTGCGCGAGCGCCTTCTTCCAGGCCGGCGCGGCTTCGATCGTGGCCCGGATGCCCTCGTACAGCTTCTCGTAGAAGCGCGGCACGCCGATGAACAGGTGCGGTGAGATCACGCCGACGTGCTGCATGATCGACCGCGGGTCTTCGACGTAGAAGGTCTGCGCGCCACGGCCGATTGCGCACAGGTTGATCATTCGCTGGAAGAGGTTGGACAACGGCAGCCAGCATGCGAGCCGGCTGCCCGGCTCGATGTCGGGGAACGCCTGCAGTATCGCCGCCACCGCGCCGTAGATCTGCTGGTGCGTGTAGGTGATGCCTTTGGGCTCGCCGGTCGTGCCCGAGGTGAAAACGATGAGCGCATCGTCGGCGGGGCTTCGCCAGGTTCCATCCGGCATCGGAGGTGGACGCGTCCCGTGCGGTGAGGTCGGCGAAGGAAGTCACGCCGGCAACCTTCGTCGGTTCCAGCGTGACGTCGATGCGCCGGTGGCCATCGGCCCGCGAGCCGAGCCGCGCGAGGAGCCTCTCGTCGTGTGCGATGACGGCAGCGAGGTCGCATTGAGCCGCGATCTGATTGAGTCGCGCGTCCGTGTCGTGCGGATCGAGACCGACGACAACGCCGCCGGCGGCCATGGCCGCGATCTGCGCGACGTCCCATGACGCGCAGCTTGGCGCGATGATGCCGACGCGGTCGCCGGGCCTCAGCCCCGATGCCCGCAATCCGCGCGCGGCGCACGCTACCGCGCCACGAAATGCACGCCAGTTCATCGACTGCCAGCCGGAGGCTTCGCTGCGCGACCATAGTGCGGGGACGTCGCGGCTGACCTCCGCGCGGGCATCGAGCAATGAAGGGACCGTCACATCTGCACTGCCCAGTACGGCAGCCAGGTCCGGGAAGGCTTGGGCGTGCGCGTCAGGCCGCAACGGTGTCGGTGGCTTCGGCCACGCGTGAGATGACTGTAAGCACGCGCCAGTTCATGCGGGCGCGACGATCGGGTCGTAGGCGCCGCGTGGCTTGGTGATGCGCAGTTCCGAGGGGTTCAGGCCGAGCCACTTCAGGCTGCGGGTGACTTCGCGGCCCGGTCCGACACGGTGGCGGATCATGGCGTCGACGACCGGCGCCATGACGCGCCAATAACTTCGATTCGCCTTGCCCTGACGGATCAAGGCCGAGAACTCCGGCGCGTAGGGATTGAAGCCGAACGACTTCAGGTCGGAATACATCAGCAGCCAGTTGATCGGGTAGTTGCTGTGAATCGGGCTGGCGTGTCGGCCCGAGGCGGCCAGCCCGAGCGCGACGACCGCCTTCATGATCTGCTCCTGGCTATACGGCCAGGCATGGAAGGGCGCCAGGTAGCGCGGGAATCGCGTGCCGGCCGGGAAGCGCAGCGGGTTGTAGAAGCAGGCGAGGTCTGCCGGGCTGAACTCGCCGCAGCGGGCCAGTTCCGGTGGCGTCCAGTCGGTCCTGCAGATCAGGTCGCGCGAGAACTCGTAGTGCATGCGCTCGGGCTCCGGCTGACCGGGCGAGTAGCCGGCCAGCACCAGCGGGATGTCCTTTTCCACGGCAAGCCGGATGGCATCGCCCTCGAACAGCGGCGCGTAGACATACGAAACCGTGTAGACGGCACCGCGCTCTTCCTGGTTCTTGAGCAGATAGCGGAACAACCGTTCGTACAGCGAAGGTGGCGGAGAGTAGGTCAGGTGGTCCACGTCCAGCCGAGCCACGGTGCGTCGGATGTTCTGCCAGGCGATTCGCGGGATGTTGATGTCGACCGTGTAGGCAAGGACCTTGAGCCCGTACTCGACCTTCAGCTTGTAGAGCAGGTAGAGACTGTCCTTGCCGCCGCTGAGGGCGACGACGCAGTCGTATGCACCGCCGTGGCTGCGCGCATCGGCAAGGGCTCGCTCGAGATCTTCCTCGCGCCCCCTCCGATCGTCCTCGTCGTCGGCCGCACCAGAGCCCGGATCGAAGTCGCGGCACAGATTGCACATGCCTGCGTCGGACAGTGCGATTCCAGGCACCGTGGACGGGATAAGGCAGCGTTTACACCTTGGCATCCGGCAGAACAGTCAGGGCTGCGAGGCGATGTGCTGCGCGCCATGCGATGGCTCGGACGAGTGCATGGGCAGGACGCCTCGCGCCCGAGCGATTATCGTGCTCTGCGCCCGGTGATCAGGGTCAGACAAACGGCTTCGCTTCAATGGGTGTAAGTGAGTGCCAGCAGCGGAAGGAACATAACTTATATTCGGGACACGTTCGTGAGCGCTAGCCTTCGCTTTGTGCTGGTAGCCTCACGGGAAAAGGGGATTTCTCGGGCGTAGGGAACGGCCTTTTGTCCGAGGCATATCTGGTGTCGAGATGGTCGAGCAAGTAGCAACCCAAGCCAATTGGTTCCTGCCGCAGCTGATGCAGCTGCTTCATTCACCGGCTGCGTCGCTTTTCCCCGCGATGCCGGTCGTGTCCTACATGGCTTCGAGTATGTCGTTCGAGGCGGAGGATCCGCCCTGGGCGCGGCTGTGGAGCGAGCCGGTGGCGAAAGGTGCTGAAGAGCCCTGCCCGGGTGTCCGCGCGACGGTCGCGATCACCGAGCGCGAGCACCGCGTCTCGGAAGCGCTCGTCAGCGATCGGTACTCGTGGCGCGGTTACGGGACCACCCCGCGCGATCCGAATTTCGAGCCCGACCAGCGCGAGGTCACGCTGCTGGCGTGGTCGGACGATTTTGCGGTCGGCACGATGACGATGGGCTTCGACGACGGCTGCGGGTTGCTCGCCGACGAGACGTACTCGTCGAATCTGGATTCGATTCGCGCACAAGGCCGGACCGTGTGCGAGTTCACGCGTTTTGCCGTGTCGGCCGCAGCGGACTCGAAGGCCACCATTTCCGGGCTGTTCGATCTGAGCTACCTGCTTGGGCGGAAGATGCTCGGCGTCACGGATGTGGTCGTCGAGGTCAACCCGCGGCATGTGGGCTTTTACCGGCGCGCGTTCGGTTTCCAGCCGATTTCAGAGGTTCGCACCTGCGAGCGCGTGAATGCGCCGGCCATACTGCTGCAGCTTGATGTGGCCGACCTCGAAGGCCGCATGCGCACCATCGGGGTCAGGATGCCCGGAGAGCTGGCGCTGGCGCGGAGCTGAACGGCCCCCTCTCCCCTGGCCCCTCTCCCGCGAGGGGAGAGGGGAAGACTGAACGGCCCCCTCTACCGTGGGCCCTCCGCCGCTAGGGGATAGGCGAAGGCTGCGTCGGGGTGTACCGAACCGTCAGAAGTCGTAGCGCGCTTCGAGGTACACGCGATCCCGATTGCCATAGCGGCCGAACAGGCCGTTGCTGTTTCCCGTGAAGACATCGACACCGAGACCGAGCGCCAGGTTGCGTGCCGCATACCAGTTGATGCGCGGGCGCACCATTGCCCCTGCGCCGCCGAACCCCTGGATCCACTGCAGTGACGGCTCGATCGATGGCGTGAGCTTCGCCGCGATCAACAGGCTGGCGCCAAAGCTTCCCGCGTCGATGGTGATCGAATCGGAGCTGCCGCCGAAATAATGCCGCTTGAACAGTTGCAGGTTGACGCGCCCTTCGACGGATTCGAAAGGGATCTCCGTGCTGACGATCCAGTCCAGGGTCTCCCGCTTCACGACACCTCTCGGCGCGGCGGGGTCGGTCACGCTGAAGTTCTGTCCGTTGGCGTAAACGGCTTCCGCGCGCAGCACCATGTTGCCGAGGTCCTTCGACAGCGTGGCGCCGGTCTGCCAGATGCGGTCGTACTGCGGCTCGAAGATGCCTGCCGCGGTTCGGTAGAACGTCGGCGAAGTGGCGAAGCTGCGGTAATAGAAGGCGGCCATGTCCCAGCCGTTGACGAGCGTACCGAAGCGCACGCCATAGCTGGAGTTGGAAAGCTTGCGATCCGGCTCGAGCGGGTCGCGGAACTGATCGGCGACGGCCTGCGGCGTGGGCGAGGGCAGTGGCGCCGGATAGAAGTCGCTGCCCGGCTTGCCGATGTTGTCGAAGGTGGGCACGGGGATCCAGACGAGCTCGAGCTTGGAGTCACCGAAGAAATATTCGCCGCGCGCGGCCCATTGCGGCTGGCGGATCACTTCGAAGCTCGGCAGCAGGAACTCGCGCAGGTCGCGCGCCGAGACGACGTCGGCGAAGAACAGACCGACGACTTCGCCCCATACGATGTTCTGTGCGCCGACGCGGAATTCCCAGTCACCGGCGGAGAAATCGAGGTAGGTCTCGCGCCAGAAGAAATCGGCACGCTGGTCGTCCTTGACACGGTCGAGATAGAAGCCCGAGTTGCCGATCACCGGGTCGGCGTCGACGCGGCCACCGATCTTCCACTTGCCGCCACCGACGCGTCCTTCGGCAGACAGTTGCAGCCGGGTCACGCCTCGCGACCAGTGGCTCGGGTCGGCCGTCGTATAGGCGACCGTCTCGGAGACGAAACCACGCAGTCGCGGCGCGTCGCGGTCCGTCGACTCTTTGTCGGCAGCCGCAAGCGGGGTGCAGATCGATGACAGGACGATCAGTGCAGCCGGCAGATGGCGGCGCGGTTCAGGTCGCATCGGCGCTTTCCTCGGTTGTTGTTTCCTTCTTCCGGCGGGCGCCGGGCGGGCGGACAAAGACCCAACCGGCTTCCTTGCGCAGTCCGAGCTGGTAGACACGCCCGTCTTCGATGCGGATCAGCCGGTTCGCCTTGGACATCACCTTCTTGTCGTGGGTCGAAAAAATGAAGGTCGTGCCGGACCTGCGGTTGATCTCCTGCATCAGGACAAGAATGCCCTCTCCGGTCTTGTGATCGAGGTTGGCCGTCGGCTCGTCGGCCAGCACGATGCGCGGCCGGGTGACCAGTGCGCGAGCGATCGCCACCCGCTGCCGCTGGCCGCCACTGAGCTGGTTGGGGCGGTGCTTCGCGTACCGCGACAGGCCCACGGTTTCCAGCAGCCTCGCCACGCGCTCGCGCCGCTGGGCGCGGCTGATCTCGCGCATCTGCAGCAGCGGGTACTCGACGTTTTCCTCGGCCGAAAGCACCGGCAGCAGGTTGAAGGTCTGGAAGATGAAGCCGATCGTTCGTGCGCGCAGGTCGGCGAGCTGGTCGGGGCTCTGGCCGCTGACGTCGTTGCCGTCGATCACGATGCGGCCCGAGGTCGGCGTGTCGATGCAGCCGATCAGGTTCAATAGCGTGGACTTGCCGCTGCCGGACGGGCCCGCAATGGCCAGGAACACGCCTTCCTCGATCGATATGGAGACGTCGTCGAGCGCGCGCACGGTCTGCTCGCCAAGGTGGTAATCCTTGCAGACGTGTTCGACCCGGACGACGTTCATCGGCGGGGGATTTCCTTAGACTTCAGCAACATCGCTGCCGGACGGCTCCCGGCGCACAGGGTGGACATGGCGAACGGCAGGACTCTCGATCGACGCTTGAGGCGACGCATTATTGCAGCACTGTTCGGTGCGGC
This sequence comes from uncultured beta proteobacterium, assembly GCA_963847675.1. Lineage (GTDB taxonomy): Bacteria > Pseudomonadota > Gammaproteobacteria > Burkholderiales > Burkholderiaceae_F > JADJWR01. Next base: position 90,362 of record CAWKAP010000011.1, read on the forward strand.
TTTCGGCGTTCCGCTCGGTGCCCGCGCTCAGGTTGCGACAGAGGCGGAAAAGGACGAGCTGGCGGTGCAGGTCCTCGAAAAGGCCGACCAGATCCGCTTTCCGGCGGAGAGCTTCGAGGTCGAGGTCGCGGTGACGACCCTCTCCGACGGCAAGCCCACCGACACGCGGCTGTACAAGGTGCTTTCGCGCGGCAGCGAAAACACCATCGTGCAGGTGCTGGAGCCGGCCTCCGAGCGCGGCCAGGCGATGCTGCTGCGAGGCCGCGACCTCTGGATCTTCATTCCGACGGTGTCGCAGCCGGTGCGGTTGTCGCTGTCGCAGCGGTTGACCGGACAGGTGGCCAACGGCGACATTGCGCGCGCCAATTTCAGCGGAGACTATGCGCCCAGCGTGCTGCGGACGGAGGCCATCGAGGGCAGCGAGCATTACGTGCTCGAACTGAAGGCCGTCGATCGCGGCGTGACCTACGCCCGCGTGCTCTACTGGGTGCGCAAGTCGAATTTCCACCCGCACAAAGCGGAGTTCTACTCGGTGTCGGGCCGGCTGCTGAAGACCTGCCGCTACGACGACTTCAAGACGCTCGGCGGCCGTGTGCGGCCGACGCGGCTCGTGCTGCGCGATGCGCTGCGCGAGGGCGAAGAGAGCGTGATGCAGTACTCGGCGATGAAGCTGCGCGACCTGCCGGCGCGCATGTTCACCAAGGACTACCTGCAGCGGCTGTGAGCCGCGGCGCTCAGTGCAGCAGCGAGGGTTGACGCTGCCGCGCTTCCTGCTGCAGGCGCAGGCGGTTCAGGATTCCCTCCTCCTCTGCCGGGGAAAATCCATACGGGTAGAGCGTGCGCGTGTTCGCCGCAAGCTCCGGTTTGCCGGCGTAACGTGCGACACCTTGTGCGATGCGCTCGAACGGCACGTAGAGCAGGACCGCGGGTGCATCGACGCGCCGGTTGTGGCGCTCCGGGCCGATGCGCTCGAACTGCAGGGCGCGGATGTAGAACGGCACGTGGCGGGGGTTGACCTCGATCACCGCCGCGTCGACGCCGCACAACCGGTGCGCGTACAGGTAGGCGGTGTGGAACAGGCTTGCTAGCACGGTTTTCGACAGCGAACTGTCGTCGACGGCAAGCCGCGTGAACTCGCAGAGTCCCATATCGCGGATGCGCAGCGCCGCGAGTTCGGCCGGATAGAGTTCATCGGCGCTGAGCCGCCGTGTCGAGTCGGTCCGCACGCCGACGGTGCCGACGAGCTGGCCCTGGTCGTAGGCCGCGACCGTGTACAGGTTGGGATCCGGCGTCGCCGATGGCAGGTCGTAGCCACGGTCCGCGTAGCGGCGCTGGACCAGCGCGCGTGTGTGCAGAGCCGCGTCGGTCCGCGATCCGGCGATGCGGATCTTGATCAGCGCCGTGCTGAACTCGGGCGAGCAGTCGGCAACGCCGGTGGCCTGCTCCAGCGACATTTCGCGCAGCTTGACCGCGATGTCGCCCAGGAAGGAAAAGCCGCTGCCGTCGTCGGCAAGAAATTCGTGCGTCTGTGCCATGGAGTGGGTCGCCTTTCCTCGTTGTCTGCTTTGAATCACCCGCTACCGCATCACAAGGACTGGCGATCAACGCGACGCGCCTCAGTGCGGCTCATGCTGCCTTTCGAGTCGAGGCATTACGGGGCTGAGGATAGGAGCTTCGTGCGTTCATGGATTTCCGCCGTGCGGATTCGGCCGATCGTCCATCCGTAGGTTCATCCGTTCGACTCGCCGCGATCGCGGCAAGGCTGCGCCGGAGTCCGGGGGCGAAGCTCAGTGGAAGTCATGGCTCGGCACGACCAGATCTCCCAGCAGGCGCGATTGATCGGCAAGCCGCGCGGCGATCAGGTGCACGACCGGCACCGCGGAAGTGTCGATGCGCTCGACGTGGCCGGTGACGGTGAGCAGCGTCGAGCCGAGCAGTTCGCGCCGGTATTTCTCGGCGGTCGTGCGCCAGACGACGACGTTGATCGTGCCGGTTTCGTCCTCGAGCGTGACGAAGGTGACGCCGCTGGCGGTCGACGGCCGCTGGCGGCAGGTGACGATGCCGGCGGCGCGGACCGGCTGCCGGTGTCGCGCGCCGTTGACCTGCGCCGCGGATTGCAGGCGCATGGCGGTGAAGCGGTCGCGCAGCAGCGCCAGCGGGTGACGGCGCAGGGTGAGCGCGGTGTGCGCGTAGTCGGCAACGATGTCCTGGCCTTCGGTCGGGGCGAGCAGGCTCGCCTGCGGTTCGCGCACGGCGAGGCCGGAGGTCAGCGGCGCGGAGCGCGGGCCGGCGGCGTCGAGCGCCAGCGTGGTCCACAGCGCGTGGCGGCGATGGCCGGTCAGCGGTGCCAGCGCGTCGGCGCGGGCGAGCGCGCTGATCTCGCCGCGGTTGAGAACTGCACGGCGGACGAGGTCGGTCGCATCGGCAAACGGGTGGTGGCTGCGCGCCTCGACGACGCGCTGCGCGGCCGCTTCGTTGAAGCCCTGCACGAGTTCCAGGCCGAGGCGCACCGCCGGCTGGCGCGGGTCGCGCGTCGATGGTTCGAGCGTGCAGTGCCAGTCGCTGGTGGTGACCTCGATCGGCCGCACCTCGACGCCGTGGCTGATCGCATCGCGGACGATCTGCGCCGGCGCGTAGAAGCCGAGGGGCTGCGAATCGAGCAGGGCGGCGCAGAAGGCGGCCGGCTCGTGGCATTTGAGCCATGACGAGGTGTAGACGAGCAGCGCGAAGCTCGCGGCGTGGCTCTCGGGGAAGCCGTATTCGCCGAAGCCCTGGATCTGGCGGTAGATCTGCTCGGCATACTCGGCCGTGTGGCCGCGCGCGAGCATGCCGCTGATGAGCTTGTCGCGGAACGGGCCGATGCCGCCCTTGCGCTTCCACGCGGCCATCGCGCGGCGCAGCCTGTCGGCTTCGCCCGGCGTGAAGCCGGCGGCCACCACCGCCAGCTGCATCACCTGCTCCTGGAAGATCGATACGCCGAGCGTGCGTTCGAGCACCGACTTCACGGCTGCCGAGGGGTAGGTGACCGGCTCCAGCCCCTGCCGCCGCTTCAGGTACGGATGCACCATGCCGCCCTGGATCGGCCCGGGGCGGACGATGGCGGTCTCGATCACGAGGTCGTAGAAGCGGCGCGGCTGCAGGCGCGGCAGCATGTTCATCTGCGCGCGGCTTTCGACCTGGAACACGCCCAGCGAATCGCCGCGGCAGAGCATGTCGTAGACCTGCGCATCCTCTGCCGGAATGTCCTGCAGCCTCACCCGAAAATCGGGGTCAGACTCCAATTTTTTTCGCAAGGCATGCGGACTGGCCAGCGGGAAATTGGAGTCTGACCCCGATTTTGTGCAGCCATAGAAGGTGTCGAGGTGGTTGAGGGCGCGGCGGACGCAACTGAGCATGCCGAGGGCGAGGATGTCGATCTTCAGCAGGCCGAGCGCGTCGAGGTCGTCCTTGTCCCACTGGATGACGGTGCGCTCGGGCATGGCGGCGTTTTCGATCGGCACCAGGCGGTCGAGCCGGTCGCGGGCGATGACGAAGCCGCCGCTGTGCTGCGACAGGTGGCGCGGAAAGCCGATCAGTTCGTTCACGAGTTCGACCAGTTGCGCGATCACCGGGCTTTCGGGATCGAAACCGGCTTCGGCCAGGCGCTCCGGCTTGAGCCGGCGGCCGTCCCACCACGCCATGCGCTTCGTGAGGCGATCGACCTGGTCGAGCGACAGCCCCAAGCGCCTTGCCGACGTCGCGCAGCGCGCCGCGCGGCCGGTAGGTGTGCAGGGCGGCGGTCAGTGCAGCGCGGTCGCGGCCGTACTTGGCGTAGATGTACTGCATCACCTCTTCGCGCCGCTGGTGCTCGAAGTCCACGTCGATGTCCGGCGGCTCGTTGCGCTCCTTGCTGATGAAGCGCTCGAACAGCACGCTCATCCGCGCCGGGTCGACCTCGGTGATGCCGAGGCAGTAGCACACCGCCGAGTTGGCCGCCGAGCCGCGCCCCTGGCACAGGATGTCGCGCGAGCGGGCGAACTTGACGATGTCGTAGACGGTGAGGAAGTACGGCTCGTAGCCGAGGCTCCCGATCAGCTGCAGTTCGTGCTCGACGGTCGCGTGGACGCTCTCCGGCATGCCGTGCGGGTAGCGGGTGCGCGCCTCGTCGTAGGTCGCCTTGCGAAGGTAGGTGGCCGGCGTTTCGCCCGGCGGCACGATCTCCTCCGGATACTCGTAGCGCAGCTCGTCGAGCGAGAAGCTGCAGCGGGAGGCCACCGCAAGCGTCTCGGCGAGCAGGTCCGCAGGGTAGATGCGCGCCAGCCGGTACAGCGGCCGAAGATAGCGCTCCGCGTTCGATGCGAGCCGCGTGCCGCAGCGCGCCAGCGGCGTGCGCAGGCGGATGGCGGTCAGCGTGTCCTGCAGCTTCTTGCGGCTGCGCACGTGCATGTGCACGTTGCCCGCGGCCACCAGCGGCAGGCCGGTGCGCGCGCTCAGCTCGCGCAGCGCCGCCAGATGCGCGGCATCGTCCGTGCCACGAGTCAGCTCGCACGCAATCCAGCACCGTCCCGGCATCAGCGACCGCAGAAAATCGGGGTCAGACTCCAATTTCTGCGCAGGCACTTCCGGCTCCTGCCTTCTGGAAATTGGAGTCTGACCCCGATTTAATTAAAACAAGGGTGTCGTCGAGCCAGTGGCGATGTTGCTCGAGGTCGGCGCGCGTGAGGCGGTAGCTGCCTTTGGGTGCCTGACGGCGCGCAAGCGTGACGAGCTGGCTGAGATTGCCGTAGCCGGTGCGCGAGGTGGCCAGCAGCACGAGCCTGGGGCCGTCTTCGAGGGCGATCTCGGTGCCGTGGATCAGCTTGAAATCGCGTGCGGCCGGATAGCGTTCGACCGCGTCGCGCAATGCCAGGTGGGCGCGCGCGCTGCCGGCGAACGAGCATTCGTCGGTGACGGCCAGCGCCGAGTAGCCGAGCGCGATGGCCCGCTCGACCAGTTCCTCGGGATGCGAGGCGCCGCGCAGGAAGCTGAAGTTGCTGACGCAGTGCAGTTCGGCGTAGCTGGCTTGCATGCGGCGATCCGCATCAGGCGAAGAACCCGTGCAGGAACCAGTGGCGTGGCGCGGCGAGATCGCGGTAGATCCACAGCGTCTGGCCGCGCGGGCTGCGGGCGACGAAGTAGTCGCGCAGCACCGCGCCGCGCGGCTGGCCGAAGGCCGGGCTGGCGAGATCCCACCAGCCGGCCTCGATGCGCTCGGGGCCGGCGAGCAGCCGCAGCGCGCCGCCGTAGCGCGGCGGGTCGTCGTCAGTTCCACCCGCAGTGGGTAGCGGCACGGGCCGCGGCACGATCAGCAGCGGCCGCTTTGCGGTGACATGGGCCGGCGCGATGCGCTCGGCTGCATCGACCGCGATCGGCGCCGCGCGCCAGGCGTGTTCGGGGCGATGATCGTCGACCGCCTGCAACTGGAACACGCGCGCCGAGCCCAGCCGCGCATGCAGCGTCTCGGCGAGCTTCAGCCAGTCGAGTCCGGCCTGGGCGTTGGGCGCCGGTGGCAGGAAGCTTTCGCTGGACGCGGCGAACGGCAGCAACTGCTCGACCGTCAACGTCAGCGCGATCGCCGGCTCGGGCAGGCGCACGCGATCCATCCGCTCGGTGAGCAATTTCGCGAGCCGGCCTGCATCACGCTCCGGCGCGGCGAGCGTGAGGACGATCGGAGTCGGTGGCCGCACGACAGCGCGGCGTGGGCTGTGCCGCGCGCTGAAAACGAGTTCGGCCGTGCCGGCGCCGCGGCCGCGCAGGAAACCCTCGAGCGAGCACAGCAGCCGTTGCGCGGGCAGCATCAGCTGCGCGGTGTCGACCACGTCGGCCGGCAGTTCGATCGCGGCGAAAAAGCGCTCCGGCGGCTCGAACCGCGGCTGCGGGTCGGGCAAATGCCCGAGCGCGCGATCGACGTCGGCGAGCAGGCCGGCGCCGAAACGCCTGCTGACTCCGTCGCGCGGCAGCTGCAGCAGGTCGTGCAGCGTGCGCAGGCCGAGCGCATGCAGCGTGTCGACCGTGTCGGCAGGCCAGCCGAGCACGGCGAGCGGCAGCGGTGCGAGCGCGGCGGGCAACTGCTCCGTTGCGGCCGGCGAGGCAACGGCCAGACCCTGCGTGCGCGCCTGCCCGAGCCACCAGGCCGCCTGTGGCGTGGCCGCTTCGCCGAACGCGGCGTGATAGCCGAGGCCGTGCAGCTGCGCGGCGATCTCGCGGTTCAGCCGCGCGTGGCCGCCGAACAGGCGCCGGCTGCCGCCGGCCTCGAGCAGCAGGCCGTCATCGCGCACCGTGACCGCGGCGCTGAACTGATAGGCCCAGCCGGCGAGCTCAAGCAGCGCGTCGCGCTCGCGCTCCGGCTTGCGTTCGACGGCGATCAGGTCGGCGGCCAGCGCCTGCGCGGCGGCGAGCTTCTGTCCCGGCGTGATGCCGGTGCGGCGGGCGGCGTCGTTGCAGCAGGCGACCTGCAGCCGCTGCGGTGGCCCTTCGACGATCGCCAGCGGCGCGACGGTTTCGAGCGCGCGCGCGGCGAGTTGCAGCGGCAGCGCGGGCAGGACGATGGCCAACCACAGCGGCATGGATGTGCAGCGGCAGGCGCCAGTTGCATCGGCGCGATGTCAGCGTTCAGGCTGCGTTTCAACCATCGCTTTGCCGATGCGCGGCTCGGCGAAGCCGGGGGCATGCAACGCGTACACCGTCAGCAGCCAGCGATTGCGTCGGGCGTCGTTGCAGGGCATGGTCAGGAAACGATGCGCGAGCGAGGCCATTGCGGTTGTCCCTCAATGACTGAAGATCGCCTTGGCCGACCAGCGCTGCACCAGCAGTGCCGCCTGCGCGAGGCGGCCGGCGGGCTGCGGCTGAGCCGCATGCACGCCATCGGCAAGGGTGGGCGCCTCCGCATGACACCAGTGCGCCGGATGGACCTGCAGCACGATCGGCTCCAGCAGCGGCCGGCCGCGACGCTTCAGGATCGTCACGGTGAGTTCCCCGTCGTGCGCGGCCAGTTGCAGGCGCAGCGCGGCGGGCGACGGCGCGTGCCGCGCGCGCGCATCGCGCAGCAGGAACACCGGCGCCCGCTGGCGACTGGCCAGCAGCTGCAGGCGGCGCAGGGCGCGGAACTCGCCTTCACGTGACGAGGAGGTGTGCGGCAGCCAACCGACCAGGGCGCCGAGGTGCGTGGCGCGCAGCGACTGCTCGATGGCCCAGAAGGCTTCGCGCGGCGTTTCCGGCTGCACGAAAAGCGCGCGTGAGAGATCGATGCCGGCGGCACCCAGCGCCGGCGGATAAGGCAGTGCCGGCAACACCGCCGGCGCGGCGCGTTCGCACGGCAGCACCCACACGCAGGCGCGGGCGTCCTGCGCGCAGCGGGCCAGCGCGGGCGCGAGCAGCGACAGTTCGCCGATGCCGCGAGCGTCGAACAGCAGTTCGACCAGTTGTCCCTTGGGCCAGCCGCCGCCGGGCAGTTCGGCATCGAGCGCGGCAAAGCCGCTGGCGATCGTGGCGTCGCGGCCGGTGGCGTGTGCCACCTCATCGGCGCGCCAGAGATGGGCCAGTTGCTGCAGCGTGGCGGCGCGTGCGGCGGAAACCGGTGCGATCGCCGTTGCCGCGGTGGGCGGCGCGATGCCGACGCTGCTTGCCTCCGGCGTGGTGGGAGCGGCCGGTGCGGTGACGTCGTGTTCCGGAAAAAGGGGAAGCAAAGCCATAGCGGCACGCATGACGCCCGAAAAGGTGGATTGAGGAAACGCCGCTGCGGCGTGAAGCGATGCGGGCCGCTACAGCGACGGACGGATGACGCCGACGGCGATGCCTTCGATCACCAGCGGCTCGCGCCGCAGGTCGACGACGATCGGCGAGTAGTCGGGGTTCTCCGCGATCAGTTCGGCGCGGGCACCGCGCAGTTTCAACCGCTTGACCGTGACTTCGTCGTCGAGCCGCGCCACCACCACCTGCCCGTTTTCGGCCTGCACCTGCTTGTGCACGGCGAGCCAGTCGCCGTCCAGAATGCCGGCATCGCGCATGCTCATGCCGCGCACTTCGAGCAGATAGTCGGCGCGCGGCTTGAACAGCAGCGGATCGACCGCCGGCGTGCGCAGCACGTTTTCCTGGGCCAGGATCGGGCTGCCGGCGGCCACCTTGCCGATCAGCGGCAGGCTGACGGCGGCGGCCACCGCTTTCATGGTGGCGCGTGCCGATTCCTTCAGGCGGATGCCGCGCGAGGTGCCGGCGACCAGTTCGATCAGTCCCTTGCGGTGCAGCGCCTGCAGGTGCTGCTCCGCGGCGTTGGGCGAGCGGAAGCCGAAGGCACGCGCGATCTCCTCGCGCGTCGGTGGCGCGCCGCTCTCGCGCACGGCGGCGCGGATGAAGGCGAGAATTTCGCTCTGGCGGGCGGTCGGGGCGGCGTCTGGATTCATGGCGGCGTTCACCGGCAATCGTATTACTGTTGATTTATACAGTATCCGGGCAAAATTGCAAGGGTCGGCCCTGTTGCAGCAAGGCCATACGCGAAACAACGAAGCTTGTTCGACTGCGTTGCCGTGCTAGACTTTTTTCCATTCGACATCAGTCGGCGGCGATACCCGCAACACTTCGCGCCGCAACCCGAAGCCGGGATCCACGCCTCAGCCGCTGTCGCCGGGCCGCCTCAAAACGGCGGCGCACCCCACGGGGTGCAAGCGCAGCGAGCGGGGCGGTGATTGCCAGGCGGCTCGCCGGGACAAATCGCCGCTGATCCGCGTTTTCGAACAATTGCTTGCACGGCGCTTGCCGTCGCCCTCGTCGCGGGCTCAGTTGCAGCCTGCCGTTGCCGGCGAGCCCGTAGCTGGGATATCGGAATTCTTTTTTTCGGTCCGCCGGCGATCCGCGCCACATGCATGACGCATGTGGACAACCATCGGCTCGCGCCGCCGCAGTGGCCCGATCAGCATCGGAAAGCATGAACACACAAGAGGCCAAGATCGTCCTCGAGGCGGCGCTCCTCACCGCGGAGCGGCCGCTGCCGCTGGCCGAACTGCGCAAGCTGTTCGCCGATGAGTTGAATGCCGACACGCTGCGCGTGCTGCTCGACGAACTGCGCAGCGACTGGAGCGGCCGCGGCGTCGAACTGGTGGCGCTGGCCTCCGGCTGGCGTTTCCAGAGCACGGCGGCGATGCGCGTGTACCTGGACCGGCTGAACGCGGAAAAGCCGCCGCGCTATTCGCGTGCCGTCCTCGAGACGCTGGCGATCATCGCCTACCGCCAGCCGGTCACCCGTGGCGACATCGAGGACATTCGCGGCGTGACCGTTTCGCCGCAGGTGGTGAAGCTCCTCGAAGAACGCGGCTGGATCGAATGCATCGGCCATCGCGAATCGCCCGGCCGGCCGGCGCTGTTTGCCACCACGCGTTCGTTCCTCGACGACCTCGGCCTGCGATCGCTCGAAGAACTGCCGCCGCTGTCCGGTCAGGGCGAAGCGCCGGCGGAGTTCGAGCTGCAGCTTGGCGCGGCCGTCGCCGGCGCGACTGACGACGCTGCCGCGCCGGTGCATGTGGCCGCGGCCGATTCCGTGGCCGAGCCCAATTCCGTCCAACCGTCCCACTAGAGACACCTCTTGCCATGACCCATGTGACCCGGCCACCGGCCGATGACGACGACTTCAACGATCGCTCGGCCGAGCCCGCAGCAGATGCGCAGGAGGCGCGCGACGCGGATCGTGACCGCGGCGACGGCGAGGCGGATCAGGCAACTGGCGAGTCGCAGGCGCCCGGCGCGGGCGGCGAGGGGCGCGGCGTACGGGGCCCGCGCGGCCGGCGCCGGCGCGGCCGCGGCGGCCGCGGACGGAGCGGCCCGAATGCGCCTGCCCCCGGCGAGGTGGCGGCAGGCGGCGAGAGCGCCGCCCCGGCCGGCGACGGCCGGCCGCTGGCGCCGCTGGTGGTGGGCGAGGGCGAGGAACTGAATCCGGAAGGTCTCGCGCCCGCGCCGCTGCCGCGCGAACTCCTCGAACGCGGCCGCCGCGCCGCCAAGCAGACGGCGAGCACGCAGTCCGAGAAACTGCAGAAGATCCTCGCGGACGCCGGGATCGGTTCGCGCCGCGACATGGAGGAACTGATCATCGCGGGCCGCGTGTCGGTCAACGGCGAGCCGGCGCACATCGGCCAGCGTGTGCGCCCTGACCGATCTGGTCCGCGTCAACGGCAAGCCGCTGCCGCGCAAGCAGCCTGGCCGCCTGCCGCGCGTGCTGATCTATCACAAGCCGGCCGGCGAAATCGTCTCGCAGGACGATCCCGGCGCGCGCCCGACCGTGTTCGAACGGATGCCGAAGGTTTCCGGCGGTCGCTGGGTCGCCGTGGGCCGGCTCGACTTCAACACCGAAGGTCTGCTGATCCTGACCACGTCGGGCGATCTTGCCAACCGGCTGATGCACCCGCGCTACGAGGTCGAGCGCGAATACGCGGTGCGCGTGCTGGGCGAACTGCCTGCCGAGGCGCGCAGTCGCCTGCTCGATGGCGTGGCGCTCGACGACGGGATGGCAAAGTTCTCGCGCATCGACGAGGTGGGCGGCACCGGCGCGAACCGCTGGTACCGGGTGACGATCGGCGAAGGACGCAACCGCGAAGTGCGGCGCATGTTCGCCGCGGTTGGCCTGGAGGTGACGCGCCTGATCCGCATTCGCTACGGCGCGGTGCAACTGCCGCGATCGCTGGCCCGTGGCCGATTCAGCGAGCTGTCTCCCGAGTGGGTGCGTGCATGGATGCACGACCTCGGCATTGCCGAGGACGAGGTGCGCGGCAAGGGCGGCGGCAGGCATCAGGCCCAGGGGGGGCGCAAGAACAAGCCGCAGCGGCAGGGCCCGCCGCGCCAGCCTGACCCGTTGACCAGCACGGTGCAGTACATCGCCGCCGGCGGCCGGCCGGGCTTTGGCGGTCTGGGCCGGCCGGGCCAAGGGCAAGGGGGCCGGGCGCATCCGCGCGGCAAGCCGCGCCGCTTCGGGACCTGAGCGGCAGGCCGGCGTCAGGCCCGCTTGAGGCGGGCCCAGCAGCACGTATAATCCCCCGGTTGCGGCTTCAGCCTGGACGAATTCAGGTTCTTTGCCGCCCGCGCACCGGTAGCTTTCGGTGGCGTCTGCCCCTGAGGCGGACATCCGATCCGGATCGCGCGAGCCTGTTGAAAACAACAAATGGGCTTCAGGCCCATTTTTTTTTCCGTGCTGCGTTTGCTTGCATGTGCGTCGCAGCGGTGAGTGGCGTGTGTCGTGGTGAGGGTTACGAACGAATTGGTGGCGCTGGTCGAGCGAACGGTCACGGGTCTCGGCTACGAGCTGGTCGACCTTGAACGGTTCGGCCACGGCCTGCTGCGCGTCACGCTCGACACGCCACAGCCAGGCGGCATCGGACTGGACGACTGCGAGCGCGTCAGCCGGCAGCTCGCGCACCTGTTTGCGGTCGAGCACGTGGACTACGACCGGCTCGAGGTCTCCTCGCCGGGCCTGGACCGCCCGCTTCGCGGCGTCGTTGACTTCGAGCGCTTCATGGGCGCCGAGGTGGCGCTGCAGCTGCACGGGCCGCACGAGGGGCGGCGCAAGATCCGCGGCACCGTGCTGGCCACCGGTGGCGAGCCGGGGGCCGAATGGATCCGGGTGCGTGAATCGCCGCCCGCGCCGGGACCGGCGGTCGGCAAGGCGCGCGGCGGTGCGAAGTCGAAGAAGGCAAAGGTGCCCGACATGCCGGTGTTCGAACTGGCGCTGGCCGAGGTTGAAAAGGCCCGCTTGGTGCCTCAGGTGGAATTTGGATCGAAGGCGCGGGCAGCTGCCGCGCCCACAAAGGAGCGCTCGGAATGAGCCGTGAAATTCTTCTGCTGGTCGATGCGCTTGCGCGCGAGAAGAACGTGCCGCGCGAGATCGTGTTCGGCGCGCTGGAGTCGGCGCTGGGGGCAGCCACCAAGCGGCTGTTCGAAGAGGAGGACGTCGACATCCGGGTCGCGGTGGACCGCGAAACCGGCGACTACGAGGCCTTCCGCCGCTGGCTGGTGGTTCCCGACGAGGCCGGGCTGCAGGAGCCGGGGCACCAGGTCATCCTGTCCGACGCGCGCGACCAGATCGCCGACATCGAGGTCGACGAATTCATCGAGGAACTGCTGCCGCAGCAGGAGTTCGGCCGCCGCTTCGCGCAGGACACCAAGCAGGTGATCCTGCAGAAGATCCGCGACGCCGAGCGCGAGCAGCTCCTGACCGAGTTCCTGGCGCGCGGCGACGAGGTCATCAACGGCACGATCAAGCGCATGGACAAGGGCGACTTCATCGTCGAGATCGGCAAGATCGAGGCGCGCCTGCCGCGCAACGAGACGATCGGCAAGGAGAACCTGCGCATCGGCGACCGCGTGCGTGCCTTCGTCGCCAAGATCGACCGCACGCAGCGCGGTCCGGCGGTGATCCTGTCGCGCACCTCGCCCGAGTTCCTGATGAAGCTGTTCGAGCTCGAGGTGCCGGAGATCGAGCAGGGGCTGCTGCAGATCAAGTCGGCGGCGCGCGACCCGGGCGTGCGCGCAAAGATCGCGGTGTGGACCAACGATCGCCGCATCGACCCGATCGGCACCTGCGTCGGCATGCGCGGCTCGCGCGTGCAGGCGGTGACCAACGAGCTGTCCGGCGAGCGCGTCGACATCGTGCTGTGGTCGGAGGATCCGGCGCAGTTCGTGATCGGCGCCCTGGCGCCGGCCAATGTCAGCTCGATCGTCGTCGACGAGGAACGTCACGCGATGGACGTGGTGGTCGACGAGGAGAACCTGGCGATCGCCATCGGTCGCGGCGGGCAGAACGTGCGCCTGGCCTCGGAACTGACCGGCTGGCAGATCAACATCATGACCGCCGAGGAGTCGACCGAGAAGCGCGAGACCGAGAAGTCGAGCGTGCGGGCGGTGTTCATGGACAAGCTCGACGTCGACGAGGAGATCGCCGACATCCTGATCGACGAGGGCTTTTCCACTCTCGACGAGATCGCCTATGTGCCGATGCAGGAGCTGCTCGAGATCGAGGCCTTCGATGCCGAGACCGTCGAGGAACTGCGCACGCGTGCCCGCAATGCGCTGCTGACCGAGGCGATCGCGCGCGAGGAGAACATCGAGCAGGCCGACGCCTCGCTGCTCGAACTCGAGGGCATGGATCCCGAGCTGGCGGCGCGGCTGGTGAGCTGCGCCGTCCTTACGCGCGACGACCTGGCGGAGCTTGCGGTCGACGAACTGCGCGCCGTCATGGCGCTTTCGCCCGCGCGCGCCCGTGAGCTGATCGACAACGGTTTCGAGGACGTCACCGACGAGGACCAGCGCCTCATCGCCTCGACCGAAGAAGAGCGCGCCAAGGGGCTGATCCTGGCCGCGCGCGCGCACTGGTTCGCCGAGGAAGGCGAGCAGGGCTGAGCCGGGAGACGCGCGCAGGAACAAGCCGAGACATCTGGTCCGAGGAACACATGCAGAGCAATACAGTTGCCCAATTCGCCGCCGAGCTGAAAGTCGCGCCCGCGCTGCTGCTCGAGCAGTTGCGCGCCGCCGGCGTCGACAAGCAAGGCGAGCACGACGGCCTGACCGAGGCCGACAAGGCGCGCCTGCTCGAGGCGCTGCGCAAGGCGCACGGGGCCGCCGCGCCGGAGAAGAAGAAGATCACGCTGACGCGCAAGCAGACGTCCGAGATCAAGCAGGCCGACGGAACCGGCCGCGCGCGCACGATCCAGGTCGAGGTGCGCAAGAAGCGCACGTTCGTCAAGCGCGGCGCCGCCGAGGCCGAACTCGAGGCTGCGCCGGCACCGGCCGCGCCGGTCCTCGACGAGGGCGAACTGCGCAAGCGCGAGGAGGAAGCTCGCCGGCAGGCGGAACTTGCGGCACGCCAGGCCGCCGAAGCCAAGGAACGCGCCGAGCGCGCGCAGCGCGAAATCCTCGAGGCGCAGCGGCGCGAGCAGGAGACCGCTGACGAGGCACAGGCGCGCGAGCAGGCCGAGCAGGCCGCGCTCGAGAAGGTGCGCGCCGAGCACGCGGCGGCCGAAGCTGCCGCGCACGAGGCACAGGCGCAGCAGGAGCGCGCGCGCCGCGCCGTCGAGGAAGAGGTGGCCGCCATCAAGGACATGATGGCGACGCCGAAGAAGGTGCTGAAGGCGCCCGAGCCGGCCGCGACCGGCACGCTGCACAAGCCGGCCGCCAAGGTCGAGGCCAAGCCCGGCGAGGCCAAGCGCGAAGAGAAGAAGCCGGGCGTCAAGGAAGTCAAGTCCGGAAAGCTCGCGTCGAGCTGGTCCGAGGACGCGGCCAAGAAGCGTGCGTTGAAGACGCGCGGCGACGCCAGCGCCGGGCGCAGCCTCGGCTGGCGCGGTCCGCGCGGCCGGCGCGGCGAGAAGCACGAGGAGCGCCCGGCAGCCGCGATGCCCGCCGAGCCGATCGTTCGCGACGTGGTGGTGCCGGAGACGATCACTGTCGCCGATCTCGCGCACAGGATGGCGGTCAAGGCCTCCGAGGTGATCAAGGTCCTGATGAAGATGGGCCAGATGGTCACCATCAACCAGATGCTCGACCAGGACACGGCGATCATCATCGCCGAGGAAATGGGGCACAAGGCGACCGCGGCCAAGCTCGACGACCCGGAGGCGCTGCTCGCCCTGTCCGGCATCGAGGCGAGCGACGTGCCGCTGGAGCCGCGACCGCCGGTGGTCACGATCATGGGCCACGTCGACCACGGCAAGACTTCGCTGCTCGACTACATCCGCCGCACCAAAGTGGCGGCAGGCGAGGCCGGCGGGATCACGCAGCACATCGGCGCCTATCACGTCGAAACGCCGCGCGGCATCGTCACCTTCCTGGACACGCCGGGCCACGAGGCGTTCACGGCGATGCGCGCCCGCGGCGCCAAGGCGACCGACATCGTGATCCTGGTGGTGGCCGCCGACGACGGCGTGATGCCGCAGACCAAGGAGGCGATCGACCACGCGCGCGCCGCCGGCGTGCCGATGGTGGTGGCGCTGAACAAGATCGACAAGCCGGAAGCGAACCCGGACCGCGTCAAGCAGGAACTGGTCGCCAACCAGGTGGTGCCTGAGGAATACGGCGGCGAGTCGCCGTTCGTGCCGGTCTCCGCCAAGACCGGGCAGGGCATCGACGACCTGCTGGAGAACGTGCTGCTGCAGGCCGAGGTGCTCGAACTGACCGCGCAGAAGGACGCGCCGGCCAAGGGCCTGATCATCGAATCGCGGCTGGACAAGGGGCGCGGACCGGTGGCCACGGTGCTGGTGCAGTCGGGAACACTCAAGCGCGGCGACGTCGTGCTCGCCGGCGCCGCCTTCGGCCGCGTGCGCGCCATGCTCGACGAAAAGGGCAAGGCGGTGCACGACGCGGGGCCGTCGATTCCGGTCGAGATCCAGGGACTGTCGGATGTTCCTGCAGCCGGCGACGAACTGATGGTGCTCGGCGACGAGAAGAAGGCGCGCGAGATCGCGCTGTACCGCCAGGGCAGGTTCCGCGACACCAAGCTCGCCAAGCAGCAGGCGGCCAAGCTCGAGAACATGTTCGAGCAGATCGGCGAGAGCAAGACGCTGCCGCTGATCATCAAGGCCGACGTGCAGGGCTCGCAGGAGGCGCTGGTGCATGCGCTGACCAAGCTGTCGACCGACGAGGTCAAGGTGCAGGTCGTGCACGCCGCGGTCGGCGGCATCTCCGAGTCCGACGTCGGCCTGGCCATCGCGTCGAAGGCCGTCATCATCGGCTTCAACGTGCGTGCCGACCAGTTGGCGCGCAAGATGGCCGAATCGAACGGCATCGACATCCGCTACTACAACATCATCTACGACGCCGTCGACGAGGTGAAAGCGGCGCTGTCGGGCATGCTGGCGCCGGAGCAGCGCGAGCAGGTGCTGGGCCTGGTCGAGATCCGTCAGATCATCCGCGTGCCGAAGGTCGGCTCGGTGGCCGGCTGCATGGTGCTCGACGGGCTGGTCAGGCGCGGCGCCAGCGCGCGCCTGCTGCGCGACAACGTGGTGATCTGGACCGGCGAGCTGTCGTCGCTGAAGCGGTTCAAGGACGACGTACGCGAGGTCAAGGCCGGCTTCGAGTGCGGCCTGACCCTGAAGGGCTACGACGACATCAAGGAAGGCGACCAGCTCGAGATCTTCGAAGTGCAGGAGGTGGCGCGCACGTTGTGACGATGACGCGGCCTGCGGCCGCTGTGACCGCGCTGCGCGCCTGTGAGCCGATCCGCCGGGGGCGGAGTTCACGGCCCGCGCAGCGGGCATCACCGCCGGAGCAGCCGGCATCATCTTCACTGCATGGCGCGCAGCGCCCGACATGAAGCGCTCCACCAAGCCCCAGCGCGGCCAGCGGATTGCCGACCAGATCCAGCGTGACCTGGCGGAACTGATCCGCAGCGAGGTGCGCGATCCGCGCGTCGGACTGGTCACGCTCAGCGGCGTGGAAGTCACGCCCGACTACGCGCACGCCAAGGTCTACTTCACGGTGATCGGCGCCGACGCCGAGGTGGCGGCGGCGGGGCTGAACTCGGCCGCCGGGCACCTGCACAACCTGCTGTTCAAGCGGCTGCGCATCCACACCGTGCCGCGCCTGCACTTCGTGCACGACACCTCGGTCGAGCGCGGCTTCGAGATCGATCGGCTGATCGACCAGGCCGTCGGCCGCAGCGACAAGTAGCCTTTGGGGTCAGGACGAATGGGACGACCGAAAGGCGATCCGGTCGACGGCGTGCTGCTGCTCGACAAGCCGCGCGGCATGAGTTCGAGCGCCGCCGTCGGCAAGGCGCGCTGGCTGCTCAAGGCACGCAAGGCCGGGCACACGGGGACGCTCGATCCGCTGGCCACCGGGCTGCTGCCGCTCACCTTCGGCGAGGCGACCAAGTTCTCGGCCGACCTGCTCGACGCCGACAAGGCCTACGAGGCGCGCCTGCGCTTCGGCGTGACGACGAGTACCGGTGACCTGGAAGGCGAAGTCACGTCGCGCGAGCCCGTGACGTTCGACCGTGCGCAGCTCGAAGCGCTGCTGCCCCGCTTCACCGGGGAGCTCCTGCAAGTGCCACCGATGCACTCGGCGCTCAAGCGCGACGGTCGGCCGCTCTACGAGCTGGCGCGCCAGGGCAAGGTGGTCGAGCGCACGCCGCGGCGGGTGCGGATCGACCGGCTGCAGCTGCTCGCCTGCGACGGCGCCGAGGCCGTGCTCGCCATCGAGTGCAGCAAGGGCACCTACGTCCGCGTGCTGGCCGAGGACCTCGGCGCGGCGCTCGGCTGCGGGGCGCACCTGGCCGGTCTGCGCCGCACGCGCGTCGGGGCACTGGTGCTCGGCAACGCAGTGACGCTGGACGAACTCGAAGCACTCGACCTGCCGGCACGGCGCGCGAGGCTGCTGCCGCCCGACGCGCTGCTGGCCGGCCTGCCGCGCGTCGAACTCGACGCCAGCGACGCCGGACGTTTTGCCCAGGGCCAGCGGCTGCCGCTGCGGATCGCCGCCTCGCCGCGCGTTCGCGTCTATGCGCGCGGCGCGCAGCTGCTCGGGGTGGCCAGCGTCGACGAAGACGGCGTGCTGGCACCGCAGCGGCTGGTGCAGTCCGCGGCCGAACCGCTAACGAAGGAATTCGCATGAAACGCGCATTGCGCAACATCGCCATCATCGCCCACGTCGACCACGGCAAGACGACCCTGGTCGACAAGCTGCTCCAGCAGTCGGGCACCTTCCGCGACAACCAGCAGGTGGCCGAGCGGGTCATGGACTCGAACGACCTCGAGCGCGAGCGCGGCATCACCATCCTCGCCAAGAACAGCGCGGTCGAGTACGCCGGCACCCACATCAACATCGTCGACACGCCGGGCCACGCCGACTTCGGCGGCGAGGTCGAGCGCGTGCTGTCGATGGTCGACGGCGTGCTGCTGCTGGTCGACGCCGTCGAAGGGCCGATGCCGCAGACCCGCTTCGTCACCCGCAAGGCGCTCGCGCTCGGGCTCAAGCCGATCGTGGTCGTCAACAAGATCGACCGGCCGGGCGCGCGTCCCGACTACGTCGTCAACGACACCTTCGACCTGTTCGACAAGCTCGGCGCGACCGAAGAGCAGCTCGACTTCCCGGTGATCTACGCCTCGGCGCTCGGCGGCTAGCATTGACCGACCTGCGCCATGTCCGCACCCCACCTCTCCCGCCCCTCCCTGAGGGCGAGGGGCAAGGCGCGCCGCTGGCGCGCATCACGGGCTCGACCTGCGGCCGCTGTTCGACGCGATCCTCGACCAGGTGCCGGTGCGCGAGGACGACCCGAACGGCCCGCTGCAGCTGCAGATCTGCTCGCTCGACTATTCGAGCTACGTCGGCAAGATCGGCGTCGGCCGCATCCGCCGCGGCCGCATCCGCACCGGCCAGGAAGTGGCGGTGCTCAACGGGCCGGATGCGGCGCCGCTGCGCGGCCGCATCAACCAGGTGCTGAAGTTCAAGGGCCTGTCGCGCGAACTGGTCGACGAGGCCGAGGCCGGCGACATCGTTCTCGTCAACGGCATCGAGGACATCGGCATCGGCACCACGCTGTGCCCGGTCGACGAGCCGGACGCGCTGCCGCTGCTGAAGGTCGACGAGCCGACGCTGGTGATGAACTTCTGCGTCAACACCAGTCCGCTGGCCGGCCGGGAAGGCAAGTTCGTCACCAGCCGGCAGCTCCGCGAACGGCTCGAACGCGAACTGAAGTCGAACGTCGCGATGCGCATGCGCGAGACCGCCGACGAGACCGTGTTCGACGTCTCCGGCCGCGGCGAACTGCACCTGACCATCCTGATCGAGAACATGCGCCGCGAGGGCTACGAGCTGGCGGTCTCGAGGCCGCGCGTGCTGTTCAAGGAGATCGACGGCGAGAAGTGCGAGCCGTACGAGCTGCTGACGGTGGACATCGAGGAGCAGCACCAGGGCGCGGTGATGGAGGAACTCGGCCGCCGCAAGGGCGAACTGCAGGACATGCAGCCCGACGGCCGCGGCCGCGTGCGGCTCGAATACCGCATCCCGGCGCGCGGGCTGATCGGCTTCCAGGGCGAGTTCATGACCACCACGCGCGGCACCGGCCTGATGAGCCACGTGTTCGACGAGTACGCGCCGGTGAAGCCCGGCGAGCTGGCCGAACGGCGCAACGGCGTGCTGGTGAGCCAGGACGACGGCGAGGCGGTCGCCTACGCGCTGTGGAAGCTGCAGGAGCGCGGCCGGATGTTCGTCAGCCCCGGCGAGAAGCTTTACGAGGGCATGATCATCGGCATCCACTCGCGCGACAACGACCTGGTCGTCAACCCGATCCGCGAGAAGAAGCTGACCAACGTGCGCGCCTCGGGCAAGGACGACGCGATCGACCTCGTGCCGCCGATCAGGCTGACGCTCGAATACGCGGTCGAGTTCATCGCCGACGACGAACTGGTCGAGGTCACGCCGCAGAGCATCCGCCTGCGCAAGCGCTTCCTCAAGGAACACGAGCGCAAGCGCGCCGAGCGCGAGGCGGCCTGAGCCGCTGCACGCCGCGCGGCCATGCACGATCTCGCCGCGGCCGATCCGGCGGCCGACGCCGCCCGCCGCAGCGCGCACGGTCGCGCCATCGCGCTGATGATCGTCGCCGCGCTGCTGTGGTCGATCGCCGGCGTGGTCACGCGGCACCTGACGCCGGCGCTGCAGGCCGAGGGCCGCTTCGAGATCACGTTCTGGCGCAGCCTGTTCGCCGCGCTCACCGTGGCCGGCTATTTCGTGCTGGTTCGGCGCGAGGGCCTGCGCCCCGTGCGGGCGACCGGCTGGCCGGGCCTGGTGTCCGGCGCCATGTGGGCGGTGATGTTCGTCTGCTTCATGGTCGCGCTGACGCTGACCACGGTGGCCAACACGCTGCTGGTGATGAGCATCGGCCCGCTGCTGACCGCGGTGCTCGCCTGGATCGTCCTGCGTACTCCGGTGCCGGCTCGCACCTGGCTGGCGATCGTGGCGGCGATGCTCGGCATGGCGTGGATGTTCGCCCGCGGCGGCGGCGCGCTGCCCGGCGGCAGCCACGTGGCCGGCATGCTGATCGCGCTCGCCGTGCCGCTGGCGGCGGCGGTGAACCTCGTGCTGCTGCAGAAGACCCGTGCCCGTTTCGATCTGGTGCCCGCCGTGTTCCTCGGCGGAGCCATTTCCGCGGCGATCATGCTGCCGCTGGCGTTGCCGCTGCAGGCCGCACCGCGCGACGTGGCGCTGCTGGCGGTGCTCGGCGTGTTCCAGCTCGGGCTGCCGTGCATGCTGATGGTGGTCGCCGCCAGGCAGCTTTCGGCGCCGGAGATTTCCCTGCTGGCCCTGCTCGAAGTGGTGCTCGGCCCGCTGTGGGCGTGGATCGGCGCCGGGGAGGTGCCGGCCTCGGGGACGATCGCCGGCGGCCTGCTGGTGCTCGCTGCCCTGGTCGCGAACGAGGCGATGGCGCTGCGCGAGCGGGGACGCTACGGCAGCTGACTAAGCGCGGACGTGCAGTTCGTCTGCGGCGAAGGTCAGGCCCAGCGGTTCGATCACGACGCTCCTGCGCACCGGCTTCGACTTCGCCTGCGGTCCAGGCGCGCACGCCGTGCGCCGCCGCGATCTCCACCACGCGCTTCGCATCGCCGCGATCGACGTACAGCGCGAAGCCGGCACCCATGTTCAGGCTGCCGTAGGCCTCGCGCTTGTCGATGCCGGCCTGCTTTTCGATGAAGCGCAGCACCGGCGGCACCGGCGGCAGCGTGTGAATGCGGTAGGTGAAGCGGCCCGGGTGGCGCATCAGCTTGCGCCAGCCGTGCCCGGTGATGTTGACGCTGTAGTGCGGCACGATGCCGGCGGCCGCCAGGGCTTCGGTCACCGGTGAATACAGGGTCGTCGGCGCGAGCAGCGCGTCGCCGTAGAGCGTTCCATCGTCGAGCTCGGCGCCGTAGCCTCCGGGAACCCGCTCGGCCAGCTTGCGCGCCAGCGACACGCCGTTGGCGTGGATGCCGCTCGATGCAAGCAGCACGATCGCATCGCCGGCCGCGAGGTTTTCGCCGAGCGTCAGCCGCGACTTCGGCCGGACGAGGCCGACGCACGACGCCGCGAGGTCGATGCGCCCTGCGGCGACCACGCCGGCCAGCGCCGGCGTTTCGCCGCCGCCCCACGCCACGCCGCAGGCATCGCATGCGGCGCGCCAGCCGGCGACCAGGTCGCGCGCGCGCGCCTCGTCGTCGAACCAGTCGCTGCCGCCGGTGGCCCAGTAGGCGTGCACCGAAACCGGCGTGGCGCCGACCGTGATGATGTCGTTGATCGCCATCGCCAGCGTGTCCTGCGCGATCCGGTCGTAATAGCTGCGGTCCGGTGATCGCGCGCATCTGGTCGGCCACCAGCGCCTTGGTGCCGAGGCACTCGGTGATCGACGCGAGATAGAACTCGCCGCAATCGACCACGTAGGCTGATTCGCCGCGCGAGGCGGCGACTTCCGCCAGGCCGTGCCGCGCCAGGTTCGGCGCGGTGGCGGCCGCCGCCTGCTGGGCAAGGATCTTCAGCGGATCGATGCGCGCGTAGTCGACGCCGGCCTGCTGGTAGGTGAGCGGTTCGCCGGCTCGGGCGGGCGACGGAGGCTGCGCCACCGCGTCAGTCCTCGAGTTCGGTCTTCGCCAGTTCGACGTCGAGCCGTTCCATCGCGTCGAGCGGCTTGCACGCGGCCGCCTCCGCGTACAGCTTCTCCGCCTTCGCCAGCCCCTTCTTGCCTTCGAGCATCACCAGCCCGTTGGCGTATTCGATCCGAGCGATGGCCGAATCGGGCGCGAGCTTGAGCGCCGCCTCGTACAGCTTCAGCGCCGTTTCCTTCTTCGCGCCGTAAGTCAGGCCGCCGATCATGGCGCCGACCTTGTCGATGACCTCGGCGTGGTAGGAGGCGAGCGCGATGTGCGCATCGGCGTGCTTCGGCGCCAGCTTCAGGGTCGTTTCCAGGCTCGCCTTGACCTTGCCGCCGATGCCCTGCGCCAGCGCCTTGCCGATCGAGATGCCCTGCGCGTAGCGGCCGAGCGCATAGGCGTGCCAGTAGAACGCGTTGGCGTTCTTCGGCTCCTTGGCCTGCTGCTGCTCGGCGCGTGCGGCGACTTCGTCGAACAGCGCCAGCTTCTTCTTCTCGCTCTCCTCGAGGTAGTTGGCGTAGATCGCCGTGGCCTTGTTGGCGGCCGTGATTCCGGCGCCGCCGGCGGCGAGGCCCTGTTCCGCCGCTTTCTCGAAGTCGCCGGCGTGAAAGGCAAGCCACGCGTCGACCACGGCGGCGTCCTTCGGGTACGGTTCCTGGTCGCCCTGATGCAGGCGGCCCCACGCCTTCTTCAGCGTCGCCGCCGTGTGGCTGTACTGCTTTTCCGGATAGGGGAACCTGGCCCAGCCCTTCGCCATCTTTCGGTCTCCTTGTCGATCCTTCAGCCTTCGAGGTACTGCGCGGCAAGCTTCTCGAACAGGGCGCGCGCATCGCCGATGAGGTAGGGCGCGGTCAGCGACATGACCTGGTAGCAGCCGCGCGCCAGCGCCGCGCCCACGACCTCGGGCTCGCCGAAGTGGCGCGGGTTGCGGACGTACTCGTACGACAGCCAGTAGGTGGCCACCACGACCATGTTGGTGGCCAGCGCGGCGTGCTCGGCCTTCGTGGCACGCAGCAGGTCCTGCGCCGCCAGCCCTTCGCACAGCCAGCGCGCCATCTTCACCTTCTGCGCCAGCAGTTCCTTGAAGCGCAGCTCGAGCGTGCGGTTGTTGATCAGCAGGTTGTTCAGGTCGCGGTAGAAGAAGCGGTACTTCCAGATCAGCTCGAACAGCACGTGCAGGAACAGCCAGGCGTCCTCGACGTTCGGCTGGCGATCCTCGGGCACCGTCAGCAGCCGGTCGATCTCGCGCTCGAACTGCTGGAAGATGCTGTTGACGATGTCGTCCTTGTTCTTGAAGTGGTAGTACAGGTTGCCCGGCGAGATGCGCATCTCCTCGGCGATGATCGTCGTGTTGACGTTCGGTTCGCCGTAGGTGTTGAACAGGTGCAGCGACAGCTCGAGGATCCGTTCGCGGGTGCGACGCGGCGCTTTGCGTTCCATCGGTCGGGCGCGCGCCGGGCGGCGCGGGTGGTTTTCTCGGGACTCTCAGGGGCGGTTCGAGAATAGCACCGTGCCTCGGCGCGAAAGCGTGCCCCTCGTCTCGGTTCCGATGCGGCAGGGCAGGGCGCGCCGAGTGCCGCGACGGGGCTATCGCGGCGACCGTGGCGGAATCCCAGTTCAGGCCGCGCCGTGGCCGGCGAGCCAGCGCTGCAGGTCGTCGAGCGTTGCAGTGAGCGTGCGCGCGGTCTGGCTCGCCTCGGTGTCGATCCGGTACTGGCGCTGGCGGCGCAGGCTGCGCACCAGGGTGCGCTTCTCGTCGCGCAGCACGGCGGCGTCGATCGTCACGCCGTGGCGCGCGAGCTTCGGCCCCAGTTCGTGCCGCCTTTCCCACAGTTCGCGCCGCATCTTCTGGTAGGCGTGCTCGCACAGGCGGTGTCTTCCCGAGTACGAGAACAGATTGGTGAAGAACATGTCGGCGTCCGAGCGGTTCGGCTGGAACAGCACGATGTCGGAGTCCGGGTACGCGGTCTTGTAGCGCTCCATGCCGGCGTCGAGCCGCGAATGGATGATCGCGCGGTAGGTCTGCGCCAGCACCACCGGCAGGCCGCCCTCGACCAGCTTTTCCAGACGGTGGTCGCGCCGGCGCTGGCCGGCCTCGCCGAGGCTGTGCTGGCGCGCGTAGTAGGGCACGAGCGGGTTCACGCACAGCAGCAGGTCGACGCCGTGCGCGAGCGCCACCGAGGCGTGCAACGTCTTGCGCAGCGCGCCGTCGACGAAATAGTGGCCGCCGATTTCCACCGGCGGGAAGAGTCCCGGCAGCGCGGAGGAGGCCTGCACCGCGCGCGAGATCGGCACGTGATCGACCCCCGGCGCGCCGAACGCGACCGACTCGCCGGTGTCCAGTTCGGCGGCGACGATGTACAGCTTGTGCCGCAGCTTGCGGAAGTCGTTGCTGCGGCCCGGCGCGTCGAAGATGCGCGAGAGGTAACGGTCGATCTGTTCGCCGTCGAAGAGCCCCGTCGGCAGCGCGCGTCCGAGCCGCTCCAGCGCGCCGAGCGCGTTGCCCGGCCGGCTGATGTATGCCCAGGCGGCCTCGGCGATCAGCGGCGGCAGCGATGCAAGGCGGCGCGCGTACTCGCCGAACGCCGGCCGCAGCAGCAGCGCCGGGTCGAAGCGGTCGTGGAAGCGGGCGTCCTCGATGAACAGCCGCGACAGGTCCTGCGGCGTGTAGCCGTTGGCGAGTCCGGCCGCGATGAAGCTGCCGGCGCTGACGCCGACGTACACCTCCGCTTCGTTGAAGTCGAAGCCGTGCAGCGCCTCGGCCAGCGCCGACAGCACGCCGATCTCGTAGATCGCCCCCAACGGTCCGCCGCCGGCCAGGGCAAGGCCGATGCGGGCGACGCCTGGTGCGGGCGCGGACCATCACGACACTGCGGCCGGTGGCGGACCGTTCCCCACCTGGCGACTTTGCGGCGCGCAGCGCCGTGCAGTCCGCCGCCGGCCAGGGCAAGGCCGATACGGGGACGACGCTTCGTGCGGGCGCGGACCATCACAAGGCTGCCGGGCGCACCGGCAAAGGCGCGCCGATCATCGTCAAGCTACGGCCGCCTGAGCCTGTCAGGCCGCGGCCTTCTTCTTCGCGGCCCGCTTGCGCGGCGCGGCTTTCTTTGCCGGCGCACCGGACAGTTTGTTCACGCTCGCCGTCAGCTTCTCGACGCGGTGAGTCAGTTCGGTGATTTCATTGTTGGTCGGCACGCCGATGCGCTTCAGCGCCCTCTCGACCCGCTCCTCGAACACGCCTTCGAGCTTGTCCCAGGTGCCGTTGGCCTGGTGCTGGAAGCGGCCGGCGACCTTGCCGATCGTGCTGGTGACTTCGTTGACCTTGTCTTCGGTGACTCGCATCGTTCGCTTCTGGATAGAGTTGCCTTCGCGCACCAGTGCCTCGAAGACCTTGTTGCCTTCCTGCTGCGCCTTCGCGAATGCGCCGACGCCGGCCAGCCAGATCTGCTGCGCCGAATCCTTGATGGCTGCCGCCAGTTGGCTGTCGGAACGGCCGGCGGCTTTCGCCCTGAGTTTCTTGACCATGGGTGCTCCTCTGTTGAACAGGCCACGGATCAGCGCAGCCTCGGCGCGAAGTGTAGGGAGCCTCCATCGAGGGCAGGCACTAATGCGCTAGAGGCGGCTCTCTAGCGCCGCCGCGGCGACACCCATGCTGCACCCGCGAAAGCGGCGCTTGCCGGCCACTACAATCGCGCGACTTTCGACAAGAACACGCGTCGGCCACGACCCGAAAACCAAGGAGACAGCCCATGCAGTACTTCGTCACCGGTGCATCCGGCTTCATCGGCAAGCGCCTCGTCAGGAAGCTGCTCGCGCGACGCGGCTCGGTGGTCCATTTCCTGATCCGCCAGTCGAGCCAGGACAAGGTCGCCGAGTTGCTCGACTACTGGGGCGTCGACGAAAAGCGGGCGCGCCCGGTCTACGGCGACCTTGCGCAGCCGCGGCTCGGCCTGACCAAGGCGGCGCTGAAGGAACTCGGCAAGGTCGATCACTTCTTCCACCTCGCGGCGATCTACGACCTCGGCGCCGATGCCGAGAGCCAGATCCAGGTCAACATCGAAGGCACGCGCAACGCAGTTGCCGCCGCCAACGACATGAAGGCCGGCTGCTTCCAGCTCGTGTCGTCGATCGCGGCCGCCGGCCTGTACGAGGGCGTGTTCCGCGAGGACATGTTCGACGAGGCGGAGAACCTCGACCACCCGTACTTCCAGACCAAGCACGAGTCCGAGAAGATCGTGCGCAGGGAGTGCAAGGTGCCGTGGCGCGTGTACCGCCCGTCGCTGGTGGTCGGCGACAGCGCGACCGGCGAGATGGACAAGATCGACGGCCCGTACTACTTCTTCAAGCTGATCCAGCGCATGCGGCAGATGCTGCCGCCGTGGATGCCCACGATCGGCGTCGAGGGCGGGCGCATCAACATCGTGCCGGTCGACTTCGTGGTCGCCGCGGTCGACCACATCGCGCACCTGAAGGGCCACGACGGCAAGGCCTTCCACATCGTCGACCCGACGCCGTACCGCGTCGGCGACATCCTGAACATCTTTGCCGAGGCGGCGCACGCGCCGCAGTTCGCGCTGCGCGTCAACGCGGCGCTGCTCGGATTCATCCCGAACAGCGTCAGGAAGGGGATGCTGGCGCTGACGCCGATCAAGCGCATCCGCAACGCGGTGATGAAGGACCTCGGACTGCCCGAGGACATCATCACCTTCGTCAACTACCCGACCCGCTTCGACTGCCGCGAGACGACCGCGGCGCTGAAAGGCACCGGCATCGAGTGCCCGCGGCTGACCGACTACGCCTACCGGCTGTGGGACTACTGGGAGCGCAACCTCGACCCCGATCTGTTCATCGACCGCACGCTGAAGGGCAAGGTGCAGGGCAAGGTGGTGCTCGTCACCGGCGGCTCGTCGGGCATCGGGCTGGCGGCCGCGCACAAGATCGCGCAGGCCGGCGCGATCACCGTGATCGTCGGCCGCGACCAGGACAAGCTCGACGCGGCGAAACAGGAGATCGTCGCCGCGCTCGGCGAGAACCCGAACCGCGGCGAGGTGGTGACGCTGTCGGCCGACCTGGCCAGCCTCGAGGGCTGCGACCAGATGGTGGCGTGGCTGGTCGACCGGTACGGCGGCGTCGACGTGCTGATCAACAATGCCGGCCGCTCGATCCGGCGCGGCGTCGAGTCGAGCTACGACCGCTTCCACGACTACGAGCGCACCATGCAGCTGAACTACTTCGGCTGCCTGCGCACGACGATGGGCCTGCTGCCGCAGATGGCGGCCAGGCGCTCGGGCCACGTGGTCAACATCAGTTCGATCGGCGTGCTGACCAACGCGCCGCGCTTCTCGGCCTACGTGGCGAGCAAGGCCGCGCTCGACGCGTGGACGCGCTGCGCGGCGTCGGAGTTCATCGACGTCGGCATCACGTTCACCACCATCAACATGCCGCTGGTGCGCACGCCGATGATCGCGCCGACCAAGATCTACGAGAACATCCCGACGCTCAGCCCGGACGAGGCGGCCGACCTCATCGTGCAGGCGATCGTCTACAAGCCGGTGCGCATCGCCACCCGGCTCGGCGTGTTCGGCCAGATGCTGCACGCGGCGGCGCCGCGCGTCGCGCAGATCGCGATGAACACCAGCTTCCGCATGTTCCCGGACTCGGACCGCGCCAAGGGCGACAAGGAGGGCGGCAAGGCCAGGGCCACCGCCGACCAGATCGCGCTCGCCAACCTGATGCGCGGCGTGCATTTCTAGGCGGGTCAGCCAGCGGCGGCGCGCGATGTCCGGTCCGCAAACGAGGTGATGCCATGAGCCTGTACGCCGTCATGCTGTTCCTGCACGTGCTGGCCGTCGTCGTCTGGGTCGGCGGCATGTTCCTGATGCACTTCGCGGTGCGGCCGGTGGCAGTGGCGCAGCTTCCCCCCGCGCAGCGCCTGCCGCTGCTCGCCGACATCCTCGGGCGCTTCTTCGGCTGGGTGACGCTGGCGGTGCTGCTGGTGCTCGCCACCGGCGTGGCGATGATCGTCGGCATCGGCGCCGCGGCCGGGGCGGGGGCGGGGGCCTTCGGCGAAGGACTGCGGCTGGCCCACCCGAGCGTGCACCTGATGTTCGCGATCGGCCTGGTGATGAGCCTGGTCTTCGTGTTCATCCGGCTGGCGCCGTTCGTGCGAATGCGCGCGGCGCTCGGTGCGCAGCAGTTGCCGGACGCGGCGGCGCATCTCGACCTGATCCGCAGGCTGGTGGCGACCAACCTCGTGCTGGGGGTCGTCACCATCGGGGTGGCGACGGTGGGTCGCGCGCTGTGAGGCAACGTTCCGCCGGGTTGATCCGGCGCGCCGGCGCACGGACCCCGGCCTACGAGCGCTCGCGCCGGACTACGCGTGCCTTCGCGTGCGTTCGGCGGCCGTTCGCCGCCGGAGCGCCGGCGTCCGTTCGCGGAGCGAGTGCCTGATCCCGATCGAAGGCCTGAGATGAGCTTCATCTCCTACGCCCAGAATTTCGAGGACGTCATGCTCTGGCGCGCCCTCGGGCATGTCGGCAGCGGCTTCTATATAGATATAGGCGCCTGGTCGCCAATCGAAGATTCGGTGACGCTGGCGTTCTACGAGCGCGGCTGGCACGGCATCAACGTCGAGCCGAACCCCGAGTTCCACAGCCAGTTGCAGCGTGACCGCCCCCGGGACATCAACCTGGCGGTGGCCGTCGCCGACGCGCCGGGGACGGCGACGATGCATTTTCTCGATAGCCCCGGGCTTTCCACGCTCGTCGCATCGATCGCCGCCGGGCATGCAGCCAGCGGAATCCAGGCCCGGAGCGAGCCGGTCGAGGTCACGACGCTGCGTGAGATCGGTCGGCGCCATTTGGCCGAAGGTCAGCCGGTGCACTTCCTGAAGGTGGATGTGGAAGGCGCCGAGGCAGCGGTGCTGCGCGGCAACGACTGGGCCGCCATGCGTCCGTGGGTCGTGCTCGTCGAGGCAACGCTGCCGATGTCGCAGGAACGCTGCTACCAGGCGTGGGAACCTGAGTTGCTGGCCGCAGGCTACAGGTTCGCGTACGACGACGGAATCAATCGCTTTTACGTCGCGGTCGAACATGCAGAACTGCTGACCGCCCTGGATCATCCGCCGAACTACTTCGATCGCTTTGTGCCGCTGGCGCAGGTGCGGGCTGGCCGACAGGCCGAGCAGGAGCGCTTGCGAGCGGAGCAGGCGGAGGAACGCGCCTGGCGCGCGGACGAGCGCGCCTGGCGGCTGGAACAGCAGGCAGCGCGGGCAGAAGAGCGCGCCTGGCGGGCCGGGCAGCAAAGCGCAATGGCCGAGGCGCGTGCTTCGCAGGGCGAGTACCGCCTGACCGAGCTCAACAGCCGGCTTCAGGCCGTCTACGCCAGCTACTCGTGGCGCATCACCGCGCCGTTGCGCCGGGTGGCGCACCTGCTGCTGCAACTTCGTCCCCATTCGTTGAAGCCGCTGTTGCGGTCCGCCGGTGAGCGGGCGGGCGCATTGGTGCGCACTGCCGAGGAAGCCGCCGGCGAGCCCGGCGCCGGCGGCCCGACCGCAGAACCCGACGCCGGATACTCGCCCCGCGTGCTGCGGCTATGCGCGACGCTGCGGCGCCTCGTCGGAGAAGCGAGCGCCAGGGAGGAGGCGGCGCCTTTGCGTCTGGCCTACGTCTCCCCCCTGCCGCCGGAGTGCAGCGGCATCGCCGACTACAGCGCAGAACTCGTTCCCGCGCTTGCCGCTCATTTTCGGATCGACGTCATCGTCGAACAGGGCCACATCGGCGCCCCCGACGTGCTGGCGTGTTGCGGCGTCCGCGATCCTTCGTGGTTGCGCTCGCAGGCCGGGGAGTACGACGTGGTGCTCTACCACATGGGCAACTCTCACTTTCACACGTGGATGTTCGATCTCCTGCACGAGGTGCCGGGCGTCGTCGTGTTGCACGATTTCTTCCTCGGCGGCCTGATTCGGTCGATTTCCGACCAGTCCGGGCGCGCCGATCTGAAGTTCCGCGAGCTGTACTTTGGCCACGGCCATGCCGCACTTGCGAAATGCCTGAAGACCGGCGATTCGGCCAACTCCCTTTTTCACTACCCCTGCAATCGCAGCGTGCTCGATTTCGCCGAGGGCGTGATCGTGCACTCCGACGAGGCGATCCGGATGGGACGGAACTGGTACGGGCCGGCGACTGGCGCAGACTGGGTGCGGATTCCCCACGCGAGGGTGCGGGCGCAAAACGTGGACCGGCAGTCTGCGCGGCGACGGCTCGGGCTGCCCGATTCGGCGTTCGTCGTATGCAGTTTCGGGATGCTCGGCATCACCAAGCTCAATCACCGGCTGCTCACTGCCTGGCTGAACTCCAGCCTGGCGCGCGAGCCCGACGCATTGCTTGTCTTCGTCGGCGATGCCGGTACCGGGGATTACGCGAGCGACCTGCGTGCGCGCATCGATGAGAGCGGCCTTGGCGACCGTATCCGTATCACGGGGTGGGCCGATGCCACGACGTTCCGGAACTATCTCGAGTCGGCGGACCTCGCGGTGCAGCTGCGCAGCCATTCCCGCGGCGAGACCTCGGGCACCGTGCTCGACTGCATGAACCACGGACTGCCGACGATCGTCAACGCCCACGGCAGCATGGCCGAGCTTGCCGAGGAGGCCGTCTATCGTCTGCGCGATGAGTTCGACGATGTGGAACTCATCGAAGCCATGGAAGCTTTGTGGCGGGACATCGGGGCGCGGTCGACGCTGGGCGCACGTGCTCGTGCTGTCGTCGAAAGCGAGTGTGCGCCGGCGCACTGTGCGGTGCTGTACCACCGGGCAATAATGCAGTTTGTCGCCCGACGGAAGCAGGCGGACTCTGGCCTGAGGCCGACTCTCGAGCGTCTTGGCCGGTCGCCGCTCACCGACGAGGCACTGCTGGCGCTCGCTGGAGAAATCGCCCAGGAGACGCCGGATCCGCTGCATCAGCCGCAGCTGCTCGTCGATGTCACGGAGACCCACCGGAACGGCCGCCGCACCGGCATCGAGCGTGTTGCACGCTCGCTTGCGCTGGCCCTTCTCGAATCGCCGCCGGCGGGCTTCCGTGTTGAACCCGTTTACCTCACGCAGGCCGGGAAAGGGCGCTGGCACTATCGCTACGCACGGGCCTTCACGGCCGAGCTTCTCGGTGTCCGCGCACCGTTTGCTGACCAGGGCATCGAGTTCGGGGCCGGGGACCGCCTCGTCTGCCTCGACATCGCCGGCGATTCCTTTGTCCAGGCGAGCCGGGAAGGGCTGTTCGAACGCATGCGTGAACGCGGTGTGCATCGCCGGATGTTCGTCCACGATCTGCTTCCCGTGCTCGAGCCGGATTATTTTCCGCCCGGCGCGGACAGCCGCTTTCGTGAGTGGCTGGATTGCGTCGCCCGCCTGGACGGCGCGCTGTGTTTCACCCAAGCGGTGGCCACTGCGCTGCGTTCCTGGATGCAAGCTAATCACCCGCAGTCGGCCGGCGCCTATCTCATAGACTGCATACCTGCTGGCGCGGATATTGCATCTCCGACACCCGGCAACGAACTGCCGCACGACGCGGAGGTGCTGCTGGCGCGGCTTGCCGCTGAGCCCAGCGTATTAATGGTCGGGACGCTCGAGCCTCGCAAGGGATACCTGCAGGCACTGCGGGCCTTCACGTTCCTCTGGGAGCGAGGCAGCAGCATCACTCTCGTCATCGTCGGCCGGCCCGGCTGGCAGGACCTGCCGGTCGGCCAGCAACGAGACATCCCCGAGCTGTTGCGGGCGTTGCGCACGCACCCTGAATGTGGTAGCCGGCTCATCTGGTTGGACGGCATCGGTGATGAGTACCTCGAACGTGTCTATGCTGCAGCCAGTGGCCTGCTCGCAGCCTCGAAGGACGAGGGCTTCGGGCTGCCGCTGATCGAAGCGGCAGCCAGGGGGCTGCCGGTTCTGGCGCGCGACATCCCTGTATTCCGCGAGGTCGCTGGAGATCAGGCAAGCTACTTCGCGGGCGATGCCCCGGACGAGCTGGCGCAGGCGCTAGCCGGCTGGGCTGCGAGGGGGTTCACGCCGAGGCCAGCGAAGGGCGTGCGGCACAATGCCTGGAAGGAAAGCGCGCTGGTTCTCATAAAGGTGCTGTACGCACAAGACGAGCGAGCTTGTGTCGACAGCCACGGGGCGACAAATTGGGCGAACTGATCGGATTAGGCTGGGCGTTTCCCGACCTCAGAGCGCTTCCTTCGTCAGTCGTGCCCGCTATGTTGTTAGCCGGCAACATCCGTTCGTTTTTGCCGGAACCGCTCGGTTGTTGCGGCCGCATCCGGTGTGTAAGATCGCTTGAGCTTTCGGTGGTAGCCGCTGGATTTGGCTGGCGTCTGCTGAACCGCGCCCGGATAGCGCACACTTATTTTTAAAATGAAAGTCTTAACTCCCGGAAGCGGGAGCAGCTTTGGGGCAAATCAGCGAGTCACCGGCGGCCAGACCTCCGCGCCGACCCGTCTACATCTTGGAGAACCGTAAAAATGGCAAGTACCACCACTGAGTTGAAAGTCCAGGCTTTGTACGTCGGTTATCTGGGTCGGGCGGCCGAACTCGCGGGTCGGGATTTCTGGGCGGACGCCATTGAGGGCGGGTCCGTAACGTATCAACAGGTTGCGTCGCAGTTTGCGCAGTCGCCGGAGTTCCAGTCCCTGTACTCCGGACTGACGACCCCGCAGTTGATCGATGCCGTGTACAGGAACGTGCTGGGTCGTCCGTCGGATCCGGACGGCCTCCAGTTCTGGGTGGACCAGGTTCAGTCGGGCAATGTTCCCGCGGACCTGGTGGTGCTGTACATGATTGAAGGTATGAGTGCCACCGATCGCGTGAGGTTCGATACCCGCGTCCAGGACGGCAACGACTACACCGAAGCGCACCCGAATGACTACGTCCTGGAGGACGCGCAAGCTGCGGTCGGCCTGCTCAACGAACTCGTGGCCACCGTCGACGGCCAGCAAGCGACCAGCGTCGATGAAGGCCAGACGGTCCAGTTCCAGTTCAGCACGATCGATTTCTTCCCGGGCTCGACGCTGAACTACAGCATCACCGGAGTAAGCGCGGCCGACGTCGTCGGCGGCCAGCTCAGCGGGCAGGTCACGCTGGACGTCATGAACAAAGCGATCGTCAGCGTCACGCTGACGGCCGATGCGCTGACCGAGGGCGCCGAGACGCTGAGCCTGTCGCTCGGCGGACTGAATTCGGCCATCACGGTGAACGACACGAGCGTTACGCCGCCACCGCCACCTGCCACTTATGCGATCTCCGCCGCGCAGGCCGGCTACGTCGAAGGCGACACGGCGAGATTCGACATCGTCACTACCAATGTGGCGGCGGGCACACAGCTGTCTTATGTCATCTCCGGCAAGGGCATTGATGCCGATGATGTTGCCGGTGGGGTGCTGAAGGGCAACACCGTGGTCGACGCCTTCGGAAACGCGGCCATCAACGTCACGCTGCTCGAGGACCAGGTAACCGAAGGCACCGAGGTGATGACGGTGTCGCTGATCGTCGGTGGCACGCCATCGGCGAGCGTCACGGTCTCGGACACCAGCAAGTCCCCGGGCTACAGCCTGACGGCCGACCAGGCCAAGGTTGTCGAGGGTGATGCGGCGACCTTCACGCTTGAAACCCAGAACGTCGCGGCGGGTACGACGGTCACCTACACGATCGGTGGGGACGTCAACGCAGCGGACATCGGTGGCCCGCTCACCGGCACGGCCACCGTGCAGGCTGACGGCAAGGCTTATATCAGCGTGCCGACGGTGAGCGACGGCATACTCGAGGGCCTTGAGGCGCTGAAAGTCACTGTCAGTACACCGGGCGGGCTGCAGATCGATGCGTCGACCGTCCTTAGCGACAGCCCGACGTACCGCCTGACCGCCGGACAGGACGGCACCGCGACACAGCCGGTGCAGGCCGAAGAGTTCGACGGCAGCCAGGAGCTGACGGCCCTTGGGCTGGTCAACACGCTGGGCGACACCGACCACTTGCAGGGCGTGGGTCCAGATGCGGTTCTGAATGCGGTGATCGGCAATGCGGACGGCATCAAGCTGGTGACGCCGAGCATGACCAACGTCGACACCGTCAACGTCGAGTTCGCCAACTCGCTGCCGTTCCCGGTGGCGCTGAGCTTCGAGGACACGACCGGCACCAGTGAAGTCAATGCCACCCGCATCAGCGGCGGACAGGGCGCGCTCGTGCTGGACATGAACAAGGAAGTGACGTCGCTTTCGGCGACCAACACCGTTGCCGCAGTGCCGTTCCTCATCTTTGACTACCGGGATGGCGAGGCGCCGACGACAGTCGACCTGGCGCTGAAGAACGTCACCGTCACTGACCTCTACATTGGCCAAGGGGTGATGCCCGGATTCAACGTGGGCACCGGTGTCGAGACGCTGAACCTGACGTCGGACGGTATCAATACCGTGGGCACGAACACCGGGAACGGGCTGGACTCGGCGGTCAAGACCCTGAGCCTCACCGTCAACTCCAGTTCGCTGACGATCAACGGGGTCACTGAGGCGGCGCTGGCGACGATCAACGCCACCGGCGCAGGCAACCTGACGCTGGCCGAGGTCGGTAGCGCGGCCGGCTTCCAGCTTCAGGCCGGTTCGATGACCGGCAACGTCAAGGCGTGGATCGACAACGCCGCGGCGCAAGGCAATTCGGTGTTCAACACGGGCGAGGGCAGTGACTGGCTGAACACCAAGGGCGACCTCGGCGGCGACATCAACACCGACGGCGGCAGCGATACGGTCGGTATTGGTGGCCACATCCTCGGCAGCGGGTCGGTCAACCTCGGCGGGGCTGGCGACACGGTGACGGTCGGTGGCGATATGAAGGGCGGCGCCGAAATCAGGGGCGGCGACGGTGGCGACAGCATCAGTGTGACCGGCAACGTCGAGGGCGATAACTTCACGACCATACCCGACGCGGGCATCTTCGGTGAAGACGGTGGCGACAGCATTTTCGTAGGTGGCGTGGTTTCCGGCTCCGTTGACGGCGGTAACGATGGCGACTACATCCAAATCAACGGCGGCGTCGCCGCAGCCGGATCGGTCACTGGTGGCCAGGGCTTCGACAGCATCTACGTCTATAACAACGTCGCGGGCTCCGTATCCGGCGGCACCGAAGGCGACTACATCTACATCGGTGGGAACGTAAGCGGGTCCGTGCAGGGTGACGGCGGAGACGACCAAATTTACATCGCCGGGAACGTGACCGGATCGGTGGGCGGCGGCGCCGACAGCGACCAGATGTACGTGGGCAACGGCATCACCAACGGCAGCGTGACCGGCGGGTCGGGGATGGATTACCTCGTCGTCGATGGCCCGATCACCAGCGGCGGGTCTTCGGCGGTCGACATGGGCGACGACGACGACGTCTTCTGGCAGAGGGTGTCGGCCGGGACGGCGGTGACGCAGAACGGCAACGGTGTCCCGGCGGTCCAGGGTGGCGCGCCGAGCGCCAGCGACACGGCGGTCTTCGCCAACACCGGCAACGGTGTGGTGACCGTGACGGGCGGCGCCGGGACCGGCGATGCAGTGACCGGCTTCGAGACGATCCAGCTCTTCAACCAGGCCAGTGGCACGATCGTCGCTGACTTCGGCGACATCGGCGGCACGCCGCGTGTCGACCTGCTGTCGGTCGACGGCAACAGCAGCACCACAACGCTGACCGGATTGGACGGCGAGGCGCTGTTCCTGACCGGCGCGATCGCGCAGGGCGGCAACCTGCCAGGCTGGGGGGCGGGCAGCTTTGACGGCTTCGTCGGGGCGAGCCCCGTCACCAACACGGTCAACCTCAACGTGGCTGGCAGCGGTGGCATGCTGAAAGCGACCATCGAGAGCCTGCAGCAGTTCGTGGTCAATCTTGACGACACCACCAGCGGCTACAGTGATCTCGCGCTCGATATCACCAACACGACGCGCGACCAGACGGTCAACTTCGACGCGGCCAACGACGACTTCACGGGAACCACGACGGTCACCGGAAGCGCGGCGGGCAACACGATCTCGCTGAACGAGATCGATTCGCAGACCATCATGGCCCAGATCGCCGCCGACGTGAGCATCGTCGCCGGTGCCCGGGCCGACGACGGGGCGATCTTCGCGCTCGACCGCTTCATCACGACCGGCAGCGGCGATGACGTCGTCGATTACCGCAAGGCCTATCTGGACGGCGGCAACGGCGTGACCACGCTCGGCGACGAAATCAAGCTGGGCCTGGGCGTCAACAAGCTGATCATCGGCAACTCGACCGATGTCACGCCGGATCGCGACGAGGCGTTCGAAGGCGTCAAGGGCGCCACGATCCTCGCCGTCGACGGCAACTCGAAGATCTTCCTCGGTGACGACGCCTACGCGGCCGGTATCAAGGTCCTCGAGACGATGCCGGGTGCGAACGTGACTGCCGAGACCGGGCTGGGCTTCGGCGGGTTCGAATTGCAGGTCAACCTCGGGCTGGAGTCCACGCTGACGTTGCAGAACGAACCCGCGGCCAACAACGACCTCGACCTGCGCGTAACGCTCGACGAGACGCCTACGGGCAGCGGCCAAGGCACGCCGAGCGACGACGACGCGACCCTCATCCTGAACCCGGCCGGCACCGGCAGCGTCGGGCTGAAGGTCAAGATCGACGACGACACGCCCACCTGGATCGGCACGAAGGCGGTCACCGACGCCAACGGGTGGTCGGAGCTGTCACTCAAAGTCGACGCGGCCAGCGGGATCGACCAGATCAAGCTGATCGACAACAACATCGACATCAACGACAACGGCGTCAACGACCAGCCGTTCGATCCCGATTTCGACAACGCCAACGTCGTCGTCGTTCTGAACGACAGTTGGGCGCTGAATGCGCTCACGGTCGACGCGGGCGGGATCGATGACTTCGACAACAACACCGCGACCGGCGCGGTGGTCATCGACGGCAGCGACGAGAAGAGCGCCGACCTCACCCTCCGCGGCTCGGCCAACGACAACGTGCTGGTCGGCGGCAAGGGAGCGAACATCCTGATCGCCAGCGGCGGCGACGACATCCTGATCGGCGGCGACCTGGCCGACACGCTGACCGGCTTCGGGGGCGACGACATCCTGATCGGCAACGGCGGGGATGACAAACTGAACGCGGGCCTGGGTGACGACTACCTGATTGGTGGCGCAGGCAGCGACGACCTCACCGGCGGTGGCGGTTCGGACGTCTTCGACTACCTGAACGGCAAAGACTCCTCGCCGGGGGCGAGCACGCTGGACCTGATCCGCGACTTCGACTTCAAGGTCGATGCGCTGAGCGTCTCCAACGCCATCTCGCTCGTGGGCACGGTCATCATCGAAGACAACATCGGCGCGGCCAACCCGGGCAACCTCTTCACGTTCCTGGAGAGCCGCTCGGAGGTGCAGACCGCCTTCGCACTGGCCGGGTCGAACGCCCTGTTCGTGACGGTGATGTCGCCGAACTTCACGGACGGCGACGTGTCGGTGATGTTGATCGAGAACGGGACCCTTCCGGGTGACCTGAAGACGTTCGACTCGAAAGACATCATGATCCAGTTCGACGACGACGGCAGCTACACCAACCTCGGCTTCTTCAGCCTCGCCAACTTCGGTCCGTTCGGCGACGGCACGCCGGTGACTGCTCCGGCGATCACCGCCTGGGAAGAGGACACCAACCCGAACTTCCCGGGCGACAGCCTGACCTACGACAACGACCTGTTGTTCTCGGGCACGGCGGCGGCGAATGCGAGCGTCACGTTGTTCGTTGACGCCGACGGCGACAGCTTCCTTGACTGGGACGAGTTGTCGTGGACGACGGGTGCCGACGGTGGTGGGCTGTGGTCGGTACAGACCGGCGAACTGCCTGACGGCAAGTGGGACTTCCGTGCGCTGCAGGAGATCGAAGGCGCGAACGGCGGAACGTTCATTAGCCCGGTGTCGAAGGCCGAAGTGGTCGAGATCGACACGGTGGCACCGACGGTCACGCTGACGGTGGTCGATGACAAGCTCACCTCCGGTGAGACGACGGCGATCCTGATCAAGTTCAGCGAGCGGGTTGATGAGAACACGATCGACTTCGGTGACCTGGATGCGAGCGGTGCGAACGGCACGCTGGACCCGTTGTCCTTCAGTCAGGTGACACCTTCGCTGTGGACGGTGACGTTCACGCCGACGGCCGCCATCGAGGACTACACCAACGTCATCAGCTTCACCGGCGCTTACACCGACAAGGCTGGCAACGACGGCCTGCCGGGTACGTCGGGCAACTTCATCATCGACAGCATCGCGCCGACGGTGGCGGTGACGCTGAATGACTACGCGATCAAGATCGGCGATGCCGTGACCGTCACGTTCGACTTCAGCGAGGAGGTCACGGGCTTCGGCCTGCTCGACATCAACCTCGCCGACGCGAACGGCAAGGTGAGCGGGTTGACGCAGGACCTCGGGGACCCGACCATCTACACGGCCACGTTCACGCCGTTCACGGTGGAAGATCTCACGAACACGATCAGCGTCGATAACCTGTCGTACAAGGACCTCGCCGGCAACGACGGCGCGGGTGCGACATCTCCGAACTACGAGATCGACACGATCGCGCCGACCGTCATAGTCACGATTGACGACGACTTCCTGACGATTGGCGAGACCGCGACGCTGACCTACACGTTCAGCGAAGACGTGACCGGCTTCGATGCAAGCGACATCACCGCGGAGACCGGCACTCTGTCGACCTTCACGGTGGTCAACGCCTTCACGTACACGGCGCTGTTCACGCCGACCCCGCTCGAGCAGGACCTGACGGCCGTGGCGACGGTCATCGACCAGTCCTACACGGATCTCCGCCGGCCAACCTCGGCGGCGACGGCTCGGTGGACTACAAGGTCGATACGCGGGTCCCGCCGGATGTCACCAGCGCAAGCTACGACGCGGGTAACAACGTCATCATCCTGAACGGGACCGGCTTCTCGAACTACCTGGCCGGTACCGCGGTGGGATTCGTGTGGGACTTCAGCGACGGCACATACGAGCTGCAGGCCTCCGACATCACGGCGTTCAACATCGTGAACGACACGCTGATCCAGGTTGGACTGAGCAATACGACGGCCAGTGCGATCGAGAGCGACGTCTACGGAACCTTCAATCTGGGTGATGACGACCTGAGCATCCCCGGCGGCTTCCTCGTCGACGCGGTGGGCTTCGATCTGTCGCCTGGTTTCGACATCCTCGGTTTCAACTGATCCAGGCAGCGGCCTCACCTCGGTGGGGCCGCATAGAATATGCGGCGGCTTCGGCCGCCCGTTTTTTTCTTCGGGCGCGATCCGCGTCCACTTTGCTGACGCATCAGGACACCGCCGATGAGCGACTGGGCCCAAGGCTACATTTCAGATATCCCGTATACGTCCGGTTTCTACCGTGAGTTGACGCCGCAACTGCTGGCCTTTGCCTGCATGCTCAAGGGAGGCAGCCCGCCGCCGACCGAGGGCGGATTCAACTTCTGCGAACTTGGGTGTGGCCAGGGCTTCGGCACGGCGCTGATGGCGGCAGCGTATCCGAGCGCCCGCTTCTGGGGCTTCGACTTCAATCCGGGACAGATCGCCCACGCGCGGAACCTCGCGAGCGAGGCGGAGCTTTCCAACGTGGAGTTCGGCGAGGAGAGTTTCGGGGACCTCGCCGCAGGCTCGCGCGGCGACTTGCCATTGTTCGACTACATCGTCCTGCACGGGATCTACAGCTGGGTAAGCGAGGCCAACCGGCAGGCGATCGTGCGCTTCATCGGCCAGCGGCTCAGGCCGGGCGGGGTCGTTTACGTGTCGTACAACTGCATGCCCGGCTGGGCGCAGGCCGCGCCAATGCAGCGGCTGCTCCGGATGTATGCGGAGCACCGCCCCGGGCGCTCGGACCGCCAGGTCGACGCGGCCCTCGCATTCGCGCAAAAGCTCAAGGCCGCCGACGCGCTTTATTTCAAGGCCAACCCGGGCCTTGCGGCGCGGATGGACAAGCTGCCGGCGATGAACAAGCAGTACCTCGCGCACGAGTACCTCAACGAATGGTGGTCGGCTCCTTATCACGCGGAGGTGGCGCGTGAGATGGCGGCGGCGAAGCTGACATTCATCGCTTCGGCGACGCTGGCGGAGAACTTCGAGGGCGTCGTGCTCAGCGAGCCGATGCGCAATGCGCTGGCGGAGATCGACGATCCGGCGCTGGCGCAGACGTTTCGCGATTACTGCTTCAACCAGCAGTTCCGGCGCGACATCTACGTGCGCGGCCAGGCGGTCCTGCCGGTGGCCGAGCAGAGGCAACGGCTGCTCGCGACGCACTTTGCGCTGACGGTTCCGCGCAAAGACCTCAAGCTGGAGTTCCAGCTCCCGATCGGCAAGGCTGCCGGATCCAAAGCGGTCTACGAGCCCATCGCGGACGCGATCGCCGACCAAGGCATGACACTGTCGCAGCTGATCGGCCACCCGACGCTCAAAGGCCAGCAGCCCGCCGCTGTCACCCAGGCGCTGTCGTTCCTCGTGGGCTCAGGCCAGGTGCACCCGATGATCCCGGGCGCCGATGCGCGAGCCGCCCGGCGCTTCAACGCGCTGATCGCCCGGCGCGTGATGAACGGCGCCGACTACACCTTCCTTTCGGCGGCCGGCCTCGGCACCGCGGTGGCGGCGAACATGCTGCAGATCGCTGCACTGCAGGAGGCGATGGCGTCGAACGGTGCAAGCCTGAGTGCGGAGATGGTGGCCCCGAAGATCTGGGCCGCCCTCAAGCGCGCCGGACGCTCCATCGTCAAGGAGGGCCAGTCGATCGTGGACGACGCGGCCGCGATCGATGAGATCGGCAGCCAGATCCGACCGTTCCTTACCAACACGCTGCCGGTGTGGCGCAAACTGGGTGTCTGACCACGCCCTCCGGTTGAGTGGAACGGCAAGTGTCCCCGCGCGCAAGGAGCGGGCCTCTGCAGGGATTACCGAGGGCAGCGCATTGACGACAGTAGACACGCCGGCCGGAGCCATGGCGGCCGAGGCAACGGTCAGCTTCAGCTACAGCGCCGCCGAGGACCGGATTGTCGGCGATTTCAGGCAGGGCGATTCGAGGGTTACGGTGCTGCTGACGCGGCGTCTGGTACGGCAGTTCATTGCGAGCCTTGCGCGGCTGCTCACCCAATCCAGCCCGGTAGCCCAACGCGCGCCGGTGTCGATGCGCGCCGATGTCGTACGGCTCGAACATGAGACGGCGGTCGCGCAGTTGACAACCAGCGCCGGCGCCGCAGCGGCACAGGCGCTTGGCAGGGTGGACGGCCAGGGCGGGCTGCTGATAGCGCGCATCGACCTGACTCCCCGCCCGCCGGGTTTCCTGCTCGTCCTTAGCGACGCCAGCGAGCGCAATCTGGCGGCACGCCTGCAGTGGCAGGACTTGCACCGCCTTGTGGGCGCGCTACATCAGCAGGCCCGTAACGCGCAGTGTGGGATCTTGTGGAGACCGTGCCCTGGCTGGTGCCACCGGAGAGTTCCACGGTGGCCACGGCCTGAGGTCGACACGCAACGACACGACTCTTTCAACGAATCCGGTCCCGCCCGCCTGCGAGTCAGGGTGAAGGGACCATCCATCCACAGCCGGCGCCTGGCGCCGCCAGGGCCACCCATCGAAGGAGCAAGGCAAAGATGTTTATCGAATCGCTCGGCAACGCCACCCTGCACAACGGGATCCTGCGCATCGAAGGGCGCATCCGCGGCGGTGACGGCAAGGAACAGACTGCAGGACATCTGGTGATCCCGGCGCAGCATGCGGCACAGATCACGCAACAGCTGGCGACGATCCTGCAGGAGCTGAAGAAACGCATCGACGAGTACGCCGCGGCACAGAAGGCGGGCGCCGGCGACAAATCGGTCCAGTAGCAATACGCTGCTTCTGGCGGGACAGGCTTGGGGTGAGGCGCTTCAAAGGAGCGCGCGCCGGTAGCCGTCCTCGAGCCTCCGCAAGTACAGCTCCGGAGAAAAGTTCTCGACCCGCGCGGCGCCTTTTCGCACAAGTTCATCGCACAGCGCGTCGTCACCGGCAAGACGGTCCATTGCGTCGGAAATCTGGCGCGGGTCGCGAGGATCGACCAGCAGCGCGGCATCGCCGGCTACTTCGGGCAGCGAGGTCGTGTTCGAGGTGATGACCGGCACGCCCATCGCCATCGCTTCGAGCACCGGCAGCCCGAATCCCTCGTACAGCGACGGGAAGACCACGGCCCGCGCGCCCTTGACCAGCGCCATGAGCTGAGCGAACGGCAGGTACTCGAAGCGCCGGATCCGCTGGCGCGTCTTCGGGTCGGCGAGAAGCTCGCCGATGCGGCGTTGCTCCTCGTCGTACATCCAGCCGTACCTGCCGGCGACGACCAGCGGCAGGTCGGACTTCGCCATCGCGTGGGCGTCGAGGATGCGCAGCACGTTCTTCTTCGGCTCGACGGCGCCGAAGAAGAGGAAGTAGCCGCGCGGCGACAGGGCGAAATCCGTCTCGAGCTGCTGCGCCAGCGTTTCCTCGTTCACGTCGCGCAGCGCCGATGGCAGGTTCACCGCCTGGTAGGTGACCGAGATGCGGTCGGCGGGGACGTCGAAGTACGCGAGCAGGTCGCGCTTGCTGTGCTCGGAAACCGTGAACACCGCGTCGGCGCCCTTCAGCGACGCCTCCATGATACGGCGGTAGTGATCTGGGTTGACGATCGTGCTGTTCGGCAGGGCGAGCGGAATCACGTCGTGCACGGTGACCACGTTGGCCACGCCGCGCATGCGCAGCGGCAGCGGCATGGTGCGGTGGAAGATTTCGACGCCGGGCAGTCGCCGCAGCAGCGTCTGGTGCCGCGTCAGCGCGGCGATCGCCTGCGCGCTCTGGTAGATCGAGGGCAGGGTGTAGACGTGGGCGAGGTCGGGAATCCGAATCGGCGAACCCACCAGCGTGGCGTCCGGGCGGCGCGGAACAGGCTTTGCGTTCAGCGGCCAGCCGAGCAGGACCGGCCCGAGGTACGCGGCGGCATAAGGCGCCCAGCGCAGCCATTCCCTGGGGTGGGCTTCGCCGCGCACGCCGAAGCGCTCCAGCAGGCGCGGCCACAGGTCGTGCCGGCTGCGTCCGAGGCCGTTCAGGCCGTAGACGGCGCTGACCTCGTGCCCGTTCGCGCTCAGCGTCTGCGCGAGTTCATAGGCGAACGTGGCCAGCCCGGTGCCTTCCTTCAGGCCCAGCGTGTAGCCGTCGATGGCGATCTTCACCGCGCTGCCCGCGTTGCGGTGTCGGCAACGCCGCTCCAGCTGCGTACCATCGCAGCATGGGACGCGTGCTGCGCCAACCCCTCCCGACTCACGAGTCGGCACCGCTGTCGGTCGAGTCCACGAACTCCACGGTCACGGGCATGCGCACCAGGCCCCGGGCCGTGGCCTCTTCCAGAATCTCCAATTCGGCCAATCGGCCGCGCCGATGAAAGGTGGTTCCGTCGCGGCTGCGCGCCGCGGCCGCCACCGAAACGTGGCCGGCGCCGATGGCCAGGCTCGGGAAGGCGAAGCGGAGCTTCCCCTGCGGCGCAGTCGGCGCGCGCCCCTGCAACGCGCTGCTGTCGGCTGCGAACAGCGTGAGCCCTTGGTCGTTCGACAGCACGATCTCGAACATGGCGTTGGGCAGTGCGCGTGGCGTGCCCGCGTATTCGATCTCGATCGTCATCGCATGCCCGCTGACCACCTGTCGCTGCGGCCGACCGTCGCGGTCGAGCACGCGCGCGGCGACGATGCGCACCGGACTGCGGATGCCGGCTGCATCGGCTCCGAGCACGCCTTCGCCCAGGCTCACTTCCCGGTCCTCGTAGACGTACTTGTCGAGCACCTCGGCGGTGGGTCCCAGCGCCATCACCGCGCCGTTCTTCAGGTACAGCGTCTGTTCGCAGTAGTTGCGGATGCTGGCCAGGTCGTGGCTGACGAGGACGATGGTCTTGCCTTCGCGCCTGAACTGGCGAAAGACGTCGAAGCACTTCTGCTGGAACGCCATGTCGCCGACCGCGAGCACCTCGTCCATCAGGTAGACGTCGGCGTGCGCCTTGATGGCGACCGAGAATGCCAGCCGCACCTGCATGCCGGAGGAGAAGTTCTTCAGCTTCTGGTCGACGAAGCGCTCGAGCTCGGCGAAGGCGATGATCTCGTCGAAGACCGCGTCGATCTCGCGCGTGCGCAGGCCGAGCACCGCCGCGTTCAGGTAGACGTTGTCGCGCGCGGAAAGGTCGGGATTGAAGCCGACGCCGAGCTCGAGGAATGGCGAGAGTATTGCCCCGCACCTCGATGCTGCCCGCGTTCGGCGGAAAGATGCCGGCGAGGACCTTCAGCAGCGTCGACTTGCCGCTGCCGTTGCGCCCGATGATGCCGAAGCAGGTACCGGTCGCGACTTCGAACGAAACCTCGTGCAGCGCGTCGAAGCGCTCTCGCCCCACGCGACGGAAGCCGCTCGCCACCCACTCGCGCAGCGTCTCGCGCTTCTCGTGCGGCAGCGTGAAAGTCTTGGTGACGCCGGAGACGGTGATCGCGGGCGGGGACGCTGGGCTCGTCATTTCCGGAGGGGGCGTTGGCCGGCAGGCGGCGGGACGGCGCGAGGCATGAGGCTCGCCTGCTCCGGCCTACAGTTCCTCGGCGGCCATGTACGCGTAGCGGCCGAAGAGCCACATGCCGAACGCGAGCATGCCGAGGCTGACGAGGGTCACGTAGAGCGCGCCGGCGAGCGACGGCAGCTGCCCTTCGAGCAGCACCAGCCGCGCATACTGGATCAGCCCGGTGACCGGATTGACGAACAGCAGCGTGTGGTACTGCGCCGGGATGACGTCGAGCGGATAGATGACCGGCGAGAGAAAGAAACCCGCCATCACCAGCACTTCCCACACCTGGCTCGTGTCGCGGAACTTCAGGTGCAGCACGCTGAGCAGCAGCGACAGGCCGAGCACCAGCGCGTAGAGCAGTGCCACGAAGACGACCGCGAGCGGGGCCGTCCATGTCAACCGCTGCCCGGAGGCGAAGAAGAACACGAAGAAGACGACCAGCGACAGCAGCAGCGCGAACAGGTGGTGCAGGCTCGTCGACAGGACGACGAAGATGCGCGGGAAGTAGACCTTCTTGATGATGCTGGCCTTCTGCGCGAGCGCGAGCATGCCGTGGGTGGTGCCTTCCGCGATGTAGTTCCAGATCAGCACGCCCAGCAGCAGATAGAG
Organism: uncultured beta proteobacterium; assembly: GCA_963847675.1. Taxonomy (GTDB): domain Bacteria; phylum Pseudomonadota; class Gammaproteobacteria; order Burkholderiales; family Burkholderiaceae_F; genus JADJWR01. Next base: position 135,191 of record CAWKAP010000011.1, read on the forward strand.
CTGGTAGTTCTCGACCTGGATGCGCATGAAGACCGAGAACACGATGTACAGCACCGCGAACTGCATCAGTGGTTTGAGCAGCGTCCACAGGAAGCCCAGCACCGAACCCTGGTAGCGCAGCTTGAGGTCCGTCAGCGCCATGCGCAGCACCAGTTCGAGCGAATTTCGGCGGGGCGATGCGGACGGCATGGCGGGCAGGGGAGTCAGTGCGCCGCGGGCGGCGATGGACATGAATCGGCGGCCGTAGGCACGTGCAGTCGGAGTGGAGCGAAATGCCGCGCGTCGCGTCGTGTCAGTAACAACGCGAGCCAGAGCATGACGCGCGAATGGTACACGCGGTGTGCCTGTAGGACGTCCGAGGCACGGCACCCGTGGCGGCAGCGCAGCGCTGCAGCGTGCGGTCCGATGGCAGTCGTCATCGGCGACGGCGCGGCACCCGACACGCCCCCGGCGCGTGGTCGCCAGCAGCATCCGGGTCGATGAAGATGCCGGCGGCGCGGCCGGCGCCGGGCAGATCCGGCGCGCTGCGCTCGATGACGCCGAAGGCACGGCACGCCGCGGCGCCGACCTCGTAGCGGTCGCGCCCGGCGAGATCGGCGAACGCGGCCACGCCGTGATCGTGCGAGGCGCCGAAGCCGAGGTCGCCGAGCGCGTAGTCGTCGTCACCGCCTTCGTCGAGGAACACCGCAGCGGAAAGATCGTGCGCGGCGCCGAGCGACGTCGAGTGCGCGGCACGGTAGCGGTCGTTGCCGCTGCCGCGCTTGAGCAGGACGCCGGCGGCCCGGTGCGCGGCGGCGCCCATCGCGTACCAGGCGGCGTCGAAGCGGTCGGTCCCGCCGCCGTCGATCAGCAGGCCGAGCCCTTCGTGATAGCCGGCGCCCTGCGCGAACACCTGCGCGGTGTAGCGATCGTCGCCGGCGAAATCGATCAGCACGCCGATGCCGCCGGTGGCCGAAAGGCCGCCCGGGACGACGGGGCGCAGGCCGCGCCCGGCACCCTGGCCCATCGAGGTGTTGTGCGTCGGCAGTTGCGGCGACGGGCGCAGCAGCGGTTCGTTGTCGAGCGTGTAGCGGTCGTTGCCGGCAGCGTCGACCAGCACGGCCACGCCTTCCGGGCCTGCGCTGGCCTGCGCGTGCGTCTGCGCGACGAATTCGTCGTTGCCCGGGCCGCCGGCGAGCAGCGCGAGGCCGCCGAGCGCGTAGCCCTGCGCGTGGCCCGTGGCGACGAAGCGGTTGGCGCCGGCGCGGTCGACCAGCAGCGCGGCGCCGAACAGCGCCGCGGCCTGCGCGAAGTGGGTGCCCTGGTACTGGTCGTCGCCGTCGGTGTCCCACAGCAGGCCGTAGCCGAGCGTCGCCGCCGAGGGGTCGGCGCCGTCGGCACGGGCCAGGTAGCGATCGTTGCCGCCGTGATCGAGCACGACCGAGATGTGCCGCGCAGGCGGCGCGGCGGCGAACTCGTAGCGATCGTTGCCGCCGACGTCGAGCACCAGCAGCGGCGCCGCCAGCCGGCGCGTGTTGTCGCGGCCGGTGGTGTCGACGACGACGGCGCCGATCGGCGTCTCGACTTGCCAGTCGACCTTCGGCAGTTCCGGCGTCGCGGTGACGAAGTGCTGCAGCCGTTCCGTCGCCGCGGCCAGTTCCAGCATGCCGGCGAGCAGCACCTCGCGATCGAGCCGCGGCAGCAGCGCGCGCAGGTCAAGTGCATCGGGCGGCATCGAAGCGTCGCCGGTCTGCAGGAGCTGGTCACGCAGCACTGCTGGCGTCAGTTCGGCCGGCAGTCGTTCGAGCGCACGTTCGAGCCGCCGATGCGCGCGGCCCATCGCGGCGAGCATTCGCGCCACCTCCCTGCGGAGCGGCTCGGTCGATTGCGCGCGTTCGGGCAGCGCCGCCGGCCGCACGGCGCCGCGCCTCTCGGCAATCGGCTGGATCCAGGCGAGGGCCGCGGCGAGGGGATCGGCCGTTGTCCCGGCGCGCTCGCTCGCTTCGTCCGTTCCTGCCGGCTGCGGCAACGTCGCAACGCCAGCGAGGCCGACGGCCCAGCGCAGCAGTTGATGCGGCGAATCGAATTGACGGCGCGCGTCGTCGAGCAGGCCACCCGCGACGCACGGCGCGGCGAGCGGCTGCCGCATGACTTCGCGGAAGAGAGGCAGTTGGCGGTGTCGCGTCGGCGAGGCGTCGAGCAGGCGCGGGTCGGGCGCGATGGCGCGATCGAGACCGGCGGCCGCACGCCAGCGGCAGGGGGGTTCGTCGTGGCGCGGCTCGGCGCGGGCGACGATCGTCGCAAGGAGAATGGTCGCGATAACGAGTCCGCCGGCAATGCGGCGGCCCGGCCCACGCACCGGTTCAGCGCGCTGCGCGCCGGGACGGCACGTCCCAGCGCGACAGGCACAGCAGCGTGGTGACCGCCATGTAGCGCGCGACGCTGAACCAGGAGCGAAACACGCGCGACTGCCCGACGGTCCGCGGCGACATCGACACCGGCACTTCGGCGATGCGCAGGCCGGCGCGGCTCATCAGCAGCAGCGCGCCGAGGTCCTGGTAGTCGAGCAGCGTGGCCTCGCGCGAGGCCATCAGCTCCATCGCCACGCGGCTGTAGTAGCGGAATCCCGAGGTCAGGTCGCGCAGCTCGAAGCCGGTCAGGCGCCTGAACCACCACCACGCGATGTGGCGCAGGCGGCTGGCCCGCTCGGGGTGCGCGCCGATGACGATGTCGGCATCGTGCCGCCGCGCCAGCAGCGCGGGGATCTCGGCGACCTCGTGCTGGCCGTCGGCGTCCATCGTGATCACCGCGCCGAAGCCGCGCGCGAGCGCCAGGCGGATCCCGGCCTGCGTGGCGCCCCACGCCCCGACCGGCAGCACGGGCCGCATGACGATGGCGCCGGCCGCGCGCGCGGCGTCGCCGGTGCCGTCGCTGCTGTGGTCGTCGACCACCAGCACGTCGCGCCATCCGCTCGCCTGCAGTTGCCTGACCAGCACGCCGATGGTCGGCGCTTCGTCGCGGGCGGGAATGACGATCAACTCGTTCTTTGGTGTCGCACTGCGCTCGTCGGGCTGGAAGCAGAGTGCGTACACGGCGGCAATCTGCTGCGCGCTGGCGTCGATCGAGAACCGCTCGACCAGCGCGGCGCGGCCGGCCTGGCCGAGTCGCTGCCTCAGCGCCGGATCGTCGCGCAGGCGCGCGATGGCCTGCTGCCAGCCATCGACGTCGTTCGCCGGCGCGAGCAGGCCGGCGCCGGCTTCGGTCACCAGCCACGGCATGCCGGAACCCGGCAGGTCGGAGGCGATGCACGGCCGCGCGTGCTTCATCGCTTCGAGCAGCACGACGCCGAACGCCTCGGTGCGCTCGCAGGAAGGGACGCAGACGACGTCGCATCGCTGCAGCAGACCTTCCTTCGCGTCGTCGTCGACGCTGCCGAGCAGGCGCACCGAAGGCGCCGCGCCGGCCGGCGTGAGGGTTCGGATCAGCGCCTCGAGTTCGCCGCGCATCTCGCCGTCGCCGGCGATGTGCAGTTCGACGCCGGCCATTGGCGCCACCGCGCGGATCAGCGTGTCGAAGCCCTTGTAGTGGGCGAGCCGGCCGATCGCCAGCAGTTGCAGCGGCTGCGACGGCGCAGGCCCGTCGCTGGGCGTTTCGGTGTCGACGCGCAGGCCGAGCGGAACGACGGCGCACTTGTCGCGCCATGGCCGAAGGGCTTCGCTCGCCTGCAGATACGGCGGCGAGGTCGCGACGATCCGCTCCGCGCGTTCGAGCACCGCCTGCTCGAACGGGCGATAGAGCCGGTAGGCGATGCGCAGCGCGGCGCGCGACTGCCCGACCAGGACGTCGGAGTGCCAGTGCACGACCCACGGCAGCCTGCCCGCGGCGGGCAGCGTGAGCGCCCAGAACACCGCGTTGTTGGGCATGTGCAGGTGCAGGACATCGGGTCGGAAGCGCTCGATTGCCCTCGCCAGCGCGGCTCGGAAGCCGAGGGCGATCGGCGCGTAGATCCACTGCGCCTGCACCGGCACGCGGACGAGCCACGTCGGGTCGTCCGGCACGGGTTGCCCGTGCACGATCGCCGCCGCCTCGATGCCGTGCGCCCGCTGCGCGTCGATCAGATCGGCCAGGAAGACCTCCATGCCGCCATGCGCCGGCGGATAGAACTTGCCGACGTGCAGGACGCGCAGGGGTTCGGTCGTTGCGGGGGGTGAACTCACGAAGCGGATCGCACCGGGCTGCCGCGGCAGGCAGCAGGACGCCGTCCGCAGCCGATCGAAAGGGAACGATGGATGATACTGACGGCGCATTACACTCGGTCGCGAGGCCTTGCATGCGCTGGTTGCCGCGCCCGTCGGCAGTGCGGCTTGCGGGGCGACCGACCACCCACCCCGTTGCACGCATGAAGAACAAGGCGGACACGAGCCTGCTGCTCTTCGTTCTCGGCCTGACCGCGGCCGTGGCTGCGCTCTACTGGACCGGCCTCGGCAACGCGCTGGTCTTCGACGACGAGCGGCTGCGCGACGGCACGATCTTCGGGCAGTACGGAAGCCTCACCGAATTCCGGGTCCGGCTGCTCTCGTACGGCAGCTTCGTGTGGGTGCAGGACCTGTTCGGCGAAGGCTGGTGGAAGCAGCGCGTGGTCAACGTCGCGCTGCATCTCGGCGCGGCCTTCTCGATCTACTGGCTGCTGCAACAGCTGCTCGAGCGCACCGAGTTTCCCGCGCCGGAGCGCGCCGCGGCGCATTTCGAATCCTCGCGCACGCTCGCGCTGCGGATCGGCGTGGCGCTGTTCGCGCTCAATCCGGTGGCGGTGTACGCGGTGGCTTACCTGATCCAGCGCTCCGTCGTCATGGCCACGATGCTCGTCGCGCTCGGCTGCGCGAGCTTCGTGAAGGGGCTCGTCACGCAGCGCATGGCCTGGATCGGCGCGGCGCTCGCCTGCTACGTGCTGGCGGTGCTGGCCAAGGAGCACGCGGTCACCGCCGTTGCGCTGGCCGCGCCGCTGTACGTGTTCGTGCGGCGGCCGGCGCCGCGGAAGATCCTCGCCGTCTCCGCGGTCTCGGCGCTGATTTTGCTCGCCGTCGCCGCGATCCTGTACCGGCTCTATGGCGACATCATCGGCACGGTCTTCGACGAGACCTCGCGCGCCTATGTGCAGCAGCTCGAGCAGCTGAGCCCCGGCATCGGCGACCGCCTCTACCTGCTCAGCATCGTCAACCAGGCGACGCGGTTCTTCCACTACGGGCTGCTGTGGTTCATCCCGGTCGTGACGCAGATGTCGATCGACATCCGCCCCGAGTTCCCGCTGTCCGCGTGGGGCTGGCCGCAGACCGCGGCCGCGCTCGGCTACGTCGCCGTGCTGGCCGGCTCGGCGTGGCTGGTGATCCGCCGCTCGGACGCGCTGGGCCTCGCCGCGCTCTGCGTGCTCGCTCCCGCGCTGCTGTTCGTGACCGAATTCGCCACCGTGTGGGTGCAGGACCCGTTCGTGCTCTACCGCAGCTACCTGTGGGCGCTGACGATGCCGGCGCTGGTGGCGCTGCCGCTGATCGGACTGAAGCGCAACGTGCTCACCATGATCGGCGTCGTCCTCGCCTGCCTGTTCGCCGGACTGGCCTTCGAGCGGCTGCTGTCGCTGCGCGATGCGACCAGCGCGTGGTCGGACGCCGCGGCCAAGGTCGACCCGAAGGCCGGCGCCAGCGCGGTCGGCCGCTGGCGCCCCTTCCTGAACCTCGGCGCCGAGCAGCTGGAAAAGGGTGCCCACGAGACGGCGTACGGTCATTTCGCGCAGGCCGAGGCGCTCGGCGAGCCGCTCGGCTCGGCCCGCTACAGCATGGGCCTCGCCCTGCAGCAGATGAAGCAGCACGCGCGCGCGCTCGACGAGTTCGCCAAGGCCGAGGCGAAGGGCTTCACCGAGGCCGCGCTGTATTTCCACCGCGGCGAGTCGCAGTACGCGACGGGGCGCTTCGCGGAGGCGTTTGCCAGCTACGGCGCCGCGCTGGGCAAGCCGCAGGCGGAGTCGGCGGTGCAGCACACGCGGCTGCGCCGTGCCGAAACGGCGGTGGCGGTCAGGGAATTCGACACCGCGATCGCCGACTACCGCGCGCTGCTCGCGAGCCAGCCGAACAACAGCCGCTACCTGGTGGGCCTGAGCATGGCGCACATCGGCAAGCAGGACGTTGCCGCGGCGCGGGCGATCCTCGATCCGCTGATCGAAAAGCAGCCGAGCGGCCCGGCGTACTTCGCGCGCGCGCTGGCCTTCTACTTCTCCGGCGACCCGGCCGCCAGCCGCAAGGATCTCGACATGGCGCTGCGTGCGGAGCCCGGCAATCCGCAGTACCGTGGCCTGCGCGACCGGCTCGACGCCGAGCGGGGCGTCGCCGCAGGCAACGTGCCGAAGCGATGACGGCGCCGTCCCCGGCGTGCGATCGTGCCCGCGAACACGGCCCGGAATCCGCGCGGATTGACGAGACACCATGGCGAACCTGAACCTGACCACCGGCCTGCTCGGGCTCGCACTCGCGGCGATCATCCTGCTGCTGCTGCGCCGCGACCACCTGTACGTGATGCACGGCCTGTTCTGGGTCGCGGTCGCCGCGGTGGCGGTGATCCTCGGCCTGTGGCCCGACCTGATCGACCGGCTGGCCAATTTCACCGGCATCTACTACCCGCCGGCGCTGCTGCTGCTGGCCGGACTGATCGTGCTCTTCGTCAAGGCGCTGCATGCCGACATGCTCAACACGCGGCTGGAGCGCGAGGTCAGGCGCCTGAACCAGCGCATCGCGATGCTCGAGGCCGACATCGAGCAGGCGTCGCCCCCGGCCGGTCGGCCGCCGCGCGCGCCGGGCTGAGCGGGCCGGGTGTCCATGCCTTTCACCTCTCGGCCAATTCGCTGAACGATGCCCGCCGATCGCCCGGCCCCCGGCGCAAGCCGACTCGACCGCGTCATCGCCGAGGCGCGGCGCAATCGCGAACTGCGCGAGCAGTCGTATCGCGAGCGGGCGCTGAAGCTGTATCCGTGGGTCTGCGGACGCTGCGCGCGCGAGTTCACGCCGGCCACCGTGCAGCAGCTCACCGTGCACCACCGCGACCACAACCACGACAACAACCCGCCCGACGGCAGCAACTGGGAGCTGCTGTGCATCTACTGCCACGAGAACGAGCACGCGCGCGAGCTCGACAATGCGGGGCGGACGGCCGGCGGCCGGGCCGAGCCCGAGGCGCCGGCGACGCACCAGCCGTTTGCCGGGCTGGCGGAACGATTGCGACGGACGAAGTAGGCGCGGCGTCGGGGTGCCGCGAGGCCGTAAAATGCCGGCCATCGCAATTGCGGCCCGCGCGGCGGGCCCGACAGCACGGGAGCATGCGTGGCCAAACCCAACTATTCGTTCGAGAAGCGCCAGCGCGACCTGGCGAAGAAGCGGAAGAAGGAAGAAAAGCTGCAGAAGAAGGCGGCCAGCAAGGAAGCGAAGACGCAGGACGCGCCCGAGGACGGAGCGGAGGCGCCGGCCAGCGGAGAAAGCGACGAGGCCGCAGCGGGCGAGGGCAAGACCGGAGAGGGCGCCGGCAGCGCGTAAGCGCCAAGCCTGGCGGCGTGCCGCCTATAAAGTCAGGATCCCCTCGGCCATCATCACCGCCGCGCCGCCGACGCGCACCGCGCTGATCGCACCGCTGCTGCGGTCGAACTCGACGGCGAGTTCGCTTGGCCGCCCCATCTCGATGCCCTGCTCGAGCCGCACCGCGACCGTGCCATCGGCCGGGTGCGGCATGCGCGCCGACAGCCAGCCGGCGAACGAGGCGGCCGCCGAGCCCGTAGCCGGGTCCTCCGCCACGCCCAGCCCCGGCGCGAACATCCGCACGCGCCAGTGGAGCGGATCGATACGGGCCACCGGATACACCTTCTGCGTCGGGTAGCCGGCCAGCAGCTCGTGCCACACCGGCAGGTCGAGCGCGCAGCGCGCCAGCGCATCGAGACTGGCTACCGGCACGACGAGGAACGGCACGCCGCACGACCAGCAGGCGGCGCCCTCGAGCACCTCGCCGTCGGCCAGCGACAGCATCCTGGCCAGCGCGCCTGCTGCCGGCGCCGGCGGTCCGCATTCGGGCAGCTGCGCCGCGGTCAGCCGGCAGTGCGTGACGCGGCCGCCGTCGCGGAAGATGGCGACCGGCACCGGGCCGACGCCTTCCTCGAAGACGATCTCGCCGGCGTCGGCGGCGATCGCGCCGATCGTCGCCAGCACGAACGCGGTGCCGATCGTCGGGTGCCCCGCGAATGGCAGTTCGCCGCCGGGCGTGAAGATGCGCACGCGCGCGGCATGGCGCGGATCGGCCGGCGGCAGCACGAAGGTCGTTTCCGAGTAGTTGAACTCGCGGGCGATCGACTGCATCTGCGCGTCTGTCAGGCCGCGCGCATCGGGCAGCACGGCCAGCGGATTGCCGCAGAACGGGCGGCCGGTGAAGACGTCGCAGGTGGCATAGCGGTAACGGTTCATCGCGAGATTCTCTCCGTGCGGCCGATGGCGATGGTGGCGACCACCGCGGCCGCAACGAGCCAGGTCAGCGGCTCGACCTGCTCGCCGAACAGCAGCGCGGCGAAGGCGATGGTGAAGAAGACCTGCAGCAGCTGAACCTGGCCGACGCGCGCGATGCCGCCGAGCGCCAGTCCGTTGTACCAGGCGAAGAAGCCGGCGATCTGCGAGATCAGCGTGATGTAGGCGAACGCGCTCCACGCCGCGGCACCGGCATCGAGCGGCCTGGTGAACGCCAGCCAGGCCGCCACCGGCAGGGTCAGCGGCAGCGCCAGCACCAGCGACCACAGGATCGTGTTCACGCCGCCCAACGTGCGCGAAAGGCGCCCCCCGGCGACGTAGCCGATCGCACCGATCAGCACCGCGGCCAGCATCCACAGGTGTCCACCGCCGAACGCAAAGCCGTGCCGCAGCGCGAAGCCGATCACGATTGCCGAGCCGACCGCCGCGCAGGTCCAGAACCGGGCGCGATGGTGCTCGCCGAGCCACAGCGCGGCGAGCAGCGCGGTGGCGAACGGCAGCAGCCCGTTGATCACCGCGCCATGGCTGGCGGGCAGCGTGCGCATCGCCAGCGACGAACACAGCGGGAAGCCGACCACCACGCCGACCACGCAGCCGGCGAGCCACGGCAGGTGTTCCGTCTTCGGCCGCGGCGCGCGCGCCAGCACGAGCCACGCCGCGCTGACGAGGCCGGCGAGCGCCATGCGGCCGAACGCGACGAACCCGGCATCGAGTTCGGTCACCGCGAGCCGGGTCATCGGCAGCGTCAGCGAGAACGCCAGCACGCCAGCGAGGCCGAGCATCAGGCCGAGCCGCTCGCGCGAAGGCGCACTCGGTGCCACCGTGACCGCCGGGTTCATCGTGGTGCGATCGCCGGAGAACGAAGCCCGGTGCGCCGGCCGGTCACGTGACCGGCAGCGTCAGTACGCCGGCCGCTGCCGGGCGCATCATCAGCTGGCGGTACCAGCGCTCGACGTTCGGACGCGGCGCGTTCGGCTGCGGCAGGCCGAACCAGCGGTGCACCGATGCGCCGACGGCGATGTCGCCCGGCGTGAAGCGCTCGCCGCACAGGTAGCGGCGCGCCTCGGCGCCGCTGCCGAGGTGCGCGTCGAGGATCGCCATCAGCGCTTCGCAGGCCGCGTTCGACTCGTCGATCAGCGCCTGCGAACGCTGTTCCGGCGCGGTGCGGATCAGCTGCATGAAGGCGTTGCGCATCGCCGGGGTCATTTCGGTCGCGTGCCAGTCCATCCAGCGGTCGGCGTCGGCCCGCTCGCGCAGGTCGTCGGGCCACAGCGTGCCGGCGCCGTGCTTCGCCGCCAGGTAACGCACGATCGCGTTCGACTCCCACAGCACGAAGCCGTCGTCGTCGATCACCGGGATCTTGCCGTTCGGATTCATGCGCAGGTACTCGGGCGTCTTGTTGCCGCCGAAGGCGCCGCCGGCGTCGATGCGCTCGAACGGCAGCCCCAGCTCGCGCGCGGTCCACACGACCTTCTGCACGTTGATCGAGCTCATCCTTCCCCAGATACGCAGGCTCATCGCTTCCTCCTCATTGGTCAGGGCATCCGGCATCGCCTCGTCGCGACCGGGTTCCGCCGTCCGTACGGTGACGGCGCCCGGCCGCAGCGTAGAACGAAGCGCCGCGCCTCGCCCCGAACGTGTTCATCGCGGGCGATCGCGCCCGGCCTCGCCGCCTTCGGGGCCGTAGAACACGACCCAGGTGCGGAAATCGCTGCTGTAGTCGACGAAGCGGTGCGCCACGCCGGCGGGCACGAACAGCACGTCGTGCGGCCCGAAGTCGACGCGCTCGTCGCCGCGCTCGAAGCGGCCCCGGCCGCTGACGACGATGTACAGCTCGTCGCGCGTGTGCGGCGTCTGCGTGTCGACCGGCCCGGGGTCGTACAGCTCGACCAGCATCGATCCGTGCGTGAAGCCGACTGCAAAGCGCTCGCCCTGCGGCCAGCGCGCCGTCGGCGGCCCGGGGATCCGCGGCGCCAGTTCAGCGACGGTGGTCTTCAGCGGAATCTTCACAACCTGCTCCCTCAGCCGTGCGCGCCCATCCACAGTGCCGTGGCGGCGAGCAATGCGCCCATCGCGACGTTGAACGCACGCAGCCGGCCGCCGCCCGCGAGCCAGCCGCGCAGCCGCGCGCCGAGCCAGCCCCACGCGAGCAGGCTGGTCAGCGTGAACAGCGCGTACACGGCGACCACGATCGCCGCGCGCCGATACGGCGCATCGCCGGCGATGAACGCCGTGGCCGTGGCCAGCGCCAGCATCCACGCCTTGGGATTGAGGTACTGGAACAGCGCGGACTGCGAGAAGCCGAGCGGCAGCGCAAACGGCCCGCCGGCCGCGCCGCTGCCGGCGGCCGCCGGACGAGCGAGCTGCCACGACAGCCACAGCAGGTAAGCGACGCCGAGCCACTTCAGAAGCGTGGCCAGCGACGGCGAGGCAAGCAGCAGCGCGGCCACGCCGCCGGCCGCGGCGAGCAGCATCGACGAGAAGCCGACCGGCACGCCGAAGGCGTGGGGCAGCACGGCGCGCAGGCCGAAGTTGGCACCGGTCGCGGCGGCGATCGCGTTGTTCGGTCCGGGCGTGAACGAGGCGACGCCGGCGAAGACGACCAGCGCCGCGAGCTGATCGCCGTTCATCAGCACGTCCCGCCCGACAGCACGCGCGCGAAGACGTCCGTATCGACGTTGCCGCCGCACAGCGTCAGCCCGACCTTGCGGCCGCGCAGGCGGGCGCGGGTCTTCATCGCGCCGGCCAGCGATGCCGCACCGGCGCCTTCGGCGACATTGTGGGTGGACGAGAACAGCAGCCGCATCGCCGCGGCGACCTCGTCGTCGCTGACCTCGATCACCTCGTCCACGAAGCGCAGCATCAGGTCGAGCGCCTCGGCGTCAGGTATGCGGCAGGCGAGACCGTCGGCGATCTGCGTCGTCACCGGCGCTTCGATCACCCGCTTCTCGCGGAACGACAGCGCATAGCAGGGTGCCTGTGCCGAGACGACGCCGACGATGCGCGTGGCGAGTCCGAGCGCCTGCCGCGCGGCGATCGCCGCGCAGATGCCCGAGCCCTGGCCGATCGGCACGTAGACGACGTCGAGACCGGGCGCGGCGGCGAACAGTTCCATCCAGTACGTGGCCACGCCGCGCACCAGGGCCATGTCGAAGGCGCGCACGAAATGCAGGTTGCGCTCGGCGGCGAAGCGCGCCGCTTCCTCGCGAGCCGACTGGAAGTCATGGCCGTGTTCGATCAGCGTGACGCCGAGCGCGCGCATCGCCGCGTTCTTCTCGCGCGAGTTGCCGAACGGCACGAACACCGTCGCCGGCAGGCCGGCGCGCCGCGCCGCGAAGCCGATCGACTGGCCGTGGTTGCCCTTGGTCGCGCTGACCACGCCGGGGCAGTCGGGCTGCTGCCGCCGCAGCGCATCGAAGTAGGTGAGCCCGCCGCGCAGCTTGAACGCGCCCACCGGCGTGTGGTTCTCGTGCTTCAGCCACGCCTCGGCGCCGAGCGCCTCGACGAGCAGCGGCCAGACGTACTGCGGCGTCGGCGGCATCGCGGCGTAGACGATGCGGGCCGCGTCTTCGAGCGCGTGACGGTCGGGCAGGATCATTGTCGGTCCAGGTGCGGCAGTGCTGAGGCACGCCGTCAGCTGGCAATGTACCGGAGCGGCCAGGACATCCTGTGCGCGCCGGGCAGCCTGTTCTCGCCGACGCAGCTGCCGAGCACGTGGATGCGCGTGTCGGCGGCGACCTGCCTGAACCCGGCGGCGATGAAGTTCCTGGCGCGGGCGATCGATGGTTAGAAGAGCCCCACGATCCGGCCGTTCTCGTCGACGTCGATCCTGGTTGCCGCCGGCTCCTTCGGCAGGCCGGGCATCGTCATGATGTCGCCGCAGACCATCACGACGAACTCGGCGCCGGCGGCGAGCCGCACTTCACGGATGTTGACCACGTGGCCGCTCGGCGCGCCGTGCAGCAGCGGGTCGGTCGAGAACGAGTACTGCGTCTTGGCCACGCACACCGGCAGCGTGCCGTAGCCCTCGTCCTGCAGGCGGCGGATCCGCGTGCGGACCTTGGTGTCGGCGGTGATGTCGGCGGCGCCGTAGATCAGCGTGGCGACGGTCTTCATCTTCTGCCACAGCGGCATCTCGTCGTCGTACAGGAAGCGGAAGTTGGCCGCGCCGCTGTCGGCCAGCCGGACGACTTCGCGCGCCAGTTCCTCGGCTCCCGCGCCGCCCTCGGCGAAGTGCCGGCTGACGACCACCGGCGCGCCGTGGTGCGCGACGGTCTGCTGCAGCAGCCGCACTTCGGCGTCGGTGTCGGTCGCGAAGCGGTTGATCGCGATCACGCACGGCAGGCCGAAGTGGTTGCGCAGGTTGTTCAGGTGCCGCTCGAGGTTGGCGATGCCGCGCTCCAGCGCGCGCAGGTCTTCCTGCCCGAGGGCGCCGGCGTCGGCGCCGCCGTGGAACTTCAGCGCGCGGATCGTCGCCACCAGCACGGCCGCAGCGGGGCGCAGGCCCGACTTGCGGCACTTGATGTCGATGAACTTCTCGGCGCCGAGGTCGGCGCCGAAGCCGGCCTCGGTGACGACGTAGTCGCCGAGCTTGAGCGCCGCGCGCGTGGCGAGCACCGAGTTGCAGCCGTGCGCGATGTTGCCGAACGGGCCGCCGTGGATGATCGCCGGGTTGTTCTCCAGCGTCTGCACCAGGTTCGGCGCGAGCGCATCGCGCAGCAGCGCGGCCATCGCGCCGTGGGCGGCGAGGTCGCGGGCGTGGATCGGGCGCAGGTCGCGCGTGTAGCCGACCACGATGGCTCCGAGCCGCGCCTTCAGGTCGGCGAGCGACGTCGCCAGGCAGAAGATCGCCATCACCTCGGAGGCGGCCACGATGTCGAAGCCGTCCTCGCGCGGGAAGCCGTTGGCCGCGCCGCCCAGGCCGATCGTGATCCCGCGCAGCGCGCGGTCGTTGAGGTCGACCACGCGCCGCCAGGCGACGCGGCGGAAATCGAAGCGCAGATGGTTGTCGTGGTGGATGTGGTTGTCGATCATCGCCGCGAGCAGGTTGTTGGCGAGCGCGATCGCGCTGAAGTCGCCGGTGAAGTGCAGGTTGATGTCCTCCATCGGCACCACCTGCGCCCGCCCGCCGCCGGCCGCGCCGCCCTTCATGCCGAACACCGGCCCGAGCGACGGCTCGCGCAGCGCGATCACCGCCTTCTTGCCGATGCGGCACAGCGCGTCGCCGAGGCCGACCGACGTCGTGGTCTTGCCCTCGCCGGCCGGCGTCGGACTGACCGCGGTGACCAGCACCAGCTTGCCGTCGGGCCGGTCGCCGAGCGTGGCCAGGTGCTCGAGCGAGATCTTGGCCTTGTAGCGGCCATAGGGCTGCAGCGCGTCCTCGGGAATGCCGAGCCGCTCGCGCGCCAGTTCGACGATGGGCCGCAGCCGCGCGGCCTGTGCGATCTCGATGTCGGATTTCATCGCTGGAGTCCCCTGTTCGACCGGTGTGCCGGCATGCGGCGCATCCTGCCACTGCATCGCGGCGGCGCGCCCCGTCGCCCGCACTCTGACCCGGCCACGCCGGGGGCGTGGCGGCCTGGATCAAATCTCGATCGCTTTGCGCGGTCCCGCAACCGCGTTCACGGCGCGTTCCGCGCACGCCCGACCTCTACAATCGCGCCCCTCGCCGCGCCGTTGCGCGGCCGCGTCGCCTGCCTGCCGTGCCCTCGCAGAACCTCCCTCAGCTGATCGGCGATTTCGTGCGCCGGCACTGGCGCGCCTACATCGCCTCGGCGCTGATGCTCGTCGGCGTGGCCGTGCTCACGGTGTGGGTGCCGCGCCAGGTCGGCCGCATCGTCGACGGGCTGGTCGCGGGAGAGCTGCTGGGCGCGGCGATCTGGCGCGAGCTCGGCGTGCTGCTGCTGATGGGCGCGGCGATCTACCTGCTGCGCGTCGGCTGGCGGCTGCAGCTGTTCGCCGCGGCCTATCGGCTCGGCGTCGAGCTGCGCACGCGGCTGTACGCAAAGTTGACCACGCAGGGGCCGCAGTTCTTCAACCGCAGCCGCACCGGCGACCTGATGGCGCGCGCGACCAACGACGTCGACGCGGTCGAACTGGCCGCCGGCGAAGCCTTTCTCGCCGGCTTCGACGGCACGCTGACGCTGGTCCTGGTGGTGGCGATGATGACGCTCGGCATCGACTGGCGGCTGGCGCTGGTGGCGCTGCTGCCGTTTCCGTTCATGGCGTGGAGCTTCTGGGTGATCTCGCGCCGCGTGCACGACGCGTGGCGCGAATCGCTCGACCGCTTCTCGAAGCTGAACGACCACGTGCAGGAGACGATGGCCGGGGTGCGCACGCTGCGTGCGCTCGGGCTGGAAGGGCGTGCCGGCGCCGAGTTCGCGCAGCGCACGGAGGCCGCGGCCGACGCCAGCTTCCAGGCGCTCAAGTGGGAGGCGACCTACGAGCCGGCGGTCGGCCTGTCGCTGAGCGCGGCCACGGTGCTGACGCTCGGCGTCGGTGGCTGGTTCGTCTGGCAGCAGCAGTTGACGATCGGCCAGCTGACGGCCTTCACGATGTACCTCGGCCAGCTGATCTGGCCGATGTTCGCGATGGGCTGGGTGCTGTCGCTGCTCGAACGCGGCCGCGCCGCGTGGGCGCGGCTGGAGCCGGTGCTGCGCGAGCCGCCGAGCATCGACGATCGCGGCAGCCTCGAGGAAGTGGCGGCCGGGCCGCTCGTCTTCGAGACCGTGAGCTTCGCTTATCCCGGCCAGTCGCACGGCGCGCTCGACGACGTCTCGGTCGCCATCGCCCCGGGACAGACGCTCGGCGTGGTCGGGCCCACCGGTGCCGGCAAGTCGACGCTGGTCAACCTGCTGCTGCGCCACTACGTGCCCGTGCAGGGAGGGATCACCTGGGGCGGCGCGCCGATCGAGCGCTACCGGCTGGCGGCGCTGCGCGCGGCCATTGCCTGGGTGCCGCAGGAGCCGTTCCTGTTCTCCGCGTCGATCGCGCAGAACATCGCACTGGCGCGCGCGGACGCGACGCGCGCCGAGGTCGAGCACGCCGCGCGGCTCGCCGATTTGCACAACGACGTGCGCCGCTTTGCCGACGGCTACGACACGATGGTCGGCGAGCGCGGCGTGACGCTGTCCGGCGGGCAACGGCAGCGGGTGGCCATTGCCCGCGCGCTGCTGACCGACACGCCGCTGCTGGTGCTCGACGACGCGCTGTCCGCCGTCGACACCGGCACCGAAACGCGCATCCTCGAGCACCTGCGCGGCGCGCGGACCGGCAGGACCGCGATCATCGTCAGCCATCGGCTGTCGGCGGTGGCCGACGCCGACCGGATCGTGGTGCTGAAGGCCGGCCGCGTCGTCGAGCGCGGCACGCACGAGCAGTTGCTGTCGTTGAACGGCTGGTACGCCGCGCAGTGGCGCTACCAGCAGCTGGAGGCAAGCCTCGATGCCGCATGAGACGGTGGCCCTGCCGAGCGAAGGCCGCCGGGCGCCGAGCCGCGGCGAACGGTGGCGGGGGCTCGCGCTGCTCGCGCGCGCCGCCGCGCCGGAGAAGCGCCAGCTCGGCCGCGCCACCGCGTGGCTGGCGGCGGCGGGCGTGCTCGACGCGGTCGGGCCGATCCTCGGCAAGCAGTTCATCGACAACCACCTGCTGCCGCGCGATTTCGACCCGCTCGTGATCGCGCTGCTGCTGGCCGGCGCACTGTTTGCCGGCTCGGTGGCAAGCGTGCTGCGCTACCTGCAGCTGGTCCGGCTCGCCGCGCTCGCCATGCGTTCGGTGCGGCGGCTGCGCGAGTGGGTCTATGGCCACGTGCTGCGGCTGCCGATGGCGTTCTTCGACCGGGCGATCACCGGCCAGCTGGTCAGTCGCATCACCAACGACACCGAGCAGATCCGCCAGCTGTACCAGCAGGTGCTGTTCGAGGTGCTGCAGGGACTTACCGTGCTGGCCGGCGCGATCGTCGCGATGGCCTGGCTCGACTGGCGGCTGATGCTGATCGTGCTGACCCTGATGCCGGCCACCGTCGGCATCGTCTGGGCCTACCAGCGCCTGTCGGCGCCGGCGGTGACGCGCTCGCGCGAGCTGCGCAGCGACATCAACGCGCAGATGGCCGAGAGCATCGCCGGCATGAGCGTGCTGCAGGCGACCGGCGCCGCACCGCGTTTCTCGCGCCGCTTCGCCGAGACCAACGACGGCTACTACCGCTCGCGGATGGGCGAGATGCGCGCCAACGCCTGGCTGCTGCGTCCGGCGCTCGATCTCTTCAACGTGCTGCTGATCGTGGCGGTGATCTCCGCGTTCGGCGCGCAGCGCTTCGACGGGCTGCAGGTCGGCCTGCTGTACGCCTTCATCACCTACATCGCGCGGGTGGTCGAACCGCTGATCCAGATCACGCTGCAGTTCTCGCTGCTGCAGCAGGCGATGATCGCTGCGTCGCGCGTGAACACGCTGCTCGCCGAGGGCGGGACGCCGGCGGTGGGCGCAAGCCGGCGGATCGAGGCCGGCGGCGTGCGCCTGGCCGACGTCACCTTCGGCTACGACCCGGACGAGCCGGTGCTGCACGGACTGAGCCTCGACATTCCGCCCGGCGCCTTCTACGGCATCGTCGGCCACACCGGTGCCGGCAAGAGTTCGCTGCTGTCGCTGCTGCTGCGCTTCTACTCGCCGCAGGCCGGGCGCATCGAGATCGACGGCGTGCCGCTGGCCATGATCGGCGACGAGCAGTTCCGCGCCGACGTCGGCCTGGTGCCGCAGGAGCCGTTCCTGCTCGCGGCCAGCGCGCGAGAGAACATCGACATGGGACGCGGCCTCGGCGACGCGCAGATCGAGGCTGCGGCCCGCGCCGCCCGCGCGCACGGGTTCATCGAGCGGCTCGAGCAGGGCTACGACACGGCGCTGGGCGAGGGCGGCGCGCGGCTGTCGTCCGGGCAGAAGCAGCTCGTTGCCGTGGCGCGCTCGCTGGCCGGCCAGCCGCGCATCCTCTTCCTCGACGAGGCCACGTCGCGCATCGACAGCGAAACGGAGCGGCTCGTGCAGCAGGCGCTGGCCGAACTGCACGGAAGCGTGACGGTCATCGCGATCGCGCACCGGCTGTCGACGATCCGCGCCGCCGACCGCATCGTGGTGCTGAACCACGGCCGCATCGCCGAGCAGGGCACGCACGAGGAACTGATGGCGATCGACGGCGGCATCTACCAGCGGCTGTACCTGTTGCAGCAGATCGGTGAGTGAACCGGCGCGCGGCGCGACACTGACCGGCACGCTCTTCGCGCTCGCCGCCGGGCTGATGTGGGGGCTGGTGTTCATCGTCCCGCTGCTGCTGCCCGAATATCCGCCGGCGCTGCTGTCGGTGAGCCGCTACCTGGCGTTCGGACTGATCGCGCTGCCGCTCGCCTGGCTCGATCGCGCCCGCCTGCGCGAGCTGTCCCGCGCCGACTGGATCGAGGCGGCGAAGCTGGCGCTGGTCGGCAACCTGCTCTATTACCTGTTCCTCGCCGCCGCGATCCAGCGCGCCGGCGGCCCGCTGCCGACGGTGATCATCGGCACGTTGCCGGTGGTCATCGCGATCGCCGCCAACCTGCGCGACGCCGGACGCGACGGCCACCTGCCGTGGCGGCGGCTGGCGCCGTCGCTGGTACTCATCGCGCTCGGCATCGCGCTCGTCAACCGTGGCGAACTGCAGCACCTGCAGGCCGAGCCGGCAATCGATCCGGCCCGCTATGCGTTCGGCGCCTTGTTGGCCGTCGGTGGAGTGGCCTGCTGGACCTGGTATCCGCTGCGCAACGCCGACTGGTTGCGCGCGCATCCCGGGCGCAGCCCGCGCGTCTGGGCAACTGCGCAGGGCGTGGCCACGCTGCCGCTCGCCGCGCTCGGCGCGCTCGGCGTGACCGCCTGGATGTCGACCGGCAGCCAGGCGTTCGACCTGCCGTTCGGCCCGGCGCCCGAGCGCTTCCTCGCGCTGATGCTGGCGGTCGGGCTGCTGGCGTCGTGGCTCGGCACGTTGTGCTGGAACGAGGCCAGCCAGCGCCTGCCGACCGCGCTTGCCGGCCAGCTGATCGTGTTCGAGACACTGGCCGCGCTCGCCTATGCATTCGCGCTGCGCGGCGCGGTGCCTGCGGCAGCGGCCGGCGCCGGCATCGCGCTGCTGGTCGTCGGCGTGATGTGGGCGCTTCGCGTGAAGCCCGAACCGCGGCCGGAGGCGAGCGCCGGCGCGCCGCACTAAGACCGATGATGGCTGCTTCGCCAAAGCCGTAACCCACCTCAGCGGGTGAGAGCGCGCGGCGCGGCCGGCGATGGCGTCCACCAGCAAGTCGTTCGGCGCCCCTGCCACAGGCGCAACAGGTAGGCGGACGCGCCCGAAGTACGGCCGGCAGGTCGGTCTTGAACTGCTTGACCGCCTTGCGGAAGGCTTCGATCTCCGGCCACTCGCAACCGAAGAAGCGCTTGAGCAGCTTTTCGAGTTGCGCCGCGTCGTCGACGCCGCAGCGCATGACTTGCTCGTCGTGCTGGATCAGCACCGCCTGGGTCGACTCCTCGAAGACGATATTGGTCTTCGGGTATCCGCGGCGCAGCTTGCAGGCGATTTCGGTGTCGAGGTCGTCCTTCTCATCCTTCGCCTCCCAGCAGCCGAACGGCACGCAGTGTGTGCGGCAGCGCGTCGTCGACGTAGCGGCGTTCCGTGGTCTTGGTGTCGAGTTCGTACTTGGGGACGAAGGACCAGTCCTACGAGCGGCCCGAGGCCTTCAGCAGGTCCCTGAACGCCTCGCGCACCACCGACTCGCGGTGCGCGCCGCCGACCTGGCGCAGCTTCGCCAGCTCGATCAGGTACTTGTCGATGAGAACCTGGCTCTTAGCAAAGCCGTGGGGACGGCGTCGGCTACTTCAGCGCGCCAAGGAACTCTTCGGCCGAGACGCCGGCCTGCTTGAGCACGCCGGCCAGCGTGCCGACCTTCACTTCCCGGTGGTCCGGGACGACGCAGCCGGCAGCTCCGCGCCGCATCACGATGTGACTGCCGCGCTGGCGCGCGACTTCGAAACCGAGGCTCTGAAATGCCCTGACGATCTCACGGCCGCTGAGGTGCGGCAGCTTAGGCATCTGCCGCGGCGACCTCGAACGTAGTCACCAGCGGCGGGCCGCCGGCCGGCATCGGGAACTCCTCCAGATAGAGCGCCGTCGCCTCGCGCAGGTTTTCCAGTGCTTGCTCGACCGTTTCGCCTTCGGTCGTGGTCCCGGTCTCGGGATTCAGCGCTGTAAAGCCTCCTTCTGGCGCAGGGATGAGAACGGCGGTCAGCAACATGGCGAGCCTCTCGGCGGACGGTCGGCCGGAAGGTTACCGCAGGGATGGGTCAGGAGGCCCGCTTGAACCGGCACAATTCGGCCCTATCTCCACTTCGGCGGGTTGGGGAGCCCGCGCCGACAATCCAGTTCCGAGGACTTCCACGATGGGCGCACCGAAAGAGACGCTGGGCTTCCAGGCCGAGGTGAAGCAGCTGCTTCACCTGATGATCCATTCGCTGTATTCGAACAAGGAGATCTTCCTCCGCGAGCTGATCAGCAACGCGTCGGACGCGTGCGACAAGCTGCGCTTCGAGGCGATCGCGCAGCCGGAACTGCTCGAAGGCGGCGGCGAGCTGGCGATCCGCGTGTCCTTCGACAAGGCGGCGAGGACGATCACCGTGTCGGACAACGGCATCGGCATGAGCCGCGACGAGGCGGTGCAGCACCTCGGCACGATCGCCAAGAGCGGCACGCGCGAGTTCTTCGCCCAGCTGACCGGCGACCAGCAGAAGGACGCGCAGCTGATCGGCCAGTTCGGCGTCGGCTTCTACTCGAGCTTCATCGTCGCCGACCGGGTGACGGTGGTCTCGCGCCGCGCGGGCGGGAGCGAGGCCGTGAAGTGGGAAAGCGCCGGCGCGGGCGACTTCACGATCGAGCCCGCCGAGCGCGCCGAGCGCGGCACCGAGGTGATCCTGCACCTGAAGGACGGCGAGGACGACCTGCTGTCGCAGTGGAAACTGAAGTCGATCCTGACCAAGTACTCGGACCACATCGCCACGCCGATCCGGATGCGCAAGGAGGAGTGGGACAAGGACAAGAACGAGTTCGTCGCCACCGAGGAGGACGAGACCGTCAACCAGGCCAACGCGCTGTGGGCGCGCGCCAAGAGCGACATCACCGACGAGCAGTACAAGGAGTTCTACAAGCACGTCAGCCACGACTTCGGCGAGCCGCTCGCCTGGACGCACAACCGGGTCGAGGGCAGGCAGGAGTACATCCAGCTGCTGTACCTGCCGGCCAAGGCACCGTTCGACCTGTGGGACCGGGGCAGCCGGCACGGCATCAAGCTGTACGTGAAGCGCGTGTTCATCATGGACGACGCCGAGCAGCTGATGCCCGTGTACCTGCGCTTCGTGCGCGGCGTGATCGATTCGAGCGACCTGCCGCTGAACGTCTCGCGCGAGATCCTGCAGGAGTCGCGCGACGTCAAGGCGATCCGCGAAGGCTCGACGAAGCGGGTGCTCGGCCTGCTCGAGGACCTGGCCGAGAACCGCAAGGACGACTACGCGAAATTCTGGGCCGAGTTCGGCCAGGTGCTGAAGGAAGGCATCGGCGAGGACCACGCGAACAAGGAGCGGATCGCGAAGCTGCTGCGCTTTGCCAGCACGCGCAGCGACGCGCAGGACGTCTCGCTGGCCGACTACGTCGGCCGGATGAAGGAAAAGCAGAAGGCCATCTACTACGTCACCGCCGACACGCTCGAGGCGGCGAAGAACAGCCCGCACCTCGAGGTGTTCCGCAAGAAGGACGTCGAGGTGCTGCTGCTCGCCGAGCGCGTCGACGAGTGGATGCTCGGTTTCCTCAGCGAGTTCGACGGCAGGCCGCTGGAGTCGATCGCCAAGGGCGACCTCGACCTCGGCGAACTGGCCGACGCGGCCGAGAAGGAGGAGCAGGCCAGGGTCGCCGACGAGTACAAGGAACTGGTCGGCCGGGTGAAGGAGGCGCTCGGCGACCGCGTCAAGGACGTGCGCGTGACGTTGCGGCTCACCGACTCGCCGGCCTGCGTGGTGGCCGACCGCGACGCGATGAGCGGGCACCTGGCGCGGCTGCTGAAGGCGGCCGGGCAGAAGGCCCCGGAAGCGAAGCCGATCCTCGAACTGAATCCGCACCACGCGCTGGTGCAGCGGCTCAAGACCGAGGAGGCGAAGCTCGCCGACTGGTCGGCGCTGCTGCTCGAACAGGCGGTGCTCGCCGAGGGCGGCCAGCTCGACGATCCCGCGGCGTTCGTGCGCCGGGTCAACACGCTGCTGATCGACACGGTGAAGTGACGGCGCCGTCCGAGAGCAGGTGCCATCGGCGTGCGGCGATCGACAACCGTCTGTGGTTGCGGCAAAGGCCGACGTGAGCGCAGCGAGTGTCAAGCGCGTCCAGCGCGGCCGTAACTCAAACGAAGCCGTCGTCCCGGTTGCGCGCAGCGCAGACCGGGATCCAGGTGCAAGGCGCCACAACCTGGGCCCCGGCCTCCACCGGGGCGACGGGAAGGCGCAGGCACGCGTCCTGCGCGGCTTCGCGCCGATCATCGACGGCCGGACCCGGACGCTGATCCTCGGCAGCTTCCCGAGCGAGGCGTCGCTCGCCGCCGGCCAGTACTACGCGCATCCGCGCAACCAGTTCTGGCGGCTGCTCGGCGCGGTGCTCGACGAGCCGCTCGCCGAAATCGATTACGCCGAGCGCGCGGCGCGCGTGCTGGCGCATCGGGTCGGCATCTGGGACGTGCTCGACGCGTGTCGCCGCCCGGGCAGCCTCGATGCGCAGATCCGCGACCCGCGTCCCAACGACTTCGCGGCGCTGCACGAGATGGCGCCGGAGTTGCGCCTGGTGCTGTTCAACGGCGGCACGGCCGGACGCTTCGCGCGGCAATTCGCCGCCGCGGGCTTTGCCACGGCCGTGCTCCCGTCGAGCAGTCCGGCCCACGCCGGGCGCAGTTTCGAGCAGAAGCTGGCGCTGTGGCGCTCGGCGATGCAGGACCTGCGGTGAGCGACGGCCGCGCCGGCCGGATCGGTGCGGCGCGCCGCCTGCTGTCGCCGCAGATCACGCTGTCCGAGGAGGGCGGGGTGCGCTACCTGCATTTCGGCACCGAGTGGGTGCAGGGGGCAATGCGCATCGGCCGTCCGTGGGAGATCGAACTCGAATACCAGCAGCAGATGATGGCGCCGCTGCTGTTCCTGCCTCAGCCGGGGCAGGTGCTGCAGCTCGGGCTCGGCGCTGGCGCGCTGGCGCGCTTCTGCTGGCGGCATCTGCCGATGGCCGAGATCCGGGTCGTCGAGATCAGCGAGGAGGTCGTCGCCATCGCACGCCGCTGGTTCTCGCTGCCCCCCGACGACGCGCGCCTCTCGCTGCTGATCGACGATGCGCGCGCCGTCGTGTCGCATCCGCGCCTGCGGCGCAGTGTCGACTGGCTGCAGGTCGACGTGTACGACCGCGCGGCGCGCGGGCCGGTGCTCGACGACGCGGCGTTCTATCTGGCCTGCCGGCGTGCGCTGCGCGCGCCGGGCATCGCCGTGTTCAACCTCTTCGGCCGCGGCTTCGACGCCAGCTTCGCGCGCATCGCCGCGGCCTTCGACGACCGCGCACTGGTGCTGCCGGAGGCCGATGCCGGCAACCGCATCGTGCTCGGCTTCAATGGGCCTGCGCTCGCGGCGCCCTGGCCGGCGCTTTACCAGCGGGCGCGGGAAATCGAGCAGAAGCACGGACTGCCGGCGCGCAAGTGGGTGTCCGGCCTGCGCAGCGGCTACGAGCCGGGCAGCGGGTTTGGCGTCTGACGGGTAGTCCGAAGGCGGTACGGACGGCGGCCGATCCCCGTTGCTGTCGCCTGCTTACAATGCGCTCAGTGCGCGCGCCGATGGAAGTGGAGGTTGTTTGTCGTCATTCTGGGGGCCGATGCGGCTCGAAGTGAACCCGCTCCAGGGCCGTCATCGCGTGTAGTCATCGGATGTCGAGCCCGCCCACGCCACTGCCGAACCTGTCGCCGCCGCAGGCAGCGGAACTGCTGCGGGCGGGCGCCGCGTTGTTCGCGGAGCAACTCTCGTCGGCGCTGCCCGGCATGCTGGCGCCGGCGCTCGAGCATCTGGCGTCCCGCTCTGCCAAGGAACCGGGGGGCATTGGGGTGCGGCAGCTGCTCTCGTCCGGTCGCGACGATCTGCGTCGCAAGTTCTCCGAGAAGCTGAAGGAAGAGCAGAAGGAAGCGCTCGGCCGCCTGCTTGCGCGCGACAGAGCGGCAAGCAGCGCCACGCCGACGTTCACCGCGGAGTCGCTGAGCCTGGTCGACGACGAAGCGGACGAATCGGCCAACATCATGGCCAAGGTGGCGCGGCGCATGCGCGGCGCACTCGAGTCCGCCTCGAGCGACATCCAGACCATCACGGGTCACCTGGTCGGCAAGGAAAACGTTCGCCACGAGAACGATCCTTTCGCGCCGGACGGGTGCGTGAAGGCGCTTCTCGATGCCGCCCGCGATCAGGGTCTCGAGCCGACCGGATGGGAAGCCCTGGCCGGTGCGTTCGAGGCACCGATGACCGAGGCGCTGCGGCAGACCTACGAGTCGCTGCGCGAGCACTTCCGGCGACATCACGTCAGCGCGGGCGAGATCCGCAAGGCGAAGGCGGCCCGGCAGGCGCTCGGCCGGTCGGCGCTCGGGCCGCCGACGCTCGGGCCGACCACGCGAGGTTCGGTGGCCGAGCGTCCGGGCGAGCAACGCCCGGGATGGCTGGACACGTTTTCGCGCGTCCAGGCGGTGCAGCCGCCGGGGGCGGGTGGCGGCGGCGAAACCGGCCTGGCTGGCGGCGGATCCGGCGCTGCGGAAGGTGGCCCCGGGTTTGCCGGTGGGCCAGCATGGCCGTCTGCGGTCGATGCGCGGGCGTCGCTGGAAAACATCATCGGCCGCATGAGCGCGGCGGCGCACGGCGCGCCGATTCCGATCGCGCTGCCGGCGGCGGGCCGGCCACCGCCGGACCTGATGGCGGCGATCAGCGAAATGCAGCGGCGCGGCGCGCAGGAAGTCGCTGCGGCGCAGGCCGCCGTCGCGTTCGCGGGGCCGACGACGCTCTCCGGCGCGACGACGATCGCGGGGCCGGTGAGCATCGGCGGGGCGCAGGCCGCCGTCGGGCTCGATCAGGGGTTGTGGCGCGAAGGGCTGCTGGCCAAGTCGACGCGCACGGTCGACAAGCTGACGATCGAGATCGTCGGCATGCTGTTCGAGCACGTGCTGCAGGACAACCAGGTGCCGGCGGAGATCAAGGCGGTGCTGTCGCGGCTGCAGTTTCCGGTACTCAAGGTGGCGTTGACCGACGCCGATTTCTTCGCGTCGGGCGCGCATCCGGCGCGCCGCCTGATCGACCGGCTCGCATCGACGGCCGTCGGCTGGGAGCCGTACGGCGACGAGAACCAGCGCTACAAGGCCGAGCTCGAGCGCGTCGTGCAGCAGGTGCTGGAACGCTTCGACAAGGACGTGGGCGTCTTCGAGCAGCTGCTCACCGAGTTCGAGGCGTTCCTCGGCGAGATACCGGCCCGCGAGACGGATCCGATCGCCCGCGCCAAGCGCGCCCTCGAGGAGGCCGAGAAGCGCGAAGTGCTGGTGATCAACACGACGATCCAGGTGCGGCGCGCGTTCGAGAACGTCGAGCTGGAGCCGTATCTGCGCGAGTTCCTGGTCGGGCCGTGGGTGCAGGCGCTGGTCAGCGCATCGCTGCGCGACGAGCAGACGCCGGGCTTCTCGAACGCCTTCCGGCAGGTGATCCACGACGTCGTGTGGAGCGTGCAGCCGAAGGTGTCGGCTGACGAGCGCAAGCGCCTGGTGGGGATCATTCCCGGGATGACGCGCGTGCTGCGCGACGGCCTGGCCCTGATCCAGATGAGCGAGAACGACCAGCAGGCCTTCCTCAAGCAGCTGATGGCGTCGCATGCCGTTGCCGTGCGGCCGGTCGACCAGGCCACCTACATCAAGTCGCGCGTCGCCACCGGCGACATGCGCCAGAAGCTCGACCAGATGCAGCTCACCGGCTCGTTCCCGATGAGCGCGCCGAGCGGCGGTGTCCGCGTCAGCGCCAATGCGGTGAAGCGCGCGGCCGAGGCCTACGCGGCGCCGTTGGAGATCGCCGAACCGATCGCCAACGCAACGCCGCTGAGCTTCGACCAGGACGCCGACTACGACGCGGAGATCGCCGGCTGGCAGCGTGGCAGCTGGTTCAACCTGCACGACGGCAAGCAGACGGTCAAGGTGAAGCTGCGCTGGATCAGTCCGCTGCGCACGCTGTTCATGTTCAGCGGCGGCGAGGAGAAGAATGCGCGGGTGCTGTCGCCGGAAACGATCAAGTCCTACCTGAGGCAGGGCTGGCTCAAGCCGCTCGAATCAGAGCCGCTGATGAAACGGGTGGTGGAGCGCGTGGTCGGGGAATTCGAGCGCTCGCCGAAGCGAAGAGAGCAGCTGGTCGAAAAGATCGGCGCCACCGAGGTGCCGAAGAATCCGGCCGTGAAAGCCGACGCCCCCGAGGTGCCGAAGCTGCCGGACGCCTAGCGGCGGAACCACCGGGGCGGGCGCGGAGGCGCGGGTGGAGCCCCGCGTTCGCGAGTGCGACGCGACGGTCTTGACTCTGGCTGCTGCAGCGGCCCTGCCGGTGGATCCCCGCGTTCGCGGGGATGACGCGGATGTCCCGGCGGGTCTCGACCGCCGGGACATCTGCGTCACTTGCTGAGCGTGCGCATCGCGCGGGTCAGGCCCTCGAGCGTCAGCGGGTACATGCGGTCGCCCACCAGCTGGCGCACCAGCGCGATCGACTGCCGGTACTGCCACAGGCCCTCGGGCTCGGGGTTGATCCAGACGTGCCTGGGGAAGTGCTGCGTGAAGCGCTGCAGCCACACCGCCCCGGCCTCCGGATTGTTGTGCTCCACCGAGCCGCCCGGCTGCAGGACCTCGAAGGGACTCATCGTCGCGTCGCCGACGAAGATCAGCTTGTAATCGGGGTTGTACTTGCGCAGCACGTCGACGGTGTCGAACTTCTCGGCGAAGCGGCGCCGGTTGTTGCGCCACAGCCGCTCGTAGACGCAGTTGTGGAAATAGTAGAACTCGAGATGCTTGAACTCCGCCTTGGTCGCCGAGAACAGCTCCTCGACGCGCTTGATGTGCTCGTCCATCGTGCCGCCGACATCGAGCAGCATCAGCACCTTCACCGCGTTGTGCCGCTCGGGCACCAGCTTGAGGTCGAGCCAGCCGGCGTTCCTGGCCGTCGATTCGATCGTGTCGTGCAGGTCGAGCTCGAGGTCGGCGCCTTCGCGCGCGAAGCGGCGCAGCCGTCGCAGCGCGACCTTGATGTTGCGCGTGCCCAGTTCGACCTGGTCGTCGTAGTCGCGGTAGGCGCGCGCCTCCCAGACCTTGACCGCGCTCTTGTTGCCCTTGCCGGGGCCGCCGATGCGGATGCCCTCGGGGTTGCGCCCGCCGTGGCCGAACGGCGAGGTTCCGCCCGACCCGATCCACTTGTTGCCGCCG
The DNA here is from genome assembly GCA_963847675.1 of uncultured beta proteobacterium. Lineage (GTDB taxonomy): Bacteria > Pseudomonadota > Gammaproteobacteria > Burkholderiales > Burkholderiaceae_F > JADJWR01. The sequence goes on from CAWKAP010000011.1 coordinate 162,252, forward strand.
TGGTGCGCGCCGTCCTGCTCCTCGAGCCGCTTGCGGAACTCCTCCATCAGCCGGTCGAAGCCGAGCTTCTCCAGTCGCGCCAGCTCTTCCGGCGTGAACTCGCGCTCGAGGAGGTCCTTGAACCACTCGTCGGGAATCTCCCGGGTGAGGCCGACCGTCGTCTGCACGCCGTTGAAGAACTCGCCGAAAGCGCGGTCGAACTTGTCGAAGTTCGCCTCGTCCTTGACCAGCGTGGCGCGCGACAGGAAGTAGAACTCGTCGATCGACGGCCGGATGACGTCCTTCTTCAGTGCCGCGAGCAGGGTCAGCAGCTCGTTGATCGACACCGGCAGTCGCGCGGCGCGCAGGTGGTAGAAGAAGCCGATCAGCACGTCAGTGGCGCCCGGCCGCCCGCAGCCACGGACAGCCCCATCGGGGGGCAGCGAGCGAGAGCGAGCGTGGGGGTCGTTTCATCTCAGCCCCGGTGCCGCGCCAGGCGCAGCTCGAGATGCCGTTTCACGTCGCGCCACTCGGCGGCGAGGATGCTGTAGATCACCGTGTCGCGCACCGTGCCGTCGCGCCGCGCGGCGTGGTGGCGGATCACGCCGTCCTTCTTCGCGCCGAGCGCCTCGATCGCGGCCTGCGAGCCGAAGTTGAAATTGTCGGTGCGCAGTCCGACCACCTGGCAGCCGAGGGTCTCGAAGGCGTGGCCGAGCAGCAGCCACTTGCAGGCGGTGTTGACGTGCGTCTTCTGGCAGCGCCGCGCGTACCACGTGTAGCCGATCTCGACCCGGTCGATCGAGGGCACGATGTCGTGGTAGCGCGTCGAGCCGACGATGCTGCCGCTGGCCAGGTCGCGCACCGCCCACGGCAGCATGTGGCCGGCGTCCTGCCCGGCGTGCGCCGCCGAGATGTAGGCGTGCGCTTCCTCGGGCGACGGTACCGAGGTGAACCACAGCCGCCACAGTTCGCCGTCGCCGGCCGCGGCGACGAGCCCGTCGTGGTGCTCGCGCAGCAGCGGCTCGAGCCGTACGCCGTGGCCTTCGAGCGTGACGGGAGCGGGAACGATCATCGGGAGACGCAACCGGTTGCCGGACCTCGCCGCAGCGCAGGCCGCTCCGCCCTCAGCGGTTCTGCCGCGCCATGAACACGAGCCGCTCGAACAGGTGCATGTCCTGCTCGTTCTTCAGCAGCGCGCCGGCAAGCGGCGGCACGAACAGCTTGTCGTCCTTGGCGCGCAGCGCTTCGGGCGGAATCTGCTCGGCGACGAGAAGCTTGAGCCAGTCGAGCAGCTCGGATGTCGACGGCTTCTTCTTCAGGCCCGGCACCTCGCGCAGGGCGAAGAACGTGGCCATCGCGTTGCCCAGCAGTTCGCGGCGCAGGCCGGGGTAGTGAACGTCGACGATCGACTGCATCGTTTCCTTGGTCGGGAAGCGGATGTAGTGGAAGAAGCAGCGGCGCAGGAATGCGTCCGGCAGCTCCTTCTCGTTGTTCGAGGTGATCACCACCAGCGGGCGATGGCGCGCACGGACCGTCTGCCGCGTTTCGTAGACGTAGAACTCCATCCGGTCGAGTTCGCGCAGCAGGTCGTTGGGGAACTCGATGTCGGCCTTGTCGATCTCGTCGATCAGGAGCACCGTCCGGGCTTCGGACTCGAACGCCTGCCACAGCACGCCGCGGACGATGTAGTTGGCGATGTCGTGCACGCGGCCGTCGCCGAGCTGCGAGTCGCGCAGCCGGCTGACCGCGTCGTACTCGTACAGGCCCTGCTGCGCCTTGGTGGTCGACTTGATGTGCCAGGCGAGCAGCGGCAGGTCGAGCGCACGCGCCACCTCCTCGGCCAGCATGGTCTTGCCGGTGCCCGGCTCGCCCTTGATCAGCAGCGGCCGCTGCAGGGTCAGCGCGGCGTTGACGGCGAGCTTCAGGTCGTCGGTGGCGACGTACGTGTCGGTGCCGTCGAAGCGGGCGGCGGCAGGAGAACGGGACATGAGTCGTTGTCCAGGGAAAAGACCGAGGCCAGTATACGTAGACGCGACTGCGGGGCCCCCCGCGGCGGCAGGTTGGACTGGCCGCGGGGGGCTCCGCTAGAATCCGCGCGTTTTTTTGCCGCCGCGGCCCGATCGGCATTGCGTCGCTAGCGGTCTCCGGCAATCCTCGACATGGACCTGCGCGCAATGAAGCGACTTCTTTTCGTACTGGCCGCCGCGGCCGCATCGACGGCCCACGCGCAGCAGCCGGCTGCCGGCGGCGACGCGAGCGCGGCCCAGCCGTACATTTCGATGTGCACCGGGTGTCATTCGATCCCCGGCTACCAGTCGTCGTTCCCGCGCGTCTACCGCGTGCCCAAGATCGGCGGCCAGTCCGCGGGATACATCGAAGCGGCGTTGCGCGGCTATGCGAAGGGCGAGCGCAGCCACCCGACCATGAACGGCATCGCCAAAACGCTGACCGACAAGCAGATCGCCGATATCGCCGCCTACTACGCCGAGCGCGGCGCGGCGTCCAGATGAGCGGAGCGAAAACGATGATGAAGCAGATTCTCGTGGCGACCCTTGCCGCCGCCGCCGCCCAGGGCGCAGCGGCCGCCGATCCGGCCGCCGGCGCCAGGATCGCCGACGCGCAGTGCGCCGCCTGCCATGGCAAGGACGGCAAGACGCCGACCGACCCCAGCTATCCGAAGATCGCCGGCCAGTACTCCGATTACCTGCTCAAGGCGCTCAACGACTATCACACCGGCGCGCGCAAGAACCCCATCATGGGCGCGATCGCCAAGCCGCTCAGCAAGAGCGACATGCAGAACCTGGCCGCGTATTTCGCCGCGCTGCCGGGGCCGCTGACCCATCGCAAGTAGCGCGGCAGCCGAAACCGAACCCGGGCGCGGCGCCTGCCGGGCGCCCGTTCTCACTTCGCCGCACGGCGCTTCAGGCAGTCGAGGTAGGCGGCGCCGATCGCGTCGGTGTCGGCGGGCAGGGCGCTGCGCTGCGCGCTCCACACGATCTCGCCCAGGCACTCCATCGCCTCGTGCGCCGCGTCGTGCGCGTCACCGGACCGCTCGGCCAGGCGGCGGAACGCGGCAACGATGCCCGGCGGCTGATCGATCGAAAGCTGCTCCTCGAGCGCGAGGTGCATCGACAGGTGCAGGAACGGATTGCCCACGCCTCGCTCGACCGTGAAATCTTCCGCCAGCGCGCGCGCCTCGTCGGCGAGCCACCCGTGATACTCCGGGTGGACGGCAATCCACTTCAGCGCGGTTGCCTCGAGCGGCGTCAGCACGCTGCCCTCGGCGTGCTTGCGCCACACCGCGCAGAAGAAGCGGCGCACATCGTCGCGTGACGGGTTGAACATGACGGACCTGGCCTTCAGCGGATCGCGCGCGCAGCGGCAGGGTGCGCTGCTGGTGGCCGTGTCCGCCGCCGCTTTCGGCGCCCTGCCGATCTTCGCCCGGCTGTCGTATGACGCCGGTGCCGATCTGTACGGCATCTTAGTGTCGCGCTTCGCGATCGGCGCCGCCGTCCTGGCACTGATCGCACTGGCGCGCGGCGCGCGCTGGCCGCGCGGCCGGACCCTGCTCGCGGTGCTGGCAATGGGCGCGCTCGGCTACACGGGGCAGTCCTTTCTCTACTTCAGCGCGCTCAGGCACGCCGACGCCAGCCTGGTGGCGCTGCTGCTGTACTCGTTTCCGTTCATCGTCGCCCTGCTGGCGGCGGCGTTCCTCGGCGAGCGTCTCGACGCGGCGCGCATTGCCGCGCTCGTGCTGGCCGGCGCCGGACTGGCGATGACCATCGGCGGCGGCAGGGGCGAACCGCTCGGCATCGTCCTCGGACTGGGCGCGGCACTGGTCTACGCCGTGTACATCGTGGTCGGCAGCCGCGTGCTGAGCGACACCGATCCGATCGCCGCAAGCAGCCTGATCTGCGCCGCGGCGGCAGCGAGCTACGGGCTGATCGCCGCCGGAAGGGCGCTTGCCGGCACCGGCCCGACCTGGCCCGTGACGGCGGCCGGCTGGCTGCCGCTGGTCGCGCTGGCGCTGGTCAGCACCGTGCTGGCCATCGCCACGTTCTTCGCCGGGCTGCGCCGGCTCGGCGCCACGCTGACGTCGGTGCTTTCCACGCTCGAGCCGGTGGTCAGCGTGGCGCTGGCCGCCGCGGTCCTCGCGGAGCGGATCGGCCCGCTGCAGGCCTTCGGCGGTGCGATCGTGATCGGTACCGCGATCTGGCTGGCGCTGCGGCCGCCGCCGCGCGCCTGACCCCTCAGCCCGGGGCCGGCGTCTTCGGCCGGTACTCGCACCACGGCGCAATCGTGCAGCGCCAGCATTCGGGCCGGCGCGCCTTGCACACGTAGCGGCCGTGCAGGATCAGCCAGTGGTGCGCGTCCTTGCGGAACTCGTCGGGAACGAATTTCTCCAGCCTGCGCTCGACCTCGTCGACGTTGCGGCCCGGCGCGAGCCCGGTGCGGTTGGCGACGCGGAAGATGTGCGTGTCCACGGCGATCGTCGGTTCGCCGAAGGCGGTGTTCAGCACCACGTTCGCCGTCTTGCGGCCGACGCCGGGCAATGCCTCGAGCTGCGCGCGGCTGCGCGGCACTTCGCCATCGTGCTGCTCGAGCAGGATCTGCGCCAGCCGTGCCACGTTCCTCGCCTTGGTGCGGTACAGGCCGATCGACTGGATGTAGGGCACCAGACCTTCCTCGCCGAGCGCGGCGATTTCCGCCGGCGTGCTCGCCACGGCGAACAGCCTGCGCGTGGCCAGGTTGACGCTGCGATCGGTCGCCTGCGCGGAGAGCACGACCGCCACCAGCAGCTCGAAAGGCGTGCGGTACTCCAGTTCGGTCGCGGGCGCGGGATTGGCGCTGCGCAGCTCGGCGAAGATCGCCTGACGCTTCTGCGGGTTCATCGTGGTGTGCCCGACGCGGCCTGGCGGCGGGCGCGGGCCCGTTCGATCGCGGCCCGCACCACGGCCTTCTTCCGGTCCACCTCTTCGGGTGCGAGGTCGTCGCGGGTGTCGAGTTCGTCGAGCTTGGCGAGCGCCTTGGCGGCGAGCCGCTCGTCGCGCTGCGCCTGCTCGCGCACCAGGCGCAGCTTGCGCGCGGCGAAGCGCGCTCGCGCCGCCTCGGCATCGGCGGTCGTCCACGCCCGCGGCGGCTCGACCGGCACCATCGCGATGCAGTCCATCGGACACGGCGGCAGGCACAGGTCGCAGCCGGTGCAGGCGGCCGCAAGCACGGTGTGCATCATCTTCGGCGCGCCGACGATCGCGTCGACCGGGCAGGCCTGGATGCACAGCGTGCAGCCGATGCACAGCGGCTCGTCGATCACCGCCACGTGCAGCGGCTTCTCGGCACCGTTGGCCGGGTTCAGCGGCAACGGCGGCCGATGCAGCAGTCCGGCGAGCCGGGCAATGCCGGCCGCGCCGCCGGGCGGGCACTGGTTGATCTGCGCCTGCCCGTCGGCGATCGCCTCCGCATACGGACGGCAGCCCGCATAGCCGCACTTGGTGCACTGGGTCTGCGGCAGCAGCGCATCGATCCGGTCGGCAAGGGGGGCGGCACTCATCGCGCGGAATGTAACGTCTGCGCGGCCGGGCAGCGGTCGGTTTCCTGCACCACACTGCGGACGCCGCGCGGTCCGCCGGAATCACGCCGGCGGTGGCGCGTGACCGCTATGGCGCGTCGTGCGCCCGGATGAAATCGCGCACGCGCGGGCAGATCATTTCGCGCCAGCGGCGGCCGGAGAAGATGCCGTAGTGGCCGGCGCCCTCGGCGGTGAGATGCTGCTTCATGCGCTTCGGAAGCGCCGAGCACAGGTCGTGCGCGGCCTGCGTCTGGCCGCTGCCGGAGATGTCGTCGAGTTCGCCTTCGACCGTGAACAGCGCCACCGTGCGGATGTCCTGCGGACGCACGCGCTTGCCGCGCACCTCCCACGTGCCCTTCGGCAGCCGGTGCTCCTGGAACACGATCCGGATCGTGTCGAGGTAGTACTCGGCGGGCAGGTCGATCACCGCGTTGTACTCGTCGTAGAAACTGCGGTGCGCCTCGACGTCGTCGAGGTCGCCCTTGACCAGGTCGAGGTAGTAATCCCAGTGCGAGTTCAGGTGCCGGTCGGGGTTCATCGCCACGAACCCGGCGTGCTGCAGGAAGCCCGGGTACACCTTGCGCAGGTAGCCGGGGTGCGACGACGGCACGGTGAAGATCACGTTGTTCTCGAACCAGCCGTGGTTCTTGCGGATCGCCAGCGCGTTGACCTGGGTCGGATTGCGCCGCGAGTCGATTGGCCCGCCCATCATCGTCATCGAGCGTGGCAGGTGCGGGTCGTCGTCGGTGGCCATCAGCGAGATCGCCGCCAGCACCGGCACCGTCGGCTGGCACACCGAGATCACGTGGACGTCGGGCCCGAGCAGGCCGATGAACTCGCGCACGTAGTCGACGTAGTCGTCGAGGTGAAACGGCCCCCTGGACACCGGCACCAGGCGCGCGTCGGTCCAGTCGGTGATCCACACGTCGTGTTCGGAAAGCATCGCGCGCACGGTGTCGCGCAGCAGCGTGGCGTGGTGGCCCGACAGCGGCGCGACGATCAGCACGCGCGGGTCGGCGGCGCGTCTCGCCTGTTTGCCCGCGAACTGGCGCCGGAAGTGCAGCAGCCGGCAGAACGGCTTCTCGAGGTCGATCTCCTCGACCACCGGCACCGCGGTGCCTTCGACCGTGGTTTCCTTGAGGCCGAACTCGGGTTTGTCGTAGCGCTTGCCCAGCCGGTGCAGCAGGTCGTAGCCGGCGGCGAGCCGGCGCGACATCGGCGTGTAGGCGAGCGGACTGTACGGGCTGGTGAACAGTTCCGAGGTCGCCTGGGCCCACACCGACAGCGGGTTCATCAGGCGCCGCTGCAGTTCATGCAGGTGGTAGAGCAAGCCGCCCTCCGCTCGACATGTACGTCCTGGTGGCCCCGGGTTGCCGACTGCTGCGACCGACGCTCACCCGGGATCGATGCGGCCGACGCCACCCGGGACCTCGCTGCAGCAGGCACGAGGACAAGTGGTCAGGCCAATCGGCTGCGCGAGCATAGCCGATGCGGTGCCCGCTGCGACGAGGTTTCCTACCAGTAGTTCTCGACCGCCAGGTGGCCCGGCGCGCCGCGGCGCGAGGTCGTGTAGCCGCGGGCGGCGAGCAGCTTGCGCGTGTCGTCGACCATTTCCGGATTGCCGCAGATCATGATCCGCGAGCGTGCGTGATCGAGTCGCAGGCCGACCTGCGCTTCGACGGAACCGTCCTCGATTGCCGCCGGGATCCGGCCCGCGAGCGCGCCCGGCACGGCGGCGCGGGTGACCGCCTGCACGTAATGAAGCTTGCCGGCCATCGGCGCGAACAGTTCGTGGCGGCGGAATCCCTCGATGGCCTCGGCGTAGGCGAGTTCGTTCGGGTAGCGCACGCTGTGCACGACGATGAGGTTCTCGTACAGCTCCCAGGTACGTGGGTCCCACAATATCGAGATGAAAGGCGCCAGCCCGGTGCCGGTGGACAGCATCCACAGGTCGGCGCCGCCTTCGAACCTGTCGAGCGTCAGGAAGCCGTAGTTGGTCTTCTCAACGTACACCGTGTCGCCGACCTTCAGCCGCGCGAGTTCGGAGGTGAACTCGCCGCCCGGCACGACGATCGAGTAGAACTCGAGGTGCTCGTCGTAGTCGGCCGAAACGATCGAGTAGGCGCGCCAGGCGATCTTCTCGCCTGACGGGTTCTTCGGATTGTTCGGATCGGGCTTCTTCACGCCGAGGCGGGCGAACTGGCCGGGCACGAAGCGGAAGCCCTTGAAGCGGGTGAGGCGGAAGGAAAAGAGGTTCGGCGCCCACGGATGGATCCAGAGGATCTTCTCCGCGGTGTATTTGTCGGGGGCGACCATGGGTCAGGCGTTCAAGGTGTACGCGACGCTTTGCGTCGCACGTGCACCTTGAAGCGGAAAAGTTGGCGCGGCGGGCTTGGGGCGGCCCGGCGCCCGCCGCGATGTACAAGTGCCACGAAAAGGCGCGCCCCGCAGCGTCGGGCCCGATCAACGTTCGAGATACTTCAGCTTGTCGCGGACGTCTTTCCATTCGTCGGCGTCTTCCGGATGCGGCTTCATGCGCGTGATGGAAGGCCACTTCTGCGACAGTTCGACGTTCAGCGCGATGAACTGGCGCTGGTCCTCGGGCACGTCCTCCTCGGCGTAGATGGCGTTGACCGGGCACTCGGGGATGCACACCGCGCAGTCGATGCACTCGTCGGGCTCGATGACCAGCATGTTCGGCCCCTCGCGGAAGCAGTCCACCGGGCAGACGTCGACGCAGTCGGTGTACTTGCACTTGATGCAGGATTCAATGACGACGTGAGTCATCGGAGCAGGCGGCAGTCGCGTTGAAGGCGGTTATTCTACGCGGCGCACCGCAGCATTCCGCTGCGAGCCCGTGTCCGCGAAGGGGGAAAGGATGGTCGTATCCACCGTGCGCCGCCGCCTGCTGGCCGCTGCGGCCGCCAGCGCCGCGCTGCCCTCGATCGGACGCGCGCAGGCGGCGCGGCCGATCCGCATCGGCGAGATCAACAGCTACTCGACGATCCCGCAGTTTCTGGTGCCGTACCGCAAGGGCTGGGAACTCGCCGTCGAGGAGGTCAACGCCGCGGGCGGACCGCTCGGCCGCCGCGTCGAGGTGATCGCGCGCGACGATGCGGGCAAGCCCGACGATGCCGTGCGCCACGCCACCGAACTGGTGTCCGGCGAGAAGGTCGACCTGCTGGCGGGCACCTTCCTCTCCAATGTCGGCCTGGCGGTGTCCGACTTCGCGCTGCGCAACCGGCGGGTGTTCCTCGCCAGCGAGCCGCTGACCGACGCGCTGGTGTGGGAAAAGGGCAACCGCTACACGTTCCGGCTGCGCGCCAGCACGCACATGCAGAGCGCGATGCTGGTCGAGGAAGCGGCCAAGCTGCCGGCCCGGCGCTGGGTGACGATCGCGCCGAACTACGAATACGGGCAGAGCGCGGTGGCCAGCTTCAAGGCGCTGCTCAAGCGCGCGCGTCCCGACGTCGAGTTCGTCGCCGAGCAGTGGCCGGCGCTGGGCAAGATGGAGGCCGGCAGCACCGTGCAGGCCGTGCTCGCCGCACGACCGGATGCGGTGTTCAACGTCACCTTCGGCGCCGATCTGGCGCGTCTGGTGCGCGAAGGCAATCTGCGCGGGCTGTTCCCGCGCGTGCCCACCGTGAGCCTGCTTTCCGGCGAGCCGGAATATCTCGACGTGCTCAAGGACGAGACGCCGAAGGGCTGGATCGTCACCGGCTACCCGTGGGACCAGATCGCCACGCCCGAGCATGCGAAATTCTTCAACGCCTATTACAAGCGGTACGACGACTATCCCCGGCTCGGTTCGGTGGTCGGCTACGCGGCGATGCAGGCGATCTTCGCCGCCATTGCGCAAAGCGAAGTCGACCGACACCGAGCGCCTGATCGCCGCGCTGCGCGGCCTGCAGTTTTCCACGCCGTTCGGCGCGGTGACGATGCGGGCGCTCGACCACCAGTCGACGATGGGCGCCTACGTCGGCCGGCTCGACGTGCGCGAGGGCAAGGGCACGATGGTCGACTGGCGCTACGCCGACGGCGCGAAGTTCCTGCCGGGCGACGACGAGGTGCGCCGGCGCCGGCCGGCGGAGGCAATGAAGTAGGTTGCGGCGCGCGGCACGCGGCCTTCCGCTCCGCGCAACCTCGTCGACGCATCCCGACATGAACAGCAAGCGTCCTCCGAAAGGCCCCTCCGCGGCGATCCGCGCGCGCGCCGCCGACCCTCCGGCGCTCGGCCGACGGTCCGGAGCAGCGTCGACGCGAACACGGCCTGGCTGCTCGTCTTCGGCGCCTGGGTGATTGCCGCGGCCTCGGTGCTCGGTGCGCTGTTCTTCAGCGAGGTGATGGAACTGCCGCCCTGCCTGCTGTGCTGGTATCAGCGCATCTGCATGTTTCCGCTCGTGCTGATCCTGCCGGCAGGCCTGTTCCCGTTCGACCCGAAGATCGTCCGCTACGCGCTGCCGCTGTCGCTGGTCGGCGGCGCCATCGCGGTGTTCCACCTGCTGCTGGTCGCCGGCATCGTGCCGGAGAGCGTCACGCCCTGCACCCAGGGCGTGCCGTGCTCGGAGACGCAGATCGAGTGGCTCGGTTTCGTGACCATCCCGCTGCTGTCGGTCGTCGCCTTTGCCGCGATCAGCGTCCTGCTGATCGCGGCGCACATGAGGATATCGAGATGAACCGCAAGATCATCTTCTTCGTTTCGGCCGCCGCGCTGCTGTTCGTGTTCGCCGTCGGCGCGCTCCTGTATCGCAGCGAGCGGGACGCGGGGTCGCAGTTGGCGGCCGGTGGCAACCAGGCGCTGCTGGCCCGCTTCCACGCGCCGAGCGTGGGCCGGCAGGACGCGAAGGTGCACATCGTCGAGTTCCTCGACCCCGCCTGCGAGACCTGCCGCGCGTTCTACCCGCTGGTCAAGAAGATGATCGCCGAGAACCCCGACCGGATCCGCCTGTCGGTGCGCCACGTTGCGTTTCACCCGGGTTCCGACTTCGTGGTCAGGGTCCTGGAGGCGGCCAAGAAGCAGGGCAGGTACTGGCAGACGCTCGAGGCCCTGCTGGCGACGCAACCGACCTGGGTCGTCAACCACACGGTGCGCTCGGAACTGGTGCGCCTCGACGGCATGGGGCTGGACCTGGAGCGGCTCAAGAACGACATGAACGATCCCGAGGTGGCCCGCCTGATCGAGCAGGACCGCGCGGACGCGAAGGCGCTGAACGTCACCAAGACGCCGGAGTACTTCGTCAACGGACGGCCGTTGCCCAGTTTCGGCTACGAGCAACTCGACCGGCTCGTCCAGGAGGAGCTGGCGAGGAACTATCGATAGCCGGGCCGCGGCGCATGGCGGCGTGGGCGCGCCTGCCGACGCCGCTCATGCCGTCGGTGCTTCAGGCGGGCACGGGTTGTTGCCCGGGCGCGCCGGGCCAAGGTCGACGCCGGTGACGAAGCCGGCGTCGCGTCATTCGTCATGGACATCCTGATCGCCCAACTGCTCACCGGCCTGGCCTATGCGTCGACGCTGTTCCTGGTCAGCGCCGGGCTGACGATCATCTTCGGCGTCACGCGGGTGGTGAACTTCGCGCACGGCTCGCTGTACATGCTCGGCGCCTACGCCGCCTATACGATCACCGCGCGGCTGCCGGGAACGCCGCTCGGCTTCTTCGGCGGTCTGCTGCTGGCGGCAGCGCTGGTGGCGGTCGTCGGCGTGCTGATCGAGGTGCTGATCCTGCGTCGCATCTACGCATCGCCGGAGATCTTCCAGCTGCTGGCCACTTTCGGCGTCGTGCTGATCGTGCAGGATCTCGCGCTGTGGATCTGGGGCCCGGAGGACCTGTTCGCGCCGCGCGCGCCGGGGCTGGGCGGCGCGATCGAGATCGCCGGCGCATTCGTGCCGCAGTACACGCTGCTGCTGCTCGCGGCGGGCCCGCTCGTGTTCGCCGCCCTGTGGTGGCTGTTCCGCCGCACGCGCTGGGGCATCGAAGTGCGCGCCGCGACCAGCGACGGGATGATGGCTTCTGCGCTCGGCGTCAACCGCAGCGTCCTGTTCACGACGGTGTTCGCACTCGGCGCCTTCCTGGCCGGGCTGGCCGGAGCGCTGCAGATCCCGCGCGAGTCGGTCACCCTGCAGATGGATTTGGCGGTGATCGTCGAGGCGTTCGTCGTCGTGGTCGTCGGCGGCCTGGGTTCGATCGCCGGCGCCTTCCTGGCCTCGCTGCTGATCGGTCTGCTGCACGCGTTCGGCGTGCTCTGGCTGCCGAAGTCGGCGCTGGTGCTGGCCTTCGTCGCGATGGCGCTGGTGCTGATCGTGCGGCCGTTCGGGCTGCTCGGCCGCGCCGAGGTCACCGAGCACAGCCGGCCGCCGCCGCACGCGCCGTATCGACCGGCGGGCGCCGCGCTGAAGGCAGCGTGGGCGCTGGCGCTGCTGGTGGCGGCAAGCGCGCCGCTGTGGGCGAGCGAATACACGCTGGTGATCCTGACCGAGATGGCGACCCTCGCGGTCGTCGCCGCCAGCCTGCACTTCTTCATGAGCCACGGCGGCATCACGTCGTTCGGCCACGCCGCTTTCTTCGGCCTCGGCGCGTACGGCGCAGCGCTGGCCGTGAAATTCGCGGCGCTGCCGTTTGCGGCCAGCCTGCTGCTCGGACCGCTGGTTGCCGGAATCGCGGCCCTGGCGGCGGGGTGGTTCGTGCTGCGCGCGCAGGGGGTCTATGCCGCGATGCTGACGCTGGCGTTCGCGCAGATCCTGTGGTCGGTGGCCACGCAATGGGTCGAAGTCACGGGCGGCGACAACGGCATCCTCGGCGTGTGGCCGCCGGCGCCGATCTCGGGCAAGGCGGCGTACTACGGTCTGACGCTGCTGCTGGCGCTGGCCAGCCTGTGGCTGGCACGGCGCGCGGCGATGGCGCCTTTCGGTTTTTCGCTGCGCGCGGTGCGCGATGCGCCGGCGCGCGCAGAGGCCAGCGGCATCGACAGCGGGCGCGTGCTGTGGGCGGCCTTTGCGGCCGGCGGACTGTTCGCCGGCCTGGCGGGCGTGCTCAACGCCTACCAGAAGGGCTCGGTGTTCCCGAACTCGCTCGCCATCGCGCAGTCGCTCGACGCTCTGGTGATGGTGCTCGCCGGCGGCCTGCAGACGCTGTCGGGGCCGATCGTGGGCAGCGTCGTCTATCACGGCCTGGTCGTCGAACTGACGCGCGGCACCGAGCACTGGCGGCTCCTGCTCGGCGGTGCGATCGTCGTGCTCGCGATCGCGTTCCCGCAGGGCATCGCCGGGTTCCTGCGCCGGCACTTCGAGCCGCGCAGCGCTGCGAGTCCCGCCTCGGGTGTCCGATGAACCTGTTGCGCGTCGAGGGCATCGTGAAGCGCTTCGGCGGCGTGCATGCCGTCGATGGGGTCAGCGTGAATCTCGCCGCGGGCGAATTCACGGCGTTGATCGGCCCGAACGGGGCCGGCAAGTCGACGCTGTTCGCCGTGATCGCCGGGCAGCAGCGGGCCGACGAGGGCCGCGTGAGCTTCGCCGGCGAGGACATCGGGCAGGCGGAGCCGGTGCGGCGCGCCCGCAAAGGGATCGGGCGGACGTTCCAGTCCGCGGCGGCCTTCGCCTCGATGACGGTGCTGCAGAACGTGCAGCTTGCGCTCGCCGCGCGTGCCGGCAGGCACGTCGATCCGCTTCGGCCGCTGTCGGCGCTGCAGCGCGAGGCGGCCGAGGTCCTGCTGGCGCGCGTCGGCCTCGAAGCGCAGGCGAATCAAGCCGCCGCGGACCTGCCTTACGCCGACGTCAAGCGGCTCGAATTCGCGATCGCCCTGGCCGCGGCGCCCCGGCTGCTGCTGATGGACGAGCCGACTGCCGGCATGGCGGCGGCTGAACGGGTTGCGCTGATGGACCTGGTGACCGCCATCGCCGCCGAGAGCGGGCTCACGGTGCTGTTCACCGAGCACAGCATGGACGTCGTGTTCGGCTACGCGAAGCGGCTGCTGGTGATGTCGCAGGGCAGGCTCATCGCCGACGGCCCGCCCGACGACGTGCGTGCGATGCCGGCCGTGCAGGCGGCGTACTTCGGCGAGGAATGATGGCCGCCCTGGCTGTGCGCGGCCTGGATGCCTTCTACGGCAAGGCGCAGGCGTTGTTCGGAATGCAGTTGGAGGTCGCGTCCGGCGAGGTGGTCGCGCTGATCGGCCGCAACGGTGCCGGCAAGTCGACGCTGCTGAAGAGCGTGATGGGACTCGTCTCGGCGCGCGGTGCCGTCGAGTTCGAGGGCCGGCGCATCGACGCGACCGCCCCGCACGCGCGCGCGCGGCTCGGGATCGGCTACGTGCCGGAGGACCGGCGCATCTTCGTGGACCTGACGGTACGCGAGAACCTGCGCGTCGGCGCGCAGGGCCACCCGCTCGACGTCGAGCCGCTGCTGCGGCTGTTTCCGAACCTGCGCGGGATGCTCGACCGGCGCGCCGCGCAGATGAGCGGCGGCGAACAGCAGATGCTGGCGGTGGCGCGCACGCTCGCCGGGCGGCCGCGGCTGGTGCTGCTCGACGAGCCCTCCGAAGGCATCGCGCCGATCATCGTCGCGCGGCTGGCCGAGGCGGTGCGGGCAATGAAGCGGCAGGGCGTGGCCGTGCTGCTGTCGGAGCAGAACCCGCGCTTCGTCGCCGCGGTGGCCGACCGCGCGCTGCTGCTCGAGCGCGGTCACCTGGTGGGTGCGGCGACGATCGAGGAACTGTCGCCGCCTTCCGCGGCGGTGCGCGACGTGCTCGGCGTCTGAGAAGGGGTGACGGTCGCCGCGGCTGCGGCGATTCGCCGACAATGCGTCCGTCGACCGCGGCGGCGCCGCGGTTCATTGAACAAGGAGTGGCGATGGATTTCGAGTTCTCCGCTGAAGTGCAGGCGATGCAGCAGACGCTGCGCCGCTTCGTCGATCGCGAGGTGCTGCCGGCCAACGAGGAGTGGCACCGGCTCGCGGAAACGGGGACCTATCCGCTGCCGGTGATCGAGCCGCTCAAGGCGAAGGCGCAAGCGGCCGGCCTGTGGAACCTGTTCCTGCCGGGGCTGAAGCCGGACGAGCCCGGCACGCGGATGGCGAACCTCGACTACGCGCCGATGGCCGAGATCATGGGCCGCATCCCGTGGTCCTCGGAGGTCTTCAACTGCAACGCGCCGGATACCGGCAACATCGAGCTGCTGCACCTGTTTGCCATCGCCGGCACAGGCGCAAGCGCTGGCTGAAACCGCTGCTCGCAGGAGAGATCCGCTCCTGCTTCGCGATGACCGAGCCGGACGTGGCCTCGTCGGACGCGACCAACATCCGCACCAGCATCCGCCGCGACGGCGATTCGTACGTGATCAACGGCCGCAAGTGGTTCATCACCGGCGCGGCGCACCCGAACTGCAGGATCGCGATCCTGCTCGGCGTCACTGACGAGCGGCCCGACGCCGATCCGCACCGCCGCCACTCGATGGTGCTGGTGCCGATGGACACGCCGGGACTCACGGTGGTGCGCAACATCCCGATCATGCATCACCACTCGCCCGACGGGCACTGCGAGCTGCTGTTCCGCGACGTGCGCGTGCCGGCGTCGAACCTGCTCGGCGACGAAGGGCAGGGCTTCAGGCTGGCGCAGGCGCGGCTCGGACCGGGCCGCGTGCACCATTGCATGCGCACGATCGGACAGTGCGAGCTGGCGCTCGAGCTGATGTGCGAGCGCGCGCTCGAGCGCCGCACCTTCGGCAGGCATCTGGCCGACTTTGCCAACGTGCAGGACTGGATCGCGCAGTCGCGCATCGAGATCGACCAGGCGCGGCTGCTGGTGCTGCGCGCGGCCTGGCTGATGGACCGGCAGGGCAATGCGGCGGCGCGCGTCGACGTGTCGGCGATCAAGGTCATCGCCGCGCAGCTGCAGACGCGGGTGGTCGACCGCGCGATGCAGGTCTTCGGCGCGATGGGACTCACGCCCGACGTGCCGCTGTCGTACCTGTGGACCTGGGGCCGCGCGCTGCGCTTCATCGACGGGCCGGACGAGGTCCACCTGCGCACCGTGGCGCGCGCCGAGCTGGCGCGGGCCAAGGCCAGCCGCGGCGCGACCGCGGCCTACTACCGCATCGGCTGAACGGCGAGGCCGGCGATGAGCGAAGCCGCCGCGTCACTGCAGGTCAGCCGCGACGGCGGCATCGTGCGGCTGCAGTTCAACCGGCCGGACGTGCTCAACGCGCTCGACCGTGCGACCGCGCAGGCCTTCGCGCACGCCTGCCGCGACATCGCGTCCGACTACTCGGTGCGCGCCGTGATCATCAGCGGCGCGGGTGGCGCATTCATGGCCGGCGGCGACCTGACCGAACTGCGCGCCGATCCGACCGGCGCTGCCGTCGCCCTGATCGGGCCGATGCACGAGGCGGTCGTGCTGCTGGCGGAAATGCGCGCGCCGGTGATCGCGAGCCTGCACGGCGCAGTCGCCGGCGCGGGGCTGAGCCTGGCGCTGGCCTGCGACTTCGCCATCGCCGCCGAAGGCACGGCTTTCACGCTGGCCTACGTGAACATCGGCACCAGCAGCGACCTGGCGGGATCGTGGTCGCTGCCGCGGCTGGTCGGCCTGCGCAAGGCGCTCGAGATCGCGCTGCTCGGCGAGCGTTTCGACGCCGCCGAGGCGCTGCGGCTGGGCCTGGTGAACCGCGTCGTTCCCGCCGGCGAACTCGAGGCGCAGACGCTGGCGCTGGCACAGCGGCTGGCGCGGGGGCCGGCGCAGGCGATCGCGCAGCTGAAGCGGCTGATGCACATCTCGTTCGAGCACGACCTGCGCGGCCAGCTCGACGCCGAGCGCGCCGCGTTCCTGAGCTGCGCCGCGACCCACGACTTCGCCGAAGGACTCGATGCGTTCCTCGCCAGGCGCGAGCCGGGGTTCGGCGACGCCTGACCGTCGCGGTGCATCGCGTCGTGCTTTGATCGCCGGCCCTGCCGCTGCCACAATGCGGGCCCGATTCCCGCTGCGGGCGTCCCGTTCATGATCATCACCAGCCTGCTCGACACCGACCTGTACAAGTTCACGATGATGCAGGTCGTGCTGCACCATTTCCCCGGTGCGCAGGTGGAGTACCGCTTCAAGTGCCGCAACGCGGGCGTCGACCTGACGCCGTACGTCGACGAGATCCGCGAGCAGATCGAGGCGCTGTGCACGCTGCGCTTCACCGAGGAGGAACTCGCCTACCTGCGCGGCCTGCGCTTCATCAAGAGCGACTTCGTCGACTTCCTCGGCCTGTTCCAGCTCAACACCAAGTACATCCACGTCGAGCCGGCGCAGCCGGGTCCGGGCGAGATCAGCATCGTCATCAGGGGTCCGTGGCTGCACACGATCCTGTTCGAGATCCCGGTGCTGGCGATCGTCAACGAGGTGTACTTCCGCACCACGCAGCGGGCGCCGGACCTCGCCTCGGGCCGGCGCCGGCTGACCGAAAAGATCGCGCTGGTGCGCAGCGATCCGACGCTGGCGAATCTGCACATCGCCGACTACGGCACGCGGCGCCGGTTCTCCAAGCACTGGCAGGACGAGGTGCTGGTCACGCTGAAGGACGAGCTGCGCGAGAACCTGGCCGGCACCAGCAACGTGATGTTCGCGGCCAGGCACGGCCTGATCCCGCTCGGCACGATGGCGCACGAGTACCTGCAGGCGTGCCAGTCGCTCGGGCCGCGCCTGCGCGACTCGCAGACCTTCGGCTTCGAGATGTGGGCCAAGGAATACCGCGGCGACCTCGGCATCGCGCTCTCCGACGTGTACGGCTTCGACGCGTTCCTGCGCGACTTCGACATGTACTTCTGCAAGCTGTTCGACGGCGCGCGGCACGATTCCGGCGATCCGCTGGCCTGGGGCGAGCGGCTCATCGCCCATTACGAACGCAACCGGGTCGATCCGCTCACCAAGACGCTGGTGTTCTCCGACTCGCTGACCTTCCCCAGGGTGATCGAACTGTATCGCCGCTTCAGCGGCCGGGCGCGGGTTGCCTTCGGCGTCGGCACCAACCTCACCAACGACCTCGGCTACACGCCGCTGCAGATCGTCATCAAGATGGTCCGCTGCAACGGCCAGCCGGTGGCGAAGCTGTCCGACTCGCCCGAGAAGAACATGTGCGACGACGTGGCGTATCTCGCCTACCTGCGGCAGGTGTTCGAGATCACCGGCTAGTCGCCGCGGCCGGCCGCTAGAATCGGCCGCCACTCCGCCTACAGAACCCGCATGCCCGCCCTGTCCAGACGTGCCGACAGCCTCGGCACCGAGAATGCCTTCGTCGTGCTCGCCGAGGTCAACGCGCTGGCGCGCGCCGGAGGCGACATCATCTCGTTCTGCATCGGCCAGCCCGACTTCCCGACGCCGCTGCACATCCAGGATGCGGCGGTGGCGGCGATCCGGGCCGGGCGGCACGGCTACACGCCTTCGGCCGGCATCGACGAACTGCGCGCCGCGGCGGCACGCTCGATGTCGCAACTGCGCGGCATCGAGATCACGCCGGAGGAGGTCGTGGTCGGCGCCGGCGCCAAGCCCTTCATCGCCTACGCGATCGCCTCGGTCACCGACTACGGTGCCGGCGACGAGGTCATCTACCCGGTGCCGGGTTTCCCGATCTACGAATCGCAGGTCGTCGCCAACGGCGCGGTGCCGGTGCCGCTGCCGCTGCGCGAGGCGCGACGCTTCGCGTTCGACCCCAACGAACTCGCGGCGCGCATCACGCCGCGCACCCGGCTGCTGATCCTGAATTCGCCGCACAACCCCACCGGCGGCCTGCTGACCGGGGCCGACTACGAGGCGATCGCCGCCGTGCTGGCGCGCCATCCGCAGGTCTGGGTCTATGCCGACGAGATCTACAGCAGGCTCGTCTACGACGGCGGGTTCGTCTCGATCGCCACCCTGCCGGGCATGCGCGAGCGCACCATCATCTCCGACGGCGCCTCGAAGACCTACGCGATGACCGGCTGGCGGATCGGCTTCACCGCCAATGCGGCACTCGCCCCGGTGTTCACGCGCTGGATCACCAACACCGAGTCGTGCGCCTCGCAGATCAGCCAGTGGGCGGCGCTGGCCGCGCTCGACGGGCCGCAGGACGAGGCCGATGCGATGCGGGCGCGCTTCCAGGCGCGGCGCGACCTGATCGTGCGGCTGCTCAACGATGTGCCCGGGTTTTCGCTGCGCCTCGCCCGGTGGCGCGTTCTACGCGTGGCCCAACGTCACCGAGGCCTGCGCGCTGATCGGCGCACGGGATTCGGAGCAATTGCGCAGGCGGCTGCTGCACGAGGCCGGCGTCGCGGTGCTGGCCGACATCCATTTCGGCGCCCGAGTCGAGGGCGAGGGCCAGCACATCCGCTTTTCGTACGCGGCGAGCGAGGAGCACATCGAGCGCGGCGTGGCGCGCATCGCCGATTTCGTCCGCGCCAACACGCGGCCGCCGCGCAAATGAGCGAACCCTTCGACACGTCTGCGGCGCGCGCGGCGATCTTCAGCCGGATCCGCGCCGCGCAGCGTCGCCCGGCCGCCGCCACCGGCGAGGAACTGGCCGCGGTGGAGGACTACCTGGCGCGGCACCCGCAGGGTCCGCGACCGGCGATCGAAGGCGACCTGCGCATCCGCTTCCGCGCCATGTCGGAGCGGATGTCGAGCACGGTCGACGAAGTGCCGCACCTGGCCGATGCGCCCGCGGCGGTCGCCCGCTACCTCGACGCGCAGGGCCTGCCCAAGCAGGCGGTGCTCTGGCCGACACTGGCTTCGCTCGACTGGGCCGGCGCGGGCATCGGGGTCGAGTCGCGGCCGCCGCGCCGCGACGAGAGCCACGGTGCGGACCTGGTCGGGATCACCGGCTGCTTCTGCGCCTTTGCCGAGACCGGCACCCTGGTGCTGGCCGCCGGGCCGCAGGCGCATGCCTCGACCCACCTGCTGCCGGAGACGCACATTGCGCTGGTGCCGGCGTCGCGCATCGTGCGCGGCATGGAAGACGCCTTCGCGCTGCTGCGCGCCGAGCGCGGCGGCGACGAGATGATGCCGCGCACGCTGAACATGGTGTCCGGGCCGTCGCGCACCGGGGATATCGAACTGACCATCGTGCTCGGCGCGCACGGGCCGTACCGCGTGCACATCGTGGTGGGCACGGAAGACTGACAGCGCAGTGCCTGAGCGGCGATCGCGGGCGGGGGGAGACAGTTGCAGGGCGAAAGAAGCGTCGCCGGCCGTGCCGCCGTGCTGCTCGTCGCGGCATCGCTCGTCCTGCCGGCCGTGGCGTCGGCGGCCGATCTCGACGGCGCGCGCCTCGGGTTGCCGTGGGTCGTGCCTTTCGTCTGCATGCTGCTGTCGATCGCCGTGCTGCCGCTGGTGGCGCTGCGCATCTGGCACCACCACTACGGCAAGATCGCCCTCGGCTGGTCGGCGCTGACGCTGGTGCCGCTGGCGGCCGTCTACGGCGTTCCGGCGGCGCTCGATCTGGCCGCGCACACGCTGCTGCTGGAGTTCCTGCCGTTCATCATCTTCATCGGCACGCTGTACGTGGTCGCCGGCGGCATCTACGTGCGCGGCAACCTGCACGGCTCGCCGCTGCTCAACACCGGCATCCTCGCCATCGGCGCCGTGCTGGCCAGCCTGATGGGCACCACCGGCGCGGCGATGCTGCTGATCCGGCCGCTGATCCGCGCCAACGACAACCGGAACTTCCGGGTCCACACGATCGTCTTCTTCATCTTCATCGTCGCCAACGTCGGCGGCTCGCTGACGCCGCTCGGCGACCCGCCGCTGTTCCTCGGCTTCCTCAAGGGCGTGAGCTTCTTCTGGACGTTCGAGCACATGCTGCTGCCGATGCTGTTCGTGGTCGCAATCCTGCTGCTGCTCTTCTTCGTCATCGACACGGTGCTGTACCGCAAGGACGTCGCACTGGGACTGAGGCGCGACCCGACCCCGGATTCGGCGCTGCGCATCGAAGGCGGCGTCAACTTCCTGCTGCTGGCACTGGTGATCGGCGCGGTGCTGATGAGCGGGCTGGCCAAGACCGGCATCGAGGTCGACGTGCTCGGCCAGCGCCTCTCGCTCGAAGGGATGATGCGCGACGCCATGTTCCTGGTCATCGCCGCGGTCTCGATGGCGGTCACCAAGAAGGCGGCGCGCAAGGCGAACGAGTTCGGCTGGGGCCCGATCGAGGAGGTCGCCAAGCTCTTCTTCGGCATCTTCCTGACCATGGCGCCGGTGCTGCTGATGCTCAAGAGCGGCACCGCCGGCGCGTTCGCGCCGCTGGTGCAACTGGTCACCGACGGCAGCGGGCAGCCGGTCAACAGCATGTATTTCTGGCTCGCCGGCACGCTGTCGTCGTTTCTCGACAATGCGCCGACCTACCTCGTGTTCTTCAACCTCGCCGGCGGCGAGCCGCAGGAACTGATGACGACGCTGGCGCCCACGCTGCTGGCGATCTCCGCCGGGGCGGTCTTCATGGGCGCCAACACGTACATCGGCAACGCACCGAACTTCATGGTCAAGGCGATCGCCGAGGAACGCGGCATCAGGATGCCGGGCTTCTTCGGCTACATGCTGTGGTCCGGCGCTATCCTGATCCCGATCTTCATCGTCATGACCTTCATCTTCTTCCAATGAGCACCACCGGGAAGCCCCGCGTCGTCGTCACGCGTCGCCTCTACCCTTTCCTGATCGACGAACTGCGCACGACGTACGCGCTCGACGACAACCAGGACGACCATCGGCTTGCGGCCGACGAACTGGCGCAGCGGCTGGCGGCGGCCGACGGCGCGTTGATCGTCGGCGGCGAACGCATCGACGATGCGCTGCTCGCGCGCACGCCGAACCTGAAGGTCGTGGCCAACGTCGCGGTCGGCTACAACAACCTCGACCTGCCGGCGTGCACGAAGCACGGCGTGGTGGCGACCAACACGCCCGACGTGCTGAACGAAAGCGTGGCCGATCACGGCTTCGCGCTGCTGCTGGCCGCGGCGCGGCGCGTCGGCGAATCGGAGCGCTGGCTGCGCGCCGGCCTGTGGAAGCGCTGGACCTTCGACATGTTCCCGGGCGCCGACATCCACGGCAAGACGCTCGGCATCGTCGGCATGGGCCGCATCGGCCGCGCGATCGCGCGCCGCGCGGCGGGCTTCTCGATGCGCGTCGTCTACCACAACCGCAGGCCGCTGCCGGCGGCGGACGCCGCCGGCGCCGAGTGGGCCGGCAAGGACGACCTGCTGCGCCAGTCCGATCACGTGATCCTGATGGTGCCCTATGCGCAGAGCACGCACCACCTGATCGGCGCGGCGGAACTGGCGCTGATGAAGCCGACCGCGGTGCTGGTCAACCTGGCGCGTGGCGGCGTGGTCGATGACAAGGCCCTGATCCGCGCGCTGCGCGACGGGCGGCTGGCCGCCGCCGGACTCGACGTCTTCGAGAGTGAACCGGAGCTGAACCCGGGCTTCCTCGAACTGGAAAACGTCGTCATGACCCCGCACATCGCATCGAGCACGCGGGCCACGCGCGAGGCGATGGCGCGGCTGGCGATGCAGAATCTCGCCGACGTGCTGGCCAGCCGCCGGCCGCCTTGCCTGCTCAACCCCGAGGTCTGGGATCAACGCCGCCGTTGAGTCCGGAGGAAACCCATGTCGGAGATCAAGTACAAGCGCGAGCACCACCTGTCGATCAGGGAGGCGAAGAAGGTCGCCCAGAAGGCCGCCGACGACCTCGGCAAGGAATATGACCTCGTTTCTGAGTGGGAAGGCGACACGCTGCACTTCCACCGCAGCGGCGTCGACGGCCACATGCACGTGACCGCGCATTACATCGACCTGAACGTCAGGCTGGGCTTCCTCCTGCGGCCGTTCAAGTCGGCCTTCGAGCACCACATCGAGCGCAACATCGACACGCTGCTCGCCGCCGCGCCGAAGCCGACGGCGGTTGCGAAGGCGGGCAAATCGGCGAAGAAGGCGACGCGAAAGGGCTGAGCGGCGCACTGAGTGGCGCCGCCGTACCTGGCTCGGCGGGGGGTCGCCGGCACTCGACGGCTTTGCACAGGCGCGTGGTTTTCAACGGCAGGGAAGCAGCCGCGTCAGGCGAAGCAACGGGCGGCATTCAGGCTGATCGCAGTCACTCGCGAAGCAGGATCGAGCAGTAGGTACCGACCCAACGCGGCGGCCCCCAATGGCCTGGGCAGGTTCCGGCCACAGACTGACTGCAGCCGTCTCGCGATCCCACCTGCGCAGATGGGTTTCTCCTGCGTCACTCCCACCTCTCCAGATGGGATAGCGGATCGCAGGAGCGCGCATCCTTCGCCCATGCTTGATGAGCAAGTGGCCCCTCACCTGCGACACAGAAGCCGCTGTAGGTCAAGTCAACGAAGCGTGGTTGGTGTATGCGTCTCGACCCCATGCTGACGATGTTCGCTCCAAGGCACGCGGTCGAACGCCAGAGTCCTCCTCGAGCGCTGGCGCGGGTGTTGCAGAGCGCCTGAAGACCAAATCTACTCCTGGAGGTTAGCCATGAACCGCAACTCAATGCGCGTCGAACCCGCGCAAGTCCACCCTGACCACCGCTTTGCCCCGCGTCACATCCGCCCTTTCCAGCTGAGCAGGGGCTTCTTCACGCTCGGCTTCGCCCTTGCGGTCATGGCGGGAAGTGCGCTCTTTACCGGCGCGATCTCACGGATCGACGTAACCGAATCCGCGTCGGCTTCAACGCCGAGCGGGATAGTTGTTGAGAGCACGCAGCCGGTCGATCACGTCAAGGCAGAGGGCGCGAGGAAATTCTTGATCAGCGCAGCGCATGCCGATTCGCCGAATAGCGCACGAAGCGCTGCCAAGCCGCTGCAGTAACCGCATCGGCGGTGCTCGATGGACGTGGATGACGGCTGTGGGACGAAAGTGTGAAGTCACGGGCCGAACTAGAATGACTTCACCTGTTAAGGGTTGTTGAGTCTCGGCGACCGACAGGCCGTTCTGGGCAAGAAAGCCGCCCTATCCCGATCCGCCCGAAAGCGAACTGTTAGTCGCGACATTGAATCCACACGGACGCGTCACCCAGCGAACCCAGTGACCTGAGCGGCGCTCAGTCGAATGGCGGCCCTACTGGGTCGACGACAGAAGGCGCGGCTGGCCGCTTGGCCATCCAGCAAAGGCGGTGGCTCGCAGGTCTTGCTGGAGGGGCACGGTCGCAGGTGCGGCCGGAGGGACTACATCGTGACATTCGCTTCACCCGCAGCGATGACGCGCTCGATCGCCTCCTCTCGCGTGTGCGCGTCGAGCTTGGAGTAGAGCTGCCGGATGTGATAAATGGCGGTATTGAGCGCGATGCCCATCCGCTCGGCAATGCCTTCGTGGTTCAGGCCCTGTGCCAGCAGAAGGAGCGCCTCACCCTGCTGCACTGAAAGGTCCAATCGCCACATTGCTTCGCACAATCGCACGAGGAGATGATCGACGCGCTCGATCAGCACGCCCAAGGGCCCTTCCCCTTCCGGTTCGAAGAAGCCTCGCAGGCGGAACATCCCCCACTCATTGATCGACGAGGCGGCCCGGGTTGGGCCGCGTGCATCGCGGCCCGTGGGCAGCGCCGGCTCCGCGAGCAGACGTCGAATCAGATCCTGGCCGGCACGCTCCAGCTCTGCGGGAACGGTCCTGCGGTTGATCGGGCAGCCCGAGGCCTGCGCCAGCAGGGCATAGCCGTTTCCCGAGACCTGGGTAATGCGGCCGTCCGGCTTGCACAGCAGCAGCGCGTCCTCGCCGCTGACGCGGTACATCGCGGCGCTGGTGTCGACTGACGCCGCCCCGGCGTTCAACGAAAGGTATCGACCGGCCGCCTTGACCGCAACCCGTTCGCCGCTGCTGAACGCCGGCCCCCCGGACCGCCGATAAAGAATGAGCGAAGCGACGGCAGCGCCGTCGCGGGTGATCGCGCAGCACAGGCGCGTCAATGCGGCGCCGGACGGAACGGCCATCCCGCACAGGTTTCGGTGCGGGCAGAACGGTTCAGGTTCTTTGTCCCTCTCGTTCCGTCCGCCGGGAACGCCGTCCGCGCAGATCTCAACCACCCGCTGCCGATTCCCCGGACTGACTGAGCGTGCAGAAAAGCGCAGCGGGGCGTCTGTGCTCGCCGGTGCCGCAAACCAGGCGCCCAGCGCCTGTGGCGAAGGCAGGTCATGCGCATAAAGATTCGAGACCTCACCTTCCGCGTCGAACCACAGCACGACGCCGGCGTCGCAGTGCGCCTCGCGACACAGCGCACGCATCAACGCCGGCACGACCCCTTCGAGGGGAAGTCCGAGGGTGCACAAACGCCGGATGAGCGCAGGCCCGGGGGAGCGCTTGGATGACCACATGGTGAGTGACTGCTATAAAAAAAGGACCGGCCTTGCTGCGGCAAGACCGTCTCGTCGAGCGCCCTTTGCCCGCCGGCCGAACTGGACGCACGATCGACCGCCCCGCGCGCCGCCACGCAATCCCACCTACTCAGATGGGGGCGCCCCTACCTGTCGAGATGGGCCGGCAGATCGCATGAGCGTCCATGCTCTGCCCATGTCACGCATGGCGGCAGCATTCATCAGACGCCTGCGTAGCGGCCGCCGCTACCCACCCGTAAGGGTCGCCGTTTCTTCTGCAGGACTGCATGCCGAAGCGTCGAACAACCGGGCATCGAATCATAGAGGACGATCATGAAACAAGTTCATTCATCCAGTGTCGCACTTCTGCTGGCCGTTACCACGAGCGCATGGGCGGGCATCGAGCCCTATCCCGAGGCGGTGCAGGGCCAGGACATGCCGAGCATGACACGCGCGCAGGTCATCACCGAACTTCACGAAGCAATCCGCCTCGGGCAGATGTACGACTACCCGATGATGTACGCGCAGGCGCAGATGCTCGCCAACGCCGGCGAGCAGGCGGGCGGGGCAGTCGTCTCGCGGGGCGATCAACGCCAACTGCGCGCGAAGGTCAGCGCCGAAGCGGCGGAAGCAAACAGGCTCGGCCTGCTGAGTTCCGGCGAGGGCAACACCCCCGTGGCCACTGCGGCGCAGGAGGATCTGATCGCCGCTGCTGGCGAGCGAGCCGCCAGTCATGTGCAAGTGACACGACAGGTGACCGTCGCACAGCCTGGCGAGGCCATTGACGCAAGGACCAAACTGCGCTGACCGCGCGAAAAGCGTGGTCCGGACTGCAGCAAGGCAGTCCATCTGCGCGCAAACAATCGGCCTGCCGTGGTCAGCTGCGGCAAGCCGACTCCTTGCTTGATGCCGCCTGCGCCCTGTGCCGCGACTGCTGGCTGTTCTCTGCCATACGTTCGGCTTGTCCCAGATTGCCCGCCTGAGCGTTTTCGCTCAGTAGCGAGCATCTACGACCACGGAGAAAAGGAAAGGCAATGACGACTTCTTGTATTCCATGGCTAAGAAAGCTGGCACCCGCGGCAAATGACTTCGACGAGGATCACTGGCATCTCCTGGACAAAGTCAACACGCTGCTCCTGGCGACCTCATCCGCAAACGAGACTCAGGTGCTGATGGCCAATAGCGGTCTCAGAGTTGCTGCGCAAGAGCACTTCGCGAGAGAAGAAGTGCAGATGCGTGCGTTCCAGTACCCCGAAATGGAGCAGCACTGCGAATCACACCGGCGACTGCTGAATAACTTGAGTTCCTTGCAGTTCATGCTCAGAAACGTGGACGGGTTCACGCGCAGAAACACGGAAGGATTCGTGTCGACCACGGGCCTGTTTGCGTTCCTGCAGCGCTGGTTTGAGGCACACCTCGCCAACGACGACAAGAAATTCGCCGATTTCCTGGCCCAGCGGGCGCCTTTGGTGGCTGCCGAGGCGGCCTAGACTGCCGATGCCGCCGGATCAGCAGCGACGCACGACGGACAGCTCGCGCCGCATTGCCGCCGATCACTGCAGCCCAGTCGACTGACTGGAGATGGCCGAAGTCTGCCGCAGACCAGTGCCGACTCGTGGTCTGCCGTTCATCGCATCAGCGACTCTCACTTCCGTGAGGTTGTGCGCTTGAACGAGGCGCGTAACGGCCGGCAGGCAGCCGCCGAATCAAGTCGCGACGGTCGTCCCTATTGCAGCACGCGTAACTGCTCGCCGGCGACGGCAAGCGCGACGGTTGCGCCGTCGTCGATGCGCCGCATGCCGACCAGGTGCGGCTGGTCCGTCGTGATCCGGTGCGTTCCGACGCGCACGACGTAGCGAGTGAACTCGCCCAGGAATTCACTGCTCTGCACGACGCCCGACAGTCTCAGTTGAGGCCCGCCGGCAAGATTGCCTGCCGCCGGGCCGACCGCCATCTGCACCGCGTGCGGCCTGAAGCTCAGCGCCAGCCTGCCGCTCGCCGGCGCCTCGGCCAGGCGCGGCAGCCGGACCGCGCCGACGCCGTCGATGTCGAAGCGCAGCGCCTCCCCGTCGGCGGCGACGCTGCCATCGAGCAGGTTCATCGTGCCGACGAACTCGGCGACGAAGCGGTTGGCCGGCGTGTCGTACAGCTCGGCCGGCGTGCCGGCCTGCTGCACGACGCCGCCGTCGAGCACGGCCATGCGGTCGGCCGTGGTCATCGCCTCTTCCTGGTCGTGGGTGACGAAGATCGTCGTGATGCCGAGCTTGCGCTGCAGCGCAAGCAGTTCCTGGCGCATCGTCACGCGCAGGTTCTTGTCGAGGTTCGACAGCGGCTCGTCGAGCAGCAGCACCTGCGGCTCGATCACCACCGTGCGCGCCAGCGCGACCCGCTGCTGCTGGCCGCCGGAGAGCTGGTTCGGGCGGCGCTGCGCGAATTCACGCAGGCCGACCAGATCGAGCGCAGCCTCCGTTCGCCGGCGCACTTCGTCACGAGCCACCTTGCGCTCGACCAGACCGAAGGAAACGTTGTCGAAAACCGTCATGTGCGGCCACAGCGCGTAGCTCTGGAAGACCATGCCGATGTTTCGTGCGTGCGGCGGGACGCCGCTGATGTCGCGGCCGTCGACGAGCAGTTCGCCGCGGTTTTGCCGGTTGAAGCCGGCGATGAGCCGCAGCAGCGTCGACTTGCCCGAGCCCGAGGGCCCCAGCAGGGCGAAGAACTCGCCGGGCTCGACACGCAGGCTCACGTCCTTCAGCACTTCGGTTCTGCCGTACGACAGACCGATGCCGCGGCATTCGACGGCGACTTTCCTCATCGGGATTCCTCGATCGCGTGCGCCTGCGCCGTTCTCTGCGTCGCGGCGCGCTCCATCACGCGGTGCGATGCATACGTGCCCAGCGCCACCATCGCCACCGCCATCACGCCGAGCGCTGCACCGGGACCGCGGCCGGCCACCGACTGCATGTAGAGATAGATTCCGTAGCTCATCGGCGCCTGCGACTCCTTCACCACCAGCAGGATCGTCGCCGAGAGCTCCACTGCGGCGGTGATGAAGCTGGACACGAAGCCGGCGAGGATGCCGCCGGCCATCAGCGGGATGACGATCCGCCGCACCGTGCGCCAGCCGCTTGCGCCGAGCATCTCCGCCGCCTCCTCGAGACTGACGTTGATCTGCTGCAGCGCGGCCATGCACGAGCGCAGCGCGTAGGGCAGGCGGCGCACGGCGTAGGCGATCATGATCAGGATCCACGTCTGCGTGACCGGCACGCCGCCCACACTGACGCCCTGAAACGTGCGCAGGTAGCCGATCGCCAGCACGAGTCCCGGCACGGCGATCGCGCTGCTCGCGGCGAAATCGAGCCATTGCCGCCCGGGGATGCGCGTGCGCAGGATCAGGTAGGCGATCGCGATGCCGATCGCCACGTCGATCAGCGCCGCCAGCCCGCAGTACAGCAGCGTGTTCCTGATCATGAAGCTGCTGTCAGCGAACACGGTGCCGTAGTGCGCGAGCGTGTAGGCGTCGGGCAGGGGCGCGAAGCTCCATACCTGCGCGATCGAAAGGATCGTGAGGCCGAGGTGGGGCGAGAGCACGACCAGCAGCACGAGGAAGATTCCGCCGTAGGCAAGCACCGATTCCCACCGCGACAGCCGCCGCCGCGCCAGCCCGCCGGCGCCTTTCTGCACGGTGGTGTAGTCCTTGCCCTGCATTACCCGCACCGAAAGCCACAGCGCGCCGATGGAAAACGCGATCATCATCACGCTGATCACGTAGCCCATCGGATCTTCGAGCCCGATCTGCGTGATGCGCAGGTAGGCCTGCGGCGCCAGCATGTTGGTCTGCCCCAGTACCAACGGCGTGCCCAGATCGTCGAAGACCTTGACGAACACCAGCGCGGCGCCGGCGAGGTAGCCGGGAAGCGCGAGCGGAAACACCACGCGCCGGAACAGCCGCCAGCCGCGGCAGCCGAGGTTCAGCGCGGCTTCCTCCATCGCGCTGTCGATGTTCCTGAGCGCGACGATCAGGTTCATCAGGATGAACGGGAAGTAGTGCACGCTCTCGACGAAGACGACGCCGTTCAGCCCCTCCATGAACGGCACGGTGAAGCCGAAGTGTTCGTCGAGCAGCAGGTTGACGCTGCCCGAGCGGCCGAAGATCAGCGTCATCGCCACCGCGCCGACGAACGGCGGCATGATCAGCGGCAGCACGCCGAGCGTCTGGATCAGCGCCGCGCCGCGGAATTCGAAGCGCACGGTCAGGTAGGCGAGCGGTACGGCGATCAGCGAGGCGATTCCGACGCTGACCACGGCCACGTACAGCGAGTTGCCGAACGACTCGCGCATCAGCGAGGTCGTGAAGAAGCTCTGGAAGTGGCCGAGCGTGAAGCTGCCGTCCGCGTCGGCGAACGCGGTGATGAATACCGTGCCGACCGGGACCAGCAGGAACACGCCGAGAAAGGCGACCACCGCCGCGCCCACGAGCAGCGTCGCCGGCGAGGCGCCCCAGGCACGCCGCATGAAAACGAAAGCGCCGGCGGATGCCGGCGCGGGCGCCGCAGCGCTCATCCGGAGCGCGGCTACTTGATCAGCGCCGCCGCCTGCCGCGCCAGCTCAGTCGCCTTCTCGTAGTGGGCCTTTGCCTTGCTGTTCCAGGATTCCTCGAGCCCGGTGATCTTCTTTGCCACCGCGACTTCCTTCTTGTTCGACGCGAACAGCTTCAGGAAGTCGGCCTGGCCGGCGATCTGCGACGAGACGATCGGCGTGAAGGCCAGTTCGCGCGCCTGCTTGATCAGTTCGGCGGCCTGCGCGTTCTTGCCGCCGGCGTTCTTCGCTTCGGCCTGGTGAATCGCCTGGGTCGCGGCCTGGAGTTCCTTGAGCCGGAAGGTGACCGTCTGGTCGAACAGCGACGTCACGACCGAGTAGCGCGCCTCGGATAGATCCGAGTCGAACTGCACCTTGCTGCGCTTTGCGATGGCCAGCGGATCGGGATAGCCGGCCGGGATCTTGCCGCCGAAGGCGCTGTAGGCGAGCACCGGCAGGCGCGAGATCTTCGGCTCGAGCAGGATTTCCTGGCCTTCCCGGCTGAGCGAGAAGGCGATGAACGTCCTGGCTTCCGCGGCATTCCTGCCACCGGCAATCAGCGCGATGTTCGCCGGCACGACCGAGGTCATCTGCGGGTAGACGAACTCGACCGGAAACCCCGAGTACTTGCCTGCCAGGCCGAAGAAGTCGATCACCGGGCCGGCGCCGAACTGGCCGTTGTTGATGCCGTCGGGCACGCCGAAGGAGCGCTCGGTGATCTGCGCGCTGTTGCCGGCCATCTGGAGGATCTGGGTCCAGCCCTTGTCCCAGCCTTCGCCCTGCAGGATCGTCTCGACCGTCAGGTGCATCGTGCCGGAGCGGCTCGGCGCGGTCATCGCGACGTGGCCGAACCACTGCGGCTTCAGCAGATCGGTCCACTCCTTCGGCGATTCGAGCTTGTTCGCCTTCAGGTAGCGCGTGTTGGACATGATCCCGTATCCGGCGAGCGCCTGGCCGAAATAGAAGCCCTCGGGATCGTTGATCGGATAGTTGCCGATCTTGGCCGGCACCTGCGGGTTGGCGACGTCGCTTGCCTTGGCGAGCAGCCTGTCGCGCTTGAGAACCTCGAAGGCGTCCGGCGCGCTGGCCCAGAACACGTCGGGGCGCTGGCCTTCGGCGGTCTCGCGGACGAAGGCAATCCCCGCCACCGTGTTCTTGTTCAGGATCTCGAGCTTGATGTTCGGGTTGCGCTTTTCGAACGCGGCCTTGTAGGCGGCCGTCAGTTCCTTCGGAAAGGAGGTGATCACGGTGACCGTGCCGGCGGTTGCAGCCGGGGCGGCGACCGCGAGCAGGCAGGCAAGGGCGATGAAGCGGCGCATGGCGGTTCTCCGGGAAAATCCCTGCTGTGGGCGAGGGGGCGGATCGTACCTAGCCCGGGACGTACGCGCCAACAGGGTTCGTGCGGCTGCGGCGCCGAACGCGAAACGGCCCGCCATGGCGGGCCGTTTCCCGGAGGTGTCGCGTGCTACCCCTTCAGGTCTTCGATCAGCGCGACGTACTGCTTCATCGCGTCGTTGGCCGACGTGCCCTTGATCTCGTTCCAGGCATCCCACTTGGCGCGACCGACCATGTCGGTGAAGCCGGGACGCTTGCCTTCGACGTCGCCGCTCGAGGCCTGCTTGTACAACGCGTAGAGCTTGAGCAGCGTGGCGTTGTCGGGGCGCTCGGGCAGGGTCTTCGACGCGGCCACCGCGGCCTCGAACTTCGCTTTCAGATCGGCCATCCTTGTCTCCTCGGTCTGGACATCGCAGGTTGGCCGACTATTATGAGGCGGCACCGCAAGGCTGGCAAAAACACCGCATTCGGCGCGGCCGCCCGAACGCCGCGGCTGCGCAACCTGGAGGAAACGATGTCCCATCGCGAACGCATGTCGCCGGTCGACACCGCGTGGCTGCGCATGGACTCGCCGGGCAACCTGATGATGATCGTCGGCGTCATCGTCATCGACGGGCCGTGCGACGAACCGCGACTGCGCAATGTCCTGCAGGAGCACCTGCTGCCGTTCTTCCAGTTCCGCGCCCGCGTGGTCCAGGACACCGCCGGCGCCTGGTGGGAGGAGGACGAGGACTTCGACCTCGACCGCCACCTCGTGCGCATCGGCCTGCCCGGCAAGGGCGGCACGCGGGAACTGCAGAAGCTGGTTGCCCAGCTGGCGGGCCAGGCACTCGATCCGCAGCGGCCGCTGTGGCAGTTTCACCTGGTCGAGAACTACGACCACGGCCACGCGCTGATCGTGCGCATCCACCACTGCGTCGGCGACGGCATCGGACTGATGGGCGTGGTGATGGGCATGACCAGTGCGTCGGCGGACAGGGATGCCGAAGCGCCGGCGCCGAAGCAGCGGCGCGGCGCTCGCAAAGGTGGGCTGGTCGAGCAGTGGCTGCAGCCGTTCACCGATGCGGCGGTCAAGGCGATCGATGCCGGCGGGGATCTTGCCGGCCGCATGCTCGCTGCGTCGTCGAGCGTCATTGCCGATCCGAATGTCGCCACCGAAGCGGCCGCCGAGGCGGCGCGCATCGTCGGCCAGGTCACCCGCGACGCCACGGCGCTGGCCCTGATGGACGACGACACGCGGACCAGTCTCAAGGGCAAACCGAGCGGCTCGAAAGTGGTGGCGTGGAACGAGCCGCTGCCCTTGTCCGACGTCAAGGCCGTCGGCCGCGCGCTGGGCTGTTCAGTCAACGACGTGCTGCTGTCGTGCGCGGCCGGCGCGATCCGGAGCTACCTCGTCGAGTGCGGCGAGGCGATCGACGGCGCCGAGCTGCGGGCGATGGTGCCGGTCAACCTGCGCGGACCCGGCGCGCCGCGCACGCTGGGCAACAAGTTCGGCCTCGTGCCGCTGTTGCTGCCCATCGGCATCGACGATCCGCTGGTGCGCGTGCTGACGGTGCGTAGCCGGATGAACGAACTGAAGGACGGCTACACGGCGATCCTCGCGCTGGCCGTCCTCGGCGCCGCCGGAATGGCGCCGCGCCTGCTGCAGAAGCAGGTGCTCGACCTGCTTGCCTCGAAGGCCACGGCGGTGATGACCAACGTCCCCGGGCCGCAGCACGCGCTGTACATGGCGGGCAGCCGGCTGCGGCAGATGATGTTCTGGGTTCCGCAGTCGGGCGACATCGGCGTCGGCGTGTCGATCCTCTCCTACGACGGCGGCGTGCAGTTCGGCCTGGTGACCGACAAGAAGCTCTGTCCACGGCCGCAGGCGATCATCGACCGCTTCGCGCCGGAATTCGAGAAGCTGCTGTACGCGGTGCTGCTGGCGCCGTGGGACGACGAGGTCGACCCGCAGGTCGCCGAGCGATCGCTCGCCGCCACCGAGGCGCTTGCGCAGGCGGCCGGGCATCTCGGCGGCGAACACGGGCCAGCCGACGAGGCGCCGGCAACCGCCGGCTGCCGCGCCGAAGCCGGCGCGCCGCAAGCGCTCCGCCTTCGCGGCCGCGCAGGCGGCCGCGGCGGAGCGACGCTGAGCCGATGGCCACGCTCGCAATCCATCGCAGCGACGCCTACGCGCGGCAGTGCGAGGCGATCGTCACGCAGGTCGCCGAGGATGGGGTCGAGCTCGACCGCACCGTGTTCTATCCGCTCGGCGGCGGCCAGGCCGGCGATACGGGAACGCTGCGGCTCGCCGACGGTTCGCGGCTGGCCGTGATCGACGCGCGCAAGAGCCGGCGCGACGACGCGACACCCGACGACACGCTGCACGTGCTCGATCCGGCGGGCGGCTGGCAATCGAAGCTGGAAGCGGGCGCGCCGGTCACCGCCGAGATCGACTGGGAGCGCCGCTACCGGCACATGCGCTTTCACACCGCGACGCACCTGCTGTGCGCGGTGGTGCGCGAACTCGTCGACGGCTGCAGCGTCACCGCCGACTACGCACGGCTGGATTTCGCGATGACCGCGCTGCTGGACAAGGCGACCGTGCAGCAGGGTCTCGACGAGCTGGTTGCGCGCGGACTGCCGGTCGGCTGCGAGTGGATCAGCGACGACGAACTTCGGGCCAATCCGCAGCTCGTCAAGTCGATGAGCGTCAGCCCGCCGGTCGGCTTCGGCCGCGTCCGGCTGGTGCGCATTGCCGACGTGGACCTGCAGCCCTGCGGCGGCACGCACGTGCGCAACACGGCCGAGATCGGCGCGGTGCGAGTCGCGAAGATCGAGAAGAAGAGCGCACGCACGCGGCGCGTCGTGCTGGAGTTCGCCTGAGGCGCGTCGCTTTCGAGGATCGACGATGCACGACCACGACCATCCGCACGACCACGATCACCACGGCAGCGAACTGTCGCCGATCGAGGCGCGGGTGCGCGCGCTGGAGTCGATCCTGGTCGAGAAGGGCTACGTCGATCCGGCGGCCCTCGACGCGATCATCGACACCTACGAAACGAAGATCGGGCCGCGCAACGGAGCGAGGGTCGTCGCCCGGGCGTGGAGCGACCCCGCCTACGCGCAGCGGCTTCGCGCCGACGCCACCGCGGCGATCGCCGAGTTCGGCTTCAGCGGCCGGCAAGGCGAGCACATGGTCGCCGTATTCAACGACCGTGACACGCACCACATGGTCGTGTGCACGCTGTGCTCGTGCTATCCGTGGCCGGTGCTCGGGCTGCCGCCGGTCTGGTACAAGTCGGCGCCGTACCGTTCGCGCGTGGTCATCGATCCGCGCAGCGTGCTGGCCGACTTTGGCGTGCAGTTGCCGGCGGACAAGAAGATTCGCGTCTGGGACTCGACCGCCGAAGTGCGCTACCTGGTGATTCCGGAGCGGCCGGCGGGCACGGAGGGACTCAGCGAAGAGGACCTTGCCGCGCTGGTCACCCGCGACAGCATGATCGGCACCGGGTTGCCGCGCTTGCCGGAAGGGGCGGGTCGATGAACGGGGCGCAGGATCTCGGCGGGCAGATGGGCTTCGGGCCGGTCGTGCCCGAGCCGGACGAGCCGACTTTCCATGCGGAATGGGAGAGGCGCGCGCTCGCGGTCACGCTCGCCTGCGGCGCGATGGGCCACTGGAGCATCGATGCCAGCCGGCACGCGCGCGAGACGCTGCACCCGGTCGACTACCTGACTTCGACCTACTACGAGATCTGGATCAAGGGGCTGGAGAAGCTGCTCGCTGCGGAAGGCTTCGTCAGCAACGACGAGCTGCGCGCTGGCCGCGCGCTCGCTGCGCCGCGTACGCCGGGCCGCGTGCTGCGCGCCGACGAAGTCACCGCGGCGCTGGCACAAGGCTCGCCGAGCGAGCGGCCGGCAGCGGCGCCGGCACGCTTCGCAGTCGGCGACCGCGTGCGCACGGCCAACGAGCATCCGGCGGGGCACACGCGCGTGCCGCGCTACGCGCGCGGGCGCGCGGGACGGATCGAACAGGTGCACGGCGTGCACGTGTTTCCGAACACGAGTGCGCACGGGATGGGCGAGCGCCCGCAGTGGCTGTACACGGTCGCTTTCGACGGACGCGAACTGTGGGGCCACGCCGCCGATCCCAAGCTGACGGTGAGCATCGACGCCTGGGAGAGCACGCTTGAGCCATGCTGACCTCGAGGCAGCGCTGCGCGAGCGCGCGCCGCTGCCGCGCGACGAATCGGGGCCGGTGTTCGCCGCGCCGTGGCAGGCGCAGGCCTTCGCGCTCGCCGTGCACCTGCATGCCCAGGGACTCTTCACCTGGACCGAGTGGGCCGAGGCGCTGGCCGCCGAAATCCGCGCCGCCGGAGCGGCCGACGACGGCTCGCGCTACTACGAGTTCTGGCTCGCCGCACTCGAGAAACTGGTCGCCGCGCGCGGCGCCACCGATGCGCGAACGCTGCACGAGCGCGCCGAAGCGTGGACGCGCGCGGCTGCAGCGACCCCGCACGGCAAGCCGATCGAGCTCGCCAACGACCCGCGCGCCCAGCGCTGATCACGCCGGCCCGGCGGCACATCACAACAAGGAAGAAGTCACGTGAGCGACCTCGGATACCTGCGCCAGCCGGCGCTGCGCGGCGACACCGTCGTGTTCGTCTGCGACGACGACCTGTGGACGGTCGATGTGGGCGGCGGCATCGCGCGGCGACTGACCGCCGGCCTCGGCGAACCGTCGACGCCCGCGCTGTCAGCCGACGGCAAATGGCTCGCCTACGTGAGCCGCGACGAGCAGCACCCCGAGGTCTACCTGATGGCGGCCGAGGGCGGGCCGGCGCGGCGCATGACCTGGCTCGGCCCCGACGTGATGGTGCGGGGCTTCACGCCCGGCGGACGCATCCTGTTCGTCACCACCCATGGCCAGCCGTTCTTCCGCAACTACCGCGCCTTCGCGCTGGCCGTTGACGGCGGCCTGCCGGAGCTGCTGCCCTACGGCCAGGTCAATCACCTGTCGTACGGGCCGGGCGGCGCGAAGGTGATCGGCCGCAACACCGCCGATCCGGCGCGCTGGAAGCGCTACCGCGGCGGCACCGCCGGTCATCTGTGGGTCGATGCGGAAAACGACAACCGCTTCCGCCGCCTGCATGAACTCGCCGGCAACATCACCAGTCCGATGTGGATCGGCCCGCGCATCTACTTCCTGTCGGACTTCCAGGGCGTCGGCAACCTGTACTCGTGCCTGCCCGACGGCAGCGACCTGAAGCGGCACACCGATCACGAGGACTTCTACGCGCGCCATGCGTCGACCGACGGCGCGCGCGTCGTCTACCAGTGCGGCGCCGAACTGTGGCTGTTCGATCCGGCCAGCGGCACGACGCGGCGCATCGACATCCGCGTGCCGGCGCATCGCAGCCAGGCGGCGCGGCGCTTCGTGCCCGCCACCGATCACCTCGAAGGATTCGACGTGCATCCGCAGGGCCATTCGCTGGCCCTCGGCAGCCGCGGCAGGCTTTTTTCGTTCGCGTTGTGGGAAGGCGGCGTGCGCCAGCACGGCGCCGCGCAGGGCGTGCGCTACCGGCTCGCGCGCTGGCTCGCCGACGGGACCTCGCAGGTGGTGGTCAGCGACGAGAGCGGCGAGGAGCGCATCGAAATCGTCGAGGCCGGCGGCACGCGCACGCTCGACTGGGACGTCGGCCGCGTGATTGCGCTCGCGGCGGCGCCGAAGGGACGCCGCGTCGCCATCGCCAACCATCGCAACGAGGTACTGATCGGCGACCTGGCGAGCGGCGAGCTGACGCTGGCCGATCGCAGCGAATGCGGCCGCAGCGAGGAACTGGCGTGGTCGCCCGACGGCGCCTGGCTCGCCTATCCGTTCTGGACCAGTCCGCGCCACTGCGCGATCAAGCTCTTCGAGGTCGCCGCCGCGCGCAGCCACCTGGTGACGCGGCCGGAGTTCCGCGACAGCGCGCCGGCCTTCGACCCGTCCGGCCGCTACCTGTACTTCGTCTCGGTGCGCACGTTCGACCCGGTGTACGACAACGTGCAGTTCGAACTGAGTTTCCCGCGCGCGGCGCGGCCATACCTGATCGCGCTGCAGGCGGACGCCCGGCCCCCGTTCGACCCGCCGCCGCGCGGCATGAAGCCGATGCACGGCGAGGACGAGGAGGACAAAGGCAACGACACGCAGGAAGTAAAGCCGCTGGTTGTCGACATCGAGGGCATCGAGCGTCGCATCGCCGCCTTTCCCGTGCCGGAAGGGCGCTACGGCGCCATCGCGGCCACGCCGCGGCACGTGCTGTGGACCAGTTTCCCGGTGCCCGGCGCGCACGGACGCGGCGGGCACAAGGAGGGGCCGGCCGTGCTCGAGGCGTTCGACTTCGACACCCTGCGCACGGAGACCTGGGTCGATCGCGTCGATGCGTTCGCACTGTCGGCCGATTCGACCACGCTGATCGTCCGCGACGCAAAGAAGCTGCGCGCACTCAACGCCGCGCACAAGCCGGAGAAGAAGGACGGCGCCGGCGACGACGCGCCGTCGCGCTCGAGCGGCTGGATCGACCTCGGGCGCGTGCGCGTGTCGGTCGATCCGCGCGCCGAGTGGCGGCAGATGCTGCGCGAGGTCTGGCGGCTGCAGCGCGACCACTTCTGGGTGCCCGACATGTCCGGCATCGACTGGGGCGCGGTGTACGAACGCTACGCGCCGCTGCTCGACCGCATCGCGACGCGCGGCGAGCTGTCGGACCTGATCTGGGAGATGCAGGGCGAACTGGGCACCTCGCACGCCTACGAGTCGGGCGGCGATCACCGCCGGCCGCCGTCGGTCTCGCTCGGCCACCTCGCCGCCGACCTGCGGCTCGCCGAGGACGGCAGCTACGCGATCGAGCACATCGCCAGCGGCGATCCGTGGGAAGACGCCGCCGACTCGCCCTTGAACGCGATCGGCGTCCTGGCCCGCAAGGGCGAGCGGATCGTCGCCGTCAACGGCCAGCCCGTCTCGCGCGACGTGCCGCCGCAGGCGCTGCTGGTCAACCAGGCCGGCAATCGCGCCGGGCTGCGGCTGGCCGGTGACACCGGCACGCGCGACGTGGTGGTGAGCCTGCTGGCCGACGAAGTGCCCGCGCGTTACCGCGAGTGGGTCGAACGCAACCGCCGCTGGGTGCACGAAGCGTCGCGCGGCCGCATCGGCTACCTGCACCTGCCCGACATGCAGTCGGCCGGCTTCGCCGAGTTCCACCGCTACTTCCTCGCCGAGTGCGACCGCGACGGGCTGATCGTCGACGTGCGCTTCAACCGTGGCGGCCACGTGTCGCAGCTGCTGCTGGAGAAAGTGGCGCGCCGGCGCATCGGCTACGACCTGCAGCGCTGGGGCCGGCCGACGCCCTATCCGGTCGAGTCGGCGGCCGGGCCGGTGGTGGCGCTGACCAACGAGCACGCCGGTTCCGACGGCGACATCTTTTCGCACTGCTTCAAGCTGATGAAGATCGGCCCGCTGATCGGCAAGCGCACCTGGGGCGGCGTGATCGGCATCTGGCCGCGCCACAAGCTCGCCGACGGCACCGAGACCACGCAGCCCGAGTTCTCGTTCTGGTTCACCGACGTCGGCTGGCAGGTCGAGAACTACGGCACCGATCCCGAGATCGACGTCGACAACGCGCCGCAGGACACGATGGCCGGCCGCGACCGGCAACTCGAGACGGCACTGCAGGTCGTGCTCGACCGGGTTGCAAAGGAGGACAACACACCGCGCTTCGGTCCGCGCCCGAACCTTGCGCCTCCGGCGCTGCCGCCGCGGCCGTGAGGGGTCTTCGTACCTGTTTCCTCACTGCTCGCGGGCGGGCGGCTGGCGCAGGGGTTCCCCTCTCCCCTCGCGGGAGAGGGGACAGGGGAGAGGGGGCGTACCTCCAGGCACACGATGACTTCACCTGCTTCTACTGAAATCCTCGACTTCTGGTTCGGCGCGCCGGGATCGCCGGAGCACGGGCAGACCCGCAAGCTGTGGTTCACCAAGTCCGCCGCGACCGACGAGGAGATCCGGCGCCGCTTCGGTCCGTCGGTCGATGCCGCACTGCGCGGCGATCTCGATCGCTGGGCTGAGCGCGATGCCCGCGATGCGCTTGCGCTGATCCTGCTGCTCGACCAGTTCACGCGCAACGTGTACCGCGACAGCGCACGTGCGTTCGGCGGCGATGCCGCGGCGCTGGCGATCGCCAGGCGACTGGTCGCCGACGGCCGCCACCTGCAACTTGACGCCGCTCGAGCGCTGGTTCGCCTACCTGCCCTTCGAGCATTCGGAGCAGATGGCCGACCAGCACGAATCGTTGCGCCTGTTCGGCGAACTGGCAGCCGAGGGCCTGGCCGAACCGCTGGTGTGGGCGCAGAAGCATTTCGACGTCGTCGCGCGTTTCGGCCGCTACCCGCACCGCAATGGCCTGCTCGGCCGCGAGTCGACGGCCGAGGAAATCGAGTTCCTGCGCGAGCCCGGCTCGCGCTTCTGATCAGCCGGCGCTGTCGTAGGCGCGGCGAAGCCAGCCGACGAGTTCCCTGTCGACTTCGCCCGCCTGGCGAGCCTGACCTTGTACTGGCACATGCCGCCCGCCGGCAGGGCGACGAGCCGGTCGGTCGCCGCCACGTCCTTCATGTTGAGGCCCACCTCGACCTGCGTCTTGGTCGCCGGCCCGATCATTGCGAACTGCTTCCTGCGCCGCAGGCTGACGTAGCCCTTTTTCGGCGCCACCTCGAACTCGCCGAAGGCGCCGATTGCCTGCATCAGCGCATCGTGGATCGGACGGAGCGCTGTCCGGTCGGCGTAAATCCCGTCAACCGCTGCATCGGCTGAGGCCGCCGTGGCTGACTGCGGCGCCGCGCCGGCGCGAAAGCTGTGCGCCACCAGGTTCGCATCGCCGTGGCCCATCGCGAAATCGCGCTTGAGCATCGCGATGATCTCGGAGTGCTTGGTGAGCCCGCTGGCGCGGATCGCCACGTAGAGCTGCTCCAGCGTCTTGCCGCTGCGGGCCTGCAGATTGTTCAGCTGCGTCTCGATTGCCTTGTCGACATCCATCGGTTGCGTCCTCCGGTTGGGCGGGTGATGTACGCGTCGCGCCGGCGCTTCCGCCGTGCCTAGCGGGTGGCGACGAAAATGAAACGGAAGGTCGCGAAGAAGTATTCGCCGTCGGCGGTGCGCGACTGGACGTCGGCAATCCATCCGTCGACCGCCGCCGCGTCGATGCCGCTCTTCACGGCTGCGCTGCGCATCACCGGCAGCAAGGCCGCGCCGAAGGACTCCGGGTCATAGCGCGTCTCGACGATCGGTACCGTCTCGCAGCGCGCGAGCGTGAGTCCGGCCGCGCGCATCAACCGGTGCAGTTGCCGCGGCAGGTGCGGATGCGCGAAGTGCCGGCCGCGCGCTGCGATCAGCCGCCGGCCGAGCTCGGCGTCGGACGATTCGTAGGTGCACAGGTCCCAGTCGGTTTCCAGGACTGCCAGCCGGCCGCCGCGGCGCAGCACTCGCGCAGCCTCGGCGATCGCGCGCGCCACGTCGGGCACGTACGAGTACACCTGCGCGGCGACGACGAAGTCGACGCTGGCATCGGGCAGGTCGAGCTGGGTTGCGTCGCCCTGCTGCACGGTCACCGCATCGGTCAGGCCGGCGGCTGCGATGCGGGCTGCCGCCTCACCTGCCATGTGCTCGCTGTTGTCGAGCGCGATGATGCGGCCGCCTGGCGCGACGTCGCCTGCCAGTTCGAGCGTCAGATGCGCGAGCCCGCAGCCGACATCGAGGCCGGTCTCCCCGGGCCGCGCGGCGAGCACCTCGCGGAACCTGCGTCGCTGCGCCACCACCTGCGGGCTGGAGTACATGCGCTCCAGCTGCGCGGCGGCGCGGGCGTTGAAGACGGCGGGCGAGGAGCCGGCGGCGGACATGCGGTCAGGTCGGTGTCAAAGTACGTCCGCGCCAGCGTACATCGAACGTCGGCGGGCCCCGGTCGGCGGTCGACGCGCAGCGCGTCGCCGCCGTCACGCCGGTATCAGGCCCCGCCACAGGTCCATCCGCTGCATCACCGCGTCGCCGGTCACGCCGCGCACGGCGCCCGCGCTGGCCAGGTGCATCGCGGCGCGCGTCATGTGCCGCACCCAGTCGTCGCTGGCCATCAGCGCATCGAGCCTGGCACTGTCGCCGCGGATCAGGAAGAAGCCGTTCATGTCGCCGCCATGGGGATTGAGGAACATGACGTGGTAGGAGTGGATGCTGCCGCCTTTCTGCAGCTCGTTCAGGTAGACGACGAATTCGCCGAAGTGCTCGGCGCTCTGCCGTTCGCGGCCGGGCAGGGAGCGGTTCCAGCCGAAGAAGATTGCGTTCGAACTCATCAGTGGGTCTCCTTTGCAAGGGTGTGCTGCTGGCGATTGCGGGGAAGCCTTCGGCCGCGCGCTGCGGCGGCAACTCGACGGCCGTTGCAGCGCGAGGACCCGCGGCCCGTGCCAACATACGCGGCAGCGCGCCGCAGCAGAAAGCCCGTCTTGGTGGGGCATCGGGGTCGTCGCCCTTTCGGCGCGCGGCGTCTCGCAGGAGGCCTGGATGACGCAGGATCGGTGGCCGCCGATTGCAGTGGTCGGCGCGGGGGCAGTGGGCTGCTACTACGGCGGCATGCTGGCGCGAGCCGGCGCACCGGTGACGCTGATCGGCCGTCCGCTGCACGTGGCGGCAATCGAGCGCGACGGGTTGCGGTTCGAATCCACGCGCTTCACCGAGCGCGTGCCGGTGGCGGCCAGCACGGAGATCGCCGCCGCGCGCGGGGCCGGACTGGTGCTCTTCTGCGTGAAATCGACCGACACCGAGTCGACGGCGCAGGCGCTGGCGCCGCATCTGGCGCCGGACTCGGTCGTGTTGTCGATGCAGAACGGCGTCGACAACGTCGAGCGGATCGGTACGTACCTGTCCTGCCCGACGTTTCCCGCCGTCGTCTACGTCGCCGCGGCGATGGCCGGCCCGGGACACCTGCGCCACTCGGGGGGCCGCGGCGACCTGCTGATCGGCGCGCTCGGGCGCGGCGGGCAGCCGGCCGCACGGCCGATGCTCGAGCGCATGGCCGGCTTCCTGCGGCGCGCGGACATCCCGTGCGTGGTGTCCGACAACGTCGAAGGCGAGCTGTGGGCCAAGCTGCTGATCAACTGTGCCTACAACGCGATCTCGGCGCTCGGTCGCGCGCGCTATCGCCGCATCGGCGCGCATCCGGCGGCGCTCGGCGTGCTGAAGGAAGCGGTGCGCGAGGTGATCGCGGTCGCGCAGGCGGCCGGGGTGCGGTTGCCCGCCGGCGACCTGGTCGAGGCCGCGGTCGGCATCTCGCAGTCGATGGCCGGCGCGACGTCGTCGACGGCGCAGGACATCGCGCGCGGCCGGCGCACCGAGATCGACCACCTGAACGGCTACGTCGTGCACAGGGGAGAGGAACTCGGCGTGCCGGTGCCCGTGAATCGCACGCTGCACGCGCTGGTCAGGCTGCTCGAGGAGGCGGGAGAA
Organism: uncultured beta proteobacterium; assembly: GCA_963847675.1. GTDB lineage: Bacteria > Pseudomonadota > Gammaproteobacteria > Burkholderiales > Burkholderiaceae_F > JADJWR01. The sequence goes on from CAWKAP010000011.1 coordinate 204,513, forward strand.
GACGAGGCACGCTGAGCGCGTGAGCATCGCGCCATGATGGCGCGCGACATCGGCGGCTGCACTGATTGCGTCGGTATACTTCGCTTTTACCGGAACCGCCTGCCCCGCGCGCAGGCGTGGCGAACATGACCAAATATGTCTTCGTCACCGGTGGGGTGGTGTCCTCCCTCGGCAAGGGCATCGCTGCCGCCTCGCTGGCTGCGATCCTCGAATCGCGCGGCCTGAAGGTCACCCTCCTCAAGCTCGATCCCTACATCAACGTCGATCCCGGCACGATGTCGCCGTTCCAGCACGGCGAGGTCTTCGTCACCGAGGACGGCGCCGAGACCGACCTCGACCTCGGCCACTACGAGCGGTTCATCAGCGCCAAGATGCGCAAGGTGAACAACTTCACGACCGGCCAGATCTACGACTCGGTGATCCGCAAGGAGCGGCGCGGCGAGTACCTCGGCAAGACGGTGCAGGTGATCCCGCACATCACCAACGAGATCCAGGCCTTCATCGAGCGCGGTGCCAAGGCGGCGTGGGACGGCGCCACCGATGTCGCGATCGTCGAGATCGGCGGCACGGTGGGCGACATCGAGTCGCTGCCGTTCGTCGAGGCGGCCCGCCAGATGAGCCTGCGGCTGGGGCGCGGCTCGTGCTGCTTCGTGCACCTGACGCTGGTGCCGTTCATCGCCAGCGCCGGGGAACTGAAGACCAAGCCGACCCAGCACAGCGTGCAGAAGCTGCGCGAGATCGGCATCTCGCCCGACGTGCTGCTGTGCCGGGCGGACCGGCCGGTCCCGGAGGAGGAGCGGGCCAAGATCTCGCTGTTCTCCAACGTGCCGATGAACGCGGTGATCTCGATGTGGGACGTCGACTCGATCTACAAGGTGCCGGCGATGCTGCACCGGCAGGGGGCCGACGAGATCGTCTGCTTCACGCTCGGTCTCGTTTCGCGGCCGGCCGATCTTTCGGCGTGGGAACGGCTGATCTATTCGCTCGAGCATCCGGAGCACGAGGTCCGGATCGGCATGATCGGCAAGTACGTCGAGTTGTCCGACTCGTACAAGTCGCTGAACGAGGCGCTGGTCCATGCCGGCCTGCACACGCGCACCAAGGTGGTGATCGAGTACGTCGACTCGGAGCAGATCGAGCGCAGCGGCACCACGGCGCTGGCGGGCCTCGACGCGATCCTCGTGCCGGGCGGATTCGGCAAGCGCGGCACGGAAGGCAAGATCGCCGCGATCCGCTACGCGAGAGAGCAGAACGTGCCGTACCTCGGCATCTGCCTCGGCATGCAACTGGCGACGATCGAGTTCGCGCGCCACGTGTGCGGACTCGACGGGGCGAATTCGACCGAGTTCGATCCGGAGACGCTGCACCCGGTGGTGGCGCTGGTCACCGAGTGGATGGACCGCACGGGGCGCATCGAGCGGCGCGACGCGCGTTCCGACCTCGGCGGCACGATGCGGCTCGGTTCGCAGAAGTGCCCGGTCGAGTCGGGCACGCTGGCGCACCGCATCTACGGCGACGCGGTCAACGAGCGGCACCGCCACCGTTACGAGGTCAACAACGTCTACGTGCCGCAGTTCGAGGCCGGCGGCATGAAGATCTCGGCGCGCACGCCGACCGAGAACCTGCCCGAGATCATGGAACTGCCCGGCCATCCGTTCTTCGTCGGCGTGCAGTTCCACCCGGAATTCACCTCGACGCCGCGCAACGGGCATCCGCTGTTCCGGGCCTTCGTCGAGGCGGCAATCGCCTTCCGTGCCGCGCGCGGCGGCGTGCTGCAGAAGGTGGCTGCGTGATAGCCCCATCCCCTCTCCCGCCTCCCCCCTTGAAGGGGGGAGGAGCTCTTGGCGCTGCGCGAGGGGTGGCGTGAAGCTCGCCGGCTTCGAGGTCGGACTCGACAAACCCCTGTTCCTGATCGCCGGCCCCTGTGTGGTCGAGAGCGAGCAGCTTCAGATCGACGTCGCCGGGCAGCTGAAGGAGACCACCGCGCACCTCGGCATCCCGTTCGTCTTCAAGTCGAGCTACGACAAGGCCAATCGTTCCTCGGGGAGCAGCTTCCGCGGCCTCGGCATCGATGAAGGGCTGCGCGTGCTGGCCGAAGTGAAGCGCCAGATCGGCGTTCCGGTGCTGACCGACGTGCACTCCGAGGCCGAGCTGCCGGCGGTCACGCCGGTGGTCGACGCCATCCAGACGCCGGCCTTCCTCTGTCGCCAGACCGACTTCATCCGCGCCTGCGCGCAGGCCGGCCCGCCGGTGAACATCAAGAAGGGCCAGTTCCTCGCGCCCGGCGACATGAAGAACGTGATCGACAAGGCGCGCCAGGCCGCGCGCGAGGCGGGCCTGCCGGAAGACCGCTTTCTCGCCTGCGAGCGCGGCGTCAGCTTCGGCTACAACAATCTCGTCAGCGACATGCGCTCGCTGGCGATCATGCGCGACACCGGCGCGCCGGTCGTCTTCGACGCCACCCACTCGGTGCAGCTTCCGGGCGGGCAGGGCACCTCGAGCGGCGGCCAGCGCGAGTTCGTGCCGGTGCTGGCACGCGCGGCGGTGGCGGTCGGCGTCGCCGGACTGTTCATGGAGACGCACCCCGATCCCGCGAAGGCCCTGTCCGACGGCCCCAACGCCGTGCCGCTGGATCGGATGCAGGAGCTTCTCGAAACGCTTCTCGAGCTCGACCGCGTCACCAAGCGCCGCGGCTTCATCGAGGCCGACTTCCACTGAAATCGGGGTCAGACTCCAATTTTCTCTTTCCGGAATCCCTGCCGATGCCCGCCGCCTACGTGATCGTCGAAATGAAGATCTCCGACCCGGAGCGCTACAAGCAGTACATGGCCGCGGCGCCGAGCACGATCGCCGCCGCTGGCGGCGAGTACCTGGTGCGCGGCGGGCATCACGAGACGCTCGAGGGAGACTGGCAACCGGCGCGCGTGGCCGTGCTCAGGTTTCCGAGCCTCGAGCAGGCGAAGGGCTGGTATGACGGCGAGCTGTATCGCGCCGCGCGCGCCAACCGCCTCGGCGCGACCGAGTACTTCAACATGATCGTCGTCGAAGGCGTGGCACCGTCCGTCTGAACGCGCGATCGAGACACCAACGACAACCACACCACCCAGGAACCATGTCCGCCATCGTTGACATCATCGGCCGCGAGATCCTCGATTCGCGCGGCAACCCCACCGTCGAATGCGACGTGCTGCTCGAGTCCGGCGCGATGGGCCGCGCTGCGGTGCCGAGCGGCGCCTCGACCGGATCGCGCGAGGCGATCGAGCTGCGCGACGGCGACAAGGGCCGTTACCTCGGCAAGGGCGTGCTCAACGCCGTCGAGCACATCAACACCGAGATCTCCGAGGCGGTGATGGGCCTGGAGGCCAACGAGCAGGCCTTCCTCGACCACACGCTGATCGATCTCGACGGCACGGAGAACAAGTCGCGCCTCGGCGCCAACGCCATGCTCGCGGTGTCGATGGCGGTGGCCAAGGCGGCGGCCGAGGAGGCCGGGCTGCCGCTGTACCGGTACTTCGGCGGCAGCGGCGGCATGCAGCTGCCGGTGCCGATGATGAACGTGATCAACGGCGGCGCGCATGCCAACAACAACCTCGACCTGCAGGAGTTGATGATCATCCCGGTCGGTGCGCCGAGCTTTGCCGAGGCGGTGCGCTACGGTGCCGAGGTGTTCCACGCGCTGAAGAAGATCATCCACGACCAAGGGATGAGCACGGCGGTCGGCGACGAGGGCGGCTTTGCGCCCAACGTGAAGAGCCACGAGGCGGCAATCCAGCTGATCCTGCAGGCGATCGACAAGGCCGGCTACGAGGCCGGCACGCAGATCGCCATCGGCCTGGACTGCGCCTCGAGCGAGTTCCACAAGGACGGCAAGTACCGGCTCGACGGCGAAGGCCTGGTGCTCGACGCGGCCGGCTTCACCAGCCTGCTCGGCACCTGGTGCGACAAGTACCCGATCATCTCGATCGAGGACGGCATGGCCGAAGGCGACTGGGACGGCTGGGCGCACCTGACGCAGGCACTCGGCCGCAAGGTGCAACTGGTCGGCGACGATCTGTTCGTCACCAACACGCGCATCCTGCGCGAAGGCATCGCCAAAGGCATCGCCAACTCGATCCTGATCAAGATCAACCAGATCGGCACGCTGACCGAGACCTTCGCCGCGATCGAAATGGCCAAGCGCGCCGGCTATACGGCGGTGATCAGCCATCGTTCCGGCGAGACCGAGGACAGCACGATCGCCGATATCGCGGTCGGCACCAACGCGGGCCAGATCAAGACCGGCTCGATGAGCCGCTCCGACCGCATCGCCAAGTACAACCAGCTGCTGCGCATCGAGGAGGACCTCGGCGACATCGCCAGCTATCCCGGCCGCGGCGCGTTCTACAGCGTGCGCTGAGAGGCAGGATGCGCTGGGTCGTCTGGACCATGTTTGCGCTGCTGCTGCTGGTGCAGTGGCCGCTGTGGTTCGGCAAGGGCGGCTGGCTGCGCGTGTGGGAACTGCGGCGGGCGATCGCCGCGCAGCAGGACCACAACGCCGCGCTCTCCGCAAGCAACGGCGTGCTGGCGGCCGAGGTGCGCAGCCTGAAGGACGGCCGCGAGGCGATCGAGGAGCGGGCGCGGCAGGAATTGCACATGACCCGCGGCGACGAAATCCTGTTCCAGGTGGTCCGGCCCGAAGCGGACCGCGCGGACTCGGCGCCGACTGCGGACGCCTCGCCGGGCAAATAGGCCGACGCGGCGGATCGGTGCCGCAGCCACCGCGTGCAGGGCCGGCACCGTCACCGGCGCTGACCGTGGCTGCAGCGCCCGTTCGAGGAGAAGAAGATGAACCTGCATACCCTGCTGCGCCGGCGAGAGGCGGAAGGCAAGCCGCTGCGCGTCGGGCTGGTCGGTGCCGGCAAGTTCGGCTCGATGTATCTGTCACAGGTGCGGCACACGCCCGGCGTGCGGTTGTCGGCTGTCGCCGACCTCGATCCGGCGCGGGCACGTGCGGCACTGGCGCACGTGGGCTGGCCCGATGCCGTGATCGGCGCGGTGGCGTTCACCGATGACGCAATGGCGATGATCGGTCGCGACGACGTCGACATCGTCATCGACGCCACCGGGTCGCCGGCCGCCGGCATCGCGCACGTGCTGGCCTGCTGCGAGCGCGGCAAGCACATCGTGATGGTCAACGTCGAGGCCGACGCGCTCGCCGGACCGCTGCTCGCACAGCGCGCACGCGAGGCCGGCATCGTCTACTCGCTCGCCTACGGCGACCAGCCGGCGCTGATCTGCGAGATGGTCGACTGGGCGCGCGCCTGCGCCTTCGAGGTGGTCGCCGCGGGCAAGGGCACCAAGTACCTGCCCGAGTACCACGCCTCGACGCCGGACACGATCTGGGGCTACTACGGCATTACGCCGGAAGACGCGCGGCTCGGCGGGCTGAACCCGCAGATGTTCAACTCATTCCTGGACGGCACCAAGAGCGCGATCGAGATGTGCGCGGTGGCCAATGCCACCGGGCTGGCCGCGCCTTCGGGCCTGAGCTTTCCGCCGTGCGGCGTCGACGACCTGCCGCGCGTGCTGCGGCCGCGCACCGACGGTGGCGTGCTCGCGCAGCGCGGCCAGGTCGAGGTGATCTCCAGCCTCGAGCGCGACGGCAGCGCGGTGTTCCGCGACCTGCGCTGGGGCGTGTACGTCGTCTTCGCCGGCGGCAGCGACTACGTCGAACGCTGCTTTCGCGAGTACGGACTGAAGACCGATCCGAGCGGCGAGTTCTCCGCCCTGTACAAGCCTTATCACCTGATCGGGCTGGAACTCGGCATCAGCGTGGCGAGCATCGGCTTGCGCGGCGAGCCCACCGGTACGCCGATCGCATTCAACGCCGACGTTGTCGCCACCGCCAAGCGCGCCCTGGCCGCCGGCGAAATGCTCGACGGCGAGGGCGGCTTCACCGTCTACGGCAAGCTGATGCCCGCGGAAGAGTCGCTGCGCCTGGGCGGCCTGCCCCTCGGCCTGGCGCACAACGTGAAGCTGAAGCGGGCAGTGGCCGCGGGCGAATCGGTGCGCTGGGACGACGTCGGGATCGACGAGACACAACTCGCCGTCCGCATGCGTCGCGAGATGGAACGGACGATGGCCTGATCCTGCGGTGCCGGCATGAGTGCCGGGCATTCGGGCGATGTGAACAGCCGACCCGCGTTCGCCTCGGCCTGAGTTGACCTGTAGACGCGAAGGCCGCAGGCGTCTCCAAAGCAGCGGCAGCAGTCGACCGTGCTGCGTCGGGCGAATGCTGCAGTCGGCCACAAGCAGCCCGTTGCCTGCGTGACGAATGTCCTCCCTCCAGCGGTCGTCTGAACCAACAAAAAGCCCGCGACATGGGCGGGCCTGTCGTCAGGCGTTGCCGATTACTGCTTGCGCTTACGCGTAGCGGCTAGAGCGGCGAGGCCGAGGCCGAGAAGGGCGAGGGTGCCGGGTTCGGGGACGACGGCGACGGCGACATCATCCAGTTGGAAGTAGGTCGGCTCGTGGCGCGCTCCGAAGCGCAGAACCGTGGAGGAACTCGTCGCCATGAGTCCAGTGAATTCGTACAGAGCGTAGTCAAACCCCGAGAGATTGGTCTCGAACGTCACAAGGATGCCGCCCCACAACACCGCAAACTGGTTCGGAGTCGGCCCGAACTGATCACTATTTCGCAGCCAGTACGACAAGTGGTAAGAGGCGCCCGGCGTCGTGGGCAGTGTTTGCTCTAGGTACCACAAGTCTGATGAGTCATTCGCAAACAGCGCAGCATAGGTGCCCGAGTGCTGGCTGAAAGAAAAATTAATGTTGAGTGCACAAAACGCCTGCCCGGCCTGGACGACAGTTAAGGGAGGCGAGCAAAAAGTGGTGCTGCCCGGCACGACGGTCCAGCCCGAGAGGTCGCCGGATTCAAATCCGCCGTTGGTCACCAAATTGGCGTGGGCTTGTGCGCCAATCACCAAAGCAGCAATTGCTACCAGAACTCGCAGGAGCTTCGCAGCCATGTGACCTCCCAATTTATGACCCAGCTTCTTAAGCAAGTTGCGGGCCTAGAATGCAACCTTATGATTTATTGAATAAATAAGTGTTGATACTCATGTAGGAACTGTAAGAAAAATCGACACCTACTCCACAACTTTTGGTGCATGTGAGTGACACGGCGATCCGGCCGCTGCTCAACGGCGGACGAATAGGCTGTTGCTCCGATCTCGGGTGATCGGGACTATCAAAATTTCCGACGCCGAGGCAGCGGATTCATAGTCCGCCGCTCCCCGCCCGCACCGTGAACAACCGCGCCCTGCTTGCGGCGAGCCCGAGGCCGCTTAGTGAAGCGGTCAGATCACCGCGTTCTCCGCCGCCATCGAACTCTCCAGGTGACCGCTTCTCCTGAGACCCAACAGCCGCAGTGGGTCGACTACGGCTGCTGCTACTTCATGTCGGCATGACCGCAAGCAGTCTTAGGCGGTCATTCAGGGCGACATGTCGAGCAACCTCGCCTCGCCGATCCCGATCGGCTGACGGCGACGAGAACGCGAGACGGACTGCCGGACAGGCCTTCGACTCAAGCCGCTCAGTGCCGCGTCGACGCGTTCGCTTCCTGCGTCGTGCCAGAGGCGAACAAGTGGGCGACGTCGACCGCATCGAACGCGTAGCGTGTATTGCAGAAATCGCAGGTGATTTCGACGTTGCCGCGCTCGGCCAGGATCGAATCGACTTCTTCGCGCCCGAGCGCCAGCAGCATGCGGCCGCTGCGACTGCGCGAGCAGTTGCATTCGAACCGGGGCTCGACCGGCTCGAAGTGCTGCAGGCTCTCCTGCCAGTACAGCCGGTGCGCGAGCGCTGCGGGCTCGAGCGCCAGCAGTTCGTCGCGCGTCAGCGTCGCGGTCAGTGCGCCGACGCGGTCCCACGCGTCGACATCCGGCTTCGCCGCCGCGCCGCCGTCCTGCGGCAGCTTCTGCAGCAGCACGCCGGCGGCGGCGCCCTCGTCGGCAGCCAGCCACAGGCGCGATTCGGTCTGCTCGGACTGGCGCAGGTAGTTCTCGAGCACCGCCGCGATGGTCTCGCCGGCCAGCGGCACCACGCCCTGGTAGGGCTGCTGGCCCGGCCGGCGGCCGGTCGGATCGAGCGTGATCGCGCAGCGCGCATCGCCGTTCGGGTTGGTGAGCTGCTGCAGCGTGGCGCCATCATCGATCGTCGCCGCCTCGCGCAGCTTGGCGGTGGCGCGCAGCCGCATTCCCGGCTGCACCTCGACCACCAGCAACCGCACCGGGCCGTTGCCCTGGACCTGCATGACGAGCGCGCCGTCGAACTTGATGTTGGCGGCCAGCAGCGCAGCGGCGGCGGTCATCTCGCCGAGCAGCCGTGCGACCGGCGCCGGGTAGCCGTGGTTGGCGACCATCTGCCGCCAGCTCGCCTGCAGCCGCACGATCTCGCCGCGCACCGGCGCGTCGCGGAACAGGAACTTCAGCAGCGTGTCGCTCATTCGCGCCGAGGCCGCGCTCAGGCAGCGCGGCGCGACGCCGCCTCGACCTGTGCCCGCTTCAGTTCGGCGGCGTAGTCGCAGTAGGTGATGATGGTCTCGAGCACCAGCGCCTTCTTGCGCTTGTCGAGCACCGTGAGCTGGCGCGCCGGCTGGCCGCCCCACAGGAAGCCGCTGGCGAGCACCTGGCCCGGCGTGGTCGTCGCTCCGGCGGCGAGGAAGACGTCGTCCTCGGCGACGGTGCCCGGCGCGACCCGGCTGCCGATGCCGATCAGGCAGCGGTCGCCGATCGTGCATTGCGCCAGTTCGACGTTGTGGCCGATCGTGCTGTCCACGCCGATGCGGATCGCGCCGCGGCCGGTCGTCAGGACCGAGTTGTCCTGCACGTTGCTGCGGTCGCCGATGGCGATTTCGCCGCCGGTCGCGTCGAGCCGGCAGCCGTACCAGATGCTGCTTTTCTCGGCGGCGTGGATCGGCCCGCGCAGCAGCGCGGTGTTGGCGACGAACGCGGTCGGGTCGAAGACGCCCTCCGCGAGGTGGCCTGCCTCCCACTCGCCCGCGGCGGCTTCGTTGCGCGCGCGCAGCGCGTCGCGTCGCGCGGCAAGTTCTCCCGGTTGCAGTTCACGGACCGGCTTGGCCGGCCGGCCGGCGTAGAGCCAGCCGCCCTGCAACTGGCTGCGCGAGAACACCACGCTGCCTGCCTCGATCACGCTGCCCGATTCGACGACCGCGCCGTCGAGGACCACGCAGTCCTGCGTCGATCACGCAGTCGTCGTGCACGGTGCAGGCGTGCACGACCGCGTTGGCGCCGACCGTGACGCGGTGGCCGATCAGCGCCGGATAGACGTCGTGGGCGATGTGCACGGTCGAGCCGCGCCCCATGTGCAGGTCGTCGCCGCCGCGCATGTAATGGCCGTCGGCACGGATGACGACCCCGGCACCGAGCCAGGCATCGACGGCCGAGCGTGATGCGTCCGACCAGCGCGTGGCCGGCCGCCGCGTGACGGGGTAGGCCGGCGAGTTCGGGCGAGGTGCCGCCGTAGGGCAGCAGATTGAGTGCAGTCTGGGCGGTCATTGGAGAGATCTGCGTCGGGTCCTGGCCCGGAATGCGCCGCTATCGGCGCGGTGCATGTCCACAGGACATGGGGGCACGATGCTCGATGGGCAAGGGTAACGCAGCCTTGAGGGTGGCTCGGCGGCGGTCTTCGGTGTCACGAGTCCCGGCTGCTGCGGCGCCACTGTCGCTCGGCCTCGTCCCAGGCGGCGAGCGGCTGCAGGTCCGGCACCCAGGCGAGTCCGCTCCTGGCATCCGACGACACCGCATCGCCACTCACCAGCACGTCGAGCAGTGCCGGTTCGCCGCGGCGGTTCGCCGCCAATGCGCGTTGCAGGGCCGCAGGCAGTTCGGCAGCGCGCTCCACGCGCTCGGCGTGCACGCCGAAGGCGCGCGCCATCGTCGCGTGGTCCGCGTGCTGCAGCGTCGTGCCGACCACCCTGCCGTGCGTCGTCGCCTGGTCGTGCACCTCGATCTGCCAGGCGCCGTTGTTGGCCACCACGATCAGCACCGGCGCGCGATGGCGCGCGGCGGTGTCGATTTCCATCGCGTTGAACCCGAAGGCACCGTCACCCGTGAGCACCGCTACCGTACGCCCCGGGCAGGCGAGCGCGGCGGCGATGCCGAACGGCGTGCCGATGCCGATGCAGCCGAGCGAGCCGGGATCGAGGTAGGTGGCGCAACTGACCCCGACGCGGGCGAAGGAAAGGAAGTCGCCGCCGTCGGCAACGACCACCGCCTCGTCGCCGATCGCGTCCTGGACCGCGGCGAGCAGGCGGTTCGGATGCATGCGGCCATCGGCGCCGTCGGCGGCGCTGCGCATCGACTCTCGCATCTTCGCGGCACGCTCGTTGTGCTTCGCTCGCAGAGCGGCGGCCCAGTCCCGGTCGATCGCCGCGGCGCCGCCTCCGGCCTGCCGGACGATCTCGGCAAGCGCGAGTGACGGCGTGGCCAGCAGTTCGACTTCGCCGCGCCGGTTGTCGCGCAGTTCCGAGGCCGTTTCGGCGATGCGCACGAAGCGCGCCTTGCCGAACACCGCCGGCGAGCCGTAGCCGAGCTGGAAGTCGAGCCGGCGCCCGACGGTGACGACCACGTCGGCTTCGCCGAGTACGGCGCCGCGCGTCGCGGCGACGACCGACCGATGCGCGTCGGGCACCAGCCCCTTGCTCTCGCCGGTGTCGAGGTACGGCGCACCGAGCGCGTCGAGCAGCGCGATCAGCTCGGCACGTGCGCCGCGCGCGCCGCGCCCGGCTGATCACCAGCGGACGCTTCGCCGACCACAGGAGTTCCACCGCCGTCGCAACGGCGGCTTCGTCGGGGCGCAGCACGGGCCGCGGCTTCGCCGTGAAGTGCTCGGGCAACTGCAGCGCGGCGGGCACTTCCGCGCGCAGCGTATCGGTCGGAAAGTCGAGGTAGACCGGCCCCGGTTCGCCGCCGTGGCCCTCGGCGCAGGCGAACGCCTCGTCGAGTTCGGCAAGTACGAGGGCCGGCTCGCGCACGGTGCGCGCATAGCGCGTGATCGGACGCACGAGGTCGGTGTGCGCCAGGTCCTGCAACGCGCCGCGATTTTCCTGCGGCCGCGGCGGCGTGCCCGACAGCACGAGCACCGGCGCCTTCGCGACATGCGCATTGGCGATGCCGGTCATCGCGTTGGTCACGCCGGGACCGGCGGTGACCAGCGCCACGCCGACGCCTCCGGTCAGTTCGCCGTAGGCGTGCGCCATGTAGACGGCGGCGCGCTCGTCGCGCACGTCGACGATGCGCGATGCCTTCGGCGTCGAGCCGCATCCAGATCGGCATGACGTGCCCGCCGCACAGGCCGAAGACGCGGTCGATGCCGCGCGCCTTCAGAAAGCGGGCGATGACGCCGGCTGAACAATCTGCGGAGAGTGCGGGAGGTGTCAGCATGGGCAGTTCTCCTCCCCTTGAAGGGGAGGGAAGAAGAGGTCAGAACACCGGGTTCTCGCGGTAGGTGCCCCACAGGCCCTTCAGCTTCTCGACGATGTCGCCCATCGTCGCGCCATTTTTCACCAGTTCGATGGTGACCGGCATGATGTTCTGCGACTCGTCCCTGGCGACCTCGACCAGCTGGTCCAGCAGCCGCTCGATCAGCGCGTTGTCGCGCCCGGCGCGCACGCGCTGCGTGCGCGCGATCTGGCGGTCGGCCGTCGACTGATCGTAGGGGTGGATCGCGATGTCGACGTGCTCCTCCTCCTCGACGAAGCGGTTGACGCCGATCACCGGCTTGTCGCCGGACTGCTTGCGCAGCGCGGTCTCGTAGGCGAAGTCGGCGATGTGCTTCTGGAACCAGCCCTGCTCGATCAGCCTGATCGTGCCGCCGCGCTCGTCGACCTCGTTCAGGATCTCGAAGATCTTCTTCTCGTAGTCGGTGGTCAGCGACTCGACGAACCAGCTGCCGCCGAGCGGATCGATGACGCTGGTGACGTTGGTCTCCTCGGCGATGATCTGCTGCGTTCTGAGCGCCATCTTCATCGCGTCCTCGGTCGGGATGGCAAAGGCCTCGTCGTAGCCGTTGGTGTGCAGCGACTGCGCGCCGCCGAGCACGGCGCTCAGTGCCTGCAGCGCCGTGCGCACGACGTTGACCTTGTACTGCGGCTTGGTCAGCGTGGCCGCCGCCGTCTGGCAGTGGAAGCGCAGCCGCATCGAATCCGGATTCTTCGCCCCGAAGCGCTCCTTCATGATCCTGGCGTAGCAGCGGCGCAGCGCGCGGAACTTGGCCACCTCCTCGAAGAAGTCGCCCTGCGAGACGAAGAAGAACGCCAGCCGCGGGGCGAATTCGTCGACGGCCATGCCGGTCTTCAGCACCTCCTCGACGTAGACGATGAGATTCGCCAGCGTGAACGCCGCCTCCTGCAGCGGCGACGAGCCGGCCTCGGAGATGTGATAGCCGGAGATGTTGATCGGGTTGTAGCGCTTCAGATTCCTGGCCGAGTAGCCGATGATGTCGCGGCAGATCCGCACGCTCGGCGCGATCGGATAGATGTACTCCTTCTGCGCCATGTACTCCTTGAGGATGTCGGCCTGCACGGTGCCCGACAGCCTGTCGAGGTCGCAGCCGCGCTTCTCGGCGAGCGCGACGTACATCGCGAGCAGGATCCACGCGGTCGGATTGATCGTCAGCGACACCGAGATCTTCTCCAGGTCGATGCCGTCGAGCAGCGCCTCCATGTCGGCCAGCGTGTCGATCGCCACGCCTTCGCGGCCGACCTCGCCCTCGCTCATCGGATGGTCGGAGTCGTAGCCCATCAGCGTCGGCATGTCGAAGTCGGTCGAGATGCCGGTCTGGCCTTGCGCGATCAGGTACTTGAAGCGCTTGTTGGTGTCCTCGCCGGTGCCGAAGCCGGCGATCTGGCGCATCGTCCAGGTGCGGCTGCGGTACATCGTCGGATACGGCCCGCGCGTGAACGGGTAGCGGCCGGGCAGCCCGATGTCCTCGACGGCCGTAGCGGCCAAGTCGGCGGCGGTGTAGACGCGCTTCACCGGAAAGTCGCCGGTCGTGAAGAACTGCTCCCTGCGCTCGGCCTGCTTGTTCAGGAACGCGGCGACCTCGTTGGCTTCCCACTCGGCGCGCTCGCGCTCGAGTTTCTCGGCGAGGTTCGGGTCAAGCCAGTTCATCGGCGTACTCCTTCTTCAAGGTCTGTTCGATCAGCGACTGCGCGGCCGAATAGGGGTCGGTGCCGCGCTCGGCGAGGCGAAGCGCCAGCGGCGGAGCCAGATCGCGGGATCCGCCGGCGAAGCGTTCGAGCAGCATCGTTTCGGCGGTCTTGGCCAGGCGGAACTCCGCCACGCGGCGGCGGCGCTGCGCACCGAGTTCGGTCGCTGCGAGCACTTCGCGATGCCCGACGATGCGCGACAGCAGCTCGTCGATGCCCTCGCCCGAGTACGAACTGACGCCGACCACCGGGATCTGCCAGATCGGCCTCACCTGCGTGAGCGCGCCGAGGGTCAGCATCTGCTTCAGGTCGGTCAGCGTCCGGTTGGCGTCGTCACGGTCGCACTTGCTGACCACGTGGATGTCGGCGATCTCGAGGATGCCGGCCTTGATGGCCTGGATCTCGTCGCCCAGGCCCGGCGCGGAGACGACGATCGTCGTGTCCGAGGCCTTGGCGATCTCGACCTCGTCCTGGCCGACGCCGACCGTCTCGATGATCACGGTGCGAAAGCCGGCGACGTCGAGGATGTCGACCGCGTCGAGGGCGGCGCGTGCCATGCCGCCGGTGGCGCCGCGCGTGGCCATGCTGCGGATGAACACGCCAGGGTCGGCCGCCAGTTCGGTCATGCGGATGCGGTCGCCGAGGATCGCCCCGCCCGAATAGGGGCTCGACGGGTCGACCGCCACGATGCCGACCCGCTCGCCTTGCGCGCGCAGCGCCGCGGTGAGCTTCGCCACCAGCGTCGACTTGCCGCTGCCCGGCACGCCGGTCAGCCCGATCACGTGCGCCTGTCCGGCGCGCCGGTAGATCTCGGCCAGCGCCGGCCGGGCCTCCGCGACGCCCGCCTCGGCGCGCGAGATCAGCCGGCCGGCGGCGCGGACGTTGCCGGTGACGGCCTGTGCGAGCAGATCGAGCGAGGGGACGTAACTCATGACCTTGTCGTCATCGACGCAGTTCGGCGTTCATCGCGCGGAACACCTCGCGGTCGTCGATCACGCGGCGCGCCTTGAAGTCGGTGCGCGGGATCGACCCCGGTGCCGCCACCTCCACGCGGGCGCGAATGCCGAGCACGCTCTGCAGCTTGCGCGCGACCTCTTTGCGAAAGCCTTCGAGCGCCTCTTCGCCGGTGCGCTGCAGCCCTTCGCTCGGCTCTACGCGCAGCAGGAGTTCGTCCATCGCCGCGTCGCGCGAGATCACGATCCGGTGCTCGCCGCCGTAGCCGGCGAGCTGATTCAGCGCCGCGTCGATCTCGCTCGGATAGATGTTCTCGCCGCGGATCGTGAACATGTCGTCGATGCGGCCGAAGATGCCCTGCGGCAGCCGCGGGTAGGTGCGGCCGCACGGGTTGTCCTCGCTGACCCACAGCGTCAGATCGCCCGAGAGCAGCCGGATCATCGGCTGGCTGGTGCGCTCGAGGTGCGTGTACACCGGCGTGCCGCGCTGCCCGTAGGGAACGCGCCGGCGGGTGGCCGGGTCGCACACTTCCGTATAGACGATGTCCTGCCAGCACAACATGCCCTGGTTCGACTGCTCGCTTCCGGCCACGTTCATCCAGGGCGTCATCTCGGCCATCGAGCCCGAGTCGTAGACGCGGGCGCCGTAGAGATCCTCGATGCGTTCCTTGACGCCGGGCACCGAGGCGCCGGGCTCGCCGGAGAAGAACAGGCACCTGAGCCTGAAGTCGCGCGGGTCGAGCTTCTCTTCGCGCGCGATCTCGGCCAGGTGGATCGCGTAGCTCGGCGTGCCGTAGAAGGCCGCCGGCTTCATCGTGTGCAGCCACTGCGCCAGCCGCGCGCTCATGCCGGGCGCGCCGGCTCCGAACGGAAACGCCTTGGCGCGCAGCCGTTCGGCGCCGGCCAGCGCGCCCCAGCTGCCGAGGTAGAGGCTGAACACCGCCGCGATGCAGATCATGTCGCCGGGCCGCAGGCCCATGCCCCACATGATCCGGGCGTGCGCGTTGGCGATGGCGCGCCAGTCGTCGCGTCCGACCGCGAACGCCGTCGGGCGTCCGGTCGTGCCGCTGGTGCCGTGCACGTGAAAGACCTCGGCGTCGGGAATGCACAGGTAGTCGCCGAAGGGCGGGTGTGCCGACTGCGAGGAGCGCAGGTCCGCTTTGGTGACCACCGGCACGCGCGTCTCGAAGTCCTCCAACGACTTCAGCTGGCCCGGGTGGAAGCCGGCCTCGTCCCACTTGCGCCGGTAGAACGGCGCGTGCTCGTAGGCGTAGTGGCACACCTCCTGCAGGCGGGTGAGGATCGCCGCTTCGCGCTGCACCGGCGGCATCGTCTCGCGTACCGTGAACCAGTAGCGGCTGTCGGCCGCCGGCAGGTAGCTGTCGTCGAAGCGTGGCGGGAAGGACCACTGTTCCATCGGAGCCATGGCGGAAAGCCTCCTGAGAGCAGCCGCATCGTGCGGCGGCCGTTTCACCGGGGACGGCGCGCGTTCAGCGCGGGCCGCGCTCCTGGACCAGGCGGGTCAGCATGTCGACGATCGCCTGCGGCGGCGTGTCCTGCAGCAGCACTTCGGCCACGCCCATCTTCTTCAGTTCGACCACGTCCTCGTCGGGCATGACGCCGCCGGCGACGACGATGATGTCGTTCGCCTGCCGCTCGCCGAGCAGCCTGAAGATCTTGGGAAAGACGGTCATCTGCACGCCGGACAGCAGGCTGACGCCGAGGACGTCGACGTCCTCCTGGATGGCGGTGGTGACGACTTCGTCCGGCGTGCGGTGCAGGCCGGAATAGATGACGTCCATGCCGGCGTCGCGCAGCGTGCGGGCGACGACCTTGACGCCGCGGTCATGGCCGTCGAGGCCGACCTTGGCAAGAAGCACTCGAATGGGCGGGTTCATCGTCGGGTGAGCGCGTGGCGGAAAGTTGTGCAGTCGTTCGAATACCGTATACGATATGCGAAGTTTCCTCGCGCTCCGGGCCGGCTGTCAACCGGCGCCGCACAAGCCATGCCGCGAACGCGTATGCGCAGCCAACCAAGCCGATGCAGTCGCTGAAGCCGCAGAAGACACTCGTCGAGCGCGTCTACGAGTCGATCCTCGACGCGATCTGCGACGGCACGCTCGCTGCGGGCACGCGCGTCACCCAGGACGAACTGGCGGCCCGCCTCGAGGTATCGCGCCAGCCGGTGATGACGGCGCTCGGAATGCTGAAGCAGCAGGGCTTCCTGATCGAGCGCGGCCGTCGCGGACTGTGCGTGGCGCCGGCGGACCGCGCGCGCTTCGACGCCATCTACGAGTTCCGCTCGGCGGTCGAGCCGCTCGCCGCGTCGCTGGCCGCCCGGCGCAGGACCCCTGACCTGATCCGGCGCGCGCGGGCCGTGGTGGCCGAAGGCAGGCGGGTCGCCGCCGCCGGCGACGCCAAGGCCGCGCTGCAGGCCGACGTCGACTTTCACTCGCTGATCTACGAAGCGAGCGGCAACCCGCTGATCATCGACTCGATGCAGACCCACTGGCAGCACCTGCGCCGCTCGATGGGCGAGGTGCTGCGGCGGCCGCGCTTCGCGCAGAAAGTGTGGAAGGAGCACGCGGCGATCGTGGACGCGCTTGCGGCGGGCGACGCCGATGAAGCAGCGCGACTGATCGGCGCGCATGTTCGTGAAGCGCACGAGCGCGTCGGCGCGGAACTTGCGGCGGCCGAACGCGATGCGGCCTGAAGCGACCCGACGAGCGACATCGTGCCGGCGAATGACGCCGGCCGGCGCACGGGCCGATGGCTTTCTACGTGGCGCCCGCCGCCGGCGGCTGCCAGAGTTCGACCTTGTTGCCGTCGCAGTCGATGACCCAGCCGAAGTCGCCGTACTCGCCGCGGGTCCGTTCAGGCAGCACCTGCGCACCGGCCGCCGTCGCGCGATCGAGCGCCGCCTGCAGGTCGTCGACGACCAGGTTGAACATGAACGGCTGCGTGCTCGGACTGAAATAGTCGGTGTCGGCCGCGAACGGGGAGAAGATGGTCCGACTGCCGGCAGGCAACTGCGCGGGATCGAAATCGACGCCGCCCCAGCTGTTGAAGCTCAAGCCGAGCACACGCTCGTACCACTCGCGCAGCCGCGGCGCATCCGGCGACTTGAAGAACAGGCCACCGAGGCCGATTACCCGGCCCGTCATCGGAGGAGAAGCCACGGTCGCTCCTAGAATTGCGTCGAGTCTAATGGAGCGGTCTTGAGCGAGCTTCGATCCGTCGCACTGCGCGCGTTGTGCATCGCCGAGCCCGACGCACGGTGCGCCGCTGCGGAATCGCTGGCGTCGTTCCGTGGTGCCGTGGACCCCGAAGTCGAACTGGTCGAGCCGCCGGGCGTGCCGGCAAGGCCGGCGCGTCCGCTGCTGGTGCCGCCGGGATCGGTGATGCCGCGGGCGGTGGGCACGCCGGAGGGCCGCGCCTCCCTGCTGCACGCCCTTGCCCACATCGAGTTCAACGCGATCGGGCTGGCGCTCGATCATGTGTGGCGCTTTGCAGGGATGCCGGAAGCCTATTACCGCGACTGGGCGCGTGTGGCCGTCGAGGAAGCGCATCACTTCGCGCTGCTGCGCGGCCGCCTGCTCGACGCCGGGCTCGACTACGGCGACCTGCCGGCCCATGACGGCCTGTGGGAGATGGCGCGCCGGACGGCGGACGACGTGCTGGCGCGCATGGCGCTGGTGCCGCGCACGCTCGAGGCGCGCGGGCTCGACGCGTCGCCGATGGTGCGCGCCAAGTTCGTGTCGATCGGCGACCATGCGTCGGCGCAGGTCGTCGACGTGATATTGCGCGACGAGATCGGCCATGTCGCGGTCGGCAATCGATGGTTCCACCATCTCTGCAGCCAGCGCGGGCTGGATCCGGTCGCGACCTACCGGCGGGAAGCGCGGCGCTGCAACGCGCCGCGCCAGCGCGGCCCCCTGAACGTCGCCGCCCGGCTGCAGGCGGGTTTCACGGCGCAGGAACTCGATGAAATGCAGCGGTGAAGCGAATCGAGCGAGCGCGAGCCTGCGTGCTTGCGCTTTGGACAGGCGTGGTCGCTTGAAAGTGGATGTAGATTCGAGTTTGCAGGGGAGCAAGGCGAAACGATGAATTTCTACCATTCGGTTCGCAGGGTCCTGGGCGTGCGGAGGAACCGCGCCCTGCCGCCTCGCGGGCCGAAGCCGCGCCTCGGCGCGAAGATCGTCAACGGCGACCTGCGGATGACGACGCAGGCGGGGCTGACCGACAGCGTCTGGAACTGGCTGATCGGGCAGGGCTGGCGCGAGGAAGCCTACCGTGGCGACCGCCGTGTTTATCGTGAACTGCCCCCGTCCCTGGTCGCCGAACTCTTCGACGCGACCGATGCCGACGAGCGGGGACGTTTGCTCGAACTGGCGGTCGCCGAGGCCGAGTCGAGGCCCGTCGTCACCCTGCAGCCGCGTCGCTGAACCGCGCGCCGCATTGCTCTTCCGGCGGCTGCCCTAAGCCATCTGGCCGAGCGCCGGCATCGTCCGGATGAAATAGCCTTGTTGCGTGGTTGGCCGCTCGCGGAGCTGGCGGCGACAGCGGAGGACAAGGAGCCGGGTGATGGGCGCGTTCGATGGTTTTCGGAGCCTTTTCAATATTCGCAAGGAGCGGCAGCGCCCGCCGCCGGGCCCGAAGCCGAAGATGGGCGCAAAGATCTACCTCCACGACGTGCGCATGGCGGTGCAGGCCGGATTGGGCGACGAACTGTGGAACTGGCTGCAGGAACTCGGCTTCCGCGAAATCACCTACAGCCCGGACCGCCGCCGCTACCGCGACCTGCCGTCCTCGCTCGTCGCCCACCTTTACGACGCGCCGCCCGACGAGTGGCGGCCGATGCTGAAGAAGGCGATCCGCGAGTCCTCCAAGCGGCCATCGGTGAGCGCCGGCGCGCGACCGGCGCGCGTCAGTTCCTGACCCCGCACACTCAAGCCGCGCCGCGCGCGCGGCTCGCCTCGAGTTCGCGCAGCACGCGCCGTTGCACCTTGCCGGTGGTTGTCATCGGCAAGGCGTCGAGAAACTCGATCTCCTTCGGATACTCGTAGGGCGCGAGCTTGCCGCGGACGTGCCGCTGCAGTGACTCGACAAGCGCGGCGTCGCCGCGCTCTCCCGCGGCCAGCACGACGAACGCCTTGACCACCGCGCCGCGCTCGGCGTCCGGCTTCGGCACCACGGCCACGTTGGCCACCGCCGGATGGCCGAGCAGGCAGTTCTCGATCTCGCCCGGTCCGATGCGGTAGCCGGCCGCCTTGAACATGTCGTCGGCACGTCCCCGGTACCAGAGGTAACCCTCCTCGTCCTGGCAGGCCAGGTCGCCGGTGCGGCACCACGAATCGCCCGGATCGCCGGTGTACTTGCGGCGGGTCGCCTCGTCGTTGTTCAGGTAGCCGAGGAAGAAGACCGGATCGGAATGGCCGTGGATATCGCGCCGGTGTACCGCCACCTCGCCGACCTCACCGGACGGCACTACGCGCCCATCGTCGTCGATCACCGCGACGCGATGGCCGGGGTAGGGCCGCCCCATTGCGCCCGGTCGCGCCGGCCATTTCTGGTGCGAGTTGCCGACGATGTAGTTCATCTCGGTCTGGCCGAACATCTCGTTGACGGTCACGCGCAGGTGCTCGCGCGCCCAGTCGAACACGGCGGTGCCGACCGCCTCGCCGGCGCTCATCACGGCGCGCAGCTTCAGCCGTCCCGGCCGCTGCCATTCGGCGGCGCGCATCATCATCTTCAGCGCGGTCGGGAACAGGAACGCGTTGGTGACCGCGTAACGGCGCACGATGTCGAGGGCGCGATCGGTGGCGAAGCGTCCCCGCACGCCGACGATCGGAAAGCCGAAGTACAGCGTCGGCAGCAGCGCATCCATCAACCCACCGGTCCAGGCCCAGTCGGCGGGTGACCAGAACACGTCGCCGGGCTGCGGGAACCAGTTCTGCGAGGCGACGAATCCGGTCAGGTTGCCGATCAGCGCCCGATGCGGGATCAGCGCGCCCTTTGGCGGCCCCGTCGTTCCGCTGGTGTAGATCAGCACGGCCGGGTCGTCGGCGCGCGTGACGACCGGCGTGAAGCGATCCGCGGCGCGGCCGAGCAGCAGGCTCCAGTCGAGCGCGCCATCGGCCGGGCCGTCGACCGAGATCACCTGTGTCAGGTGCGGGCACGACGCGCGCAACCCGGTGACCGTGGCCGCGGTCGAAGCGTCGCAGATGGCGACCTTGGCCACACTGTCGTTCAGCCGGTAGCGCAGCGCGTCGGGGCCGAAGAGGATCGACAGCGGCATCGCCACGGCCCCCATCTGGTAGCTGGCCAGGTGCGCGATCGCCGTCTCGGCCCGCTGCGGCAGCAGGATGGCGAGGCGATCGCCGCGTCCGACGCCGAGCGCCGCGAGCGCATTGGAGAGCCGGTTGGCGTCGCGCATCAGCGCGGCGTAGGTGAAGGTCGCGCAGCGGCCGTCCTCGTCTTCCGTGTACAGCGCGATGCGCGAGGTCTCCGACGCCCAGCGTCGACCGCAGACGTCGGCGATGTTGAACTCCTCGGGGACGTGCCAGCGGAAGCTCTCGTAGATCGGTCGGTAGCGGTCGCGGGACATGGTTCTGACCTGTTATCTTGCGCCGCCCGATCATCCCGCAGCCCCGTGCGCCCGGCAATCGCCATGAAACCGTCGCGTTCCCGCTTTCTGTCCGTGCGCGGGCTGCGCTATCACCTGCGCGAGTGGGGCGAGCCCGAAGCGCCGCTGCTGGTGATGCTGCACGGCTGGATGGACGTGTCGGCGTCGTTCCAGTTCGTCGTCGACGCGCTCGACAGCGAATGGCACGTGATCGCGCCGGACTGGCGCGGCTACGGCCTGACCGACCGCGGGCCAGGCGACTGCTACTGGTTTCCCGACTATCTCGGCGACCTCGATGCGATTCTCGATGCCGTGTCGCCCGAGGCGCCGGTTCCGTTGGTCGGTCACAGCATGGGCGGCAACGTCGCCTTGCTTTACGCCGGCGTACGGCCTGCGCGCGCGCGCGCCGTGGTCAATCTCGAAGGTTTCGGACTGAAGGACAACCCGCCGGAACTTGCGCCCGGGCGCTACGCGCGTTGGCTCGACGAACTGAAGGCGCCGCCGACGTCGCGCCGCTACGCTGCCGTGGCCGACGTTGCCGAGCGGCTGCGGCGAAACAATCCGCGCCTGGACGCGGAGCGCGCCGCCTTCCTTGCCGGGCACTGGTCGCGGCGCAACGCCGAAGGCGAGTACGAGGTCGCCGGGGATCCGGCACACAAGATCGTCAATCCGGTGCTTTATCGCTGGGCCGAGGTCGCCGCGTGCTGGGCCGCGATCGCCTGCCCGGTGCTGTGGGTCGAGGCGACCGACACCGACGCGCATCGCTGGGCCGGCGACGCCGCCGAGATCGCCCGCCGCGTCGCGGTGCTGAAATCGGTCGAAGTGGCGCACGTCGCCGATGCCGGCCACATGCTGCATCACGACCAGCCGCAAGCCGTCGCGCGACTGATCGAGGGGTTCCTCGCCGGGGCGCACGGCGCGGCTCCGTAGAATCGCGCCGATCATGGGACTCGCCTCCGAACTGAATGCAGACCTGCATTCGCACTCGACGGTTTCCGACGGCACGATGCGGCCTCGCGAGCTGGTGCTGCGCGCAGCCGAACAGGGCGTCGAACTTTTCGCGCTGACCGATCACGACGAACTTGGCGGACTCGACGAAGCCGCCGCCTGCGCCGCCGAGATCGGCCTGCGCTTCGTGCCCGGCGTCGAGGTCTCGGTCACCTGGGCCGGGCGGACCGTGCACGTGGTCGGCCTGGGCATCGACACGGACAACCGCGCGTTGCTCGACGGGCTGGCCGCCGTGCGTGCCGGGCGGACCGAGCGTGCGCGGCAGATGGCCGAGCGGCTCGAGGTTGCCGGAATCGGCGGCGCCTTCGATGGCGCGCTGAAGTACGTCGGCAATCCGGACCTGATCTCGCGCACGCACTTCGCCCGCTTCCTGGTCGAGCGGGGTATCTGTCGCAATACGCGCGAGGTGTTCACGCGTTATCTCGTCCGAGGCAAGCCGGGTTACGTATCGCATTCCTGGGCGCAGCTGCCGCAGGCCGTGCGCTGGATCGTCGACGCGGGCGGCGTGGCGGTCATAGCGCACCCCGGCCGCTACCATTTCAGCGACACGGAGTTCTCGGCGCTCGCCGCCGAGTTCCACGCGCTCGGCGGCACGGCGCTGGAGGTCGCGACCAGCAGTCACGGCGCCGCGGAGACGCAGCGCTTCGCCGAGACTCGCGCTCGAATTCGGCTTCGCCGCCTCGCGCGGCAGCGACTTTCACGGTCCCGGCGAGTCGCACGCCGAGCTCGGCCGCGTCGATCTCCTGCCGTCCCGGCTGACGCCGGTATGGCAACGATTTCTGTAAGGCGATGGCGCAGCTTTTCGTCGTTCACCCGACGCACCCCCAGTTGCGCCTGCTGCGGCAGGCCGCGCAGCTGATCGAGCACGGCGGGGTGGCGGCGATCCCGACCGACTCGTGCTATGCGCTGGTGTGCCGGCTCGACGACAAGGCTGCCGCCGACCGCGTGCGCCGCATCCGCAGCGTCGACGAGCGGCACCACCTCACGCTGCTGTGCCGCGACCTGTCGGAGATCGCCAACTACGCCAAGATCGACAACCTGCAGTACCGGATGATCCGCAACGTCACGCCCGGGCCGTATACCTTCATCCTCGAGGCGACGCGCGAAGTGCCGCGGCGCCTTTCGCATCCGTCGCGCAAGACGATCGGCATCCGGATTCCCGAGCATCCGGTGGCGCAGGGGCTGCTCGAGGTGCTCGGCCAGCCGCTGATCTCGACCACGCTGCTGCTGCCCGGCGACGAGATCCCGCGCACCGACGCCGGCGAGATCCGCGAGCGGCTCGAGCACGACGTCGACCTGGTGGTCGACTCGGGTGACGCGGGCATCGAGCCGACGACGGTGGTCGATCTGAGCGGTCGCGAAGCCGTGCTGATCCGGCGCGGCCGCGGCCCCGTCGAAGCGCTCGGACTGTCGGGCTGACCCTGGCCGGGCAGCCGGCAAGCCGCTGATAGACTGCGCGCCGATGGAAAGCATCATCCAGACCATCGCGGTCTACGCAATCCCCATCCTGTTCGCGATCACGGTGCACGAGGCGGCGCACGGCTATGTCGCGCGCATGTTCGGCGACAGCACGGCGTACGTTGCGGGGCGGATCACGCTGAATCCGGTCAAGCACATCGATCCGATCGGCACCATCCTGGTGCCGTTGGTGATGGTGATGCTGTCCGGATTCATGTTCGGCTGGGCCAAACCGGTGCCGGTCGATTTCAGGCAGCTGCGCAATCCGA
Organism: uncultured beta proteobacterium; assembly: GCA_963847675.1. GTDB lineage: Bacteria > Pseudomonadota > Gammaproteobacteria > Burkholderiales > Burkholderiaceae_F > JADJWR01. The sequence continues at coordinate 228,036 of CAWKAP010000011.1, forward strand.
AGCAGGACATGATCTGGGTTGCTGCCGCGGGTCCCGGCGCGAACCTGCTGATGGCCATCCTCTGGCTGCTGTTTGCCAAGATGATTGCCCTGATCGGGATGCGGGAGGCGTACTTCTTCCTGGTGGCCGACGCCGGCATCAAGGTGAACCTGATGCTGATGGCGCTCAACCTCCTGCCGTTGCCGCCGCTGGACGGCGGACGGATATTGGTGGGTGTTCTTCCTCGCCGATTGTCCTGGCAGTTCGCCCGTATCGAGCCCTATGGCTTCATCATTCTGATGGTGCTGCTGGTCACCAACACGCTCGGGTTCTTCGTGCGGCCGTTTCTCAGTCTCGGCAATTCGATTCTCAGGATGTTCGTCTGACCATGTACGGTGACCGTGTCCTGTCAGGCATGCGTCCGACCGGCGCCTTGCACATCGGTCACTATCACGGCGCGCTGAAGAACTGGGTCAGGCTGCAGGACGAGCACCCGTGCTTCTTCTTCGTCGCCGACTGGCATGCGCTGACCACCCACTACGAGACGCCCGAGGACATCGAGGCGAGCGTGTGGGACATGCTGGTCGACTGGTTCGCCGCCGGCATCGATCCGAACAAGGCCACCGTGTTCATCCAGTCGCGCGTGCCCGAGCACGCCGAGCTTTTCCTGCTGCTGGCGATGGCCACGCCGCTCGGCTGGCTCGAGCGCGTGCCCACGTACAAGGACCAGATCGAGCGGATCAAGGACCGCGACCTGTCGACCTACGGTTTTCTCGGCTATCCGCTGATGCAGGCGGCCGACATCCTGATCTACCGCGCCAACATGGTGCCGGTCGGCGAGGACCAGGTGCCGCACATCGAGATGACGCGAGAGATCGCGCGCCGCTTCAACCACCTGTTCGGCAAGGAGCCGGGCTTCGAGGAAAAGGCGAAGGCGGCGGTCAAGAAGCTCGGCAGCAAGCGCGGCAGGCTGTATGTCGAGTTGCGCAACCGCTACCAGGAGAAGGGCGAGGAAGACGCGCTCGAACAGGGTCGGGCGCTGCTGGCCGCCTCGGCCAGCCTGTCGATGGGAGACCGCGAGCGGCTGTTCGGCTACCTGGAAGGCTCGCGCCGCGTGATCCTGGCCGAGCCCGAGGCGAGGCTCACCGCAACGCCGAAGCTGCCGGGCCTCGACGGGCAGAAGATGTCGAAGAGCTACGGCAACGCGCTGCTGATGCGAGAGGAGCCGAAGGCGCTCACCGACAAGGTGCGCCGGATGATGACCGATCCGGCGCGCGTGCGGCTGACGGATCCCGGTGAACCCGATCGTTGCCCGGTGTGGTCGCTGCACGAGATCTACACGACGACCGAGGTCCGGCAGTGGGCCGCCAAAGGCTGCCGCAGCGCCGGCATCGGCTGCCTGGAGTGCAAGCAGCCGCTGATCGACGCCATGCTGCGCGAGCAGGAGGAATGGCGCGCCCGTGCGCAGCCTTATCTCGACGATCCTTCGCTGCTGCGTTCGATCGTCGCCGACGGCTGTGACCGCGCGCGCGAGACGGCGCAGGAGACGATGCGCGACGTGCGCGAGGCGATGGGGCTCGCCTACAGCTGATGTGGCTGCGCCGACGCGCCAAGCCTGCGCCGCCGGCGAACGCCGACGAACCACCGCGCGACTCGGAAGCGCCGCCCGCCCGCGGCCGGCAGGGTGCGGACGAGGCCTCGCCGTGGGTGCTGCGCTTCGCGGCGAGCGTGCCGCCCGGCGCACGCGTCCTCGACGTCGCCTGCGGGCGTGGCCGGCATGCGCGCCTTTTCGCGGCACAGGGCTGCGCGGTCGACGCGGTCGACGTCGATGCCGAGGCCGGTGCGTCACTGGCCGAGGTGCGGGGCGTGCGCTTTCTCCGTGCCGACCTCGAAGGCGGACCCTGGCCGTATGCCGGCCGGCACTTCGACGCCGTCGTGGTGACCAACTACCTGCACCGGCCGCTGTTTCCGCTGCTCACCGATTCGCTGGCGCCGGGCGGGATGCTGATCTACGAGACTTTCATGAGCGGCCACGAGCGTTTCGGAAGACCGGCCAACCCGGATTTCCTGCTGCGGCCGCGCGAACTGCTCGACGTCTTCGGCGCCGCGCTCGCGGTGCTTGCCTTCGAGGAAGGCGTGGTCAGCCTGCCGCGGCCGGCGCGCGTTTCGCGCCTGTGCGCGGTCCGCGCCGCTGGAGATGCGCATCTGCGGCTCGATGCGCACCGCTGAGCCGGCGGCGGCAGCGCGCGCCGCCGCCGGTAGAATCCGCCGCTCAATCCGTGCGAGGCTTGCAGCATGATCAAAGGCTCATTGGTGGCGATCGTCTCGCCGATGCGCGAGGATGGCTCGCTCGACTACGACGCGTTCCGGCGCCTGATCGAGTGGCACATCGCCGAAGGCACCAACGGCATCGTCGCGGTCGGCACGACCGGCGAGTCGCCGACCGTGGACCACGACGAGCACTGCGAGCTGATCCGCGTGGCGGTCGAAGCCGTGCGCGGACGGGTGCCTGTGATTGCCGGCACGGGCGGCAACTCGACGGCGGAAGCGATCGAACTGACCGCCTACGCGAAGGGCGTGGGTGCCGATGCGACGCTGCAGGTCGTGCCCTACTACAACAAGCCGACGCAGGAGGGGCTGTACCAGCACTTCCGCAAGGTCGCCGAGACGGTCGACCTGCCGGTCATCCTGTACAACGTGCCGGGCCGGACCGTTGCGGATCTCGCCACGGAAACCACGCTGCGGCTGACGAAGGTGCCGGGGATCGTCGGCATCAAGGATGCGACCGGCGACCTGGCCCGCGTTTCGGACCTGCTCAAGCGCGCGCCGAAGTCGTTCGCCGTGTACAGCGGCAACGACGACACGGCGCTCGCGCTGATGCTGCTCGGTGGCCACGGCGTGATCTCCGTGACCGCCAACGTCGCGCCGCGCCTGATGAGCGAACTGTGCAAGGCGGCGCTGGCGGGTGACCTGTCCGGCGCGCGAGCGCTGAACAACCGACTGCTGCCGCTGCACCTGAAGCTCTTTGTCGAGCCGAATCCCGTTCCGGTCAAGTGGGCGCTGGCCAAGATGGGCCGCATCGGCAGCGGCATTCGCCTGCCGATGGTGCCGCTGGCGGAAGCGAACCGGCCCGTCGTCGAGGCCGCGCTGAGCGAACTCGGTCTGCTGTAGAGCGCGTCGCCGTGGCCAAGGAGAGATTGATGAAGTCACGCGCCGGTTGTCCGGGCGCTCTGGCGGCACTGGTGACCGCCGTGCTCGTGGCCGGCTGCAGTTCGGTCGGGCTGGGCACCGACAAGATCGAGTACTCGAGCGCGGCGCCGCCGCGCACGCTCGAAGTGCCGCCGGATCTTTCACAGCTTCCGCGCGACGATCGCTTCGCGGTACCCGAGCGTGCCGGCTCCGTCACCGCCAGTGCAACGATGGCGGCTGCGGCTGCCAGCCGCCCGCAGCAGAGCCCCGGTGCACTGGCCACGGTTGCGCCGACCGTGCCGACCGCGCGCATCGAGAGGGCCGGCTCGCAACGCTGGCTGGTGGTCGACGTGCCGCCCGAGCGGGCCTTTGCCGTCGTGCGCGAGTTCCTGCCGTCGATCGGACTGGCGGTCGAGCGCGAGGATCCCAAGATTGGCGTCATCGAGACGGTGTGGGCAGAGAATCGGGCCAAGCTGCCGCAGGACATCGTCCGCAGCGCGCTCGGACGCGTGCTCGACCAGGTGTTCTCGACCGGCGAGCAGGACAAGTTCCGCTTTCGGGTCGAGCGCACCGCGGCGAACACGTCGGAAATCTTCGTCAGCCACCGGGGCATGATCGAGGTGTACACGTCGTCGGCGCAGGACCGCACGATGTGGCAGCCGCGGCCATCGGATCCGGAACTCGAGGCCGAGTTGCTGCAGCGCCTTGCGCTTCGCTTCGCGCCCGCGGCACAGCCGCAGGCAGTGACGACGGCGTCAGCTGCGCCGAGCACGGCCACCGCGGCACCGCCGCCGGAAATTGCGCGCCTGCTGCCGGCCGACGCGTCGAATCCGGCCCGGGTCAGCATCGACGAGCCGTTCGATCGCGCCTGGCGCCGTGTCGGGCTGGCCCTGGATCGTGGCGGCTTCACGGTCGAGGATCGCGACCGCGCCAAGGGAACGTATTTCGTGCGCTACCTCGATCCCGAGGTCGAGCAGAAGCAGCGCGAGAAGCAGGGCTTCTTCTCGAAGCTTTTCGGCCTCGATTTCAAGGTCGACGCGCAGCAGTTCCAGGTCCAGGTCGCCGCCGCCGGCGAGCGCACCGTGGTCACCGTGCAGGATCGCGACGGCAAGCCCGACGCCAGCCCGACGTCCGGCAAGATCCTGGCGCAGATCACCCAGCAACTGCGCTAGGCGGGTCGGGGCGGCGGTGCTGCGTTTCTGCTGCCTCGGCTCGGGCAGCGAAGGCAACGCGACGGTCATCGAGGCCGGCGACGGGCTGCACGTCACGCGGGTGCTGCTCGACAACGGTTTCAGCGGCCGCCAGCTGCAGCTTCGGCTGGCGCGCGCAGGGCTGACTGTCGACGACCTCGATGCGATCGTGCTGACGCACGAGCACAGCGATCACGTCGGCGGCGTGCATGCGCTGTTGCGGCGGGCGCCGGTGCCGGTGTTCTGCTCCGCGGGAACGGCGCGCGCGGCCTCGCTCGAGGCGCGCTTCACCGAGGTCGTGGCCGGCGAGATCGTCGCCATCGGCGCGCTGCGGCTGGTGCCGTTCGCGGTGGGGCACGACGCGGCCGAGCCGCTGCAGTACGTCTTCAGCGACGGCGACCGCCGGCTTGGCGTGCTGACCGACGTCGGGTCGCCGGGTGACGATGTCTTCCAGGCGCTGGCGGGCATGCACGCGCTGCTGCTCGAATGCAACCACGACGTCGAGATGCTTCGCGCTTCCTCGTATCCGCCGTTCCTGAAGGCACGCATCCTCGGCGCGCTCGGACACCTGTCCAATGCGCAGGCGGCCGAACTGCTGCAACGGCTCGATCGCCGCTGCCTGCAACGGGTTGCAGCGGCGCACCTGAGCCGGCGCAACAACGAACCTCGACTCGCGCAGGCCGCGCTCGCGGCCGTTGTCGGCTGTGACGAAGAAGAAATTCCGGTCGCCGACCAGGACAGCGGCTTGCCCTGGCAGCGCTGCTGAGACAAGTCCATCTGATAAACGAAGGGGCCGGCACTAGGCCGGCCCCTTCGAACCACAGACCGCGCTGTGGCGCGGTGTTCCGCTCTCTCTTACTGCTTCTTCTCGCCTTCCTTGGCCGGCTCTGCGGCGGGGGCTGGCGCGGCTGCGGGCGCTTCTTTGGCCGGTTCGGCGGTCGGCGCCGGAGCGGCTGCGGGGGCCGGAGCCGGCGCGGGGGCGGCGGCCGGAGCGGGTGCCGCAGCGGGGGCGGCAGGAGGTGCTTCCTGCTTGCCGCAGGCGGCGAGGGTGAGAACCATCAGGGAGGCGGCAACAAGCGAGCGGGTGGTCATTTTGGGCAGGTTCCTGTTTCGGTTGGTCGTGAAGCGCCTTCGGCCCGGCGAAGGAGGGTGAACACCATCTTGCCGTTCATCTACCGGAAACGCGTACGTGATTGTACATGCTGCGGCGCGTCATTGCGGCCGAAAACGACCGCCCGCGATGGAGCGGTCGGCCTAGAGCCCGAGCGGCTGGGACGGTTGATTGTGGGTGGCGCGCTCCCAGCGCCGGTCGAACTCGCTGATCAGCGGTCGCGCGACGGTGCCGCTGTCGCACCACAGTTCGCCACGGATGCCGACCGTGGGCTGCAGTCGCAGCGCGTCGCGATCGTCGGCGATCGCGACGACGTCGTGCCCGACGCGGTCCTGCCGATCGCTGCGGCGGATCAGCAGCGAATGGGAAAAGCTCCGCTGCAGGCTGCGCAGCCGCGGCGCCCGCGCATCGAGCCACGCCATGTCGTCGACCAGCAGATGGATGCGGCTGGTCGGATGCGACACGAGCACCGAGCGCAGCGCATCGACCGGCCGCATGTCGCCGAGGGCAAGCACCGACAGGTCCGCCGACGCAATGCGCAGTTGCAGCCGCACGCGGCCGATCAGTTGCAGCAGCGCGGCCTCCAGTTCGGCGCGCGATCCGATCGCACTTTGTTGCGGCGGGTCGGCAACGGGCTCGTTCATCGGTCGTTACTCACAGAAGATTCGCGGTGCAGCCAGCCCGCGACCAGCCACTGATGCAGCAGGGCCAGCAGCGCCGCGGGAGCGCCGCGCAGCGAGTCTGCGTCCAGTTGGCGCGTGTCGGCAAGCCGTGCCAGGCGGGGATCGAACTCGGCCGGCGCGCAGACTTCGCCGTTGATTGCGAAGCGGCGCCCGGCGTACAGGCAGCGGCTGCGGGCATCGGCGCGGAGCGTGAGGCGGCCGGCCGCCGCCGCGCGCGCGAACGCGTCCGCAGCCGGCGGACGTCGCGGCCGATCGAAGATCACCTGCGGCTTCGGCTCGGTCAACTGCGCAAGCAGCATCTCGACGGCATCGCTGCGCCGCGGCCGCAGGCGCGACAGTCGCTGCCACACCTGCTCGATCATCGCCCCGGGAAGCGCGCCGGGCTTTCGTGTCGGCGGCACGCCCGGATCCGCGTAACGCCCGTGCATCGTTGTGCGGCCGGCCTGCTGCAGGAACCACGGTTCGACGAGTTCCTGCCACGCCGGCGCACGGAAACCGACCGACAGCGTGATGCACTCGCCGAGCGCCACGCCGTCGTGCGCGACGCCCGGCGGGAGATAGAGCAGGTCGCCGGGCTCGAGAACCCACTCGGCGCTCGGGCGGAAGTCGGCGAGGATCTTCAACGGCAGGCCGTCCACGAGCGCCAGGTCGCGCTGCCGGCTGATGCGCCAGCGGCGCCGGCCGCGCGCCTGAATGAGGAACACGTCGTAGGAGTCGACGTGCGGGCCGACGCCGCCGCCGTCGGTGGCGTAGCTCGCCATCAGGTCGTCGAGCCGCGCGTCGGAAATGAAGCGGAAGCGCTGCCGCAGCGCATGCGCTGCCGGAAGATGCAGGTCGAGCCCCTGAACCAGCAACGTCCAGCGGCTGCGCGTGACCGGGGGCAGCGCGCCGGCCTCGAACGGACCGTGAGCGAGCTGCCAGCGCCCGCGGAAGGCGGTCACGCAGCGCGACTCGACGTCGTCACGCGCGGCGAGCGCGAACAGCTGTTCGCGGGTCACCGGAGAGCGGAATCCGGGCAGCGCCTGCCGGATCAGCAGCGGACGCCGCTGCCAGACCTCGCGCATGAACGAGGCGACCGTGCGCGGGCCGAGAAGAGTCAGTGCCGTCGGGGCCATAATCGGCGGCGAGCATATCTCCGAATGACGGCCCCATCGTGAAGATCGAAGACGGTTGCCTGGTCAGCCTCGACGTGTCGATGTTCGACGCGCAGGGCAGCCTGCTGGAGAAAACCGAGTCGTCGCTGGTGTACCTGCACGGTGCGGGCGACATCTTCCCGCGCATCGAGGCGGCGCTGGCGGGGCACGGCGCCGGTCATCGCGCGACGGTGACGCTGGAGCCGGAGGAAGCCTTCGGCGACGCCGACGCGACGCTCGTGCACCTGGTCGAGTGCCGCAGGCTGGGTCCCAAGGTCGAGGTCGGCATGCGCTACGAGGGGCTGCCGGGGCAGGCCGACGGGCGCATCTACACGGTGACCGACGTCGCCGAGGGCGTGGCGGTGCTCGACGGCAACCACCCGCTGGCCGGCTGGGCGCTGCGCTTCGACCTGCACGTGCGCAGCGTCGAGCGGGCCAGCGAAGACGAACTGGCCGATGCCCAGCGCCCGCAGCTGCCCGCTTTCCTGCGCATGGTCGAGCCGCAGGACCTTCATTCGCCGCGCGGCGACACCGAGCACTGACCGCAGCCGTCAGCGCGCGCCGAGCGCCTTCAGTTCGTACAGCAGCGCCAGCGCTTCCCGCGGCGACAGCGAGTCGATGTCGGTCGCCGCGAGTCGCTCGCGCAGTTCGTCGGCGGACGCATCGGTGGGCGGCGTGTCTTCGGCCGCGGCGAGCGCGCCGTCGCCGCTCGCGAACAGGTCGAGCTGCGGCTGCACCCCTGCGGCCCGCTGCTCGAGTTGCGCGAGCAGCGATCGCGCACGGTGCACCACTTCCGGCGGCACGCCGGCGAGCTGCGCCACCGCGAGCCCGTAGCTCTGGCTGGCCGGCCCCTCGCGCACCTCGTGCAGGAACACGACCTTGCCGCGCGCCTGAGCTGCCGCGACATGCACGTTGGCGACCTCGGGCAGCCACTGCGCCAGCTGGGTCAGTTCGAAGTAGTGGGTCGCGAACAGCGTGAAGCAGCGGTTGTGCTCCGCGAGCGCGCGGGCGATCGCTGCGGCGAGCGCCATCCCGTCGAAGGTCGACGTGCCGCGGCCGATCTCGTCCATCAGCACCAGGCTCGAATCGGTGGCGCGGTTCAGGATCGCCGCCGCCTCGGTCATCTCGACCATGAAGGTCGAGGCGCCGCGGGCGAGATCGTCGGCGGCGCCGATCCGCGTGAGGATCCGGTCGACCGGCCCGAGCCGCGCGCTGTCCGCCGGAACGAAGCTGCCGGCGTAGGCGAGCAGCACGATCAGCGCGATCGAGCGCATGTAGGTCGACTTGCCGCCCATGTTCGGGCCGGTGATCACCAGCAGGCGGCGGCCGGGTCCGAGCGTGCAGTCGTTGGCGACGAACTGCTCGATCTGGTCTTCCACCACCGGATGGCGCGCGCCACGGATCTCGATGCCCGGCGCGTCGCCGAACTCGGGCGCCACCCAGCGCGCGCGCTGCGCATGGCGCGCCAGCGCGGCGAGTGCATCAACTGTAGCGACCGCGTCCGCGGTGGCGAGCAGCCCGGCGATCCCGGGCTGCAGCCGCGCGATCAGCGCCTCGTACAGCGCGCGCTCGCGCGCCCGCGCCCGTTCCTGCGCCGACAGCGCCTTGTCCTCGAACGCCTTCAGCTCGGGCGTGATGTAGCGCTCGGCGTTCTTCAGCGTCTGCCGCCGGCGGTAGTCGTCGGGCACCTTGGCGGCCTGGCCGTGCGTGACCTCGATATAGAAGCCGTGGACCCGGTTGTACTCGACGCGCAGATTGGCGATGCCGGTGCGCGCCCTTTCGCGCGCTTCCAGGTCGAGCAGGAACTGGCCGACGTTATCGCGCAGCGCGCGCAGTTCGTCGAGTTCCGCGTCGAAGGCCGGCGCGATCACGTCGCCGTCGCGCAGCTGCGCCGCCGGCTCCGGCAGCAGCGCGCGGCCGAGTTCCTCGCCGATCGCCTCCGGAAGCAGGCATCGCTCGCGCCACGCCGCTGCGTCGGGCATGTCGATCGGCTGCAGCAGCCCGCTCACCTCGGCCAGCCGCGGTCCGGCGTCGCGAAGCGCCGCGAGTTCGCGAGGGCGCGCGCTGCCCAGCGCGATGCGCGCGGCGATGCGGTCGAGGTCGGGCACGTGCCGCAACGGCGCCTGCGCCCGTTCCGCGAGATCGCGATCGAGCAGCGCGCCGATGAAGGCCTGCCGGCTGCGGGCAGTCGCCGCGTCTCGCCGCGGATGGTGCAGCCAGTGGCGCAGCCGGCGGCTGCCCATGCCGGTGGCGTTCAGGTCGAGCAGGCGGAACAGCGTCGGTCCGCCGTCTCCGCGCAGCGACTCGGTCAGCTCCAGGTTGCGCCGGCTCACCGCGTCGAGGGCGACGAATTCGCTCTCGCGCTCGAGCGTGATGCGCGTCACGTGCGACAGCGGCGCCTGCTGCGTGTCCTGCGCGTAGGTGAGCAGCGCGCCCGCGGCGGCCAGCAGCAGCGGGTCGTCTTCGACGTCGAACGCCGCCAGCGTGGCGACGCCGAGCAGTTCGCGCAGCAGCCTGGCGCCGCGCCCGGCGTCGAAATGCCACGGCGGCAGGCGCTGCAGCTTCGCTGCGGTTTCCGGCGCCGGCGCGCGGTCGTCGTCGGCGACGAGCACTTCACTCGGCGCGATGCGCGCCAGCTCGGACTCGAGTTCACCGCGCGTCGTACGCGTGACGCGCAGGTCGCCGCTGGCCAGCACGAGCCAGGCGATCGCCACGGCATCCTTGCCGTCGCAGGCCAGCGCGGCGAGCGCCGCGTCGCGCTTGGCATCGAGCAGCGACAGCTCGGTCAGCGTTCCCGGCGTCACCACGCGCACGACCTTGCGCTCGACCGGCCCCTTGCTCGTCGCCGGGTCGCCGATCTGCTCGCAGATCGCGACCGACTCGCCGAGTTTCACGAGCCGCGCCAGGTACTGCTCCACCGACACCACCGGCACGCCGGCCATCGGAATCGGCGCCCCGGCCGAGGCGCCGCGCTGGGTCAGCGTGATGTTGATCAGCTTCGCGGCACGGCGCGCGTCGTCGTAGAACAGCTCGTAGAAGTCGCCCATCCGGTAGAACAGCAGCACGTCCGGATGCTGCGCCTTGATGCGCAGGTACTGCTGCATCATCGGCGTGTGCGCGGTGCCCGTCACCTGCTCCGCTCCGACAACGGATCCGAGTGCGTGCTTCATCTGCCTTCCAGGTACGAGGCGAGACTCACCACCGGGATCCCTTCGAAGGTCTTCAGCGCAAGGAGAGTCTTGTCCCCCGTGACCACGGCATGCGCGCGGCCGGCGGCCGCGCACTCGAGGATCCGGTTGTCGGGATCGTCCCGCACGACTTTCAGGCGCCGTCCCGGCACGACCAGGGTCGCGAGATCGGACACGAAGACCGCGACGTGGGCGAGTTCCTCTGCGTCGCGCGCAAACTTGCGGGCGAGCACATCGAGCAGTTCGTCGATGATCGCCTTGGACAGCAGCAGCTCGTCGGTCCCATCGACGATTCGCCGCAGGGCGGCCTCGCCCTGTCCACCCGGGAAGACCAGGGCGCCAACGAGGACGTTGGTATCGAATACGACACGCATATGTGGCGCCGTCGGAACCGTGGTGCGGTCCGGTGGACGTCAGTCGCGTAGGTAACGCGCAAGGTCCTTCTCGGTCAGTATTCCTTTGTCGCGGGCCTTGCGGCTCCAGAAGGCCTGCATGCCGCGCAGTTCCTGCAGGCGGCGCTCGATAGCGGCCTGGCGAAGGGCATCCTGGATGACGCCGCTCAGGGTCTTCCCCTCCGCCAGGGCGAGCGCCTCGGCTTGGCGGGCGAGATCGGCGGGGAGGGAGATCGTCTTCTTGACGGCATTGCTCATGGCTGGCCTCGCTGGGTATGAATTAATCATACTCCGCGCCGTGGCCGGGACGCGACCGTGCGCGCACATTTCGCGCGCAGCGATGGCCAGTGAAATCCCTCAGGCGCCGGCCCGCTCGCCGCGCCGGTGCACGTCCTGCACGAGCGCCAGCAGCTGCTCGTGGATCTTTGGCGCGCCGCAGACCACGTTGCCGGTGAAGAGGTAGTTCTCCTCGCCGTCGAAGTCGGAAACCATGCCGCCGGCCTCGACGATGATCAGCGTGCCGGCCGCCATGTCCCACGGCGACAGGCCGAACTCCCAGAAGCCGTCGAGCCGCCCGGCCGCGACGTACGCGAGGTCGAGGGCGGCCGCGCCGGGGCGGCGGATGCCGGCCGTTTCCTCGGTGATGCGCTTGAACATGCGCACGTATTCGTCGAGGTGCTCGAGCTGGCGGAAGGGAAAGCCGGTGCCGATCAGCGATTCGCGCAGCGTGTGCGCGGCGCGAGACGCGGATGCGGCGCTCGTTGAGGAACGCGCCGCGGCCGCGGCTGGCCGTGAACAGCTCGTTGCGCGTCGGGTCGTAGACGACGGCCTGCGTCAGCTGGCCGCGGTGGCGCAGCCCGATCGACACCGCGTACTGCGGAAAGCCGTGGATGAAGTTGGTCGTGCCGTCGAGCGGATCGATGATCCACGTGTACTCCGCTTCGCGCCCGCCCTGGCTGGCGCCGCTTTCCTCGGCGAGGAAGGCGTGCTGCGGATAAGCGGTCGACAGCGTCTCGATGATCGTCGCCTCCGCGGCGCGGTCGACCTCGGTCACGAAGTCGCGCCTTCCCTTGGTCGACACACGGATCAGGTCGAGGTCGAGGCTGGCGCGATTGATGATCGCCGCCGCCTTGCGGGCCGCTTTCACGGCCGTGTTCAGCATCGGGTGCATCGGGAGACGGATTGTCGAAGGAGCAGGGCGCGTCGGCGACGCGCCGCTAGACTGGCCGCGCATTCTACTGGGGCGAGCCGATCGTGCCGGCCGCCGGGAAAGACGACTTCATGGAGACCGCCGCCGCCGACCGCATCCGCTTCGTGCTGGTGGCGCCGAGCCATCCGGGCAACATCGGCGCGGCGGCGCGCGCGATCCGCACGATGGGCTTCCGCCGGCTGGCCGTGGTGGCGCCGCGCGAGCCGGGGTTCCGCAGCCATGACGAGGCGCTCGCCTTCGCCACCCACGCCGCCGACGTGCTCCAGTCGGCGAGCGTGCACGAATCGCTGACGCAGGCCCTCGACGGCGTGCGCCTGTCCTTCGCGATGACCGGCTACGCGCGCGAGTTCGGCCCGCCGCTGCTCGACCTGCGCAGTGCGGCCGCGCGCGCGCATGCGCATCTCGACGGCGAGCCGGGCGACGTCGCATTCGTCTTCGGCGCCGAACGCAACGGGCTCGCCAACGAGGACATCGAGCGGTGCAGCGCCTGCTGCGCGATCGCCGCCGACGCGCAGGCCGCTTCGCTGAACCTGGCGCAGGCGGTGCAGGTCGCCGCCTACGAGTGCCGGCTCGCGCTCGCCGGCGGTGCGATCGATCCGCGGCTCACCCCGTTTGCCGCGGAGGCGCCGGCGAGCCACGATCACATCGAGGGCATGTTCGCGCACCTCGAGCAGGCGCTGGTCGCGCTCGGCTATCTGGATCCGGCGCAGCCGATGCGGCTGATGTCGCGGTTGCGGCGCCTGCTGGCGCGCGCGCAGCCGAGCGATGCGGAGGTGGACATCCTGCGCGGCATCGCCGCCGCGATCGTCGAGCGGCGCGCCGAACGCGCCGGCCGCAAGGGCGACCGATAGAATCGCGCCCTCTGCTGCGAACCGCCACGACCATGTTCGACCGCCTGCGCGAAGACATCCGCTGTGTGCTGGAGCGCGATCCGGCGGCGCGCTCGCGGCTCGAGGTGCTGACGTGCTACCCGGGCGTGCATGCGCTGTGGATGCACCGGCTGGCCCACGCGTGCTGGCGCGCCGGCCTGCGCTGGCTGGCACGATTCATCTCGCACCTGGCGCGCTGGCTGACCGGCATCGAGATCCATCCGGGCGCCACGATCGGCCGCTGCGTGTTCATCGACCACGGCATGGGCATCGTCATCGGCGAAACCGCCGAGATCGGCGACGGCTGCACGATCTATCAGGGCGTCACGCTCGGCGGCACGTCGCTCACCAAGGGTGCCAAGCGACACCCGACCCTGGGCCGCGGCGTGATCGTCGGCGCCGGCGCCCAGGTGCTCGGCGGCTTCACGGTGGGCGACGACGCGCGCATCGGCTCCAACGCGGTCGTCATCAAGGAGGTGCCGCCGGGCGCCACGGCGGTCGGCAACCCGGCGCGAATCCTGCACAAGGAAGCGGAAGCGGCGCGCGAGACGCGCGGCCAACCGCATGGGCTTCTCGGCCTACGGCATCTCGCAGGACGGCGACGATCCGCTGGCCAAGGCACTGCACGGGCTGATCGACCACGCCGACCAGCAGCAGCGCGAGATCGAGCGGCTGATCGCCGCGCTGAAGCGGCACGGAATCTCGCTCGACGATGCCGAGATCGAACGGCCGACCGTCGACCCGATCGAACTGAACCGGTTGGTCGACGAGTAGGGCGGCCTCGGCGGCCCCGCGCCGACGCAGCGGCAACCGGCGCCGCCGTTCCGTTCGCTCAGGAGTCCAGCGTCACGCGGGTCAGCTGGCCGGCCTTCACCGCAATCGCGCCGCCGCGCGCTGGTTGTGCGTCGAAGTCCCAGTCGGGCAGCACCCAGCGCTCCGCCGGCGCGCCGTCGAGCGCGAAGCGGTGCACCGCCGGACGATGCGTATGGCCATGGATCAGCAGCCGCAGGCCGCTCGCGCGCAGCGCTACATCGACGACCGACGGCGTGACGTCCATGATCTCCATCGCCTTGGCGCGCTTGCCGGCTTCGCTCTGCAGCCGCGCCGCGCCCATGAAGGCCAGCCGCGCGGCGCGCGGGCCGGCGAGGAACTGCCGCTGCGTGGCTTCCTGCCGTACCGAGGCGCGGAAGCGCATGTACTCGACGTCCTGGGTGCACCACGCATCGCCGTGCGCCAGCAGCAGTTCGCGGCCGCCGATGTCGGCGACGGCCGGATCGGCAAGCAGCTGTGCACCGGTGGCGCGCAGGAAGCCGGCGCCGAGCAGCAGGTCGCGGTTGCCGTGCATGACGTACACGCGCACGCCGCGCGCGACGAGTGCGCGCAGCGCCGAGGCGACGCTGCGCGAGACGGCGTCGCTCTCGTCGTCGAGCGCGTCGTCGCCGATCCAGTACTCGAAGAGATCGCCGAGGATCACCAGCTCGGCATGATCGGCCGCGTCTTCGTCGCAGAAGCGGAGAAAGCGCTTCAGCGTTTCCGGCGCGCCGGCATTCAGGTGCAGGTCGGAGATGAAGAGCGGATCGTGCAGTTCGACACGCGCCAGCCCGGGCAGCAGCACCGGCGGCGGGTCGGGCGGCGCGGCCCCGCTCATCTCGCGGCAGCCGCCGCTACTCGCCGATCACCTCGGCGCGCTCGATCACCACGTCCTGCTGCGGCACGTCCGAGTGCATGCCGCTGCGCCCGGTGGACACGGCCTTGATCTTGTCGACCACGTCCTGGCCCTCGGTCACCCGGCCGAAGACGCAGTAGCCCCAGCCCTGCGCCGTCGGCGCGGAATGGTTGAGGAAGGCGTTGTCGGCGACGTTGATGAAGAACTGCGCGGTGGCCGAGTGCGGATCGGAGGTGCGTGCCATGGCCAGCGTGTACTTGTCGTTGCGCAGCCCGTTGCCGGCCTCGTTCTCGACCGGCGTGCCGGTGGGCTTCTGCTTCATGCCCGGCGCGAAGCCGCCGCCCTGGATCATGAAGCCGTTGATCACGCGGTGGAAGATCGTGCCGTCGTAGTGGCCGTTCTTCACGTACTCGAGAAAGTTGGCGACCGTCTTCGGCGCCTTGTCGGCGTCGAGGCCGATCGTGATCGGGCCGAAGCTGGTGTGCAGTCGAACGTCCATGGCTGCTCCTGATGAAGGGTTACTTGATGAGGGTGGCCGAGCGGATCAGCACCGGCTTCACCGGCACGTTCGGGTGGCCGCCGACGTTGCCGGTCTCCACGGCGCGGATCCTGTCGACCACGTCCATGCCGGCGACGACCTTGCCGAAGACCGCGTAGCCGTTGCCGTCGGCGCGTTCGGGTGGTCGAGGAATGCGTTGTCGACGACGTTGATGAAGAACTGCGCCGTCGCCGAATCGGGAACGTTGGTGCGCGCCATCGCGACCGTGCCGCGCTCGTTCTTCAGGCCGTTGCGCGACTCGAGCGGGATCGGCGGCCGCGTCGGCTTCTGCACCATGTCCGGCGTGAACCCCCCGCCCTGGATCATGAAGGCGCCGATCACGCGGTGGAAGATCGTGCCGTCGTAGTGGCCGCTTTTCACGTATTCGAGGAAGTTGGCGACGCTCTTCGGCGCCTTCTCGGCGTCGAGCTGCAGCGTGATGTCGCCGGCGCTGGTGGCCAGCAGCACGCGCGGCGCGGCGGCCTTGTCCTGCGCCGCCGCGCTCGGCGGAAACGAGCGCGACGAATCCTGCGGCGGCGAGCGGGCGGATCATCCGGCAAAGCAGTTGGGTCATGAGTTCCTCGAAAGAAGGTTGCAGGGAGAGTTCAGCGCACCGCGCGGATGCGCGTATTCAGTTCGCGCGTGGCCTCGAGCCTGGTCTTGGCCGCGCGGTTGTTGGCGTCGAGCTCGAGCGCCTTGCCGTACGCCTGTTCGGCCATCGACAGGTACAGGTCGCCGAGGTTCTCGTAAGCGGTGACGTACTGCGGCTGGGCGAGCAGCGCCTGCTGCAGCAGGCGCTGCGCCGTTGCGTAGCGTCCCTGCGCCGCATGGAGCACCGCCAGGTTGTTGTACGGCTCGGGCAGTTCCGGGTACTCCTGGATCAGCGTCTCGAACACCGTCGTCGCCTCGATCGTCTTGCCCTGTTCGGTGAGGATCACGCCGCGCATGAAGCGCACCTGCGCATCGCGCGGGTTGTCCTTCAGCCGGGCATCGGCGCGCGCCAGTGCCTCGTCGTTCTTGCCGGCCTTCATCAGCGCGCCGACCTCGGCGGCCGCGCTCGGCGCCGCCGCGGACTGGCCGGCCGCCGGCGCCGCAGCGGCAAGCACGGCGCAGGCGATGGCGGCGATGAGGAGCTTCACGGAATGTTTCGGCTGCCGGGCGATGACGGGCCGCCTCGAGATCCCTGAACCCCGTTTGGGGGCGCGCTCGGCGGGCCGAGACCGGGGCGCTCGGAGAGCGGACGATATACTTCGGCCGCATCTTATCAACGCGCCGCGCACTGCCCGCTCCGCACCATGTTCGTTCGCCGCTGTTGACCCTCGCCGTCACGCCGCGCCCCGCGGCCGCGCGTCGTCAACCGCCCGCGGCTGCTTGTCGAACGAACTTCCGGAGCTTCCCGCAATGACGATCACCGTCTACAACACGCTGACGCACTCGCGCGTGCCGCTCGCGCCGCTCGAGCCGGGCCATGTCCGCATCTACGTGTGCGGCGTCACCGTCTACGACTTCTGCCACATGGGCAACGGGCGGACGCTGGTGGCGTTCGACGTCGTGGTGCGCTGGCTGCGGGCGCGCGGCTACCGCGTCACCTACGTGCGCAACATCACCGACGTCGACGACAAGATCATCAAGCGCGCCGCCGAGCGCGGCATCACGCCCGCCGAACTGAGCGCCGAGTTCACGCGCCACATGCAGGACGACCTCGCGGCGCTCGGCTGCGCCACGCCGGATCACGAGCCGCGCGCGACCGACTACGTGCCGCAGATGCTCGGCATCATCGAACGGCTGGAGGAAACGGGGCTGGCCTACCAGGCCGGCGACGGCGACGTCGACTACGCGGTGCGCAGCTTCCCGCGTTACGGCCGGCTGTCGGGCAAGTCGCTCGACGACCTGCGCGCCGGCGAGCGCGTCGTCGTCGGCGAGGGCAAGCGCGACCCGCTCGACTTCGTTCTGTGGAAGCGGGCGAAGGAGGGCGAACCGCAGTGGCCGTCGAAATGGGGCGCGGGGCGTCCCGGCTGGCACATCGAGTGCTCGGCGATGGCGAGCGAACTGCTCGGCCGGCACTTCGACATCCATGGCGGCGGCCCCGACCTCGTCTTTCCCCATCACGAGAACGAGATTGCGCAGAGCGAGGGCGCCTTCGGCGAGCCGTTTGCGGACATCTGGATGCACTGCGGCGCGCTGCGCGTCGGCGAAGACAAGATGTCGAAATCGCTCGGCAACTTCTGGACCATCCGCGACGCGCTGGCGAAGTACGACGGCGAAGTGCTGCGCTTCTTCCTCGTCCGCTCGCAATATCGCAGCCAGGTGTCCTTCAGCGAGGAGCAGGTCGGCGAGGCGCGCGTCGGGCTGATGCGCCTGTACACCGCGCTGCGCGACACGCCGCCCGCGGACGGCGAGGTCGACTGGAACGAAGCCGAACGCGCAGCGCTTCGCAGCCGCGATGGACGACGACTTCAACACCGCCGAGGCGATCGGCGTGCTGTTCGCGCTGGCCAACGAGGTCAATCGCACGAAGTCGGCCGGGCTGGCGCGGCAGCTCAAGGGGCTCGGCGGCGTGCTCGGGCTGCTGCAGCGCGAGCCGGTCGAGTTCCTGCGCGGCGGAGACGGCGATGACACGGCGCGGATCGAAGCGCTGATCGCCGAGCGCGCCGCGGCCAAGAAGGCGAGGAACTTCGCCGAGGCGGACCGCATCCGCGCCGAGCTCGCGGCGCAGGGCATCGTGCTGGAGGACTCGCCGTCCGGCACGACCTGGCGGCGGCAGTAGGTCGCAATTGACGCGCCCCGACTACTGGCCGCGCGCGCGCCGCGCGCTCGCCACGGCCGACCCGGTGCTGGCGCGGATCATCCGCCGCCATCCCCGCGTGGCGCTCGTCTCGCGCGGTGATCCGTTCTCCACGCTGGCGCGCTCGATCGTCGGCCAGCAGATCTCGGTCAAGGCGGCCGACGCGGTGTGGTCGCGGCTCGGTGCCGCCTGCCCGCAGATGACGCCGGCGGCGCTGTTGCGCCGTCGCGCGACGACGCTGCGCGGCTGCGGCCTGTCGGAGCGCAAGGTCGAGTACCTGCGCGACCTCGCGGCCCACTTCGCCGACGGCCGCATCGATGCCGCGGCGTTGGTGGCGATGGACGACGAGGCGATCATCGAGCGGCTCACCGACATCCGCGGAATCGGCCGCTGGACGGCGGAGATGTTCTTGATCTTTAACCTGTTGCGGCCTAATGTGCTGCCGCTCGACGATCTCGGGCTGCTGAAAGCGGTGAGCCTGCACTACCTCGACGGAACGCCGACGCGCGACCTGCTGGGCCGCGCGGGCAGGGAGCAGGTGCGCCGGCTGGCGGCGGCGTGGAACCCGTGGGCCAGCGTGGCCACCTGGTACCTGTGGCGCAGCCTCGATCCGGTGCCGGTGGAGTACTGACAAGAACAGAAGATGGCGAAGACGACCTTTCTCGATTTCGAGGCGCCGATCGCCGAGCTCGAGGCGAAGATCGAGGAACTGCGCTTCGTGCAGGATGACTCCGCGGTCGACATCTCCGAAGAGATCGAGCGGCTGGAGAAGAAGAGCCAGTCGCTGCTCAAGGACATCTACGCCAAGCTGTCGCCGTGGCAGGTCGCGCAGCTGGCCCGCCATCCGCAACGGCCGTACACGCTCGACTACGTCAACGGAATCTTCACCGACTTCCACGAGCTGCACGGCGATCGAACCTTCTCCGACGACGCCTCGATCGCCGGCGGGCTGGCCCGCTTCAACGGCGCGCCGGTGATGGTGTTCGGCCACCAGAAGGGCCGCGACACCAAGGAGCGCACCGCGCGCAACTTCGGCATGAGCAAGCCGGAGGGATACCGCAAGGCGCTGCGGCTGATGAAGCTGGCCGAGAAGTTCGGCCTGCCGGTGTTCACCTTCGTCGACACGCCGGGCGCGTATCCCGGCGTGGATGCCGAGGAGCGCGGCCAGTCGGAGGCGATCGGCCGCAACCTCGCCGAGATGTCGCACCTCAAGGTGCCGATCATCGCCACCATCATCGGCGAGGGCGGCTCCGGCGGCGCGCTCGCCATCGCGGTCGCCGATCACGTGCTGATGCTGCAGTACGCGACCTACTCGGTGATCTCGCCCGAGGGCTGCGCGTCGATCCTGTGGAAGAGCGCGGAAAAGGCGCCCGAGGCGGCCGAAGCGCTCGGCCTCACCGCGCACCGGCTCAAGGCGCTCGGCGTGATCGATCGCATCGTGGCCGAACCGCTCGGCGGCGCGCACCGCGATCCGCAGCAGATGGCCGCATTGCTCAAGCGCGCGCTGGCCGACAGCCTGCGGCAGCTGCAGGCGATGAAGCCGAAGGAACTGCTCGCCGCGCGACACGCCCGCCTGCTCGGCTATGGCAAGTTCAAGGAAACGACCCCCGAAGCCTGATCCCGTCGAGCAGCGGCTGCTCGACGCGCTGCGCGAAGCGGTCGCCGACTGCCTCGCCGGCGCGACGGACGATGCGTTGCCGGAACGTCCGGCTCCGGGCGCGCCGCTGCTCATCGCCTACAGCGGCGGCCGCGATTCGGCCGCGCTGCTCGACGCGGCCTGCCGGCTGCGCCGCAGCCGCGCGCGCGGCTTCGCGCAACTCGTCGCCGTTCATGTCCACCATGGCCTGCTGCCCGAGGCCGATCTGTGGACGGCGTCCTGCGAGCAGGTCTGTGCCCGCCTCGAGGTGCCGCTGCAGATCAAGCGGGTCAAGGTGGCGCCGGCCGGCCGCGGCATCGAGGAGGCGGCGCGCAGCGCGCGCTACGCCGCGCTCGCCGACGCGGCGGCCGAACACGGCGCAGCCGCGGTGCTCACGGCCCACCACCTCGACGACCGCATCGAGACTTTCCTGATGCAATGGATGCGCGGCGCCGGCATCGACGGGCTGACCGGTTTCGTCGCGGCCCGCGCCTTCGCCGGCGGTGCGGTGCTGCTGCGGCCATGGCTGGGGCTGCCGCGCGCGGAGATCGAGCACTACGTCGCGCGCCGCGAACTGGACTACGTCGACGACCCGAGCAACGCCGAGCCGCGTCTGCTGCGAAGCGCGCTGCGCGCGAGGGTGCTGCCGGCGCTGCGGGCAGTGCGGCCCGGCTTCCTGCGCGGCGCCGCGCGTTCGGTCGAACTGCTGGCCGAATCGGCAGAGGCGCTGCATGAACTGGCGGCCGCCGACCTCGCGTCCTGCACCGACGATGCGCCAGCCGGCATGCTGCGGCTCGATCGCCTGGCCGCGCTGCCGCCGGGCCGGCGCGCGGTGGCCGCGCGTGCGTGGCTGGCCGGGCAGGGCGTGGAGGTTCCTTCCCGGGCGCGGCTGGCGCAACTGCTCGGGCAGGCCCTGGGCAGCCGCGCGGACGCGAGGATGAAGGTGCGCCTGGGCGGCCACGACGTCCGGCGCCACCGCGGCCTGCTCCTGCTGCGCGGCGTGCAGGTCGAGCGCCACGGCGAGGCGACGATCCAGTGGCGCGGCGAAGGCGAGATCGCCGTGCCGGCGTGGGGCGGTGTGCTGCGCTTCGAGACGACCGATGGCGAAGGCTTCGACGCCGGGTGGTTGCGGGCAGAACCGCTGCAACTGCGTGGTCGCGGCGGCGGCGAGCGATTCAAGCCCCACGCGCTGCGTCCCTCGAAGACGCTCAAGCGCCTGTTCCAGGACGCCGGGATCGCCGAGTTCGAGCGCGCCGCGCTGCCGCTCGTGTGGCGCGCCGACCGGCTCATCTACGTGGCCGGGCTGGGCGCCGATGCGCGCCTGGTGGAGTCCGATGGCGAACGCATCCGCCTCGACTGGCAGCCCGATGCGGCGCTGCTGCCGGATCGTTGAGATCGATGTGCCTTCAGCCTCGCGCGTACCTTCGCGAGCAGTCGCCATCGACTTGAGCTAGCGCAAGCCGGGCGCCGCAGTCGGTGCGGCACGCCTCTCTATAATTCGTCGGTTTCTTTCACCGCGAATCACCAGGCAGGGGGCTGCGGCCGACAATGGCACTGATCGTTCACAAATACGGCGGCACGTCGGTCGGCAACGTCGAGCGGATCAAGAACGTCGCCCGCCGCCTCGCCAAGTGGCAGCGCGCCGGGCATCAGCTGGTGGTCGTCGTCTCGGCGATGAGCGGCGAGACCAACCGGCTGATCGCGCTGGCCAAGGAGATCCAGGCGAGTCCCGATGCGCGCGAACTCGACGTGGTCGCGTCCACCGGCGAGCAGGTCACGATCGGCCTGCTGTCGATGGCGCTCAAGGACCTCGGCCTGAAGGCCAAGAGCTACACCGGCTGGCAGGTGCACGTGCTGACCGACAGCGCCTTCACCAAGGCGCGCATCATCGAGATCGACGAGAAGAAGATCCGCGCCGACCTGGCCGCCGGCAATATCGTCGTGGTGGCCGGGTTCCAGGGCGCCGACGAGTTCGGCAACGTCACCACGCTCGGCCGCGGCGGCTCGGACACTTCGGCGGTGGCGCTGGCCGCGGCGCTGAAGGCCGACGAGTGCCTGATCTATACCGACGTCGACGGCGTCTACACCACCGACCCGCGCATCGTGCCCGAGGCGCGGCGGCTGCACACCGTCACCTTCGAGGAGATGCTGGAAATGGCCAGCCTCGGCTCCAAGGTGCTGCAGATCCGCTCGGTGGAGTTCGCCGGCAAGTACAAGGTCAAGCTGCGCGTGCTGTCCAGCCTGACCGACGCCGATGGGCCGCTCGAGGAAGAGGCCGGCTCCGGCACGCTGATCACGTTCGAGGAAGAAAAAGTCATGGAAAAGGCCGTCATCTCCGGCATTGCCTTCACGCGCGACGAAGCGAAGATCACGCTGACCCGCGTGCCCGACCGCCCCGGCATCGCCTACCAGATCCTCGGCGCGATCGCCGAGGCCAACATCGACGTCGACATGATCGTGCAGAACATCAGCGTCGAGGGGATGACCGACTTCTCGTTCACCGTCCAGCGCAGCGAGTACGCCAGGGCGATGGAGGTGCTCAACACGAAGGTCAAGGACCACATCGGCGCGGCGGACATCATCGGCGACCCGAAGATCTGCAAGGTCTCGGTGGTCGGCATCGGCATGCGCTCGCACGTCGGCATCGCCAGCCAGATGTTCCGCACCCTGTCGGAAGAGGGCATCAACATCCAGATGATCACCACCAGCGAGATCAAGATCTCGGTGGTGATCGACGACAAGTACCTCGAACTCGCCGTCCGCGCCCTGCACAAGGCGTTCGGACTGGAGCACGCGCCCGCCTGAGCGAGCAACGCGTTGGAGGGAAGCGCGCGGCGCGTTAAACTGCGCGGCCCGGCGTGAGACACGCCGCGGCAAAGAACACCGGAGACGTGGCCGAGAGGTTGAAGGCACTCCCCTGCTAAGGGAGCATGCGCGCAAAAACGTGCATCGACGGTTCGAATCCGTCCGTCTC
>CAWKAP010000012.1:0-138257 GCA_963847675.1 uncultured beta proteobacterium
TCCTGTATGACCGGATGAAAAACGTTTACATCGGCCGTCTGGCTGGCCGACCCAAATTCAACGATACGCTGGTCGGCTTTGCCCTGCACTACGGGTTCATACCACGGGTTGCACCATCGTATGCGGCCTGGGTGAAAGGCAAGGTCGAACGGCCTTATACCTTCATCCGTGAAGGGTTCTGGCGCGGTTACGGATACCTTTGTCTCGACACGGCCAACCGCGATCTGGGCAACTGGTTGAAGATGAAAGATCAGCGGGTACACGGTACCACCCATGAAGTCATCGCCACCCGGTTCGAAAGAGAACGGCCGCATCTGGGATCGCTCCCACGTCAGCCATTCGATACCGCTTACCGGATTTTTCGAAAGGTCCATAAGGATTGCACGGTTCGATTCGAGGGTAATAGTTTTGTCGTTCCACACCCGCTGGTGGGTAGAAGCATCGTCCTGAGAGTCAAAGAACGTATCATGCGCATCTTCGATGATGACCGCCTGGTGGTCACCTATGAAATTCCATCGACCAAAGGCAATCTTGTTCAGGACAAGCGTTTTTATGCGGCCCTGAAAAAAGACCGCGACATGAACCGGCGTAAATATGGACGCCCCAAGCCGGGTAAAGGCCGTGCCAAGCGAACCATCAGTCCGAGCAAGCCCCGGTATGACATGCTGGTGGATGTCCGTTCCATCGACGTTTACGACCAGTTTGTCCTGGAGGTGCAGCCATGACCGATACGCTGGTTAGCGAACGGATCGAAGCGAATCTGGCCCGGCTGCGACTGCCCCGGATACGGGAAATCCTGGACCGTATCATTGAATCGGCAGAGCAAAAGAGCCAAAGCTATCTGAGTTTCCTGGACGACCTGCTTGAAGAGGAGGTGGCTCAAAAAGAGCAGCGCCGGATCGAAACGGCGTTAAAAATTTCCGGTCTGCCGTTCATCAAAGGCATCGATGAGTTTGATTTTACCTTCCAGCCAAAGCTGGATCGTCAGAAGGTCATGTCGCTGTTCGATCTGACCTTTATCCGCCAACAGGGTAATGTACTCTTTCTCGGTCCTCCCGGTGTCGGCAAAACCCACCTGGCTGTGGCATTGGCGCTGAAGGCATGTCAGGCGGGACTGAGTATTTATTTTACTACCATGCCGGACCTGATCATCAAGTTGAAAAAAGATCATGAGGCCGGTCGTCCGGGTAAGGGCCGAAGCTACTATAAGTCTGCATTAGTGATCGTGGACGAGGTGGGCTATACGCCCATTAGCCGTGACGAGTGCAATCTGTTTTTCCAATTTGTGGCCAAACGATATGAAAAGGCAAGTACCGTGATCACTTCGAACAAGGCCTTTTCAGACTGGGCAGAATTACTGCAGGACCCGATCATTGTTACCGCTATACTGGACAGATTGCTTCACCACAGCGCGGTAATCAATATCAAAGGCAATAGCTATCGACTTAAAGGAAAGTCGATGAATGCCGTTCAGTAGATAAAAGACCGTGGCTCAATTTCCACGACCCAAAATGGCTCACTTTTAAAAGACCGTTGACAGGAGTGCTGTGCGGGCCTTCCACAATAAAGGCTCGTCAGCGCCCCGGCTTTCACGCAGGGGTAAAAACAGTAAGAAAATCGGTCGGAGGTTCTTGAATTCACGGGTAGTTAAATCCTACCCATCGTGATTTTATTTTATATTGCATCGACAGGGATAACTGTCCATTAAAGTGTTATCCCTTGTTCTTGTTCAAGACGGTTCCAAGGATGAGGGTGTCTTTCAAACCGTCCATCATCTTCTTCAGTTGGTTGACCGGTGTTCTTTCGAGCTCAACGACCGGAAGCACGCCGTCCACGTAACGGGACAGAATCAGGGCATCCGGAAATGGCAGCATCGCCGGCCCATCGACAATGACCAACCGATCGGAAGCATAGCGGCTCTTGATCTCCAACATCATCTTTTCCATGCGGCTCGAGCTTAACAGCTCCGGGGCGTTGGTGACCGGCTTACCGCTTGGAATCAAGGTCAACTTGCTGATCCCCGGGTTGATGAGGATGTCGGGAATATCGGCTTCCCCCTTAAGGTAGTCAGTAAGGCCGACTTCAACGTCGAGCGTAAAAAACTCGGTTGAAAATGACGTGTGCCGTTTGGTTGGTTTTCGGAGATCGGCATCGATAATCAGAACCGTTCGGCTGAACTCCTTAGCATAGCCGAGGATCCGGCGTGCCGAGCGCCTGCGCCTCGTAAAGGGCCTGTGCACAGACCTCGCCGACATGGTTGACGCGCATCAGCGCCGCCGCCTGTTTGCGCTCTTCGGCGGACAGCGGCGCCGACTCGGCGCCCTGCCCGCCGGGCGGGTAAGGCCGCGCGGCAGCCGGGGTAGCCGCCACCGTGCGCAATGCGCGGTCGGCCGTGGCGATCATCCGGTCGAGCAGATCAAGTTCCCGAGACATCGAGCCTCCCGGCCCTTGTTGCGCCAATGCCACAAGGCCGGCTGCTGCACATCATGGCCGAGTAAGCAAACCGCACTTCGGCAGGCCGCAGGACTATTCTTTTTCCCAGTTTTGAGTATCGCACTCACGGGAGACACAAGATGCGCAAGAGCGTGCTGGCACTGGCACTCGCAGTCGCACTACCGGCGGCGTTTGCCCAAGGTCCTGCGACCAATGGCGTCGAGTTGTACGGCCTCATCGACGTCGGCTTCGAAAGCATCGACAACGGCGCGGTTTCCGTGAACCGGATCAGCAGCGGCTTGTCGACCGGCTCGCGCTGGGGGATTCGCGGTCGCGAGGACCTCGGCGGCGGCTATTTCGCGCTGTTCACGCTCGAGAGCCGGATCGAGGTCGATACCGGGCAACTCAGCAACAAAGGGCCGATCTACTACTGCGGCACCCCTGCGGCATGCCCCGGGGTCGCCCTGGTGTCGCCACTGCCGCCGACCGTCGCGCCGGCAGTGCGTGGCGGGATGAACGCGGTCAACGATGCGCTGCTGCAGGCAGGCAGCACCGTCAACAGCCCCAACGCACTGTTCGATCGGCAGGCTTACGCGGGCCTGATCACGCCCTTCGGCGCCGTGCTCGGCGGCCGCATGTACACCCCGGGCTATGAGATCCTCACCAAGTACAACTCGTTCTACGATTCGTTTGCCGGCAACCCCGGGCATCTGGTCGCGATCAACATCCGCGCCAACAACGCGATCCAGTACCGCGCCGAACTGAAAGGCTTCACGTTCAGCGCGATGTACGGCTTTGGCGGTGCAGAGGGCGTGGCCGGAGGTCGCAACGAGCGTGCCAGCGTGTCGCGTGGCGACGATTTCTGGGGCGTTGAACTGCAGTACAACACGGACGTCTTCGGCATCGGCGCGGGCTACCAGAACAACCGCACGGTGACCTACGCGAACCCGACTGAAAACAGCAAGGGACTGGAGACGTTCAACGTCGGCGCGACGATGAGCTTCGGCGGCGTCAAGCTGTTCGGCCAGTACCTGAAGTCGAAGAACGACAACCCGGTGCTGCGGCCGGAAGACATCCAGAACATCGTGGTCGCCACCGGCGGCAACCTGGCCGCGATCCAGAACATCCTGTTCACCCAGTACATCAACCGCTTCGACATCGACGGGCTGCGCGGTCTGGCCGGCCCGATCGACCTCGACATGTACCACCTGGGGCTCGAGTGGGCGCTGGGCAACGGCAGGCTGCTCGCAGCCTACAACCACGCCCAGGATTCGGCGCGAAGCGCCTGGGCAACGGCCGATGCGAAGGTCGACTCCTATGGCCTCGCCTACTACTACTACCTGTCCAAGCGCACGTGGCTGTACGGGGCCGCTGCCCTGGCCGCCAACAAGGACCAGTCCCGGGTCGCACTTGGGGCGGCCTGCTGCGTCGGCGGCTGGACCACCGGGCAGGGCGAAGACAGCCGCAACATCCAGCTTGGCATCCGGCACATGTTCTGAGGGGTCTTTGCGGCGGCTTCCGTCCGCCGGAGTCCGGTCAGGTCCAAGGGGCGCGCAGGCGCCCCTTTTTCATCATGGGAACCGGGCTGCGGGCAGGGGGCGAACCTGTTGCGCGGAACCCACAGGGGGCACCGCGAATTGGGTGTTTCTTGCAGGCGATTTTTGCCGCTGCCAGCGAAGTCTGAAAGAATCAGCCCGAGCTTCGTAAAAGAAGTGCTGGGCATCAAGGCGTGCGGAAGTAAGTCGGCCCTTGTGAACGCCCGAGTGAAGGCCTTGATGTGGGTTCCGTTTCAAAACTGGAGATACAGATGAGAAAAACATGGGTTGCTTTGGCAGTGCTCGGCGCGTTCGCCGGCGTCGCGCAGGCGCAATCGTCCGTCACCCTGTACGGCATCGTCGACGTCAACTATATGTGGCAGGAACTGCCGACGAGCACCGGCACTTCGACGGCGCCGAGGATCACGCAGGAAAGCACCAGCGCGATCAACAGCGGCCACCAGTCGGGCAGTCGCTGGGGCATGCGCGGCTCGGAAGACCTGGGCGGTGGACTGAAGGCGATCTTCACGCTGGAAGGCGGCTACAGCCCTGACACGGGCACGCTGGGCCAGGGTGGCCGCATCTTCGGCCGTCAGGCCTGGGGTGGCCTGCAAGGCGGCTGGGGTACGCTGGTTGCCGGCCGTCTGGCAACGTTCAGCTCGGGTACCGGCTCGTTCTACATGACCGGCAACGTCGACCCGTTCGCGACCGGTTTCGGCCTCGCCGGCCTCGGCAACACGATGTACTCGATGAACGCGCTGCGCCTCGACAATTCGATCGCCTACCAGACGCCCAAGTGGGCCGGCTTCCAGTTCGGCGCCGGCTACAGCCTGAACGCAAGTGGCGCGGAACAGGCGCCGAGCGACAAGAACACCGATATCGTGTTCCTGGGAGCGAACTGGCAGGGCGGGCCGTTCTTCGTGATGATCACTTACGACACGGCAGACGGCAGCTCCGGCAGGCCCGACCAGAAGCACCTGCAGGTCGGCGGCACGTGGGACATCGGGAACTTCCGCCTCCACGCCGCCTACGCCGACCAGAGCAACATCGGCGCAGTACCTGCAATCGGCACGGGTGGGTCGGGCGCGTTCGTCACGTTGCCGACCGGCATCAGCGACTACGACACCAACGCCTGGATGCTGGGCGCAACGTACAAGATGGGCGCGTGGGCGTTCTTCGGCTCGTACCAGGCGCAGAACGCGGACGGCAAGCTGATCCCCGGGACCACTACGAACTTCGACCCGGATTTCAACATCTGGTCGCTCGGCACGACGTGGAACCTGTCACGGCGGACCAACCTGTACGCCAGCTACGCCTCGCGTAATGCCGACGGCACGCTGATCGACAACACGTTCAACGGCAAGCAGTTCGCGTTGGGCATGCGCCACCTGTTCTAACCGGGCGGGTCGTTGTCTTTCCGAAAGGGCGCCTTCGGGCGCCCTTTTTCATTGTCCTCCCGAACGAACCTGATGCATCGGGGCCCACTGCGTCATGCGTCGGTCGGATCGCCGCGACCTCCGGGCGCCAATGCCGCACGCACGCTGGCTCCGCGTCGGTGAATCGCATACCTTTGGCCGTGCATCGATCGCAGGCGACGAAGATTCGAAGGCGATTTGCGCAAGACAAGCATCTCCGAACCGAGGCTTCAATGAGATTGAGGGTGCGTGAGCAGGGCGACGAGGTCCACGTCGATGTCGACGGGGTCGCCGGCCGCCAGCAGCGCGTCCTGCAGGCGTTGAGCGAATGCCAGCGCCGCGCCGTTGCCGGCGCGCTGCCTTCGGCCGCGAGCGACGTCAACATCCGCGCGGGCGCCGACCGGATGCGCATCCGGATGAAGGGCCGCGGCGGACTCTGCCTCGAGGCCGAGGCGATCTACCAGTGCCTGCGCGATGCATTGCTCGATCGCAGCGCCGCAACGGGCACCGGCATTCCCGCGCCCTGAGGCGGGCGAGTCCGAGGAAGCAGGCGCAGACGCTACGAACCGCGCGCTGCGACACTCCGATCAGACGGCAGGCTCCAGAGTCACGCAGACCGCAGCGTGATCGGAGTAGATGCGCGCCAGACGCGCGCCGCTGTCGTCGCCGCGGCGCCGCTCGAAAAGATGGTCGCTGAATACCTCGAGCGCCGCCACGCGGCCGATGGCGCCCTTGGATCCCGCCACGAACGCCTCGGACACCAGCACGTGGTCGATTCGTTGCGGTCCGCCATCATCGAGCGTCGTGAACAGCGCATCGCGGTGGCGGTCGTACGGCGCCGGATGCTGACCGACGTCGAAGGCGTCGAAAAGCCCGAAAGGGGAACCGCGCTCGCCCTCGCGCCGGCGGCCGACGTCGGCGATCATCCGCGTCGTGGCGGCGCGAGCATCGTCGTTGAAGTCGCCGGCGACGACCAGCGGCACCGATCCTTCGGCGGCGGTCTCCTCCAGAACGCGGCGCAGGGCCGCCGCCTCGGCACCGCGCCGGACCAGCGACCGCAGCTGCGCCCGCGTTTCTGCGAGCGGGTCCGCAGTGTCCTCGCCGTCGACGAAATCCGGCCGGCGTGACTTCAGATGAACGTTGAACAACGTCAGCGCAGCGCCGCCGGCGAACTCCGGCAGCTGCACTTCGGCCTTCAGCAGCGGCCGCGAGAACGTCGCCTGCGTGCCGGACTCCGGGATGTCCACCGCGCAACCCTGCGGAAATGCGGCGATCGATTGCAGCGACGGGCGCCACGGCAGGCGCCAGACGATGCCGAGCCGCGGCTTGTCGTTGTCCTGCCCCGCGAACGGCGCCGCCAGCGACCACAGCCGCGCTCCGCCCGCGCTTTGCCGAACCACGTCGGACAACGCCTGCTCGTGGAAGACCTCCTGCAGCAGCACGAAATCGGCGGCCAGGCGATCGAGCATGGCCGCCAGCCACTGCGTCTTGGCGATGTACTCGTCGGGCGAATACGGATCGACACCGGGGTAGAAGCTGCGTCCCGGCAGGGCCAGGTTCAGGCAGTTCAGGGTGGCGATGCGCAGCGGCTTCATCGGCTCGAGCCGGGAAGAACGCGGCCACGATAGCCGCGCGCCGAGGAACAGGTCAATGCGCGCGGCTCAGCGCTTCTCTTCCATCAGCGCGAGCAGGTTGCCGTCGGGATCGTGCATGAACGCCATCCACAGTTCGTGATCAGGCATCTTCGCGACCCGGTGCGGCTCGCGTTCGAAGTAGACCTGGCGCGAGCGCAGGTCGGCCGCGGCGGCCTCGATGCCGCTGACGCGAAAATAAAGGCAGAACTGCTCGCGCTTGCCGGTCGACTCATGGCCGCCTTCGAGCATCAGGCGCACGCCGGCGCAGTCGAAGAAGACGACGTCGCCGAAACGGAACAGCAGCGGCAGGCCGAGCGTGTCGCGGTAGAAGCGCTCGGCCCGGTCGGCATCCGACACGTGCAGCGCGATCTGGCCGATTGCACCGAGACCGCTGCCGGGCACGGAATTCACTGCTCGTCGTCCTCGAAGCGGGGCTTGCGGGCGAATCCTCGCGCCTCGGGGCTGCCCTGGTAGCCGCGCCGCGGCCGCTCTCCTTCCGGCCGCGCAGTGCGAGGACCGAAGCTGCGCGGAGGACCCTGCACGACCTGCATCAGTTGCATCACCAGCCGCAGCGCCTTGTTCACGGAGGCGTCGCCACGGAATACGCGCGCCACGTCCGGATCGAGCGTGACGGTGAACCCGCCACCTTCGCGCCTGCCCTCGCGTCCGGCAACGCCCGCTTCTTCGGCCTCGCGCCGCGGCGGGCGCCGCTCGCGCGCATAAGGCGGCGCATCGCCACCGGCGGCCGGCCTCGGGCGACGCGCAAAGGCCGGCGCGTCGCCTCCTGCGGCCGGCGGGCGCGGCCGGCGCGCCTTCTGGTACGGGTCGGCGTAATCGCCGCCGGGGCGGGCCCGGGGCGCGCTGCTGCGCGCCGGCTTGCCGGTTTCCTTGCGCTTCATCTTGATTTCTCCAGGGTTCGTGGCGATGCCGGTACGGGCGAAAGGCTACGCCAGGCAACGCGCCGAGCGCAAAAAAGAACGCCGCCCGGACGGGCGGCGCCTAGTTGCGAGCCGGATGCTACGCGGCTTTGTCGCCCTTGGAGTCGCGCAGCTCGCGGCGCAGGATCTTGCCGACGTTGGTCTTCGGCAGGTCGGAGCGGAATTCGACGTACTTCGGCTTCTTGTAGCCGGTCAGATGCTCCTTGCAGTGATCCATCACGTCGCGCTCGGTGAGCGCCTGGTCCTTCTTGACCACGAAGAGCTTCACTGCCTCGCCCGAGTTCTCGTCGGGGACACCCACCGCTGCGCATTCGAGCACGCCCGGATGGCCGGCGACGACGCCCTCGACCTCGTTCGGATACACGTTGAAGCCGGAGACCAGGATCATGTCCTTCTTGCGGTCGACGATCTTGGTGTAGCCCTCGGCATCCATCACGCCGATGTCGCCGGTGCGGAAGAATCCGTCAGGGGTCATCACCTTGGCGGTCTCGTCGGGCCGGTTCCAGTATCCCGCCATCACCTGCGGGCCGCGGATGGCGATTTCGCCGGTCGAGCCGACCGGCAGGTGCTTGCCATCGTCGTCGAGGATGGCGATGTCGGTCGACGGCACCGGCAGACCAATGGTGCCGGTGAACTTGTCGGTGTCGGTCCGGTTGGCGGTCGCCACCGGCGAGGTCTCGGACAGGCCGTAGCCCTCGGCAATCGGGCAGCCGGTCGCTTCCAGCCAGCGCTTGGCCACCGCCTCCTGCACCGCCATGCCGCCGCCGGCCGACAGGATCAGGCGCGAGAAGTTGAGCTTCCTGAACTCGTCGTTGTTCAGCAGCGCGTTGAACAGCGTGTTGACCGCCGGGAAGACGTGGAAGGTGTGCTTCTGCAGTTCCTTGACGAAGCCGGGAATGTCGCGCGGGTTCGGGATCAGCACGCACTGGCCGCCGATGCGCATCGACATCATCGCGCACACCGTCAGCGCGAAGATGTGATACAGGGGCAGCGCGGTGATCGTCACCGGCGCCTCGCCCGGCTTCAGTTTCGAGAGCGCCGGCTGGTACCAGGCCTCGGACTGCAGCATGTTGGCGATGATGTTCCGGTGCAGCAGCGTGGCGCCCTTGCTGACGCCCGTCGTGCCGCCGGTGTACTGCAGGAAGGCGACGTCGTCGTGGCCGACCGAGACCGGCTTCAGCGTCATCTTCAGGCCATCGGCGAGCACGTCGAGGAACTTGATGGCGTTCGGCAGCGAATAGGCGGGCACCATCTTCTTCACGTTGCGCACGACGAAGTTGACGATCAGGCCTTTGGCGAAGCCGAGCAGGTCGCCCATCGTGCAGACGATCACCATCTTCGTCGGCACCTTGTCCTGGATCTGCTGCAGCGTGGTGGCGAAGTTCTCGAGGATGAAGATTGCGTCGGAACCCGAGTCCTTGAGCTGGTGCTCGAGTTCGCGCGGCGTATAGAGCGGGTTGACGTTGACCACCGTCGCGCCGGCGCGCAGCACGCCGCACATCACCACCGGGTACTGCAGGATGTTGGGCATCATGATCGCCACCCGCTTGCCCTTGCCCAGGCCCTTGGCCTGCAGCCAGGCGGCGATCGCGGCGGAGTTCTCGTCGAGCTGCTTGTACGTCATCGTCGCGCCCATGCAGCTGTAGGCGGGCAGACTGCCGTACTTCTTGAACGCCTCGTCGAGAAGCTGCACGAGCGACTCGTACTGGCCGACGTCGACGTCAGCGGGCACGCCCTTCGGATAATTCTTAAGCCAGAAGCGGTCGACGGCTCCCATCAGTGTCTCCTTTGTCGTGGCGGGCGCTGCTGCGCCTCGTTTGCTGGAACCCTGCCGTGCAAGATGTGCGGCACCGCGAAGATCATATCCGCCGCCCCTGGCGCGATGCTGTTCTGGGTCATAGGCGGGCGCCTCGGGTCTTCCCTAGGCACCCCGGCCCGGCGAGGCCGGCCACCCTGCATCAGCGTGACGCCGGGCCCCTTCCAGCCGCAGCCGCTACTCGGCCCGCGCCAGCTTGGGCGCGAGCCGGCGCAGCGCCGCGGTCCGGGTCGGCTTGTCCATGGCTCCCAACTGGCGCACGCGATCGTAGAAGGACGGTAGATCGCCACCACTTTCGGCCAGCAGTGCCTCGAACGCCGGCACGAGGTCGTTGTAGGCGCCGACCGCGGCCAGGTGTGCACTGGTCAGCCTGCGCTCGAAGAAGCGGTCGTAGCCGGCAAAGCCGTTCCAGCGCTCCTGCCGGAGCCGGCGGTATTCGCGTTGCAGGTCGTCGAAGATGGCGGCCTTGGCCGCCCGCTTCTCCTCGACCGACGCGCCCGAGCGGAAGACCTCGGCCAGCCGGTTCCGGTGCGCCAGCAGCAGGCCCAGGAACTCCTCGCGCCGCTGCGAGAATGCCGCCCATGCGGCGCGCTGGCGATCGTCGCCGTGCGCGGCGAGCCAGCGGCGCACGCCCTCGCGCTCCACGGCCGTGGCGAAGCTCTCGTTGAACACCGTGTCGTCCGGCGCATAGACGACCTGGTGCGACAGTTCGTGGAAGATCAGTCGCGCCAGTTCGGCGTCGGACGCGAAGACGAACGTGTTCAGCAGCGGGTCGCTGAACCAGCCGAGCGTCGAGTAGGCGGGCACAGGCGTCACGTTGACGTCGTACCCGGCGTTGCTCAGCTCGGCAGCCAGCGAGTCCGCGGCAGCGCGGTCGAAGTAGCCGCGGTAGCCGGCGCAGCCGAACACCGGGTAGCACCAGGTCTTCAGTTCGAGCGACAGTTCCGGCGTGGCGAAGACGTTCCATACCGCCGCCGGACGTTTCAGGTCGGCGTAGGCGGTGTAGCTGTCGTTGTCCGGCAGCCCGAGCGCATCGGCGGCAAAGCGACGAATCTCCTGCGCACTCAGCAGCCGCTCGCGCAGCGGCTCCGGAGTGGCCGGATCGCCGAGCCACTCGGCAACCGGCCGTGCGGCAGCCATCAGCGCAAAGTGTCCCTGCGCCGCCTGGTTGTAGTAGCCGGCCTCCATGCAACCGGCCAGCAGCACGCTGGCCAGCGCAGCGAGAATCGTCGACGTGTTTCGCATCCAGCCCTCGGGAATCAGGCGCCGCACATTGTGCCGCAGCCTTTCCCGCCGCGGGCTCAGGCCGCTGCCGCGCCGCGCACCGCGCTGACCACCCGCCGCAGCTTGCCGCTGACGGGCTCACGGCGCGGAGGCGCGGTATCGATATCGATGCGGACGCCCGTGAGATCGAGCCGCTGCAGGTAGGCGCGCAACGCCGCGCAGGCCCTGCCGCCACGGCGTCGGTCGGCGCGGCCGAGGCGCAGCTTCAGCCGGCGCTGGCCGGTCTGCAGCAACTGGAAGTCATTGACCAGCGCCTCGTCCTCGAGCACGGTCGCCAGCGCAAGCGGCATCAGCTTGACCGCCCTGCCGTGCGCGCCGGCGATGCTGAGCACGTCGTCGCAGCGGCCCTGCACCACGATCGCCGGCATCGGCGAACCGCACGGGCACCGGCCCGGCAGGACGGTGATCGAGTCGCCGATGTCGAAGCGGATGAGGGGCTGCGCGCGGTTGGCGAGGTTGGTGAGCAGCGTCGTGTGCGAAGGCTCCCCCGGCGGCACCGGCCGGCCCTGTGCATCGATGCCCTCGAGCAGCACCCAGTCGGCGTTGACGTGCAGTCGGTCATGCCGGCACGGCCAGGCGATCGACAGGAACTCCGAGGCCCCATAGGCCTCGAGAACGCGGCAGTCGAAGACGTGCATGACCTGCGCCCGCGTCGCCGCGCTGAGCGTTTCGCCGCCGCACCACAGTTCCTCCAGCGACAACTGCAGCCGCCCGGCGCACTGCTCTTCGGCCAGCAGATCAGCCACCGTCGGGTAGGTGGCCAGCAGCGTCGGCCGGTAGGCGTTCAGCTGCTCGACGAGGTCCGGCAGCGGCTGCAACACCGAGAACGGTCGAACGAACGGTGCCAGCAGCGGAAAGTTGCGACGCAGCCGTTGCACGGTCGAAATGCCGGCGAAGTGCCCGTCGACGGCGGACACCATCGCGTAGCGCTCACGGGCCAGGAAAGGACTGGCGGGCAGCGGGGCAATCGAGAGGCCGCGGAAGCGCAGCAGTTCCAGTGCGTCATAGACGGCCAGCGCGTCGCCGTCGTGCACGAAGGTGCCCGGCACGCCGGTCGAGCCCGAACTCGTCCACACGGCGTAGTGCCCCGCGAAGGGCCAGCCGATTCGTGTCGGGTCGGCGAGGAAGGCATCGATCGCCGAACGGCTCAGGTCCCG
Source organism: uncultured beta proteobacterium (assembly GCA_963847675.1). GTDB lineage: Bacteria > Pseudomonadota > Gammaproteobacteria > Burkholderiales > Burkholderiaceae_F > JADJWR01. The sequence continues at coordinate 12,213 of CAWKAP010000012.1, forward strand.
GTCGGCGAGAGAGGCCGGCAGGTCGGCCATCAACTGCGACTTGCTCAGGACCGGCAGGTCGGCAAGCTTCAGCGTCGCAATCGGACCCGGCTCCCGGTACAGCCGTTGATAAAGGGGAACGTGGGCCCGCGCAAAGCGAAGCAGCGCAGCGAGCCTCGCCCGTGCCCGGCACGCGAGCCCGTCGCGGTCGAGCCAGGTGCCCGACCACACATCGGTGACTGCCCTGGCGAAGTGCCTCGCGTCGAAGAACGCCGGCGGTGCAGGCAACGCCGGAAATTCCGCGTGAGCCGCAACCCGACGGCGCTGCTGCGGCGTTGCGCTCGTCGTCCGTGCCATTTGTCGCGCTCCTGGTCACACACCAGACGCCGACGGAAACATCCTTCCGCTCCCGTCGCGTCTTCCTGTTACCGCGCCGGACGGCAGGCCGTCTTGATCTTGGCCAACACGCCGGCCCCTCGGCGGAGCCGCATCCCGTGTGCGCGCTGCGGCGGGTGACATGGCTGAGCGAGCGCTGACCGTCATCAACAGGACCGGCACCGGCGCTCCTACAGTGTGCTCTGAATGACGGCGGAGGTGAATGATGGATAACGTCAGTCGCGAACAACTGGCTGGAGACGTCCGGCAGGTCCTCGATGACGTCCAGTCGCTGCTGGCGCAGGCCGCGGAAACCGGCGGCCAGCAGGCGCAGGAGCTACGCAGTCGTGCCGCCGAGCAACTCAAGCGCGCGCAGGCACGGCTGGGTGAACTGCAGCACGGCGTGGTCGAACGGTCACGTGCCGCAATGCACGCCACCGACGACTGGGTGCACATGCACCCGTGGGGTGCGGTCGGACTGGGCGCCGGGGTCGGCTTCCTGATCGGGCTGCTGGTCGCGCGTCGCTGAACGCCCGCCCCGCTGCAGGTCAGCGCGGGGCGACCTCGACCAGGCAGTCGTAGAACGTCGGCGCGCGGCCGATGTCGGTGAGCGCCTGGCTGGTCACCTCGTTGGCGTTGCGGCGATCGGCGGCGAGCTTCTTCCACCAGATCGACAGCGCCACGACGACCCCCGCGCGGGCGCGGTCGGTCACGCGGGCGATCAGCTCGAACTCGCCACGGTCGTTGAAGACACGCACGTGGTCGCCATCGGCGATGCCGCGGACTGCGGCGTCGCGTGGATGGATCTGCAGCGTCGGCTCGCCCTCGGTGTCACGCAGGCTCGTCACGTTGACGAACGTCGAGTTCAGGAAGTTGCGCGCCGGCGGCGAGATGAGGGCGAGCGGGAAACGGGCCGCCTGTCGGGGGTTGCTGGTCGGTCCCTCGTTGGGCGGCACGTAGTTGGGCACCGGATCGACGCCGAGGTCGGCCAGCGCCTGCGAGTAGAACTCGCAGCGCCCGCTCGGCGTCGGGAAACCGCCCTGCGCGAACGGCGCGTAGGGCTGCGGCACGTCGAGCCTCTGCCAGCCGGCCTGCTTCAGCCGCTCCCAGTCGACCTGCGCCGTCGTGCCGCTGCGCCGGAACGCCTGCGCGGCCAGTGCATCGTCGGTTTCGGCGAAACAGGGATCGGTGAAGCCCATCTTCGCGGCGAGACGGCGGAAGATCTCCGCGTTGGGCAGCGCTTCGCCGAGCGGCTCGATCGCCGGGTTGTTGGCCAGCACGTACAGGTGGCCGTAGGACTTGTGCACGTCGACGTGCTCGAGTTGCGTGGTGGCCGGCAGCACGTAGTCGGCATGGTCGGCGGTGTCGGTGCGGAAGTGCTCCAGCACGACGGTGAACAGATCTTCGCGGGCGAACCCGGCGGCCACCGCGCGCGAGTCCGGCGCCACGGCGACCGGGTTGCTGTCGTAGACGATCAGCGCTTCGATCGGCGGGTCGGCGTGCGCCAGGGCGTCGCCGATGGTGCTCATGTTGATCGTGCGCGGGCTGCGCCCGGCGAGCAGTTCGGGCCGGTACAGCCTCTCGCTGTCGACCTCGGCCACGCCGCTCGACGACAGCAGCACGCCGCCGGCGGGGTCGCGCCAGTGTCCGGCCAGCGCCGGCAGGCAGGCCACCGCACGCACCGCATTGCCGCCGCCGGCCGCGCGCTGCATGCCGTAATTGAGCCGGATCGCCGCCGGACGGGTGTGCCAGTAGTCGCGCGCAAGCTGCTCGACCTCGGCGGCCGGGATGCCGCAGATCTGCGCCACGCGCAGTGGCGGAAACTCCTCGGCGCGCGCCGCCAGCGCATCGAAGCCGAGCGTGAAGCGGTCGATGTAGTCGCGATCGAGCCAGCCCTCGCGGATCAGCACGTGGGCGATGCCGAGCGCCAGCGCGCCGTCGGTGCCCGGCAGCAGGGCGATGTGCTGGTGGCACTTTTCGGCGGTGTCGGAGCGGTACGGATCGACGGCAATCAGCTTGGCGCCCTTGCGTTTGGCCTGCTGCGCGAAGCTCCATAAGTGCAGGTTCGACGCGATCGCGTTGGTGCCCCACAGGATGATCAGCCTGCTGTCGGCGAACGCCTCCATGGCCGGCCCGGTGCGCGTGCCGAGCGTGTAGCTCAGCGCCTCGCCGCCGGCGGTGGCGCAGATCGTGCGATCGAGGAAGCTGGCCCCGAGCTTGTGGAAAAAGCGGCTGGCCATCGCCTCGCCCTGCACCAGCCCCATCGTGCCGGCGTACGAATACGGCACGATGCGCTGCGGGTCGACGGCGGCAGTGCGCTTCAGCCGGCCGGCGATGTCGTCGAGCGCCTCGTCCCAGGTCACCTGCTCGAAGCGACCCTCGCCCTTGCGGCCGACGCGCCGCAGCGGATGGAGGATGCGGTCGGGGTGATACGTGCGCTCAAGATAGCGGCTGACCTTGGTGCACAGCACGCCGTGGGTCGTCGGGTGCGACGGATCGCCGGCGACCTTGACCGCGACGCGCCTGCCGTCGACCTCGCGCACCGTGACCAGCATCGCGCAGGTGTCGGGACAATCGTGCGGACAGGCCGCGCGGACGATGCGCTCCGCCGGTGCCGCCGCGGGCGAGTGCATCGCGCGGCCTCAGCCGGACGGCGGCGTGGCCTCGGCCAGCCGCTCGAAGAACTGCTCGCAGGCCGCGACCTGACCGTAGGTGATGTACTCGTCCGGCTTGTGCGCCTGCGCGATCGAGCCCGGGCCGAGCACCACGGTCGGGATGCCGATGCCCGCAAAGACGCTGGCCTCGGTGGCGAAGCTGACCGCGCCCGTGCCGAGGTGCTGCGTGCGCGCCAGTGCCTGCGCCCACTTCACCACCGGCGCATCCGGCGCGATGCCGAAGGCGGGAAGGTCCATGCCCATCTCGAAGCCGATGTCGGCTTCCGGCGCGACCGCGCGCATCTCCGGCAGCAGCGCGCTGGCGTACTCGAGGATCTGCGCGCTCATCGCGTCGTGCGGCGTGGCCGGGATGTTGCGCATCTCGAAGAAGAACTCGCAGTCGCGCGGCACCACGTTGGTGGCGATGCCACCGCGGATGACGCCGGTCTGCAGCGTCGAATGCGGCACCTCGAAGCGCTTGTCCTTCGGCTCTTCGCGCGCCATCCTGGCGGCCAGCGCGCGGATGAAGCCGATCACCTGCGCCGCATACTCGATCGCGTTGACCGCGGTCGGCGTCAGCGACGAATGCGCCTCGCGGCCGCGCACCCGGCAGCAATAGTCGCGCTTGCCCTTGTGGGCGACGATCGCCTGCATGTCGGTCGGCTCGCCGATCACGCAGCCGGCCGGCTTGATGCCGCGCTCGGCAAGATCGGCGACCAGGCCGCGCACGCCGAGGAAGGTCGTCTCCTCGTCGAAGGTCAGCGACAGGTGCACCGGCAGCCGCGCTTGCGCGGCCAGAAAGCGCGGCGCCCAGGCCAGCGCAATGGCGATGAAGCCCTTCATGTCGGCCGTGCCGCGGCCGTGGATGCGGCCGTCGCGGTGCGCGGCCTTGAACGGGTCGCTCGCCCAGTCCTGGCCGTCGACCGGCACCACGTCGGTGTGGCCCGACAGCACGATGCCGCGCGTCTTCGCCGCCGCGTCGTCGTCGGCGAGCGTGCAGAACAGGTTGGCTTTCCTTTCCGTGCTGTCGTAGACCAGGTGCGGCTTCAATCCGAGCGCGGCGAGGTGGTCGCGCGCCAGCTCGATGAGCCCCAGGTTCGAGTCGCGGCTGACCGTGGGAATGGCGATCAGGCGGTCGATCATCTCGAGCGCAGCGGCCGAAGGGGCGGCAGCGGTTTCAGCGAAGCGCAGACACGTTGGGACTCCGAAAGGCGTCGAAGGCGGCCATTGTAAGAAGGACTCACCCTGTCCTGACCGGCACGCCGGCAGCGGTTAGCATCCGCGCTTCGCTGCCGACACTGCCGCCATGAACCTGATCGACCGCATCGTCCAGTTCCGCGCCGAGATCCAGGCGATCCGCCGCGACATCCATGCCCACCCGGAGCTCGCCTACGAGGAGCACCGCACCAGCGACAAGGTCGCGCAGCTGCTGGCCGGCTGGGGCATCGAGGTGCATGGCGGCCTCGGCGGCACCGGCGTGGTCGGCGTGCTGCGCAACGGGCGAAGCCCCCGCTCGATCGGCCTGCGCGCCGACATGGACGCGCTGCCGATCGCCGAGGCCAACCGCTTCGACCACGCTTCGCGGCACGCCGGCCGGATGCACGCCTGCGGCCACGACGGGCACACGGCGATGCTGCTGGGTGCCGCGAAGTACCTCGCCGAGACGCGCCCTTTCGACGGCACCGTGAACTTCATCTTCCAGCCGGCCGAGGAAGGCGGCGCCGGCGCGCAGAAGATGATCGACGACGGCCTGTTCGAGAAATTCCCATGCGACGCCGTCTTCGGGATGCACAACTGGCCGGGCATCAAGGTCGGGCAGTTCGCCACCAGGCCCGGACCGATGATGGCCTCCGGCAACCGCTTCGAGATCACCGTCACCGGCAAGGGGGCGCACGCCGCGATGCCGAACCTCGGTATCGACCCGGTGTTCGTCGCCGTGCAGATCGTCCAGGGCCTGCAGGGCATCATCACGCGCAACAAGAAGCCGATCGACTCGGCGGTGCTGTCGGTCACCATCATCAAGGCCGGCGACGCGGTCAACGTGGTGCCCGACACGGCCTTCATCAGCGGCGGCGTGCGCACCTTCGAACCGGCGGTCACCGACCTCGTCGAGGAACGGATGCACCGCATCGCGCAACTGACTGCCGAAGCCCACGGCGCCAGCGCGCAGGTGAAATTCGAGCGCTACTACCCGGCGACCGTCAACGATCCGGCGCAGGCGGCGTTCGCCGCCGAGGTGGCCGCGGAAATGGTCGGCGCCGAGAACGTGTTCGCCCAATGCGAGCCGACGATGGGCTCGGAGGATTTTTCCTACATGCTGCTCGTGCGGCCGGGCGCGTACATCCAGATCGGCAACGGCGACGGCGCGCACCGCCTGACCGGCCACGGCGAGGGGCCGTGCATGCTGCACAACGCGAGCTTCGATTTCAACGACGAGTTGATTCCCATCGGCGCCACCTACTGGGTGCGGCTGGTCGAGAAGTTCCTGGCGCGATGAACGCTGACCGGCGAACCGCCCGCCACGGGCGGTTCACGTTGCGCCACAGATTCCGCCTGACCTGAATCAAGCCGGAGTCGGATCGACCGCCGAGCCGGTCGCGCCGACCCCTACACTCGTCGCGTCGCCCGCGCCGACCACGGGATACGGAACCCGCGTCGCGGGGCGGCGACTACGACCATGACCCAACCTGGTGCCGCTCCCGCCTGGCACACGCTGCCGGCGGAGGAAGTCATCGACCGCCTGCGCTCGTCGCCGGGCGGACTGACCGCCGACGAGGCACGGCAGCGGCTCGCCGAGCACGGGCCGAACGAACTGCAGGAAGCGCGGCGCATCTCGCCGTGGACGCTGCTGGCGGCACAGTTCCGCAACGTCCTGATCGTGATCCTGCTGGTGGCCACGGCGCTGTCGGCGTTCCTCGGCCATACCGTCGAGGCCATCGCCATCACGGTCATCGTGCTGTTCGCCGTGCTGCTCGGCTTCGTGCAGGAATACCGCGCCGAGCGCGCGATCGAGGCGCTGCGGAAGATGGCGGCGCCGCTGGCCACCGTGCTCCGGGATGGTCGTGAGACGGAGGTCGCGGCGCGCGAGGTCGTGCCGGGCGACGTGCTGCTGCTGCACACGGGCGACCTCATCGCCGCCGATGCGCGCCTCGTCGAGGCGGTGAACCTGCAGGTGCAGGAGGCGGCGCTGACCGGCGAATCGGTACCGGTGGGCAAGTGCATCGAGGCGCTCACCGGCGCCGATCTGCCCATCGGCGACCGCCGCAACATGGTCTACGCGGGCACCGCCGCCACCTATGGTCGCGGCCGGGCGACCGTGGTCGGCACCGGTATGCAGACCGAGTTCGGGCGCATCGCCCGGATGCTCGAAACGGTCGAGACCGGCCGCACGCCGCTGCAGGTCAACCTCGACAAGCTCGGGCACCTGCTGGCGCGCGCGGCGTTCGTGATCGTCGCGATCATCGTCGCGCTCGGACTTTTCCGCGGCCAGCCGTTCATCGACATGCTGATCTTCGGCATCGCGCTGGCGGTCGCCGTCGTTCCCGAGGCGCTGCCGGCGGTGGTGACCATCTCGCTGGCACTCGGCGTGCAGAAGCTCGTCAAGCGGCGCGCGCTGATGCGCCGCCTGCCGGCCGTGGAGACGCTCGGCAGCACGTCGGTCATCTGCTCCGACAAGACCGGCACGCTGACCCGCGACGAGATGACGGCGCGCAAGCTGTACGTCGCCGGCCACACCCTGGACGTCTCCGGCGCCGGCTACAGGCCGCACGGCGAGTTCTCGTTCGAGGGCGCGCGCGTCGAACTGGCTGCCGAGCACGGCCACCCGCTGCGCGGTCCGGTGCGCGAACTGCTGCGCGCCGCGGCGCTCGCCTCCGATGCACAGATCGTCAAGGGCGAGCACGAGCAAGCCTGGGAAATCCGCGGCGACCCCACCGAAGGCGCGCTGGTCGTCGCGGCCGCCAAGGCCGGGCTGCACAAGCCCGAACTGGACGAGCGTTTTCCGCGCCGGCACGAGATCCCGTTCGCCTCCGAGAAGAAGCGGATGACGACCCTGCACGACGCCGCCGAAGGCGTGGTCGCCTATGCCAAGGGGGCGCCCGAGGTGATCCTCGACGCGTGCGTGGCGCGGCGTACCGCCGAGGGCGAAGTGTCGCTCGACGAACGGCACCGGCAGGCGATCCTCGACGCGGCGCGCACCATGGCGAGCGAGGCGCTGCGCGTGCTCGCCGTGGCGCGCAAGGCGGACGCGAGCCCGGAGGACGCCGAGCGCAACATGACGTTCCTCGGCCTCGTCGGCATGATCGACCCGCCGCGTCCGGAAGCGAAGGAGGCGATGCGGACCTGCGAGACCGCCGGCATCCGGGTGGTGATGATCACCGGCGATCATCCGGCGACCGCGCAGGCGGTCGCCGACGAACTCGGCATCCTCAAGGGCGGCCGCGTCGTCACCGGCGCGGAGCTGGAAGAACTCAGCGACGCCGATCTCGAGCGCGACGTCGAAACGATTGCGGTTTACGCACGCGTGTCACCGGCGCACAAGCTGCGCGTGGTCGAGGCGCTGCAGAAGAACGGCCACGTGGTGGCGATGACCGGCGACGGTGTCAACGACGCGCCGGCGCTGAAGCGTGCCGACATCGGCGTGGCCATGGGCATCACCGGCACCGACGTCGCCAAGGAAGCGGCGGCGATGACGCTGACCGACGACAATTTCGCCTCGATCGTTGCCGCGATCGAGGAAGGCCGCGGCATCTTCGGCAACATCAAGAAGTACCTGATGTTCCTGCTGTCGTCGAACATCGGCGAGATCGGCCTGATGGCCGGCGCGACGCTTGCTCGGCCTGCCGCTGCCGCTGACCGCGGTGCAGATCCTGTACGTGAACCTGGCCACCGACGGACTGCCGGCGCTCGCCCTGGCGGTCGACCCGCCCGAGCCCGACCTGATGCGGCGCGCGCCGCGCGATCCGCGCAGGGGCATCTTCACGCGGCCGGTGGTCAGCCTGATGCTGATCGGCGGCACCTGGTCCGCGCTGGTCAACCTCGGCCTGTTCGCCTGGCTGCTGCAGTCCGGTCGCAGCGCGGGCGAGGCGATGGCGATGACCTTCGTGTCGCTGGTCATCATCCAGTTCTGGAACGCCTACAACTTCCGCTCGGACCGCATCTCCGCGCTGCGGCGGCCGTTTGCGAACAAGTGGCTGAACCTGGCGATCCTCTGGGAACTCTCGCTGCTGGCCGTGATCCTCTACCTGCCCGTCCTGAACGAGCCGTTTGGCACCTTCGCGCTGCCGGGAATCGACTGGGCCATCGTCATCGCACTGTCGCTGACGATCGTTCCGGTGCTGGAACTGGCGAAGTGGATACAGCGACGCGGCTGGTTCGGAGCGATGTCATGAGCGCCTCGAGCGCAGCCGCGGCGTTTCCCGGCACGGGCGTCGAGCGGGCCGACGAGGCTGCGCGGCGACGCTTCACCGATCGATTGCGCGGCCGGCAGTGAGCATCCGCAACCTCGACCGACTGCTCGCGCCGCGCTCGGTGGCGGTGATCGGCGCTTCCGACCGCGAAGCAAGCGTTGGCCGCACGGTGATGCGTAACCTGCTCGCCGGCGGATTCGCGGGGCCGGTCTGGCCGGTCAACCCGAAGCACGCCGAGGTGGCGGGGCAGCGGGCCTATTCGAGCGTGCGCGCACTGCCGCAGGCGCCGGACCTGGCCGTGCTGTGCACGCCGGCCGAAACGCTGCCGGGGCTGATCGGGGAACTGGGCGAGCGCGGCACGCGCGCGGCGATCGTGCTCACTGCCGGCGTTTCTCGTGTGACCGATCGCAAGGGCCGGCGCATCACGGAGCTGATGCTCAACGCCGCGCGGCCGCACCTGCTGCGCATCCTGGGGCCCAACTGCGTAGGCCTGCTGGTGCCGGGCCTCGGCCTGAACGCGAGCTTCGCGCACACCGGGACCGCGGCCGGCGCGCTGGCCTTCGTCTCGCAGTCCGGCGCGCTCGTGACGGCGGTGCTCGACTGGGCCAACTCGCGCGGCATCGGCTTCTCGCATTTCGTCTCGATCGGCGACCGCGCCGACGTCGACTTCGGCGACCTGGTCGACTATCTCGGCAGCGACCCGGCCACGCGCGCCATCCTGCTGTACGTCGAATCGGTCAAGACACCGCGCAAGTTCCTGTCGGCGGCGCGCGCCGCTTCGCGCAACAAGCCGGTGATCGTCGTCAAGAGCGGGCGGGCGCCGGAAGGCGCGCGGGCCGCCGAGACGCACAGCGGCGTGCTGGCCGGCGCCGACGAGGTCTTCGATGCCGCGATCCGCCGCGCCGGCATGCTGCGCGTCGAGAATCTCCTCGACCTGTTCGTTGCGGTCGAGACGCTGGCCCGCGGGCCGCGATTCGACGGCGACCGGCTGCTGATCGTCACCAACGGCGGCGGCGCCGGCGTGCTGGCCGCCGACGCCGCGGCGCTCGGCGGGGCGCGCCTGGCCGAACTGTCGGCGGACACGATGGCGAAGCTCGATGCGCTGCTGCCGCCGACGTGGTCGCGTGCCAATCCGGTGGACATCATCGGCGACGCGCCGGTCGAGCGCTACGTCGAGACGCTGAAAGTGCTCGGCGACGCGCAGGAGGCCGACGCGGTGCTGTTCATTCACGCGCCGTCGGCGATCGTGGCCGCCGATGCGATCGCCGAAGCCTGCGTGCCAATCGTGAAGGCGGCCGCGCGGCCGGTGCTGTCGTGCTGGCTCGGCGCAGCCTCGGTGCGAGGACGCATGGCGCCGCTTCGCGCAGGCCGGCATCGCCAGCTACCACACGCCGGAGGAGGCGGTGCGCGCCTTCGTGCACTCGGTCACCTACCGGCGCAACCAGGAACAGTTGCTGCAGGCGCCGCCCAGCTTGCCGGACGAGTTCGCGCCCGACCGCGGGCGTGCCGCCGGACTGCTGCGCGCGGCGCTCGCTGCCGGACGAGCAGTGGCTGACCGACGCGCAGGCGCGCGACCTGATGGCCGCCTACGGCATCCCCGTCGTCGAGACGCGCAGCGCGGCGTCCGTCTATGCCGCGCGCGCGGCTGCCGATGCGCTCGGCTATCCGGTCGCGCTGAAGCTCGTTTCGCCGGACATCAGCCACAAGTCCGACGTGCGCGGCGTGGCGCTCGACCTCGGCTCGGCCGACGAGCTGCGCGTTGCCGCGGTGGCGATGCTGCGCCGCGCGCGCGAACTGCGCCCTGAGGCGCGCCTCGAAGGCTTCGTCGTGCAGCCGATGGTGCGACGTGCGCACGGGTTCGAACTGCTGGTCGGCGTGGCCAGCGACCCGCAGTTCGGGCCGGTGATCGTCTTCGGCCACGGCGGCACCGCGGTGGAGATCGTCGGCGACCGCGCCGTGGCGCTGCCGCCGCTCAACGCGGCGCTGGCGCGCGAGCTGGTCTCGCGCACGCGGATCGCACGGCTGCTGGCCGGCTATCGCGACCGGCTGCCGGCGAACCTCGACGCCATCTGCAGCGTGCTGGTCGCCATCTCGCAGATGGTGGTCGACCTGCCCGAGCTGGTCGAACTCGACATCAACCCACTGATCGCCGACGACCGTGGCGTGATCGCGCTCGACGCACGGGTTCGCGTTCACGGGCCGGAGCGGGCACTGGGCGAGACCCGGCTGGCGATCCGCCCGTATCCGCGCGAACTGGAGGAAACGTATGCCTGGAACGGCGGCGAAATGCTGCTGCGGCCGATCCGCCCCGACGACGAAGCGCGCCACCTCGCCTTCCTGCAGAAGCTCGATCCGGAGGACATCCGGCTGCGCGTATTCAGCAGCCGGCGCGAGATTGCCCGTTCGGAACTCGCCCGCCTGACCCAGATCGACTACGAGCGCGAGATGGCCTTCATCGCCACGATTCCCGGCGCCGACGGCCAGCCCGAGACGATCGGCACGGTGCGCGCGGTCACCGATGCCGACAACGCCCGCGCCGAGTTCGGCATCATCGTCCGCTCGGACCTGAAGGGGCGCAGTCTCGGCTTCCAGCTGATGAAGAAGATGATCCGCTACTGCCGCGAGCGCGGCACCGGAGAGCTGGTCGGCGACGTGCTGCACGAGAACGACGCCATGCTCAAGCTGGCGCGCGCGCTGGGCTTCGAAACGCAATCGGGCGAAGAGCCCGGATTCGTGCGTATTCGATTGACACTGAGCTAGACACCATGGTCGCCGTGCGGCCTCGCCTCGACGCGCCGCAACTGAACTCCGCTTTAACCTCGGCGAACACCTACGCAAATTCGGGACCGTCATCGCTGCTCACTTTCGATGCTCCCGGCTGTTTCGCTGACCAGGGTCAACGGTTGGCCGAGATGTCGCAACTAGCGTGTGAGCCAGCAGTGCCAGGGTTGGACGGCGGGGCGTGCGCTGCCGCAATTGCCAGACCCGGATCGAAGACCTATCCCCTTGCGCGCGCATTCGACTACGGCTTGATCGAGCACCGGAGTCGCGATGAACCAAGCGCTTCTCTACACGGTCTGCGTGATCGTCGGCCTGTGGGGCGTTGCGCACCTCTTCGCCACGCGCGGCGTGGTCGCCGGCTTCGGTGAACTCACGGCCGACAACCGGCAGATCATCACGATGGAGTGGATCGTCGAGGGGGTAGCACTCATCGCCACCGCGACGTTCGCAGCCGTCACCACCGCGATCCAGCCTGAGGCCGTTCTCGCGTCGGCAATCTATGCCGTGGCGATCCTCACGCTGGTCGTGCTCGCCATCGTCTCCTTGTTCACCGGTTTCAAGATTGCATTCCTGCCGTTCAGGCTTTACCCGTTTGTCGACCGTGCCGTGCTCGCGTTCGCGGATCAGCGCGGCACCGCGGGCGCAAGCCTATCCTCCTGCAGACCTCGTATCGACCTTGGTTTCAGATGCAACAGCACGCTTGCCGATCAACGTCAGTCGAACCGGAGTGAGGTGCGCTACCGCCTCTGATCGGTAGCTGTTCTTGGGTAGCGCAGCGCACTCCTCGGGCACGGCGCGTCGCATGATTGAGTCGCAAGCCGACACCTGCCGCGAAGAGGCATTGACCGGCCACTGCCTCTGGCTGCCGTGCATGGGGTTGTTTCGCCCGAATCCCCTCAGCCCGCAGCCCATCGAAAAGGCGCCGGCCCGAGTCGTATTCGGGCGGCGCCCGGGATGCTTCCCGCGAGCGTGACTTAGGTCACGCCGTCGATGCGGATCGAGCCGTTGATCGTCTTCAGGGTCACGGTCGCGCCGCCCGCGCCCAACGTGCCCTGCAGCGTCGTGTTCGAGCGCACTTCGTTGTGCACCTGCAGGTCCTGCAGCAGGATGGTGCCGATGCCGACCTGAGCCGAAAGCGTCGCCGACGTGCTTGGCGGCAGGTGCAGGTCGATATCACCGTTGATGGCGGTCATGCTGACCGAGCCGGCGGCCGGTACTTGCAGCGTGGCCACGCTGCGGCCGTTGAGGAGGCTGGTTTCGACGTTGCCGCTCATCCCGCGCAGGTCGATGCTGCCGTTCAAGCTGGCGATGCTCAGTGCGAACGACGCCGGCACACTGATCTGGTAGTCCACCACGAAGCTGCGGCCGCCGGTGTCCCGCGGCTGACTGGTCCGCACGAGGACGTCGGCCCCGAGTTCCTGGACCTCGACCAGCAACTGCGGCAATTGCGCCTGCGCATCGGCCAGCGAATCCGAGCCGACCCGGCGCTCGCCGGTGATCGTCACGTAGCTGCCGGCCGCTGCTCCGTTGACGACAATGCTGCTGCTGATGCCACTGAGCACCAGCCTGGTCCGACCAGCACTCGCCAGATTGAAGTTGATCGGCTCGCGCGCGACGAAGTCGGTGTTCCGGATCGGCGTGATTTGCGGAAACGACGAATCAACGTTGATGTCGACTCCACCGCCGCATCCGAACAAGGCGACCGATGTCAACGCAGCGAAGACTGAAACCATGCGAGCTTTCATGAGGCCTCCTTCGCGTTCAAGTGCAAACCTGTCCTGCCCTTGTCGCCGCTCACACTGCCGTGCGGCGACATCTATCCGGGTTGGCACGCATCGGTTCGACCGGACCCTCGCGATGTCAGCCGCGGACCGTTCCGCTCCTCGACCTGTCGCGGGGATCCGCGATCGCCTTCCACTGTCGGATTGCTGAATGCGAAGTGAGCGCGGCCGCTGTAGTGGGCAACCAGGCCTTCGATCAAGCTGACGAAGAGCACGGCGGCCAGGAAAGCTGCGGTGGCGCAAGCCGAGCGGATCAGCCTCGAAGTTGGATTGAACTCCCGTTTCATTGGGCGCACCTCGTTGCGTGGCTTCGGGTCGAATCGGTACTGCCTTGTCGATGGGCGCACTGTGCGCGCCGGCCCTTGCCGCTGTCTTTAAGACCTCTGAAACGGGGCCTTAATTGATCTGAATGACGCGGCTTTCGATGCAATCGGCGGGACTGCGAAAGGCACCGCGCCGGGTCGTGCACTGACCCTGGGGCAGTCGATTGACGACTGGCTGCTGCCGAAGTCGCGCCCCTGCTGTTCGGCCTACTCTCGAGACGCGTGAACGTCGAGGAGGCAGCGCTCGAAGCGGAAAAAGCGCCCTGCGGTTGCTATAGGGCCGTGCGCACCCAGCCGCGCAATTCGCTGACCGCTTCGTCGAAGCTCAGCCCGCGCCCCGCGGCCTGCGCGGTATCAAAGTCGGCCTCGCCCAGCGCAGCGCGGATACGCGCACGGAGCGAGTCCGCGAAGGCGTGGTCGGCGGGATCAAGCGGCCAGTGCATTTGCGTGTTGTGGAATGTTGCCGCAGCCTCCAATCGCGCGGCTTGTTGCCACTGTCCCTGCACGGCAGCGATCCCCGCGCAGCACAGCAGCAGGTTCATGTAGCCGTAGTTGACGTCGGAACCGTCGACCGACGCAAGGTACTCCTTCATCCATTCGCCCGTCCCGTCCAGGTTGCCCTGCGCGATCGCGGTCATCGTCAGGTTCTGCAGGTTGGCCCAGATGCCGCGCAGGCGGCCGTGCTTGCGGGCTTGGGCGAGCGACGCCTCGTAGTGCGAACGTGCCGCTTCCCAATGGCCTTCGAAGCGCTCGAGTTCACCCATCCCGGTCGACGCCCGCTCGAATGCGTAACTGTCAGGGGCTGATTCCCGTACCAGCGCCAGCGCTTCCTCGAGCGGCGCGCGCGCGCTGGCAGAATCGCGCTGCTCCTTGAACAGGCTGCTGCGGTTCGTTAGCGCTTCAGCCAGCAGTTCCGTCGGGCCGACTTCGCGGGCGATGGCGATCGCCTTATCAAGTGCATGCTTCGCCTGTGCAAATTCACCGATGCGGGCGCCGAGCCGCCCGGCCTGCATGAGCGCCTCGCCTTGAAGCTGGTCGTGCCTTTCAGCACCCGGGCGGCCCAAGGCTTCATTCGTCACGCGGTAGCCGAGCAGCAGCAGGGCACGGTTCATCCAGTAGCGAAACAGCCCGATCACGAGCCGCAAGTCGCGCTCGCCGCCGTCTGCAACGGCACCGCACCACTGATGCGCGGCCAGCATGTTCTCGTGATCGAGGTCGAGCCGCCTCAACCAGAGGCCCTGTTGCGGCCCGATCGACTCGGCATGCGCCTGATCGGCCAGCGCGACGAAGGCGTCTAGGTGGCGCGTGCGGGTGGCAACGCCCTCGCCGGCTGCATCGAGCCGGTTCAGCGCATAGTGGCGCATCGTCTCGAGCAGCCGATAGCGCGGCTCGCCGAGCGGTTCGGACTCGACCACGACGAGCGACTTGTCGACGAGCGCGCCGAGATCCTCGAACACGGCCCACCGGTCGATGGCCTCGTCGGCAGCCACCTGTTGCGCCGCCTCGAGCGAGAAGCTGCCGACGAACACACCCAGACGCCGAAAGACAGCCTGCTGCTCCGGCGTGAGCAGGCCGTAGCTCCATTCGAGCGCTGCGCGCAGCGTCTGGTGCCGCGCCAGGGCCCGCCGCGGACCGCTGGTCAGCACGTGCAATCGCTCGCCCAGCCGGCCACGCAGACCTTCCAGACCGAGCAGAGGCACGCGCGCCGCTGCCAGTTCGATCGCCAGCGGGATGCCATCGAGGTGCCGGCAGATGTCGATCGCCGCAGCGGCGTTTTCCTCGGTCAACTCGAAGTGAGGATCGACCGCCTGCGTCCGCGCCTCAAACAGCGCCACTGCGCCGGCGCGCCGCGCAGCGTCGAGAGACTCCTGCACCGGCACCGCGAGCGGCCCGAGTCGGAATACCTGCTCTTCGACGAGTTTCAGCGGCTCCTGGCTTGTCACGAGCCACAGCACTGCGGGCGCCACGGGTCGAAGCGCCCCCACGAGTTCGGCAACCGCCGGCAGCAAATGCTCGCAGTTGTCGAGGACGATCAGCATCCGGCGCACGGCCAGCGCCTCGGCGATCGCCTCGATCGGGATCTGGTTGCCGGGTCTGACCTGCAGCGCGGTCGCTACCGCGGTCGCTACCAGCGCCGGGTCGCTGACCGGTGCCAATTCGACGACACCAACGTCGTAGTGAAAAACGCTCCGCATGCGCTGCGCGAGGGCGCGTGCCAACACCGTCTTGCCGATGCCGCCGGCGCCGGTGACCGTCACCACTGGGTGGACAAGAACCAGTGCATGCAAGTCAGCGAGGTCGTCTTCGCGACCGAGCAGCGTCGGCACTGCTGCTGCGGGCGCGCCGTGCGGCGCCGATGCGAATGCCCTGCGCGACGCGGCGACCGGCTCGATGGCGACGGTCTCGTCCGGTTCTTGAGTGAACCGATAGCCGCGGCCAGGGACGGTCGCGATCACGGCCGGTCCAAGCAGTTTGCGCAGCGCACTGATGTGCACCTGCAGGTTGTTCTCTTGGACCACCAGACCGGGCCAGACGAGGTCGAGCAGCTCGTCCTTGCCGACGACACGGTCGCGTCGTTCGACCAGCGCCAGCAGCAGGTCGAAGGCACGCGCGCCGACCTTAGCCTGCGCGCCGTCAATGCGTAGTTGACGTTCTGCGGGTTGGATTTCGACACGGCCGAAGCGATAACTGTCGGTCATCGAGCGGCTCCTCCAGCGGGCGATGTAGCCTCCCTCCTGTCCGGGCGATGCTCTGCGCCCCCTCGGGTCAGGATTCCGTGACGGCCGAGGGGTCGTCGTACGAGGTGACCAGTGCGCCGCATCGGCTTGCCGCTCAAAGCGGCCAGACCAGCAGCAGCATCGGGATGCTCACGGCAACGACCAGGATCTCCACGGGCAGACCCAGCCGCCAGTAGTCGCCGAAACGAAAGCCGCCGGGGCCGAGGATCAGCGTGTTGTTCTGGTGCCCGATCGGCGTGAGGAACGCGCACGAGGCGCCGATCGCCACGGCCATCAGAAACGGATCGGCGCTGGCGCCGAGCTGGTTCGCGGTGCCGATGGCGATCGGGCACATCACCGCCGCGGTGGCGGCGTTGTTCATCACGTCCGACAGCGTCATGCTGACGATCAGCACCAGCGCCAGCGCGATCACCGGATGGCCCTGCGCGACGGCATCGAGCAGCACCCGCGCGATGAGGTCAGCCGTGCCGGTGGAGGCCATGGCGCCGGCCACCGGGATCAGGGCGCCGAGCAGCACGATCACCGGCCAGTCGATCGCCTCGTAGGCCGCGCGCGGCGGCACGGTGCGCGCCACCATGCTCGCCAGCACGCCGCCGGCAAAGGCGATCGCTGCCGGCAGCAGCCCGAAGGCCGCGCCGCCGACCGCCGCGGCCATGATGCCGCCCGCGGCAATCGCCTTGGCCTTGTCCGGAATGCGCAGCGCGCGTTCGGCCAGCGGCACGCAGCGCCAGTCCACCGCGAACTCGCTGATTGCCTCCGGCGGCCCCTGCATCAGCAGCACGTCTCCGGCGGCCAGCCGCATCAGGCGCAGCCGCGTCGTCAGGCGGTGGCCCTCACGCGACACGGCGAGCAGGTTGATGCCATAGCGCGAGCGCAGCAGCAGATCCGCCGCCGAACGGCCGGTCACCGGTGACAGCGGCAGCACCGCCAGTTCCGCCAGCACGATTTCGTCCGACGGCGGCGCCTTTTCCTCCTTCTTCTCCTCCTCCGCAGCCGGTTGCTCCGCCTCGGGCGCGGCCTCGCTGCCCTTCTCCTTGTCTTTGTCGGGCTCCTTCTCGCGCGCCTCCGCCAGCTTCAGGCCGAGCCGCTCGAGCGCGTCGGTCAGCGCATCGGCCTCGGCTTCGACGACGAGGATGTCGCCGGCGCGGACGAGGCGGCCGGGGCTCGGCGCAGTGACGCGCACGTCATTGCGCACCAGCCCGACGATCTGCGCACCGGCCTCGTCGAGTGCGGCTTCGATTTCGCGCAGCGTCTTGCCGTCGGCCTTGGAGCCCTCGGGGACGATCGCTTCGGTCAGGTAGGCGCCGGTGTCGAACTTCTCTGCGGCGGCGTGGCGCCGCAACGGAACGAGGCGCCAGCCGATCAGCACGACGAACAGCAACCCGGTGACTGCCACCGCCACGCCGACCGGCGAGAAGTCGAACATGGCGAACGTCGGCGAACCCGTCTGCGCCCGGAAGCCGGAAACGATCAGGTTGGGCGGGGTGCCGATCAGCGTCGTCATGCCGCCGAGGATCGACCCGAAGGCGAGCGGCATCAGCGCGCGCCCGGGTGGAAGCTTCAGCCGCGACGACACCTGGATTGCGACCGGCATCAGCAGCGCCAGCGCGCCGACGTTGTTCATGAACGCCGACAGCACGGCGCCCAGCCCGGTCAGCACGGCGATCGTCACCGTCGGCCCGGCCTTCGCCGGCAGCACCACGCGAGTCAGTCCGTCGATCGCTCCGGAGTTCTGCAATCCCTGGCTCAGCACCAGCACGCAGGCCACCGTGATGACCGCCGGGTGTGCGAAGCCGCCGAAGGCATCGGTGGCGGGCACCAGTCCGGCCACGACGCAGGCGAGCAGCGCACCCACGGCGACCATGTCGTGCCGCCAGCGGCCCCAGAGGAACATCGCGACCGTGCCGCCGAGGATGGCAAGGATCAGCAGCTGTTCCTGTTTCATTGCGAATGGCGGGCCGTGCGGCGACCGTCAGTGATTATCGCCCGCCGCCCAGCGGCGTGCCGACGCGACCAACGACGACCGACCCGCGCACGTTACCCGCCACGACGGAAATGCAGCCAGGCGTTGACAAAGTAGACCAGAGCGATCAGCACGCTGGTCCATCCGACCGCATTGAGCAGTCGCGCCGTCGGCCGCGCCACCAGCGCCACGATCAGCGCGCCCGCCATCACGGTCGCCGCGGTGGCGGAGAGCGAGTGGGACGGCGCCACGGCGGAGAGCAGCGGACCTTTCAGGTAGAGCAGGTCATCGAGGCCGAGTATGGCGAGGTTGAAGAGGTTGCTGCCGACCAGGTTGCCGATCGCCAGGTCGAGCGCGCCGATCCGAACCGCGGCCACCGTCACCGTCAGCTCGGGCAGCGTCGTGGCGAGCGCCACCAGCAGCGTGCCGACGAAGCTCTGGCTCCAGCCCATCGTCTCGGCCACGGCCCGGGCGGCAAACGGCAGCCACAGTGCCGCGCCCACCACCACGGTCGCCGCGATCGCGTAGCGCGCGACGGCCTGCTGCAGGGTCATTGCCGGCGCCGCCTCGGCGACGGCGGCCTCGACGGACGCGGCGCGAACGCCCCGCTCGTACTTGAAGATGATGCGGATCGCCACCGCGTACAGGCCGAGGATCGCCACCGTGACCACGCCGATGTGGCCGAGCTGCAGCCCGAGCTGTGGAGCACCGAGGATGCCGAACGCGACGACGCCGAGCATCACCACGCCGAAGGCCGCGCCGAGCACGTGGCCCTGGCTGGCGATCGAATAGATCGACGCCTTGCGATGCAGCGCGTCGAGCACGACCAGCATGGCCAGGTTCAGCACGCACGCGCCGAGCACGTTGCCGACGGCGATGTCCGGCACGTCGGCCACCGTCACCGATGCTACGCCGGTCACCAGTTCCGGCAGCGACGTGACCGTGGCCATCAGCACCAGGCCGATCCAGCTTCCGCCGAGGCCGGTGTAATACGCGATGACGTTGCCGTAGCGCGCCAGCCGCGAACCGGCGACCAGGATCAATGCCGCGCAGCCGGCCAGCTGCAGCCAGTGCGTCCAGACCTCGTTCATCACGCCTCCATCCGCGCATTGTGCCGCCGCTTCGGCTCACGGATGAGTCTTGCACCGGCCGGCCGGCGCAGAGGCGTTGACTCGGTCGTTCGACGCGCGCACTCGTCGGCGGCCGACCGCGGCCTGGAGCCGGTGACCGGCCTGCACTATCAAGGCTCCCGGTCGGGAGCTTTTATCGACGCGTCGGCCGCGCGCCGATGCCGTGGTCAGCGGCCGCAGCAGCCCGACGGCGCGCGCTGTGCCGCCGCCTGGTCCCGCTCAACAGTTGCGCGAACGGACCCGGCGCGCGCAGGCTTCACCGCGCGGATGAAGGCGCTGACGAACTTGCCGTCGACCTGGTCGGCGAGCGCCTCGACATCGGCGCCCTGCCCGGCCAGCAGTTCGCGCGTGTCGTCGGCCCGGTAGACGCGGGTCACCTCGATCTCGGCATTCCCGAAGCCGGCGGCGGCGAGCTTGTCGAGGTATTCGCGGTCGGACAGCGCACCGGCCACGCAGCCGGCCCACAGTTCCATGCTGCGCCTGATGGCCGCTGGCACCTCGCCGCGCACGACCACGTCGGACACCGCCAGGCGGCCACCGGGCTTCAGCACGCGGAATGCCTCGCGCAGCACGCGGTCCTTGTCCCCTGACAGGTTGATCACGCAGTTCGAGATGATCACGTCGACCGAGTCCGCGGGCAAAGGAACGTTCTCGATCTCGCCCTTCAGGAAGTGCACGTTGGCCAGCCCGCTCTTGCGCTTGTTTTCCTGCGCCAGCGCGAGCATCTCGTCGGTCATGTCGAGGCCGAATGCGGTCCCGGTCGACCCGACCCGGCGCGCCGACAGCAGCACGTCGATGCCGCCGCCCGAACCGAGGTCGAGCACGGTCTCGCCGGGCTTCAGCTCGGCCAGTGCGGTCGGATTGCCGCAACCCAGCGACGCGGCCAGCGCGTCGGCCGGCACTTCGCCGCCCTGCGCCGCGTCGTACAGGTTGGACGTGATCGGATCGCAGCTCGCCGCCCCGGCTCCGCAGCAGCCGGCTACCTCTTCGCGGACGCGCCGCGCGGCCGCGCCGTATTTCTCTCGCACGACTTCCTTGACGTCGTCGTTAGCAGACATGACTTGCTCCTTTTCGTTACTTGCAGCAGACGATCCGCTGCGGTTCGATCACCTTGTTGCGGGTACAGCATTCGGCGTACAGGAACCCGAGCAGCTCCTGCAGCGCCCCGGTGTTGGCCGAGTAGCGCAGAAACGTGCCTTCGCGGCGGACCGTCACCAACTCTTCGTTGCGCAGCTTCTCGAGGTGATGCGACAGCGTCGAGCTGGCGATGCCCAGCTCGGCCGCGATGTCGCCGACCACCAGCCCTTCCGGATGCGCGGCGAGCAGCAGCCTGACGATGCGCAGTCGCGGTTCGGTGCCCATCGCGGCGAGCATGTCGGCAAAGCGGGCCGTCTGTTCCGTTGCGTCGTTCCGTGCCATCGTTCGATCATACTTCTTTACTTGCACAATAATCGAAATATAGCACCCGCGCCATGGTGGAGACATGTTTACGGTACGTGCAGTGGTCCGGAGGCGCGCGCAGGAATTGCGGCGGCTGCAGCGAACCGCAGTCAGTTTCCGGCCCGGCGCGCGAGGTGTTGACCGGCAAACTGCCGGTACCAGTCGAGGCATGGCGCATTGGCCATGGCGTCCGGATTGGCGACCTTCTCCAGCGGCTGGCCGAGCATCAGCTTCTTGATCGGCACTTCCATCTTCTTGCCCGACAGCGTGCGCGGCACGTCGGGCGCCTGCACGATCTCGGTCGGCACGTGGTGCGGCGACAGTCCCGCGCGGATCTTCCGCCTGAGCGCCTCCGTCAGCGCGGCGTCGAGGCCGTGGCCTTCGCGCAGCACGACGAACAGCGTCATCCACGACTCGCGGCCGAGGTACTCGAGGTCGACCACCAGGCTGTCGAGCACCGCGGGCTCGTCTTCGACGAGCCGGTACAGCTCGCTGGTGCCCATGCGGATGCCGTGGCGGTTGATGGTCGCGTCCGATCGGCCGTAGATGACCGCGCCGCCGCGCGGCGTGATGCGCACCCAGTCGCCATGACGCCAGACGCCCGGATAGACGTCGAAATAGCTTTCGCGCAGGCGCCGGCCGTCGGCATCGCCCCATAGATACAGGGGCATCGACGGCAGCGGCGCCGCGCACACCAGTTCGCCGACCTCGTCGATCAACGCACGACCCGCCTCGTCGAACGCCTCCACCCTGGCGCCGAGGCAGCGGCATTGCATCTCGCCCGAATACACCGGCAGCGTCGGGTTGCCGCCGACAAACGCGCCCGCGAAATCCGTGCCGCCGGCGATCGGATTGATCCACAGGTCGCCGCGCACGTGGCGATGAATCCACTGATACGCCTCCGGCGGCAGCGGCGATCCGGTCGAACCGAGCATCCTGAGACGCGACGGATCGGCGATGCGTGCCGGTTCGATGCCCGCCTTCATGCAGTTGGCGAAGAAGGCGGCGCCGGCGCCGAAGACGCTGACCCGCGCCTCGTCGACGAAGCGCCACAGCCGGCCGAAGTCGGGCCAGGCCGGACTGCCGTCGACGAGCGCGATGGTCGCGCCGCGCAGCAGCCCGCCGACCTGCACGTTCCACATGATCCAGCCCGAACTCGAGTACCAGTGAAAGACGTCGCTCGCGCGCAGGTCGCAGTGCAGGCCAAGCATCTTGAGATGCTCGACGACGATGCCGCCGTGGCCGTGCACTATCGGCTTGGGCAGCCCGGTGGTGCCCGACGAGTACACGACCCACAGCGGGTGGTCGAAAGGAAGCGACTCGACCCGCAGTTCGGCGTTCCGCAGCAGCAGGTCGTCCCAAAGGTGCTGGGTGGGCGCGACGGCAGCACTCAACTGCGACGGTTCTTCCACCTCGTCCACGAGCACCCGGTGGCGCACGCTCGGCAGCCCGGCCAGCAGTTCGCGCACGACGGCACTTCGGTCGTGGCGCCTGCCGCCATGGCGGTAGCCGTCCACCGCGAAGAGCACCTTCGGTTCGATCTGGCGGAAGCGATCGAGCACCGCGACGGAGCCCATCTCGGGCGCACACACCGACCAGACCGCGCCGATGCTGGCCGTGGCGAGGAAGGCCACCACGGCCTGCGGAATGTTGGGCAGGTAGGCGGCCACGCGATCGCCGGGGCCGACACCCATCTCGCGCAGCGCCGCCGCGACACTGGCGACCTGGCGCTGCAGTTCCGCCCACGAGAGGTCGGCAAGCGGCATCGCCTCGCCGACGAAACGGATCGCCGGCTGGCCCGGGCGCGCATGGCGGAACACCTGCTGCGCGTAGTTGAGCCGCGCACCCTCGAACCAGCGCGCGCCGGGCATGCGCGCGTCCGCCAGCACCGCGGTGACCGGCGCGTCCGAGTGCACCTCGAAATAGTCCCAGATCGACTGCCAGAAGGGCGCGACGTTGTCGACCGACCAGCGCCACAACTCGTCATAGCCCGCGAAACGCAGCCCGCGATGCCGCGCCAGCCAGCGCTGATAGTCGGCCACGACGCTCGCGCCGGCGAACTCCGGCGTCGGGGTCCAGATCGGCCGCGGTTCCTGGGATGTACTCATCGCCCTCTTGCTCGACTGACTGATCATGCCGGGAGCGCTCGCCGCGACCGGCCGGCTGCCGCCGACGCGCCCGCGCGAAATCGTCACGAGCGTTTAATCATTTCTTAACACGTGCCGTGCAAACTGCGGGCCATTTCGATATCCGCGATGGATCTGAGACACGGGGACGCGCCCTTCTATTCTCCCGATTCATTCCGGTTCGCTCCGATCCGTCCGCCTGGAGTCCGCATGTCCCTGGAGCACATCCGCTGCGTCGACATCAGCCCGGATCCGCGCAGCAGCGGCTATCCACCGCACGAGGTCGAAGCGCTGGCCGCCGACATCCGCAAGCATGGCGTGCTTCGGCCCGTGCTGCTGCGCGCGACGCCGGACGGCTACGTCATCGTGCACGGCGAGCGCCGCTGGCGGGCCGCCCGCATGGCGGGGCTCACCGCGGTTCCCGCGTACCTGGTGCATGACGTGACGCACAGCGACGTCGTCGCGGCCTAGCGGCCTTGCTGCCGTCGAGCAGGCAGCCACGCGAGGCTCGACGCAGCGGACGGGCGTCAATTTGGCGCCATGGTCAAGGGCGTGGCGACGATCGACGCGTCGACGATCGCCCGCATCCGCTTCCAGTGCGACCCTTCCCAGTAGACCCGGCCGCAGCCCGTGCAGGCCGTGAACCGGTCGCGCGCCTCCTTCACGTCAGGCGGCAATCGGGACAGGACGCTCGCCCTGTCGATCGGTACGACCAGCGAATTGCATACGAGGCAGCGCGTGAACGGCCGCCGAGGTGCGCGTCGGCGAGAAAACGCGTCGTGCGCAGCGGCTGCGCGCGCACGGCACGCTGAAGTCGCGCCGCCGCCGCGCCGGCGGCAGGAAGTCGTTCAGCTCCTCGTAGAAACGGAAGACGGCAGTGGCCTTCTCCGGTTGCTGCATCACGGGCGGTCCGGTCCGCGAGTGACGCGGCCGTCGCCGTAGGCGTCGTCGGCGTCGAGGGCAGCCTCGTCGTCCGGTTCCTCGACTTCGTCCTCCCACGCGTAACGCTTGCGCGGTGGGATGTCGAGCCGGCGCAGGAAGATTGCAAGCAGCGCGCCGATTGCTGCCGCCGCCAGGTGCGTCTCCCACGAGACGCGCGGATCGATCGGCAGCACACCCCAGGCCAGCGATCCGTACATCAGCACGACCAGCAGCGACGCCGCGATCGCGCGCCGGTCGCGACGCAGGAGGCCGGCCACGAACACATAGCTGACCAGGCCGTAGACCAGCCCGCTGGCGCCGAGGTGCACCGAGCCGCGGCCGAACAGCCAGACGAGCAGGCCCGGCCCGAGGTAGACCGCCGGCAGCACGCGCAGCGTCGAATGCGGATAGAGGAACAGCATCGTCGCGCCCAGCACCGCCAGCGGCACCGAATTGGCGAACAGGTGCGCGAAGTCGCCGTGCACGAGCGGTGCGGTGACGATGCCGATCAGACCGGGCCACTCGCGAGGCCGCAGGCCGAAGGGGCGCGGATCGAGGTCCAGCCCCCAGTTCATCAGGTGAACGAGCCAGAGCAGCGCGACGAAGCCGATCGACAGCCGCACCGCCAGCGCCAGCAGCGCGTGCGAATGAGCAGAGTGCGTATAGCGAGGATCGGGAACGTCGAACTGCATCGCGTGACAGGATAGGCGCCGGGCAACGGCTCGCGCGATCGTCGCCTCGTCCTGCGGACGACCCTCCTGCCGCACAGGCAAAATACGCGCCGACAGAAGAGGTGGGGGCAACGAGATGGAAAAGCAAGCGGAGCGCCTGGCGCGGTTGCTTGCGCTTTACCGGACCATGGCGCGCATTCGCGCTTTCGAGGACGCGGCCGAGGCGGCGAGCCAGGGCGGCGTGCAGGTCTGGGGCATGGAAGCGTCGGCGACGCCGGCCAGGGTGCGCGGGCCGCTGCACCTGTCCACCGGGCAGGAGGCTGTCGCCGCCGGCGTATGTGCCAACCTGCGCCGCGACGACCTGCTCACTTCGACGCACCGCGGCCACGGCCATACGCTGGCCAAGGGCGCCGACACCACCAGGATGATGTGCGAGCTTTACGGCCGCGCCACCGGTTGCAACGGCGGCAAGGGCGGCTCGATGCACATCGCCGACTTCAGCGTCGGCATGCTCGGCGCCAACGGCGTCGTCGCGGCGGGCATTCCGATCGCCACCGGCGCGGCGCAGGCGCTGAAGCTGCAGGGAAAGGACGCGATCGTGGCCTGCTTCTTCGGCGATGGCGCGATCAACCGCGGTCCGTTCCTCGAGGGGCTCAACTGGGCGCAGGTCTTCGGCCTGCCGGTGCTGTTCGTCTGCGAGGACAACCGCATCGCGGCGACGACGCCGACCGGCTCGATGACCGCCGGCGCCGGCGCGGCCGCCCGTGCGCGCGCGTTCGGCATCGAGACGCGCGAAGTCGACGGCAACGACGTCGAAGCGATCGACGGCCGTGCCGCCGAACTGGTCACGCTCGCGCGCTCGGGCCGGCCGGCGCTGCTGCACGCCGTGACGTACCGGATCAAGGGGCATGTCTCGGTCGACCCCGGCGCCTATCGCGATCCGGCCGAGGTCGAGCGCGCGCGACTGGACGATCCGCTGCTGCGCGCCCGCGCGCAGCTGGTCGCGCTCGGCGCCGCCGCCGAGGCCAACGCGATCGACGCCGATGCGCGCCGTGAGATCGAGCGGGCGCAGGCGGCCGCCGACGCCGCGCCGTGGCCGGCCGCGGAGGCGGCCTTCGGAGACGTGATCAGCACCGGAGCGGGCCAATGGCGCTGACGCCCCGCATGACCTACGCAGCAGCCGCCGGCGAGGCACTGGCCGCGGCGATGCGCGCCGACCCGCGTGTCGTCGCGGTCGGCGAGGACCTCGGCCGCGGCGGCGTGTTCGGCCAGTACCGCACGCGCGCCGCCGACGGCACGATGCAGCCGCTGCAGCAGGAGTTCGGCACGGCGCGGGTGATCGACACGCCGATCTCCGAGGCCAACATCATGGGCGCGGGCGTCGGCATGGCGCTTGCGGGGCTGAGGCCGGTGATCGAGATGCGCGTGATCGACTTCGCGCTGTGCGGGATGGACGAACTGGTCAACCAGGCGGCGAAGAACCGCTACATGTTCGGCGGCCAGGGCCGCGTGCCGCTGGTGGCACGCATGCCGATCGGCCTGTGGTCGGCCTCCGCCGCGCAGCACTCGCAGAGCCTCGAGGCGTGGTTCGCGCACATCCCCGGGCTGGTCGTCGTCTGTCCGGCCACGCCGCAGGACAACCACGGACTGCTGACCGCCGCGCTCGACAGCGGCGATCCGGTCGTCTACCTCGAGCACAAGGAACTGTGGGGTCTCCAAGGCGACGTCGATGCGACCGCGCCGGTGCCGCTCGGTCGTGCACGCATCGCGCGCGACGGCCACGACCTGACGCTGGTGACGTGGTCGCGCACGCTGCACGAGTCGCTCGCCGCGGCGGAAGCACTCGCCGCCGAAGGCATCGACGTCGAGGTGATCGACCTGCGCACGCTGTGGCCGTGGGACCGCGAAGCGGTGCTCGCCTCCTGCGCGAAGACGAAGCGGCTGCTGGTCGCGCACGAGGCAGTGCAGGTGGCCGGATTCGGCGCGGAAATTGCGGCCGCCGTCGCCGAGGCACTCGGCTGCCCGGTCAGGCGCCTCGGCGCGCCGCGCATCCCGGTCGGCTACTCGCCGGCGCTCGAAGCGGCCTCACGCGTCGACGCCGAGAAGATTGCCGCGTGTGTCCGCAGCTGGCTGCGCGCCTGAAGCAGTTGCGGAAAGCGAGAAGTCGCCGTCAGCGTCGGCCGTTCGACCCGACAGATCCGATCATGGGACGCGAGCATCGATGACCACACCAACCACCGAAGAGGAACGCGAGCAGACCGCGCACGACCCGCGCAACACGCCGCGCGTGACGATCCGCATCGAGGAAGCGATCGCCGCGGCGGCGATGGCACTGATCTGCGCGATCACCTTCGCGAACGTCGTCGTCCGCTACCTGACCAACGCGTCGTTCGCGTTCACCGAGGAATTCTCGGTATTCCTGCTCGTCGCGCTGACGCTGGTCGGCGCTGCGGCCGCCTTTTCGCGCGACCGCAACATCCGCGTCGATTTCTTCGTGCGCAGGCTGCCGGCGGCCACGCAGCGCCGGCTGGAACTGGCCGGCATGGCGCTGTCGGCGATCCTGTTCTCGATGGTCGCCTGGTACGGCTGGCGCTTCTTCCTCGACGACTGGAAGTACGGCACCACCAGCCCCGGCCTCGGGATTCCGCAATGGATGTACTCGGTCTGGCTGACTGTCCTGTGCGTGCTGATCGTCGCGCGCATCGTCGGCCGCCTGGTCCGCGTGGGACGGGAGCGATGAGCGCACCGCGCCGCCCCACGCGCAAGTCCTTCGAAAGCAGCGCGAGGAGGGCAGCGCCGTGAGCGCGATCCTTTTCGGCGGCTTCCTGCTGCTGCTGGTCGCCGGCGTGCCGCTGGCCACCGCGCTCGGCATCAGCGGTGCCGTGGTGATCCTGCTTGCCGACCTCGGCTCGATGTCGATCGCCTCGAACGTCTATTCGAGCATCGCCAAGTACCCGCTGCTGGCGCTGCCGGTGTTCATCCTCGCCGGCATGATCTTCGAGCGCGCCGGCGTGGCGGCCAAGCTGGTGGCGTTCGTCGCCGCGCTGA
Source organism: uncultured beta proteobacterium (assembly GCA_963847675.1). GTDB lineage: Bacteria > Pseudomonadota > Gammaproteobacteria > Burkholderiales > Burkholderiaceae_F > JADJWR01. The sequence goes on from CAWKAP010000012.1 coordinate 39,551, forward strand.
TCGGTCCGCGGCGCGGCGCGCAGGGCGCGGTGGCGATCATCGTCTGCATGTTCCTCGGCGGCATTTCGGGTTCGGGCCCGGCCGATGCGGCCGCGGTGGCGATGGTGATGCTGCCGTCGATGACGCGGCAGGGCTACCCGCCGGCATTTTCGGCCAGCGTCATCGCCGCCGCCGGTTCGACCGCGATCCTGATCCCGCCGTCGATCGCCTTCGTGATCTTCACCGTGCTGGTGCCGCAGGTGTCGGTGCCGGCGCTGTTCGCCGCCGGCGTGATTCCCGGGCTGCTCGCCGGGATTTCGCTGCTGGTGCCGGCGGTGCTGTTCGCGCGCAAGTACGGCTGGGGCAGCACCGATGACGCCGAGCGACAGAGCCTGCTCACCGTGCTGAAGGACGCGAGCTGGGGCATCGCCGCGCCGATCATCATCCTCGGCGGGCTGCGCACCGGCGCTTTCACGCCGACCGAGGCCGCGGTGGTCGCGGTGTTCTACGGCCTGTTCGTCGGCATCGTGGTCTACCGCACGCTCGACCTGCATCGGCTGTATCGGGTGCTGGTCGATTCGGCCGAGATCTCGGCGGTGGTGATGCTGATCATCGCCTGCGCCGGCATCTTCGCCCACGCCGGCTCCACGCTCGGCGCCTTCGACGCCATGGCCAGGGTGATGCTCGGCATCACGCAGGAGCCGCACCTGATGCTGATGATGATCATGGTGCTGCTGCTGGTCGCCGGCATGCTGCTCGACGCGGCGTCGATCTTCCTGATCTTCCTGCCGATCCTGACGCCGATCGTCAATGCCATGGGCTGGGACATGACCTGGTTCGCCGTGCTGATGACGATGAACATGGCGATCGGCCAGTTCACGCCGCCGATGGCGGTCAACCTGCTGGTCACCACGCGCATCGCCGGCGTCGGCATCGAGAGCACCGCGCGCTGGGTGCTGTGGATGGTGTTCTCGATGCTGTGCGCGCTGGGGCTGGTTGCGGCGTTTCCGCAGCTCGCGCTATGGTTGCCGGCGCTTCTGGGTTATTAGCGAATACTTGAGCCTTTCACGAGGGAGACATCATGCAACGCAGACATCTTTTCATCGCCCTGGCCACCGCGATCGGCCTGGCCACCGCCGGCGGCGTGCAGGCGCAGAACTACAAGTCCGAATACAAGCTGTCGACGGTCGTGCCGGCCTCGTTCCCGTGGGGCAAGGGCGGCGAGATCTGGATCGATCTCGTCAAGCAGCGGACCAACGGCCGCATCAACATCAAGATGTACCCGGGCGTGTCGCTGGTGCAGGGCGACCAGACGCGCGAGTTCACCGCGATCCGGCAGGGGATCATCGACATGGCGATCGGCTCGACGATCAACTGGTCGCCGCAGGTCAAGGAGCTGAACCTCTTCTCGCTGCCGTTCCTGATGCCGGACTACAAGGCGATCGACGCGCTGACGCAGGGGCCGGTCGGCAAGGACCTGTTCGGCATCCTCGAGAAACAGGGCGTCGTGCCGCTGGCGTGGGGCGAGAACGGTTTCCGCGAACTGACCAATTCCAAGCAGGAGGTCCGCAAGCCGGAGGACCTGACCGGCATGAAGATCCGCGTCGTCGGTTCGCCGCTGTTCCTCGCCACCTTCCAGGCGCTCGGCGCCAATCCGACGCAGATGAGCTGGGCCGATGCACAGCCGGCCTTCGCCTCGCGCGCGGTCGACGGCCAGGAAAACCCGATGTCGATCTTCACGGCCGCCAAGCTGCACAACGTCGGCCAGAAGTTCGTGACCCTGTGGGGCTACGTTGCCGATCCGCTGATCTTCGTCGTCAACAAGGAGGTGTGGGAAAGCTGGACACCGGCCGACCGCGAGATCGTGCGCCAGGCCGCGATCGACGCCGGCAAGCAGGAGATCGCGATCGCGCGCAAGGGGCTCGACGAACCCGGTCAGCCGCTGGTCAAGGAGATCGAAGGCATGGGCGTGAAGGTGACGCGGCTGACGCCGGCCGAGCGCAATGCGTTCGTCACCGCCACGCGCCGCGTCTACGCGCAGTGGAAAGGCCAGGTCGGCCCGGCACTGGTCGACAAGGCCGAAGCCTCGATCGCGGCGCGCAAGTAACCGCTGGAGTTCAGCCTGAGCGCCGCCGGTCCGGCAAGGGCCGGCGGCGTTTGCGTTGGCGAACCGCTCCAAGCGCGGCGTCAGCGCCGCCGAGGCGGCGCCGCCCGCCACGGCGCGTGGGCGAACTTCTCGATCAGGAAATCGACCATCGCTGCCACCTTCGGCGAGCGCAGCCGCGACTGCGGATACACGGCGTGCAGCGGCAGCGGCTCGACGTGATGCGTTTCGGTCAGGATCGGCACCAGCCGGCCGGTGCCGATGTGCTCCGCCGTGACCATGTCGCCAAGCCGCACGATGCCGACGCCGAGCAGTGCCATCTGCAGCACGTTCTCGGCGTTGTTGGCCGAGACGCTGCCACCGACCTCGATCGTGCGGATGCCGTCGCGGCTGCCAGGATCGTCGAACGGCCAGCGGCGCAGTTGCGGATAGCCGCTGATGACGATGCAGTTGTGCCGCAGCAGGTCCTCGGGCCGGCGGGGCGTGCCATGCCGTTTCAGGTAGGACGGTGCGGCGCAGATGACGCGCTCGGTCTCGCAGATCTTGCGCGCCACCAGCGTCGAGTCGGCCAGCCGGCCACTGCGCACCGCGAGATCGCCGCCCTCCTCGACCAGGTCGACCATCCGGTCGGAGATCGACAGTTCGATCTTCACGTCGGGGTAGCGGCGCAGGAATTCCGGCAATACCGGCGGCAACTGGTGCAATCCCAGCGCCACCAGCGTGTGCAGGCGCAGCAGGCCGCGCGGTGAGCCGCGCGCCCGCGTGACTTCCATCTCGGCTTCGTCCAGTTCGGCCAGGATGTGGCGGCCACGGGCGACCAGCGCTTCGCCTTCGGGCGTGGGGGTCAACTGGCGCGTGGTGCGATTGAGCAGTCGGACGCCCAGCCGAGCTTCCAGTCGCGTGATCGACTTCGACACCGCCGACGGCGTCACACCGAGCATGCGCGCCGCGGCGGAGAACCCGCCGTTGTCGACCGCCGCCACCAGCGTGCTCAGTTCCAGCCCGCGGTCAGAGCCTGCCTTTGCCATCGTGTCATCAATCCTTTTCCAGATGACCGGATTGTATGCACTGACGATCGCAATTAGATTGCCTGCAACGGACAACAGGTCCGTTCACTGCAGGGCTGGAGGTTTGAGATGAACGTGCCCGACCTTCGAAACGTCGACTTCGACGCCTACCGGCAACAGGCCCTCGAACTGCGGCAACAGGCCATGAACGAATTCATCGACCGTTGCGTCGGCTGGATCGGATCGATGCTGCGGTCGAGTTCGCGCTCCGCCGCGCCGGCTCGCACCGCGGGTTCGGCCGCCTGCGCGGTCTAGCCGCGCCGCCGCTCATTCGGCGCGCAGCGCCTCGACCGGATCGAGTCGCGACGCGCGACTCGCCGGCAGGACGCCGGCGACGAGCCCGATCAGTGCGCTGGCGGCCACTGCCAGCACCGCGTAGTCGATCGGCGTGCTTACCGGCAGCGCCGGTACGGCAAACCGCAGCGCCTGCGCCAGGCCGACGCCGAGCAGCAGGCCGGCCAAGCCACCGAGCACTGCCAGCACGACCGCCTCGCCGAGGAAAAGACCGAGGATCGTGCGCCGCTGCGCGCCCAGCGCGACCATCAGCCCGACCTCGTTGGTCCGCTCGGCCACCGCGATGGTCATGATGGTGACGATGCCGACCGAGCCGACCAGCAGCGAGATGCTGCCCAGTGCGGCCACGGCCATGGTCAGGATGTCGAGGATGTTCGACAGGGTGCGCAGCATTTCCTCCTGCGTGGTGACCGTGAAGTCCTCGCGGCCGTGCTTGGCGCCGAGGATGTTCTTCACGGCGGCGACCACCGGCGCGATCGCAGCGCCCTCGGCGTAGGACAGGTTGATCTCGGACAGCCCTTCGCGGTTGAACAGTTCGAGCGCCCGCGCCGCCGGGATGAACGCGGTGTCGTCGAGGTCGATGCCGATGAACTGGCCCTTTGGTTCGAGGACGCCGATCACACGGAACTGCAGGCCGCCGATGCGCACCTTGGCGCCGAGCGCGTTGTCAGAGCCGAACAGCTCGCGCTTCAGCGTCGGCCCGAGCACGACGAGAGCGCGCGCCTGCGCCAGTTCTTCCGGCGGCAGGAACTGGCCGACGCGGACCTGCATGTTGAACACGCGCGTCGCGGCGGCGCTGACGCCGTAGATGCTGGTCCGTCGTGTCCGCCCGCGCGCCGCGACTTCCGCGTTGCCCCAGGCCGTCGGCACCACGCCGACGACCTGCGGGATGCGTTCGAGCGCCTCGGCGTCGTCGATGGTGAGCGGCCGCACCGCCGTCGGCAGTCCCGACGGCGGACCGCCGCCGACCTTGACCTTGCCCGGCGAGATGCCGATCACGTTGGTGCCGAACTGCGAGAACTCCGCCAGGACGAAGCGGTGGATGCCCTCGCCGATCGACGTGAGCAGGATCACCGCGGCGATGCCCACCGCGATGCCGGAAAGCGTCAGGAAGCTGCGCAGCCGGTGCGCGGTGATCGCACGCAGCGCCAGGAAGACCGAGTCGCGGACGATCATCGCCGTGCCAGTGCGAGCACCGGATCCAGGTCGGCCGCGCGGCGGGCCGGCATCACGCCGAACAGCACGCCGGTGACCAGGGCCGTGCCGAGCGCCGCGAGCACGGCCCAGTCGGGCGGGTAGGCGGGCAGTGTCGGATACAGATACCGGATCACCCACGCGCCGACGTGACCGAGCGCGTAGCCGGCCAGCGCCCCGGCGATCGAAAGCAGGCCCGCTTCGACGAGGAACAGCAGGCGGATCGTGCCCCCGCTGCCGCCAAGCGCCTTCATCAGGCCGATCTCCGCGCGCCGCTGCGTCACCGACACCAGCATCACGTTCATCACCAGAATGCCGGCCACCGCCAGGCTGATCGCCGCGATGCCGGCGACGCCGAGCGTCAGCGTGCCCAACAGGCGGTCGAAGGTGGCGAGCACGGCGTCCTGCGTGATCACCGTGACGTCCTCCTCGCCGCCGTGGCGCTGCTTCAGGACCTCGGCGGTCTGCCGCTTGGCGGGCTCGATCGCGCTGCGATTGCGCGCCTCGACCAGGATGCGGAACAGCGTGTTCGTGTTGAACATCGCCTGCGCGAGGGCCACCGGCACGATCGCCAGTTCGTCGGTGTTCATCCCGAGTCCGCTGCCGCTGGCGGCGAGCACGCCGATGACGCGAAAGCGGCGGTCGCCGATGCGCACGAACTGCCCCACCGCCGTTTCGGCGCCGAACAGGTCGGCGCGCAGCTTGGCGCCGATCACCATCACCGGCGAGCCGCGGTCCCAGTCCTCGTAAGGCAGAAACCGCCCCTGCGAGAGCGTGAAGCGGCGCACCTCGAGCAGTTCGGCGGTGGAACCGAGCACCAGCGTGTCGCGCAGGCGGCCGCCGACGCTGATCTCGGAGGTGCCGACCAGGATCGGCGCCGCCCGCAGCGTGACAGGCAGCCGCGCCACCGCGCGCGCATCCTCGATCGTCAGGTCGCGCGGCGTGGTGGTGATGGCGCTGGCCGGATTGACGCCACCGGTGGCCGTGCGGCCGGGCAGCACGATCACCAGGTTCGATCCGATCGACGTGAACTCGCGCACCACGTAGCGGCGCGCACCGTCGCCGAGCGCGGTCAGCACGACGACCGCGGCCACGCCGATCGCCATCGCCAGCATCAGCAATACCGTGCGCAGCGGATTGCCGGTGGCGGCACCGAAGGCCGAGACGAAGATGTCGCGCGTCCGCACTACTCGCCCTGCCTCGAGCGGCTGTCGACCGTTTGCGGCCGTGAATTCCCCTGCTGCCCTTGCGTGTCCGGCGCAGGCGAGAGAGGCTGCCCGCCGTCGCGCAGCGAGTCACGCGTGATCGCCCCGTCCTCCATGTAGATGCGCCGGTGCGCGCGGGCGCCGATGTCCTGGTCGTGCGTGACCATGATCAGCGTCACGCCGCGATGGTGCAGTTCCTCGAGCAGGCGGATCACCTCCTCGCCGGTGGCGCGGTCGAGGTTGCCGGTCGGCTCGTCGGCGAGCAGCATCGCCGGCTGCATCACCGTGGCCCGCGCGATCGCCACCCGCTGCCGTTGCCCGCCGGAAAGTTCGTCCGGGCGGTGCCGGGCGCGGTCGGTGAGGCCGAAGTCCGCCAGCGCCTTCTCGACGCGCGGCGCGCGCTCCGATGGCGCAACGCCGGCCAGCATCATCGGCAGCGCGATGTTCTCGGCGGCGGTCAGCCGCGGCACCAGGTGGAAGCTCTGGAACACGAAACCGATGCGCTGGCTGCGCACGCGCGCCTGCTCGGCCGGCGACAGCGTGGTGACGTCGCGCCCTTCGAGCCGGTAGGTGCCGGCGTTCGGTGAATCGAGCAGGCCGAGGACGTTGAGCAGCGTCGACTTGCCGGACCCGGACGGCCCCATCACCGACAGGTACTCGCCGGCGTCGATCGACAGGTCGACGCCCGCCAGGGCATGCACTGCGCTGTCGCCGAGGTGGAAGACGCGCTCGATCCCCGCCAGTTCGATCTGCGGGCCGGCGCTCATGTCGCCCCCTTCGCCCTGCGGGCTGTCCCCCCGCGGGGGAGCGAGCGCCTTCGGAGCGGCCGTGCGGCGCTCATCTCCGCACTCACTTGCCCTTGCTGGCGGATTCCGCCTCCGCCACGGCCCCCGCCTTCACGCCTTCGCGCTCGAGCGAGGTGACGATGCGGTCGCCGGCCGCCAGGCCGTCGAGGATCTCCGTGTACTCCCAGTTGGCCAGCCCCAACTTGACCTTGCGCTCGGCGAGCTTGCCGTCGGCCAGAACCAGCACGCGGCCGCCCTCGAGCAGCGCCGAGGTCGGCACGCGCAGAACGTTGCTGCGCACCTCGAGGATGATCTCGACGTCGGCGCTGTAGCCGACCAGCAGCGGGCCGACCGACGCCGGATCGTCGAAGGTCGCCTCGATGTCGACGGTGCGGGCCTGCTTCTCGACCGCCGTCACGTAAGGCGCGACGCGCTTGACCTTGCCGGGAAACGACTGCCTGGGCAGCGCATCGAGCGTGATACGCACCGGCTGCCCGACCTTGATCTTCGGCGCGTCGACCTCGTCCATCGGCGCCTCCACGTACAGGCAGGAGTCGTCGATCAGGTCGATTGCCGGCGGCGTGGCCACCCCCGGCGGCGACGGCGTCGAATACTCGCCGACCTCGCCGACGATCTTGGCCACCGTGCCGTCGAACGGCGCCACCAGCACGGTGCGGCCCTGCGCGACCCGCGCGACGTCGACGCGCGCCTGCGCCTGCGCCACGTCGGTCTTCGCGGTCGCGCAGGCCGCGCTGCGCGCGTCGGCCTCGACGCGGGCCGAGTCGTACGCGCTCTCCGAGATGAAGCCCTGCTTGAACAGGTCGCGCCGCCGCTCCGCCTCGCGCACGGCGTTCTCCGCCACCGTGCACGCCTCGACCACGCGCTTGCGCGCGGACTCCAGCTGTGCCTGCGCCAGCCTCACGTCGGCCTGCTGGTCGGCGTGCCACAGCTGCATCAGCAGCTGACCTTTCTTGACGCGGTCGCCTTCCTTCACGGCCAGCACCTCGATGCGGCCCCCGGCGATCGTCGACAGCTTGGTGCGCTGACACGCCTCCACGGTGCCGGCGCGCGTGTTGGCGATGGTCGCCTCGACGGTGCCGCGGCCCACCTCGGTCAGCACGACCGCGACCGGCTTGGGCCGGCCGAGCCACCAGACGAGCGCGGCGAGCGCAGCGACGACGACCACTGCGATCAGCAGCCGGCGCAGCCAGGGACGAGTCTGTTCTGCCATGGGAACCTTGCCCTAACCCAACGTTGATGGCCTCTGTCTGCGAAGCGTACACGCGCAGTGCGCGCCGTCGGCCGCGGCCGAGTCGGCTGCCCGTGCGGCGATCGCCACTGGCCAGCCCCGCAACACGCGTTCGCGCATACTGCGGCTCCCGGCCGCCTTTTCGTCCGTCGGCATGCTCGCCACACCTCCGAGCTTCGTTCCCCTCCTTTCGGGTCAGCCTGCCGAGCTGTCGCTGACCTTCGTCTTCCGCGGCCACGAGTTGCTGGTTCGCGAAGCCGACCTTGCGTTGCCGGACGAGCCGGTCTGCGCGGCGTTCGGCGTGACGTCCGCGCAGCTGCTTCCGGTGGGGATGCTCGGTCAGCACTATTGCGGCACGGCCTGGGTGATGCGGGATGCAACACCGGCGCCGGGGTATGTCTTCATCGGGCTGCGCCGCCTTTTCGGCGCCATCGACGAACAAGTGCTGGCGGTCGCCAGCCGCGCATTGCAGATCGCCGAGTGGGCGCGAACGCATCGCTACTGCGGCGCCTGCGGCGCGCCGATGCAGGCCGTTGCCGGCGAACGCTGCTTCGCATGCCCGGCATGCGGGCACGCGTGCTACCCACGCATCGCCCCGGCCATGATGACGCTGGTGAAGCGCGGCGATTCGATCCTTCTGGCGCGCCACACCGGTCGAGCCGGCGCGCGCTTCACCGCGCTGGCCGGGTTCCTCGAGGCCGGCGAGTCGATCGAGGACGCCATTCATCGCGAGGTCTTCGAGGAGGTCGGGCTGACGGTGCGCGATCTCAAGTACTTCGGCAGCCAGTTCTGGCCCTTTCCGCACTCCCTGATGATCGCGTTCACCGCCGAATACGCCGGCGGCGAGCTCGTCGTCGATCGCAACGAGATCAGCGAGGCGCGCTGGTTCGGACCCGGCGATTCGATGCCGGAGATCCCGCCGCCGGTTTCGATCGCGGCAGCGCTGATCAACGCGCACCTGCCGCGGAGCCGGTAGGCCGCAGGGACCGGCGTCCGCCCGCGTCGCCGACACGGAGGTGACTGCCACGCGCCTTCTTGCGCCGGCACGCCGACAGCGAGACCACCGCGCCTGAGTGGTCATGGCCATCGCCTAGACTTGCCTGTTCGGCCGCGTCCTCGCGGCCATCGTGTGCCTTTGCCGTATGCCCGACGATCCGAATCGAACCGACGCCGCGCGCGCGATCCGCATCCGCGGCGCGCGGCAGAACAACCTGAAGAACCTCGACCTCGACCTGCCGACCGGCGAGCTGATCGTGGTCACCGGCGTGTCCGGTTCGGGCAAGAGTTCGCTGGTGTTCGACACGCTGTACGCGGAAGGGCAGCGGCGCTACGTCGAGACCTTCTCGCCGTACGCGCGCCAGTTCCTCGACCGCATGGACCGGCCACAGGTCGACCGGATCGAGGGCGTGCCGCCGGCGATCGCCATCGACCAGACCAACCCGGTGCGCACCTCGCGCAGCACGGTCGGCACGATGACCGAGCTGAACGATCACCTGAAGCTGCTCTACGCGCGCGCCGGCACACTGTTCTGCCGCGGCTGCGGCAAGCGGGTGGCGCGCGACACGCCGGGCAGCATCTTCGACCTGCTCGCCGAGCGCTGTGCGGCGGCGGGCGACCCGCGCATCGTGCTGACCTTTCCGGTGCGCGTGCCGGCCAACTTCAGCGCGGACGAGATCCGCGCGCACCTCGAGGCGCAGGGCTACACGCGCGTTTTCGGCCAGCGCAGCGCACCGGCGGAGGAGGCCGCGGCCGAGAAGGCCGGAAAGCGCGGCGCGAAGAAGGACGCCGTCGCCTCGGAACTGATCCTAGACGTCGTGCAGGACCGCCTTCGCCTGGGCAACGCCGAGCGGCAGCGGGTGATGGAGGCGCTGGAATCCGCGCTGCGCTTCGGCGGCGGGCGCGTCGATGCGCAGGTGCTCGACGACGACGGCAACGCCAGGGAGGCGTGGAAGTTCTCCGACGACCTGCACTGCGCCGACTGCGACATCCACTACGCCGAGCCGAACCCCAGCACGTTCTCGTTCAATTCGCCGCTCGGCGCCTGCGACACCTGCCGCGGCTTCGGGCGCGTGATCGGCGTCGACTACGGGCTGGTGATCCCGGACGAGAAAAAGACGCTGCGCGAAGGCGCGGTGAAGCCGTGGCAGACGAAGAGCTTCGCCGACTGCCAGCGCGACATGGTGAAGCTGGCGCCGAAGTTCGGCGTGCCGCTCGATACGCCGTGGAACCTGCTCGGCGAAGCTCACAAGCAGTGGGTGATGGAGGGCGAACCGGCGTTCTCCGGCAAGTGGCAGACGCAGTGGTACGGCATCAGGCGATTCTTCGCCTGGCTGGAAAGCAAGGCCTACAAGATGCACGTACGCGTGCTGCTGTCTCGCTATCGCGCCTACACGCCGTGCGGCACGTGCGCCGGTGCGCGGCTGAAGCCCGACGCACTGCTGTGGCGGGTCGGCGCGAAGTCGGATGCGGATGCGGCTCTGGCACCCCATCCCCCTCCCGACCTCCCCCTTGAAGGGGGAGGCGAGTTCAGCGCGCGACTGCGCGCCAACATTGAGGCCCCTCCCGACCTCCCCGTTGAACGGGGAGGCGTGTTCCGTCCCCTTCAAGGGGAGGGCCAGGGTGGGGATGGGGTCACCGCCCGCTATCGCCGCTACATGCCGATCGGCGCGGCGTGGAGCAACGCGCAGCTCGAAGCCATGCCCGGCCTGTCGATGCACGACCTGATGCTGCTGCCGATCGAGCGCGTGCGGCGCTTCTTCGACCGTCTGAACTTCACCGGCGTCATGGACGAGGCGACCGAACTGCTGCTCGAGGAAGTGCGCGCGCGGCTCAGGTTCCTGTGCGACGTCGGGCTCGGCTACCTGACGCTCGACCGGCAGAGCCGCACGCTTTCAGGCGGCGAGGTGCAGCGGATCAACCTGACCACCGCGCTCGGCACCTCGCTGGTCAACACGCTGTTCGTGCTCGACGAGCCGTCGATCGGCCTGCACCCGCGCGACATGCACCGGGTGATCGATGTGATGCACCGACTGCGCAGTGCCGGCAATTCGCTGGTGGTGGTCGAACACGACCCGCAGGTGATGCTCGCCGCGGACCGGATGATCGACATCGGCCCCGGCCCCGGCGAACGCGGCGGCGAGATCGTCTTCAACGGCACGCCGAACGAGATCCAGCGCAGCGACACGCTCACCGGACGGTACCTGTCGGGTCGCAAGCAGGTCGAACTGCCGCTGCTGACCACCGGCGGCTACGCGACGCGCAACGTGCGGCCCAACACGCCGCGGCTGCTGCTCGAAGGCGCGCGCGAACACAACCTGAAGAACGTGTCCGTCGAGGTGCCGCTCAACCACCTCGTGGTGATCACCGGAGTATCCGGTTCGGGCAAGAGCACCCTGGTGCAGGACGTGCTGTATCCGGCGCTCGCCAAGGCCAAGGGCAGGCAGACCGAGACGCCCGGCGAGCACGACCGGCTGCTCGGCGACGACTGGATCGCCGACGTCGCGATGGTCGACCAGTCGCCGATCGGCAAGACCACCCGCTCCAACCCGGCGAGTTACGTCGGCGCCTGGGATGCGATCCGCCAGCTGTTCGCGCGCACGCCGCTGGCCCAGGAGCGCGGCTACACCGCCGGGCACTTCAGCTTCAACGCCGGCGACGGCCGCTGTCCGACCTGCGGCGGCAACGGCTTCGAGCACGTCGAGATGCAGTTCCTCTCCGACGTCTACCTGCGCTGCCCCGACTGCGACGGCAAGCGTTTTCGCCCTGAAGTGCTGGAGGTGCAACTCGACTCCCGTCTCCCCGCGCGGGGCGACGGCGGGGATTCGCGAAGCGCGAGCTTCGCGCGGCCGGAGCGAAACGCGCCTGCGAGCGCGGGGCTGCGGGGCCCGGGAGAAGGGGCCAGCCGCAAGCTGTCTGTCGCCGACGTGCTGAACCTGACCGTCAGCGAAGCCGTGCAATTCTTCGCCGGCCGCGCCGACGTGATCCGCGGCCTGCAACCGCTCGCCGAGGTCGGGCTCGAATACGTGAAGCTCGGCCAGCCGGTTCCAACGCTTTCCGGCGGCGAGGCGCAGCGGCTGAAGATCGCCGGCTTCCTCGCCGAGGCCTCGAGGAGCGGCATCACCGACGTGCCGATCGGCGGCAAGCTGGCGCGCAAGGGTTCGCTGCTGCTGTTCGACGAGCCGACCACCGGCCTGCACTTCGACGACGTGTCGCGCCTGATGCGCGCGCTGCGCAAGCTGCTCGCCGCCGGGCACTCGCTGGTGATCATCGAGCACAACCTCGACGTGATCCGCTCGGCCGACTGGATCATCGACCTCGGACCCGAGGGCGGCGATGCCGGCGGCGAGGTCGTCGTCGCCGGCACCCCGCGCGACGTGATGGCGCACGCCGCCTCGCATACGGGCCAGGCGCTCGCCGACTACGAGAAGAAATTGGGGTCAGATTCCAATTTCGTGGCCGAGCCGGCCGGCCGGTATCCGGCGGCCGTGCGGCGCGAGAACGTGATCGCGATCAAGCATGCGCGCGAGCACAACCTGAAGGGAATCGACGTCACGATCCCGCGCGACGTCTTCACGGTGATCACCGGCGTGTCGGGCAGCGGCAAGTCGACGCTGGCCTTCGACATCCTGTTCAACGAGGGACAGCGACGCTACCTCGAGTCGCTGAACGCCTACGCGCGCTCGATCGTGCAGCCGGCCGGCAAGCCCGACGTCGATGCCATCTACGGCATTCCGCCGACGGTGGCGATCGAGCAGCGCACCTCGCGCGGCGGCCGCAAGTCGACCGTGGCGACGATGACCGAGGTCTATCACTTCCTGCGCCTGCTCTACATGAAGCTCGGCGTGCAGCACTGCCCCGACTGCAGGGTGGAGGTCGCGCCGCAAAGCTTCGACTCGATCGCCGCCGGCATCCTGCGCGAGTTCCGCGGCCGGCACATCGGCCTGCTGGCGCCGCTGGTGGTCAACCGCAAGGGGCTGTACACGGATCTCGCGCGCTGGGCGAAGCACAAGGGCTACTCGCACCTGCGCGTCGACGGCGAGTTCATTCCGACGACGAAGTGGCCGCGCCTGGACCGCTTCCGCGAGCACACGATCGAGCTGCCGGTCGGCGACCTCGTCGTCTACAGCAACGAGGAAGCGCAGCTTCGCGCACTGCTGGGCACCGCGCTCGAACACGGCCACGGCGTGGTCGGCGTGCTGTGGCCGCTCGATCGACTGAAAGAGGCGCTGGCGCGCGGCGAAGCGACCAGGGATCTCGATCAGCGCGTGTACTCGACCAAGCGCGCCTGCCCGTCGTGCGGCAAGTCGTTTCCCGAGCCCGACCCGCGCATGTTCTCGTACAACAGCAAGCACGGCTGGTGCACGGAGTGCTTCGGCACGGGGCTGAAACTGCAGGGCTTCGACGCCGAGCAGACCGGCGAGGAAGTGTGGTGGAACGCCTGGTACGAAGGCGAGACCACGCCCTGCCCCGCATGCGACGGCCAGCGCCTCAATCGCACTGCGCTGGCGGTGCAGTGGCAGGGCCGCTCGATCGCCCAGTTGGCCGCCGGCAGCGTGCGCGAGGCGAAGCGGATGTTCGGCGACCTGAAACTCGAGGGCCGCGACGAGCAGATCGCCCGCGACGTTCTGGCCGAGATCCGTGGCCGGCTCGACTTCCTCGAGGAGGTCGGCCTCGGTTACCTCGCGCTCGACCGCGCCGCGCCGACGCTCTCCGGCGGCGAGGCACAGCGCATCCGGCTGGCCGCGCAACTGGGCTCGAACCTGCAGGGCGTGTGCTACGTGCTCGACGAGCCGACGATCGGCCTGCACCCGCGCGACAACCGCATCCTGCTCGATGCGCTCGGCAAGCTGCGCGACCGCGGCAACACGCTGGTGGTGGTGGAGCACGACGAGGACACGATCCGCCGCGCGCAGCACATCATCGACATCGGTCCCGGCGCCGGGGTGCGCGGCGGCCGCGTGATTGCGCAGGGCAGCGTGGCCGACGTGATCGCCAGCGCCGAGTCGATCACCGGCCGCTACCTGAAGGCACCGCTCGCGCATCCGGCGGCGCCACACCGGCACATCGACACGGACACGCCGCGCCTGCGCCTGCGCGGGGCGCGCCTGCACAACCTGCGCAATGCCGATGCCGATCTTCCGATCGGCCGCCTGACGGTCGTCACCGGCGTCTCGGGCAGCGGCAAGTCCACCCTCGCCCGCGAGGTGCTGCTCGCCAACCTGCAGCGTGCGGTCAACGCCGACCCGCGCAGGAAGAAGTTCACCGGCGCGTGGACCGGCTGCGAGGCCATCGAAGGCTTCGAGGCGATCGACCGCGTGCTCGAAGTCGACCAGACGCCGATCGGCAAGACGCCGCGCTCGTGCCCGGCCACCTACGTCGGCTTCTGGGACGCGGTCCGCCGCCTGTTCGCCGACACCGCGGAATCACGGATGCGTGGCTACGGCGCCTCGCGCTTCTCGTTCAACACGGCGGGCGGCCGCTGCGAGGCCTGCGAGGGCCAGGGTCTGCGCACGATCGAGATGAACTTCCTCCCCGACGTGAAAGTGCTGTGCGACGCGTGCCGGGGCGGCCGCTTCAATCGCGAGACGCTCGGCATCCACCTGCGCGGCAAAAGCGCCGGCGAGGTGCTGGCGATGGAGATCGACGACGCGGTCGAGTTCTTCGGCGCGCACCCGTCGATCCTGCGACCGCTGCAGCTGCTGCAGGACGTCGGGCTCGGCTACCTCACGCTCGGCCAGCCGTCGCCGACGCTTTCTGGAGGCGAGGCGCAGCGGATCAAGCTGGTCACCGAACTGGCCAAGGTGCGCCTCGATGAAGGCCTGACGCGCACCGGCCGCGCCTACAAACCTCTGCACACGCTGTACGTCCTGGACGAGCCCACGGTGGGCCTGTCGATGCACGACGTCGAGAAGCTGATCCGCGTGCTGCACCGTCTGGTCGATGCCGGCAACACGGTGGTGGTGATCGAGCACAACCTGGACGTCATTGCCGAGGCCGACTGGGTGATCGACCTGGGACCGGAGGGCGGCGACGGCGGAGGCCGCGTGGTCGCACAGTGTCCGCCGCAGCAACTGGCGCGCCGGACAACGCATACCGCGCAGGCACTGCGCGCGGTCGCGGAGGGTCGCGTCGCCTGATTCCGGCGCGTTGCGTTTCAGCAGTCCAGCGTCACGAAGTACGCGGCAGCGGATCGGCAAACCCTGCGCCACCTATGGCGGCGCGAACGGTGAGGAGCGTGCGATGGCGTTCGAGGTCCACGGCTACTCACTCCTCGCAAGGAAGCCCGCCCGGCGCAGACGGGGCGGGCGCGCCGGCCGAAAATGATCAGTACCAAACCAGGTCCTCGTTCCTGTGCGGCACATGGTCCGGGCCGCCGAGGAGTTGCAGGAGCCGGTTGGCGAAACCTTCGCTCAGCCGCAAGACCACTTGATCGATCAGATAGACAGTCAACATCTTCATCTCCTTTTCGCACGATCGTGCGTTTTCTACCCAAACAAGAAGCGCATTCAGCGCCTGGCCCGGTCCGCCAACAGGCGGTCGAAAGCGGCAAGCGCGCGCCTGAGCGCGCGTTCGTCGCGAAACAGTCGCAGGTCGTTGTGCAGCCCGAGCACGATCGCGCTGAGTTCGAACGCCACCTGCTCGGGATCGGTCGCCTTCGCCAACTGCCCTTCGTCGACCGCCTGCCTGACGTTGCGCGCCAGGTGCCGGCGCAGTTCGCCGAGGCCGGCGACCACGGCGTCACGCACCGGCCCGGGCCGGTCGTCGAATTCCACGGAGCCGCTGATGAACAGGCAGCCATCGCGGCCGAGCCCGTCGTGCACCCATTGCGCCCAGCGCGCCACGAGTGCGCGCAGCCGCGGCAGACCGCGCGGCTCGCGCAGCGCCGGCACCAGCACCGCCTCGATGAAGCGGCGCTCGTATTCCTTCAGCGCCGCGACCTGGAGTTCCTCGCGCGAACCGACACGCGAGAACACGCCACTCTTCGAGAGGCCGGCCTTGTCGGCGACGGTGCCGATGGTCAGGCTCTCCAGCCCCCCCTCCTGCGCCATCCTGAGCGCCGCGTCGACGATCGTCGCGCGGGTGAGTTCGGCCTTGGTCAGTCCTGCGAGTTCCATGCGTGCATTTTGCGCACGACCGTGCGAATTGTCAAGGCCTGGCCGAAGGACGGCGCTTCGCTTCGACGAAGCGTCGCCCTTGCGCATTTCCCGTCAGACGCCATCGGCATGGCCTTCCACGGCAGGGAACTGCCGACGTCAGCACTCGCTTGCATGCATCGACCGATCGTTCTTCAGGCCGGCACGTTCGATCGATGCAGCGCGCAAGTCGCACGCGATCGGCTCCGGTCATTCGCACTCATCTGAGCGGCCGATACCTGCGTTTCAGCCCTGCGCCCACAATCCTTGCACCTGGGCACTACCGTATTCATGCGACTCGTGCAGCTTTCCGGATCTACTCGCCAACACTGATTTCCAGGCACGCCAGATGGAAGGTCGAAGCAAAGAAGAACCCGACCCGATCAGCGTCACGCGCGACATGGCCGCGGCTGACCGGCGCAGCTTCGCACGCTACGGCGTACGCGGCCAATGGCGCGTGCTCGACCGTGCGCGAAGCCGGCCGATCGGAATCGTCTGCGACATCGGCCTCGGCGGCCTGCGCATGGAAGCGCCCGAGCCGATCCCGCCAGCGCGCCGCTACGCCCTTTCGATCGATGTGCAGGTCGACGGCAAGGAACGGCCGCGCATCGAGGTGATTGCCCGCTGCGCCTGGCACCGTGCCCGGCCCGACCGGCAGTTCGAGGCGGGCTTCGAATTCGTCGAGATGACGCCGCAGACGCGGCAGCGCATCGCGCAGTACATCGACGAGCTCGGCTGCTGACCGGCCGCTCGAAGGCCGTTCACGAAGACGGCTTCCCGGTTGTTGTCGCGCGGCGTAGCATCGCCGCGGTCCAATCCTTCTCGAGGCATCAGGATGCGCCGCCTCCTCGCCGCGCTGCTTGTTCACGCTTGCCTCTGCCTCGGCCGCCGCCGAACTGCCGATCTTCGACGCACACCTGCACTACAGCCATGACGCCTGGGACAGCCTGCCGCCGGAAAAGGCGATCGAGCTGCTGAAGGCCGCTGGCGTCAAGCGCGGCCTCGTGTCGAGCTCAAGCGACGAGGGTCAGCAGCGCCTCGCCGCCGCCGCGCCCGATCGCATCCTGCTGTCGCTGCGGCCGTATCGCCGGCGCGGTGACCAGGCCACCTGGATGCGCGACGAGACGGTGCCCGCATACCTCGAGGAAAAGCTGGCGCGCCACCGCTACGTCGCGATCGGCGAGTTCCACATCTCCGGCGCCGACGTCGACCTGCCGGTGCCGCGGCGAATGGTCGAACTGGCGCGCCGGCACGGCCTGGTGCTGCATTCGCATTCGGATGCCGACGCGATCGAGCGCCAGTTTCTTCAGTGGCCGCAGGCGCGCATCCTGTGGGCGCATGCCGGATTCGACGCGCCGGCGAACGTGCGCGAAATGCTGCGCCGGCACCGGAGCCTGTGGTGCGATCTCTCCTTCCGCAGCGATCATGCGCCGGGCGGCGAGCTCGACCCGCAGTGGCGGGCGCTGATGATGGAATTTCCCGACCGCTTCCTGGTGGGCACCGATACGTACACGCCGGAGCGCTGGCCCTACGTGGTCGAACACGCGAAGCTGGCGCGCAAGTGGCTGGCGCAGTTGCCGCCGGGCGTTGCCGAGCGCATCGCCTGGCGCAACGGCGAGGCGCTGTTTGCGACCCCGGTCCGGTGAAGCGGCGCCTGGCGGTGCTGGCCGCGGCCGCAGCCGTCGACACGTTGCGAATCGCCGGGCGCACCGGATCAGCTCAGGTAAGCGATCCCCGAGATAGCCGCCGTCAGCAGCGCCGCCAGCACGACGATCGGCCAGCGCCGCGCAGGCGGCGGCGTCAGCGGCGGTTCGTCGTTGGACGGCGCGCGGCCATTGGGCGACGGCGCCACGCGGGGTCCCAGCGTCGGGGTCACCGTGCGCTCGGGCTCCAGCGGCGGAAACTGGTCCAGCGGGATGCGCGCCGTGAGATTCATTGCCGCCACCAGCATTTCACGCGGCAATTCGCCGCGCGCCTGCCGCGCCAGGCCGAATGCCACCAGTCGCGCCGCGTCCCGGGCCAGCCGCGGCGGCCGGAGCCGCGGCTCGGCCGCCGCGCACTCGTCGAGGGAACGAAGGCCGTCGAGCTGCGCCAGCAGCCGCCGCTGATTGCCGGCCAGGCCGAAGCGAGGCCGCGCGAGTTCCTCGCGCCCGCGCCGAGTCGCCTCGAGGACGACGCTCCCGGCACCGTCTTCGCCGGCCGGCAGCGCTGCTGCTCGCGACGCCATTCGATCCATGGCTCCCTGACCCCGCGCGGAGACTTCAAACACGTCGTGATGGTAGCGGCGCGTCGCTGCGCCCTCTGACCAACAGCGAGTAGTCCGGAAGGATGTGGAGCCGCGACAGGGTCGAACGCGCCGGCGCGATTGGCAGACGGGAAACACCAAGCCGCTAGACTTCATCGGTCACCCGCCGCGCAATCAGGCGCGCGCACTGTTGCCCGGATTCCCGTTGACCGACTCCACTGTTCGCGAGCCACGCCGGCGCTGGGCGTGGCGTCTTGCCGTCGTCGCGATTCTTGCCGTCGGCATCGGCGGTTTCGTCGCGCTGCAGGTTTTCAAGCCGAAGCCGGCCGTTCGTGCGCCGGTCAGCCAGCTCCCGCTGGTGCGGACCGCACCGATCGATGTCCGCGAGGGCAGTCTGACGGTCGTCGGCCACGGACTCGCGCGGCCGCGCACGGAGATCGTGCTGGCGCCGGAAGTGGCCGGCAAGGTGAGCTACGTCAGCCCGAATCTCGTGATCGGCGGCGCCTTCCGCGCCGGGGAAACGCTGGTGCGGCTCGACCAGGAACCCTTCAACGCGGCACTCGCGCAGGCGCGCGCCGAGCGCGAGTCGGCGCGGGCGTCGCTGGCGCTGGCCGACCAACTGCTGAAACGTACCGACGAACTGATCGCGCAGGGCTTCCAGACGGCGCAGACGCGCGACGAACGCGTCGCCAATCGCGACCTCGCGCGCGCCGCCCTCGAACGCGCCGAGGCGGTGCTCAGAAGCCGCAGCGTCGATCTGACGCGCAGTGAACTGCGCGCTCCGTTTGCCGGTCGGGTCCTGTCGAAGAACGTCGACGTCGGCGGGACCGTGCAGGCCGGCCGCGAACTGGCGCGCCTGTTCGCCGACGACGTGCTCGAGGTCCCGGTGTCGTTGACCGACCGCGACGTGGCACTGCTCGCCGATCCCTGGCGCAGCAACTCCGGCGACAGCACCGCCACGGTGACCGTCGAGCACGGGGGTGCGCGCTATCGGTGGCCGGCGCGCCTCGATCGCATCGAGGCGGCCCTCGATCCGGCCACGCGCACGCTGAACGTCGTCGTCCGTGTCGACGAGCCGCTGACGCCGGGCACGCCGCTCGACGCCAACGGCAAGGGCGCGGCGCCGCCGCTGCTGGTCGGCATGTACGCGCGGGTCGGGATCGCCGGCCGCGACGTCGGCCGCTACGCCGTCCTGCCGCGACAGGCGCTGCGCGACGGCGACACGCTGTGGCTGCTCGACGATGCCGGCAGGGTGGACATCGTCGCAGCGCGGGTGTTGCAGGAGTCGGCCGACACGGTCGCCGTCAAAGGCGACGCGCTCGTGCCCGGGGCGCGCGTGATCGTCAGCGACCTGAAGGTCGTTACCGAAGGGATGGCGGTGCGGGCGGTCGACGAACCGCGCGAACCGTCGCAACCCGCCGCCGCGACCCGATGAGCGACGTACGGCCGTTCCGAAATCGCCCGTGCCGCTCCGCGGGAACCGCCCGAACGGCGAGGGGGGCGACGTGAAAGGGCTGATCGCATGGATGGCGCGCCATCCGGTCGCGGCCAACCTGCTGATGCTGTTGATCGTCTTCGCCGGGCTGATCAACATGTTCACCGCCAGGCAGGAGGTGTTTCCGGAGATCAACTTCGACACCATCGAAGTGCGCGTCGTCTACCAGGGCGCGACGCCGGACGAGATCGAGGAGTCGATCGTCCAGCGGATCGAGGAGCAGGTCCAGGGCATCGACGGCATCGACCGCCTCTACGGAATCGCCGCCGAAGGCGTCGGCGTCGTGCGCGCGGAGCTGGCGCGCGGCACGCAGACCGCGCGCAAGCTCGACGAGATCCGCTCGGCGGTCGACCGCATCACCACGTTTCCCGAGCAGGCCGAGCGACCCGAGGTGCGCGAGATCGTCAACCGCCAGCGGGTGATGGAGCTCGCCGTCTTCGGCGACGCCTCGGAGGCCACGCTGCGCGAGCTGGCGTTCCGCGTCAAGGACGAGTTGTCGGCGACGCCCGGCATCTCGCTCGCCGAGGTGGCGCGCGTGCGCAACTACGAAGTCTCGATCGAGGTCGGCAACGACGTGCTGCGCGCCTACGGGCTGACGCTGCAGGACCTGGCGGCCACCGTCCGCCGCAGCAGCCTCGATCTGCCGGGCGGTGACATCAGGACGGGCACCGAGTCGATCCTGCTGCGCACCAAGGGCCGCAACTACAACCGCCGCGATTTCGAGAACATCGTCGTCGTCGCCGCGCGCACCGGCGCCGGCGTCAGGCTCGGCGAGATCGCCACGATCGACGACGGCTTCCGCGAGGAAGACCTCGTCATGCGCTACAACGGCAAGCCGGCCGCCTTCGTACAGGTGTTTCGCGTCGGCGAGGAAAAGGTGCTCGACGTCGTCGCCCGCGTCGAAGACTATCTCGACACCTCCCTGCGGCCGGGCCTGCCGCCCGGCATCGAGGTCGCCGTGTGGCGCAACGACGCGACCGAGTTCAACAACCGCCGCGACCTGCTGGTCAAGAACGGTCTGCTCGGCCTGGTGCTGGTGCTCTCCGCCCTGGCACTGTTCCTCGATCTGCGGCTGGCCTTCTGGGTCTCGGTCGGCATCTTCGTGGCTTTCGTCGGTGCCTTCGCGGTGATGCCGCTGGTCGGCCTGTCGATCAACATGATGTCGCTGTTCGGCTTCATCCTCGCCATCGGCATCGTGGTCGACGACGCCATCGTCACCGGCGAGAACATCTATTCGGAGAACGAACGCGGCCGCGATCCGATGGAGGCCGCCGTGGCCGGAGCACAGCGCGTCGCGCTGCCGGTGGCGCTGGCGGTGTCGACCACCATCGTCGCCTTCCTGCCGCTGCTGTTCGTGCCGGGCAACGTCGGCAAGTTCCTGTTCCATATCCCGGCCATCGTGATCCTGGTGCTGGTGATCTCGGTGCTGGAGGCGATGCTGATCCTGCCGCATCACCTGGCGCGCCTGCATATCGTCGGTCATACGCCGCGCACGCGTGTCGGCGCCCACATCGCCGATCTGCGCCACGCGATGGACCGGCAGCTGAAGCGTTTCGTCGACGGCCCGCTCGACCGCGCGCTGCGCTTCGCCACGCTGCACTACGGCGTGGTGATCGCCTCGAGCGTATCGATCCTGCTGCTCACCCTCGGCGTGATCGCCGGCGGCTACGTGAAGTTCTCCTTCTTTCCGATCGTCGAGGGCCGCTACGTCACCGCTTCGCTCGAACTGGCCCAGGGCAGCAGTGTCGAGGCGACGCTGGAGGCGGCGATGGAACTCGAGCGCGCCGGGCGTGCCGCTGCGCAGGCGGTGCCCGATCCGAGCGGCCGGGACCTCGTCAGCGCCGTGTTCGTCACCGTCGGCCGGCAGGAGGCGACCGGTCCCGGCGCTGCCGGCGCACTCGGCCTGCTCGAGGGGCACAAGGCGTCGGTCGTCATCGAACTGCTCGATCCCGAGATCCGCAGCGTGACGTCGTACGAATTCGAGCGGGCCTGGCGGGACGCGGTCGGGCCGCTGCCGCAGGTGCAGAAGCTGTCGTTCGCATCGAACCTGATCAACCTCGGCGCCGCGGTGCAGGTGCAGTTGACCGCGCGCTCGGCCGAGGGGCTGGCGCAGGCCGCCACCGAACTGCAGGACGAACTGCGCCGCATCGACGGCGTCTCCGGCGTGCGCGACGACCGCGAGCCCGGCAAGCGCGAGGTGCAGTTCCGGCTCAAGCCGTACGCACGGACCCTCGGCGTCACGCTGGAGAACCTGGCGCAGCAGGTGCGCGCAGCCTACTTCGGCGCCGAAGCGGTGCGCGTGCAGCGCGGTCGCGACGAGGTGCGCGTGTACGTGCGGTTGCCCGACGCCGAGCGTTCGTCGCTCGCCGACCTGAACCGCTATCGCATCCGCACGCCGGCCGGGGATTTCGTGCCGCTGCACGAACTCGCCGAGATCTCGATCGGCCACGGCACCTCGACGCTGCTGCGCATCGACGGCCGACGCGTCACGTCGGTGCTGGCCGAGGTCGACCCGGCGATCGTCACCGGCGCGCAGGTCAACGCGCGCATCGTCGGCGACGTGCTGCCGCGACTGCAGGCCGAGATCCCGGGGCTCTCGTACACGATGGGCGGCGAGCAGCGCGAACAGCAGCAGGCGCTGCCGGCGATCGCGCGCAATTTCGCGTTGGCCGTCTTCTGCATGTACGCGCTGCTGGCGCTGGCGTTCCGTTCCTACGTGCAGCCGGTGATCGTGGTGGCGGCGATCCCGTTCGGACTCGTCGGGGCGACGATCGGCCATCTGCTGCTGGGGCTGAGCTTCGGGCTGACCAGCCTGTTCGGCATCGTCGGGCTGGCCGGCATCATCGTCAACGGCTCGCTGGTGCTGGTCGATTTCGCCAACGAGGAGCGCAGCCGCGGCAAGTCGGCGCGCGACGCGCTGATCGACGCGGCGAAGAGCCGCTTCCGGCCGATCCTGCTCACCGCGACGACGACTTTCCTCGGCATCTTTCCGCTGATCATCGAACGCAGCATCCAGGCGCAGTTCCTGATTCCCCTGGCGGTGTCGATCGGCGTCGGCGTGCTGCTCGGCACCGCGCTCCTGATGCTGCTGACGCCGGCCCTGGCGATGTGGGTCGAGGACATCTCGACGCGCTGGCGCGCCCCGGCCACCGCGCAAGCCGGCACCAGCCGCTGAAAACCGGGATCGGCGATGCCGACATCGCCTGCCCGTTCGGTCATCGATCAGTTCGCCCGCGTGGCACTGGCCAACGTCGCCGCCGAGTACCCGTTCCACCTGGTGCACCTGGCGCGCAGCCCCGCCGAGGTGCTGGCGCCGCGCCGGCTGCATCCGGTCTTCTTCGGCGCCTACGACTGGCACTCCTGCGTGCACATGCACTGGACGCTGGCGCGCTGCATGAGGCTGGCGTCGACGCTGCCGTCGAGCGCGTCGATCGTCGAGCACTTCGACAGACGGCTGACGCCCGCGGCAATCGACGCCGAATGCGACTACTTCGCCGCCGCCGGGCGCGGCGCCTTCGAGCGCCCGTACGGCTGGGGCTGGCTGCTCCAGCTGTGGGCCGAACTCGACGCGCTCGGCGGCGAGCTGCCTGCCGCGACCCGCTGGCGCGATGCGCTGGCGCCGCTCGCAGACCTGATCGCCGATCGCCTGGTCGGCTGGCTGCCGCGCGCCGAGTATCCGGTGCGTGCCGGCACGCACGGCAACAGCGCCTTCGCGCTGGTGCTCGCCCATCGGTACGCGGTGCGGCGCACGCATGCGCCGCTGGCCGCGGCGATCGCCGACCGGGCGCACCGCTGGTTCGCCGCCGACCGCGCCTACCCGGCCGACTACGAGCCCGGTGGCGACGACTTTCTCTCCGGCGGCCTGTGCGAGGCGCTGCTGATGTTGCGCGTGCTTCCCGCCGATGACTGGCAGCGCTGGTGGGACGCATTCGCACCCGCGCCCGCCGCGCGGGTTCGCTGGCTCGTGCCGGTGAATGTCGTCGACGCCACCGATCCGAAGATCGTCCATCTGCACGGCCTGAACCTGTCGCGCGCCTGGTGCTGGCGCCAGTTGCTGCCGCAGTTGCCGGCGACGCTGCAGCAGCGGGCCGAAGTTGCGGCGGACGCGCATCTGCGCGCCTCGCTTGCCGCGGCCACCACGGGCGATTACGTAGGCACGCACTGGCTGGCTTCCTTCGCGCTGCTCGCCATGACAGGTGAATCGGCCTAGGCTCAGACGCGACCCATTGACGGCCATCAACGCCGCCGCCCGCGGCGCTGTTGTGATGCGCGCAGGAGGAGCGGGATGAGCCAATCCTGGGACGCGATCGTCATCGGCTCCGGCATCGGCGGACTCGCCGCCGCCGCCGCGCTTGCGACGTGCCGCAAGCGCGTGCTGGTGCTCGAGCGGCACGGCCAGCCCGGCGGCCTGACACAGACCTTCGAGCGCCAGGGGTGGCGCTTCAACGTCGGCGTGCACTACCTCGGCGGCTTCGGGCCGGGGGAAACCAACCGACGCCTGCTCGACCATCTCGCCGGCGGCCGCATCGAGATGGCGCCGATTGCCGGCGCTTATGACCGCATCCGCCTGCCGGGCCTCACGCTGCCGTTCGCGCCGCCGCGTTCGGCGCTGATCGCGGTGCTGAAGGACGCTTTTCCTCGCGAGAGCGCGGCCATCGACCGCTATTTCGATGCCGTCGACCGCGCCGCGGCGACGATGGGCACGGTGTTCATGGCGCGCAGCATGCCGGGACCGCTGGCCGGACCGCTGGCCTGGTTCAAGCGCAAGGAGATTGCGCGCTGGGTCGGCCGCACGACCTGGGAGGTGGTGCAGGAGTTCACCGCCGACCCGCACCTGCGCGCGGCGCTGACGGCGCAGTGGATCGACTACGGCAGCCGGCCAGCCGAGAGTTCGTTCGGCGTTCACGCGCTGGTCACCCGCTCCTATCTCGACGGCGCGTGGTATCCGGTCGGCGGCAGCGGCGTCTTTGCGCAGGAACTCGGACGGACCATCGCGGCGGCCGATGGCGAGATCCGCACCGGCGCCGAGGTCACCGGCATCCTCGGTCGAGGCGCGACGCGTGACCGGCGTGCAGTTGCGCAGCGGCGAACGGATCGCTGCGCGCTGCGTGATCTCGGACGCCGGCGCGCACAACACGCTGCGGATGCTCCCGTCTGGCGAGGTCGATTACGCCTGGGCGCAGGACGTCACCGAGCTGGAGGCATCGACGGGCTACATTGGCCTGTACCTCGGCCTGTCCGGCGACATCACACACGCAGGCGCGGACACGGCCAACACGTGGATCTACGAGTCGTGGGACGTCAACCAGGGGTGGGACGACCCCTTCGGCCAGGCGCGCGCGCCGGCGCTGTTCGTCGCTTTTCCGTCGCTGCGCGACCCGGCGCACGAGCCCGGGCCGCAGCAGCGGCACACCGGCGAGGTCGTCGCACTGGTCAACTGGAGCGCGTTCTCGCAGTGGGACCATTCCGAAGATCCCGGCGGCATGAAGGCCGGCATGTCGCGCGAGGAAAGCTACGCGGCGTTCAAGGACCTGCTCAAGCGCAACCTGCTGGCGCAGTTCGGCGAGCACTTCGCGGCGCTGGCACCGATGGTGCAGTTCGCCGAGGCGTCGACGCCGATCACCGTGGCCAGCTACACCGGCGCCGAGCACGGCGCGATGTACGGGCTGGCCACCACGCCGCAGCGCTTCCTGTCGCCGGCGCTGCGCCCGCGCACGCCGATCGGCGGCCTGCTGCTCGCCGGTCAGGACGCCTGCACGCCCGGCGTCACGGGGGCGATGGTGGGCGGGCTGATGGCGGCCGCCAACCTCGAACCGCAGTTGTGGCGGCTGCTGCGTTGAAGGCGGACCCGGCCGCCTGACCGGGCGCGGGCGGGTGCCCGCTCAGCCCAGCGCGAGCGACCAGTCGAGTCCGCTGGCGCGGTAGAAGGCCTTGGTTCGCTCGTCCGCGGTCCTGGGATCGACGCCGCCGGCACGGGCGCGGAGGACAGCGGCGATCTGCTCCCGCGATGTCGGCGCGAAGACGCCGTTCACGGCTGCGCCGAGTTGCCGAATGAAAGTTGCGCTGCTCATTTCCATGATTGCCTCCGGATCGTTCGCGTTCAGTGGCGTTGCGTCGCGCGGGACTGCGCGCCTGGCAACGTGGAGGCACGTTAGGGGCCGCGGGTAACCCCGCGATTGCAGCCGCGAAACGGTGTGTATCGGGCTTGTTTCGATCGCCGCCGGCGGCGGATCAGGAGGCCGGTGCCGCGGCGGTGGACGCCAGCGGCTGTCGCCGGCCGCCGCGATGTGCGAGCAGATACAGCGACGGGATCAGCCACAGGCTGACGAGCATCGAGAACAGCAGGCCGAAGACCATGCAGACCGCCAGCGGCTGCAGCATCTCGGCCCCCTCACCGAACCCGAGCGCCAGCGGCAGCATGCCGGCCACCGTGGTGAGCGTGGTCATCAGGATCGGCCGCAGCCGCAGGCGCGCCGCCTCGATGGTCGCCGCGATGACCTCGTGGCCACGCGACCGTTCGAGCTCGATGAACTCGACCAGCACGATCGAGTTATTCACCACCACGCCGATCAGCATGATCACGCCGAGCCACACCGGCATCGACAGTGTCAGGTCGGCGGCGAGCAGCCCGAGGACGACTCCGATCAGCGCGAACGGGACGCCGAGCATGATCACCGCCGGGTTACGCAGCGACTCATACTGCACGGCCATCACCACGAAGACCAGGAAGAGCGCCAGCGCGGCCAGGGTGGCCACCTGCACCTGACCTTCCTGCAGGCTTTCGAAGGCCCCCCCGTAATACAGCGAGTACCCGGGCGGCAGTTCGAAGCCGGCCAGCGTGCCGCGGATCTCGGCCATCACCTCGCCGAGGGGACGCGCGCCGGTGAGCGCGGCGTTGACCTCGACGATCCGGCTCTGGTTCTCGCGCCGGATTTCCGTCTGCGCCGAAATGAAGTCGACATGGGCGATGTCGCCGAGGTGAACCGCCGGTCTTGCGCCCTCGGCGCCGAACAGCAGCACCGACTCGATCGCACGCGGGCCGTCGACCGTGCCCGGCGGCAGCCGCACGCGGATGTCGTAGGCGCGGTCGTTGTCGAAGAACTCGCTGACGATCAGTCCATCGAGCGCGATCTGCAGCGCGCGCCCGGCCTGCGACGTATCGATGCTCAGCTCCGCGGCGCGCGTGCGATCCAGCCGCACGGCGAACTCCTGCCTGACCTCCTCGGCCGAGTGCTCCACATTGCGCAGCCCGTCGATGCCGCGCAGCGTGCGCAGCAGGCGGTCGCCGACCGCGGCCAGCACGGTGAGGTCCGGCCCGCGCACGCGAACGCTGACGTCTTCGTCGGCGCGGCTGACGCGCACGCCACGGATGCCGGAAGGGCGCGCCAGCACCTTGACGCCGGCGAGTTCGGCCTCGGCCACGCTGCGCTGGAACGCGCTCACCCACTGTTCGATGCCGCGCGCGCGTTCGGCGAGCGGCGCGAGCTGGATCGACAAGGTGCTCCGGTTGGGACGCTCGCGCTGGGAGCGGCCGAAGATCGAACCGCCGGCGATCACCGAAATGCCTTCGACGTCGCCCTGCTCGATGGCAAGGCGCTCGAGCAGCCGCACCGTGCGGTCCATCTCCGCGAGCGAGGTTCCCGGATCGGTCAGCACGCGCACGCTGACGCGGCCGTCGTCCATCGTCGGCAGGAACTCCTGACGGCCAGCCTGCGCCGCGAACAGCGCGGCGAATACGCCGAGCAGCGCAAACGCCGCCAGCACGACCCGGCCGGGCGCGCGCAGGCTGCGCGCCAGCAGCGACGCATAGGTGCGCTGCGCTGATTCGATCAGCATCCGGACGGCGCGCGTGAGTCGCGACGGCCGCGGCGGCATGCCGCGCGCGGCGAGCGCCGGCACGAGCGTGACGGCGGCGACGAGCGAGGCCACGATGGCCGCCGAAATCGTGAAGATCAGCTCGCGGAACAGCAGTCCGATCAGACCGCTGATGAACAGGAACGGCAGGACGGCGGCCAGATTGGTCGTCGTCGCGGCAATGATCGGGCTGGTGACCTCCGCGGCGGCATGGGCGGCGGCCTGCGGTCCCGGCTCGCCTTCGCGCTGATGGCGCTCGATGTTCTCGAGCATCACGATCGTGTTGTCGACCAGCATGCCGACGCCGAGGGCCAGGCCGCCGAGCGTCATCAGGTTCAGCGACAGGCCGCCGACGGCCATGATGACGAACGCCACCATGATCGAGATCGGGATCGCGGTGCCGATGACCAGCGTTCCGCGCAGGTTGCCGAGAAACAGGTAGACGACCGTCATCGCAAACGCCGCGCCGGCAAGAGCGGCGCCCGCGGCATTGGCAAGCGCCTGGCGCACGTAGGTGGACTGGTCCGACACCTTCGCCACGTCGATGTCCGGCGGCACCAGGCTCTGCCGGGCGACCGAAGCAAGCCGCGCGTTGACCTGGTCGGCCACGTCGACGGTGTTGGCGGCCGGTTGCTTCTGGATCGAAAGCCGCACGCCGGGCGTGCCGTTGTAACGCACGCGGATGCGCTCGTCCTCGTGCGAGTCGAGCACCTGCGCCACCTCGGCGAGGGGGACCAACTGGCCGCCGGGCAGTCGCAGCGGCAGCGCGCCGATCGCCGCAACGCTGTCGAGACGTCCCGATGTGCGGCTGGTGTACTCCTGTTCGCCGACGCGCAGGCGGCCGGCCGGCTGGTCGACGTTGCCGCGCTCGATGGCCCGGATGATGTCCTCGATCGACAAGCCGACTCCCGCCAGGCGCTTCTGGTCGGGCAGCACGTGCACCTCGCGCACCAGCCCGCCGCCGACCTCGACCGCCGCAACACCGGGCAGGTTGAGAAACTGCTTGGCGAAGATGTCGTCGGTCCAGGTGCGCATCTCCGTGAGACTGCGCAGCGGCGAGCTGACGACGAACTCGAGCACCGGGATCTGCGACGGGTCGCGCTTGAAGATGATCGGCGGGTCGATCGTCGTCGGCAGCAACCGGCGCGCGCGATCCAGACGCGTCGAGGCGTCACGCAGCGCGATGTCGATGTCCTTGCCATAGTCGAAGTACAGCTCGACCTCGGTCGTGCCTTCCAGCGTCGTCGACTCGATGCCCACCGCGTCCTCGGTGATCGCCAGCTGCTCCTCGATATGCCGGGTCGACCGGTCTTCCATGATGTTCGCGGGCACCGCAGGATCGACGATGCGCACGCCGATCTGCGGATAGATCAGCTGCGGCAGCAGGTCCACTGCCAGCCGGTGCAGCGCGAAAAGGCCGAGAACGATCGCCGTCAGCGTCAGCATCAGCGTGCTGACCGGGTGGCGGATGCACCAGGCCGCGATGCCGCCGCGCTTCATCGTCAGCCCGGCGCCTCGACCGGCTTCACGCGCTGGCCCGGTGCCAGGCCGATGAAGCCCTTGGTCACCACCTGCATTCCGGCATCGAGGCCGGTGCGGATCTCGACCCGGTCGACCAGCCGCAGGCCGCTGGTGACCTCGGCACGGCGCACGACGCCATCGTCGAAGACGAACACGAACTCGCCGCTCGCATCGCGGCGCAGCGCCGCCAGCGGCACCAGGATCCGCTCACTGCTGCCGGTGCTCAGCACGACCCGGCAGAACTGCCCGGCCCGTGCTCCCGGCGGCACCGGTTCGAGTGCCACTTCGATGCGGCCGGTGCGGCTGGCCGGATCGATGGCGGGATGGATACGGACGATCCTGCCCTCGTGCAGTCCTTCTCCAAGCGCATCGATGCGGACCCCGGCCTCATCGCCGACCTTCAGGTAGGGCAAAACGAGTTCGGACACCGCCACGTCGGTAATCAGCGTCGAGGGGTCGATCAAGGTCAGCAGATGCGTGTGCTCGGCCGTCACGCTGCCCGGCTCGACCCGGCGCTCCGAGACGACGCCGGCAAACGGCGCCTCGAGGGTCATGTGCTGCAAACGCGTGCTCAGCAGGCGCTCCTCGGCACGCGCGATCTCCAGCGCGGTGTCGGAGCGCGACAGCGCGTCAGCGCCAATGAACCCGCGCGCAATGAGCTGGCGATTGCGCTCGTGATCCAGTTCGGCCTGCTTGCGCATCGCGACCGCCTTGTCCAACTGCGCCTTGAGCAGTCGATCGTCGTAGCGGACCAGCACTTCGCCGCGCCGGACGCGGTCGCCCTCGCGCACCGCCACGGCGATGACCTTGCCTTCCTCCTGGTTGACGATGCGTACCTCGCGCAGCGCCCGCAAACTGCCGGCGCGGTCGGCATCGACCGCGAGTTGACCCCTGGACGCCACGGCGACTTCGACGAGATGCGGACGCGGCTCGGACACGACCTTGCCGCCGGTGGCCTTGCCGCAGGCAGCGATGAAGAGCGCGAACAGCAGGATCAGTATTCTCATTCGTCGGCTCGCGGCCTCGCGGGTGCGAATTGCCCGCACGATTCTGCGCTTCCTCCCGCCGGGAGGCCCCCGTGCTTTCCTGCACGAGGGAAGCGACCGACGGTGCGCGGACGGCGGTTCAGCCGGTCGGCTCCAGCCTCAGGATCGCGCCGTTCGGAGAATCGGTCAGCAGATACACGTAACCGTCCGGCCCGACGCGAACGTCGCGCACGCGCGGCAGCGCGCCTTCCAGCATGAATTCGTCCTCGACGAACTTCTCGCCGTTCAGACGCACGCGGATCAGGGCCTGGCCGCGCAGCGCACCGATGAGGACGTCGCCGCGCCACCTGGGAAACCGGTCGCCTTCGTAGAACGCCATGCCGGCAAGGGCCGGCGACGGCACCCAGTACTTGACCGGCTGCGCCATGCCGGGCTTCTCGGTGCCTTCGCCGATCCTGGTACCGGTGACGTAGTTCACGCCCCAGGTGATCACCGGCCAGCCGTAGTTCACCCCCGCCTTGATCACGTTCAGTTCGTCGCCGCCCTGCGGGCCGTGCTCGCTCGCCCATAGCGCGCCGGTCAGAGGATGCAGCGCCGCGCCCTGGACGTTGCGGTGACCGAGTGTGAAGACCTCCGGCCTGGCTTTCGGGTCGCCGAGGAACGGATTGCCCGGCGCCGGCCTGCCGTCGTCGGTCAGGCGCAGGATCTTGCCGGCGTGATCGTCGGGCTTCTGTGCGCGCGCCATCGTGCCCCGGTCGCCCAACGTGACGTAAAGGAAACCGCTGCGATCGAAAACGAGCCGCGAGCCGAAGTGAAACGCGGTGTTCGACTTCGGCGCCATGCGGAAGATGACCTCGACGTCATCCATCCGCCAGGCACCCGGGCCGCCGGCCAGCCTGCCGCGCGCCACCTCGGTGCCGTTGTCGCCCGATGCGTCGCGCTGCGCGTAGCTCCAGTAGATCCAGCCGTTGTCGCGGTACTTCGGGTGCAGCGCGACGTCGAGCAGCCCGCCCTGGCCTTGCGCGTCGACCCGCGGCAGGCCCGCCACCGGCGCCGGGTCGAGCTTGCCGTCCCCGCCCACCAGACGCATCCGCCCCGGCCGCTCGGTGACGAGCATCCGGCCGTCGGGCAGGAAGGCGAGGCCCCACGGGTGATCGAGCCCCTCGGTGACCGTGACCACGCGCACCGCGTGCTCGCGCGTCTGGACCACCTGCGCATGAGCGACGGGCGCTGCGGCCAGCAGCGCGGCAAATAGGAGTGCTGTCCTGATCATCGAAGTTCCGAGGCACGGTGAAGGGTGCCGCAGTGTCCACCCACTGGCCAGCCGGGAATCCCCGCAGGCAGGAGGCCCTAGCCGATCCGGTCTTCCTCCACCGCGTGGCAGGCGACCTGCGCCTCGCCGCCGGCATGTCGGTGCAGTTTCAGCACCGGCGCCTCGCGCCGACAGCGCTCGTCGGCATGCGGGCAGCGCGGATGGAAGGTGCAGCCGGAAGGCGGATTGAGCGGGTTCGGCACCTCGCCGGCCACCGGCGTGCGGGCACGTCCGGTCATGTCCAGGTCCGGGATCGCGTCGAGCAGCATGCGCGTGTACGGATGGCTCGGCGCGGAAAAGAGCCGTGCCTTCGGCGCCAGTTCGACGATCCGGCCCAGGTACATCACGCCCACCCGGTCGGAGATGTGGTGCACGACCGCCAGGTTGTGCGAGATGAACAGATACGTCAGTCCAAGCTCGCGCTGCAGGTCCTTCATCAGGTTCAGCACCTGCGCCTGCACCGACACGTCGAGCGCCGAGGTCGGCTCGTCGCAGACGAGGAACTCGGGGTGGGTGGCCAGCGCGCGCGCGATCGAGATGCGCTGGCGCTGGCCGCCGGAGAACTGGTGCGGGTACTTCACCTTGTCGGCCGGCGAGAGGCGAACCAGGCCGAGCAGCTCGTCGACGCGGGCGGTGATCTTGCGCGCGTCGGTCATCAGGCCGTGCGCCAGCAGCGGCTCGGCAACGATGTCGGCGATGCGCCAGCGCGGGTTGAGGCTCGCGTAAGGGTCCTGGAAGATCATCTGCAGCTTCTGCCGCAGGCTGCGGCCGGCGGCGGTGTTCATCTCCCGCAGGTCGCGGCCGAAGAACTCGACGCGGCCTGCGCTCGGCGCATACAGCCCGACCAGCACGCGCGCGACGGTGGACTTGCCGCAGCCCGACTCGCCGACCAGCGCGAGCGTTTCGCCGCGGCGGATGCCGAAGCTGACGTCGTCGACCGCATGCAGGATCGTGCGCGGCTTACCCTCCAGCACCCGGTTCAGCCACGGCGGCGAGACGTCGAAGTACTTCGAGATGCCGTCCGCCCGGACGATCACGTCGCCTGGCGAGAAGACATCGGCGGCGGTTGCGCGGACGGCGCTCATCATGCCGCCGCCCTCTCGGGCGCGGCGTGCAGCCAGCACGCCGCCCGCGAGTCGCCGACCGGCATCAGTTCGGGCCGTTCGCGGCTGCAGCGGGCGAAAGCCTTCTCGCAGCGCGGGTGGAAGGCGCATCCGGCGGGGATTTCGGTCAGCCGCGGCATGCTGCCCTCGATCTGCGCCAGCCGCTCGATCTCGTGCTCCATGCTCGGAATCGAGCCCATCAGTCCCATGGTGTAAGGGTGCCGGGGCCGGTGGATGACTTCCGAAACGGGTCCGATCTCGGCGATGCGGCCGGCGTACATGACCGCGACGCGGTCGGCAGTCTCGGCGATCACCCCCATGTCGTGCGTGATCAGCATCACCGCCGTCTTCTTCTCGCGGCAAAGGGTCTTGAGGAGCTGGATGATCTGCGCCTGGATCGACACGTCGAGCGCGGTGGTCGGCTCGTCGGCGATCACCAGCTTCGGCTCGGCGGCCAGCGCCAGCGCGATCACCACCCGCTGCCGCATGCCGCCGGAGAACTGGTGCGGGTAATGCTCGATGCGTCGCTCCGGCGCCGGGATGCCGGTAGCTGCCAGCAGTTCGATCGCGCGGGCCCGCGCCTGCTGTTGCGACATGTGCAGGTGGGTGGTGATCGTCTCGGTCAGCTGCTGGCCCACCGTGTACAGCGGATTGAGCGAAGTCAGCGGGTCCTGGAAGATGGCGCCGATCTCCCTGCCGCGCACCTTGCGCATCTCGTCGGGCGGCAGGTTGTCGATGCGCAGGCCGGCGAGCTTGACCTCGCCGCGCGCGATGCGTCCGGGTGGCTCCAGCAGCCCGATCACGGCGGCGCCGGTCAGCGACTTCCCGGCGCCCGATTCGCCGACGACGCCGAGCACCTCCCCGGGAGCGATCGAGAACGAGACGTCGTCGACGGCGAGCAGCGTGCCGCGCCGCGTCGGAAACTCGACCCGCAGGCTGCGGACCTCGAGCAGCGGTTCAGCCATGCGCGCGCCTACATGCCGGGCCTGCAGCCACCGATCGGCTCCGCGTAGTCGACCTTGGGCGTGAACGGTGCCGAAATCCGGTTGTCGCGCTCCGCGACGATGTAGTAGGTGAAGCACGGCTTCACGTCGAGCGTCAGCGTCGCGGTTTCGCGGGGCGCGCCCGGCACCGGCGGCGCCTGGACGCGGATGACACGCTCACCGGGGTCGACCAGCACTCGCCGCATCGTGGTGTCCTTGCCGTCCACCGAGAGAATGATGACCGGAAACGTCCTCGCATCGGCCAGGTGGTAACGCTCGCCGACGAGGTACGAACCCTGAAACGTGGTCGCGCAGCCGGAAAGCAGCGAAGCACTCACGACCAGAAACGCTGCAACCTTGGACCTTGCTGACATGAGGGGACTCCTTCAAGAATCTTGCCGCGTGTCGTGGCCCCGGCTCAGCGCAGCTTCGGATTGAGCGCATCGCGCAGCCAGTCGCCGAGCAGGTTGACGGACAGCACGAGCAGGACGAGCGCGGCACCCGGGAAGATGGTGATCCACCATTCGCCCGAGAACAGGAACTCGTTGCCGATACGGATCAGCGTGCCGAGCGACGGCGTGGTCGGCGGCACGCCGACGCCGAGAAAGCTGAGCGTCGCCTCGGTGATGATCGCGGTGGCGATGTGCACGGTGGCCAGGACCAGCACCGGGCCGAGCACGTTGGGCAGAACGTGCCTGCCCATGATGGCCAGCGGCGAGACGCCGATCACGCGCGCCGCCTGCACGTACTCCTTGCTCTTCTCCACCAGGGTCGAGCCGCGCACGGTGCGCGCGTACTGCACCCAGCCGGACAGCGCGATCGCCAGGATCAGCACGAAAAAGGCCACCTCGTCGTGCGCCTCGCGGGGCAATGCGGCGCGAAACACGCCGTCGATCAGCAGCGCGACCAGAATCGCCGGGAACGACAGCATCACGTCGCACACGCGCATGATGAACGCGTCGAGCCGGCCCCCGACGTACCCGGACAGCAGGCCGAGGCCGACGCCGAGCACGACCGACAGGATCACCGACGCCACCCCGATGGCGAGCGAAATGCGCATGCCGTAGAGGATGGCCGAGTACACGTCGCGGCCCTGGTCGTCGGTGCCGAAGAAGAACTTTCCCTCGCCATCGACAGACCACGCCGGCGGCTTGGATGCGTCCAGCAGATTGATCGTCGCCAGGTCGAAGGGGTTGTGCGGCGCGACCCATTCCGCGAACACCGCCGAGAAGATCAGCACGAACGCCACCGCGAACGCGACGACCGCCACCGGGGACGTGCGGAAGCTGTATGCGACGTCGCTGTCCCAGAGGCGGGCGAGGGCGTTCATGCCGGAGAACCCGAAACGTGGAACGTCGACCGTTCGCGCCGCTGCGCGACGTCCGTGCGCGGTGTGCAGTTACCTTTCACATTTGACTCACTTGACCACCGTCCACTTGAGGAACATGAAATTGTGTTTCCGGCCGGCGCTGCGCGCCTTAACGTTCGCTTCGCTCACGTTAGCCTCCAACGCAATTTCATGCCCTTTCACCGGATCACGGTCCACTTGAGGAACATGAAATTGTCGGCGAGCTGGACCGTGTCGACGTTCTTCTTCATCGCCCAGGCCAGCGCCTGCTGGTGCAGCGGGATGTGGCCGACATCGTCCTGGTGGACCTTCATCGCCTCGCGGATCATCGCCGTTCGCTTGGCGACGTCGGTCTCGGTCGCGATTGCCCGGGTCAGCTCGTCGAGCTTGGCGTTGCTGTAGCTGCCCAGGTTGAATTGCCCCTGCCCGCCCGCGCCCGGCGTGGCCATCAGCGCGAACAGCGGGTTGTGCGAGTCGTATGACCCCGGCGTCCAGCCGAGCAGGTAGAAGGACGTGTTGCGCGACAGGATCTTCGGGAAGTAGGTCCCCTTGGTCTCGGCCGTCAGGTTCACCTTGACGCCGACCCTGGCCAGCATCGTCGCCACCGCCTTGCAGATCTCCTCGTCGTTGACGTAGCGGTCGTTCGGGCAGTTCATGCCGACTTCGAAGCCCTGCGCGTAGCCGGCGTCGGCAAGAAGCTTCTTCGCCCCGTCGGGGTCGTACGGCAGCCTTTTGTTGAGGTCCGCCGGGAAGCCCTTGATGCCGGGCGCGATCATCAGCCCGGTCGGCGCCGAGGCACCACGCATCACCACCTTCTGGATCGCGTTGACGTCGATCGACTGATAGAAGGCCTGCCGCACGCGCTTGTCCTTGAACGGATTCTTGCCCTTGACGTTCGAGAACAGCAGCTCGTCGCGCGACTGGTCCATGCCGAGGAAGATCGTCCGCAGCTCCGGCCCCTGCATGACCTTCAGGTTCGCGCTGGCGGCGATGCGGCTCACGTCCTGCACCGGCACGGGTTCCATCATGTCGATCTCGCCGGACAGCAGCGCCGCCACCCGCGTGCTGGCGTTGCCGATCGGCGTGAAGATCACTTCCTCGATGTTGGTCTCGATCGACTTGTCCCAGTAGTTGAGATTGCGCACCAGCGTGGTCCGGATCCCGGGTTCGCGCGAGCGCAGGCGGAACGGGCCCGTGCCGTTGGCCTTGAACGAGGCGGTGTTCTCGACGCCCTTGCGCTTGTCGACCGGCTGCGTGGCGCGGTTGTCCTCGCACCACTTCTTGCTCATCATCATCCACAGCGAGATCACGTCCGGCAGGATCGGGAACGGCTCGTTGGTGACGATGTCGATCGCGTGATCGTTGATCCTGCGGATCTCCTTGATCGCTCCGACGTAGGTCTTGACGTCGGAGCCGTCGCCCTTGGCGCGGTTGTACGAGAAGATCACGTCGTCGGCGGTGAACGGTGTGCCGTCATGGAAGCTGACGCCCTTGCGCAGGTTGAAGCGCCACACGGTCGGCGCGCTCTGCTTCCAGTCGGTGGCCAGCGCCGGCACCAGTTCGAGCTTCTTGCCGCGCCCGACGAGCGGCTCGTAGATGTGGGCGGTGAAGTTCAGCTGCAGCGATTCGTTCAGCGAATGCGGGTCCATCGACAGCGCATCGCCCTGATTGGCGTACTTGAAGGTCTTCGCCATGGCCGGCAGCGCCACGAGCGAGCCGCCGAACGCGGCGCAGACCGCGAGCGAGGCCGCGGCAAGTAGTGAACGGGCTTTCATGGCTTTGCCTCCTTGGCAATTCAGGTGATCGTGATCGGCATGCGCCGCTCGGCCAGCGCCGCGAGGTAGCCGGCGCCGAGCGGAATGACCGCGTCGTTGAAATCGTAACGGCTGTTGTGCAGCCAGCAGCCGCCCTCGGTGCCGCCCTGGCCCAGCCGCGCATAGCAGCCGGGCCGCGCCTGCAGCATGAAGGCGAAATCCTCGGCGCCCATGCTCGGCGGCAGGTTGCGCGCCACCCGCTCGCGGCCGACCAGGTCCTCGGCCACGTGCAGCGCGTGCTCGTACTGCGGTGCGTGGTTGATCGTCGCCGGGTAGATGCGCTCGTAGCGCACGCTCGCCTCGCCGCCGAAGGCGCGCGCCGTCGCCTGCACCAGCTCGGCGAGCCGCCGCTCGATCATGTCCTGGATGCTGTGCTGGAACGCGCGCACCGTTCCCACGAGCTTCGCCTCGCGCGGCACCACCGAGAACGCGCCGGGGTGGCCCGACTGCAGCGAACACAGCGAGACGACCGCGGCGTCGATCGGCGCCACGTTGCGCGAAACGATGCTCTGCGCCGCAGTGATGATGTGCCCGGCGATCAGCACCGGGTCGACGGTCAGGTGCGGATGCGCGGCATGGCCGCCGCGGCCGCTGATGCTGATCTCGATGCGGTCGGCCGCCGCCATCATCGGGCCGGGGTTCAGGCCGATGTGGCCGGCCGGCAGCGCCGGCCAGTTGTGCAGCCCGTAGACCTCGTCGCACGGGAAGCGGACGAAAAGGCCGTCGTCGATCATCACCTTGGCGCCGCCGAAACCTTCCTCCGCGGGCTGGAAGACGACGTACGCGGTGCCGTCGAAATGGCGCGTCGCCGCCAGGTACTGCGCCGCGCCGAGCAGCATCGCCGTGTGGCCGTCGTGGCCGCAGCCGTGCATCAGGCCGGGCTTCGTCGAACGGTGCGCAAACTCGTTTTCCTCGTGGATCGGCAGCGCGTCCATGTCGGCGCGCAGCCCGATCGCCTTGCCCGAGCCGTCCTGCCGGCCGCGGATGACGCCGACCACGCCGGTGCGGCCGATGCCGGTGTGCACCTCGATGCCCCAGTGGTGCAGCCGCTCCGCGACCAGCGCCGCGGTGCGGTGTTCCTCGAAGCCGATCTCGGGATGCGCGTGCAGGTCGCGCCGGATCGCGGTGAGCTTCTCGTGCTCGGCCAGCACGAACGACACCGGAGACTTCAGCGCGAGACCGAGGTAGGCGTTCATGTCAGTGGCGCCCGGCCGCCCGAAGCCACTGACGCGCCCCCTCGGGGGGCAGCGAGCGCAGCGAGCGTGGGGGCCATCCCATTTTCAATGCGCCAGCGAGGCGCGGTCGATGCGCAGGCGTGGGTCGACCGCGAAGTAAAGCAGGTCGACGATCAGGTTGATCAGCACGAAAACGAGCGCGATCAGGCACAGGTAGGCCGCCATCACCGGGATGTCGGCGAACTGCACGCTCTGGATGAAGAGCAGCCCCATGCCGGGCCACTGGAACACGGTCTCCGTGACGATCGCAAAGGCGATGATTCCTCCCAGCTGCAGGCCGGTGATCGTGATCACCGGCACCAGCGTGTTCTTCAGCGCATGGCCGAAGTGCACCGCCCGGTTGGTCAGCCCGCGGGCGCGCGCGAACTTGATGTAGTCGGTGCGCAGCACCTCCAGCATCTCGGCGCGCACCAGGCGCAGGATCAGCGTCAGCTGGAACAGCGACAGCGTGATCGACGGCAGGATCAGGTGCTGCCAGCCCTTGGCGGTCAGCAGGCCGGTGGTCCACCAGCCCAGCGCCACGGTGTCGCCACGGCCGAACGACGGCAGCCACCCCAACTGCACCGCGAACACCAGGATGAACAGGATGCCGATCAGGAAGGTCGGCAGCGATACGCCGACCAGCGAGGCGGCGAGCAACGCGTGCGCGAACCAGGAGTTCCGTCGCAGTGCGGTGTACACGCCGGCCGGAATGCCGACCACGATGGCGATGATCGCCGCCGCGAACGACAGTTCCAGCGTGGCCGGCAGCCGTTCCTTGATCAGCGTCGACACCGCTCGCCCCTGGCGCAGGCTGAGGCCGAAATCGCCCTGTGCCGCGTTGCCGGCAAAGGTCGCGAACTGTACGAAGAACGGCTGGTCGAGTCCGAGTTCCGTGCGCAGCCGCGCACGATCTTCCGGGGTGGCGTCCTGGCCGAGCATCTGCGCGACCGGATCGCCGACGTACTGGAACAGCAGGAATGCCACGAAAGCGACCGTCAGCATCACGAGGATCGCTTGCACGAGGCGGCGGACGATGAACGCGAGCATCCGGGAATCCCAGCAGAAACCCGGCCGTTTACCCTGCTGCCGGCCGGGTTGTCATGGCGGCGGAATATACCGTGATCGACCGGCACACCCCGCGCATCGGTGCATGCGTGAACGCGCGGCAGGGGCGGTTGTCGAAGTTACCGGGCCGGCCGCTGAAAGAAACCGCGGCCACTGACGACTAAGCAGCGTAATCCACATCCCTGCGAGGAGCGCGATGATGACCCGACGTAGTTTTCTGTCGACCCTGACCGCGCTGGCGGCGGCGCCGGCAGCGGCACCTGCAGCCGCAACCGGATCGACGCAAATCGCGCCGCTCGAGCTGTCCGATGCCGAATGGCGCGCGCGGCTGACGCCGGAGCAATATGCCGTGCTGCGGCGCGAGGGGACCGAGCGCCCGTTCACGAGCCCGTTGAATGCTGAAAAGCGCACCGGTACGTATCACTGCGCGGGCTGCGATCTGGCGCTGTTCACGTCGGCGATGAAGTACGACAGCGGCACGGGTTGGCCGAGCTTTTTCACCACGCTGCCGGGCGCGATCAAGACCCGGACCGATTTCAAGCTGATCATCCCGCGCACCGAATATCACTGCGCACGCTGCGGCGGCCATCAGGGCCACGTGTTCAACGACGGCCCGGCGCCGACCGGCAAGCGCTATTGCAACAACGGCGTCGCGCTGACCTTCCTGCCGGAGGCGGCATGAACGCGCTCCGCCTGCTTGGCACCGCGCTCCTTGCAGCGATTGCACTTCCGGCGTTCGGCCAGGCCATGCAGTCTGCGCCACCCGCCAAAGCCACGTTCGCCGGCGGCTGTTTCTGGTGCGTCGAGGCCGACTTCGACAAGGTCGACGGCGTGATCTCGACCACCTCCGGCTACATCGGCGGTCGGCTGGCCAACCCGACTTACGAGCAGGTCTCCGCAGGCGTCACGGGCCATACTGAAGCAGTCGAGATCGTCTACGACCCGCGCAAGGTCAGCTACGAGAAGCTGCTCGAGATCTTCTGGGTCAACGTCGATCCGACCGTGAAGGACCGGCAGTTCTGCGACGTCGGCTCGCAGTACCGCACCGGCATCTTCGTGCACGACGAGGCACAGCGCCGGGCGGCCGAGGCATCGAAGGCGGCGCTTGATAAACGCAAGCCCTTCAAGGCGCCGATCGTCACGCCGATCGAGGCCGCGACGACGTTCTATCCGGCCGAGGATTACCACCAGGACTACTACAGGAAGAATCCGGTCCGCTACAACTTCTACCGCAGCGGCTGCGGGCGCGACGCGCGGCTGAAGGAATTGTGGGGTGATGCGGCGATGAAGGCAAAGTAGGTCCGGCCGGCGATTTCGAACTTGCCGATACAAGAAGAACGGGCTGCCGTCGGCAGCCCGTTCTTCTTGTGCACGTCACCTTCCTGGGTGCACCGGCCGCTCTTCGGCCGGTCCGGCTTCAGTCGATCCTCACCCAGGCGCCTTCGAGCCGGTTGTTGGCGCGGTGAACGACGCTGACGTTCTTGCGCATCGCCCACGGAATCACCTGGTTGTGCAGCGGGATGTGCATCACGTTGCGGTTGTGGATCATCAGCGCATCGGCGATCAGCTGGTTGCGCTTCTTCTGGTCGACCTCGCTCTTCATCGCGTCCACGAGCTTGTCGAACTCCGGATTGCTGACCCGGCCGAGGTTGAAGTTGCCGTCACCGCCCGAGCCGACGGTGCGCGCCAGCGACTGCAGCGAATACAGCGCGTCGAAGGTCGGCACGCCCCAGCCGAGCAGGTAAGCCGACGTGTCGTATTTCTGAATCTTCGGGAAGTAAGTTGCGCGCGGCATCGCGTTCAGGCTCACCTTGAGCCCGACCTGCGCCCACATCGTGACCAGCGCCTTGCAGATTTCCTCGTCGTTGATGTAGCGGTTGTTCGGGCAGTCGAGCGTGAAGGCAAAACCGTTCGGATAGCCGGCAGCTGCCAGCAGTTCACGCGCCTTCTTCTGGTCGAACGGCAGCCGCGCGTGCGCCGCCTGGGTCCAGCCATTGACCGCGCGCTGGATGATCGCCCCGGTCGGATCCGAAGACCCGCGCATGACGGCCTTCTGGATCGCTTCGATGTTGATGGCGTGATAAAGCGCCTGCCGCACGCGCAGATCCTTGAACGGATTCTTGCCCTTGACGTCCGAGAACAGCAGTTCGTCGCGCTGCTGGTCGAAGCCGAGGAAGATGGTGCGGTTTTCCGCGCCTTCGACCACTTTGACGCTGGGGTTCGCCCTGAGCCGCGCCAGGTCCTGTGGCGGCGGATCGAGCACGAAGTCGAGTTCGCCCGACAGCAGCGCGGCGGTCCGGGTGGCGTCGGATTTCACCGGCGTGTAGACGATCTCGGTGACGTTGCCTTTCTTGCTCGTCTTGCCCCACCAGTTCGCGTTCTCGACGAACACCGTGCGGATGTCGACCTCGCGGGTCTTCAGCAGATAGGGGCCGGTGCCGTTGGCGTTGCGTACCGCGTAGCTCTCCTGCTTCTGCACGAAGTTGGTCGGCACGGTGACCTGGTGCTTCTCCGACCACGCCTTGCTCATCATGCGCAGCTCGGGCAGCTGGCGCAGCAGCACCGGGTTGGGCACCGTCGTGTAGATGAGCACCGTGTGGTCGCCGACCGCTCGGGCGCCCTGAATGGCGGTCGTGTAGGCACGGAAATTCGAGGTCGGGTGCAACGCCCGCTCGATCGAGTAGACGACGTCGGCAGCGGTAAACGGCGTGCCGTCATGGAACTTGACGCCCTTGCGCAGTTCGAAGCGCCAGATCAACGGCGTGTCCTGGCCCCACTTCACGGCCAGCGCCGGCTCGAGTTCGAATTTTTCGTTGTAGTCGATCAGCGGCTCGTAGACGTACGAGTTGGCGGTGTTGTTGAGCCCCTCGTTCTGCGAGTGCGGATCGAAGGTCAGGATGTCGCCCTGGCTTGCCCAGCGCAGGGTTTTGGCTTCGAGCGTGGGCGCGGCGAGAAGCGCGGCGGCCAGCAGCGAGGCGACGGCATGGCGAAGCATCGGTTTTCTCCTTGAACGGGATGCGCACGGCGTGCGGCGGCGGGATGCTGCACCAAGCGCGCCAGCGGGTCAACGAGATGCAGCACCTGGACCGGCAAGGCCAACTGGGGAAAACCCTTGCACCGCCACGGAGCGCGGCCGCCGCCGACCGCCGATCCCGGCGAGAGGCGACAGCGGTCAGGCTTCAGGACGTTCCGCGCAGCTCGATGTCGCCGTAGAAGGCTTCGATCTCGGCTCCGGTGTTGTCGGTGTCGGTCATGATGCCGACACCGATCAGTCGGCCCGGCCGCTCGCCGAAGGCACGCTCGAAATCGGCGACATAGTCGCGCTCGAACCCCTTCCACTGCCCGAGCCTGTCACGGCCGCTCCCGGCGACCACCATCCTGACGCGGCCGGTGTGCGCGCTCTTGATCACCGTGCCGACCGGCTGGCGGTTCTCCCACATGTAGACCAGCGTCGCATACGGCACGCTCTCGCCACTGACCATCTGCGCCATTTCGAGCGCGACCTGGTCGCGCGCCGGCAGGCCTCGCTTGTCGCCGTCGAAGAACAGCAACAGGCGGACCGGCGAATCCTCGGCATACCGGTCGCGGTTGTCGGCCCCGGCGATCAGGTCGGGCACCCTCCAGCGCCAGGCCACCCGCGGCCGTGCCGCAGGATCGATGTCGAGCGGCTGCCTGAGGCCGCTTGCGGAACGCGTGGCACGCGCGTGGACGACCACCGCGCGCGACTGCTCGTCATAGATCAGCCGGTACCGGGTGGGGGCCTTGGCGCGCGTGATGATCAGCGGCTGCCAATGTTGCGGCACGTCAGCGCCCGGCGGATTGGCGGAAAACGCGGCCACCTCTGTCGTCGGCAATGAGGGCGCGATCGCGGCGCAGCCGATCAGCACGACGGAAAGCAGCAGCAGTGAAGCGAACCGGCGCACGGAAGGCGCTCCTGGCCCAGGCAACCCCCGGAGGGTAACTACGAACGTGCTCTCTGGACAAGCCCGGAGCGCTGCCCAGCCGAGGCTCCGCCGGCCCGCGTTCGATGCCGTGCGGTCCTGAGTGAAGGCGACCGGACGTGCCGCTCAGGCCGCCTTCAGCGCGACGACACCGACGACCACCGCCACCACACC
Organism: uncultured beta proteobacterium; assembly: GCA_963847675.1. Lineage (GTDB taxonomy): Bacteria > Pseudomonadota > Gammaproteobacteria > Burkholderiales > Burkholderiaceae_F > JADJWR01. The sequence goes on from CAWKAP010000012.1 coordinate 82,618, forward strand.
GCCCCAGCGGCGCAGCGAGAGGCGCTCGTGGAGCAACCGGGCACCGATCACCGTGGCAAACAGGACCGAGGTCTCGCGAAGCGACGCGACCAGCGCCACCGGCGCCTTGGTCATCGCCCACACCGAGATCGCGTATGCGCCCGCGGAAAGGCCGCCGCCGACCAGCGCCCGCCGGCCGCGGCTGCGCAGGTTGGCGATGAACGTGGCGCGCCGGGTGGCGAGCATCCACAGGGAAAAGGGGATGCCGTCGAGCACGAACAGCCAGACGATGTAGCTCCAGGCGTTGCCGGAAACGCGCGCGCCCTTGCCGTCGAGCAGGGTGTACAGCGCGATCACCGCCGCGTTGGCGAGCGCAAAGCCGATGGCGACCCGCGACGGCGCATGACCGAGCGCGCGATAGCTGAGCGTGAAGACGCCGGCCGAGATCAGCAGCATGCCGAACCAGGCCACGGGCGCCGGCATCTCGCCCAACGCCGCCACGCCGGCCACCGCGGTGATCAGCGGCGCCACGCCGCGCATCAGCGGGTAGACGAGCGAGAGCTCGCCGGCTTTGTAGGCCGAGATCATCAGCCAGTAGTAGGCGAGGTGAACGGTGACCGACGCGGCGATGAACGGCCAGGCCGCCGCCACCGGGAAAGGCACCACCAGCAGGAACGGCGCCGTGATCAGCATCGCTCCGACCACGATCCCCGCGGTGTCGTGCAGGACGTCGCCGCCACCCTTGATCATCGCGTTCCAGCTGGCGTGCAGCAGCGCCGCCAGCAGCACTGCCGCCGAGACGGCGAGCGTCACCGATGCCGCCGCGAGGCGCTGCGTCGGGGCGGCCCGGGCACGCGTGTCACGCGAGCACGGCGTCGGCCGGCGTGTACGAGAGGTGCAGCGCCTCGGCGACTTCCCGGTAGGTCACCCGTCCCGCGGCGACATTCAGTCCCGCCTTCAGGTGCGGGTCGCGGTTCAGCGCGTCGCGCCAGCCGCGATCGGCCAACGCGAGCACGAAGGGCAGCGTGGCGTTGTTCAGCGCGTAGGTGGATGTGCGCGGCACGGCACCCGGCATGTTGGCGACACAGTAGTGCACGACGTTGTCGATGACGTAGGTCGGCTCGGCATGCGTGGTCGGCCGCGACGTCTCGGCACTGCCGCCCTGGTCGATCGCCACGTCGACGATCACCGAGCCCTGCTTCATCCGGCCGAGCATCTCGCGGGTGACGAGCTTCGGCGCCGCCGCCCCCGGCACCAGCACGCCGGAGATCACCAGGTCGGCGCGCAGCACCTCGCGCTCGACGTTGTCGCGGTTGGAAAAGACCGTGATCACGCGGCTGCCGAGCATCGCGTCCAGGCTGCGCAGGGCATCGGTCGACTTGTCGATCACGACGACCTGCGCGCCGCTGCCGACCGCCATCTGCGCCGCATTCCGGCCGACCACGCCGGCGCCGAGGATCACGATGCGGGCCGGCGGCACGCCGGCCACGCCTCCGAGCAGGATGCCCATGCCCCCGATGGCGCGCTCCAGGCAGTGCGCGCCGGCCTGCACGCTCATCCGTCCGGCCACTTCCGACATCGGCGCCAGCAGCGGCAGCCCCCCGGCCTTCGAAGTGACGGTTTCGTAGGCAATGCAGATCGCACCGCTTTCGATCAGGTCGCGCGCCTGCTCGGGGTCGGGCGCCAGGTGCAGGTAGGTAAAAAGCAGTTGCCCCTCGCGCAGCATCCTGCGCTCGACGGCCTGCGGTTCCTTGACCTTGACGATCATGTCCGCGCCGGCGAAAACGTCGGCTGCGCCGCCGACGATCGTCGCACCGGCGCGCTGGTAGTCGGCGTCGTTGGCGCCGATGCCCGCGCCGGCCTGCGTCTCGACCAGCACCGCATGGCCTTGCGCGACGACTTCGCGCACCGACGACGGCGTCAGGCCGACGCGGTACTCGTGGACCTTGATTTCCTTCGGAACGCCTATCTTCATGGGTACTCTCCGTGCCCGATTGTGGTTGCCCCTCGGCTCTGGCTGGCGCCTATGCCGCGCGCAGGGCCGGCGCCGCGCTGCCGATGCCCATCTCTTTCAGGGTAGCGCCGATCGCCGCGACGACATTGCGCATCTCGTTGGAATCGATCGCGCCGATGCAGCCGACGCGGAACGTTTCGACCTGGGTCAGCTTGCCCGGATAAAGGATGTAGCCCCTTGCGCGCACCCTGCCGTAGAACGCCCTGAATTCGTATGCGGGATCGGACGGCGCGTGAAAGGTGACGATGATCGGTGCCTGCACCGCCGGCTCGAGGTACGGCCGGAAGCCGAGCGCACGCATGCCTTCGATCAGCGTGGCGCAGTTTTCCGCATAGCGCGCGCCCCGCGCCGGCTGGCCCCCTTCGGCAACGAACTGGTCGACGGCGGCGCGCAGCGCCGCGACCACGTGCGTCGGCGGCGTGAAGCGCCACTGCGTGGTGCGCTGCATGTACACGTACTGATCGTGCAGGTCCATCGCCAGCGAGTGCGAGTTGCCGGCGCTGGCTTCGAGCACGTCGCGCCGGACGATCACGAAGCCCATGCCGGGGACGCCTTCGAGGCACTTGCCGCTGGCGGCGATCAGCGCGTCGAGCGGCGTGACGCGCACGTCGATCGGCAGCGCCGCGAACGAACTCATCGCATCGACGATGAGCCCCTTGCCGCGCGCACGGCAGACCTGCGCGATTCCCTCGAGGTCGTTGCGCAGGCCGGCGCCCGTTTCGCAATGAACGAGCGCCACGTGACTGATCGACGGATCGGCCGCCAGCGCCGCGTCGACCGCCGCCGCGGTCGCCGGCCGGTCCTCGGCAATCGGCAGGTCGACCACTGCGCGGTTCAGGTAGCGGCAGATCCTGACGATGCGCGCGCAATACGCGCCGTTGTTCGGCACCAGCACCCTGCCGTCGCGCGGCACCAGATTTCCGATCGCCGCCTCGACGGCGAAGGTGCCGCTGCCCTGCAGCGGCACGCACACGTACTGCTCGCCGCCGTGAGCGAGTGCCACGAGGTCGCGGCAGATGCTGGCCGTGATCGCGTTGAACCCGGCGTCCCAGGAACCCCAGTCGCGCAGCATCGCCTGCTTGGTCTCGAGCGATGTCGTCAGCGGTCCGGGCGTCAGCAGGATCGGGTCGTTACCGCGGATCATCGAAGTCTCCGAAAGACTGCACGGGTTGGCTATGGATTCTCGCCCGCGGCGAGGCGCTGGTTGATGTCGGCGATCACCGCCGGCAGGTCGCGCAGGTCATCGATCACGTAGTGCGCACCGCTTTCCCTGACCAGCTTTTCCTTGGACGCCTGCTCGCGCGCCTCCAGTTCCGCCGCGCTCATCCTGCGCACCGCATCCCAGCTGTCGGCCACGTAGTTGCTCCACTTCGAGACCCCGACCCGCCAGCACAGCGGCGCCCCCTCGCCGGCGCCGGACACCGTGTCGTCGACCTTGACCGTGCGGCGCATCGCGTTCTCGAGGTTGTACACGCCCAGGCGCTCGAGATTCTTGATCACCATGTAGGCGGTCGGTCGCGGCATCTCGACCTCGTCGCCGGCGCACGCGGTATCCGGTACGAAGCCCTGCTTCGCGCCGCCGTCGAGCAGGATGTCGAGCATGTCGCGCGTGAAGCCCGTGGTCACGCCGATCCGGATGCCCTGCTTCTGCAGGCCCTTGACGAGGTCGCCGACACCGGGCAGCAGTTCGTGGTAGTTGCCCTTGCGCAAGAGGCTGAGCTGGGTCGGGACGAAGTCGGCGAACATCGCGTCGACGTCGGCCTGCGTCGGCTCGCGGCCGAACTTGGCGACGAACCGGCCACGGACGGATGGGATCTCGGTGATTGCCTTGATGTGCAGGTCCTTGCGCAGCCCCATCGGTGCGCGCGCCTCGGGCATCGAGATCTCCAGCCCGTACTTGCGGAACACCTCGACGAAGACGATCGCCGGCGCGTCGACATAGCGGTCCATGGTCGTGCCCGAGCAGTCCAGCATCACGTAGCCGACGCTGCGCTGCGTGTTCTCTTCGTCGAACTTCTTCTGCTGCGCGGCCGCGTGGCGGACGTCGTCGGGGACGCGGCCTACCGGGGACAGGCGGGCAAGAACGGCATCGGTCATCGTTGGCTCCTGGAATGAGGACGGGTCATCGGCGCCCGGTGCGGCGCCACGCCTGCGTGCGCACGACCAGCCACCACTCGATCACGAAGAACACGGCGGTGACCACCGCGGAGGTCGCCACGATCAGCGTGGCCATGGCCGCGGCCGCCCCGACGTTGCCTGCCTCGTCGAGGTGCAGTATCGAGATCGCCGCCAGCGTGGTCTTCGGCGAATAGAGAAACACGACCGCCGAGATCGTGGTCATCGCGTTGACGAAGTAGTAGCGGCTGATGTCGACCACCGAAGGCAGGCACACCGGCACGGTGACGCGCCAGAACGTCTTGTAAAAGGGCACTTTCAACGAGGCCGACACCGACTCGAACTCGTTGTCGAGCTGCTTGAGCGCGGTGAGCGCGGTCAGGTGGCTGCTCGAATAGAAGTGCACGATCGTGGAAACCACCAGGATCGCCATCGTGCCGTACAGGAAGCCGAGCGGGTTGTCCGGGTTGTTGAAGAAGACGATATAGCCGATGCCCAGCACCATGCCCGGCACGGCCATCGGCATCATCGCCTGCATCTGCGCCAGCGGCCGCAGCCAGCCGAAAACGCGCGACTTCTCGATGCCGGTCTTCTCGAGCCAGTAGGCACCGGCAAAGGTCACAGCCGCGCCGCAAACCGCGCACCAGGCGGCCATCACCACGCTGTTGAGCCAGGCGTGGTCCACTCCGGCCTCCTCGAAGCCGTAGGTGTAGTGGTTCAGCGTGAACGACAGGTTGTACGGCCAGACTTTGACGAACGAGCCGAACACCGCCATGCCCAGTACCAGCAGCAGCACGGCCGAGACGGCCAGCACGTAGGCGAGCAGAAGCGCATCGCGCAGCCGCTCGGGTCGCGGCGAATACGGCACGCTGCGCGCGGTCAGCAGTGCCTTCTGCCGGCGCCGCACCGCGCTGTCGATGGCGAAGGCGACGAGCGCCGGCACCAGCAGCACCAGGCCCACGACCGCGCCCATCGAGAAGTTCTGCTGCCCGACCACCTGCTTGTAGATGTCGATGGCCAGGACCGAGTAGTTGCCGCCGATCACCTTCGGCACGCCGAACTCCGAGACCGCCATCGTGAACACGACCAGCGCCGCCGAGATCAGGCCGTAGCGCGCGCCGGGCAGCGTGATGGTCAGGAACTTTCGCCAGCCCGGCGTGGCCATCGAGTCAGCCGCCTCGTACAGCCGCGCGTCCGACAGCGCCAGCCCGGCGAGCAGGATCATCACGGCGTGCGGGAACGAGGCGAAGCTCATCGCCAGCACCATGCCCGGCAGGCCATAGACGGTCTGCAGGCCGAACCACTCGATGACGAACTTCAGCCAGCCCTGGTTGCCGAACAGGTAGATGAACGACAGCGCCGCCAGCAGCGACGGCGCCAGGATCGGGATCATCGCGATGTTGCGCCACAGGCCCTTGAACGGAATGCAGGTGCGCTGGATCGCGTAGGCGAACAGGAACGCCTGCGGCACCGTGAACAGCGTCGTCAGCGCTGCAAAGGTCAACGTATTGGTCGCCGAGTAGGCGAACGCGGGCGACGAGAAATACGTCGCGAAATTGGTCAGGCCCACGAATTCGCCGGCGCGGTTCTCCAGGCTGCGCACGAGCAGGCTGGCCAGCGGCACGGTCAGGAACAGCAGCAGCGCGGTGGCCAGAAGCACGACGCCGCCGCGCGCGACCAGCGCCTCGGTCCACAGGGAGAGGCTGCGCGGCAACGGGCCGCGTTGCGCGACAGCGGTCATGGTGCCCCCTTCGCCCTGCGGGCTGTCCCCCCGAGGGGGAGCTGAGCGCCTTCGGGCGGCCGGGCGGCGCTCTGTGCCCCCTTCGCCCTGCGCGCTGTCCCCCCGAGGGGGAGCTGAGCGCCTTCGGGCGGCCGGGCGGCGCTCTGTGCCCCCTTCGCCCTGCGCGCTGTCCCCCCGAGGGGGAGCTGAGCGCCTTCGGGCGGCCGGGCGGCGCTCATTGCTGCGGGAAGACGCGGACGCGCTCGCCGCGCAGCGCGAAGGGGATGCGGGCGCCCTCGCGGACGTCGAGTTCGAGCGCCTGGTTCAGCGAGAAGTAGACCAGCATCGACTGGCCTTCGAAGCCGTCGACGTCGATCGTCGCCAGGCAGAAGGTGCCGAGGAAGTCGAGGTTGCGCACCGTGCCGCGAACCAGATTCGGCCTTCCTTCGAGCGGGCCCGAATCCTCGAGCACGCGATCCTCCGGCCGCAGGTACAGCCGCGCCGGCTGCCCCTGCGCCAGCCCGTTGGCCGAAGCGGTCAGCTCCACCTGGCCGACGCGATACCGGCCTTCGCCCACGCAGGTCGCCGAGAGCACGTTGACCTTGCCGATGAAGTCGGCGACGAACGGGGTGGCCGGCCGCTCGTAGACCTCGAGCGGTGCGCCGACCTGCTCGATCACGCCGTGGTTCATCACCACCACGCGATCGGCCATCGACAGGGCCTCCTCCTGGTCGTGCGTCACCAGGATCGTGGTCACCCCGAGCCGCCGCTGCAGCTGCCGGATTTCGCCACGCAGCCGCTCGCGTTCCTTCGCATCCAGCGCCGACAAGGGCTCGTCGAGCAGCAGCAGGCTGGGCGCGGTGGCCAGCGCCCGGGCCAGGGCGACGCGTTGCTGCTGGCCGCCGGACATCTGCGACGGGTACTTGGGGCCCGAGTCGGCAAGGCCGACCAGGGTCAGCAGCTCGGCGACCCGCGCTTCGATCTCGGCGCGGCCGCGGCGTCGGTTCACCAGCCCGTACGCCACGTTGTCGCGGATGGTCAGGTTCGGGAACAGCGCATACGACTGGAACACGATGCCGTAGTCGCGCGCCGCCGGCGGCGCGCTGGAAACGTCGCGCCCGTCCTGGATCACCCGGCCGCGCGTCTGCGTTTCCAGGCCGGCGATGATCCTGAGCAGGGTCGTCTTGCCGCAGCCCGACGGACCGACGAAGCAGACCAGTTCGCCGCGCTCGATCGTCAGATCGACCGACTTCAGCGCAACGAAGCTGCCGAAGGCCTTGTGGATACCCTCGAGGCTGAGGGCTTCCGCGGCGGCGCTTGCGGTCATCGGTTCAGGCCTCTGCGGAATCGCCGCGGTGACCGCGGCTGCGCCGCCTGTGACCCCCGCTGCGCGGGCCGTGAGCGTCGCCCGCTTGCGACCCGCTCATAGGCGCGAAGCGCCGTCACGGCGCCGCAGGCCGCGTCATCCCTGGTGTATTACTTCGGCGCCGCCTTGCTCTCGTAGCGCTTGCTCCACTCGGCCAGGATCCGCTCGCGGTTCTTGGCGGCCCAGGCGAAGTCGTTCTTCACCAGGCGGCTGCCATAGTCGGCAGGCACGTTGGGCAGGGTCTTGTTCATCGACGGCACGGCGACGATGGCGAAGTTGTTCGCATACAGCCCCATCGCCTCGTCGGAGACCGCCCAGTCGAGCAGCTTCTGCGCCGCGACCGTGTTCTTCGTGCCCTTGTAGATGCCGATGGCCTCGAGGTCCCAGCCCAGCCCTTCCTTCGGGAATACCAGTTCGATCGGCTTGCCCTGGGCCTTCTCCCGGTTGGCCCGGTACTCGAACGATATGCCGACGACATACTCGCCGTTGGCCGCCGACGCGCACGGGCGCGAGCCGGAATGCATGTACTGCGCGATGTTCTCGTGCAGCCCGTCCATGAACTTCCAACCGTCCGCCTCGCCCCACAGCTGCAGCCAGGCCGACACGTCGAAGAAGCCGGTACCGCTGGAAGCGGGATGCGGCATCACGATCTGGCCCTTGTAGACGGGCTTGGTGAGGTCCTTCCAGGACTCCGGCTTGGGGATGTTGCGCTTGGCCGCTTCGACGGTGTTGAAGCAGATCGTCGCGCCCCACACGTCCATGCCGACCCAGGCCGGCGGGTTCTTCGGATCGCGATACCGCGCGACGACGCGCTCCAGGCCCTTCGGCGCGTACGCCTGCAGCATCCCCTCGGAGTCGAAGATCGCCATGCTGGTGGCGGCCACGCCCATGATCACATCGGCCTTCGGGTTGGCCTTTTCGGCCAGCAGGCGCGCGGTGATGATCCCCGTCGAGTCGCGCACCCACGTGATCGAGACGTCCGGATTCGCCTTTTCGAAGGCGGTCTGGTAGGCCTTCAGCTGGTCGGTCTCGAGCGCCGTGTAGACGGTGAGCTGCGTGACCTGCGCAGTCGCGGCACTGGCGGCAAGGACCGCACACAGGCCCGTGGCCAGCGCAGTGGCAATACGTCGATTGAACATGCGGACTTCCTCCTTGATGAGTACCGCGCGGCGCGGCGACGACCGGACTTCGTTCGACTTCTTCGCCCGCACCCCGCAATCGACCAGTTTCGCCGGTGCGGGTGACCGCGCCGTGACGTGCCGCCGGCGATGCGCCGGCCGGCGCTGGCCCAGGGCGGGTGCATGTCTCCTTGGGCGGGGCAGTCTAGGGAGCAAGCGTGCGCAGCGTCAATTGTTTTTTGCTGATTGTCGACAATCTACTTTGAGCGCCCTAAACTGCGCGGCATGGCCTCCCGACCCGATGCTGCCGGCGCCGTCGTGCTGCCGCACCCGACCATCGCGCTGCTGCGATCGGCGTCACTTGCCTCCGCCGCGCAGCAGGAGATCGAGCGGTTGATCCTCAGTGGCGAGTTGCCGCCCGGTGCCAAGCTGACCGAGGCAACGCTGTCCGAGCGGCTCGGCGTATCGCGCGGCCCGATCCGGGAGGCGTTCCGGCGCCTCGAGGAAACCGGCCTGGTGCTCCAGCAGAAGAACCGCGGCGTGTTCGTGCGCGACATCGCCATCGACGAAGCCGCGGAGATCTACGACCTGCGCGCAGTGATGGACGAACTCGCCGGCCGCCGGCTGGCGCAGTCGATCACTGCCGAGCAGTCGCGGTCATTGCGCGGCATCGTCGAGCGGATGGAGCAGGCGGCACGCGCCGACGACGCCGATGCCTACCATCTGCTCAACCTCGAGTTCCACGACCGGCTGGTGGAGTTCGCCGGCAACCGCAAGATGGCGGCGATCTATCGCCGGCTGGTGAACGAACTGTCACTGGCCCGGCGCCGCAACCTCGGCGAGGAGCAGGCGCTGTCGCATTCGGTTGCGGAACACCGGCAGATTCTCAAGGTCATCGGGTCGGGCGACGCCGAGGCGGCCGGCCGCGCGCTCTACGAGCACGCCGAAAGCAGCAAGCGGCGCATGCTGAGCAACGAACCGCACGCGGCGCCCGCGCGCGCCGCTGCCGGCCGCAAGGGATCGTGATCCGATGCTGACCGTCAACGGCCGCAGTTACGCGGCACCGAGGCAGCCGACCGTGGTGATCTGCGTCGACGGCTGCGAACCCGACTACATCGCGCAGGCGGTTGCCGCCGGCCGGATGCCGACGATGAAGCGCTGGCTGCGCGACGGCACGGCGCTCGTCGCCGATTGCGTGGTGCCGAGCTTCACCAACCCGAACAACCTGTCGATCGTCACCGGCGCTCCGCCGTCCGTGCACGGCATCTGCGGCAATTACCTGTTCGATGCCGCCAGCGGCACCGAAGTGATGATGAACGACCCGAAGTGGCTGCGCGCGCCGACGCTGCTCGCCGCGCTCGCCGATGACGGCGCGAGCGTGGCGGTGGTCACCGCGAAGGACAAGCTGCGCCGGCTGCTCGGCCACAAGATGCGCGGCATCTGCTTCTCCTCGGAGAAGGCCGACCAGGCCTCCGAGGCCGACAACGGCATCAGCGACGTGCTGCCGCTGGTCGGCATGCCGGTGCCCGACGTGTACAGCGCGGAACTGTCGGAGTTCGTCTTCGCCGCCGGCGTGAAGCTGCTGGCGACGCGCCGCCCGGAGATCCTGTACCTGTCGACCACCGACTACATCCAGCACAAGCATGCGCCGGGCGACCCTGATGCCAACCGCTTCTACGCCATGTTCGACCGCTACCTGGGCGAGCTGGACGCGGCGGGTGCGGTCGTGGCCGTGACCGCCGACCACGGCATGAATGCCAAGGTCAGGCTCGACGCTTCGCCGAACGTGATCTACCTGCAGGACCGCGTCGACGCCTGGCTCGGCGCCGGGCGCTCGCGCGTGATCCTGCCGATCACCGATCCTTACGTCGTCCATCACGGCGCGCTCGGCTCGTTCGCGACGATCTACCTGCCCGAGGACGCGGTCGATGCCGTGCGGGAAAGTCTCCTCGAAACGCCTGGCATCGAAGTCGTCCTGCCGCGCCACGAAGCGGCGGCCCGCTTCGAACTGCCGGCCGACCGGATCGGCGACCTGGTGGTGGTCTCCGAGCGCAGCGTGGTTCTCGGTACCAGCGTTGCGCGGCACGACCTGTCGCAACTCGAGTTGCCGCTGCGCTCGCACGGTGGGATCTCCGAGCAGCGCGTGCCGCTGGTGCTGAACCGGCCGATCGACGGCCTCGACGGGAAGCGCCGCTGGCGCAACTTCGATGCCTTCGACCTGGCGCTGAATCACGCGCAGTGACCCGCCCGATGAACGCCCCGCTGCCGTCGGTCAGACAAGAATGCCTGCGCATCGCCGGCGAGAAGGTCGCCACCGGGCGCAGCTTCGAGGTCCGATACCCGTTTACCGGCGAGGTGATCGCCCGGGTGCCGAAGGCGACGGTCGACGACGTCCGCCGCGCGATCGAGATCGCCCGGCGGTACCGATGCCGGCTGAGTCGGCACGACCGCTACCGGATCCTGATGCGCGCCGGCGAACTCATCTCGGCGCGGCGCGACGAGATCGCGCGCCTGATCACGCTCGAGTCCGGACTCTGCCTGAAGGACACGCATTACGAGGTCGGCCGGGCCAGCGACGTGCTGCTGTTCGCGGCCAACCAGGCGCTCGTCGACGACGGCCAGGTCTTCTCCTGCGACCTGACCGCGCACGGCAAGAAGCGCAAGGTCTACACGCTGCGCGAGCCGCTGGCTGGCGTGGTATCGGCGATCACGCCGTTCAACCACCCGCTGAACCAGGTGATCCACAAGGTTGCCCCGGCGGTGGCCACCGGCAACCGCATCGTCGTCAAACCGAGCGAGAAGACGCCGCTGACCGCGTTCGTCCTCGCCGACATTCTGTACGAGGCCGGGCTGCCGCCGCCGATGCTGTCGGTGCTGACCGGCGACCCGGGCGAAATCGCCGACGAGATGCTGACCCATAGCGACGTCGACCTGGTGACCTTCACCGGAGGCGTGGCGATCGGCAAGCACATCGCCGCCCGCGCCGTCTACAAACGGCAGGTGCTGGAACTCGGCGGCAACGATCCGCTGATCGTGATGGACGACGCGGATCCCGAAGAGGCCGCGGCGCTCGCCGCAGCAGGCTCATACAACAACTCCGGCCAGCGCTGCACCGCCGTCAAGCGCATCCTGGTGCATGAACGCGTCGCCGAAGCCTTCATCGAGCGGTTGCTCGCCGCCACCGCACGAATCAGGTACGGCGATCCGCTCGATCCGGCCACCGACATGGGCACGGTGATCGACGAAGCCGCGGCGATCGAGTTCGAAGCGCGGGTGATCGAAGCCGTTGCGCAGGGCGCGCGACTGCTCACCGGCAACCTTCGCCGCGGCGCCCTGTATTCGCCGACCGTGCTCGACCGGGTCAGGCCGGAGATGCGGCTCGTGCGCGAGGAGACCTTCGGCCCGGTCTCGCCCGTCATCCGTTTCTCCGACATCGACGAGGCGATACGCATCGCCAACGGCACGCCCTATGGTCTGTCCTCGGCGGTCTGCACCCAGCGACTGGACCACATCACGCGCTTCATCTCCGAACTGGACGTCGGCACGGTCAACGTGCGCGAGGTGCCGGGATACCGGCTGGAATTGACGCCGTTCGGCGGAATCAAGGATTCGGGGCTCGGGTACAAGGAAGGCGTGCTCGAAGCGATGAAGTCTTTCACCAACACGAAGACGTACTCGCTGCCCTGGTAGGGCCGCGGCCGGCGGTGCGCCGGCCGCAGTTGCTTTCGGACGAACCGCCGTGCGGCGGATGCTCTTTTCCTGCGGAGGCCTGAAGCCTTGCATGCACTGCTGAACCTGCTGGCGGCCATCGCGTTGCTGGTCTGGGGGACGCATATCGTGCGCACCGGGGTGCTGCGCGTGTTCGGCGCCAACCTGCGCCACGTGCTGCGCGCCAGCGTCGGGCGTCGCACGCGCGCGGTGCTTGCCGGCATCGGCGTCACCGGCGTGCTGCAGAGCTCCACGGCCACGGCGCTGCTGGTGTCGAGCTTCGTCGGCCAGGGGCTGATCACCACGTCGGCCGCGCTGGCCGTGATGCTCGGCGCCGACATCGGCACCGCGCTGATGGTGCAGTTCTTCGCGCTGAACCTTGCCTGGCTGGCGCCGCTGCTGATCGTCGCCGGCGTCGCGACCTACCTGTCGCGCCGCAAGGAAGTCGCCGGCCAGGCCGGCAAGATCGCGCTCGGACTGGGCGTGATGATCCTCGCGCTGCAACTGATCATGCAGGCCACCGCGCCGCTGACGCAGGCGGTCGGGGTTCAGGTGCTGTTCGGCCAGTTGACCGGCGACTCGCTGCTCGACGTGCTGGTGGGCATGGTGGCGGCGGTCGTCAGCTATTCCGGACTGGCCGTGGTGCTGCTGACCGCCACCCTGTCGGCCTCGAATGTGATCACTGTCGACGTGGCGCTCGCCATCGTGCTCGGGGCCAACCTGGGCAGCGGGCTGCTGGCCGTGCTGACGACCTTGCGGGCCGAACCGGTCGTGCGCCGGGTGCCGCTCGGCAACCTGATGTTCAGGCTGAGCGGCGTCGCGATCGCGCTGCCGCTGCTCGCCTACCTGCCGGGTTGGCTCGCCTGGCTCGGCGACAGCCCGAAGGCGATGGTGGTCAACTTCCATCTGGCGTTCAACCTCGCGCTGGCGCTGCTCTTCCTGCAGATGACGGGAAGCTTCGCGCGCCTCGTCGAGCGGTGGCTGCCGGCGCCGCCGACCGACACGCTGCCGGGCACGCCACGCCACCTCGACGCCACCGCGCTGGGCACGCCGGCGCTGGCCATCGGCAACGCAGCGCGGGAAGCGATCCGCCTGGCCGATGCCGTGCAGGACATGCTGGTCGGCCTGCTGGCGACGCTCAAGAGCAACGACCTCGCGCTTGCCGGGCGGCTGCGCGCGCGTGACGACGAGATCGACCGGTTGTACACGGCGATCAAGCTTTACCTGACCCAGATCAGCCGCGAGGAACTCGAGGCCGCCGAATCGAAACGCTGGGCCGACATCATGCAGTTCACGATCAACATGGAGCACGTCGGCGACATCATCGAGCGCATGCTGATCGACGTGGCCGAGAAGAAGATCCAGCGCGGCCTTTCGTTCTCGGAGGCCGGCATGGCCGAGATCGGGGAACTGCACGCGCGGCTGCTCGGCAACCTGAAACTGGCCGTCGCGGTGTTTCTCAATGGAGACCTCAAGAGCGCGCAGCAGCTGATCGACGAAAAGGTCGACTTCCGTGAACTGGAGATGCGCTACGCCGACAGCCACCTGCAGCGGCTGTCCGGCAACACGCCGCAGTCGATCGAGACCAGTTCGCTCCACCTCGACCTGCTGTCCGACTTCAAGCGCGTCAATTCGCTGTTCTGCTCGGTGGCCTACCCGATCCTCGAGTCGGCCGGCGTGCTGTCGAAGACGCGCGTGCTGTCCGCCTCTCCGGGCAACGGCAGCGAGGGCCAGCCGGCGCACGGCGCGCCGGTCCACTGAAGTCGTGCGACGGCGCAGTCCGCAGGGCGTCTACCAGTTCGCGGCCAGTGCAATCCGCGCGGTCCGGGGCTGGGCCGGGAACAGGTAGGTGCCGCCCCAGGACTCGGTCGGCGCCTCGCGCCAGTAGCGGCGGTCGGTCACGTTGTCGACGCCGGCGGACAGGGTGAGGCGCGTTCCCGACCACAGCCAGCGATATCTCGCGACAATGTCCCACTGCCAGTACGCAGGCAACTCCACCGCGTTGTCTGCGGTGACCGGTTTGCGGCCGCTGTAGGTCAGCAGGTTGTTCACCTCGAGGCCCGCTACCGCCGGCAACATCCATGCCGCTGCCAGCGACGCCGCAAACGGTGCCACGTTGGGCGTCCGCTTGCCGACCAGGGCCGGGTCGACCGCCCGCGTCGTCTTCGCGTCGATCCAGGCGGCGCGCGCTTCGAACCTGAGGGTCCGGTCGGCGACGAAAGCGCCACTGGCCTCGAGGCCGCGGTGCCGTGATTCACGCCCGCCGGCCACGCGCAGCAACCTGCCGTCGGGCTGCGGAACGTCGTCGCCATACGGCTTGTCGATCGAGAACAGTGCCAGCGTGAGCGCGTGGCCCTCGGCCGAGACCTGTTTGAAGCCGACTTCGACCTGGCTGCTTTCCAGCGCCGGCAGCACCGCCCCGAAGTTCACGAACTGGTCGGGGCGGCTGGGCACCGATTCGATCTCGACGCCGCGGCCATAGGACGCATAGCCGAAGCCGCCCGCCCACGGTTGCCAGCCCAGCGCGACCCACGGCGTGACGAAATCCTGGTCGAAGCCGTTCGCCTCGGTCCCGTCGCTGCGCACGCTGGCGCGCTCGAGCCGCACCCAGCGCGCGCCGAGCCACAGCGACGCCGGTCCGGCGCGCAGCACGTCGGAGGCGGAAAGTTCGCTGCTCGTCAGGTCGGACTGCGTGTTCAGCACGGTCGGGGTCGGATCGTCGGGCAGCACGAGCGGCGCGTACACATTGGTCGTGCCGACGAAGTTGTAGGCCTGCGCCGGCGGGAAGCGCTCCGTGTAGCGTGTTCGCCGGGCGCCGAAGCGCAGTTCGTGCGTGACCGCGCCGGTGGCGGCCGTGCCGGCGACGAAGGCGTCGAGCGTGCGTGTGCGGCGCTGCTCGTCCTCGCTGCGGTAGTCGTAGACATCGACGTCGCCGTTGCCGCACAGCCCCGGATAGACGTACTGCGGGCCCGTACTGCAGCCATCGGGGAAGGCCGTCCGGTCATTGGTCCGGATGCGTTGCGCACCGGCGCGCAGTTCGAAGCGCCAGTCGCGCGCCAGCTGCTGCTGCCAGCGAATCGAACCGGTCGCCGCCCGGCTTTCGAACGGAAGCGACCAGGGCTGCGAGTTGAGGTTGAGCCGCGGCGAAATCGGCGCCGGCAGCGTTTCTGCAATGCCGTCGCCGTCCGCGTCGAGCAGGCCGTAGCCCGGCACGCTGATCTGTCGCAGCGCGTCGTATTCGAACTCGGCGACGAGGGTGGTCGCCGCGCCCAGCCGCCAGTCGAAATACCCACTGGCAAACCCGCGCCGGCCGTCCGCGTCGTCCGGATACGGCCGGCGCTCAGAAGCAGCGACGTTGATCCGGTAGCCGAATTCATTGCCGTTGCCGAAACGGCCGCCGAAGTCGCCTTGCGCGACCACGCTGCCTCGTTCGGAGACTTCCGCGAAAAGCATGCGCAGCGGCGCCTCGGTGGGCCGCTTGATGCGGTAATTCACGAGGCCGCCCGGGGCGCCACTGCCGCCGAGCACGCCGGCCACGCCCTTGACGATCTCGATCGCCTCGAGATTTTCGATCGCCACCGGGGTGTGGTTCGAAACCGGCAGGCCGTCACGCCGGTAATTGAGCAGGCTGTCGAGACGGAAGCCGCGCACCTGCAGCGATTCGATGTAACCGACGGTGTTGTAGGCATCGCCGACCGACGGTTCATCGCGGACCGCCTTCGACAGGCTGTGCACGCCGCGCTCGCGCATCCTCTCGGCGCCGATCACGGCGGCCGAAAGCGGCGTTTCCGACAACGGCGCGGCGCTTAGGGTGTCGAGATCGACGTGCCGCAGTTCGGCCGGCAGCGCCAGCGTCTCGACGACGACCTTCGGTAACGTCGTCGGGTCGGTCTGCGCCGAGGCCATGCCGCAAGCCACCAGCGCAAGCGCCGGCCACGTGCAGAGAAACGGGTTTGTTCGACTGGCCATCGCCTGCTGCTCCCGAACTCCGGCAGGGGGCGCTGGCGACGGTCGGATGCGGCGTGCTGCGGAAGGACCGTTGCATACGCTTCCCTGCGCAAGAATTAACTTGGTCAGGTTCCAAGGGTCTTTCTCACCCGTTCGTGCCGGCAGTTCCTGCCGGACCGAACCACCGCGCCTCTGAAGCGCAGCGGATTTATGCGGGACCCCTAGCGTGCGGAGAAATTATAGGCCGCGCAGCGCGGCCGACGCGGCCAGCCACCGGTCTTCACCGATTCCGCCGATGAGGGCGAACGGCAGTCCCGCCTCGGTAAGCCGCTGAAGCAGCAGCGCATGGAACGCCTCGCGCACGGCGGGCCCGTCGCGCTGGATGCCGTCGGCCTCCCAGGGCAGGTCCGGAATCAGCAGCAGCGTCGCGCGATAGACGGCATGGTGAACGATCGCCTGCTCGCGCAGCGAAACGTCGGCGAACAGCAGTTCGCTGTAGGCGGCAGTGACCAGCGGCACCGAATCGGCCAGCACCCAGCCGAGCCGCTGCGCCTGCGCGCGCGCGATCGCCTCGTCCTCGCGCAGGCGCTGCTCGGCGAGGATCCGCGCCTGTTCCTCAGGCTGCGGCGTGCGCCCCGCAATCTCGCAGAACTCGCGCAGGTACTCCGGGATCCACAGGCCGGGCAGGCTTTGCGCGAGACGCTGCGCGAGCTCGGTCTTGCCGACACACTCTGCGCCGACGATCGCGATCCGGTGCACCAGGTTCAACGCGCGATCCTCCCCCAGCGCCGCCAGCCGGACACCGCGAGCGCACCGAAGATCACATAGAGCAGTGCGGTCAGCCAAAGCGACTTGACGCCATACAGGACGACGCTCACCGCGTTGACGATCAGCCAGACGGGCCAGGTTTCGACGAACTTCAGCGCCAGCAGGACCTGGCCGATGAAACTGCCCGCCGTCGGAAACGCGTTGAAGTACGGGACATCGGTGTCGGTGAAGCGCGCCAGCAGCGCGCCAAGCAGCGGCCAGGCCGCCAGCCACAGCACGGCCACCGCGATGACGCGCCGGCGGCCGAGACAGGTGATCTGCAGCGGCGCGACCCCGCCCCGCGCATCGGCGCGGCGGCCGAACAGCCACTGGTACCAGCCCCAGATGGAGGAGACGACGAAAAAGGACTGCACCGCGACGTCGCCGTACAGCCGGCTGGCGAAGAACAGCCACGCGTACAGCAGGCTCGCGGCGATCGCCAGCGGCCAGGCCCAGTGAATCTCCAGCACGTTGCAGATCACGCAGCCGAGCGCCAACGCGAACGCAACCACCTCCAGCCAGGTGACCCCGGCTCCGAACAGCGTGAAGGCGACTTCGAGCATCGGGCGCGACTGTACGCGACGGACTGCCGCTGCGCTGCCCGATAATCGCTGCATGAACAGGTTCAACGCACGCAGTGCAGTGTCGCCGCCGGCCCGCTACAGCGCGCCGATCACCCTGGCCGAGCGCCGCGAGCTGATCCCCTTCATGCACGTACTGATCGGGACCGCCTTCGCGGTGATCCGGCCGCTGTTCCTGCGCGGCGTGGCAGTCAGCGCCAAGTCCGACGCCACCCCGGTGACGGCGGCCGACCGCGGCGCCGAAGCAGCCATGCGGCGCGAGATCGAACGCCGCTACCCGGAGCACGGCATCGTCGGCGAGGAGTACGGGGAGAAGGAAGGCCGGACGTATCGGTGGATCCTCGATCCCATCGACGGCACGAAAGCCTTCATAAGCAACTGCTTCCTTTTCGGCACGCTCATCGCGCTGGAGCGCGACGACGGCGGCGGCTTCGCACCGATCCTCGGCGCCATCGCGCATCCTTCCGCCGGCGTGGCGCTGATCGGCCATCGCGGCGAAACGCGGCTTTACGCGGCCGACGGCGGCGAGCGTCCGGTCCGAGTGCGCGGCTGTGAGCGGATCGAAGATGCGACCGTACTGGCCACGACGCACTGGCAGACCGGCGAGCAGCCCGGCGGCCAGGGCATCGCGGCGCTGGTTCGGCGCGCGCGCCTGTACCGGACGTGGGGCGATTGTTTCGGCTACTTCGCACTCGCCACCGGCGGCGCCGACGTGATGCTCGACCCGACGCTGGCCTACTGGGATGTCGCCGCCATCGTTCCGGTCGTCGAAGGCGCCGGGGGGCAGGTCAGCAGCTGGTCGGGCGACAACCCGCTCGCCGAACCGTCGCTCGTTGCAACAGCAGGCCCGCTGCACGACGAGGTACTCCGGCAGCTGCGGACATCGAATTCACGCCCCGGCACCGGCTGAGCAGGGCGCCGCGATGCGGCGCTGCGTCCTCGTGCGTCAGCCTAACCGCCATTGCTCCCCGCAGCGTCGGCAGCGCACGCGCAGCCAGTGAGGACGGCCCGCTTCCGGCGGATCGTCGCCGGCGACCTCCTCCGCGGCAAGAACGTCGAACCTGCCCCATGCCTGGCAGCGGGGACAGCCCGCTGACTCGGCGAACAGTTCGGCGCGTGCGAGCAGGACGGTGAAACGCTGCCAGGCCACCCACATCAGCGTCCCGGCCGCTGCGGCAACGGCCACCACGGCGAGGTAGTAAACGGTCGAGCCACGCAGTTCGTCCATCGCCTCGAAACCTGCGAGCAGCAGGATCAGCGACAGGAATGCCGTCACCAGATACGCGTGGCTTTCGATCAGCTGCCGCTCGTACCAGCGGCGGAAACCGCGCCGCCGAATCTCCTCGCCGATCCCGGAACCCTTCATGCCCAGCCAATGTCCAGCGTCAAAGGGGCGGTGCAGGCTATCGCTTGCCGCGACGACGCGCCTGGGTCAGCGAGGTTCGGCGATACGCTGCCGGTCACCAGCCGGTTCATGCGCTTCGATCAGCGGCGCGGCCGCGAGACGAATCGCCGGCAGCGTAAGTTCGAGCCGGGTGATCACCAGCGGGCCGAGCTGCTCGATGCGCAGCCGCGCGCCGCGGTGCGGCAGGAGGGACTTGGCCAGGCCCAGCCCGCTAACGGTCGATCCGACACGGGCGAGATCGAAGTCCTCCTTGAGCCGACCGGGCTGCTCGATCCGCAGCTCGACGCGCTCGCCGAGCGCGGCGAGACGGGCGACGACGCGCTGATCGGTCTTGCTGCGATGCTTGATGGCGTTGCTCCCGAGTTCACTGATCACCAGCGCCATCGGAACCGCTTCCTTGTCCGCCACCCGCCACCGGGCGAGCACCGCCGCCGGCGGCTCGACCTGCACGATCGCGTTGTACATGCCGGCGAGGTCGGAGAACACACCCTGCACAAGGACGGTCAGCGGTACGCCGCCATCGGTTGGCGGTATGCCGTGCACGAGCCCGATCGCCTGGATCTGCGCTGCTGCGTCGATCAGAGGCTCGGCCAGCTCCGGACGCGCATAGGCCTGCTGCTGCAGGAGCGACGCCACGCCACGCAGGTTCTTCTTCAGCCGCTGCCGGACGTCGTGAATGACGAGTTCGTGCCGTTTGAGCGCCGCGGCCAGGCGCTGGTCCTGCACCGCTTCGCGCTCGGTCGCGTCCTCGGCCATTCCGAAGATGCGCAGGCCGCCTGCCGGCGTGCGCGCCGGAGTGAAGCGCACCGCGATGCTGCGCGGGCCGCGGGTCGGGTGATCGATCCGCACTGTCATCTCGGCGCGGCGCAGTCGCGCCAGCCGCGCCAGCACGAGCGGCAGGCGGCGGACGAGGGCGGGCCGCTCCTGCGGCTGCACGCACTCCAGCACCAGGCGCGGGTCTGCCTGCAACTGCGCGGCCGTGATGCCGAGCAGCGCCTCGCAACGCGGGCTGGCATAGATCAGCGTGGTCAGGCTGCTGTCGGCAATGAAGACAAAAGCATCGATGTGCTCGGCGAGTTCGCGGAAACGCGCTTCCGTGTCCTGCAGCGCCGCTTCGGTGCGGGCGGTGTCAGACAGGTCATCGACGATCGACATCAGGTAACGCGGGCCGTGCGGCCCGGCCCCACCGTCGTCCTCGAACACCGGCAGCACGCGGCGGTGCACGGTCAACGGGCGGCCGTCGATCGTCTGGCTCGGCGTGCGCGGCTGCTCGATGATCTGGCCCGCTTCGAGCGCCTGCGCATCGAGCGCGGCGAGTTCATCGGCCGGCGCCTGCGGAAAGAGCTGATGCCATGTGCGGCCGATCACCGATTCGCGCGGGCGACCGAGCAGCGCCTCGCCGGCCCGGTTGATGCTGATGAAGCGGCCATCACGCGCATCGCGCACGGCGACCATGACCGGCAGGGTCTCGACCACCAGGTCGAGATAGTTGCGCATCTGCTGGACTTCCTGCTCCGAGCGCTTGCGGGCATCGATGTTCAGCACGGTGATGATCTGACCGGCAGCCGGCCGTTGCGCGTCGATCGGCCGCATTGAAACCATGGCCCAGAACTGCGCGCCGTCGGCGCCACGCATCCGGACCTCGGCGGGCGGTTCGCTGGCGCCCGCGCCGGCGGCGAGCCACGTCGGCAGAGGATCATCGGCGGACGTTTCCAGCAGTTCGCTGAAGGCTCGGCCAACAGGCCCCTCGTCGCCACCGAACATGGTCAGCGCTTGCGCATTGCACCGAATGACTCGGCCGTCGGCGAGGTGCAACAGGGCCACTTCGGTCGAATCGAACACCAGGTTCAGTTCGAGCAGCGAGCGTGACAGCGCCTCGCGCCCGTCCCGCTGCGCAGTGACGTCCAGGAACGTGTAAATGGCATCGGTCGTGCCGCCGACACCGGGCGCGGCCTGCACGGCTCGCGCCTGGACCAGACACCAGATCTGCCGGCCGGAGGCGGTCAACAGCATCGTCTCGGCGCTGCTCGTGCGCTCCGTGGAGACTTCCGGCAACGGCCCCGGCGCCGGCACGCCCGGAGCAGTCGCCTCGATGAGCCGGGCCAGCGGCATGCCGCTGACCGCCTGCTCGGCGAAACCGAACAGTCTTGCGAACTCGCCGTTGGCCTGCACCACGACCCCACCGCGCACCTGCGCGACGGCTGTGGCCATCGTTTCGAGCAGCGTGCGCTGCTGCCCGACCGCCGCCTCGAGCTGCAACGCCGCCCGCTTGCGTTCGGTGTGGTTCTCGAGCACCAGGAGGAGGCGACGACCCGCACCGGCACGCCAACCCCGCACAACGAGCCGAGCCCACAGTTCCGTTCCATCGGCATGAACGATGCGCACGTCGGCGTCGTTCTGCGGCAGCGCCTCGGCCACCAGTTCGCGTCGCAACCGCTCGGCCGCCGCGTGATCCTCGACGTGAAGCAGGCTCGGCGCCTCGGTGCCGACGAGGTCGATCAGCGCGCGGTCCAGCAGGCGGCCGGCGGCGTGATTGGCCTGCAGCACGCGCAGGTTCTCGTCGAGCAGCAGCAGCGCCACCGGGCTCTCGTCGAAAAGCGAGCGGAACCGCTCGGCGCTTTCGAGCAGCGCAGCTTCGGTGCGCTTGCGCTCGCCTATGTCACGCGCCAGCAGCAAGACCGATTCGCGCTGCCCGTTTGCGGAGCGCTGCGCGATGACCTCGACCGGCAGCATCGCGCCTGGCCGCAGGCGGCAGGCGTAGCGTGTTTCACGTCGCTCGGCGCCGTGCAGTCGGAGCCGCTCGATCAGCCTGGGTATCTCGCCAGAGGGGAGTTCGCTGTCGATCTGCGCCAGCGAGGTGACGCCGAAGTCGGCGCGCGTGAGTCCCAGCTGCTGCAGCGCCGTTGCGTTGGCGTCGATCAGGACACCGTCGGCGCCGACCTCGAGGACCAGTTCGCCGGCCCGCTCGAGAGCGCCGCGCAGCGCCGACAGCGACGTTGCCGCCTGCTGCGCCGGATCGATCCGTTCGACGAGAACGAAGACGCCGTCAAAGGCCCCGCGCGCGTCGAAAATCGGTGTTCGCCGCTCGCGAATCCAGGGCCGGCTCCCGGCCGGCAGCACGTACTCGTGCTGCTCGGTACTGCGCGTTGCGCCGCCTCGCATGCGCTCGAACGAGGCCATGACTTCCGGCAACGCGGACAGGTCGAAGACCTCGTCGGGCCGGTGGCCGAGGGCCTGCTCGGCGCGCACGCCGGTCACTTCCTCGAGAAAGCCGTTGATGTGCTTCAGTCGCAGTTCGCGGTCGAGCAGCGCGATGCCGACGTTGTCCGCGGCAAGGATCGCCTCGGCGAGCGCGTCGGCGCCGCGTGAAGCACGCACGGCACCCCGTGCAAAGGTCACGTCGCGCAGCAGCGCGGTGACGTGCGGCGCACGATCGTCACGCTCGAGCAGCAGCCGGACGTCGAAGTGGCGTCGGCCGAGCGGATGGTCGAAACTGAACTTGAACCAGCGCTCTTCTTCCGTGTGCAGCAGTTCGTGCAGCTGACCGTTCCACAGACCCGCGTAGGCCGCGAGCCCCTCGATGTCCTCGAACCGTCGGCCGAGCAGGCTGCGCCGGGCAAGCAGCATCGCGCGCTCGAAAGCCGGGTTCACGTAGACGATGCGCGCCGCGGCATCGAAACGCAGCAACGCATCCGGCAGCGCATCGAAGAGGCTGGCCGGAGGCAGCGACGCTATCGCGCCGGGCGACGGCAGGTCGGAGGCGTCCAAGGAGCGGGGCGGCGGTCGGCGCGCCGGGATTGGGCGTGATCGGCAGAATACCCCAGCCATCCCAAAAATGCGGGGTCACGGACGGAAGGTACTCGGATCCGCGCCGAAGACTGTTGCCGGGCGGCGCACGGCAGCAGGCCGAACACGTCAGCCCGCGCCGGGCACCACGTTCTGCAGGTTGCGCCGAACGGCGGCCGAGTCACCCTGCAGCGCGCCGCCACCCCGGCCGAGCTTCACCCACCGCGGATGTCTGGCCTAAAAAGGTATGTCGTCGTCCATGTCGGCGATGTTCGGCGCCGGCTTCGCGGGCGCGCGTGCGCCTGCCTCGCGGCCAGCCCCGGTCCGCGGCGGCGCCCCGGTTTCCTCGAAGTCGCCCCCGCCCGCGCCCTCGCGCGAACCGAGCATCTGCATGTTGTCGGCCACGATTTCGGTCGTATAGCGCTCATGGCCGTCCTTGTCGGTCCACTTGCGCGTGCGCAGCTTTCCTTCCACGTAAACCGGGCGCCCCTTCTTGAGGTACTCGCCGGCGATCTCGGCCAGGCGCCCGAAGAAAACCACGCGGTGCCACTCCGTCGCCTCGCGCATCTCGCCGCTGGCCTTGTCCTTCCAGCGATCGCTGGTCGCAATCGTCACATTGGTGATGGCCGCGCCATCGGGGCTGTAGCGCGTTTCCGGGTCGCGGCCCAGGTTGCCGACCAGAATCACCTTGTTCACCGAAGCCATCACTCTCCTCCCTTGCGCAAGGCGGCCGTCGCCGGCCGATCCCTTCTTGTTGTACGCACCGATGATACCGAGCGAGTCATCCGGACCACGCCGTGAAACTTCCCGAGGTCGGCGGCGGAATTCGCCCTTGACATGCCCCGGCCGGCTCACCGGGCGGCGGTAGGCTCATCGGGCCGCCGTATCCGCCACCTCCGATCCGCTGTGGCGCGCCCGGGCGGGTACTTCGCGCAGCCCCAGCGCAACGGCGAACCACAGCGCCATCGCCAGCGCGGCGAAAAGAAACACGCTGCCGCTGCCGTGATGCTTCGCGAGCCAGCCACCGACGCCCGCTCCGATGGCCAGCCCGATGGCCTGCGTCGTGTTGTAGATGCCGAGCGCGAGGCCGCGCGCCGACGAAGGCGCGAGACGGGAAGTCAGCGAGGGAAAGCTGGCTTCGAGGATGTTGAAGGCGATGAAGAAGACAACCAGCCAGAGGCCCAGCGCGGCCACCGAAGGCGCCAGCCAGCGCAGGCCGAGTTGCGCTGCCACCATCAGCGCGCCGGCAGCCAGCAGAAGCAGGCGCATCCGCCCCATTCGCTCGGCGACCATGATCGGCGGCAGCATCAGCACGAAAGAGGCCAGCACCGCAGGCAGGTAGACATGCCAGTGCAGCGGCAGCGGCAGCCCGAGTTCGACCAGCAGCACCGGCACGACCACGAACATCGCCATCTGCACGGCGTGCAGCGTGAATATGCCGGCATTCAGACGCAGCAACTGGCGGTCGAACAGCACCTCGTGCCAGAGCGCCGCCTCGCCCGTCGCGATCTTCGCCGGCGCCTGCGGCACGACCCACACCACCGCGGCGATGCCGGCCATCGCCAGCAGTCCGGTCATCGCGAAAATGCCGTTCATGCCGATCGCCGCGTACAGCACCGGCGCCGCGACCAGCGAAAAGGCAAACGTCAGGCCGATCGACGAGCCGACCAGCGCCATCGCCTTGGTGCGGTGCTCGTCGCGCGTGCTGTCGGCAATCAACGCGGTCACCGCGGCCGAGATCGCGCCGGTGCCCTGCAGGGCGCGCCCGATGATCACCCACAGCATGCTGGCCGCGGCCGCCGCGATGAAGCTGCCGATCGCGAACACCGCCAGCCCGGCGACGATCACCGGCTTGCGGCCGTAGCGGTCGCTCGCCGCTCCCATCGGAATCTGCAGGATGCCCTGGGTCAGGCCGTAGATTCCCAGCGCGATGCCGACCAGCACGGCATCGTCGCCGCCCGGCATGCCGCGCGCGTGCACCGCAAAGACCGGCAGGATGAGAAAGACGCCGAGCATGCGCAGCGCAAAGATCGACGCCAGCGCGACGCTTGCGCGCAGTTCGCGCGCGGACATCCTGTTGGGATCACTCATCGGGAGGGTGGAGACGCCAGGGGAGACGCGCGCCGCCGGCAGCCGGCGCGCATGGTCGCGTTGGCGTGCGTCGGGAGCGCGTGGCTATAGTAACAAGTTGCCTTCTCTCGCCACGCCGGGCCGGCATGCCGCCGTCCCGGCGAACGACACGCACGATGGACTGCCTGCGCATCCGCGGCGCCCGCACGCACAACCTGAAGAACATCGATCTCGACCTGCCGCGCGGCAAGCTGGTCGTCATCACCGGCCTGTCCGGCTCGGGGAAGAGCTCGCTCGCTTTCGACACGCTGTACGCGGAGGGCCAGCGACGCTACGTCGAATCCCTGTCGGCGTACGCACGCCAGTTCCTGCAACTGATGGAAAAGCCGGACGTCGATCTGATCGAGGGCCTGTCGCCGGCGATCGCCATCGAGCAGAAAGCCGGCGCGCACAACCCGCGCTCGACGGTCGGCACGGTCACCGAGATCCACGACTACCTCCGGCTGCTCTATGCGCGCGTGGGCCAGCCGCACTGTCCGGATCATCCCGAGCAGGCGCTCGCCGCGCAGAGCGTGGCGCAGATGGTCGACGCCGCGCTGGCTTTGCCCGCCGATTCGCGGGTCATCGTGCTGGCGCCTGCGGTGCGCGAGCGCAAGGGCGAGTTTGCCGAACTGTTCGAAGATCTGCAGGCGCAGGGGTTCGTCCGCCTGCGCGTCGACGGGGCCATCGTCGAGGCACAGGAACTGCCGGCACTGGCGCGCAACGAGAAGCACTCGATCGACGTCGTGGTCGACCGGCTGAAGGTGCGGCCCGAGGCGCGCCAGCGGTTTGCCGAATCGTTCGAGACCGCGTTGCGCGTCGGCGGTGGTCGCGCACTGCTGCTCGACACCGACAACGGAACCGAGCACCTGTTTTCGAGCCGTCACGCGTGCCCGCTGTGTGCCTATTCGGCGCCGGACCTGGAGCCTCGCCTGTTCTCGTTCAACAGCCCGAGCGGCGCCTGTCCGAGCTGCGATGGCCTGGGCCGGGTCGACTTCTTCGACGAGGCTCGGGTCGTCGAGCACCCCGAACTGTCGCTCGCGGCGGGCGCGATTCCCGGCTGGGACCGGCGCAACAGCCACTATTTCCAGCTGCTGACCTCGCTCGCCAGGCACGCCGGCGTCGACATCGATCAGCCGTTCAACGAACTGCCGCCGGCCTTCGCGCAGCAGGTTCTTCACGGCACGGGGGAAGAAGCGGTTCCGTTCACTTACACGAGCGACCGCGGCCGCAAGGTCACGCGCCGCCATCCGTTCGAAGGCGTGCTGCCGAGCATGGACCGCCGCTGGCGGGAGACCGATTCAGCGGCGGTACGCGAAGCCCTCGGGCGGCTGCGCAGCGCGCGACCGTGCCCGGCCTGCGATGGCACGCGGCTGCGCCGCGAGGCGCGCTTCGTTTTCGTCGGCAGCGGCGGCCAGC
This sequence comes from uncultured beta proteobacterium, assembly GCA_963847675.1. GTDB lineage: Bacteria > Pseudomonadota > Gammaproteobacteria > Burkholderiales > Burkholderiaceae_F > JADJWR01. The sequence goes on from CAWKAP010000012.1 coordinate 108,693, forward strand.
GGCGGGCGATCTTCGACATCGAACGCGCGCCGCTTGCCGACGCGCTCGCCTATTTCGATGCGCTGCATCTGACCGGCGCGAAGGGCGAGGTGGCGGCGCGCATCGTGCGCGAGATCGCGACGAGACTGCGCTTCCTGAGCGACGTCGGCCTGACCTATCTCACGCTCGACCGTGCCGCCGACACGCTTTCCGGCGGCGAAGCGCAGCGCATCCGCCTGGCCTCGCAGATCGGCTCGGGCCTGACGGGGGTGCTGTACGTGCTCGACGAGCCTTCGATCGGTCTGCACCAGCGCGACAACGCCCGGTTGATCGCCACGCTCAAGCGGCTGCGCGACCTCGGCAACTCGGTACTGGTGGTCGAGCACGACGAGGACGCGATTCGCGCCGCCGATCACGTCGTCGACATGGGGCCGGGGGCGGGGGTCCACGGCGGCGAGGTCGTCGCCACGGGGCACGCATCGGAAATCGAGCGCGCGCCGGCGTCACTGACCGGCGCGTACCTTTCCGGCAGACAGCACATCGAGGTACCGGCGGCACGGGTGCCGCCCGGGCTGGACTGGCTGCGCCTGGCCGGCGCGCGCGGCAACAACCTGCGGAACGTCGACCTCGAACTTCCGGTGGGTCTCCTGGTATGCGTCACCGGTGTCTCGGGTTCCGGCAAGTCGACACTGATCAACGACACGCTGGCCGCCGCGGTGGCGCGCAGCGTCTACGGCTCGGGCGCCGAGCCCGCACCTTACGCATCGATCGAGGGGCTCGAGTTTTTCGACAAGGTCATCCTGGTCGATCAAAGCCCGATCGGGCGCACGCCGCGCAGCAACCCGGCCACCTATACGGGGCTCTTCACGCCGATCCGCGAACTGTTTGCCGGGACGCCGATCGCGCGCGAGCGCGGCTACGAAGCCGGCCGCTTCTCCTTCAATGTGCGGGGCGGGCGCTGCGAAGCCTGCCAGGGCGATGGCCTGATCAAGGTCGAGATGCATTTCTTGCCCGATGTCTACGTGCCCTGCGACAGCTGCCACGGCCGCCGCTACAACCGCGAGACGCTCGAGGTGCTTTACAAAGGCAGGAACATCGCCGAGGTGCTCGACCTTACCGTCGAGGATGCCGCCGCGTTCTTCGGCGCGGTCCCGGTGCTGGCGCGCAAGCTCGCGCTCCTGTCGGATGTCGGCCTCGGCTACCTGAAGCTCGGCCAGAGCGCCATCACGCTGTCCGGCGGTGAGGCGCAGCGCGTGAAACTGTCGCTCGAGCTCTCCAAGCGCGATACCGGCCGCACCCTGTACGTGCTCGACGAACCAACCACCGGGCTGCACTTTCACGACATCGCGCTGCTGCTGCGCGTGCTGCACCAGCTGCGCAGCGCGGGCAATACCGTGGTGGTCATCGAGCACAACCTCGACGTGATCAAGACAGCCGACTGGGTGATCGACCTCGGTCCCGAAGGCGGCGACGGCGGCGGCCGCATCGTCGCCGCCGGAACCCCGGAACAGGTCGCCAACCAAGCGGACAGCCACACCGGCCGCCATCTACACGCCTCGCTGACCCGCTGGGTCAAACGACGCGCGGCGTGAATCGCGCCGGTGCCGTCGCGCGGGCTAACGTACCTGAAGGCGGCCGAGCGATTCGCCCGGCACCCTGGTGTGCAGGATGAGCGCCGCGCCCAATGTAGCCGGCCAGGACGGCAGTGCGCCGCAAAACTCGCGCCGCGCCGGCATCACTTCCGGCTCAGCCTGAGTTCGGCCATCTCGAGAGCCTCCTGTGGACCACGCAGGACCAGCACGTCGCCCGCCTGAAGGATCAGTTCCGCCGCAGGGTCGTCGCCGCGGATGCCGCGGCGCCTGACGGCGGTGACCTCCGCGCCGACGTCATGCAGCGCCAGTTCACCAAGCGTGCGGCCCACGGCCGCGGCACCGGGTTCGACAGCCACCGAGTGCAGCCGGGCGTGCGCTTCGTCGTCGAAATCGACGTGATCGTCGGCGCCGTGGAAATAGCCGCGCAGGAATCGGTAACGGGAGTCGCGCGCTTTCTGCACGCGCCGCACGACGCGCGACAACGGCACGCCAAGCAGCACGAGCGCGTGCGAGCCGAGCATCAGGCTGCCCTCGAAGACCTCGGGCACGACCTCGGTCGCGCCCCCTCTCAGCAATCGGTCGAGGTCGGCGTCGTCCTGGGTGCGCACGATGACCGGCAACGTCGGATTCAGCTCGTGCGCGAAGTGCAGCACCTTGAGCGCCGAGTGCGCATCGTTGTAGCTGATCACCAGCGCGGCGGCTCGACTCAGGCCGGCGGCGATCAGTGTCTCGCGCCGCGCGGCATCGCCGTAGACGACCGAGTCGCCGGCAGCCGTCGCCTCACGAACACGGTCGGGATCCAGATCGAGGGCGACATAGCCGATGTTCTCGTCGGCCAGCATCCGCGCCAGGTGCTGGCCGCTGCGGCCATAGCCGGCAATGATCACGTGTTTGTCGACCGCCATCGAGCGCGCCGCGATCTTGTGCAACTCCAGCGCCCGTTGCATCCATTCCGAGGCGACGAAGCGCATCGCGATCCGGTCGCTGTACTGGACCAGGAATGGCGTGGCCAGGATCGACAACAGCATGGCTGCGAGCACGATCTGGCGCAGCGTCGGATCGAGCAGGGGCGCCCCTTGTGCGAGCAGCACGAAACCGAACTCGCCTGCCGTGGCGAGCCCCAGCCCGACCCGGATCGCCGTCCCCGTCGAGGCGCCAAGCCCCTTGGCCAGCGCGATGACCAGCAGGCCCTTGAACGTGGTCGGGCCGACCAGCGCCAGCATCACCCAGCCGAACTGCTCGACCACGACCTGGACGTCGAGAAGCATGCCGATCGTGATGAAGAACAGCCCGAGCAGCACGTCGCGGAAAGGCTTGATGTCCTCCTCGACCTGGTGCCGGTACTCGGTTTCGGCGATCAGCATGCCGGCGACGAAGCTGCCCAAGGCCAGCGACAGGCCGGCATGCTCGGTCAGCCACGCCAGGCCGAGCGCAATCAGAAGAACGTTGAGCACGAACAGTTCGTGCGCGCGCCGCCGGGCCACGAGATGCAGCCAGTGGCGCACCACCCAGCGCCCGCCGGCAAGAAGTACCGTCAGCAGCACCACTGCCTTCAGCGTTGCCCAGCCGAGCGACTCGGCGAGGTCCCCAGTCCGCGATGCGAGCGCCGGAATGACGACCAGCAGCGGCACCACGGCAAGATCCTGGAACAGCAGCACGCCGACCATGCGCCGCCCATGCTCGGTTTCCAGTTCGAGCCGGTCGGCCAGCAGCTTCATCAGGATGGCGGTCGACGACATTGCCAGCGTCGCGCCAAGCACGAATACCTCGGCCAGCGGCAGCGGCCAGAACCGGCCGACCACCCAGCCAGCGGCCACGACGCTGAGCACGGTCAGCACGACCTGTCCCATCCCCAGGCCGAAAACCAGGCTGCGCATGCTTTTCAGCTTGGGCAGGGAGAACTCCAGCCCGATCGAAAACATCAGGAAGACGACCCCGAACTCCGCCAGGTAGCGGGTTTCCCTGCTGTCCGGGACGAGGCCAAGCGCGTGCGGTCCGATCAGGATGCCGACCGCCAGGTAGCCGAGCATCGGCGGCAGGTTGAGCAGGCGGAACACCACCACGCCGATCACGGCGGCGGCCAGCAGCAGCAGCGTCAGTTCGAGGGCGGTAGGCATGACGATCGGCCGGATCGGCTAATACGAGCAAGAGCCGTGCCAGGTACAGGTCGCCAGAGTATCATCGACCGCACCTGCCGCCGCCTCGGTCGTCGCGCCGATGCCTCCAGAAGATGCGCCCCGCCGATCTTTCCACTCCCTCCCGCGCCGATGCTCTCGAACTGGCGAAGACGGTCCTCAGGGTCGAGGGACAGGCTGTCGCCGCGCTGGCCGACCGGCTCGACGGGACGTTCCTGCGCGCGGTGGATCTGCTGCTGAACTGCCGGGGCCGCGTCGTCGTCAGCGGCATCGGCAAGAGCGGTCATATCGGACGCAAGATCGCCGCCACGATGGCCTCGACCGGCACGCCGGCAATGTTCGTGCATGCGGCAGAGGCCGCGCACGGCGACCTCGGCATGATTACCTGCAACGATGTGCTTGTAGCGCTGTCGTACTCGGGCGAAACGGCTGAATTGCTGACCGTCGTGCCGACGCTCAAGCGGGAAGGCACCCCCCTCGTTGCATTCACAGGCAACGCTGACTCCCCGCTGGCGCGGTATGCGGATGTCCACCTGGACGTCCGCGTCGACAAGGAAGCCTGCCCGCTGAACCTCGCGCCCACCTCCTCGACGACCGCGATGCTGGCACTCGGCGACGCGCTCGCGGTTGCCTGCCTGGATGCCCGCGGCTTCGGGCCGGCCGATTTCGCCCGCTCGCACCCCGGCGGTGCGCTCGGCCGGCGGCTGCTGACCAAGGTCGAAGACGTGATGGCCAAGGGGAGCGACATTCCGTCGGTGCCGGTGACGGCGACCGTGATGGAAGCCGTGCAGGAAATCTCGCGCAAGCGGCTCGGCATGACCGCCGTGCTCGACGCCGACGGTCGCGTGGCAGGAATTTTCACCGATGGGGACCTTCGCCGCCTGCTCGAACACGGCGCGAGCGTGCGCGATCTCGGCATCGCCGAGGTGATGACGCGTGATCCGCTGACCATCGGTCCCGGCGCGCTGGCGGCCGAGGCGGCGCAACTGATCGAGTCGACCCTGAGGAACCAGCTTCTCGTGGTCGACAACGGACGGCTCGTCGGCGCGCTGCATGCGCACGACCTGACTGCAGCGAGGGTGCTGTGACGAATGCGGAACAGCGCGCTGCCGCCGTCCGGCTGCTCGTGCTGGACGTCGACGGCGTGCTGACCGACGGCCGCCTTTATTTCGGCGCGGACGGCGAGGCGCTCAAGGTCTTCGACGTACGCGACGGACTGGGCGTGAAGATGCTGCGCGAAGCCGGCATCGAAGTGGCGATCCTTTCGTCGCGCAGTTCGCCGGTCGTCGAGCGGCGCGCCAAGGAACTGGGCATCGCGCCGGTTGTCCAGGGAGCAACCGATAAAGGGGCAGGCTTCGCCGCGCTGGCCCAGGCCCTGCGACTCACCCCCGCCCAGTGCGGCTACATCGGTGACGACTGGCCGGACCTTGCCGCGCTCGCCCAGGCCGGCTTCGCTGCCACGGTCTCGGATGCCTCGCCCGAGGTCAAGCGTATCTCGCACTGGATCAGTGAAGCCCCCGGAGGGCGCGGCGCGGTCCGCGAACTGGCGGAGTTCATTTTGCGCGCGCAGGGGCGGTTCGGGGACGTGCTGCGGCGGCACGGCGGCGCGGAGACGGCCGGCAATGCGTGACCGGCTGTCGATGCTGATCGCTGCGCTGCTGCTGACGGTCGTGACGGTCACCAGCTACTGGTATTCGCGCGAAATGCGGCGACCCACGATCCGCACGCCGCCCGCACCAGGCACGCCGGATTTCATCGTCGATCGCGTCGTGCTGACGCAGTTCGACGACACCGGGCAGGCGCGCTACAAGCTGTTTGCCGAGCAGCTTTCGTACTTCAATGAAAATGACGATATCGAACTGGCCCGACCGCGGCTGGTGAGCCTGCAGCCAGACGAGCCGCAGTTGCAGGCGTCGGCGATCCGCGCGCGCGTCACGAATGCCGGCGAACGGGTGCTGATGCAGGGCGACGTACTGCTGCAACGCGCGGCCGGCCGCGACAGGCCGGCGCTGACGATCCGCACCGAGCGAATGACGGCGATCCCGGACAAGGAGCTGTTTTCTTCGGACGTTCCAGTGCTGATCGTGCAGGGCGACACCCGGCTGGCCGGAGCAGCGATGGATTACGACAACCTGAAGCACGTGCTGACCGTAAGCGGCGGACTGCGCGGCGAAATGGCGCCCGGCCGCCGCTGACTGGGGGATCTCCCGATGCGAATGCTGCTGCTGATCGCGCTAGCCGCCCTTGCCCTGCCGGCGCTGGCCGAGCGCGCCGACCGGGACCAGCCGACGATCATCGAGGCCGACCGCGGTGTCTTCGACGAACTGAAGCAGGTTAACGTCGTCAGCGGAAGCGCGACCCTGACCAAGGGCACGCTTCGAATCACCGGCGAGCGGATGGAGCTGCGCACCGGGTCCGACGGCTATCGCAGCGCCGTGGTGACCGCGGCGCCAGGCGCGCTGGCGACGTTTCGTCAGCGCAGGGACCCGTCCCGGCCCGGCATCGAGGAGTACATGGAGGGCACGGCCGAGCGCATCGAGTGGGACGAAAAGACCGACTCGGTCCGTTTCGTCAACCAGGCCCGTTGGCGACGGCTCGAAAACGGCGTCGTCCGGGATGAGATCAGCGGCCAGGTCATCTCCTACGACGCCACCGCGTCGACATATCGGGTGGACGGGGGCGAGCGCGGCGATGGCCGCGTCCGCGCGGTGATCGCGCCGCGAACGAGTGAGACCCCGAAGGCCGGGGCAGTTCCGCTGAGTCCGGCAACCCGAATGCCCGAGGGTCGCAAGTGATCGACACGCGAGTCGAACCCGCTCGGGAAGGGGTTCCGCGCCGCACGGATGATCCGGGAACAATGCGCCCGGGCGCCCCTAGCAGACGCGCACGCCCACCAGGATCCGCATGGCAGTACGTGCGAGGGAATTCATGAGCGCCGCGCAGACCGCAGTTGTCGGCGGCGTGCCCGGCGGCGCGCAGGACGAGGCGGGCAGCCGCCTTCGGGTCGAGCATCTGCACAAACGCTACGGCGCCCGGGTCGTGGTCAAGGACGTTTCGCTGTCCGTGGAGGCGGGCGCCGTGGTCGGTCTGCTAGGGCCGAACGGCGCCGGCAAAACGACGTGCTTCTACATGGTCGTCGGGCTGGTCCCGATGGATGGCGGCGCGATCTTCCTCGACGACGTGTCGATCGCGCATCTGCCGATCCACCGCCGGGCGCGCCTTGGCCTTTCGTACCTGCCCCAGGAGGCGTCGGTGTTCCGGCGCCTGACAGTCGAGGAAAACGTACGGGCGGTATTGGAGCTTCAGTACGGCGCCGATGGCCGCCCGTTGGCGCCGGCAGAAATGGCCAGACGACTGGACACCCTGCTGGACGACCTGCAGATCGGCCATCTGCGCACCAACGGGGCGCTTTCGCTGTCCGGCGGCGAGCGGCGGCGGGTCGAGATTGCGCGGGCACTTGCGGCCGCGCCGCGCTTCATCCTGCTCGACGAACCGTTCGCAGGAGTCGATCCGATCGCCGTCATCGAGATCCAGCGCATCGTCCGCTTCCTCAAGGAGCGGGGCATCGGCGTTCTGATCACCGATCACAACGTGCGCGAGACGCTCGGCATCTGCGACCACGCGTACATCATCAACGAAGGCCAGGTGCTTGCCGCCGGCAGCCCGCACGAAATAGTCGAAAACGAGTCCGTGCGGCGGGTCTACCTCGGCGAACACTTCCGCATGTAGCCGCGATGGCGATCAAGCCCGGCCTCCAGCTCAAGCTGGGTCAGCATCTGGCGCTGACTCCGCAGCTGCAGCAGTCGATCCGGCTGCTGCAGCTGTCGTCGCTCGAACTGGCCCAGGAGATCGAGCAGGCCCTCAACGACAACCCGCTGCTCGAATGTGACGATCCGCCGCTGGGCGCGGCGATGCGAATCGCTTCCGACGGCGCCATGCTGGAGGTGGCCGCGCCATCGGCCAGCGGCGCCGGGCCGGAGGAGAGCGAAGGCGAGGGCGCCTCGGCGGTCAACGGAGCGACATTCGAATGGGGAACCTCGCGCGGGGAGCGTGACGACGATGACGACGGCCCGGGCGCCTGGGCCGCAGCGCCGGCTTCGCTGGGCGAGCACCTGAAGGGACAGCTCGCCGCGACCACGGCCTCGCCGCGCGACCGCGCGCTGGTGTACATCCTGATCGAATCCCTTGACGAACAGGGGTATCTGGCCGCAACGCTGGAGGAGCTTCTGGCGATCTGCCCACCGGAGGCCGACGTCGAACTCGACGACCTGGCCACGGCCCTCAAGCTGCTGCAAAGCTTTGATCCTGCCGGCGTCGGCGCTCGCAGCGCGGCCGAGTGCCTGACCATCCAGCTCGATGTGCTGGCCGCGCAGGCGCCCCCCGGCCAGGCCGCGGCGATCGGATATGCCAAGCGGATCATCAGTGAACACTTGCATCTGCTCGCAGCGAGAGAATTCGAGAAGCTGGCGCGGATACTGGAGCTGACCGAGGAGCAGGTGCAGCAGGCGCATGCGCTGATTCGTAGACTGAATCCGCATCCCGGCGTAGGCTTTGCCACAACGGTCGTGGACTATGTAGTGCCCGACATCCTGGTGAGGAAAAGCCGAAATCGGTGGGTAGCGCTGGTCAATCCCGACGTGATGCCGAAGCTGCGGCTGAACCACGCATACGCTGCGGCAGTCAAACAGGAACGAAGCAAGGAAGGCTTTTCGCAGTGGTCATCCCGCCTGCAGGAAGCGCGCTGGCTGATTCGAAACATCCAGCAGCGCTTCGAGACGATTCAGCGCGTCGCGCAGGCGATCGCCGACCGTCAGCAGAGCTTCTTCAGCCACGGGGCCATCGCGATGCGGCCGCTCGTGCTGCGCGAGATCGCCGACACCCTCGAACTGCACGAGTCGACCATCTCCCGCGTGACCACGAACAAGTACATGTCCACGCCTTACGGCGTGTTCGAGCTGAAATATTTCTTCGGCAGCCATGTGGCGACCGATACCGGCGGCGCGGCGTCCAGCACGGCGATCCGCGCTCTGATCAAGCAACTGATAGGAGAGGAAGACCCGAAGGATCCACTGTCTGACAATCGCATCGCAGAGCTTCTCGCCGTTCAGGGCATCGTGGTCGCGCGGCGCACCGTCGCCAAGTACCGCGAGGCGCTGAAGATCCCAGCGGTGGCGCTGCGCAAGAGCCCGTGAGTCATCCCATCGCCGATTCGTCGGCGTCCACCGACAGGAGTGCAGCATGAACCTCATCATCCAGGGCCACCACGTCGAAGTGACTCCGGCCATGCGCGACTACGTGCACGGCAAGCTTGAACGGATTCGCAGGCACTTCGACCATGTGATCGACGCTGACGTGGTGCTGGCGGTGGAGGACAAGCTGAGACAACGAGCCGAGGTCACGCTGCGCATTCGCGGGGGCAGCCTGCACGCGGAGTCGACGGACGGCGACATGTATGCCGCCATAGACCTCCTGATGGACAAGCTCGATCGCCAGATCCTGCGCCACAAGGATCGAGTCAAGACGCATGGGCGCGCCCCGATCAAGCACCAGCAGACCCAGTCGCCGCAGTAGTCGCCACGGTGTCCGTAAAGTGGCGGTCCGCTCCATGCGGGCGGCGCGGTCTTTGCGTGCGGCCAATGTTCCCGCGTGGCTTTGCCTTCTCCAGGTAGCCTCATGTCTGCAGCAGCGCGTACCGCCGCGACCCGGCGTTGCCGACCGGCAACATTGGGCGCACAAGGGCAACCATTCGACTGTGGTGGCCTCCTTTGCGCGCCTGACGTGCCTATACTGCGCCCCGTCGCGTGCCTCGGACAGCCGCATCCATGGCGTTGTACCGATGGCCCCATCCGCCAGCGGCTCCAGGAGCCGTTCCGCGATCCGGCACATTGACCCCCGTCAGTGCTCATAACGCCTCCGTCTGACCGGCCATGAACCAGATTTCCCGCCTGCTTCCCGTTGCCAACGTCGTTCTCGATCTGCAGGCCTCCAGCAAGAAGCGTGTCTTCGAACAGGTTGGCCTTCTTTTCGAAAACAACCAGGGCATCGCCCGCGCGACGGTGTTCGACAGCCTGTTCGCCCGCGAGCGCCTGGGATCGACCGGGCTCGGTCAGGGCGTGGCCATTCCGCACGGACGCATCAAGGGCCTGAAGGAGGCTGTCGCGGCATTCGTTCGCCTCGCCGAGCCGATCGCCTTCGATGCGCCGGACGGCCGGCCGGTCAGCATTCTTGTCGTCCTGCTGGTGCCCGAACAGGCGAGCCAGCAGCACCTCGACATCCTGTCCGAACTGGCGCAGATGCTTTCGGACCGCGCCTTCCGCGAGAACCTGCTGCAGGCCACCGACGCCAGCGTCGCACACACGCTGCTGGCGCAGTGGGAGCCGATGCGGCCGGCGGCCTGAACCGGCGCCGCGCGGCGCCGGCGCCTCGCATCCCATGCCGACCCTGCAGGCGCTGTTCGACGAGAACGAACAGTCGCTGAAGCTTGTCTGGATCGCTGGCCGCACCGGGGGCCTGCGGACCCTCGCCGGGACATCAAGTGCGGAAGTGCAGGCCGCGGACATCGTCGGCCACCTCAACCTGATCCATGCCGACCGGTTGCACGTGCTGGGCGCTCCCGAAGTCCGCTACATGTCGCGAATGGACAGCGCCCGGCGCGCGCACTACGCGCACGACCTGATCGCCGGCGGCGCGCTCGGGCTGATCGTCGCCGAGGGCCTCAGCCTGCCTGACGACATGATCACCGTCGCCGAGCAGGTCGGGTTGGCGATGTTCTCGTCGCCGCTGGCGGCTGGCCTGGTAATCGACCGGTTGCGCGTGTACCTCAACAAGAAGCTCGCTGCGCATTGCACGATGCATGGCGTCTTCATGGACGTGCTCGGCATGGGCGTGCTGATCGCCGGCGAGTCCGGGGTCGGCAAGAGCGAACTGGGGCTCGAACTCATCAGCCGCGGCCACGGCCTGGTCGCCGACGACGTGGTCGACTTTGCGCGCACCGAGCCCGACGCCATCGAGGGCCACTGCCCGCCCCTGCTCGCCAATTTGCTCGAGGTGCGAGGCCTCGGTCTGCTCGACATCAAGTCGATATTCGGCGAGACCGCGGTGCGGAGGAAGATGAAGCTGCGCCTGATCGTCGAGCTACGCCGGCAGGCGGCGGCGTCCCAGACCGAACGGCTGCCGTTGGCCGGTGCCACGGAAGAGGTGCTCGGCCTGCCGATTCACAAGGTCGTGATTCCCGTCGCTGCCGGCCGCAACCTGGCCGTGCTGCTGGAGGCAGCCGTGCGCAACACGATCCTCAAGCTGCGAGGCATAGACACGATGGCGGAATTTATGCAACGGCAGAGGCAGGCCATCGACAACGGATAATTCCGTAGTTGCAGCGATACCGCGGTGCTCAAATATCTCCCGGGACAAGTCGTAACGGTGCATCAGGGCCGGCGGCTCACCCGCAATCAACCTGGGAGACCTCACATGTTCAAGAAGCTGCTGCTTGCCACCGTTCTCGCGCTGCCGCTCGCGGCCCATGCCGCCGAGGAGAAGAAACCGACCCCCCAGCAGGAGAAGATGTCAGCCTGCAGCAAGGAGGCGTCCGCCAAGAAGCTCAAGCGCGAGGAACGCAACAAGTTCATGTCGACCTGCCTGTCGGCGAAGCCGGCCGTGCCGGGCCAGCGGGACAAGTGATGGCCCGCAAGGCGGAAGGCGCCTCCAGGAGCCTGAACGGCGATGAGCGCAAGGCGTTCGTGTTCAGGTGTCTGAGTGGCTGACCTCGGCAGGTGCGCACCGGCATGGGAAGGGCGCGGCAATGCCGCGCCCTTTGTTTTCGCGCCGTCCATCGTGACAGAATCACCTGCGTTGTTTCGTGCGACCTGAGGAGATCTTCGCCCGATGCGGCTGGTGCTGATCACGGGAATGTCCGGCTCCGGCAAGTCGGTTGCGCTGCGCCTCCTGGAGGACATCGGTTATTTCTGCGTCGACAATCTGCCGCCGAGATTCCTGGCCCAGGTGACCTCCTATCTTGCGGACGCGAGCCACGACGAGGTTGCTGTTTCGGTGGACGCCCGCTCGGAGCTGTCGCTCGGTCAGTTGCCGCAGATCATCAGCCACCTGCGCAACGCCGGACACGACCTGCGCGTGCTTTTTCTCACCGCGTCGACCGAGGCACTCGTGCACCGTTATTCGGAAACGCGCCGCCGCCATCCCCTTTCGGGGCGGCTCGCGATCGCCGAGAGGGGCCTCGAGCCGACGCTGGTCGAGTCGATCGAGGCGGAGCGTGAACTGCTCGCCCCGCTCGACAAGTCCGGCTACGTCGTCGACACGAGCGGACTCTCGCCCGCCACCCTGCGCGAATGGGTCCGCCAGTTCGCCGGAGCCGCCCAGGCCACGCTGACGCTGGCCTTCGAATCGTTCGCGTTCAAGAACGGAGTGCCGGCAGCCGCCGACCTGCTGTTCGACGTTCGCAATCTGCCCAACCCCTTCTACGAGCCGACATTGCGGCCGCTGACCGGCCTCGATGCGCCGGTGATGAGCTACCTCGCGCGGGCCCCCATCGTGGGCCGGATGATCGACGACGTTGAACGGTTCATCGAGAAGTGGCTGCCGAGCTATCACGCCGACAACCGGCACTACCTGACGGTGGCCATCGGCTGCACCGGTGGCCAGCATCGCTCTCCTTACGTTGTCGAGCAGCTCGCAGCACGATTTGTCGCCCGCGGACGGGAACGGGTACTGACCCGGCACCGCACGCTCGGCCGCTGATGCAACTGCCCCTTTTCCCGCTGAAGACCGTCTTGTTTCCGGGCGGCGTGCTGCCGCTGCGCGTCTTCGAGGCGCGCTACATGGACATGGTGCGGCAGTGCATGAAGACCGAGTCCCCGTTCGGCGTGGTGCTGATCACCAAGGGCGGCGAGGTCGGCGCGCCGGCGACGACCGAATCGGTCGGCACCCTGGCCCGCATCACCGCCTGGGACATGCCGAAACTCGGACTGCTGCACCTGCGCGCGATCGGCGGCGACCGCTTCCGCATCGAGCACACCGAGACCCAGACCGATGGCCTGCTGGTCGCCACCGTCACGCCAATCGCGCCCGACGACGACCTGCCGCTGCCCCAGCAGCAACAGCCCTGCGCTGACCTGCTGCAGCGGATCCTCGTTGACGTCGGCAGTCATCAGCAGGAGCACCATGGCGAAGCAAGCGATCCGGTGGGCTCATTGCCGTTCGAGCCGCCCTACCGTCTCGAGTCCAGCGTCTGGGTTGGCAATCGACTGAGCGAGTTCATCCCGGTCCCGCTGCGCGCCAGGCAGAAGCTGATGGAACTGCAGGACGCGTGCTCGCGGCTCGAACTCGTGCAGCGCTTCCTCGTCGAACACGGCGTGCTCGCACAGGACGCCACCGAACCGGATTAACCGATGCCGCGCATTGCCTATCAGCCCGCAGATCTCGCCGAGCCGGCCGCACTCGTCGAAGCGATCCGTGCCCGCCGCGGCGGGCGCCTGCTGCACCTCGACCGAATGCTGCTGCATAGCCCGCCGCTGGCCGCTGGCTGGAACGGATACCTGCGGGCCGTTCGCACCGAGCTCGCGCTCGACGCTCGCCTGCGCGAACTGGCCATGTGCGCGGTGGCGTCTCTGAACGGCGCGCACTACGAGTTCCATCACCATGCACCGGAGTTCCTCCGAGCCGGCGGCACCGCGCCACAGGTCGAGGCACTGCGCCAACCGGAGCAGGCCATGCGGCAGGCCGGCATCTTCGACGAGACTGCGCTGGCGGCGCTGCGCTTGACGGTCGAGATGACCTTGCAGGTCGCGGTCAGCGATGGCACGTTCGACGCCGTTCACGCCGCGCTCGGCGACCGCGGCACCGTGGAACTCGTCGCGGTCGTCGCCACCTACAACATGGTGTCGCGCTTCCTCGTTGCGCTCGGCGTAGAGCCCGAGGAAGAAGGCTGACGCCGCTCAGGCCGGCTCGCAGCTCACGCGGCCGTCTGGTCGCCACCGTTCCTGCGGACCGCGCCGTTTCACGCAGCAGAGAGAGGACCGGCGCCGGCAGCGGCGCCGTGTCGATCTGTTCCAGCGGCAGCCACATGAGATCGCTCTCGCGCAGCGCCCGCGGTGGCGCGCGGACATCGAGCCGCATCGGAAGCAGGGTCAGGCTGAAGTGAGTGAACGCGTGCAGTCGCGGCGGCAGCGCCTGCAGCCTGGGCCGGCAGTCGATCGCGCTTGCCGCCCGGCGCAGAGCGGCAGCCGACGCGAACTGCGGCAGTGCGTACAGTCCGCCCCAGACGCCGGCAGGCGCACGCTGCTGAAGAAGCACGCGGTTCCCGTGCAGGGCGAGCAGCGCCCAGGCCCGCCGCGATGGCAGCGAGCGGCGCGCTCTCGCTGCCGGCAACTGCTCGACGCGGCCGGTTGCCTTCGCCGCACAACTGCGCCGCAACGGGCACGCACCGCACTTCGGCGCGCGCCGCGTGCACACGGTGGCGCCGAGATCCATGAGCCCCTGCGTGTAGGCCGCCATGTCGGACTTCGGCGGCAGAAGAGCCGCCGCCTTGTCCCACAGCACCCGCGCCACACCAGCCTGGCTCGGGTCACCTTCGACGGCGAAGTGGCGCGCCAGCACGCGCTTCACATTGCCGTCGAGGATCGGCACGCGCGCATTCGCGCAGAACGCGGCGATCGCCGCCGCCGTCGAGCGTCCGATGCCCGGCAGGCGGTTCAGAACGGACGCGTCGACCGGGAAGCAGCCGCCGAAACATTCGACAACCTGCCGTGCGCACGCATGCAGGTTGCGGGCCCGCGCGTAATAGCCGAGGCCGGACCACAGGGCCAGCACGTCGCCAAGCGGCGCCGCCGCCAGCGTCTCAACGTCAGGGAACCGTGCGCAGAAGCGCGTGTAATAGGGAACGACGGTGGCGACCTGCGTCTGCTGCAGCATCACCTCGGACAGCCAGATTCGATAGGGATCGCGGTTGGCCTGCCAGGGCAGGTCCCTGCGCCCGTGTGCCGCCTGCCAGGCTACGATCCGCGCCGCAAAAGTACGGCCGGCTCTAGGCGCTGACACGCTGCCGAACGCGTTCGACTTCCCGGACGGCCACCATCGGGGCGGCCGCGGCCGGAATCTCCGGCACGGCGGTTTCGACCAGCTGCGGCGCACTGCCACGGGCCACCATGCGAGCGCGATCGAGTTGGTACTTGAGCTCTTCTAGTGTCTCCTGCGCCGCAGCGAGCGCGCCCTCGAGTTCGCTGATCCGGCCATCGAGGGACTCCTGGGCGTCGCGAATCTTCTGCACGGACTCGGCGCGCCGGATGAGCTGCGCCCGCTGCTCGCGAACCTGCGCTTCGATCGGCGGCAGCAATGAGCCGATCCAGGCCTCGACATCGCGTTCCGCGGCCATCAGGAGGTCGCGCGATCTGGTCACCACCGTCTCGAGAAAGCGCTGAATGAGCGGCCACTTGCCGCGCGTCAGCGCGACGAACGTTCCGAACTGCGCCTTGACGACGTCCTGCATGCGGTCGAGTTCGGTCAGGTACGAGTTGATCGAAAAAGCCATCGGTGGTGCAAGGCTCCACCCGAGTTCCTGCGCGAAGTTGCTCTGCACGCCGACGATCATCTTCTCCATCTCCGCGATGCGCGCTTCCGCCTGCCTCAGGCAGCCGCGCACGCCGTCGAAGTAATCGCCGAGAATGGCCGGGAACCCAGTCGGCAGCCAGGACCGGCTCATTCGCTCGTGCGTGGTCGTCGCAAGCGCGCGCAGCGTCTCGCGCTTCAGGTGTGCCAGCGCCTGCGACGAGATCTTGTTCAGCACGAAACGCGTGGCGACCACCTTGCGCGCGACCTTCTCGAATTCGGCCGACTCCGATTGCGCCCGCAACAGCATGCGCTCGATCGAGCCCTGGTTCTTGCCCTGCAGCCCGCGCATTTCGTACAGCTGCTCGATCAGGCCGCGCTCGCGCGCGGCCAGCGTCTGGCGCACCTCCTCGCCGATGCGCTCCATCAACGACACGGTCTGCGAACGAACGATGCTCTGCTTGGCCGGCACCAGACGATCGATGAGCGCATTCTCGAGCACCGGCAGGCGGCTGGCGGCCAGCAGCCGCTCGTCCCGCGTCAGCTTCGCGACCAGCCCCTTCTGCGCCGAGACGGCGAAGATCCGCTCCTTCGCCAGTTCGAGGCGCTGGCTGACCAGGGCAACCTGCCGCTGCACCTCCGCATCGACCTCGGCAGCGCTCTTCAGTCCGTCCCAAAGGCCGTCGATCTTGTTCAGGACCGCGATGTGGTTCTCGGTTGCGCCCGAGTCCCGCACCACGTGACGCCACATGTCCAGGTCGCTCTTGGTGACGCCGGTATCGGCGGCCAGCAGGAACAGCACCGCATGCGCGCTCGGCACCAGGGACAGCGTCAGTTCCGGCTCCGCACCGATGGCATTCAGTCCCGGCGTATCGAGGATCACCAGCCCCTGCTTCAGCAGCGGGTGCGGAAAATTGATCACCGCGTGGCGCCAGCGCGAGATTTCGACCATGCCGTCGGCGTCGACCCCGTCCTCCTGATCCGGATCGTCCGGATCGAACAGGCCGTACTCCTTCGCCACCTCGGGTAGTACGCGGATCGTCTCGGCTACCAGTCCGAACGCCTCGAGCATCCCGTCGGCGGACGCCGCGTTGACCGGAAAGATCTGCCACTCATCGTTGGTCTTCCTGAACTCGGACGTGCTGCCGGCCCTCGCCCGCGTTTCGATCGGCAGCGCGCGGATGCACGGCGGCAAGGACTCGTCGTACATCAGTTCCGTGGGGCACATCGTCGTGCGCCCCGCCGACGTCGGCAGGATGCGCCGACCGTAGTCGGCGAAGAAAATGGCATTGATCAGCTCGGACTTGCCGCGCGAGAACTCGGCAACGACCGCAACGACCAGCTTGTCCTCGGCCAGGCGGTCGAGCACGACGCTGACGCGGCGCCCGGCCTCGGCATCGAGCAGTTTGTTGTCCTGCAACCAGCGACGGAACTGAACGATGGCCTGTGCGAGCGCGTCGCGCCAGGCGCCATATTGCTCGAACGAGCCGGCAAGTTCTGCCATCTTCCAGTCAGGCGGCAAATGAGCGTAGGAGCAGAGCCGATCGCCTCCGGCACCAGCGCAAACCCAAAATCAATCTACCATGGCACCGTCGGCACCGAGAGGCCAACGCCTTTCAGCGGCGCTGGCAGTGCGGACAGAAATACGTCGCCCGCTGTGACTGAACTATGCGCCTGATTCGCCCCACGCTGCAGCGACGACAGATTAATCCGTTCTGCCCATAAACCCAGGCATCGAGCATGAAGTAGCCGTTGCGGCCATCGGCGCCAATGAAGTCGCGCATGCTGCTGCCGCCGGCCTCGATCGCGCGGGCGAGCACGGCGCGGATGGCCTGCGCCAGCCGGACGCATCGCGCGCGCGACAGTCGGCCCGCCGCCGCACGCGGATCGATGCCCGCTTCGAAGAGGCTCTCTGAGGCGTAGATGTTGCCGACCCCGACGACGATCTCGCCCGCCAGCAGTGCCTGCTTGATCGAGATGCGCCTTCCGCGCGTGCGCTGATGAAGCAGAGCGCCGTCGAAACGAGGATCGAACGGTTCGATGCCCAGGCGCGCGAGCAGCGCATTGCGCTGCAGGTCGTGCTCGCCACCGGCGCACCAGAGCAGCGCGCCAAAGCGACGCGGATCGGTCATGCGCAGCACCCGCACGCCGTCCGCGTGCGCCACGATCATGTCGAGATGATCGTGGCGCCCCGGCGGCGGCGGCACTTCGCGGTAGACACGCCACGAGCCCGACATGCCGAGGTGCGATATCAGCGTGCCGTGCTCGAATCGCCACAGCAGGTACTTGCCGCGCCGTTCCAGTCGCAGCACCTGCCGGCCGGCGAGCCTACGGGCCAGCCCGGCCGGCACCGGCCAGCGCAGGCGCCGCTCGCGCAGCACGAGATCGCGAACCACGCCGCCTTCGACTTCCGGCGCGAGGGCGCGCCGGGTCACTTCGACCTCCGGCAATTCGGGCATCGGGCAGCGGGATAAGATGAGCAGCGTGCGGTGGCGGCAATGGGCCGGCCACCGGGATGTGGATTCCTCGAGATGAACCGTTGTTCGCCTTCAGCCCTCGCGGCGGCGATTCGTGCTGTAGTCGCGGGTCTGGCGGCGCTGGCCATTCTAGGTTGTGCGACGGCGCCGCGCGCTGAACTGAACCTGGCCCAGGCCGACGGCAGCGCCGCTTCAGCGGCCGTGCCGGATTCTCCGCCCGACGTCGACCTGACCGGCGCCCTGCTGTACCAGTTGATGGCTGCCGAGCTGGCTCTGCAGCGGGGCGATGCCGGCACGGCGTTCGCGACCTACCTGTCAGTGGCCCGGCAGACTCGTGATCCGCGCATCGCCCGGCGCGCGACGGAAATCGCGGTCGCCGGCCGGGCCGGCGCGCCGGCCCTCGAGGCCGCCGCCCTATGGCGCGAACTGGCGCCGGAGTCGCGCGATGCGCGCCAGGCGCATGCGCTGCTGCTTGCCGGGAGCGGACAACTGGAGGAAGCCGAGCCACTTTTTGCGGCCAGCCTGCGCGAGTCGCCACAACCGGCCGCGGAGTTGGCGCAGATCCAGCGCGCGCTGTCGCGTGCGGAGGATCGCGCTGCCGCCTATGCGACGTTGGAACGATTGGCGGCACCGCTGCTGGAGCAGCCCGGCCTCGCCGCCGACGTCTACCTGACGCTTGCCATCGGCGCACACCAGGCCGGCCTCCCCGAACGGGCGTTGCAGTCGGCACGCGCGGCGCTCGCGCTGCGTCCCGACGATCAGCGAACCCTCCTGTCCGTGGCGCAGCTCCTGTCGCGTCCACAGGGCAAGGACGATGCGGGCGGACGGGCGCAGGCGCTGGATCTGCTGGCCGGTTTCGTGCAACGCCAGCCGCGCGCCACGGAGGTCCGGCTCACGTACGCGCGGCTGCTGCTCGCCGACGGCCAGCGTGCCGCGGCAGTGAGCCAGTTCGAACAGGCGCTGGCGGCAGACGCCGCGAACCTCGACGCGCTTTACGCGCTCGGCGTGCTGGCGCTGGACGAGCGGCCGCCGCGCAACCGGGCGCGCGATTTTTTCGAACGTTATCTCCAGGTGCTGGAGACGACGGCGATGCCGACGCACGACCCCGACCCGGCGTACCTCAACCTCGCCCGCATTGCCGAGGACGAACGTCGTTATGACGAGGCGCTGCAGTGGCTGGCGCGCATCGACGACGGCGCGCAGCTGTTCAATGCCCTTCTGCGGCGCGCGGTGATCCTGGCCAAGATGCAGCGCGTCGAAGAGGCACGGAGGCTGCTGGCCGACGCGTCGCCGGCAGGTGATGAGCAGCGTCAGCAGCTGGCCATCGCCGACGGCCAGGTGCTTCGCGAGGCGCGGCGCTTCGAGGAGTCGTATCAGGTGCTGGCGGCGGCGCTCGAGCGATCGCCCGATGACACGGCGCTGCTTTACGACACCGCGATGGCCGCGGAGCGGCTCGACCGCGTCGACGAGATGGAGCGGCTGCTGCGACGCCTGATGCAGCTCAAGCCCGACGACGCGCATGCCTACAACGCGCTCGGCTACACGCTGGCTGATCGCAACCTGCGCCTGCCCGAAGCCCGCGAACTGATCGGCAAGGCACTGGACCTCGCGCCCGAAGACCCGCACGTCATCGACTCGATGGGCTGGGTCTACTTCCGCATGGGCAATCTCGCCAAGGCACGCGAGTTGCTCGAGCGCGCGTACGCCATGCGCCCGGAAGCGGAGATCGGCGCTCATCTGGGTGAGGTGCTGTGGGCAATCGGCGAGCAGGATGCCGCGCGCCGCGTCTGGCGCGAGGTGCGCGCCGACGAGCCTGACAACGAAACGCTCAGCTCGACGCTCGCCCGCCTGCAGGTCCGTCTCTAGCGGCGCCTTTTCAAAAACCTAGCCGCCGGCTCCGATGGCAGCGCAGGGCCGAAAGATTCTTTTGGACGGGTGGCGGCGCGCGACGCTCGCGCTGCTGCTGATCGCTGTCGCCAGTGGCTGCGCCTCGCTGGCACCCATCGAGCCGGCAACGCACGTCTACAGCGGTCGCTTTGCCGCCAACGTCAGCCGCGGTGAAACGCGGGAGGCAGTCTCCGGCCGCTTCACGCTGGCCATCAATCCTGCGCGCACGACGCTCGATCTCGCCTCGCCGCTTGGCAATACCCTGGCGCGGGTTCAGACCGGCGCCGACGGCACAATCCTGACCGCGCCGCAAGCCGACGGATCGCTCGCCACCTGGAAGGGGAACAGTCCGGATGCACTCGCCGAATCCGTTCTGGGCTTCAGCCTGCCCGTATCGGGGCTGGCCGACTGGATCGCCGGGCGCGCCGTGCCGGACCGGCCGGCGCGCCTGTCTCCCGATTCGGGCCGAGCGCAGCGCATCGAGCAGGACGGCTGGGTCATCGTCATCGAAGATCGATTCGAAGAAACCGGGGCGCCGCGCCGCCTGACCTTCGACCGCCGCGCCGATGCGTCGACCGGGCCGTCGATGCAGTTGCGGCTGGTCCTCGACGTCCCGGGCACCACCATCACCGAACCCGACAGGTTTGGACAATGAATCGCCTGTTCCTCGGCCTGCCCGCGCCGGCAAAGCTGAATATCTTCCTGCATGTGACCGGACGCCGGGCCGACGGCTACCATGAACTGCAGAGCCTGATGGCGCCGATCTCGCTTGCCGACACGCTCGACTTTGAATTGCGAAGCGACGGAAGGATCACACGAAGCGGCGATACGGTTGGCCCGTTGGACGCGGACCTGTGTCTGCGTGCGGCTCGCCTGCTGCAGCAGGCGAGCGGTTCGTCTCTCGGCGTCGACATCGCGGTCGAGAAGCGCATCCCTGCCGGAAGCGGCATGGGCGGCGGTTCTTCGGATGCCGCCACCACGCTGATCGCGCTCAATCGGCTTTGGCGGCTGGGCTGGTCCCGCGAGCGGCTGGCCTCGCTTGGCCTGCGGCTGGGCGCCGACGTGCCATTCTTTCTCGGCACCGGCCCGGCCCTCGCCGAAGGAATCGGCGAGCGGCTCACATCGTTCCATTGGCCGGTTCGCTGGTATGCCGTCATCCACCCACAAGTGTCTGTTTCCACAGCCGAAATCTTCTCCGCGCCGGAATTGACACGGTCTACGAAAGCGCTGACAATCGCGGACTTTTCTGCGTTGCGGGATAATGCGATCCGCAGCGAAACGGTAGCTGGACACGCTCTTTTCGGCGCCAACGATCTCGAGCCGGTGGCGCGGCGACGCCATGCCGCGATAGAGGCAGCGATCGCTTACCTGGCGCAGTTTGGGCCAGCAAGAATGACGGGCTCCGGCTCGGCGGTATTCGCGGCGATGATGTCCGAGAGCGCGGCGCAGGAGGCGGTGAGCCAATTGCCGGCGGGATGGCAAGGCTGGGCAGTGGAAGGCCTCGCTGAATTGCCGCTCGCGACGTGGTGAGGTAGCAGCGGAAGAGTCGTCCGATTCGGAAGCGTCGGACGCAGGCGCGCAGGTTTCGCGCTGGGGAGTCGCCAAGCTGGTTAAGGCACCGGATTTTGATTCCGGCATTCGAGGGTTCGAATCCTTCCTCCCCAGCCATATTGCAACTGGTCGCCGGGAGCCGCGCAGGTGGCGCACCTCCCGGCGACTCGAAACCGAGTCCTGCGCAGCGCAATCGGGCGGGTGCACGAATGGCCGCGCCCGCTGGATTGAAGACGTCGGAAGCCGCGTTCGCGGAACCGGGTAGATGAAGCCAATCGAGGGCCGCAACATGGGACCGACGGTGCCGGACAACCTGATGGTCTTTTCGGGTAACGCCAACCCGAAGCTCGCCCATTCGGTCGTGCAGCACATCAATCTCCCGCTCGGCCGTGCCCACGTCTCGCGCTTTTCCGACGGCGAGGTGATGGTCGAGGT
The DNA here is from genome assembly GCA_963847675.1 of uncultured beta proteobacterium. GTDB lineage: Bacteria > Pseudomonadota > Gammaproteobacteria > Burkholderiales > Burkholderiaceae_F > JADJWR01. The sequence goes on from CAWKAP010000012.1 coordinate 130,305, forward strand.
CAACGAAAACGTCCGCGGCAAGGACGTCTTCGTTCTGCAATCGACCTGTGCGCCGACCAACGACAACCTGATGGAACTGATGATCATGGTCGACGCGTTCAAGCGCGCGTCGGCCGGGCGCATCACCGCGGCGATTCCGTACTTCGGCTATGCGCGCCAGGACCGGCGGCCGCGCTCGGCGCGGGTGGCAATCAGTGCCAAGGTGGTCGCCAACATGCTGCAGGCGGTCGGCGTTCACCGTGTGCTGACGATGGACCTGCACGCCGACCAGATCCAGGGCTTTTTTGATATCCCGGTCGACAACATCTACGCCAGCCCGATCCTGCTCGGCGACCTGTGGAAGCACAACTACGAGAACCTCGTGGTCGTGTCGCCCGACGTCGGCGGCGTCGTGCGCGCCCGCGCGCTTGCCAAGCGCATAGAGGCCGACCTCGCGATCATCGACAAACGCCGGCCACGGGCGAACGTGGCCGAGGTGATGCACATCATCGGCGAGGTCGACGGCCGGACCTGCGTGATCATGGACGACATGGTCGACACCGCCAACACGCTGTGCCAGGCGGCGACCGCATTGCGCGAGCATGGCGCGGTCAAGGTGATGGCCTATTGCACCCACGCGGTGCTGTCGGGCCGCGCGGTCGAGCGGATCAACACCTCGGTGCTCGACGAAGTGGTGGTGACCGACACGATCCCGCTCGCCGACCAGGCGGCGGTCAGCCCGAAGATCCGGCAGCTGTCGTGCGCGGCGCTGCTGGCGGAAACGATTTCGCGCATTTCGCGCGAGGACTCGGTGAGCAGCCTGTTCATCGAGTAAGGCACCCGCCGTGGCTGGTCGCGGCCCGCGGGTTTTTCTGGAGAACGCAATGAAAGTCGTAGCAAACACGAGAAAAGCGCAAGGCACGAGTGCGAGCCGCCGCCTGCGCCACGCCAGCAAGGTCCCCGGAGTGCTCTATGGCGGCGATGTGCCGCCGACGGCGATCGAGGTCGACCACAACCCGCTGTTCCATTCGCTGCGCAGGGAAAAGTTCCATGCCTCGATCCTCGACATGGAACTGGACGGCAGGAGCGAGCAGGTTCTGCTGCGTGACTTCCAGATGCACCCGTACCGGCCGATCGTGATGCACGTGGATTTTCAGCGCATCTCGGCCGACAAGCCGGTGCACGTGCGCGTGCCGCTGCACTTCGTCGGCCAGGAGAACTCGCCGGCGGTGAAGCTGTCGTCGGCGATCGTCGGCCACGTGCTGCAGGAAGTCGACATCTCCTGCCTGCCGAAGGATCTTCCCGAGTTCATCGAGGTCGATCTGTCGGGGTTGACCGCACAGGACACGATCAAGGTGCGCGACCTGAAGCTGCCCGACGGCGTCAAGGCCATCCTCAAGGGCAAGGAAAACCCGGTCGTCGTGTCGGTGACGATACCGGGCGCCCATGTCGAGGAAGAAGTCGCCGCCGAGGCAGCAGTGGCGGCGCCGGCCGAAGTTCCCGCCACGGCGCAGAAGGCGCCTGCGGCTGCAGCCGCTGCGGCCCCGGCAGCGGCCGAGAAGAAGGGCGGCGACAAGAAGAAATAGGCTTCGCGCGCTGCTGCACAATGCGGCCCGACGACGGCGACGTCCCGGGCCGTTTCTTTTCTCGCTCGCCTGAGTTCCCTTGAACGCGCAGGACAACTCGATCCGGCTCATCGTCGGGCTCGGCAACATCGGCGCCGAATACGAACGCACGCGGCATAACGCGGGTTTCTGGTTCGTCGATGCGATCGCGCGCAAGGCCGGTGCAGCGTTCGGCGGCGAGCGCAAGTTCCACGGCGAAGCGGCGCGGCTGCGTGACCGGGGGCGGGAACTGTGGCTGCTGAAGCCCGGCACGTACATGAACCGCTCCGGGCAGTCCGTCGTCGCCCTCGCCCTGTACTACAAGATCCTGCCGACGCAGATCCTGGTCGCGCACGACGAAGTCGACCTGCCGCCGGGCACCGTCAAACTCAAGCGCGGCGGCGGCACGGCCGGACACAACGGCCTGAGGGACGTCCAGGCGAAGCTCGCCACACCGGACTTCTGGCGCCTGCGCATCGGGGTCGGGCATCCGCGCGCGCTCGCCTTGACGCAGGAGGTCGCCGATTTCGTGCTGCATCCGCCGGGCCGCGATCACGAGGCTTCCATCCGCGAATCGATCGAACGCGCGCTGCAGATCGTTCCGCTGCTCGTCGAGGGCCAGTTCGAGCGGGCGATGATGAAGCTGCACGCGGCGCCGGCAACTCCCGCGCAGTGAAGGCGGGCCGATCGTTCGTCGTGCACGCCGGCGCGCGCGCCGCGACGCACGTGCGCAGCGACGGACTCGCCCCGGCAGATATCGCCTGCGTGCCGGCCGCCGCCGGCGGGCCCAAGGGTCTGGCGCTGATCCCGCTCGACCGACTGCTGTTCGATTCGGCCCACGGATGGCTGCGTGAGGTGGAGCTGGAACTGGTCGGCGCGTCGATCGGCGCGTGGCGGATGGCGGCGGCGGCGATTCCCGACCCGGTCACCGCGCTCGACCGGCTGGCCGAGGCCTACGTCGGCCAGACCTATTCGCACCGGCCCTCGCCGCGGCAGGTCGCGGAGCAGTGCCGCCGACTGGCGCGAGCCGTGCTTGGCGGCGGGCAATCGCGGAGAGCGGGCGCTTTGCCGACGACGTGATGGGCTGGCTCGAACGACCCGATCCGACTCTTTTGCAGCCGCTGTAGCCATCCTGGCGTGACCCGCCGTGCCGCCGCCGCGCGGAGCCGGTCGGCTTCTCGCATAGCCCAAAGAAGGGGACAGGAATTCACCGGCCCTTGACACAGGCAAACAGTCGTCGCCGCGTTCCGGCTCACACTTTTGCAGGTGAGAGTAACGACTGATGCGACGGAGAACGTGATGGACAGACTTCCTGACAAAGCAGTCAACCGGGTCTGGCTGCCGCAGTACCCGGAAGGCATTGCCCCCGATGTGGACGTGAAGGCTTACGCGTCGCTGAAGGAAATCCTGGAGACGAGTTGCGCGCGCTTCGCGGACCTGCCCGCGTACGGCAACATGGGCGTGTCGATCACCTACCGTGAACTCGACCGGGCCAGTCGGGACTTCGGCGCCTACCTGCAGAAAGTGGCCGGGCTGCAGCGCGGCGACCGGGTGGCGATCATGCTGCCCAATCTGCTGCAGTACCCGATCGCGTTGTTCGGCGCGCTGCGCGCCGGGATGACGGTGGTCAACACCAACCCGCTGTACACGGCGCGCGAACTCGAGCACCAGCTGAAGGACTCCGGCGCGGCGGCGATCGTCGTACTGGAGAACTTCGCAGCGACCCTCCAGCAGGTCCTGCCCCGCACCTCGCTGCGGACGGTGATCACCACGCAGATCGGCGACCTGTTCCCGCCTGTCAAGCGCATGCTGACCAACTTCGTCGTCAAGCACGTCAGGAAGATGGTGCCGGCCTGGAACATCGCGGACACGACGACCTTCAAGGCCGCGCTCGCCGCCGGAGTCTCGCGGTCGCTCGACGACGTGCCGCTGACGCTTGAAGACCTCGCCTTCCTGCAGTACACGGGCGGCACCACCGGTGTGGCCAAGGGGGCGATGCTCACGCACGGCAATCTGGTTGCCAACCTGCAGCAGGTGGCGGCATGGATCGCGCGCGATCTTGCCGAGGGCAAGGAGGTCGCCGTCATTCCGCTGCCGCTTTATCACGTCTTCGCGCTGACCGCCAACCTCGTCTTCATGAAGATCGGAGCGCACGTCATCCTGATCACCAATCCGCGCGACCTGCCGGGCTTCGTCAAGACGCTCAAGCACACGCCGTTCACGGCGATGATCGGCGTCAACACGCTGTACAACGCGATGCTCAACAACCCTGGCTTCGCCGAAGTGCCGCTCAGGCAGGTGAAACTGTGCGCCGCCGGCGGCATGGCCGTGCAGCGCGCGGTGGCCGAGCGGTGGAAAGCCGTCACCGGCGTGCCGATCGTCGAGGGCTACGGGCTCACCGAGACCTCGCCACTCGCCATCGGCAACGCCCTGAACATCAAGGACTGGACCGGCAACATCGGCGTGCCGATTCCCAGCACCGAGGCCACGATCCTCGACGACGACGGCAGGGCCATGCCGACCGGCGAGGTCGGCGAGATCTGCATCCGCGGCCCGCAGGTCATGAAGGGCTACTGGAACCGCCCCGACGAAACGGCCAAGGTCTTCACCGCGGACGGCTGGTTCCGCACTGGCGACATGGGCCTGATGGACGACAAGGGCTGCTTCAGGATCACCGATCGCAAGAAGGACATGATCGTGGTCTCCGGCTTCAAGGTCTTCCCCAACGAGATCGAGGATGTGGTGATGCTGCACCCGGCGGTGCTCGAAGTGGCCGCCGTCGGCACGCCCGACGAGAAGTCCGGGGAGGCCGTCAAGATCTTCGTCGTACCGAAGGACCCGGCGCTCACCAGGCAGGACCTCCTCGCCCACTGCCGCCAGCACCTGACCGGCTACAAGGTGCCTAAAGCGATCGAGTTCCGCACCGAGCCGCTTCCGAAGACCAACATCGGCAAGATCCTGCGCCGCGAGCTGCGCACACCGGCGCCCGGGTAGGCGCCGCCGCGGACCGCGGGACGGCTCGAGGAAAAGCGCATGCCGGAGCGGCGCGCGCTCACCGCGCGCCGAACTGGGATAATCCCGCGCTTTGCGCCGAGTGGCGCCCGGAAATCCGTTCATGGCACTGAGATGCGGCATCGTCGGCCTGCCCAACGTCGGCAAGTCGACCCTTTTCAACGCGCTGACGAAGGCCGGAATCGCGGCCGAGAACTACCCCTTCTGCACCATCGAGCCGAACGTCGGCATCGTCGAGGTGCCGGACCCGCGGCTGACCGCGCTGGCCGCGATTGCAAAGCCCGAGAAGGTGCTGCCGGCCACGGTGGAGTTCGTCGACATCGCCGGGCTGGTTGCCGGCGCCAGCAAGGGCGAAGGCCTCGGCAACCAGTTCCTCGCCAACATCCGCGAGTGCGACGCGATCGCGCACATCGTGCGCTGCTTCGAGGATGAGAACGTCGTTCATGTGGCAGGCAAGGTCGACCCGGTCTCCGATATCGAGGTGATCGACACCGAGCTTGCCCTCGCCGATCTGCAGACCGTCGACAAGCAGCTCGCCAAGTGGACCAAGGTGGCCAAGAGCGGCGGCGACAAGGAGGCGAAGCGACTGGTCGAGGCGCTGGAGAAGATCGCCCCGGCGCTGAACGAGGCGCGGCCGGTGCGCAGCGTCGATCTGTACCCGGAGGAACGCGCCGTGCTGCGGCCGCTGTTCCTGCTCACCGCCAAGCCGACGATGTACGTGGCCAACGTCGAGGAGCATGGCTTCGAGAAGAACCCGCTGCTGGACCGGGTGCGCGAGTACGCCGCGAAGGAAGGCGCGCCGGTGGTGGCGGTGTGCGCCAAGGTCGAGGCCGAGATCGCCGACCTCGCCGACGAGGACAAGGAGGTGTTCCTTGCCGACATGGGCATGCACGAACCCGGCCTCGCCCGCGTGATCCGCGCCGGCTACGAACTGCTGGGACTGCTCACCTACTTCACGGCCGGACCGAAGGAGGTGCGCGCGTGGACGGTGGTCCGCGGCGCGACCGCGCCACAGGCCGCCGGCGTGATTCATACCGACTTCGAGAAGGGCTTCATCCGCGCCGAAACCATAGCCTTCGACGACTACGTCGCATGCAAGGGCGAGCACGGCGCCAAGGAAGCGGGCAAGATGCGCCTCGAAGGCAAGGACTACGTCGTGCGCGACGGCGACGTGATGCACTTCCGGTTCAATGTCTGAGCGTGGCGTGCCGCAACGCCGGATCACGCCATGGCGAAAACCGAGCCTCGCGCCTGTGCTGGACCGTCCCGACGGAGAGACTGCCGTCGAAAAGCCTGACGAACCGACATGAACGAAGCTGCCGCCCGCCGCACCGTCCTGCTGCGCGCCTATGAGCGCGAGCCGGCCTCCGACACTTGGAGCGAGGAGGACCGCGCCTGGGCGACGCGTGCCGCGGCGCAGGTCGAGGGCGAGCGAGCGACGGACGACGCCTTCGTCGCGCGCCGTGCCGCACTGGCCATCGAAAAGCTCGCCGGCCGCGAAAGGCGCGTGCCGCGACTGCTCGCCTCGGTCGAGTGGCCGGCGTGGCTCGGCTGGACGATCCCCGCCCTTGCCTTCGCCGCCGGCGCCGCAGCCGATTCGATCGGTGCCGGCAAGCAGGTCAATCTGCTCGCGCCGCCGCTGCTGGCGTTGCTGGCGTGGAACCTGATCGTTTACCTGGTGATCCTCGTGCGCGGCACGTGGGGCCTCGTCGACGAGCGTGCGCGGGGCCTCGGCCCGATCGCGCGCCTGCTCGCCCGACTGGCGCACGTCACCGGCACCGCGCCGAAGCGTAGCGGCAAGGTGGCCGCCGAGTTCATCGGCGACTGGATGCAGGCCAGCCGCCGGCTTACCGCCGCACGCATTGGCCGCGTGCTGCATGCCTCGTCCGCCGCCTTCGCGCTCGGCGCGCTCGCCGCGCTCTACCTGCGCGGCATCGCTTTCGAATACCGCGCCGGCTGGGAGAGCACTTTCCTCGACGCCGCCGCGGTCCACTCGCTGCTGGGGGCGGTGCTTGGCCCCGCGTCGGCCCTCACCGGCATCGACCTGCCCGACGTCGCAGGCTTCGAGGCGCTGCGCTTTTCCACCGGCGGCGGCGTCATTGCGGCCCCCTGGCTGCACCTGTATGCCGTGACGCTGGGCTTCGCCGTCCTGCTGCCGCGCCTGCTGCTGGCGCTTGGCAACCGCTGGCTGGAGGCGCGCCTGACCGAGCGATTCCCGCTGCCGCTCGACGAGCCTTACTTCCGCGCACTGCTGCGCGTGCTGCACGAAGCGCCCGTCGTCGCGCGGGTGGCACCCTACGGCACGCAGCTCTCGCCACAGGCGACGCTGAACCTCAATGCATTGCTGATGCAGGCGCTCGGCGCCAAGTCCACGGTCAGCATTGCGCCGTCGACCGCCTTCGGCGCCGAGGACGACATCGACGCGCAGCAGATCGCCGGCAAGGCGGCGCTGCTGGCCCCGCTGTATTCGCTCTCCGCGACGCCCGAGAGCGAGAACCACGGCGCCTTCGCCGATCGCCTGCGCGCCGCCGCCGGCGAAGCTCAGATCATCGCGCTGGTCGACGAGTCGGCCTTCCGGCGGCAGCTGGGCGAAACGGCACGTGTCGAAGAACGGCGCACGCTGTGGCGCAGCTTCGCCGGCGACCGCCGCCTGAAGGTCGTCTTCGTCGATCTCGAGCAACCCGACCAGCCCGCCGCGCGCCAGTCGCTGCAGACCGCCCTCGACACAGCCGCATCGCCATGAGCGCCGAGGCTGCGACACGGATCGCGCTGGCGCTGGTCTCGCACACCAATGTCGGCAAGACCACGCTGTCACGCACGCTGCTCGGCCGCGACGTCGGCACCGTGCGCGACGCGGCGCACGTCACCGAGGAAGCCGAGCGGTTCCCGCTGATCGCCACCGCCGAAGGCGACGCGCTCGAGTTGTGGGACACGCCCGGCTTCGGCGACAGCGTGCGGCTGGCGCGGCGCCTGGCACAGCGGGGCAACGCGCTTGGATGGTTCCTGACCGAAGTGTGGGATCGTTATCGCGACCGGCCCTTCTGGTCGACGCAACAGGCGGTGCGTGCCGTCCTCGACCACGCCGACGTCGTGCTGTACCTGGTCAACGCTGCCGAGCCTCCCGAGCAGGCCGGCTACGTGGCGCCGGAGATGCAGGTCCTCGACCTGCTCGGCAAGCCGGTGCTGGTCCTGCTCAACCAGATGGGGCCGCCGCGGCCGCCGCCGGAGGAACGGGCACAGTTGCAGGCCTGGCGCACGCAGCTGGCCATGCACAGCAAGGTGCGCACCGTCCTGGCGCTGGACGCCTTTGCGCGTTGCTGGGTGCAGGAACTTCTCCTCTTCGACGCCGTAGCCGGCG
>CAWKAP010000013.1:0-26699 GCA_963847675.1 uncultured beta proteobacterium
GTCAAACTTTCCCGGCGCGATGTCGAACGCGAGCGTTTCCGCGCCCAGCGACCGGGCGTGGACCGCAAGCACTGACGCGGCAAAGGCCCACCGCATCGTCCACGAAATCGTCATGCGGGCAGTCTAGCGAGTCCCGCTGGGTGCATCCTGGGAACTTCCTGCGGCCGGCGGAGTCTGCCGCACGACCACGTTATCATCGCACCCCGATGCGTCGCTGGCTGATCCTGCTGCTTGTCACAGTCATTCCACTGAAGGCGTGGGCCTCGGTGGCGACGCCGTTCGCCGGCAGCGCCGACCCGACAGTGTCGGCGAAGGTGCTGAGTGCCGCAGTCGCGGCGCACGCCCACACCGTTGCCGCGGGCGAGCCGACGGACACCGACTGTTGCGCGGCAACAGACGCCGGCTCGCACCTGCACGAGTGCTCGCACTTCACGATGGCGCTTTTGCCGCACGCGCCGCTGAGCCGCTCGACCGGGGCCGGCGCTGGCGAGCGGCCCGGCACGGCCGACCGACCCCTGACTTCGGTCGTCCTCGACGTCCTCCTGCCACCGCCACTGCTTCCGCACTGAAGATCAGTGCTGCGCGAGTTTCGCGCAGTGCGCTAGCGCGCGCCCATGGCGCAGGCCGGCGCGCAACTTCCGATCTCTTGCAGGAGCATCGCATGACCCGCATCCTTTGCGCGGCCGCACTTGCGGTCGCGTGTATCGGCGCCAGGACGCAGCCCGCTGGCGCGGCCGACGCGGACCTCGCTTACCGCACTGTCTTCGAGGGCTACAAGGGCTGGACAGCGCCGCCGCAACGGGACTGGCGCGAAGTTAACCATGAGGCCGAGCGCCTCGGGGGCCATGCGGGTCATCTGCGGGCCGGCCCGGCCACGACCGGCGAGACGCCGGGTTCGCAGCGGGCGAAGTCGCAACCCTCGGCGGCAGCGGGGACGGACGACCGGGCCACCGCCGGCGCAACGACGGAGAAAGCCAGATGAGTCGTTTGCTTTTCGCGGCCGCCACAACTCTGCTGATTGCAGGCTGCGCCTCGACCAGTGTGCAGCAGACGACTTCTGCAGCGTTCGCCGAAGGCGCCGAACGCATCGGGGCCAGGGCACAGATCAACGCCACTGAACAGCAGCGGCTCGACGCCCGGGCGCTGGTCGATTCGTTGCTTGCCAAGCCGCTCGACGTCGAAGATGCCGTGCGCATTTCGCTCGTGCACGCGGCGGGCGCGCAGGCCCTGTTTGCGGAAGCTCAGGCGCTGCAGGCCGCGGCCATCCAGTCGGGCCGCATCAGCAATCCGGTCTTCGCCTTCGAGCGGCTGCTGCGAGGCGATCACAAGGAAATCGAACGGCTGCTGGCATTTAACCTGTTCGACCTGTTGAGCTGGCCCTGGCGCGTCCAGATCGCCGACGCGCGAACCGAACAGGCACGCCTGGCGATGGTCGCCGCCGTCGTCGAGACGGCTGTCAGGGCGCGCCAGGCCTGGATCGACGCAGTCGCGGCGCAGCAGCTGCTTGCCTATCACGAGGATGTTCGCGTCGCTGCCGAAGCTTCCGCCGAACTCGCCCGGCGCATGCAGGGTGTCGGCAACTTCAGCCCGCTGCAGCGAGCGCGAGAGCAGGCTTTCTACGCCGACGCAGTCGTGCAGCAGGCCCGCGCGCAACACGCCCGCCTGGCCGCCAGAGAGAAACTGGTTCGTGCCCTCGGCCTCGACCCGATGCAGGCGGCGCAATTGCAGTTGCCACCGCGCCTGCCCGATCTGCCCGCGCAGCCGCGGACGCCGCAGAGCGTGGCGCAGGCTGCCTTCGATTCACGGCTGGACATCCAGGCCGCTCGCGCCGCGGTGGAGACTGCTTCACGAAGGCAGGGATTCACCAACGCAGCAAGTTGGCTAGGCGGCTGGCACCTGGGCCTGCGCCACAACAGCGAGACGGGCGAAGAGTCCGCGCAGCGCGGCTACGAGCTCGAATTTCAAGTGCCGCTGTTCGATCCCGGGGATGCGCAGCGAGCAGGGGCGGATGCGGCCCTGCTGGCGGTAATGAACCGCTCGCAGCAGGTGATGCTCGATGCCCACTCGCAGCTGCGCGAGACCTACCACGCCTACCGCAGCGCCCACGACGTCGCGCGGCACTTCCGCGATGAGATCGTGCCGCTCCGAAACCACATCGCAGAAGAGAACGTGTACCGCTACAACGGCATGCTGATCGGTGTGTTCGAACTGCTTGCCGATGCGCGCGCACAGATCCATGGAGTGATTGGCGCGATCGACGCGCAACGCGACTTCTGGCAGGCCGACGCAGCGTTGCAGGCGGCCCTGATCGGGAAGCCGGTTTCGGTGGACCTCGCCGCGGCGACGGTGGCCGCTGCGCCTGAGTCCGGCGGACACTGACAAGGACACGACGATGAGCACGAGAAGAGTTTTCCTTCGATCAGCCGCCGGCTTGCTTGGAGCGGCGGCGGTCTCGCGTGCCGGTGCTGCCTCGCTGCCGGAAGCGCCGCAGCAGACCGACGCAACGACGCAGCCACCGAGGCCACCCTCGGCCGGTCGTCCCTATCACCCTGTCGTCACGCTTAACGGCTGGAGCCTGCCTTTTCGCATGAACAACGGCGTCAAGGAGTTTCACCTCGTCGCCGAGCCGGTGGTACGCGAGCTAGCGCCCGGCATGAAGGCGAACCTGTGGGGTTACAACGGCCAATCACCGGGACCGACCATCGAATGTGTCGAGGGCGACCGCGTGCGCATCTTCGTCACCAACCGCCTGCCCGAGCACACCACGATCCACTGGCATGGCGTCCTGCTTCCCTGCGGGATGGACGGCGTCGGCGGGCTGACTCAGCCACACATCAAGCCCGGCAAGACCTTCGTCTACGAGTTCGAGATGAAGAAGTCAGGCACCTTCATGTACCACCCGCATGCCGACGAGATGGTCCAGATGGCGATGGGCATGATGGGCTTTCTCGTCGTACATCCGAAGAATCCGAACTTCATGAAGGTCGATCGCGACTTCGTCTTCCTGATCAACGCCTTCGACATCGAGCCCGGGGCGGCAACGCCGAAGATCAACACCATGCTCGACTTCAACCTGTGGGCGTGGAACTCGCGCGTTTTTCCGGGGATCGACCATTTCGTCTGCCGCACTGGCGACCGGGTACGGATCCGTTTCGGCAATCTGACGATGACCAACCATCCGATCCACATGCACGGCTACGACTTCGAGGTCAGTTGCACCGACGGCGGGTGGGTGCCGAAGGGCGCGCGCTGGCCGGAGGTGACGGTCGACGTCGCGGTCGGCCAGATGCGCGCCTTCGAGTTCGATGCGATCTACCCCGGCGACTGGGCAATCCACTGCCACAAGTCCCACCACACGATGAACGCGATGGGACATGACGTGCCGACGATGATCGGCGTCGACCATCGCGAGGTCGTGCGCAAGATCCAGAAGCTGGTGCCCGATTACATGGTGATGGGCGAGCGCGGCATGGCCGACATGGGCGAGATGGAAATGCCGCTGCCCGAGAACACGCTGCCGATGATGACCGGTCGCGGCCAGTTCGGGCCGATCGAGATGGGCGGCATGTTTTCGGTGGTCAAGGTCCGGGACGGACAGGCAGCGAACGACTACTCGGACCCCGGCTGGTACAAGCACCCGCCAGGCACGGTGGCCCACGAATTCACGGGCACGCTGCCGCCGCCCGCGCGTGCCGAGCAGGCGCCGCGCGGTGGCCGGCTGCTCGCCGCCCGCAAACCAGTCAGAAGCCGCCATGGGCACTGAAGCCTCGGTCGGTCAGCTTCGGATGCGGCCAATGCCGGCTCGCCGGCCGCGGTCAGCCGAGGTTTGTCAATTGCGGCCTGCCCGTGTCGAAGCCACCAAGGCCGCGATTGCTCCTGCCGCGGACCAGGCGTCGCAGTCCAGTTCCGGCGCGGCCTCGCGGCCACGCCCCTAGTCCGTTAAAGCACCTCATCGGTCATTCATCGTCGACAAGGAGAACTCCCATGCACAGGATCCTCGCCGCCACCGCGGCATGTTTCGCCCTCGGCGTCGCGCCAGTCGCACACGGCCACGGCAACCAGCCGCATGCCGACACGCAACACCGACCGGCCAACCTCGAACCGGTCGACACCCGCTTCGGCCGCACCGGCGATCCGAAGAAGGTCACGCAGACGATCCGCATCGCCGGCGACGACGCGATGCGGTTCACTCCGTCGCTGATCACTGTCAGGCAAGGAGAGACGGTCCGGTTCGTCGTCCAGAACAACGGCAAGGTCATGCACGAGGCCGTGCTGGGCACGCTGGACGAACTTCAGAAGCATGCGGAGGCGATGCGCAAGTACCCGAAGATGGAGCACGACGAGCCGTTCATGGTCCACGTGGCGCCCGGCCAGAGCGGCGAGATGATCTGGCAGTTCACCGAGCCCGGCGAGTTTCACTTCGGCTGCCTGATCCCGGGCCATTTTGAAGCAGGCATGCGCGGCGTCATTAAGGTGGTCGCGCGCTGAATCCAGGAGGAAGACGATGAGCAAGGTCAATTCGCAACGCCGCGCCCTGCTCGCTGCGGCAGCCCTGCTGCCGCTGGCCGCAGCGGCACAGCAGGAGAGCGCGATCGAGGTCTACAAGACGGCAACCTGCGGCTGCTGCAACGACTGGATCGCCTATCTGAAGGGCAACGGCTTTTCGGTCAGGAGCACCAACGTTCCCGACACGTCGCCCGTACGGGCGCGCCTCGGGCTTCCGGCGAAGTACGGCTCGTGCCACACGGCGGTCGTCGGCGGCTATGTCGTCGAAGGCCATGTGCCGGCACGCGAGATTCGCCGCCTGCTCGCGGAACGGCCGGCCGCGGTCGGTATCGCCGTGCCGGAGATGCCGATCGGTTCGCCCGGGATGGACGGCCCCGCGTACAAGGGCCAGCGCGATCCTTTCGACGTGTTGCTGGTGCAGCCCGACGGCAGTTCGAAGGTTTTTGCCTCCTACCATTGATCGAGTCCATGAAAATGCACAAGCAAATCGTCTTTTCCCTCGTGTCGCTGGCCGCTGCGGCGATGGTTCCGGTGGCGCAGGCCCAGTCGGCCGGCGGTCACGACTCGCATCGCGGCGCCGCAGCAGCGGCCGCTGCTGCGGTCGACGCATCGTCGAGCGCCGAACTGGCGAGCGGCGAAGTCCGCCGCATCGACAAGGCGCAGGGCAAGATCACGCTACGCCACGGCGAGATCAAGAGCCTCGACATGCCGCCGATGTCGATGGTTTTCCAGGTCCGCGACGCCGCGCTGCTCGATGCGGTCAAGGTCGGCGACAAGGTCCTGTTTGCTGCTGCCAAGGACGCCGACGGCAGCCTGATCGTCACCGCGATCAGGGCGGCACCCTGACGAGGTTCCGGTCGTGACGCGCAAGGCGATCGGCATCGCGGCGGTCGCGCTGGCCATTGCACTCGGCGCGTTGATCTGGTGGGACGCGCAGGTTCGCGTTGCACCGGCTCCGCCGGTGCCGGACCTCGCTGCACCGGATCGCATCGCCTTCGGCCGTGCGTCCTACATGGAGCACTGCGCGTCGTGCCACGGCGCGCAGCTCGAAGGGCAGCCGAACTGGCGCGACCGGCTGCCCACCGGCCGGTTGCCGGCGCCGCCACACGACGACAGCGGTCACACCTGGCACCACAGCTTCGAATTGCTGTTCGCGATGACCAAACACGGCCTCGTTCCACCCTACGCGCCGCCGGGGTATCAGACCGACATGCCGGCGTTCGGCGACCGGCTTTCGGACGACGAAATCTGGAACGTGCTCGCCTACATCCGCAGCCGTTGGTCGGAGCGCGTGCGCTCGACGCATGACCAGCTGCAGCGACAGAGCGCGGCGCAGGGTCGCGGATGATCGCAGCTTGACAAGCGTCAACCGGTAGCTACGTATCCCCCGGCTAGTATCCGCCGCATGTTTGCCCTACAGCATCCTTGGTCGCTCGCCCGCAGCAACGGCACTCTTCGCCGAGTGCTGCTGCTGATCGTCCTCGGTGCCGTGCTTTACGGCCTCGGCGTGCAGGCGGCGCGGGCCTGCCTGCCGGCGGTGCTCGTATCGCACGTGCACTCGGTCTCGATCGCCGACGGCCAGCCTGAGCCATGCGGCGGCGACGCAGGTGTTGCGCGGGCGTTCTGCGAGTCGCATTGCCGCAGCGACGCACAAAGTACCCGCGCCTCGCTGAACTTCGACCTCCCGGCCGCGGTGCCGGTCGATGTCGCCCGCCCGGTCGGGCCGATCATGCTCGTCGCCCACAACCACGGCGACACAGCGCCGCCACCGCGCGACAGCGGCCCGCCCCTGCACGTCCTGTTCCATCGCTTCCTGCATTAGCCCGATCGGCGTGCACGGCACGCCGTCGTGAGCGTTGACGCGCCGCTGCGCGTCGCCCCTTTTCGCTTCTTGCAGGAGACATGATGAAAGTCCCGAATGGCGCCCGCTGCGTCCTTGCGGCTGCGTTGCTGCTGAGCTCGGTGGCCGCCGCGCAGACGCCCGGCGCGACCGTCCGGTCGCTGCTCGACTACGCGCGCGGCGCCAACCCCGAGTTCATCTGGATGCAGCGCGAGGCCGATGCGGCTACGGCACGGATCGGTCCGGCCGGCAACCTGCCCGATCCGTCGTTGAGCGTCGAGTGGCGCGACATCACGCGCGACGGCGAGATCAACCCGACCTTGTCGCCATCGCGCGTCGGCAGCATGAAGTACACGATGCGCCAGATGTTCCCCTGGCCCGGCAAGCTCGACCTGGCGCGCGCCGCGGCCACGGCCACCGCGGACCAGTCGGCGCAGGCCACCCGCGCGGTATGGAACGAACTCGCAATGAAGATCAAGGTCGCGCAGGCGCGCCGCGTCGAGCTGGCGCAGCGCACCGCGATCGTCAGCGAGATCGACACACTGCTCGCGCAGCTCGAATCGATCTCGCGCAGCCGCTACGCCGGAGGCCTGGCGGTGCAAGCCGACGTCGTGCGGGCGTTGTCCGAGCGCACGATGCTGCGCGGTGAACTGATCGCGCTTGCAGCGGACGCGCGCGGCGCCGACGCGCAGGTCAACGCGCTGCTGGCGCGCCATCCCGACGCACCGCTGGCCCAGCCTGCCGTGACGGAGGCGGCAACGAACGCGCCAGATCTGTCCGCGCTGGCCACACGGCTGCGCGACCGAAGCCCGGAGCTGGCGGCCGATGCGGCGCGCCAGGCCAGCGCCGAGCGATCGCGCGAACTCGCCTATCGCAACCGCTACCCGGATTTCGGCCTGGCCGTCTCGCCGATCCAGCGCGGATCCCGCCTCGCCGACTGGGAACTGATGTTCGAAGTCACGATTCCGCTGCAGCAGGGCACCCGCCGCGCGCAGGAGCAGGAGGCCGAGGCGATGGTCGCCGCCGCCGCCGCCCGGCGCGAGGCCACGCTGCAGCGCTCGATGGGCGAACTCGGTACGGCGCTGGCGCAACTGCGCGCGGCGCATGAAATGCAGCAACTGCTCGACACCCAGCTGTTGCCGCAGGCGCGCATCAACCTCCAGTCGGCGCTGGCCGCCTACGAAAACGGCAAGGTCGACTTCGCCACGCTGCTGGAGGCGGAACGCCAGGTCCGGCAGGCGCGGCTGGCGGTCGTCAAGTCGCAGTTCGAAGCGCGCATGCGCCTCGCCGAAATCGAACGTCTGGTCGGAGAAGATCTATGAACGGGGCTCAGCTCCTGCGCGGCGTCGCGCTGATTGCAGCACTGGCCGCGATGGCCGCCGGCGGTTACTGGTGGGGCCAGCGGCAGGGTGGCGCGGCTCACGACGCAGGCGCGCCGGCGGCGGCCCCCGCGGCCGCCAGCACTGCCGCGAACGAGAGCGCTGCCAAGCCAGCGCGGAAGATTCTCTATTACCGCAATCCGATGGGCCTGCCGGACACCTCGCCGACTCCGAAGAAGGATCCGATGGGCATGGACTACATCGCCGTCTATGAAGACGATGCGCCGGCTGCCGGCGGCTCAGACATCAGGATCAGCCCCGATCGCGTGCAGAAGCTCGGCGTGCGCACGGAACTCGTCCACCGCCACAAGCTCGACCGGGCGGTGCGCGCGGCGGGCCGCGTCGAGGTCGACGAGCGGCGCGTGTTCGCCATCGCGCCGAAGTTCGAAGGCTGGGTCGAAAAGCTGTACGTCAATTCCACCGGCCAGAGCGTGGCCGCCGGCCAGCCGTTGTTCGACGTCTACAGCCCAGAACTGGTGTCGGCGCAGCGCGAATACGCCGTCGCGCAAAGCGGCGTCGCCGCGCTGAAGGACGCCGCGCCTGACGCGCAGGCCAGCATGAAGACGCTCGCCGAATCGAGCCTGACCCGGCTGCGCAACTGGGACATCTCCGACTCCGAGATCCGCGCGCTGGCCGCCGGCAGCGACACCCGGCGCACGCTGACATTGCGCTCGCCCGTGAGCGGAATCGTGCTGGAGAAGAAGGCACTGCAGGGCATGCGTTTCATGCCGGGAGAGATGCTGTACCAGATCGCCGACCTGTCGCGCGTCTGGGTGCTGGCCGACGTGTTCGAGCAGGACCTGGCGATGGTGCGCAACGGCAGCCGCGCCGAGGTCAGCATCAACGCCTACCCGGACCGTAAATTCGAAGGCCGTGTCACTTTCGTCTACCCGACGCTGTCGGCGCCGACGCGCACGGTGCCGGTGCGCATCGAACTGGCCAACCCCGGCGGAATCCTGAAGCCGGCCATGTTCGCCGACGTCGTCATCGCGGCCGAGGGCAACGGGCCAAAACTGGCGCTGCCGAACTCGGCGGTTATCGACAGCGGCAAGCGCCAGGTGGTCCTCGTGCAGACCGGCGAAGGCCGCTTCGAATCGCGCGAGGTCAAGCTCGGCGCGCGCGGTAATGAGTATGTCGAAGTGCTCGACGGCGTGCGCGAAGGCGAAAACGTCGTCGTCTCGGCCAACTTCCTGATCGACTCGGAAAGCAACCTGAAGGCGGCGTTGAGCGGGCTGAACGCCACGCCAGCGCCGGCGAAGGTCAGCCATCGCGCGAGCGGCACCGTCGAGGACATCGATGCCAAGGGCAACCTGCTGACGATCAAGCACGGGCCGATCGAAACCCTGAAGTGGCCGACGATGACGATGGAGTTCGCGGTCAGCCACGGCACGCTGCTGAAAGACCTGAAGCCGGGCGCCGCGATCTCGTTCGAGTTCGTCGAGCGCCAGCCGGGCGAATGGGTGATCGTCGCCGTGCAGCCCGGCAAGGCGCCCCCCGCGCCGGGGAAAGCCGAAGCGAAGAAACCCTAGGAGCGGCCGATGCTCAATCGACTGATCGAATGGTCGGCGCGCAACCGCTTCCTGGTGCTGCTGGCCACGCTGTTCGTCACGATTGCTGGCGTCGTCGCGCTCGTGCGCACGCCGCTGGACGCGCTGCCGGACCTCTCGGACGTGCAGGTGATCATCTACACCGAGTATCCGGGCCAGGCGCCGCAGGTGGTCGAAGACCAGGTCACCTACCCGCTGTCGTCGGCAATGCTGGCCGTGCCGAAGTCGAAGGTGGTGCGCGGCTTTTCGTTTTTCGGCGCCAGTTTCGTGTACGTGATCTTCGACGACGGCACCGACATCTACTGGGCCCGCTCGCGCGTGCTCGAGTACCTGAACTCGGCCGCCGGACGCATGCCGCGCGGAGTGACGCCGCAGCTCGGGCCCGACGCCACCGGCGTCGGCTGGGTCTACCAGTACGCGGTGCTGGCCAAGGACCTGAGCCTGGCGCAGTTGCGCACGCTGCAGGACTGGTACCTGCGCTATCAGCTGACCAAGGCGCAGGGCGTGGCCGAAGTCGCCTCGGTCGGCGGTTTCGTGCAGCAGTACCAGGTCATCGTCGACCCGGTGAAGCTGCGCGCCTACGGCATCGGCCTGATGCAGGTGGCCAGCGCAATCCGCGACTCGAACCGCGACGTCGGCGGCCGCGTGGTCGAGATGGCCGAGACCGAGTACATGGTGCGCGGGCGCGGCTACCTGCGCGGCGCGCAGGACATCGAGAACCTGGTCGTCGCCGCCGATCGCGGCACGCCGGTGCTGATCCGCGACATCGCCCGCGTCGAACTCGGCCCCGACGAGCGGCGCGGGCTGGCCGAACTGAACGGCGACGGCGAGGTCGTCTCGGGAATCGCCATGGCGCGTTACGGCGCCAACGCGCTTCACGTCATCGAAAACCTCAAGACGCGAATCGCCGAGGTGGCCGGCGGACTGCCCGAAGGCGTGTCGATCGTTCCGGTATACGACCGCTCGGAGCTGATCCACCGCGCAATCAAGACGCTGACCACCACGCTGATCGAAGAGGCGCTGATCGTCGCCGCCGTGTGCATCGTCTTCCTGCTGCATGTCAGAAGCGCGCTGGTGGCGATTCTGATGCTGCCGGTGGGCGTGCTGATCGCCTTCATCTGCATGAAGCTGCTCGGCATCCCGTCGAACATCATGAGTCTGGGCGGCATCGCCATTGCCATCGGCGCGATGATCGACGCGGCGATCGTGATGATCGAAAACGCGCACAAGCACCTGGAACGCCTGGGCGAGCGCGCCAAGGATCTCGACGCCCGCGCCAACGCGATGATCAAAGCCTGCAAGGAAGTGGGTCCGGCGCTGTTCTTCTCGCTGCTGATCATTACCGTCAGTTTCCTGCCGGTATTCACGCTCGAGGCTCAGGAGGGCCGGCTGTTCGCGCCGCTCGCCTACACCAAGACCTTCGCGATGGCCGGCGCCGCCCTGCTGTCGGTCACGCTGGTGCCGGTGCTGATGATGATCTTCATCCGCGGCCGCATCCTGCCGGAGAAGAAGAACCCGATCAACCGCTTCCTGATCTGGGTGTACAGGCCAGTGATCCGCGGCGTGCTGCGCTTCAAGGTGGTCACCATCCTCCTCGCGGTGGCTGCCCTGCTCGGCACGGCGATTCCGGCGGCGAAACTCGGCACCGAGTTCATGCCGACGCTGAACGAGGGCACGTTGTTCTACATGCCCTCGGGCCTGCCCGGCATGTCGGTGACCAAGGCGGCGGAATTGCTGCAGACACAGAACAAGATCATCAAGAGCTTTCCCGAGGTCGAATCGGTCTACGGCAAGGCCGGCCGCGCCAACACGCGCGACCGACCCGGCGCCGCTGGAGATGTTCGAGACTGTGATCAACCTGAAGCCGGAATCGCAGTGGCGGCACGGGCCTGACCATCGACTCGCTGATCGCCGAGATGGATGCGGCGCTGCAGTTTCCCGGCATCGCCAACTCGTGGACGATGCCGATCAAGGCGCGCATCGACATGCTGTCGACCGGCATCCGCACGCCGATCGGAGTCAAGGTCTTCGGCAATGATCTCGATCGAACTCGAGCGCGTCGCCCGCGAGGTCGAAACGGTGGTGCGCAAGGTGCCGGGCACGACCAGCGCCTTTGCCGAACGGGTCACCGGCGGTTTCTATCTGAACATCGACCCGGACCGCGCCGCGCTGGCCCGCTATGGCCTGTCGGTGGGCAGCCTGCAGGACGTGATCGGCACCGCGCTCGGCGGCGAGATGGTCACCACGACCGTCGAGGGCCGCGAGCGCTTCGGCGTCATCGTGCGCTACCCGCGCGAGCTGCGCGGCGACCCCGACCGCATTGCCCGCGAGGTGCTGGTGCCGGTGATGGGCGAGATGGGGCGCAGTTCGATGATCCCGCTCGGCCAGCTGGCGAAGATCGAAGTGGCGCAGGGCGCACCGGCGATCCGCACCGAAAATGCGCTGCTCGCCGCCTATGTCTACGTCGACATCCGCGGCCGCGACATCGGCGGCTACGTGGCCGATGCGCAGCGCGCGGTGCGCGAGCAGGTGACGTTCCCGCCCGGCTACTACGCGACCTGGAGCGGCCAGTTCGAGTACATGCAGCGGGCGATCGAAAAGCTGAAGCTCGTGATACCGCTGACGCTGCTGGTGATCTTCGTGCTGCTGTACCTGAACTTCCGCCGCGTCACCGAGTCGCTAATCGTCATGCTGTCGGTGCCGTTCGCGCTGGTCGGCGGCGTGTGGCTGATGTGGTGGCTCGGCTACAACCTGAGCGTCGCGGTGGCCATCGGCTTCATCGCTCTCGCGGGCGTGGCGGCGGAGACCGGCGTGGTGATGCTGATCTACCTCGACCAGGCCTGGCGCGAGCTGCAGGACAAGCGGATCGAGGAGGGCCGCACACCGACGGTCGCCGACCTGTACGAGGCAGTGATGGAAGGCGCCGCCGAACGCGTGCGGCCAAAGATGATGACCGTGGTGGCGATCATGGCCGGCCTGCTGCCGATCATGTGGAGTACCGGCGCCGGATCCGAGGTGATGCGCCGCATCGCCGCGCCGATGGTCGGCGGCATGGTTTCGTCGACCGTGCTGACGCTGGCGGTGATCCCGGCGATCTATGCGCTGGTGATGCAGCGACGGCTGCGAAGCGGCCAGCAGCACGCGCCGGTTGCGCTGCTAGCTGCTGGAGAGTAAGCGTCGCGGACCGTAAGGCCGGGTCGGCGCGGTCCTGACGACCCTCTGATCGAGGGCGTTGGCTTGCTCAAGAGACGACGACTTCTTCTTGCCGCCGCAGAACTGGGCTTGACGTCGCCACTTGCTTGCGGCGGCGAAAGCGGCAATGCACAGGGCAGCGGCGCGCCCGCCAACGGCGTGTGCTTCGGCAAGGATCCCGGCGTGAAAGGCCTTGCATCATGAGAAGACCTCGATGACAGTGAGCAAAACAAAGTTACAAAGTGGAGGCGCGGCGATACCCACGGCTTTGCGCCGGATCAATTTTGTACACCCTTAGGTGTATAAGGTGAGCCTCATGAAACGCTTCCTGGCGATCCTGTTCGCGATCCTGATCCCGCTGCAGTCGGCGCTGGGCGCGATCGTCCCGATCACCGGGATGTTCGCCCAGGGATGCGAACAGAGCGTGGCGCTCGCCGCACACGAGGAACATCCCGGCAGAATGATTGCCGATGCCTCCAGCTGCGAGTGCGCCAGCGTTTCACACGGTGGAGCGCATGGCATGGTCGACGATCATGCGTGCCCGCACCTCGGCATGGCGACGATCGCGGTCGCCCCGGCCACGAGCTACTCGTTCCCGGCCGTCTACGCGGCCCCTACGGCAAAGCACGCATCGTTTGACTCGATCGTGCTCGACGTCCCCTCTCCCCCGCCGACCTGTCTCGCCTGAGTGATGCCGCGCCGCGCCTGCGGCGCCGCGCATGGGCCTGTGCGTGAGCCACATCACGCGCACCTGATCGGCAAGCGCAGACTCGGATCGAACCGGTTGCCGCACGGACGGCGACCACTTTGGGAAAGGAATTACGATGAACTGGAAACTCACGACAATCGTCGCGGCGACCGCATTGAGCCTCGTTGGGCTGACGGCGTACGCGCAAGGCACATTTCAGCCGGTGCATGGCTTCGGCGGGATGATGGGTGGTTACAGCCAGGGCTACGGTCCCGGGTACGACCGCGGCTATCACATGGGTCCCGGGATGATGGGCGGTTATGCCGGCTACGGCATGGGCCCGGGAATGATGGGTGGCTACGGCGGCTACGGCATGGGCCCCGGCATGATGGGCGGCGCTGGGCTCGGCGGCATCGACCGCCTCGACCTGACCGACGATCAGCGCAGCCAGTTGGCGAAGATCGAAGGTGATCTGCGCACGAAGAACTGGGAGCTGATGGGCAAGATGCACGATCAGATGGACGATCTGCACGACCTCGACTCGGCATCTGACAAGCGCGACCGGTCGGCAATCCTCGCCGCCAACAGGCGCATGACGGACTTGCGCCAGCAGATTCTCGAGAACTCGCTCGATGCGACTGAGAAGGCCGAGGCGCTGCTGACGCCGGAACAGCGCGAGCAGTTCAAGCGCTACGCCCGCTCCCGGCGCGGCTACGACCGCAACTGACGCCATCCGCAACGCAGTCCGACCGGACGGCAAGTGAGCGCACCGGCCGCCGCAAGGCGGCCGCGGCGCGCGAGGGAGAAAGCGATGATGTACGAATTCGGAATGGGCGGCGGCTGGTTCGGCATGGGCCTGTGGTGGATCGTCGTCGTGGCGATCGTCATTTGGCTCGTCTGGACGGTCGGCCGCGGGCGCGACAGCGCAGCGCGCGGCGAATCGGCGCTGGAGGTGCTGAACAAGCGCTACGCAAGCGGCGAGATCGGCCGCGAGGAGTACGAGCAGAAAAAGCGGGATATCGGGCCGTGACAGCAACGATCAGCGACGGGCGTGGTCGATACCGGGCGCGCCCGCCGGTTCGAGTGGACATCGAAACATCTACCTGGAGATCGAGATGAAATTTCCGATCAGCATGGCCGTTGTCGTCGGCGCGCTTTTGGTCGCCGGCTGCGGCGGCGGCGGTTCTTCGGTGGCGGATTCAAATCCGCGGCCTGCCACCACGACAGTTCAGGTCAACCTCGGCGACGACCCCGCGGACCGGCTGCTGGCGGTCAACGTGACGGTCGACTCGTTCACCTTCCGCAACGCGAGCGGCGGCACGGTGCCGGTGCTGCCCGCCGCCGTGAACATGGAACTGATGCACCTGCAGGGCACGGTGCGTTCACTGGCCATGGCCAACCTGCCGCAGGGCACTTACTCGGCCGCATCGATGACGCTTGCGGCGGCGACAGTGACCTTCGTGGACCCGGCGACTGGACAGATCCTTCAGCGAACGATGCCGGGGCCGATGACCGCGCAAGTGAATTTCGCGCCGCACCTGACCGTCGGCAGCGCGCCGATGGTCGTCAACGTCGACATGGACATGACCCGCTCGGTGAGCATCGCCGGTAACAGCGCCGTCAGCATGACGCCATTCCTGACCGCGCAGTGGCGTTCGGCGACGCCAGGCAGCCGTGATCCCGAGGCAGGCGGCTTCGGGCACATGACCGGCGTGCTGGGCAGCATCGCCGGCCCGTCGTTGACGATGACGATGCTGCAGGGCCTCGCCAGTCCGTCATTGATGACGCATGCCGGCACCGAGTTCGTCGGCGTCGGCGGGATCGGCGCAATGCACGCCGGCGCGCTGGTCGCGGTCGACGGCAGCCTGCAGGCCGACGGAACGTGGCTGGCGCATCGCGTTCGTTCGCTGACGGCGGCATCCGGCGCAATGGCGATGGGGACCGTGACCGACCTGACCGGCAGTCCGCCGACGCAACTCACGCTGGCCGTTCACGATGGCGCCGGGCTTGGCATGAACCCGGCTCTCATGGCCGGGACGTCCACCGTTGAGATCGGCAGCACGACGCAGTTCGAATTCGAGACCTACGACGTAGACCTCGGTTCGCTTCCGTTCACGCCGCGGTTCGACAGCGCCAGCCTGCGCAGCGGCCAGCGTGTCGCGGCTTTCAGCAGCAGCAGTGCGCGGCAGGGCGGTGGCATGCACGGCATGATGGGCGGCAGCACGCTCACGGCCAGCAAGGTGCAACTCGTGCAGCAGGCCCTGCGCGGCACCGTGTCCGGCTACACCGCCAACGACGGCCGGGCAAGCTTTACGCTGACTTTGCCCGCGGATTCGGCGTTCGCCGTCCTTTCCGGCACTCGCGACGTGATCGTCTATCAGCAGCCGGGCACGAGGACGGTCAATCTGCAGTCGGTCGCCAACGGATTGACGCCGATCGTGCGCGGCCTGCTCTTTTACGACGCCGGAACGTTCAGGCTGGCGGCCTCGCGCATCGTCGGCGCGCAGTAAGGAAAGAGGACGAACCCGACCTGCCGCTACGCCTGCGGCGCAGCGCAAACCTCATCAACGGGAACGGCGGCCGCAGCCATCCCCGGCGCCCGATCAGGAACGCAGATGGAGCGGCGTGCCTTCGGCTCCGCCGGCGATGGCGGCGATGATCGGACAGCGCATGCGGCCCTGCGCATGCTCGCATTCGTGCAGCAGGTGGCGCAGATGGCCGGCCATCAACTGCAGGTCGGCCAGCCGCTGCTCGATCTGCGCCAACCGAGCGCCAGCGATCCTGCGCACGGCGACACGGTCGCGCCCGTCTTCGAGCGCCAGCAAGCCGGCGATCTCCTTCAGCGTGAAGCCGAGTTCCTGCGCCCGCTTGATGAAACGGATCCGCGCCACCGTCTGCGGCGGGTACACGCGGTAGGCGCCGACCCGCTCCCTCGGCGCGCTGAGCAGCTTCATCTTGATGTAGTGGCGGACGGTTTCCACGCCGACGTCGGCGCTGCGCGCGAGGCGGCCGATGGTCAGCGGACGGGAGGCCTTGATCGCCGTATCGGTTGGCGTGATTTCCGGCATCGGGGGCTTGACTCTGTGGTTAACAACAGGGTTGAAGATAGCACCTGACGAGCTCGATCGACGAGCACTTGGAGGCGTCATGGCAGTCCACCGTTCCGATAACCACATCGCTGTGCCGGTATTCAACCAGGCCGCGGTGGCAGGCGGCCACGGCGGACATCACCCGCCGGATGCGCCCGGCCGACGTGACCCGTCGAGTTGACTCCGGTCACGCTCGGCCGTGACATCTCGATTCCCGCGCACGCGGCCCAGGCCGCGACCGCGTCGCGCATCACCCGAACCCGCGGCTGCAACCTGCGCCAGGAGAACACGATGCTGGAATTCGAAGTCAAAGACATGATGTGCGACCACTGCGTCTCGTCGATCACCAAGGCGCTGCGCAAGGCCGATGCCACGAGCGAGGTCGAGTTCGACATGCTGGCGCGCCGCGTCCGCGTCGCCGGCGTGCTCGATGCGCAGGCCGCGGGACAGGCGATCAAGGCGGCCGGCTATTCGCCGGTCGTCGTTCAAGGCGCCTGAGCGGCGACAACAGGCGGCCGTACAGCGGCCGCGATACATGTTCATGTCGCGGCGCCAAGCACTGCTGCCATCGTGGCGCCACGACCGGCAGCACGACACTGCGCCAGAAAGGACACCGACCATGATCGATCACGCGCACGCCCATTGCCACGACCACGCCGCGCACAGGCACGCCCCTGCACACGAGCAACCGGCGGCGACGCCGCAGGGTTCGCCGTCAGCGCCGGCAGCGAGCAGCGAGGTCGCCGGCACGATCTACACCTGCCCGATGCATCCGGAGATCCGCCAGCCGCAGCCGGGCACCTGCCCGAAGTGCGGCATGGCGCTCGAACCGCTGATGCCGTCGCTCGAGGACGATGAACATCCGGAGCTGCGCGACTTCACGCGCCGCTTCTGGAGCACGCTGCCGCTGACGCTCGTGGTCGTCGTGCATCGCGATGTTCGGCCACCGGCTGGCCTGGCCGCCGCTTGCGGCGCAGCCGTGGCTCGAATTCGCCTGTCGGTGCCGGTGATCCTGTGGGCCGGCTGGCCATTCTTCGTGCGCGGTGTGCAATCGGTGGCCAACCGCAGCCCGAACATGTGGACGCTGATCGGGCTGGGTATGGCGGCCGCGTTCGTCTACAGCGTCGTGGCGACCATCGCGCCGCAGTGGTTCCCGCCGAGCTTCTTCGTCAACGGCCGCGTCGGCGTGTACTTCGAAGCGGCGGCGGTGATCATCTCGCTGACCCTGCTCGGCCAGATGCTGGAGATGCGCGCCCGCTCGCAGACCTCGGCGGCGATCAAGGCGCTGCTCGGCCTGGCGCCGAAGACCGCGCGACGGCTGCGCGACGACGGCACCGAGGAAGACGTGCCGCTGGCGCACGTGCACGTCGGCGACCGGCTGCGCGTGCGGCCGGGCGAGAAGGTGCCGGTCGACGGCGTGGTGCTCGACGGCGAACAGCAGCGTCGACGAATCGATGCTGACCGGCGAGCCGATGCCGGTCGACAAGCGCCGCAGACGACAAGCTGATCGGCGCCACGATCAACACGACCGGCAGCCTGGTGATGCGCGCCGAGAAGGTCGGCTCGGAGACGATGCTGGCGCAGATCGTGCAGATGGTCGCCGCCGCGCAGCGCTCGCGCGCGCCGATGCAGCGCCTGGCCGACGTGGTGGCCGGCTGGTTCGTGCTGGCGGTCATCGGCGTCGCCGCACTGACCTTCTTCGTCTGGGGCATGCTTCGGGCCCGAGCCGCGCTGGGTCTACGGACTGATCAACGCGGTGGCGGTGCTGATCATCGCCTGCCCGTGTGCGCTGGGGCTGGCCACGCCGATGTCGATCATGGTCGCCACCGGCACGGGCCGCCACGCGCGGCGTGCTGTTCCGCGACGCCGCGGCGATCGAGGACCTGCGCACGCATCGACACGCTGATCGTCGACAAGACCGGCACGCTGACCGAAGGCAAGCCCGCCTTCGACCGCGTGGTTGCCGCCAACGGCTGGAACGATGAGGACGTGCTGCGCATCGCCGCCAGCCTTGACCAGGGCAGCGAACATCCGCTGGCCGCAGGCGATCGTCGCGAGGCGCGCAAGCGCGAACTGAAGCTCGTCGAGCCAGAATCGTTCGAATCCGACGGCCGGCATCGGCGTGCGCGGCAAGGTCGAAGGCCAGTCGATTGCACTCGGCAACACCGCGCTGATGGACGCAGCTGAACGTCGGCTGGACAGCGCTGCAGTCGCAGGCCGAGGAACTGCGCGGCCAGGGCGCCAGCGTGATGCACCTGGCCGTCGATGGGAAACTGGCTGGCCTGCTCGCGGTGTCCGATCCGATCAAGGAAACGCACGCCGCGAGGCACTGGCGGCACTGCGCGACGAAGGCGTCAAGGTGGTGATGGCCACCGGCGACGGCTGGACCACCGCCCGCGCAGTGCGGCCAAGCGTCTGGGCATCGACGAAGTCATCGGCGAGGTCAAGCCGAAGGACAAGGTCGACCTGGTCGCGCGGCTGCAGTCCAAGGGCCGCGTGGTGGCGATGGCCGGCGACGGCATCAACGATGCGCCGGCGCTGGCCAAGGCCGACGTCGGCATCGCCATGGGCACCGGCACCGACGTGGCGATGAACAGCGCGCAGCGTGACGCTGGTCAAGGGCGATCTGCGCGGCATCGCGCGTGCCCGCGCGCTGTCGCAGCCGACCGTGCGCAACATGTGGCAGAACCTCGGCTTCGCCTTCGTCTACAACGCGCCTCGGCGTGCCGATCGCCGCCGGCGTGCTGTACCCGGCCTTCGGCCTGTTGCTGTCGCCGCTGATCGCCGCGCTGGCGATGAGCCTCAGTTCGGTGTCGGTGATCGGCAATGCGCTGCGGCTCAATTGGGTGCGCGAATAGTCGACCATGGCGATGCAGGAGAAGAACTTACCGAAGGATCGGTGGTCCCATCGAGGAGCGCGGCCAGCGTCGCCGCGCAACCGCTCGACACGTTGCGCAGGCCGACAGGGCGACGGACACGCAATCCAATTGAATCGTCCGTAGATTTTCGCCTATGACCCAGCAGCACTTCGGCAGACCCTTGACCAAAGCATGGCGCCTGTTCTGGCGCTGCGTGGCCGGCCTGCTCGTGTTCGCGCAGGTCGCTGCGGCGGCCGACCTGTGCGTTCCCACCGCGCACCCGGACGGCGCGATGGCGCAGGTCAGCGCGCCGAATCCGGGTCCGGACGATGCCGACTGCCTCGGCGATTCGGTGGCGCCGGACCAGGCGCCTGCCGTCGATGCAGGCAGCCTGCTTGCCGTGCTCGGCCCGCCCTCGGCGCTTGTTTCCGCGCGGCCGTGGCCGTCGCAACCGGTGGCACGGCGCTTCAGTGACATTGCGCCGGGCAATCGCGTGCCGACGACCCTGCTGTTCCTCAATCTGCGACTCTGATCGAAGGGCCGCGCCCGCGGCCTCGCGCCCTGCTGTGTCGGCAACACATCTGCCGCACGGCGCCGCGCCCGAATCACCACGCGTCCGCCCACCCGCGGACACATCGATCAGTGATTGGAGACCCTCATCAATGCACTCAACCCTCAGAGCCGTCCTCGCCGGAGTCATCGCTTCGCTGGCGCTGCTCGCCGTTTACTTCGGCCTGCTGACGCTGGTGTCGGACTGGCAGTTCACGCGCGAGCAGTTCGCGCAGTTCTGGCCCTTCATCGTCGCGCTGGCCGGCGGCTTCGGCGTGCAGATCGCGTTGTATTTCCACCTGCGTCATCTGGTCAGCGGCGCGCGCGCGCACGGCAAGGTCGTGGCCGCCTCGGGCACGGCGTCCACCGCCGCGATGGTGTCCTGCTGCACGCACTACCTGGTCAACCTGCTGCCGATCCTCGGCGCCACCGGACTGGCCGCGTTGGTCGCGCAGTACCAGATCGAACTCTTCTGGGTCGGCATCGCCTTCAGCGCCGCCGGCATCGTCTACATCGGCAGCAAAGTCGCCGCCGCCACCAAGGAGCACGCCAGATGCCTCGCCGCCACATGAAGCTCATCGGAATCGTCGTCGCCGCGTCGGTCGCGATCCTGTCGACCGCCACCAATGCCCGGGAACTCGCTGCCATCTCGACGCAGGAAAGCGGGGTGACCGTCCGCGCCCGGCCGGCCGACGTGGCCATCGACGCCAAGGCCTGGACTTTCGAGATTCGCCTCGACACGCACAGCCAGGACCTGTCCGACGATCTGGTGCGCGCATCGCTGCTGATCGACGATGCGGGCAAGCAGTACGCCGCGCTAGGCTGGGACGGCATGCCGCCCGGTGGCCACCACCGCAAGGGCGTGCTTACGTTTGCGCCGATCAGGCCGCTGCCGGCGGCGCTCGAACTGCACATCCAGCGGCCGGGCGAACCTGCGCCCCGGCGCTTTCGCTGGCAACTGAATTAAGCAGGCCGGCGCGATGCCCGCAACTGCGCTGACGCCACGGCAACGAGGCTGACGACGGGGCCGCCCATGTGCCATCTGATCCTGCTGCTGCCGATCGTCGCGCTGCCGCTGTTCTGGCTGCTGCCGGCCGGCGAGGCAGGCGGACTGTACGCGGCCGTTATAGGCCTCAGCATGGGCGTCTACTGGCTGGTGCTGCAGGCGATACGCGCGCCGGTCGTCACCGGCATCGGGGCGCTGATGCACGCGACAGGAGCCGTTCGCAGCGTCGATGGGCGAAAGGCGTCGGTCTGGGTGGCCAGCGAGTTGTGGTCCGCCGAGGCCGAGCCGGGCGCGTTGCAGGTCGGCGACGTGGTCGAAGTCATCGGCGCCGAGGGCCTGGTGCTGAAAGTCAGGAAAGTGTGCCCGGCCATCGACGCATCGGCACGAGCCGGCCTCTCCAGAACAACGGCATGACGGGCGCAGTTCCATCGATCGCGAGGGTTCCGGTCAGGGTCGGCATCGCCGGCCCCCGCGCCGCGGCGGGCAGGCACCGCAATCCCTGGTACGTGCGCCTGATCCTGGCCGCGCAGCGGCGCAGGTACGGGCGCGTACTTGCACCGACCCTGCTGTGGAGCCGCCTGCCGCGTTCGCTGCTGGCGCTGACGCTGCTGTATCGCTCGCTCGATCGCCGTACCTCGCCGATCGACGCCGGGCCTGCGCGCGCTGCTGCAGGTGCGCGTATCGCAGATCAACGGCTGCGAGTTCTGCGTCGACCTGAACTCGGCCACCGCGCTCGAGCGCGAGGTAGCGCACGAGCGGCTGGCGGCGCTCGCTGACTTCGAGCGCTCGCCGCTTTTCGACGAGCGTGAAAAAACGGCGCTGGTCTACGCCGAGGCGATGACCGACACGTGTCGCGGCGTCGACGAAGCGTTGCTCGCGCGACTGAAGCAGGCGTTCGGCGAGACCGAAATCGTCGAACTCACGGCGCTGATCGCTTTCCAGAACCTTTCGAGCAAGTTCAATTCGGCACTCGGCGTGCCGGCGCAGGGATTTTGCGCGCCGCCGACCAAGGAGGACCCATGAACCGCCGCATTTCGCTGCTTGCCCTGGGCAACACGACAAGCCTCTTTCTTGTCGCCACCTTCACCGTCTGTGTACTGTTCGATCTCGCCTTGCCTCAATACGCGATGTTCGAGTTCTGGCGTCAGTGGCTGCCCGGACTCGACGCGCTGTCGTGGAAGAGCTTCCTGGTCGGCATCGCCGAAAGCTATCTGTACGGCTGGTACTTCGCGCTGGTGTGGGTGCCGCTGTACAACTTCTTCGCCGCGCGCGAGCGCGCCTGAGGCGCACCCGGCGACGGCGCGGTGACTGCCTCAGCCAATGGCGGAGAACGCGGGGAAAGTCTCGAGCAACCACCAAGCCATCTTGGTCAGCAGTCCGGTGATCATCGCCAGCCCCATGACGACCATGCCGGCTCCGGCTCCGATCTGCAGCCATCGTCCCGTTCGCCGAAGTGATTTCAGCCGTTTCAGCAAGGCGCCGGTGAACGCGGCGGTCAGCAGGAACGGCACGCCGAGGCCGAGCGAATAGGCGCCGAGCAGGGCAATGCCGCTGGACACCGTCGCCGTCACCGCGCTGACGGTCAGGATCGCGCCGAGCACCGGGCCGATGCACGGCGTCCAGCCGAAAGCAAAGGCCAGCCCGATCAGGTACGCGCCCAGCGGGCGCGCGCCCCTGATCTCGGCGTGCACGCGCAGGTCGCGCTGCAGCCACGGCATCCTGACCGCGCCGACCATGAACAAGCCGAACAGCAGCACGATCGTGCCGCCGATGACGTTCGCCTCGTTCTTGTAACGCAGCACGAACTGTCCGAGCGCCGTGGCGCCGGCGCCCAGCACGACGAAGACGGTCGAGAAGCCGGCGACGAAGCAGACGCTCAACCCCAGCGTGGCCAGCCTTCGCGCCCGGCCTTCGGACTCGATTCGATGGACCAGCGCATCGCCGGCCACATAGGAGATATAGCCGGGCACCAGCGGCAGCACGCAGGGCGACAGGAACGAAACGATCCCGGCGCCGAAGGCCGTGGCCAGCGCCAGCGTCGAAAGATCGCTCACGCGGGAAGCCCGGTCGACCGCGCCTGAAACTTCAGCGGCAGCAGTGCCTGCCGCAGCTGCGCCGTGCACGTCATGACGCGCCCTGCTGCAGCTTGCGGATCAGCGGCAGCAGCGTTTCGTTCAGTGCCTGCGGCGTCACTGGCCCGATGTGCTTGTAGGCGATGTGCCCGTCGCGATCGATGACGAAGGTCTCCGGCACGCCGTACACGCCCCACTCGATGCCGACCTGCCCGGCAATGTCGGCACCGGTGCGCGTGTACGGGTCGCCGAGATCGTCGAGCCATTTGGCAGCGTCGTCAGGCTTGTCCTTGTAATTCAGGCCGTGGATCGGCACGACGCCGCTGGCGGCCAGCTGCATCAGCAGCGGGTGTTCGTCGCGGCAGGCCAGGCACCAGGAGGCGAAGACGTTGACGATCGACACCTCGCCACGCAGGTTGCCCGCTGACAGGCCGAGCGTGCGTCCCTTGACCGCCGGCAGGTCGAACTCGGGAACCGCCTTGCCGATCAGTGGCGACGGGATGATGCGCGGATTCATCGTCAACCCGATGGCGAAGAACACCGCCAGCACCGCGAACACGGCCAGCGGCACGTAGCGCGACCAGCGAACGCCACCCGCCGGTGCACGCGGAGTGTCGGTCAGTGCTTGTTCATTCATTTCCTCTGTCCTCGCGAGCGGCAACGCGAACGCCGGCCTCCGACGGCCGCGCTGCCAGCGCTCAGCAACACTGCTTCATTTGCTTCTTGAGTTCCTCGACGGCTTCGCTCTCCGGTGCGTTCTGCCCTGTGGAACGGAAGAAAGCGGCGGCCACGACCAGCAGTGCCGCGACCATCGCCGCCAGCAGGCCCCAAAGCGACTGCTCGAGCGCGTAGGCGGCCGCCAGGCCAAGCGGAATCACCACGCTCTTGAACAACGCCGCCGACCGGCCGTCCGGGACAAAACGGTCGAGCTGGTAAGCGATGCCGACGACCGAGCCGGCGAGCAGCAATGGCAGCATCGTCGTATCCACGGCGATGCCGAGGCTCCGGCCGGCCAGCATCCACAGCCAGGTGCCAGCCACGCCGACACAGATCGGGCAGACGGACACGCGAAGTGTCCGCCGCGCGACCCATGCCAGGGCAGCAAGCAGCCAGATCGAGAGCAAGGCGGGCGCGATGGCGTTCATCAGAAGAAGAAGATCGCCGTGCCCAGCCCGACCATCGCCAGGCCGCCACCGAAGCGCATCGACTTCTTGCGGCTTGCCTGCCATTGCTGCACCTTGCCGAGCAGCGCCTTGTCGCTGGCGATCAGCAGGATGATCACCAGCGGCAGCACGAACAGCAGGTTGTACAGCAGCAGGTAGGCGACGCCGGAGTAGTAGGTCAGGTGATCGTGCAGCAGTCCAACGACCATCAGGTACGGGCCGCCGGTGCACGGGAATTCGCACAAGCCGACCAGGCCGCCGAGCAGGACCGCAGTGGGCACCGAGGACTTTTCCATCAGCGTGGCCATCTTGCCGTGCGCCGCGTGCGGGATCGCCAGCTTGACCGGGAACGACGGGAAGATCTCGTTGGCGAGGTTGATCAGCCCGAGCGCGATCAGCAGCGACGCCCCGACCTTGGCCATGAAATGCGGCGTGTCGAAGATGTGCAGCGTCTGCAGCAGCCCCAGCCCGATCAGCAGGTAGACGAGGAAGATGCCGAAGATGTAGGCCGCACCGATGCCCAGCACGCTCGAGCGCAGCTTGCCGATGCTCAGCAAGAAGGCGATCGTCACCAGCAGGATCGAGAACGCGCAGGGATTGATGCTGTCGATCAGCGCCGCGGTGCCGACCAGCGGCAGCAGCCAGGTGCCGCCGCCGCTGAGGTCCCACAACGCCTGCGTGCCGAGGTTGCCGGCCTTCAGCACGATCACCAGCCCGACCAGCAGCAGGCCGAACGAGACGAGGAGAGTAAGTTTTCGCGTCATGGCATCAGGGCGTCACGTTGACGACAAAGGCGAGTTCGAGCGGCTGTTCGCGATCGCTCCGGATCGTGACCAGCCTTTCGGTGCGGCCGATGCCGGCCGGGCCGTGCGCGGCTGGATCGAACACCACCTCGACCATCGCCGCCTCGTTCGGCGCGAGCGTTTCGTTCAGCGTCGGCATGAAGCCGTGGCCCGGCATGCCGACCGTCGCCGATTTCCTGCCGCCCTTGATCAGTGTCGCCGTCGTGCACATGCACGACGTGTACATCTTGCGCACCGTGATCGGCTGATCGCCGGTGTTGCGGATCCAGTAGCGGTGCGAGACGTTGCCGGCGGCCATCGAGATGGTGCCGAAATCGAAGTTCATCTCGTTGGCCGTCAGCATTCGGGGACCCTGCGCCTCGACGCGCGGCGCCGGGCTGCTGGCAGCTGGGTCGGGTTTGGCGACGATGATGGCCGCACCTACGATCAAGGCGGCGATGCCGGCACCGACCATGTATTTCGGGATGACGAAGGGTCGGGAAGCGACTGCACTGTGCTTGGTCATTTCGGTTCCTTTCAATGGTGATCAAGTTTCGGAACGGCGCAACGGGTCTTCGGACCGGGTCGTTGCTTCGTTGACTGAGTTCCGCGGCCGCACTCAGTGCTTCGCAAACACGCGCTGCAGGCGGCCATTGCCGAAAAGCACGACGTCGTACGGTTCGCGCGCTTTTCCCTGCTCCATCCCCGGCGAGCCTTGCACCATGCCCGGTACGGCGATGCCAACCGCGCCGGGCTTTTCGCCCAACAGTCGCTTGACGTCGGCGGCGGGAACATGGCCCTCGACGACGTAGCCGGCGATCAGCGCCGTGTGGCAGGACATCGCCGCGTCCGGAACTCCAAACCGCTCCCGATAGGGCATCACGTCGCGGACATCGTGGACCTCGACGCTGAATCCGCTGGCATTCATGTGCTCGACCCACAGAGCACAGCAGCCGCAGGACAACGTCTTGTAGACATGCAGCCGGTGCATTTCCACGGCACTCGCCATCACGGGCACGGAGGCCAGTGTCAGCAGCGCCAGTTGGCGTAGCGGTCTGCAATTCATCAACGCTTTCATGTGAACCTCTCACTTGGTCGGACTTCGATCCGCATCGGGACTTCCGATGCAGTGGGATATCCGTTGTCGCCCGCTGCGCCCGGCAGCAGGCGTGCGGCAGCGGCGGCGCCGATACCACGGCGTCGCGCTACGCGCTCAACAGATCAATTTCGAAGATTGCCGAACAGGATCGTCAGCGATGGGCCGACGATGAGGTCTGACGAGACGCCATGCAGAGGACTCTGCATGGGGGGGAAGGCCGCGTAGGTGAGCACCAGCGGCGGCGCGATGACGGCGGGCGGAGAATCCACCGGCGCCTTTTGCTCTGCGCTCTTGGCCTCCTGCACACAGTGCGTCGCACACACTGTGGCGGCGGCCTCGGGACATGAAGCGTCCGCTGCGGCTTGCTGCAGCAGGAGCGCGCTGTGTTCGTGTCTCACCTGGCTCAGCGTGCAGGCACGCGCCGCCGCCGCGATGCCGTTCACCGTGAACATCGCCAGGAAAAACACGATCAGCCAGCGGATACGCTTAAGTTTCATGTCCAACAGGAAGCTTCTTACCTCCGATTCACGCGCATGCTAACCGCCACTTCTTGCGGTTGCTTGCGCCAGATCAACGGCTTCGGCCTCGCTGCGGCCGGCGGTTTCAGCGCCGCAATCGGGGACGGGCTGGCTGTCCTGCCGATCGGCGCGCCCCTGGGAACCCAACCTCGTGCGGCGGCCAAGTCGATACGTATGATGCGCTGCTCGTTCAGCCTGGCGGCCGCGTGATCGCGCTGCCATCGCACGCCGCCGAGGCAGAGCAAAGATCAGGACCCACTATTTAGGAACGGATGACCATGAGGAAACTCTTCGCACTATTGGCTGTTGCTTTGAGTGCAGTCACTGCGCCAGCCTTGTCACAGCACAGCGGCCATGGAACAGCCCAGTCAACAACGGTGAATGCGGGCGAACTGACCGACGGCGAAGTAC